>NZ_JAIMCG010000017.1 GCF_019795295.1 Cupriavidus sp. AU9028 | reverse complement strand
AGCTCAAAAAGGTGGCGTTGGTGGCAGCCATGCGAAAAGTCCTTGGCATGCTCAACGCCATGGCCAAGCACCGTTGCCCCTGGAATCCTGCTCTTTCCGCTTGACCGGCAAGACGGTTGCTCTCCCCGGCCCTCTCCCGCAAGCGGGAGAGGGAGAAAACCGGCGGTCGACTGCCCTCTCCCCGGCCCTCTCCCGCAAGCGGGAGAGGGGGAAAACCGGCGGTCGACTGCCCTCTCCCGCACGCGGGAGAGGGGGAACACCGTCGTGCTTACATATTGAGCTGACGCTTGTCCACCGCCAGTGCGGCTTCGCGCATCACTTCCGACATCGACGGGTGCGGATGGCAGACGCGGCCGATATCCTCGCTGGCGGCCTTGAACTCCATCGCCACCACGGCTTCGGCGATCAGGTCCGACGCGTTGGCGGCGACCACGTGCACGCCAAGGATTTCGTCGGTCTTCGCATCGGCCAGCATCTTGACGAAGCCGTCCGAGGCGCCCATGCCCAGCGCACGGCCGTTGGCCACGAACGGGAACTGGCCCGACTTGTACTCGCGGCCTTCGGCCTTGAGCTGCTGCTCGGTCTTGCCCACCCAGGCGATTTCCGGATAGGTGTAGATGACCCAGGGAATGCAGTTGTAGTCGATATGCGGCTTCTGGCCGACAATGCGCTCGGCCACCGCCACGCCTTCGTCCTCGGCCTTGTGGGCCAGCATCGGACCGCGCACCACGTCGCCGATCGCCCACAGGCCCGGCACCGAGGTGGCGCAGTGCTCGTCGACGGCGATGAAGCCGCGCTCGTCGGTCGACAGGCCGACCGCGTCCAGACCCAGGTTGTCGGTGTTCGGCACGCGGCCCACCGACACGATCAGGCGATCCACTTCCAGCGTCTGCGCGTTGCCATCCTTGTCGGTGTAGCTGACGGTGACGTTGTCCGCGCCGGTCTTCACTTCGTTGACCTTGACGCCCAGGCTGAACTTCAGGCCCTGCTTGGTCAGCAGCTTCTGCGCTTCCTTGGCCACGCCCTCGTCGGCCGCGCCCAGGAACGACGGCAGCGCTTCGAGCACGGTGACGTCGGCACCCAGGCGGCGCCAGACCGAGCCCAGCTCCAGACCGATCACGCCGGCACCGATCACGCCAAGCTTCTTCGGCACGCTGTCGAACTTCAGCGCGCCTTCGTTATCGTTGACCAGCTTGTTGTCGACCGGGATGCCGGGCAGATGGCGGGCCTTCGAACCGGTGGCGATGATGACCTGCTTGGCGACGATGGTTTCGGTGCCGGACTTGCCGGCGATCTCGACCTGGAAGCCCTCGGCGGTCTTGCCGGTGAACTTGCCGTAGCCCTTGAACAGCGAGACCTTGTTCTTGCGGAACAGGAACTCGATGCCCTTGGTCATCTTGCCGACGATATCGTCCTTGCGCTTGAGCATCTTGCCCAGATCGACCTTGACGTCGCCCACGGTGATGCCGTGGTCGCCGAGGTGGTGCTGGACGTTCTCGAACTCTTCCGAAGAGGCCAGCAGTGCCTTGGACGGGATGCAACCGACGTTCAGGCAGGTGCCGCCCAGGCGTGCGTCGCCCTTGGGATCATCGTAGGCATTGCCTTCGCAGCAGGCCACGTTCAGTCCGAGTTGCCCTGCCCGGATGGCGGCGATATAGCCGCCGGGGCCCGCGCCGATCACCAGCACGTCGAATTGTTTGCTCATGGGAATTCCTCGTTGGAGCCGCCCGCCCCCGCCCGCCGCGCTCGAAGGCGGCAGGCAGGCGTGCGGCATGATGTTGCGTCGCCAGCCGGTCCGCGAAGACCGGCCCGGCGGCTTCCGGCAGCGCGGCCCGCACCGGCGGGCGCCGCGCGCGGATGAAGATTACAGGTCCAGCAGCAGGCGGGCCGGATCTTCCAGCGCTTCCTTCATCGCCACCAGGCCCAGCACGGCTTCGCGGCCGTCGATGATGCGGTGGTCGTAGGACATGGCCAGGAAGTTGATCGGGCGGATGACGATCTGGCCGTCTTCCACCACCGGACGGTCCTTGGTCGCGTGCACGCCCAGGATGGCCGACTGCGGCGGGTTGATGATCGGGGTCGACAGCATCGAACCGAACACGCCACCGTTGGAGATCGAGAAGGTGCCGCCCGACAGCTCTTCCAGCGACAGCTTGCCGTCACGGGCCTTGGCGCCGTATTCGGCGATCTTCTTCTCGATGTCGGCCAGGCTCATCTGGTCGGCGTTGCGCAGGATCGGCACCACCAGGCCGCGCGGCGAACCGACCGCGATACCGATATCGAAGTAGCCGTGGTACAGGATGTCGTTGCCATCGACCGACGCGTTGAGGATGGGGTACTTCTTCAGCGCGTGGACGGCGGCCTTGACGAAGAACGACATGAAGCCCAGCTTGACGCCGTGCTCCTTCTCGAAGCGGTCCTTGTACTTGTTGCGCAGATCCATCACCGGCTTCATGTTGACTTCGTTGAAGGTGGTGAGGATGGCGTTGGTCGACTGCGATTGCAGCAGACGCTCCGCGATACGGGCACGCAGGCGGCTCATCGGCACGCGCTGCTCCGGACGGTCACCCAGCGCGGTGTCGACCGGTGCGGAAACCTGCTGCAGCGCCGGCTTGGCGGCCGGTGCGGGTGCGGCGGCCTTGGCGGCCGGCGCCGAGCCGGCGGCCAGCACGTCGCCCTTGGTGATGCGGCCGTCCTTGCCGGTGCCGCTGATCTGGTCGGCCGACAGGCCGCCTTCGGCCATCAGCTTGGCTGCCGACGGCATCGCGACGCCACCGGTCGTGCCTGCTGCGGCAGCGGGAGCCGGTGCGGCGGCGGCCGGAGCCGGCGCGGCAGCGGCCGGGGCAGCGGCGCCAGCGGCGGCTTCGGTGTCGATCTTGGCGATGATTTCGTCGGCAACCACGGTGTCGCCGTCGTTCTTGATGATTTGCGACAGCACGCCGGCGGACGGCGCGGGCACTTCGAGCACGACCTTGTCGGTCTCGATTTCAATCAGGATTTCGTCCTGGGCAACGGCTTCGCCAGGCTTCTTCTTCCAGTTGAGCATCGTCGCTTCGGCGACGGATTCGGACAGCTGCGGAACCTTGACGTCAACAATGGCCATGGTGTGAGTTTCCTCGGTTATCTGCGTGTATTCGGGAGGATGCGTTCGAAAAAACCGCGGCATGCCCCCTCGGGTGCATGCCGCGATCATTCGGCTTTACTTGTTCAGCACGAAGCCCTTGAGCTTGGCGAAGGCCGCGTCGAGCAGCGCCTTCTGCTGCTCGTTGTGCTTGGCGTAGTAACCGACTGCCGGCGAGGCCGAGGCAGGACGGCCGGCGTAGCCCAGCTTCTGCCCTTCGGTCATGTTCTCCATGATGTAGTGCTGGACGAAGAACCAGGCGCCCTGGTTCTGCGGCTCGTCCTGGCACCACACGATCTCGGTGGCGGCCGGGTACTTCTTCAGCTCGGCGGCGAGCGCCTTGTGCGGGAACGGGTACAGCTGCTCCAGACGCACGATGGCGACGTCGGTCAGGCCGCGCTCGCGGCGGGTCGCCACGAGGTCGTAGTAGACCTTGCCCGAGCACATGATCACGCGCTTGACCTTCGCGGCGTTCAGCTCTTCCTTCTCGCCGATCACGGTTTCGAAATGACCGTTGGCGAGGTCGGACAGCGGCGAGACCGCATCCTTGTTACGCAGCAGCGACTTCGGCGTCATGATGACCAGCGGCTTGCGGAACAGCCGGATCATCTGGCGGCGCAGCAGGTGGAAGATCTGTGCCGGCGTGGTCGGCTGCACGACCTGCATGTTGTGGTCGGCGCAAAGCTGCAGGAAGCGCTCGATGCGGGCCGAGCTGTGCTCCGGACCCTGGCCTTCGTAGCCGTGCGGCAGCATCATGGTCAGGCCCGAGGCACGACCCCACTTCACTTCGCCCGACGAGATGAACTGGTCGATCACGACCTGCGCACCGTTGACGAAGTCGCCGAACTGGGCTTCCCAGATCACCAGCGCGTTCGGCTCGGCGGTCGAGTAGCCGTATTCGAAGCCCAGCACCGCCTCTTCCGACAGCACCGAGTCGATCACCGTGAACGGCGCCTGGCCTTCCGAGACGTTCTGCAGCGGCACGTAGCTGCCGGCATCCCAGCGCTCGCGGTTCTGGTCATGCAGCACGGCGTGGCGGTGGGTGAAGGTGCCACGGCCGGCGTCCTGGCCGGTGATACGCACCGGGTAGCCCGAAGCCACCAGCGAGGCGAAGGCCAGGTGCTCACCCATGCCCCAGTCCAGCGGCTGGTCGCCGCGGCCCATGGCGGCGCGATCCTTGATCACGCGCTCGACCAGCGGGTGCACCTTGAAGTGCTCGGGGATGGTGGTGATCCGCTCGGCCAGGCGCTTCAGCTCGGTCACCGGCACGGCGGTGTCGGCGGCGTCGGTCCACTTGCGGTTCAGGAACGGCATCCAGTCCACCGCGAACTTGTTCTTGAAGTTCGACAGCACCGGATCGACCGTATGCTTGCCCGCGTCCATGGCGGCGCGGTACTGCTTGACCAGCTCGTCGCCGAAATCGGCCGGCACGACGTTCTGGGTCGCCAGCTTGTCGGCGTAGACCTTGCGGGTGCCGGGGTGCTGGCCGATCTTCTTGTACATCAGCGGCTGCGTGACCGCCGGGGTGTCCTGCTCGTTGTGACCCAGCTTGCGGAAGCAGATGATGTCGACCACGACATCCTTCTTGAATTCCATGCGGTACTCGACCGCCAGCTGCATGGCGAACACCACGGCCTCGGGATCGTCGCCGTTCACGTGCAGCACCGGCGCCTCGATCATCTTGACCACGTCGGTACAGTACAGCGTCGAACGGGCGTCGCGCGGGTCCGAGGTGGTGAAGCCGATCTGGTTGTTGATCACGATGTGCATCGTGCCGCCGGTACCGTAGCCGCGGGTCTGCGCCAGGTTCAGCGTTTCCATCACCACGCCCTGGCCGGCGAAGGCCGCGTCGCCGTGCACCTGCACCGGCAGCACTTCGGCATGGCCCGACTCGCCGCGGCGCTCCTGACGCGCCTTGGCCGAACCCTCGACCACCGGGTTGACGATTTCGAGGTGGGACGGGTTGAACGCCAGCGACAGGTGGACCGGACCGCCCGGGGTCGACACGTCGCTGGAGAAGCCCTTGTGGTACTTCACATCGCCAGCCGGCAGGTCATCGACGTGCTTGCCTTCGAATTCGGCGAACAGGTCCGCCGGCATCTTGCCCAGCGTGTTGACCAGCACGTTCAGGCGGCCACGGTGGGCCATGCCGATGACGATTTCCTGCACGCCCTTGCTGCCGGCATGCTGGATCAGTTCGTCCATCGCGGCGATGAAGCTCTCGCCGCCTTCCAGCGAGAAGCGCTTCTGGCCGACGTACTTGGTATGGAGGAAACGCTCCAGGCCTTCGGCGGCGGTCAGGCGCTCGAGGATGTGCTTCTTCTTCTCGGCGGTGAAGACCGGGCGGGCGCGGGTCGATTCCAGGCGTTCCTGCCACCAGCGCTTTTGCGCCTGGTCGCTGATATACATGAACTCGGCGCCGATGCTGCTGCAATACGTCTCGCGCAGATTCTGCAGCAGCTCGCGCAGGCTCATCGACTCCTTGCCGAAATACGTATTGCTGGCATTGAAGACGATGTCCAGGTCTGCTTCCGAGAAGCCGTAGAAGGCCGGATCCAGATCCGGCAGGGGCGGACGCTCCTGGCGCTTGAGCGGATCGAGGTCGGCCCAGTGCGAACCGATATTGCGATACGCGGCGATCAGCTGGGTCGCGGCGACACGCTTGCGGCCCATGTCCACGTCGGCGGAAGCGACGATGGTCTTGATCGGGCCCTGCTTGGCGCGTTCGGCGAACGAAGCGACGATCGGGGCGTGGGGAATATCGCGGGAATTGGTGCCGTCGACTGCGGGGACGTGCTGCATCGCGTCGAAATACGCGCGCCAGTTGTCCGGGACGGAGGTGGGATTCTGGAGATAAGCCTCGTACAGTTCTTCGACATAAGGCGCATTGCCGCCGAAGAGGTACGAATTGCTCTGATACTGCTGCATCATGGGGCGCTCACTATTCTCCGGGTCTGCCGGAGTTAAGCGGGTTTATCAACCTTCCGCGACACGGCTTGACCGGTTAGCGGATTGCAAACAACTCAGAAGGGCGACTAAGCAAACGGCACCTTGCGGTGCCGTTACACAGAAGCCGGTTGGGGCAAGTTGTGCGAGGAAGGACCTAAGTCTTCACTGCGCGTAAGAATAGCACGTTTGAGAAAACGGCCAGCCTCTTTTGACGTTGGCATGCACGGGCATCCCTGCCCAACCCCGGCATGGCACAAAAGTGCGGCTTTTTTACGTCACTTGCTTACAGCGGCCTTTCGATACGCCTTTTCGCGCGCGACCGGACCGGTTTTGCGCCGGTTTCGGTCCGGCTTCAGTTGCCGTCGGCAGGGACCGGAGGGATGCGGTCAACCAGGTCGGTGATCACGCCATCGACGCCCCACGCCAGCAGCTGCGCCGCCCGTTCGGGGTCGTTGACGGTGTAGCAGGCGACCCGAAAGCCGGACTCGTGAGCCTTTTTCACCACATTCTCATCGAGTTCGCGGTGATTGACATCGAGCGCCACGCAATCGAGCTGGCGCAGCCGGTCCAGCCAGTCCGGCGGCAGCTTGTCCAGCAGCAAGGCGCGCGGCAGCGCGGGCGCGACCCGGCGCGCCGCCGCCAGGGCTTCCTGGGAGAACGAGGACAGCAATGGCGGCACGCTGGCGTCCGCCCACAGCGACAAGGCGTCCAGCGCCACGGCGGCGCCCGTACGGGCTTCCGCGCCCGGCACTGGCTTGATCTCGATGTTGGCGTGGAGATCGTTGGCGCGCAGATAGCGCGCCACGGCGGCCAGCGTCGGCACCGGTTCGCCAGCGAAGGCCGGTCCGTGCCAGGAACCCGCATCGAGCGATACCAGTTCCGCCAGGGTCAGCGCATCGGCCCTGCCCCGCCCGCTGGTGGTGCGGTCCAGCGTGGCGTCGTGCAGCAGCACCGCGCGCCCGTCGCCGGAGAGCTTGACGTCGAACTCGAACATCCGGTAGCCGAAGCTCGCGCCATGGCGCATTGCGGCCAGCGTGTTCTCCGGCGCCAGCTTGCCGGCGCCACGATGGGCGATGGTGCGGGGATAGGGCCAGGCGGGGAGGTTACGAGTATCGGTCGGCATGGGTGGCTTGACGGATATGGGGAAGGTCGGTGGTGCATTGCCCTCTCCCCCGGCCCCTCTCCCGCCGGGCGGGAGAGGGGAGAAAGACGGGCTCATGACATTCGCTGCGGACGGAGTGCCCTCTCCCCCGGCCCCTCTCCCGCCGGGCGGGAGAGGGGAGCAAACCGGCAGGGTGTCAGATCCGGTCGGTGTTCTCCCCTCGCCCGCTTGCGGGAGAGGGGTCGGGGGAGAGGGCATCGCGCGCCTCAAGCCTCGATACGCTTGCCCGTCTCGCGATCGAAGAAATGCAGATGATCGGCCGATGCCGTCACCGGCAGCCGCTCACCGGCACGGACATGCGCATGGCCGTCCAGCCGCGCCACCACCTGCTGGCCACCGAGCAGGCCATAGGCGTAGGAGTCCGCGCCCAGCGCCTCCACCACGCGCACATCGATATGGGCAATGGCGTCTTCCGGCGCGCAGGGCTCGACATGCTCGGGGCGCAGGCCCAGCAGCGCCTGCTCCGGCAGATGCAGGCCCATCGGCAAATGACCCAGCGTGGCGTCGGTCGGCTGCCCATCGGCGCCGAGCACACGCATCTGCGCCTGCGGGCCGGCGTTGCTGGAAACGAGGTCGTTACGCGTAACCGGGATCAGGTTCATCGGCGGCGAACCGATGAAGCTGGCGACGAAGGTGCTGGCGGGCCGGCTGTACACCTCCAGCGGCGTGCCGATCTGCTCGACGCGGCCGCCGTTGAGCACCATCATGCGGTCGGCCAGCGTCATGGCCTCGACCTGGTCGTGGGTCACGTACAGGCTGGTGGTGCGCAAGCGGCGATGCAGCTCCTTCAGCTCCAGGCGCATCTGCACGCGCAGCTTGGCGTCCAGGTTGGACAGCGGCTCGTCGAACAGGAACACCGACGGCTCGCGCACGATGGCGCGGCCCATGGCCACACGCTGGCGCTGGCCGCCGGAGAGCTGGCGCGGCTTGCGTTCCAGCATTGGCGCCAGTTCGAGGATGCCCGCGGCGTGCCGCACGCGCTGCTCGATCTCGGCCTTGGCCATGCCGCGGATCTTCAGGCCGTAGGCCATGTTGTCGTACACGCTCATGTGCGGGTACAGCGCGTAGTTCTGGAACACCATCGCGATATCGCGCTCGGCCGGTTCCAGCTGGTTGACCACCCGGTCGCCGATATGGACTTCGCCGCCACTGATGGTTTCGAGTCCGGCAACCATCCGCAGCAGCGTCGATTTGCCGCATCCCGACGGACCGACAATCACGATAAATTCGCCGTCGGCGATTTCCATGTCGATGCCGTGCACCGCGGTGACGTTGCCCGCGTAGGTCTTCTGTACGTTCCTGAGCGACAGTTTTGCCATCGTTGTTGTCTTCTGGGGCCGGTTGGGCCCGGGTTCAATGCGATTGTCTGTTTGGTGCCGGGGGCGGCGGTGGTCCACTGCCCTCTCCCCCGGCCCCTCTCCCGCAAGCGGGCGAGGGGAGCACACCGACGGGAATCGGGATGCTGGTGGATTGCTCCCCTCTCCCGCCCAGCGGGAGAGGGGTTGGGGGAGAGGGCAATTGACCCGAGCCCCCCCGAAAAAAACGCCCTACTTCTCCGTCTCCACCAGCCCCTTGACGAACCACTTCTGCATCAGCAGCACCACCACCGCCGGCGGGATCATCGCCAGCATCACGGTTGCCATGACCAGGTTCCATTCGGTGGCAGCGTCGCCGGAGCGCGAGATCATCTGCGTCACGCCCACCACCACCGGCGTCATCGACTTCTGCGTCGTGATCAGCAGCGGCCACAGGTACTGGTTCCAGCCGTAGATGAACTGGATGACGAACAGCGCCGCGATGCTGGTCTTGGACAGCGGCAGCACCACGTCGACGAAGAAGCGCATCGGGCTCGCGCCGTCGATGCGGGCCGCCTCGGCCAGCTCGTCGGGAATCGTCAGGAAGAACTGCCGGAACAGGAAGGTCGCCGTCGCCGACGCGATCAGCGGCACGGTCAGGCCCACATAGCTGTCGAGCATGCCCAGGTCCGACACCACCTCGTAGGTCGGCAGGATGCGCACTTCCACCGGCAGCATCAGCGTGATGAAGATCATCCAGAAGAAGGTCTTGCGCAGCGGGAACTTGAAGTACACCACGGCGAAGGCGGAGATGATCGAGATGGCGATCTTGCCCAGCGCGATACCCAGCGCCATCACCATGCTGTTCATCATCATGGTCGACACCGGCGAGGCGGCCACGCCCACGCCGGAGAACAGCACCGTGCGGTAGTTCTCCAGGAAGTGCGCGCCCGGAATCAGCGTCATCGGCGCATCGAGCACCTCTTCGGCCGTCAGCGTCGAGGCGACGAAGGTCACGTAGACCGGAAAGGCCACGATCAGGATGCCGACGATCAGCACCAGATGCGTGAGGAAGTCCAGGAAGGGACGGCGTTCTACCATGTCAGGGATGCCAGAAATTCGCGGAATAGTCGTTCGCCGGCGAGCCGGCAGCGGCGCGCCCTTCCCGCGGGGAAGGCGCGCCGGATTTCAGTACTGCACCTTGCGCTCGACGTAGCGGAACTGCACCACGGTCAGCAGGATCACGATGCCCATCAGCACCACGGACTGCGCGGCGGAACCGCCGATGTCCATGCCGCGGAAGCCGTCGTGGAACACCTTGTAGACCAGCGTGTTGGTCGAATTGAACGGACCGCCGTGCGTCACCGCGTCGATGATGGCGAACGTATCGAAGAAGGCATAGACGATATTGATCACCATCAGGAAGAACGTGGTCGGCGACAGCAGCGGAAACACGATCGACCAGAAGCGGCGCCACGGCCCTGCCCCGTCGATGGCGGCGGCCTCGATCAGCGAGCGCGGAATGCTCTGCAGCCCGGCGAGGAAGAACAGGAAGTTGTAGCTGACCTGCTTCCACGCGGCGGCAATGACCACCAGCAGCATCGCCTGGTTGCCATTGAGCAGGAAGTTCCAGTCGACGCCCAGCGCATGCAGACCGTACGAGACGATGCCCAGCGTCGGATTGAACAGGAACATCCACAGCACGCCGGCCACCGCGGGCGCGACCGCGTACGGCCAGATCAGCAGCGTCTTGTAGGCGGTCGCCGCGCGCAGGGCGCGATCGGCGAAATAGGCGAGCAGCAGCGCGAACGACATGCCGACCAGCGCCACGCCGGCGGCAAAGACCGCGGTGATGCGGAACGACTCCAGATAGTTCGGGTCGTTCCACAGCATCTCGAAGTTGGCGGCGCCGACGTATTCGAGGCTGATGCCGAAGGCGTCCTGCTGCAGGACGGACTGGTACAGCGCCTGGCCGGCGGGCCAGAAGAAAAAGACCAGCGTGATTGCGATCTGCGGCGCGACCAGCAGATACGGCAGCCAGGGCGAGCGAAAGACGACCCGTTTTTCCATGCGAGGTGAAAACTGAGGGGCCGGAAGCCGGCCCCGTAAGATGGGATAAGGCCGCTGCCGTCAGCCTTGCCCGCAGCGACGGGCAGGATGTGGCAGCGGCCGGCGGCCTTACTGGCGCGCGGTGCGCTGGAAGCGTTCCAGCAGCTCGTTGCCGCGCTTGACCGCGGTATCGAGCGCTTCCTTGGGCTCCTTCTTGCCGGCCCAGACGGCTTCCAGCTCTTCGTCGACCACGGTACGGACCTGGACCATGTTGCCCAGACGCACGCCGCGCGACTTGTCGGTGGTCTTCACGACCATCTGCTGCACCGACACGTCGGCGCCCGGGTTCTTCTCATAGAAACCGGACTTCTTCGTCAGCTCGTAGGCTGCCGTCGTCACCGGCAGGTAGCCGGTGGCCTGGTGCCAGTCGGCCTGAACTTCGGGGCGCGACAGGTAGCTGAAGAACTTGGCCACGCCCTTGTACTCGTCGGCCTTGCGACCGCTCATCACCCACAGCGAGGCGCCGCCGATGATGGTGTTCTGCGGAGCGCCCTGCACGTCCGGGTAGTACGGCAGCTGCGCCACGGCATAGGCGAACTTGGCGTTCTTGCGCACGTTGGCCAGCGTCGCCGACGAGCCGGTGAACATCGCGCATTCGCCGTTATAGAACTTGGCACCCGACTCCGCCTTGCGGCCGCCGTAGCTGAAGTAACCCTTCTTCACCATGTCCTGCAGGTTGCCGATGTGCTTGACATGCAGCGGGCTGTTGAACAGCAGGCGCGTATCGGTGCCGCCGAAGCCATTGTTCTTGCTCGAATACAGCGTGTTGTGCCACGCCGAGAAGCTCTCCAGATGGACCCAGCCCTGCCAGTCGGTGGTGTAGGCGCAGTTGCCGCCGGAGGCCTTGATCTTGGCGGAGTACTGCATCACTTCCGGCCAGGTCTTGGGCGGCTTTTCCGGATCGAGACCGGCCTTCTTGAAGGCGTCCTTGTTGTAATAGAACACCGTGGTCGAGCTGTTGAACGGGAACGACAGCATCTCGCCGCTAGCCGAGGTGTAGTAGCCGGCGACCGCGGGGATATAGACGCTCTGGTCAAACTTCTCGCCCGCTTCCTTCATCACCGTGGATACCGGCTTGATCGCGCCCTTGGCGCTCATCATGGTCGCGGTGCCGACTTCGAAGACCTGCAGGATGGCCGGCGCGCCACCGGCACGGAAGGCCGCAATGCCCGCCGCCATGGTCTCGTCGTAGTTGCCCTTGTTGACCGGCACGATCTTGTAGTCGGACTGGCTGGCGTTGAACTTGTTGGCGATCTCGTTCACCTTGTCGTTCAGCGCGCCTTGCATGGCGTGCCACCACTGGATCTCGACGGCGGCATGCGCGGTGCCGGCGCCGCACAGGGCTGCGGCAGCGGCAATTGCGGCGGCCAGCTTCGTGGTACGAGGAATGGACATCGACGGCTCTCCTTTTTTCGCTATCTTCGGGTCGGAATTCCGAGGCCGAATTTATGCATTTTTTATGACAGTCGGATGTTACTCCTCCGTACCCGTCACGCAAAAGGCGCGTTTGTACCAATGGAACCTTACGATTTCCTTTCGTGACGATTTGATGACATCCTCTAATCCGGTGCCCGGTACAATGCGCCGCCATGCAACCGATCCATACCCTAGACCCTTCTTCCCTGCGCCGGGTACGCGGCGTCCTGACCGATATCGACGGCACGCTGACCACCGGCGGACGCCTGCCCGCTGCCACCTACTCGGCGATCGACGCGCTGCGCCGGGCGGGACTGCACGTGATTCCGGTCACCGGCCGCTGCATCGCCTGGGCGGAGATCCTGACCCGGCTCTGGCCGGTGGACGCGATCATCGGGGAGAACGGCGCGTTCTACTCCCATCTGCGCGAGGGCCGTCTGCATACCCGCTACCTGGACGACGAGGCCACGCGGCGCCGCAACCTGGAGCGGATCGCCGAACTGGGCGCGCGCATCCTGCGCGAGGTGCCCGGCTGCGCGCTGGCCTCCGACCAGCACTGGCATGCGGCCGACCTGGCCGTCGACCATGCCGAGGATGTCGCGCCGCTGCCGCCGGCGGCGGTCGAGCGCATCGCCCTGATGATGCGTGAGGCCGGCATGACCGCCACGGTCAGCTCGATCCACGTCAACGGCTGGTTCGGCAGGCACGACAAGCTGAGCATGAGCCGGCTGTGCGTCGCGGAACTGCTGGGCGACGATGTGGACGCGAACAAGGAAGAGTGGCTGTTCATTGGCGACTCGGCCAACGATGCGGCCATGTTCGAGCACTTCCCGCTGTCGGTCGGCGTGGCGAACGTGCGCGAGGTGCTGCACGAGCTGCCGCATGCGCCAGCCTACGTCACCGACGCCGCGGGCGGCGAAGGCTTCGCCGAGATGGCCGCCCTGCTGCTGGCCGCCCGCCACGGCTGACCGGACTCGCCGCCGCGGCTGGCGGCGGGATGTCGCTACGCCGTCGCCGCGGCTTGCTATCATGCGCGGCTTTTCCGACTGACCGGCCATGCCGGGAACTCCCATGCCTCACGCCTGCGGCCTCGATTTCGGCACCTCCAATTCCACCGTCGGCTGGCTGCGGCCCGGCCAGCCCACCCTGCTGCCGCTCGAAGACGGGCGCGACTCGCTGCCATCGGTGCTGTTCTTCCACGCCGAGGAACCGCTGATCCGCTACGGCCGCGCGGCGCTGGCCGACTATCTGGCCGGTTACGAAGGGCGGATGATGCGTTCGCTCAAGAGCGTGCTGGGCACGTCGATGATCGAGGAAAGTACCGAGCTGATGGGCCGGCCGGTGCCATTTCGCGACCTGCTTGCCCACTTCATCGGTGAACTGAAGCGACGCGCGGAAGCGGCCGCGGGCGTGACCTTCGACCGCGCGGTGCTGGGCCGGCCTGTCCATTTCATCGACGACGACCCGGCCGCGGACCGGCTGGCCGAGGACACCCTGGGCGAGATCGCGCGAGCCGCCGGCTTTGCCGAGATCGAATTCCAGTTCGAACCGATCGCGGCCGCGTTCAACTACGAGGCGACGATGACGGCGGAGGCGCTGGTACTGGTGGCCGATATCGGCGGCGGCACCTCGGACTTCTCGCTGGTGCGCCTCTCCCCCGACCGTGCGAATCGCGCCGACCGCCGCGACGACATTCTGGCCAACGGCGGCGTCCATCTCGGCGGCACGGATTTCGACCAGCAGCTGAGCCTGGCCACCGCGATGCCGTGGCTTGGCCTGGGCGGCACGCTGCGCAACGGCAAGCCGATGCCGTCGGGCTACTACTTCGATCTGGCGGCCTGGCACACCATCAATCGCATCTACACTCGGAAGGCGCGCGCCCACGTGATGGACAACTATCGCGACGCGGCCGACACGGCTCCGCTGGACCGGCTGTTGCGGCTGATCGACGACCGCAGCGGGCATTGGCTGGCGATGCAGGTGGAAGAGGCGAAGATCGCGCTGTCCTCGAGCGAGGTGACGGAAATGGCGATGGACCGCATCGCGCCGGGCCAGACGTTGACGGTGTCCCGTCCCGCGTTCGACGCCGCGGTGGAAAAGCCCGTCGCTCGCATCGAAGCCGCGGTGCGCGCACTGTTGGCGGACGCCGGCGTGGCAGCCGAGCGCGTCGATACGGTGTTGTTTACCGGCGGCTCCAGCGGCGTGCCGGTGCTGCGCGAGCGCCTGTCGGCGCTGCTGCCGGCGGCGCGCAAGGTCGAGGGCGACCGCTTCGGCGGCATCGGCTCCGGTCTGGCCCTGGACGCGCGGCGCAAGTTCGGATGAGCCGCTGCCCGCGCCGCTCGCGCAGGGCAAGCGCGCCAGGCGCCGTCAATCGAAGCCCAGCTCCTGCAGCTTGCGGGTGATGGTGTTGCGGCCGATGCCAAGCCGCGTCGCCGCCTCGACCCGCCGACCGCGGGTCACGCCCAGCGCGGCTTCCAGCACCGCCTTTTCGAAGCGCCGCGTCAACGCGTCCATCACCTCCGGCTGCCCCGCTTCCAGCATGGCGCGGGCTTCGCCGGCCAGCAGGCTTTCCCAGCCGGGCGATGGCGCTGCCGCACTGCTTGCGCCCATGCCGGCGCCCATGCCAGCGCCCATGCCGGCGCCCATGCCGCCAAGCCCCCCAGCGGCTGTCGCAGCGAAGCCGGCCCCGCCGGCAAGGCTACCGTTCGGTGCCGGCCCGGCCGAGCCGCCGCCAAGACCCGCCATGCCGCCGAACGGCGCACCGGCCGGGCGTGCCATGAATCCGCTGGCTCCTGCCTCGCTCGCGCGCTCGCCGCCTGGCGCATCCGGCTCCGCGCCGCCTGCAAACCCGCTGCCGAACACGCTGCCGCCGGAGAAGCCGGCGGCTGCATTGCCGCCCTCCTCCGCCATCGCGGTGTCGCGCTCGAATGCCCGTGCACCGGCGTTGCCCGGCGCCATGCCGGCCAGACCCTGCCCCGCCGGGGGCACCGCCATGCCGCCGATCATCTCGCGCGGCAGATCCTTGACCTCGATGGTCTGCGCGGGCGCCATCACGGTCAGCCAGTTGCACAGGTTTTCCAGCTGCCGCACGTTGCCTGGAAACGGCAGCGTGCTGACATAAGACAGCGCTTCGTCGGACATGCGCTTGGGCTCGACGCCCAGTTCCTTTGCGCTCTTCTGCAGGAAATGGCGCGCCAGCAGCGTGATGTCTTCCGGCCGTTCGCGCAGCGACGGCAGCCGCAGCCGGATCACGTTGAGCCGGTGGAACAAGTCCTCGCGGAACAGCCCGTCCTTTACCCGCGTCTCCAGGTTCTGGTGGGTCGCCGCGATGACGCGCACATTGGCGCGCAGCGGACTGTGTCCGCCCACCCGATAGAAGTTGCCGTCGGACAGCACGCGCAGCAGGCGCGTCTGCAGGTCGAATGGCATGTCGCCGATTTCGTCGAGGAACAGCGTGCCGCCCTCGGCCTGTTCGAAGCGGCCGCGCCGCATGGTCTGCGCGCCGGTGAAGGCGCCGCGCTCGTGGCCGAACAGCTCCGATTCCAGCAGGTCCTTGGGAATCGCCGCGGTGTTCAGCGCGATGAAGGGGCCGCTCGCCCGCGGACTGTGCTTGTGCAGGGCCCGCGCCACCAGCTCCTTGCCGGTGCCCGACTCGCCGGTGATCAGCACCGTCACGTTCGATTGCGACAGCCGCCCGATCGCGCGGAACACGTCCTGCATCGCCGGCGCCTGGCCGAGAATCTCCGGCGCATCGAGCAGCCGGTCGTCGAGCTCCTCCTCGCGCAGGCTCTCTTCGAGCGCGCGGCGGATCAGCTCGACGGCCTTGTCCACGTCGAACGGCTTGGCCAGGTATTCGAATGCGCCGCCCTGGAACGCCGCCACCGCACTGTCCAGATCGGAGTACGCCGTCATCACGATCACCGGCAGGCCGGGATGGCGCGCCTTGATCGCCTGCAGCAGATCGAGGCCGGAGCCGCCGGGCATGCGGATATCGGAGATCAACACCTGCGGCTCGTCATCCTCCAGCGCGGCCAGCACGTCCCGCACATTGGTGAAGCTGCGCGACAGCAGGCTTTCGCGTGCGAGGGCCTTTTCGAGGACCCAGCGGATTGATTGATCGTCGTCGACTATCCAGATCGGCTTCATGTGCGTCGCTTGTCTGCTCGTTGATGCTCGGTGATTCGTTGGGCCGCGATCCGTCGCGCGCGGGTCAGGCGTTAGCGCAGTGGAAGCAGGATGCGGAAGTCGGTGCAGCCCGGCCGGCTCTCGCATTCGATCAAGCCCTCATGCTGCTGCACGAAGGTTTGCGCGAGTGTGAGACCGAGTCCGCTACCGCCATCGCGCCCTGAAACAAGGGGGTAAAAGATGCGTTCGCGGATGTCCTCGGGGATTCCCGGACCGTTGTCGATCACATGCAAGTCCAATGCCAGCTTGACCAGTTTTTTCGCGATCGTGACCTGCCGTGCGACGCGCGTTCTGAGTACGATCTGCGCATCGCCGCGGGCGATTCGCTCGGACAATGCCTGCGCCGCGTTATGGACGATGTTGAGCACCGCCTGGATCAGCTGCTCCATGTCCCCGCACAGCTCCGGCAGGCTCGCGTCATAGTCCCGCACGATCTCGAGGCCGCTCGGAAACTCGGCCAGCACCACCGAGCGCACGCGCTCCAGCACCTCGTGGATATTCAGCTCGCCGACGATATGCGGATGACGGTGCGGCTCCAGCAGCCGGTCCACCAGCGTCTGCAGCCGGTCCGACTCCTTGATGATGACCTGCGTGTACTCGCGCAGCCCGCGCTCGGGCAATTCGAATTCGAGCAGCTGGGCGGCGCCACGGATGCCGCCCAGCGGGTTCTTGATCTCGTGCGCGAGATTGCGGATCAGCTCCTTGTTGGCCGAGGTCAGGTCGAGGATCCGCTCCTCGCGCTCGCTGCGCACCTTCTGCTCGTTGGGCAACACCTCGACCAGCGCCACGCCGGGCACGCCATCGATACTGCCGATCACCACATGCGCGTGCATCGGCTCGCGCTGCGCCGGCTGCAGCACCACATCCTGGCGCCGCGCATCGACATGGCGCGTCAGTACCGAGTCGATCATGCCGTCCAGTTCCTCGGCGCCGCTGAACAGCTGGTCCAGCGACTGCTCCTGCATCGTCTTGCGCGACAGCCCGAAGCTGGCTTCCGCCGCCGGGTTGGCGAACACCACCCGCATGCCGGGCTGGCGCACCAGCAGCACCGGGTTCGGCATCATGTCCAGGCCCGGGCAGAACGGCGCGATGTTGACGCCGACCTCGTCGCCGGCCGGGTTGCGGTCCGCGCCTCCTACCTTGCGAGAAACGCTGCGAATAAGCCGACGCATGCTGCTGTCCTTTCGATTCAGTCTCTGAGATTGGCCAGTTCTCGCCGCAGCGCGGCGGAATTGGCCTCGGCGCGCCCGATGTCCTCGCGCAGCGCCTGCAGGGATTCACCGTTGCCGTTGCCCTGCCCACCCTGCTGCCCCGCCAGCCCGATCGCGCGGGCGCGCAATTGGGCCAGCCGCGCCTGCTCGGCATCGAGTTCGTGCTCCAGCACCGCGCGACGGTCGTTGTCCCGCAGCCGCTGCGTCGCGGCATCGATGCGGGGAAACCCCGCCGCCGCCGGCGCGTCGCGCCTGCCGCCGTTCACCGCGCCTGCCGAACCGCCGCCCGAGCGCGCCGCGCCGGGGACGCGGGACCCGCCGGGCACGGACACCACCTCCGGCATGTCCAGCCGCCGGCAACCCTTGCCCGCGCTGTCGTTGCGGTATTCCGGCACGTTGCCGGGACCTTCGCACAGCCAGATCGTCGAGGCCCGTGCCGGCACCACGCTCAGGCGCCCGTCCAGCGCGGGGTCCACCGCGCCCAGGCACGCCAGCGCGCACAACAATTGGGCCCCGCGCACCAGAAACGGGGCACCAGCGCTGTGCGCCGTGCCGACGCCGGCTTCGTGGGTCGACTTGCGGATCTTGCGAATCTTGCGGATGCGGACTGCGACGGACATGGCTCGAACGGGTACGGTTCCGGACGACTGGGAAGAGCCCAATTCTAGCGAGGCAAACAAAAAGGGACAGCCGAAGCCGCCCCCTTGCAGTGCAATGCAACCGCCGGTTGCCCGGCACGCGCCCGGCAACCGTCGGCGATTACAGCGAGTAGTACATCTCGAACTCGATCGGATGGGTGGTCATGCGGAAGCGCGTGACTTCCTCCATCTTCAGTTCGATGTAGGCATCGATCATCGAGTTGGTGAACACACCGCCACGGGTCAGGAACTCGCGGTCCTGGTCCAGGTGCTCGAGGGCCTGATCCAGGCTCGCGCACACGGTCGGGATCTTCGCGTCTTCTTCCGGCGGCAGGTCGTACAGGTTCTTGTCCGCGGCTTCGCCCGGGTGAATCTTGTTCTGCACGCCGTCCAGACCGGCCATCATCAGCGCCGAGAAGCCCAGGTACGGGTTCATCAGCGGATCCGGGAAGCGGGTCTCGATGCGGCGGCCCTTCGGGTTGGCCACATACGGGATGCGGATCGAAGCCGAACGGTTGCGGGCCGAGTAGGCCAGCTTCACCGGCGCTTCGAAGCCCGGCACCAGACGCTTGTACGAGTTCGTGCCCGGATTGGTCAGCGCATTCAGCGCGCGCGCATGCTTGATGATGCCGCCGATGTAGTACAGCGCGAAGTCGGACAGGCCGGCGTAGCCGTTGCCCGCGAACAGGTTCTGGCCGTCCTTCCAGATCGACTGGTGCACGTGCATGCCCGAGCCGTTGTCGCCCACCACCGGCTTCGGCATGAAAGTCGCCGTCTTGCCGTAGGTGTGCGCAACGTTCTGGATCACGTACTTCTGCAGCTGGGTCCAGTCGGCGCGCTGCACCAGCGTGCTGAACTTGGTGCCGATCTCGTTCTGGCCCTGGCCCGCCACTTCGTGGTGGTGCACTTCAACCGGGATGCCCAGCGATTCGAGGATCAGGCACATTTCCGAACGCATGTCCTGGAAGGTGTCGATCGGTGCGACCGGGAAGTAGCCGCCCTTCTTGCCCGGACGGTGACCGCTGTTGCCGTGTTCGAATTCGCGCGACGACGACCACGGCGCCTCTTCCGAGTGGATCTTGACGAAGCAGCCCTGCATGTCGACGTTCCAGGTCACGCCGTCGAAGATGAAGAACTCGGGCTCCGGACCGAAGAAGGCGGTATCGCCCAGGCCGGTGCTCTTCAGATAGGCTTCGGCGCGCTTGGCGATCGAACGCGGATCGCGGTCGTAGCCCTTGCCGTCCGACGGCTCCACCACGTCGCAGGTCAGCACCAGCGTGGGCTCTTCGTAGAACGGATCGATATGGGCGGTGTTCGGGTCCGGCATCAGCAGCATGTCGGAGGCTTCGATGCCCTTCCAGCCAGCGATGGACGAGCCGTCGAAAGCATGGCCACTTTCGAACTTGTCTTCACCGAAGTGCGAGGTCGGCACGGACACGTGCTGTTCCTTGCCCTTGGTGTCGGTGAAACGGAAGTCGACAAACTTGACGTCGTTCTCCTGCACCAGCTTCATCACATCTGCAACGCTCTGCGCCATGCCTTTCTCCTGGTAATTCGGCTTGAGTCAGTGAATGCCATTCTTCGCCAGCCGCCGCGCGAGTCATGCGCCTTGGGCAACCGGCCATCAAAGGGACGGACGATGTTAGCAGATTGCGTGCCAGACAATTCCTACGTGCGCCCCATGACAGGGCGTGTCAGCCGGGGTGGGTAGGTCCGCACGCCCTGTCAACGGGCATGTGCCGACCTTTCGCCGGGTGTCCCGGAACCGGTGCAACCCTGCCAGAACAAGCGCCGGCACCGCTGTGGCGCATTTGCGGTCGCTACGTCGCTTGCCAATGCCTCTCCCGGGCTCTGGTCTTTGGTGGCCCTCGAACGCAGGCGAAGCGCCTGTCGGTGTGTGCCAAGAGCTGTCATGCGGGTGACGCTTGAGGCCCATCGACCGAAACACAGGCGCGCAAGCTGGCAGAAAGCCGCGCACAGAGTCAGTGCATTTGATTCTTCATCGCACCTTGTTGGTGCACCAAACCCGCAGCGGCACCATTCTCGGGCACAGGATGTCCCCGCGCTGCAAGTCGTCGTTCGACCGTCCCACTGGCGGGAGTAAAATGCCCCTCCACCCGCCCTCCGTCGCGCCGGCTTCCCGATGCCTCCCGGGGCGGGAGTGTCCCAACCTTCGATGACCCGCCGATGACCACACGAGACGAACTGCTCCAGGCCGCCAATGCGCGCCAGCAACAGGACCAATTGCCCTACTACGGCGCCCTGACGCCCCAACAGGCGTGGGACCTGCTGCAGGCCGATCCAAAGGCCGTGCTGGTGGATGTGCGCACCCAGGCCGAGCTGGACTGGGTCGGCGGCCCGGCGCTGCCGGAAGAGAAGATGGTCCACGTCGAATGGTCGAGCTACCCGGGCGGCCAGCAGAATCCGCGCTTCGTCGAAGAGCTGCAGGCACGCGTGCCCAAGGACGCCCCGGTCCTGTTCCTGTGCCGCAGTGCCGCACGCTCCAAGCACGCGGCGCGCGTCGCGACGCAGGCTGGCTACCAGTTGGCGATGGACGTGCTGGAAGGGTTCGAAGGCGCCCGCGACACCGAGCACCACCGCAAGACGGTCGAGGGCTGGTGCGTGCGCGGGCTGCCGTGGCATGGGGCGTGATTCTGCCCTTGTGCTGAACGCGGCCGGCGCGTTCCATTGCTGACGAAACAGGCCTCCTTGCGGAGGCCTCTTTGCTCCCTGGTTCCCGGGGACAAGGGCCCGCCTTATCGCCTGCGCACAGGACCCGGAGCCACGAGCGCGGCGGGCAGCTCGCTGGAATACGCGATGCCGACGGGCCGAATCGCGGCGGGCTGCTTCGCCCAGCCTCGTTCGATACTGCCAAGCAACACCTGCATGCCCCGCTTGTGCAAGGCGATGATCTCCGGCCGCGGTTCCTTGGCCGGCCTGGCCGCGGGCTCAAGCCGGGAATGCACCTGCTTACGTACGCTCATACCCATGGAACCCTCCGGTTTGCTGAGCAGGCCTGATGACACAACGGAACGTCACGCCGTAGGACCCGCTTTCGAAGCGTTTGCCTACGCGCGCATAGAGGCGTTCCAGCTGGCCGGTCTGCGGTAGGTAGAAGTATTGTGGCACGTCGGGAAAGGCGCCGGCGTGAACGGCGAGTGCCCTCCCGAGCAGATCCGCAAATCGCCAAACCATATTCGGATTGGGCAATGGCCAGTACCGCGCGTCGAACATGGTTTCGCCATCGGCTTCGGCTCGCATGAACTTGACGAGCCGCCCGGAAGCAGCAGGCGTGAAGCCGTTCGCCCATCCGTCCGCCGTCTCCTGTACCCACTGCCGATTGCCGCCAGCGTAGACCAGGGCGCTGGCGAAAAAAACGACGAAGCGCAGCAGGCCAAGCGCGATACCGATCACCTCGATTCCCGTTTCGCCAGCGGTCATTGGCTGCGTGATGGCCGCGTGAGCGGCATCAGCGGCATCCTTCTTCGGCGTGTCCGCAAACAGGTGGGCAAGCAACGCAGGGGTAATGTAGTGGTACATGAGCAGGCAGTCGCGGAAGACCAGGCCGCGAGTTTCCGCCCCTCAACGCACATCGAATACCAGGACTTCCGAAAACCTATCGATTCTTAACATCGTGACGAAATTGTTAAGAACACCGGCCTCGGGACGGCAGACCGATCCGCCCGAGCTTGCCTGAAACCTATCCCTCCATCAATTCCCGGATCGCCCCCGGCAACGGCACCGACTTCTCTTCCTCGTAGCTGCACCAGACGACCTTCGCCCCACCATCGGCGAAGACGACGTCCGGCTCGTCGGTACGGAGGATCTCGGTGCGGGTCTCGAAGCTGCTGCGTCCCGGTGCGCCGGCGTAGAGCCGTAGTTCCACCTCGCCGGGATAGCGCAGCTGGCGGCGAAAGTTCATGTGCGCGTTGACGATGACCGGCCCGTGGCCGTGCTCGTCGCGGCCCGAGCAACCCAGCGATTCGAACCATTCGATCCGGGCCTGTTCGAGATAGCGGAAATAGATGGTGTTGTTGACATGGCCCATCGCGTCCATGTCGCCCCAGCGAATGGGCATGCGCAGCGTGAAGACATGCTTCATCGGATCTCCGGCGCAGTGGTTGGTCAGGCAAGGCAACGGCGGCGAGGGCCGGCGAAACAGGCAGCCGGCCTTCGCCCCCGTCAACGGATCAACGCTTGGCGATCGCCGCTTCCGCCTTGGTCACCAGGTCCGTGCCGATCTGCTTCTTCCACTTGTCGTAGACCTTGGCCGTTGCCTTGCGGAAAGCGTCGTGCTCGGCCGGCGACAGATGCGTGACCTTGACGCCGTGCGCCTCCATTTCCTTCCATGCGGGGGCGCCCGGCTCGGCCAGGCCCTTGCGGGCCAGCGCCGTCTCCTGCTTGCCGGCGTCCAGCGCGGCCTGGCGGACGATCTCGCGGTCGGCGGGCGTCCAGCTCTCCCACACCTGCTTGTTGACGACGAAGATCAGCGGGTCGGCGACATAGCCCCAGGTAGTGACGAACTTCTGGCCCACGGTGTACAGCTTGGCCGCGGCGAACACCGACTGCGGGTTCTCCTGGCCATCGACGGCGCCCGAGGCCATCGCCGGCTGTGCGTCGGCCCAGCTCATCTGGGTCGGGTTGGCGCCCAGCGCGTTGAAGGTGTCGATATACAGCGGCGATCCCACCACCCGCAGCTTCAGTCCCTTCAGGTCTTCCGGCTTGCGGATTTCGCGCTTCGAGTTCGACACTTCACGGAAGCCGTTCTCGCCCCAGGCGAGCGGCACCACGCCGGCCTTCTCCAGCCGCTCGAACAGCGACTTGCCGACCTCGCCCTGCGTCAGCGCGTCCAGCGCCTTGTAGTCGGGCATCAGGAACGGCAGCGAGAACAGGTTCAGCTCGCGCACCTGCGGCGACCAGTTGATGGTCGAGCCGATCGCCATGTCGATGACGCCCTGCCGGATCGCCGAGAACTCCCGGGTCTGGTCGCCGGCCACCAGCGACGTGCCGGGATACAGCTTGATATTGATACGGCCGTTGGTGCGCTGGCGCACCAGGTCGGCCCAGATCTCGCCACCCTTGCCCCACGGGAACGCGGGACCGAGCACCAGCGACATCTTGTATTCGGACTTGTAGGTCTGGGCGACCGCGCTTGCCGGGGCAAGCGCCGCGGCGGCAAGGGTGGCGGCCACGGACAGCATCAGGGCACGGCGTTTCATCGTCTGCATCTCCTCTCGAATCGAGTTCGTTATTTCAACTGGGTCCGCATGGACCGGGGTCCTGCGGCGGGCCCACGCTCAATAGCCGAGCCGGGCCGGCAGCCACGTGGCAAGCGGCGGATAGGCAAGCACAAGGACCATCGCACCGAACATCGCCAGCAGCATCCAGATCACCCATGGCACGGTCTCTTCCATCCGCACGCGGGCGATCCGGCACGACACCATCAGGTTCACCGCCAGCGGCGGCGTGAACTGGCCGAGCGCGACCTTCAGCGTCAGCACCACGCCGAACCACACCGGGTCCCACTGGAAGGCATTGGCGATCGGCAGCAGCAGCGGCACGAAGATCAGGAAGATGGAAATGCCGTCGAGGAACATGCCGACGGTGATCAACAGCAGCACGATCAGCGCGAGCACGCCGTACTCGCCGAGTCCGGAGTTGGCGATGGCTTGCGCCAGCGGGTCGATCACGCCCAGCGTGGACAGCGCATAGGCGAAGATGCCGGCCAGCGCCACTACCAGCAGGATCACCGCCGAGGTTTCACTGGCCTCGCGAAAGATCACGAACAGGTCGCGCATGCCGATGGTGCGGTACACCACCATGCCGACGAAGAGACCGTAGACGACCGCGACGACGGCGGCCTCGGTCGGGGTGAACCAGCCGGCGCGCATGCCGCCGAGAATCAGCACCGGGGCGAACAGGCCCCAGGCGGCCTCGCGCAGGCTGCGCCAGAACGGCGGACGCGGCAGCGACGCTTCGGCCGCGCCCATGCCATGCCGGCGCGACAGCCATACCGCCGGCACGATCAGCGCGAGTCCGGCCAGCACGCCGGGAATCATGCCGGCGGCAAACAGCGCCGGCACCGAGGCGCCGGGCACCAGCACGCTGTAGACGATGAACGCCACCGAGGGCGGAATCAGGATGTCGGTCGCGGCCGCGGCGCCCACCACCGCGGCGCTGAACGAGCCGGGATAGCCGGCGCGCGCCATCGCCGCGATCATCACGCCGCCGACGGCGGCGGCGTTGGCCGGCCCGGAGCCGGAGATCCCGCCCAGGAACATCGCCACGACGATGGCCACCAGCGGCAGCATGCCCGGGCCGCGTCCCACCACGGCGATGGCCAGCGTCACCAGACGCTGCGCGACACCGGAACGATCGAAGATCGAGCCGACCAGCACGAACATGGGGATGGCCAGCAGCGGATACTTGGCCAGCCCCGCGTAGAAATTCTGCGGCCCGGCCAGCAGCCCGAACATCTGCGTGTCCAGGTTCGACAGGCCGATGGCCGCGACGCCGCCCAGGCCAAGCGCCACGCCGATCGGCACGCCCAGCAGCATCAGCACGATGAAGACGGCGAACAGGACGATGGCGATCAGCGTCATGCCCGCTCCCTGCCAGTCTGCGCCGCCACATGCAGCGCCTTCAGCGCGCGGACGTTGCGCGCCGCCAGTCCAAGCGCGCGCAGCGCAATGCCGGCGGACAGCAGCGGCAGCCAGATCGAGTACCACCAGCTCGGCACGCCGATGCCGGGCGAGGTCTCGCCGTACTGGTACTCGTCCCAGGTCACGCGGGCGCCGAGCACCGCCAGCCCGGCGAACATCAGGGCGACCGCCAGCGCGCTGAGGATCGCCAGCCGGCGTTGCCGGGCCTCGCTACCTCGTTCGAAGAAGAATTCGATGCGGATATGCCGATCGCGTGCCACCGCGGCGCTGCCGCCGACCAGCGCCAGCACGATCATCAGGAAGACCGAGAACTCCTCGGTCCAGGCGAAGGATTCGTCGGTCAGGTAGCGCACCACCACATTGGCGAAGGTGATGAAGACCAGCAACGCCATCACGATCACGCCGATCCAGTCCTCGACCCGGGGGCTGACGCGAAAATCGCTGTCCGCGGCGGAATCGAGGGGATCGGTGACGATGGCGGAGTCGATCGCGCGCTGTGGCGCGCCGTGGTCGCGCGCGTCATGCTGGCCCGGGCGCGTTTGCCCAGGCGACTGGACAGGGTCCTTTGCAGAACCCTGCTTGCGCAGTTGTTCCGGTTGTTGCGTCATCTCCCCGGCCTCCGGTCCGGCTCGCGGCCGGGCTGCGGCCCCGGCGCGATGGTGCTTGGCGCCTGCTGGCGCGCTTGTGAGTTTGCTTCTGATCCGCGCATGGCGGCGTTCGGACGCCGCTGGCCATTATGCCGGGCAGGCGTCGAGCGGACCACCTCCATTTCCCTAGGGATACGTCGGCATGAAGGCGGTCTGGCAGCGGCCCGACGCCCGAGGGGACCGGATAAGCCCCGGGCGGAAAACGCCGGCCCCGCTTCTGGCGGAACGCGGACAGGCAGCTGCGTTGGCGGCAGGCGGTCGACGGGCACCGGGCTGGTGGCCGCCGCACCGATGCGGCACTGATGCGGCTGGCTTTATACCATACCGTCGTCCGCGGTGATCACCGCCCCATTGATGAATTGCGACTGGTCGGAGGCCAGCAGCAGCAGCAGTCCGTCGAGGTCTTCGGGCTTGCCCAGGCGCTTGCGCGGCAGCAGCTGGATCAGCTTCTGGCCGGCATCGGTGTCCCAATGATGATGGTTGATATCGGTATCGATATAGCCCGGGCAGATGGCATTGACATTGATGCCGTGGCGGGCCCATTCCAGCGCCATCGCCTTGGTCATATGCACCACCGCGGCCTTGCTCATGCAGTAGACGCCGATCTGCGACAGCACCTTCAGGCCCGCCACCGAAGCGATATTGACGATGCGCGATTGCGGCAGCGGCGTGCCGTTGCGCTCCGCGCCCTTGGCCCGCGCGATCATCCGCTTGGCCACTTCCTGGGCAACGAAAAACGCCCCTCGCGTATTGGTATCGAAGACGAAATCGAAATCCTCGGCGGTGACGTCCGTCAGCTTCTGCGTGGTCGACACGCCGGAGTTGTTGACCAGGATATCGATCGCGCCCGCCTCGGTCTCGGCATGGGCGACGCAGGCGCGGATGCTGTCCGGATCGGTGACGTCCAGCGGCACGACATGCGCGCTGCCGCCGTCGGCCTCGATCGCCGCCCGCAACTCCTTGAGCCGTTCCGCGCGGCGCGACGCCAGCACGACCTTGGCCCCGGCGGAGGCCATCACCTGCGCGAAACGCATGCCAAGGCCGCTCGATGCGCCGGTGACAAGCGCGACTTTCCCTTCCAGATTGATCGACAGGCCCATGGTTCTCTCGGTAAGGCGCGATACAGGGCTGCGCCCCGCATCGCGCAAAGTTTGTGCGATGTTCGGTTCATTCCGGCGTTTCGGCCATTGCTGCCGTTGCCGCCTCTCCGGCCGCGCCTTATGATGGCGCACCGCGATCAGAAAAAAGAACGGTCGTTCAAAAAAATGTCTTGCCTGTGGGTGTCGAGTCCCGGACAATGCCGGAGATTCTAAGAACTCGGGCAGAAAAAAGGAACTCCGGGCCGGCCGACCCCGCGTAAACGCCTAAGGCCGCGCGCCGGTCCATCGAGCAGATCGCCCCGCAAATTCAGTACTGCCAAGATCAAAAGGGTTAGAGACAATGGATCAGCAACAGCTCGTGGAGCAGTTCGGCCCCCGCGAATCCATGGAATACGATGTCGTCATCGTCGGTGGCGGTCCCGCCGGCCTGGCGACGGCGATCCGCCTGAAGCAGCTGGCGCAGCAGAACGGCACCGAGGTCAATGTCTGCGTGCTGGAAAAGGGTTCCGAGCCCGGCGCGCACATCCTGTCCGGCGCCATCATGGACCCGCGCGCGCTGACCGAGCTGCTGCCCGACTGGAAGGAACTCGGCGCGCCGCTGAACCAGCCGGTGACCGAAGACAAGTTCCTGTTCCTGAACGAAACCGGCTCGCGCGGCACGCCGCCCGCGCTGCTGCCCGAGTGCTTCCATAACGAAGGCAACTACATCGTCAGCCTGTCGAACTTCGTGCGCTGGCTGGGCCAGCAGGCCGAAGCGGTCGGCGTGGAGATCTTCCCCGGCTTTCCGGCGGCGGAGGTGCTCTACAACGAGGACGGCTCGGTCAAGGGCGTGGCCACCGGCAACCTGGGCATCGGCAAGGATGGCGAACCGACCGAGAACTTCCAGCTCGGCATGGAGCTGCACGCGAAGTACACCATCTTCGCGGAAGGTTCGCGTGGCCATCTGGGCCGCCACCTGATCTCGCACTTCAAGCTCGACCAGGGCAAGGACCCGCAGAGCTACGGCATCGGCCTGAAGGAGCTGTGGGAAATCGACCCGTCCAAACACCAGCCGGGCCTGGTCGTGCATACCGCCGGCTGGCCGCTCGATCCTGCCACCTATGGCGGCTCCTTCCTCTATCACATGGAGGACAACAAGGTCGCGGTGGGCTTCGTGGTGGGTCTGGACTACACCAATCCGTGGCTGTCGCCCTTCGAGGAATTCCAGCGCTTCAAGACGCATCCGGAAATCCGCGGCTACTTCGAGGGCGGCAAGCGGATCGGCTATGGCGCCCGCGCCATCACCGCGGGCGGCCTGCTGTCGCTGCCGAAGACGGTGTTCCCGGGCGGCGCGCTGGTCGGCTGCGACGCCGGCTATCTGAACGCCTCGCGCATCAAGGGCAGCCACGCGGCGATCAAGACCGGCATGCTGGCCGCCGAGGCCGCGTATGACGCGCTGCAGGCCGGCCGCCAGCACGACGAGCTGAGCGCCTACCCGGCCGCGTTCGAAGCGAGCTGGCTGTACAAGGAACTGCTGCAGGCGAAGAACTTCAAGCAGTGGTTCAAGAAGGGCCGCACCACCGCCACGCTGATGACCGGCATCGAGCAATGGCTGCTGCCCAAGCTGGGCATCCGCAACCCGCCCTGGACCCTGCACCGCGAAAAGCCGGACCACGTCTATCTGAAGCCGGCTGCCGAGTGCGAGAAGATCGTCTATCCCAAGCCGGACGGCAAGCTGACCTTCGACCGCCTCAGCTCGGTGTTCATCAGCAACACCAACCACGAGGAAAACCAGCCGGCCCACCTGACGCTGAAGGACCCGAGCGTACCGGTGGAGATCAACTGGAACCGCTTCGCCGGCCCCGAAAGCCGCTATTGCCCGGCTGGTGTCTACGAGTTCGTCAAGGCCGAGGACGGTGGCGAGCGTCTGCAGATCAATGCGCAGAACTGCGTGCACTGCAAGACCTGCGACATCAAGGACCCGACCCAGAATATCGTCTGGGTGACGCCGGAAGGCGGCGGCGGCCCGAACTACGTCGGCATGTAATGATGTGACTCCCCTCTCCCGTCATGCGGGAGAGGCCGGGGAGAGGGTAACGCCGCGCAACCGACGACCGTCAATCGTTCAGCCCCCCCACTGCCCTCTCCCCCAACCCCTCTCCCACAAGTGGGAGAGGGGAGCGGAACCACAATCCTCAGCTCGCCCTTCCCTCGCCGATGTCCACCGGCGCCTGGTTCTGCGCCTCGCGCAGCCGCATCGACGATGCTGCGAGCATCTGTTCGTAGATAAAGCAGTGCAGTAGTGCTGCCTCGCGTTCGCCCAGCATGCCGAACGACACCCCGAACGCAGGAAACTCGCTATCCGACGCTTCGCGCGACTGCTGGCGGACCCACGCGTCCAGCGTGACCTCGCTGTCCGTCCCCGCGGTGCGCAGCACGAAACGCAGCCGCACGCGCGAGCCCGCGGGCGGCATCGGCGCCGCGGTCTGCACCAGCGCGCCGCCAGTACTCATATCCGACAGCACGGCCAGGCGTCCCGTCTGCGCATCGTCATGTACGAGCAATTGCGCGGCAAGCCGCGTCGGCACGCGCGGACTGCTGCGTACCGGAATCTGTTCGACCTGGGTCGGATCGGACAGCACCAGATAACGGAACGGGCTGCGGCAAACCGCGGTGACGGTGCAGAGGAAGCTCTGGATGCTGCGCCCGGTGAAGCCGCGCAGCAGCACCTGTTCGCCCGCCTGGAACTGGACGTCGCGTCCGTTGAACTGGGGCCAGCTGGCGAACAGACCGTGTTCGATGAAGCCGATCAGACGGCTTGCCGCCGCCCGGCCCGGATCGCTCGGCGACTTGATCTGCAGCAGCGTGCCGACCTGCAGCCCCAGCGAGCCCGCCGGCTGGCAACCCGACGAGCCGCTGGCCGGCGAGTCGGACGTTGCGGCGCCACCGTGCAGCTCGGCCGCGGCGGGACCGTCGTCCTCATCTGGCCGGCAGACATCGCCGTGGCGGAACACCAGGGCGACATCCCTGCCGTCGGCCAGCACATTGCCGCTGCCCAGCAACAGGTTTCCTTCGCCGTCGAGCAGCGACCAGGGCAGGGGCTGCCCGACCGGCAGGTCGTTCGGTTTCAATGGGATCATGGCTTTTCCGGTTGTCGCCCTCGGATGGGGCGTAGCGCGGGCACGACGCGCGCAAGGCCGAGGGGGCCGTCGTGCCGTCCCTCTGAAAAGCCCTATCGGCGCGCCAGGCCAATGCTTTACCCCCCCCACCGGAGGGGGCCGGGGCTGCATCCCTGCCTGCCGCCGGCTTGACCCCTCCCCGCCTTTCCGCGAAAATCGCCAAAAGCTGTCAGACAGCCTGACAGCATCACACTCGTTCAGGAGCCGCTCTGGAACCGCTCGCCCGCCCCTCCTCGCTCGCCGCGCGCGTTGCCGCCGCCATGCGCGCCGAGATCTCGGCAGGACGGTTGGCGGCCGGCGGCCGCTTGCCGGCCGAAGCGGCGCTGGCCACCAGCTTCTCCGTCAGCCGCCCGGTCGTGCGCGAGGCCATCGCGCAGCTGAAGGCGGACGGCGTGCTGGTGACGCGCAAGGGCTCCGGAACCTACGTTTCCGCCACGCCCGGCGGACAAGTGTGGCGGCTGCCCTCGGACGACGACAACGCGCCGACGCTGCCGCAGCTGTTCGAGCTGCGAATGACGGTGGAGACCGCCTGCGCGGAACTGGCAGCACGCCGCCGCACGCCGGCCGATATCGATGCCATCCACCTCACGCTCGACGCGATGCGGCGCGATGCCGGCGACTTCGGCCGCGCCGCGCAGGCCGATATTGCTTTCCACCAGGCCATCGCCCGCGCCGCGCACAACCCCTGCTTCACCGGCCTGACCGATTTCGTCGGCCAGCAGATGCTGGCGGCGCGGCATGCCGCCTGGGAGAACGCGGCGCGCGCCCATGGCGGTGCGCACGGCGCCGATGCCGAACACGAAGCGCTCGCCACCGCCATCGAAGCCGGTGACGCCCGCGCAGCCGGCAAGGCGGCCAGGCGGCATCTGGAGGGCGCGGCCAGGCGCATGGGCCTTCGGCTCGACTGAACGACGGTCAGGACAACGATCGGACAACAACCAGCGGCCGGCATCCCGGCCGCCCAGATACAGAGGGACAGCAATGGAATCGGTGGATTGCGTGGTGATCGGCGCCGGCGTAGTGGGACTCGCAATCGCGCGCTCGCTTGCCATGGCCGGACGCGAGGTCATCGTGCTGGAGGCGGAAAACACCTTCGGCACCATCACCAGCGCACGCAACAGCGAGGTGATCCATGCCGGCATCTACTACCCCGCCGGCTCGCTGAAGGCGGCCCTGTGCGTGCGCGGCAAGGCCATGCTGTACGACTATTGCCGGAGCCACCACATCGCCCATCAGCGCTGCGGCAAGCTGATCGTCGCCACCAGTGCCGCCCAGCTCGCCACGCTGGAAGCGATCCGCGCCAAGGCCGCGGTCAACGGCGTGGACGATCTGCGCCTGCTGACGCGCGAGGAAGCGCTCGCGCTGGAGCCGAACCTGCGATGCGACGCGGCGCTGCTGTCGCCGTCTACCGGCATCATCGACAGCCACGGCCTGATGCTGGCGCTGCTGGGCGACGCCGAGCAGCATGGCGCGATGCTGGCAGTGCAGTCGCCGGTGCTGCAGGGCAAGGCCACGCCGGAGGGCATCGTGCTCGAAGTGGGCGGCGGCATGGGCGAAGGAATGGGCGAAGGAATGGGCGACGGAACGTCCAGCACGCTGCTGGCCCGCACCGTGGTCAACGCCTCGGGCCTGACCGCGCCGGCGCTGGCGCGCCGCATCGAAGGCATGCCCGCCACGGCCATCCCGCCACAGTACTACGCCAAGGGCTGCTATTTCACGCTGGCCGGCCGCGCACCGTTCTCGCGCCTGATCTACCCGGTGCCCGAAGCCGCTGGCCTGGGTGTCCATCTGACACTGGACCTGGGTGGCCAGGCGCGTTTCGGCCCCAATGTCCGCTGGATCGACGAGATCGAGTACGGGGTGGATCCGGCGGACGCCGACGTCTTCTACGACGAGGTGCGCCGCTACTGGCCGGCGCTCGCCGATGGGGCGCTACAGCCCGGCTATGCCGGCATCCGGCCGAAGATCAACGCGCCCGACGAGCCGGCCGCCGATTTTCGCATCGACGGCCCGGCGGTACACGGCATCCCGGGGCTCGTGCACCTGTACGGCATCGAGTCGCCGGGGCTGACCGCGTCGCTGGCGATTGGCGAGTACGTCGCCGCGCTGTGCTGATGCGTTGCTGAAGGCGGCGCGCCTCAGGCGGCCGTGCCGGGGATCCGCGGCGTGTCGACGCGCACGTCCCCGCACTGCGCCCGATGGCGCAGTGCATGGTCCATCAGCACGAGTGCGAGCATCGCCTCGGCGATCGGCGTGGCGCGAATGCCGACACAGGGATCGTGCCGGCCGAAGGTCTCCACCGTAGCGGGCGCGCCCGCCTTGTCGATCGACTGGCGCGGGGTGCGAATGCTGGAGGTGGGCTTGATCGCCAGCGACACGGTGACGTCCTGGCCAGTCGAAATGCCGCCCAGCACGCCGCCGGCGTTATTGCTGCGAAAGCCTTCCGGCGTCAGCTCGTCGCCGTGCACGCTGCCCCGCTGCGCCACGCAATCGAAGCCCGCGCCGATCTCCACGCCCTTGACGGCGTTGATGCCCATCATCGCGTGCGCGATATCGGCATCGAGCTTGTCGAACAACGGCTCGCCCAGGCCCACCGGCACATTGCTCGCGACCACCTCGATGCGCGCGCCGACCGAGTCGCCATCGCGGCGCAGCGCGTCCATATAGGTTTCCAGTTCCGGCACGATGTTGGCGTCGGCTGCGAAGAACGGGTTCTCGCCGACGTGCGCCCAGTCGGTGAACGGTACGGCGATCTCGCCCAGCTGCGACATATAGCCACGAATCTCGGTGCCGTACTGCTCGCGCAGCCATTTGCGCGCGACCGCGGCCGCCGCCACTACCGGAGCGGTCAGACGCGCCGACGATCGGCCGCCGCCGCGATAGTCGCGGATGCCGTACTTCTGCCAGTAGGTGTAGTCCGCGTGACCCGGCCGGAAGGTTTCGACGATATTGCCGTAGTCCTTGCTGCGCTGGTCGGTATTGCGGATCAGCAGGCAGATCGGCGTGCCGGTGGTCTTGCCCTCAAAGACGCCCGACAGGATCTCGACGGTATCCGGCTCCTTGCGCTGCGTCACATGGCGCGAGGTGCCCGGCTTGCGGCGGTCCAGGTCGGCCTGGATATCGGCTTCGGTCAGCGCCATCCCCGGCGGGCAGCCATCGACGACCGCCCCGATGGCCGGCCCATGCGACTCGCCGAAGGTGGTAACGGTAAAGAGCAGGCCGAGGGTATTGCCGGACATGATGGAAACCAGGCGGGAATGGAAACAGGCCCGTATTGTACGGCCAATGGTACGGCCTGTACGGTCAATCCGCCGGCGCGGCAGCCCAGCGGCAGCGCCGCGTCAGCGCAACTCGCCGCGCAACCCCTGCACCAGCTGCTGCAGATATTCCGGGCTGGCCCGCTCCGGTGCGATCGGTTCTCCCACCACCAGTTGCAGGCGGCTGAGGATGCCACGGCGGAATGGCCGTGTCATCGCCGCGCCGCCCTTGCGCGAGAAGAAGCTGCCCCACAGCCCGCGCAGGGCCATCGGCACCACCGGCACCGGCGTGCGCGCGACGATCCGCTGCACGCCCTGGCGGAACGGATTGATCTCCCCTGTCGCGGTGATCTTGCCTTCGGGAAACACGCACACCAGTTCGCCCGCCTCCAGCGCCAGCGCAACCTCGGCATAGGCGCGCTCCAGCATCGCCGCATCTTCATGCGCGGGGGCGATCGGGATGGCGCGCGCCTGGCGGAACAGCCACGACAGCACCGGAATGCGGAAGATGCGATGGTCCATCACGAAGCGCACAGGCCGGGGGCTGGCCGCCATCAGCACCACCGCATCGGCGAAGCTGACATGGTTGCAGACCAGCACCGCCGGTCCGCTCTCGGGAATGCGGTCGGCATGGATGCGTTCTAGCCGGTACACGGTATGCACCAGGATCCAGGCGACGAAGCGCAGCAGGAATTCCGGTACCAGCGAGTAGATATAGATCGCGACGGCGGCATTGAGCAGGCCCACCGCCAGGAACAGCTGCGGCAGGCTGAAGCCCGCCGCGGTCATTGCCATCGCGAGCAGCGCCGACGCGATCATGAAGAGGCTGTTCAGGATGTTGTTGGCCGCGATGATGCGGGCGCGGTGCGTCGGCGCACTGCGGCTCTGGATCAGCGCGTAGAGCGGCACGCTATAGAAGCCGCCGAACATTGCCAGCAGGAACAGATCGGCCAGCACGCGCCAGTGCCGCGCTTCGGCGAGAAAACCGGCCACGCCGGTCAGCTGCACCGCATTGCCGCCGCGGCTGGCGAAATACAGGTCCACCGCGAACACCGTCATGCCGATCGAACCGAACGGCACCAGCCCGACTTCCACGTGCCGGCCGGACAGCCGCTCGCACAGCAGCGAGCCCACGCCGATTCCGACCGAGAACACGGCCAGCAGCAGCGTCACCACGTTCTGGTCGCCGCCCAGCACGGTCTTGGCGAAGGCGAAGAACGACGTCAGGAAGGTCGCGCCGAGAAACCACAGCCAGGAAATGCCAAGCAGGCTCAGGAACACGGTGCGGCTCTCTGCCGCCAGCCGCAGGTTGCGCCAGGTCTCGGTGAACGGATTCCAGTTGATGCGCAACTGCGGCTGCGGTGCGGGGGACTGCGGCACGCGCGATGCCGTCACCCGCCCGGCGATGGCCAGCACCACGCAGGCGGCGCCGACCCAGACCGGTCCCCCCAGCGCCCCGCCCCCTTCCAGGCTGGCAAGCTCGCCGCCGACCAGGGTGCCGAGCAGGATGGCGACGAAGGTGCCCATCTCGACGAGGCCATTGCCGCCCACCAGCTCCGTCTCGTGCAGGTGTTGCGGCAGGTAGGCGTACTTGACCGGTCCGAACAGCGTCGAATGCAGCCCCATCAGGAAGGTGGCGACATAGAGCAGCGGCGCGCTGTACAGCGCGAAACCGGCCAGGCCGACCAGCATGATGGCGATTTCCAGCGTCTTGACCAGCCGGATCAGCCGCGACTTCTCGAACTTGTCGGCGAGCTGGCCACTGGTGGCCGAGAACAGCACGAACGGCGCGATGAAGATCGCAGAGATCAGGAAGGCCGCGCTTTGCCCGTCCACCCCGGCAAAGCGCGCGGTCTGGTAGGTGACCAACGAGGTGAAGGCGACCTTGAAGACATTGTCGTTCATCGCCCCCAGGAACTGGGTCCAGAAGAACGGGGCGAAGCGGCGCTCGCGCAGCAGGCGATACTGGCTGGAAGAGTCAGGACGGGACATGGGATCGGGACGCACGGGGAGCGGCGCGTGCGGGCGGAAGCGCCCAGGCGCACCGGCGCGCCCTGCCGGCAAGATGCAGCGGCAGGCAAGCGCAGACGGACGTGACGGGACTGCCAGGGACCGCGTTGCCGGCAGCCTGCCGTCTTCAGCTGGCCTTTTCTTCCGGCCAGTCGCGGATATACGCCTTGAGCATGCGGTTCTCGAAGCTCTGCTCCTCGACCACCGCCTTGGCGACGTCATAGAACGAAATCACGCCCATCAACGTGCGGCTGTCCAGTACCGGCATATAACGGGCATGCCGCTCCAGCATCATGCGCCGGACTTCGTTGACATCGGTTTCGGGCGTGCAGGTCAGCGGCGCGTCGTCCATCACCTTGCGGATGGTGGCGGTGCCGACATTGCCGGCGTTGGCCGCCAGCGTCTGGATGATCTCGCGGAAGGTCAGCATGCCGACCAGGTCGCCGAACTCCATCACCACCAGCGAGCCGATGTCGTGCTCGGCCATGGTGCTGACGGCCTCCAGTAGTGACGTATCCGGCTTGACGGTATAGAGCGTATTGCCCTTGATCTGCAGGATGTCGCTGACTTTCATGGTCGTCTCCGCTGGATGATGCGCCCCGGGCGGGCCGGCTCGGGCTGCGCATCCGGTTCGGCCCGGCGCTCGCCAGGCGCTTGCAGTATAAGCCCGCAGTGACAGCGGGCGCAGCGCCCGGTACCTTGTGCCGGGGCTGCAATTTGCGCGATGCTAGCCGAAAGCGGGCGGCCAAGTAAAGCCGCTGGCCGGCGCGGCGCCCCGCCCGCATGCCAGGGGAACCTCGACGGCAAACCTCGGCAGCAAACCTCAGCAGCAAAGACGCAGTACCGAACGCAGCCCCCCGGGGCGCTGCCGGCACGCCTGTCGCCGTGCGCGCCGGGATGGCACCTGACTGGAACCGCCATGTCCGACAATCGCTTCGATCCTCGCTTCGACACCCTCGCGCTGCATGCCGGCGCGGCGCCCGACCCCGCCACCGGGGCGCGCGCCACGCCGATCCACCTGACCACCTCGTTCGTGTTCCGCGACAGCGAACATGCCGCCTCGCTGTTCAACCTGGAGCGCGCGGGGCACGTCTACTCCCGCATCTCCAACCCCACCGTGGCCGTGTTCGAGGAACGCATCGCCGCGCTGGAGGCAGGCGTGGGCGCCATCGCCACTGCATCGGGACAGGCCGCGCTGCATCTGGCCATCGCCACGCTGATGGGCGCGGGCGGGCATATCGTCGCCTCCGCCGCGCTGTACGGCGGCTCGCACAATCTGCTGCACTACACGCTGCGCCGCTTCGGCATCGAGACCACCTTCGTGCCGGCGCGGGACATCGATGCCTGGCGCGCCGCGATCCGGCCCGAAACCCGGCTGCTGTTCGGCGAGACGCTGGGCAATCCCGGGCTGGACGTGCTCGACATCCCCACGCTCGCACAGCTGGCCGGCGAGCACCGGCTGCCGCTGCTGGTCGACTCCACCTTCACCACGCCCTGGCTGATGCAGCCCTTCGAGCATGGCGCTGCGCTGCTCTATCACTCGGCCACCAAATTCCTCGGCGGCCATGGCACCACCATCGGCGGCGTACTAGTCGAAGGCGGCACCTTCGACTTCGATGCGTCCGGCCGCTTTCCGGAACTGTCGGAGCCGTACGGCGGCTTTCACGACATGGTCTTTACCGAGGAGAGCCCGGTCGCGCCGTTCCTGCTGAGGGCAAGACGCGAGGGCTTGCGCGACTTCGGCGCCTGCATGAATCCGATGGCGGCGTGGCAACTGCTGCAGGGCATCGAGACCCTGCCGCTGCGGATGGCCCGCCATATCGACAACACCCGCCGGATCGTCAGCTTCCTGGCGGGCCACCCGATGGTGGAGTCGGTCGGCTATCCGGAACTGGAGAGCCACCCCGACCACGCGCTCGCCAAACGCCTGCTGCCGCGCGGCTGTGGCGCGGTGTTCAGCTTCAACCTGAAGGGCAACCGCGTGGCCGGCCAGCGGTTCATCGAGAGCCTTGCGCTGTTCTCGCATCTGGCCAATGTCGGCGACGCACGCTCGCTGGTGATTCACCCCGCCTCGACCACCCACTTCCGCATGGATGCGGACGCCCTGCGCGCAGCCGGGATCGCCGAAGGCACCATCCGGCTGTCGATCGGGCTGGAGGACCCCGACGATCTGATCGACGATCTCAAGCGAGGCCTGAAGGCCGCGCAGAAGTCCATGGACAAGGGAGGAAACGCCTGATGCAGCTCGACATCGACGGCCGCCGCGCCTACGCCTATACCGGCGGCAAACCCTTCGATCCCACCCTGCCCTGCGTGCTGCTGATCCACGGCGCGCAGAACGACCACAGTGTCTGGGGGCTGCAATCGCGCTGGTTCGCGCATCACGGCTTTTCCGTGCTGGCCGTGGACCTGCCGGGCCACAACCGCAGCGAAGGCGCGCCGCTGCCCACCGTCGAGCAGATGGCCGACTGGGCGATGGCGCTTGCGGACGCGGCGAAGGCGCAGGGACCGGTACTGGTGTTCGGCCACAGCATGGGGTCGCTGATCGCGCTCGAATGCGCGGCACGCCATGCCGAGCGGGTACGCGGCATCGGCATGCTCGCCACCGCCTTTCCGATGAAGGTGTCCGACGCGCTGCTGGAGGCCGCCCGCGAACGCGAGGACGAGGCCATCGCGATGGTGAATGCGTGGTCGCATTCCAGCCTCGCCAACAAGCCGTCGTCGCCGGGACCGGGCTTCTGGATGCAGGGGGTCAACCGCCGGCTGATGGAACGGGTCAGCGCGCGCCACCCGCAGGCGCAGGTCTTTCACAACGACTTCCAGGCCTGCAACGCCTACACCCACGGCGAACAGGCCGCGGCCAGCGTGTCGTGCCCGGCGCTGGTGCTGTCGGGCAGCAAGGACATGATGACGCCGGCCCGCTCGGCGCGCGCCCTCGCCGCGCGGATGAAGCAAGCCACGCTGGTGGAAGTGCCATCCGGCCACAACCTGATGGGCGAGCAGCCGGATGCGGTACTGGATGCGATGGCGGGATTTGCGCGGCGGGTGGTGGCCGGTGCTGGGGCCGGCTGAAGACCAACCCCTCTCCCCTTGAAGGGGCGAGGGGCAAAACCGGCCGAATACCCGGCGCTACGGGGTTCGCTCCCCTCTCCCGCACGGGAGAGAGCCCGGGGGAGAGGACATCGAGCGCTGGCATCCCTGCAGGCGCTAGACCTGCCCGTGCCACCCCGGCGGCACCACCTCCAGCGTGCGCCGGCGCGGCTCGTCGGCCGGCGCCGCCTGCTCGAAGATCTCCGCCAGGCTCTGGTCCAGCAGCGGATTCTCCAGCACCCGCCGCAACGCCTCCGCGCCCTGCAGTTGCTGCGCCAGCGAGGTGCGCGGCAACCGCGCCAGGTTGAGCACCAGCCGGTCGTGCAGCAGGCGCAGCGGCACGCGCGCCGGATCGCAGATCAGCGCCCAGTGCACCTGCCCCCGATCGCGCTGCAGGCGGCCAATCAGATGCATCGACTGGAGCCGGGCCAGCAGATCCGACAGATAGTCGGCCTCGACCCGCAGCCGCCGTCCAAGGTCCAGCTCGCCGACACTGCGCGGCGATTGCGCCTGCGCCCGGTACAGGACATAGAGCACGCCCAGCGCATCGTAGAACTCGCTGCCGGCGAAGGTGCGGCGGCGCCAGTAGCCGCGGCGGACCACCGGAAGATTGGCCGCGATGGTGGCGCCGAGCAGCGTGACCAGCCAGCTCAGGTAGATCCACAGCAGGAAGATCGGCAGCGCCGCGAAAGTGCCATAGACCGCGGTATAGGTTGGGAAGCGCGTGACGAAATGCCCGAAGCCGCGCTTGGAAAACTCGAAGGCGAGCGCCGCGATCAGGCCGGCGATGGCGGCATCGCGCCATTCGACGTAGGCGTTCGGCACCGTGGTGTACAGCAGCGTGAACGCGAACGCCGACAGCAGGACCGGCGCCAGGCTGACGGCGAGGTTGATGCCGAGCGACAGGTTGCCGACGTAGCCGGCCGAGACCGAGATCAGGTACGAGCTGATCGACAGGCTGCCGCCGATCAGCACCGGCCCGCAGGTCAGCACCGCCCAGAACACCAGCACCCGCTGCGCGAACCGCCGCTTCTGCCGCACCCGCCAGATCGCGTTCAGGGCGTCCTCGACGGTCAGCATGGTCAGCACCGCGGTCAGCATCAGGCCGATCAGGCCCACCGCGGTCAAGCCCTTCGCATTGCGCGCGAACTGCCCCAGATACCCGGTGATCATGTCGGTCAGGTTGCCGGGAATCAGGTTGCTGAAGAGGAAGCGTTCGATGGCGGCGCGGAAGTCGCCGAACATCGGGAACGCGGCCAGCAGCGCAAACGCGACCGTCAGCACCGGCACCACCGACAGCACGGTGGTGAAGGTGAGGCTGGCCGCGACCTGCGGCAGCCTGTCCTCGGCGGCACGACGGCGCGCGTAGCGCAGCAGCGCCCGCAGTTTCTGCAGGTTCCATTCGCGCCGCAAGCGGACGAGGCGCGAGAGAGGCGAGGCGGCGGACATGGGTGCTGCTGGCTCCAGAAGCGTGGCAATCAACCGGACGGTGCGGCGGGCGTCAGACCGGCGCAGGCGTTGACGCAGCGCTTGCGCCGAGCGCATGCCGGCGGGGAAGGCCTGCGTGGCGGCGGCGGCACCGGCCGATATGCGGCAAGCGATGAGGCCGCCACTATAATACGACGTTCCCCCTGTCGGCCTCGGGGTACCATCATCCGGCTATCCGCCACTGTCCACTTCCACATGCCCGACGTACTCGTTCTCTATTACAGCCGACACGGCAGCACACGCAAGCTGGCCGAACTGATCGCCAGCGGTATCGAGCGGGTCCCCGGCGTGCAGGCCCGGCTGCGCACCGTGCCGCCGGTTTCCACGGTATGCGAGGCGACCGCCCCGGACATTCCCGACGAGGGCCCGCCCTATGTCGAGTTGCGCGACCTGCACGAGTGCATCGGCCTGGCCCTGGGCAGCCCGACCCGCTTCGGCAACATGGCCGCGCCGATGAAGTACTTCCTGGATGGCACCATCGCGGAGTGGCTGGGCGGCACGCTGACCGGCAAACCCGCCTGCGTATTCACCTCGACCGGCAGCCTGCACGGGGGACAGGAGGCGACGCTGCTGTCGATGATGCTGCCGCTGCTGCATCACGGCATGCTGGTCCTCGGCCTGCCCTACGGCAACACGCCGTTGATGACGACCAGCGGGGGCGGCACGCCCTACGGCCCCAGCCATCATGCGGGCGGCGACAATGCCCGCGCGGTCAGCGACGACGAGGCCACCATGGCGATCGCCATGGGTCAGCGCCTGGCGGAAACCGCGCTACGGCTCAGCGTCGCCCCCGCTGCCGCCGCGCGCTGAAGGGGCAGCGCATGCGCGTCCCGGACGTCCCCGATGCCGAACTGGCGCGGCGCAGCGACGCCGACCTGCACAACTCCCTGCTCTACCGCACCGGCCTGGCAAGCTGGCTCGCGCTGATCGCGCTGGCCGTCGCCTGGGAGTGGTTTCTGGCCCCGCTGCGCCCGGGCGGGTCGTGGCTGCTGCTCAAGGCGCTGCCCTTGCTGCTGCCCCTGCGCGGGCTGTTCGCGCGCGACCGCTACACCATGCAGTGGTCGACCATGCTGATCCTGCTGTATTTCACCGAAGGCGTGGTGCGCGGCGCGAGCGACCGCGCACCGTCGTCGCTGCTGGCATGGGTCGAAGTCGCATTGACGCTGTGTTACTTCTTCGCCATCATTTTCTATCTCCGCCCGTACAAGCGCCGGGCGCGTGCCAGGTCGAAACCGAGCAGCGGGCCGGCATGAACCGCACCGCCGCACCGTGCCTTCCCCATCCGCGCCCAACCCACCCACGAGCAAGGTCATGAGCAACGCCGCATCCGATTCCCGCCTGCAGTCCTTTCTCTCGCTGTGCCGCGCCGCCCTCGGTCCCACCCATGTGCTGACCGAACCCGGCGACAAGGCGCCGTACCTGATCGACTGGCGCCGCCGCTTCACCGGCGATGCCGTGGCCGTGCTGTTGCCCGGCTCGACGGAAGAGGTGGCCGCGGCGGTCAAGGCCTGCCACGCCCACCAGCTCGCCATCGTGCCGCAAGGGGGCAATACCGGGCTTTGCGGCGGTGCGACGCCCGACCACGTGACCCCATCGGTGGTGCTGTCGCTGAAGCGGCTGAACCGCATCCGCCAGGTCGATCCGCTGAACAACACCATCACCGTCGAAGCCGGCGTGATCCTGCAGCAGATCCAGGAAGCCGCGCGCGAGCAGGACCGCCTGTTCCCGCTGAGCCTGGCGGCGGAAGGCAGCTGCACCATCGGCGGCAACCTGTCGACCAACGCCGGCGGCACCGCGGTGCTGCGCTATGGCAACACCCGCGAACTGTGTCTCGGACTCGAAGTGGTGACGCCCTCGGGGGAGATCTGGAACGGGCTGCGCGGGTTGCGCAAGGACAATACCGGCTACGATCTGCGCGATCTGTTCATCGGCGCGGAAGGCACGCTCGGGATCATCACCGCCGCGGTGATGAAGCTGTACCCCGCCCCCCGCGCCCGCGTCACCGCGCTGGCCGCCGTCGCCGATCCGCGTGCCGCGCTGAAGCTGCTGGAAACGGCGCAGCAGCATGCCGGCCCGATGCTGACCGGATTCGAGCTGATGTCGAACATCTGCCTGTCGCTGGTGACCCATCACTACCCGCAGATGCGCTATCCATTCGCCGAGCAGCACGATCAGGTCGTGCTGCTGGAGCTGTCGGACAACGAGAGCGAGGCACATGCGCGCAATACCTTCGAGACACTGATGGAAGCCGCCTTCGAAGCGGGCATCGTGCTCGATGCCGTGGTGGCCGAGTCGGTGCAGCAATCGCGCGACTTCTGGAATCTGCGCGAGCACATTCCGCTGGCGCAGGCCGACGAAGGCAAGAACATCAAGCACGATATCGCCGTGCCGATCTCGCGCATCGCCGACTTCATCGAGACCACCGACGCCAGGATCGCGGCGGCCTTCCCCGGCGTGCGAATGATCACCTTCGGTCATCTGGGCGACGGCAACCTGCACTACAACGTCTCGCCGCCATTGGGCCAGGACCACGACGCCTTTCTCGCCAACGAGGACGCCATCAAGCACATCGTCCACGACAGCGTCGACGCGCACGGGGGCTCGATTTCCGCCGAACACGGCCTGGGGCAGCTCAAGCGCGAGGAGAACAAGCGCTACAAGAGCGAGGTCGAGATCGCGCTGATGACGTCGATCAAGCAGGCGCTCGATCCGATGGGGCTGATGAACCCGGGCAAGGTCGTCTGAGCAGGGCAGGCCCCGGCCGTTCTCTCACTCGGTCCCGACGCCGGCCGCCGGCTGGGCGACCGTCTCGGGCTCGCTCGATGCCAAGGCCTCCCACAGCGCCTGCAGGAAGGCCCGTTTGCGTGCCTCGGGCAGCGCATCGCCACACGCCTGCAGGCGGTCTATCACAGCGGTGTCGCGTGCAAGTCCACGCAACGCTGGCATCGCACGGACGACGCGGCTGACGATGGTGGCCATCGACCCTGGCCCATCCGGGTCAGGACTCCCCTCGCCCTCCGTCGGCAACGCTACGCACGCCCGCACGATCGCCACTCCGCCTTCGGTTCGGTCGAATCCCGGGCGATGGTGCAAGGTCGACGCCATGGCGGCCAGCAACAGCGGCTGGTAACGAGGGGACAGGGAGTCCACGCGTTCCACCAGTCTGGTAAAGGTCCGCTGCGATCCCGCGCTGTATGCCTCCAGCAGGATGCGGATGGATTCCGCCATCGACGGCGGCGTCGTGACGGGCATTTGCAGCAGGCTGGCCATCAGAGCGACGCGCGATTCTTGCGGTAGCTGCGGCAGATGAATCGCCAACGCGAGCACCAGTGCAGCCGGCGCATTCTGCAGCCGAGCCGGTAACGTCTGCAGGCGAAACGCCAGAGCCTGGTCGTTCGCGTCATTGCATGACAGGCCCTGTTCCAGCACACTGCCGGCCAGCAGCAGCAACTGCGGCGACTGCCGCTGCCGGGGATTTGACAGCCACTGCGCCATGCACTCGAGCAAGATGACCGCCGCGTCCGGCCTGAGACTCGAGTGGCATGCGCTCAGGCTGGCGATGCAGTCAAGCAAGCCCGCTGCGACTGTCCTGTCGTCACCCTCTCGATTGCAGGCGCACATCAATCTGGCGGCGAAATCGACCAGCGGCTTGTCCCTGACGACTCGCGTCGTCTCCACCGTTTGCCAGGCTTGCATCTCCAGTTGTAGCCGCGGCAACGGTGGCGCCTCGGCTTGCTCCGATCGTGCAGACGCCGCGAACGGTGCCACCGCGGCGATGAGGTCCTTCCCGTTGTCCGGCACCGAGCAGATGGTGCTGACCACACGGCGCAATGCATCGGCCGAGCAACGACGCAGCCGACCGGCAAGCCGTTGCAACGGTTCGCTCCCGCTCGCCGCTTCGATCGCTTCCTGCGCGCCGGTGGGGCGTTCAGGCGCGTCGACTGCCGCTGTCGGCGGCATCGTCGTCGGCGTGGTGGCAGCCTCGACCGCAGGCGTGCACGGCGGAATGGGCGGCGGCATGGCGACGCTGCGCTCGACCCGGCTGGCGCGGCCCCGCGGGCGCGTTGCCGGGACAGGCGAGTCTGGCGAAACTTGCTCGGGCGCGGGACCATCCGCCTGCATTTCCCGCCCCGATGTCCCGGGCGATGCCTCTCCGTCCCGGTCGGCGTGCACCAGCTGGCTGATTCTGCCATTCCGCGGTTGGAACGACGGCCGTCGGGATGACGCGGCTACCTGCACCGCTTCTCGCACCGCTTCTTGCACCGCTTCTTGCACCGCCTCCCGCGCCGGTACAGGCGCTGGCCCGCTTTCGGCATTGCTCGGCCAAGGCTGTACCGCGGCTGGCCCCGCCATCCTGCCGGCGGCGGAAGTCGCCGTATGGCCGGTGCTGCTGGCCCGGCACCCCAGCTCTGTGTACACGTCCGTGGTATCGTCGATGGACAGCTTCCAGCACTGCCCTCCCTGCAGGCGGAACAGGGAACGAATCAGGTACGCGAACTTCTCGAAGACACTGGCCGACGCCGGCGGCCGCTCGCAGGATGCATAGATCCCGTTTCCCGCCGACGAAAAAAACCGGACCGAGTAGCCTCGCCACTGCCGATAGCCCTCATGCATGGGGTGCAAATTGTCTGGCAGTGAACCGCAACAGCGGGAGAAGAGACGACGGGCGAGACCAGCGGCAAGCGGAAAGCAGGATGACACAGGCATGAACGGACAGGTGAATGATTCCGGAAAGCCCAATGTTTGCGCATTTGGCCCCACGCTGGCGGTGTCAAATGGGTTTCGATTTTCGTATCTGCACCAGATGCAGCGTGCAGGTGCGACAAAAGCAAAAAAACCCGCAGCTGTGCCGCGGGTCCGTTTGTCCCACCCTTGCGGGCGGGCTGTCGCTACGGTCGCCCTGCCCTATCAGTCCAGCTTGAAGGTGCGCACCACGCTGGCCAGTCGTCCGGCCTGATCCTGCAGCGTGGCAGCGGCGGCCGTGGACTGCTCCACCAGCGCAGCGTTCTGCTGCACCATCTGGTCCAGCTGACCGACCGCCGCGTTCACTTCCTGGATGCCACGCGTCTGCTCCTGCGCGGCATGCAGGATTTCGGAGATGACCGAGGTCACGCGTCCGACGTTGCCGACAATCTCGCGCATGGTCTCGCCGCTGTGCTGTACCTGCTGCGACCCGGTGTTCACGCTGCTCACGGTCGATTCGATCAGCGTCTTGATCTCCTTGGCCGCCTGCGAGCTGCGCTGTGCCAGTGCACGCACCTCGCCTGCCACCACCGCGAAGCCGCGGCCCTGCTCGCCGGCACGGGCCGCTTCCACTGCCGCGTTCAGCGCGAGGATATTGGTCTGGAACGCGATGCCGTCGATCACACCGGTGATGTCCGATACCTTGACCGCGGCCTGCTCGACCTCGCTCATCGTCGTCACGGCGGCGCTGATCGAACTGCCACCCGTGGTCGCCACCCGCTGTGCCTCGCTGGCCGAGCGTTCCGCCGCGCGGGCGGACGCTTCGGACTGTCCGACCGTCGCGGTAATCTGCTCCATCGACGCCGCGGTTTCCTCCAGGCTGGCCGCGGCCGATTCGGTGCGGCGCGACAGGTCGGCGTTGCCCTCGGCAATCTCGTTGGCCGCCACGTGCACCGATTCGCTGGTCTCGCGAATCTGCCGCATCACGCGCACCAGCTTGTCGGCGAAGGTATTGAAGGCGGCGGCGATCTGCGCCACCTCGTCCTTGCCCTGCGCCGGCAGCCGGCGCGTCAGGTCGCCGTCACCGCTGCCGATCGCCGCCATCGCATCGCGGATCAACGACAGACGACGGAACGACACCGCCGTCACGGCGGCCATGATCAGCGCAGCGGCAATCGCCACCACCACCAGCGAGATCACCGAGGCGATCAGCACGGAACGCATGCCGGCCGTCGCTTCGGCCTTGTCCAGTGCCAGCACCGCCATCCAGTCCGTGCCCGGGATCGCCGTCACGCCGAGCAGCTTGGCCTCCTCGCCGACCGACACTTCCAGCGGCGAGCTCGCGTCGATCTGTGCCGCCAGCTTGTCGCCGTCCAGGCCGGGAATCAGATCGCCGATCGGCTTGAGCATCAGCTTGTCGTCGCCATGCGCGACGATCTGGCCGCTGCGGGAGACCAGGATGCCAAAGCTGGCAGGCGTCGGATGGATCGAACGCACGTTCTCCACCACGCCTTCCATCTGCACGTTGCCGCCGACCACCGCCCGCAGGCTGCCGTCGCGGATGATCGGCACGGCGAAGGTCACCACCATCTTGCCGGTGCTCGCCGATACGTAGGGCGGCGTGACGATGGGCTTGCCGGCGGCGGACGCCTGCTTGAACCAGGGCCGGCTGGTGGGATCGAAACCCGGCTTCACCCCTTCCGGGTTGGAAAAGTGATGGCGCTTGTCCGGAAAGCCGACAAACGTATTCAGGAAACCGCCGGCATTCGAGACGAGTTTCAGCAAGGGAACCGGATCGTCCTGCATGACGGCGTCCTGCATGGCGGCCATGCTCTGGGTATGCGCCGCCACCCACTCCGCAATGGCCTGCACATGCCCCGACTGTACCGCCCTCAGGTTGTTGACGATGGCCTCGTCATTGTGGGCGCGGGCCACCACGTGATTGACGACGGCGTTGGCGGCAAGCGCCACGATGACGATGGCCACAGACAGCGCAACGATGCGCGCGCGGAGCGAAGAAAGCATGGAAGGTCCCTCGTGCTGAACCGAATGCAGTTGACGGATGCATCGGATTTACGGCGTAGGAATGAGGGCCTTGAGTAGGGATAAACACCGCTCTGCCAGATGTGCTTTTACAGGCGCTATTTATAAGGGCACCGACGCGCAAAAATGGCGTTCGAATTACTTTTAGAAAGGAAAGGAAAGCCGAGCATCGCATCAGGATTTACCCGGCCGCGGGATAACCCGGAAAAAGGAACCGCCCTCGGATCAGGCGGGCCGGCTGGCAGCCGTGGTACGCACGTTCAAACTGGATTAAGGGGAAGCGCGCCGCCTTCGCATCTCACCCGTTGTGACATTGCTCACGATCTCGCGCATGGTTTCACCGCTGCCCTGAAGCTGCGATCTGATCTGCTCCGAACCGTATGGCCGAGCCCGACCATGGGCCATCATTGTGCTGTTGACTGCCCCCGTTGGTCCTTCGCACGGGCCGGCTGTCCGTCCGCAAGGCGGGCCGCGGCCGCCTCGATATGCCGCCGCATCGCACGCTCGGCGCTAGCGGGCTTGCCAGCGGCGATCGCCTCATAGATCGCCCGGTGCTCGCGCTGCGCTTCCTCGGTCATGCCCCGGTGCGCACTGTGCAACCGCGATGTGGCAATGGCTGTGGCAAAACGCCCGCCGAGGAAATCCATGAACATCCGGTACTGCGAGTTGCCGGTGGCCTGCGCGACCACCGCGTGAAAGGCCAGGTCTGCCCCGCTGCCATCGGTGCCGTTGCGCACCGCGTCCTCCATCGCATCCAGGCAGCGCTTGAGCTGCGCCAGTTGTGGCTTGCTGCGACGCTGGGCCGCCAACCCCGCCGCGGTAATCTCCACGCCCAGCCGCAATTCGGCCAGTTCGAGGATCTGCGCGATCTGCTCGGCCTGCCCAGCGCCGTCGATGGCAAAGCGAAAGCTCGTGGCGGCGCTGGCGGGCAGCACATAGGTGCCCCTGCCCTGCCGTACGTCCAGCAGCCCTTCCGCCTTCAGCCGGGCAATCGCTTCGCGCAGGACCGTGCGGCTGACGCCATAGCGTTCGCACAGCGCCGGCTCGATCGGCAGGCGCGTGCCGGGCGGCAGACTGCCGTTGCGAATCTGCGCGGAAAGCGTGGCGTAGACGCGTTCGGGAAGGGAGAGCGAAGGCGGCTGCATGGGCAACGAGGCGTCGGTGGAATTGGCGGGCAGGAAAACGTGAAGCATATCCGCTCGCGCGCGGTGGCTGTTACTGTAACATCATACGTATGATGAATCCCCTGGATCGCCGCAGCCGCATGCCTGCCTTGCCCACCACCGTCATTCCCGCCGCGCGGCCTTCGTCTGCCGCCGCGATCGCCCCGGTACTGCCGCCCGAGCCCACCGCGCAGGCGTACCGGTCGTTTCTCGATGCACTGCGCGCCAGCGGATTCCGCGGCGAGATCTCGGTGCGCCATGCCGACCGCACCGTACTGGCCACCGACAATTCGATCTACCAGCGCCTGCCGCAGGCGGCCGTCTTCCCCCGCGACGCCGCCGACGTGCAGGTCCTGGCGCGGGTGGCCGGCGAACCGGCGCACCGCGCCATCGCGCTGGCGCCGCGCGGCGGCGGCACCGGCACCAACGGGCAGTCGCTGACCGACGGGATCGTGGTAGATATGTCGCGCCACATGAATGCCATCCTCGCCATCGATCCGGCCGCCCGCCGGGTACGTGTGCAGGGCGGCGTGGTCAAGGACCAGCTTAACGCCGCGCTGAAGCCGCACGGCCTGTTTTTCGCGCCGGAGCTGTCGACCAGCAACCGCGCGACCATTGGCGGCATGATCAATACCGATGCCAGCGGCCAGGGCAGTTGCACCTATGGCAAGACGCGCGACCACGTGCTGGCGCTCGATTGCGTGCTGCTCGGCGGGGAGCGCTTCGAAAGCCGGCCGCTGAGCGAGGAGGATCTGCACAGCGCGCTGGAGCAGCCCGGCCGCATCGGCGACGCCTACCGCTGTGCGGCACGGATCGAGCAAACCCGGCGCGAGCAGATCGCGGCGCGCTTTCCCAGGCTCAACCGCTGCCTGACCGGCTACGACCTGGCCCATCTGCGCGAGCCCGATGGGCGCTTCAACCTGAACAGCGTGCTGTGCGGTGCCGAGGGAACGCTCGCCTTCGTGGTGGAGGCCGAGCTGAACGTGCTGCCGATCCCACGGCATTCCGTGCTGGTCAACGTGCGCTACGCCGGCTTCATGGACGCGCTGCGCGACGCCCAAGCGTTGATGGCGCATCGGCCGCTGTCGATCGAGACCGTCGATTCCACCGTGTTGATGCTGGCGATGAAGGACATCGTCTGGACCGGCGTGGCGCAGTACTTCCCGCAAGGCGACGCCCAGCCGCCCACGCGTGGCATCAACCTGATCGAGTTCAGCGGCGACGACGCCGACGAACTCGATGCGCGCGTCGCCGCCTTCGTCGCCCATCTGCAGCAGGACAACAGCGTGATGCGCCTGGGCCATACCATCGCGCGCGGCCAGAAGGCGGTGGAACAGGTCTACGCGATGCGCAAGCGCGCCGTCGGCCTGCTGGGCAACGTGCAGGGCGAAGCGCGCCCGCAACCGTTCGTCGAGGACACCGCGGTGCCGCCGGAGAACCTGGCCGACTACATCGCCGAGTTCCGCGCGCTGCTGGACAGCCACGGCCTTCGCTATGGCATGTTCGGCCACGTCGACGCTGGCGTGCTGCACGTCCGGCCCGCGCTGGACATGAAGGACCCGGCCCAGGCGGCGATGATCCGCACCATCTCCGATGGCGTGGCCGAACTGACGCAGCGCTACGGTGGCCTGCTGTGGGGCGAGCACGGCAAGGGCGTTCGCAGCGAGTACGCACCGAAGTTCTTCGGCCCGCTCTATCCCGCCCTGCAGGAACTGAAGGCGGCGTTCGATCCCTACAACCAGCTCAACCCCGGCAAGATCGCCACGCCCGCCACCGTGCCCCAGGCCCCGTTGCTGAGGATCGACGAAGTGCCGATGCGAGGGGATGCGGACCGGACCATCGACGAGCGCGTCTGGCAAAGCTACGGCACCGCGATGCACTGCAACGGCAATGGCGCCTGCTACAACTTCGATCCTGATGATGCGATGTGTCCGTCGTGGAAGGGCACGCGCGAGCGCCGCCACTCTCCCAAGGGGCGCGCCTCCCTGATGCGCGAATGGCTGCGCCTGCAGCAGGCGGCCGGCGTGGACGTGCTGCGGCCGGTCCAGACCGGCGCAGTGGCCGCGCTGCGCAGCCTGCCGACGCGCTGGCGCAATACGCGCCGCGACCGGGAGGACTTTTCCCATGAAGTCTACGAAGCCATGGCGGGCTGCCTGTCCTGCAAGAGCTGCGCGGGGCAATGCCCTGTCAAGGTCAGCGTGCCGGAGTTTCGCGCGCGGTTCCTCGAGCGATATCACAGCCGCTATGCGCGGCCGTTGAAGGACTACCTGATTGGCTCGCTGGAAACCACCCTGCCCTGGCTCGCGCGCATGCCGCGCGCCTACAACGCGGCGATGTCCTCCCCGCTGGTGCGCCGCGCGCTGCAACGCCACGCCGGCATGGTCGACAGTCCCTTGCTCAGCCGCTTCGATCTCGGTGCGCTGCGCCGCCGGCTGGACGTGCGCGACGCCAGCCCGGAAGGCCTGGCCGCGCTATCCGACGCGCAGCGATCCCGCAGCGTGGTGCTGGTACAGGATGCCTTCACCCGCTGGTTCGACACACCGGTGTTCGCAGCCCTGGTGGAGCTGGCGGTGCGGCTGGGCTATACCGTGTGGCTGGCGCCCTTCCGGCCCAACGGCAAGCCGCTGCAGGTGCAGGGCTTCCTGCAGCCCTTTGCCCGTGCCGCGCGTCGCAACGCGGCCATGCTGAAGGCGCTCGCCGCGAGCGGCATTCCGATGGTGGGCCTGGACCCTGCCATGACGCTGGTGTACCGGCAGGAATACGCGAAGACCGATGGCGCGACCGATTGCCCGCCGGTATTGCTGCCGCAGGAATGGCTGATGCAGGCCTGGCCGCACGCGCAAGCGAAGGCCGATCCCGCGCTCCCCACCTATCGGCTGCTCTCCCATTGCACCGAGAAGACGACCTCCCCCGCCACCGCCGCGCTATGGCCGGCGCTGTTCGCCCGCGCCGGGCTTCGGCTGCTCCCACAGGCGACCGGCTGCTGCGGCATGTCCGGCACCTACGGGCACGAAGCGCGCAATGTGGCAACCTCCCGCGTGATCTATGGCCAAAGCTGGGAGCCGCTGATGCAGCAAGCCGATGACGAAGGTGGCGAATGGCTGGCGACCGGCTATTCGTGCCGCAGCCAGGTGAAGCGATTCTCGGACAAGAGATTGCGGCATCCAATCGAGGTCCTGCTTGCGCACCTCGGGACGGAAACGAAGGATGCGGCTCCCCGTGAGCGGAACCAGCACGAGGGCTCTACCGCATGACGAGCAGGCGTTGCCGCAGGTCGTGCCTCGCTTCCTCCGGCACGATGTAGAGGCTTTCCTCGATGACAGCGAGCATGACGCGCCGCTCGGCTTCCACCAGGGACCGGGCGGTCGCCAGAAGGAAGTCGGCTATCTCCCCATTGCACGGGGTCCACCACCAGGCGGGCACGGCTCGCAGAAAGGACTTCATCACTTCCAGCAGGGCCGGGGCGTCGTAGCGACAGGGCCGCTCGGCTGGCGGCAAGGCAAGGAAGGCGTGCAATACCGCAGCGGCAGCAGGCACGCGCTCGTCCTCCGGCAGGTTCCACACCGATGCCAAGATGCATTGCAGCACGGGATAACGCTCCCTGGACTGCAGTCGCTGACAGGACCGGATCGCGACGCGTATCGTCGCTGCGTCCCGCGCTGCCAGGACAATTTGCAGACAACGCCCGGCTTCCCGCAGCGCCGGCGGCAAGTCCTGCACCATCGCCTCGGCATGTCGGAGCAGCGGCCCGTCTTCGCTTACGGCGACCCGGGTCGCCACCACGACGTGTGCGAACTGCAATGCCGCAGCCGCCTCTGGCGACGGCAGGGACGATGGTTCGACGAGCAGCGCTTCCTGTCCCGGCTCGCCGGTCAGTGTCAATCGCAGGCAGACAGCGATCGCCAGCTCGAGCCGCGCAGCCCAGGGCTGCAGCAGCGGGCTGGTGGGCGGATCCACGCGGAACCAATGCGCGATGGCTTGCCAGATGGCCCGCGCGTGCTCGAGGGGCTCGTCGTCGTCGATATGGTGCACCCAGACCTCCAGCAGCCAGGTGATGATGCGCGCTTCCCACCTGGAATCGATGGCCTGCCGCAGCAGCGCAACCCGCTCCGCCAGCGACACGGGTTCGGAGGATCGCTCGATTGCTGCCAGCATCTGCGCAATCCTGGCCGGCACGAGCCCAGCGATGGGCGCCATGCCAACACGCGTCTCACGGTCTCCGGTCTGCATGCAGATGACGTGCAACTGCTCGGCATAACCGAGCGCAACCTGGCTTCGCACCTCCACCGAAAGCCGGCCAAGCCTCTCCAGCACTGCATCATGCAGGAAGTCAACGCCGCCTTGCCGGTATAGCGCGAACGCGATTGCCGCGGCGATACTCCACGCCCGTGGTACCGCCAGGCGCGTCTTCATCAGTGCCCTCGGCGACAGGCGCACGAGCACGTCGAGCAGCTCCAGTGCCGGTGCGGAGTTGCAGGGGAACCGCGCCAGGCTCACCGCCATCGCGTGCAGCGCCACCACCTTTTCGGCGTCTCGGATGGGAGCGTCGCTGACCGTCTTGAGCAAGGCGCGGAAGTGCGCCTCGTCTTTCACCAGCGTGCCGCGTTCCCAGTACAGGGCCGGCAGAAGCAGCAATGCGGAGTAGCGACGGAAGATGCCGTGCATCTGCCGGCTCGCTCGCGAAATGCGCAGGAGATCGTGAAGCCCCAGGCGTCGCACCACCCTCCAAAGACATTCCACGGGCAACTGGACAAGTTGCAGGCCGGGCATCCTGCCCGGGAATCGCCCACTGCACGACACAGGACTGCCGGGCCTCGGCTTCGGCGACGCGCTCACCGCAGGGGCGGGCAGGCCCCTGCGGCGCCGCAGGACGGCGAGAAGCGCGTGTGCCTCGCCGCACTCTCGCTCCGACAACCGCCACCGGCTTCCACCGGGCCGCCCGAACAGCGATCGCAGCAGATAAAGGAAGCGCTGCCATAACGTCAGCGACGGGGGGCGCCCCGACTGCACCGCCTCGACATCGCCACTCGGCGTCGCGACGAGGGTCACCCGGTACCCTTTCCATGGGATGGTCCCCTCATGCAGGGGCAATTCCGGAACTACCTTGCGCGGGGAGAAGCAGGACAGCGGAGAGAAGAGGCGATCGGGCATGTTCAGTTCGGCAATTCGAACAGTTCAAACCCGTCATCATTCAATCTGCAACGCCGCCCGATTGTCGGCAAATTCCGGAAGCTGTCGCTGCACGTCCCTTCCGCGGCCCTGCGACCTCAATGCGCCGCGGCCACCGATTGCCGCTGGAAGGTCCCGAGCGTCATGCGCATGGCATCGCGCACCGCTTCCACCGAGCGATTGTCGTCGTCGGTCTTGCGCGTGACCATCGATAGCGTCAGCACCGGCGCCGCACGCCCAAGCCGTACGATGCGCACCGGGTAGCTCTGCAGGGTTACCGGGTCCGGCGTCTGCACGATCGACACCCCCAGCCCGGCGTGCACCATCGCCACGATGGCCGGGGCGCTGTCGAACTCCAGCGTGCCGCGGATCTCGGGGATATGGCTGTTGACGTACTGCACGGCCATCGCCCCTGTCACCGTATGGCGGTCGTAGCGAATCCAGTCGTACAGCCGGAACAGCGAGCCGGCATTGCCCTCGGTGGCGCCCGGCGGTGCGATCAGCACCAGCTCCCGCCGCAGCATCGGGGTCCAGCGCAGCCGCACCGAGCCGCCATCGACCGGCTGCGCCACCAGCGCGGCGTCGATCTCGCCGGCCTTCACCGCCGCGGTCAGCGTGCTGCTGCGTCCCCGCACCAGGCGCAGCTCCAGGCGCGGATGACGCTCGCGCAGATGGCGCAGCAGCCCCGGCAGCACCACCGGTTGCAGGGACTCGATGACACCGACGCGCACCACGCCCTCCACCGCCAGGCCACTGCTGGCGCGCAGTGCTTCCAGGTTCAGCAGCGCCTGCCGCATGGCGTCCGACACCTCGTGCGCCAGCCGGTTGGGCCGCGCCTGCAGGCCGGAACGGTCGAACAGCGGCTTGCCCAGATACTGCTCCAGCTGCTTCATCTGCATGCTTACCGCGCTGGGCGTGAGGTTCATCTGGCCCGCGGCGGCGGCAAAAGTGCCGGTCTGCAGCACGGCTTCAAGGGTATGAAAGGTTTCCAGCTTCATCAAAAACTCTTATGAGGAGTCTCAAATAAGTTCGCTTTTTTAATCATACGCCAGACCATAGACTGTCTTCACATCGATGCACAACCCGCACAACGCGCACAACCCGCACCACAAGTGGAGACCCCCTCAATGTCCGGTACCCCCGCCTCCCAGCGCCCGCAAGCCTGGACCGCCCAGCAGGTCCGCCAAGACAACTCCTGGATCCTGCGCCTCTCCGAGGCCGAAATCCAGGGCATGCGCGAGGCGCTGAACCACGCCAGGACCCTGAACAAGCCGCTGCTCGAGATGGAGCAGGCGGACTTCCCGCTCAACGACGCCGCGCGTGACGTGCTCAAGCGCGCCATCGACACCACCCAGGGACGCTGGGGCATGTGCCTGGTCAAGGGCTTCCCGGTCGGCGAGTGGACCGAAGAGGAAGCGCGCCTGGCCTACTGGGGCATGAGCCTTTACATGGGCGTGGGCCGCACGCAGAACCGCGCCAGCCAGTTCATGAACGATGTGCGCAATGAAGGCGGCGAATACAAGGTCAAGGGCGGCCGTGGCTACAACACCAACGCGGGACTGGACTTCCACCAGGACTCCTGCGACGTGGTCGGGCTGCTGTGCCGGCGCACCGCCAAGTCCGGCGGCAGCAGCAAGGTCATCAGCTCGATTGCGCTGTACGAGGAAGTCGAGCGCCGCCGCCCGGACCTGATTCCGGTCCTCAAGGGCACCTGGTTCCACAGCTACCAGGGCACCCAGGACCCGGTGCAGCCGCCCTACTACCGCTGCCCGATCTTCGGCAATCACCCGGAGTTCTTCGCCGCGCGCGCCAACCGCAAGAACACCGTCGCCGCGCAGCGCGACTTCCCGGAAGTGCCGCGCCTGACCCGCGCACAGGAAGAGGCGCTGGACCTGCTCGACGAATTGATGCCCAGCGAACTGCTGTGCTACTCCATGGATCTGGAGGAAGGCGACATGCAGCTGCTGAACAACTACGTCACGCTGCATTCGCGCACGCCCTTCGAGGACTTCGACGAACCCGACCGCAAGCGCCATCTGTTCCGCCTGTGGCTGTCGGTCCCCGGCTCGCAACCGCTGCCGGACAACTGGAAGGAGTACTTCGGCGACGTGCGGCCCGGTGCGGTGCGCGGCGGCGTGCGCGGCAGCGCGATCACGCAGGAATTCCTCGCTTACGAGAAGCGGCAGGCCGCGGCACTGGGGATGACCTACGAGCCGTGGCAGCCGCAGGTGCGACAGGAAGACATGGCGCGCATCGTCGCCGCCGCCAATGCCGACATGGCATCCGCCTGATGGAGCCGGCGATGCAGAACGTAGCGCAAAGCGCTTCCCTGAAGGAGAGGCTGCGCCAGTCCGAGCCGGTACTGGCGCCGGGCGTCTACGACGCGCTGTCCGCCCTGCTGGCCGAACAGGCCGGTTTCGAAGCGCTGTACCTGTCGGGCGGCGCGGTCGCCTACACCCTGCTCGGCCGCTCCGATGTGGGGCTGACCACCGCCAGCGAGACCGCCGATGTCCTCGCCCGCATCGCCGATCGCGTGTCGCTGCCGATCATCGTCGACGGCGACACCGGTTACGGCAATGCGTTGAATACCCAGCGCACCGTGCGCGCCTTCGAGCGTGCCGGCGCCGCCATGATCCAGCTCGAGGACCAGGGCTTTCCCAAGCGCTGCGGTCATCTGGCCGGCAAGACGGTGGTGCCGGTGCGCGAGATGTGCGGCAAGCTGAAGGCCGCGCTCGACGCGCGCCACAGCGCCGACACGCTGATCCTCGGCCGTACCGACGCGGTGGCGGTGGAAGGACTCGAAGCCGCCATCGAACGCGCCGAAGCCTATCTGGAATGCGGCGTGGATGCGCTCTTTATCGAGGCCGTGGTATCGGCCGCCGACATGGACCGCGTCTGCGGCCGCTTTGCCTCCCGCGTGCCGCTGCTGGCCAATATGGTCGAAGGCGGCAAGACCCCGATCCACAGCGCCGGCGAACTCGGTGCGCGCGGCTATCGCATCGTGATCTACCCCGGCGGCACCGTGCGTTTCGCCTCGCGCCAGCTGCAGCGTTATTTCGCCGGCCTCAAGGCCGACGGCAGCACGCGCGGGTTCAAGGACGAGATGAACGACTTCGATGCGTTGAACGGGCTGATTGGAACGCCCGAATTGCTGGAGAGAGGACGCAGGTACGCCGAAGACGATCCCGCCTGACCTCCGGCAGTTGCAGCAACCACCTCGTCGTCCCCGCGCAGGCGGGGACCCAGCGACTTCCTTCCCGCCCTATCGCGGTTTCAAAGCCACTGGGTCCCCGCTTGCGCGGGGACGACGGCAAGACATCGGCAGCCCCAAGCCGAATCATTAGAAACAGGGAGACAACCCCATGAAGCCCCAATTGCGCGCCTTCCTTGGCGCCCTTCTTTGCGCCGCCACCACTGCCGCAGCGGCCGCCTATCCCGACAAGCCGATCAAACTCGTGGTGCCGTTCCCGCCGGGCGGCAATATCGACGCCACCGCGCGCATCGTTGCCGCGGGACTGTCGAAGTCGCTGGGCCAGAGCGTGGTGGTTGAGAACCGTGCCGGCGCGGCCGGCCTGGTCGGCGCCGAACTGGTCGCGCGTTCCGCGCCCGACGGCTATACCGCATTGCTGGCCTCCACCGGCGCGCTGGCCCCGTTGAAGGCGCTGAACCCGCAGGCATCGCTGACGCCCGAGCGCGACCTGGTCGCCGCCGGCCCGATTTCACGTGCCCCGCTGGTGCTCGCCGTCAGCCCCGGGATCCCCGCGAAGAATGTCGCGGAGTTCATCGCCTATGCACGGGCCAATCCCGGCAAGCTGACCATCGCCACCGCTGGCGTCGGCACCGCGGCGCACCTGACCGGCGAGTACTTCCAGAAGCAGAGCGGCACCAGGCTGCTGCATGTTCCCTACAAGGGCAGCAGCCTGGCGGTCGCCGATCTGCTGGGCGGCCATGTCGATCTCACCTTCGATCAGCTCGCCTCGACGATCTCGCAGATCCGCGCGGGCAAGCTCAAGGCGCTGGGCGTGACGACCGACAAGCGCACCTCCGTGATGCCGGACCTGCCCACGCTCGCCGAAAGCGGCCTGCCGGGCTTCGAGGCCGCGACCACGACTGGCCTGATGTTCCCCAAGGGCACCTCGCCGGAGATCATCGCCACGGTCGGCACCGCCCTGCGCAAGACGCTCGCGAGCGAGGATGTCGCCCGGCAATTCCGCGAACTCGGCGCCGATGTCCATGCGGGCGACGCCGCCGAATTCGACAAGACCCTGCAGCGGGAAACCGAGAAGTGGGGCAAGGTCATCCGCGAGGCCAATATCACCGCACAGCATTAGGAGACTGCATGACGCCGACAGAAGACGGCGCGGCGCCGGTATGCCTGCCGCCACGGCAGCAGGTATCCCGCCCGCGATGGACCCTGCCCCCCGGGGCCACCGACTGCCACTGCCATGTCTATGATGACCCGCTGCGCTACCCACTGGTGGCGCAGCGCTCATACACGCCGGTACGGGCAGATCTGGAGCAGTACCTTGCCATGTGCGAGCAGGTCGGGCTGAGCAGAACGGTACAGGTCAGCGCCAGTGTCTATGGCGCCGACAACCGGCTCACCCTCGATGTCATCGCCAGACTGGGCCAGCATCGCGCCAGAGGCGTGGCCGGACTTCCATCCGATGTCACCGCCGAACAACTCGACACCCTGCATGCCGGCGGCATGCGGGGTGTTCGCGTATCCACCCATGTGAAAGGCTACGGCGGCACGCAGGCCATCGCGCATTTCGCCGGGCGTATCCGCCCGTTCGGCTGGCATGTGCAGGTCCATGTCGCGCAGGCCGACGAGATCGCGCAACTCGAAGACGAGCTGCTTCGCGTGCCGGTGCCGCTGGTGTTCGATCACCTCGGCTGCGTGCGCGGCAGCGAAGGTCCGGCGAACGCCGGCTTCCAGGCCATGCTGCGGCTGCTGCGCGGGCGCGATGACTGCTGGGCGAAGATCTCCAGCTGGTACCGGCGCTCCGATGCCGGCGGGCAGAACGAGGACATGGCGCTCATCGTCGGCGCGCTCGTCGATGCGCGCCCCGACCGGCTGGTCTTCGGCACCAACTGGCCGCACCCCGCCCTGCATGCGCCCGCGACCGTGCCCGACGATGGCGAACTGATCGACCAGTTCGTGCGCTGGGTGCCCGACGAGAACATCCGCCGACGTATCCTCGTCGACAACCCGGCTGCGCTGTACGGCTTCCCTGGCTGACTGCTGCCCAACAGACAAACCCATAACGATAGAAACGGAGAGACAACCATGCAACGACGCGACTTCCTGGCCCTGATGGCCGCCACCGCCGTGCTGCCCGGCGCGGCATACGCCGGCCCCAACGTTACCAAGGTCATGGTGGGCGCCACGCCGGGCGGTGGCACCGATCTGGTGGCGCGCTCCCTGGCCGCCGAGCTCGAACAGCGGCGCAAGCAATCGTTCATCGTCGAGAACCGGGGCGGCGCCGCCGGCAACATCGCCGCGACGGCGGTGTCCAACGCCGCGCCTGATGGCGGCACGCTGCTGCTCTGCTACACCAGCCACGCCATCAATCCCGCGGTGTTCGACAAGAAGCCGTTCGAGCCGCTGAAGGACTTCACGCCGATCTCGCTGATCGCCAGCTCGCCGCTGATCCTGGTCTCGCGTCCCGGCCTTGGGGTCAATAACGTCAGGGAGCTGATCGCGCTGGCCAAATCGAAGCCGGGCAAGCTCAGCATCGGTGTTGCCGGCGTCGGCAGCGCCAACCATCTTGCCGGCGCGATGTTCGAGCGCGAAGCGGGCATCGAGCTGATCAGCGTGCCCTACAAGGGCGCGGCACCGGCGGTGTCCGATGTCATCGCCAGCCAGACCGACCTGCTGCTCGGCAACGTCGCCACGGTGCAGCCGCTGTTGCAGGCCGGCAAGATCAAGGGGCTGGGGATCAGCACCACCAAGCGGATCGCGCAGTTTCCCGATCTCGCGCCGATTGCGGACGTGCTGCCCGGCTTCGACTACAGCTCGTGGTACGGACTGCTGGGACCGGCAGGCATGTCGCCGGAACTGGTGAAGGATCTGGAGGCATCGGTGCGCGCCGCGGTCGCCTCGCCGGCGATGCAGAAGCGCCTGAAGCATGAAGGGCTGGAGCCGGTGGGCAGCAGCGCGGCGGAATTCACGCGCTTCCTGCAGACCGAGATCGCACGCTGGGGGAAGGTGGCCGCGGTAACGGGCACGAAGGTGTCGTAAGCACCGGCAGCCCGCCGGGTTGCTCCCCTCTCCCGCTTGCGGGGGAGGGGCCGGGGGAGAGGGCATCGTGCGCTCGATCGAGCGACACCGCAGATCGACTGCCCCTGCCCTCTCCCCGCCCCTCTCCCCCAAGTGAGAGAGGGAGAACATCCGAAATTCTCAGGCCACAAAAAACAAAACCCCGGAAGACCGCGATCTTCCGGGGTTCCGCCGCCAATACCAACGTAATGGCGGAGACGGAGGGATTCGAACCCTCGATCCAGGTTTTGGCCCGGATGCTCCCTTAGCAGGGGAGTGCCTTCGACCTCTCGGCCACGTCTCCCAAACTTGCGTTGCACGAGGGAGCCCGCACAACGAAGCGCACATTCTAGCGAGGCTGTTGCGTTTGGTCAACGACGAATCGATGACAAATCGCATTCGATGCGTCCGCCGCGATGAAAATCACCGCGCGGACGCCCGCCCCGCCAGTGCTCAGGCCTGATCGAGATCGAATGCCTTGTGCAGCGCGCGTACGGCCAGTTCCATGTACTTCTCGTCGATCAGCACCGAGATCTTGATTTCCGAGGTGGAGATCATCTGGATGTTGATGCCCTCTTCCGACAGCGTGCGGAACATCTGGCTGGCGATACCGACGTGCGAGCGCATGCCGACGCCGACCACCGACACCTTCGAGACCTTCGGGTCGCCCGAGACGCTCTCCGCGCCGATATGGCCCTTGACGGTGTCGTTCAGGATCGCCAGCGCGCGCTGGTAGTCGCCGCGCGGCACGGTGAAGGTGAAGTCGGTCTTGCCCTGCACCGACTGGTTCTGGATGATCATGTCGACGTCGATGTTGGCGTCGGCGATCGGGCCGAGGATCTGGTAAGCGATGCCGGGCTTGTCCGGCACGCCGAGAACGGTGATCTTGGCCTCATCGCGGGCGAAGGCAATGCCGGAAATGACGGCGGCTTCCATGTCAGAGTCTTCCTCAAAAGTAATCAGCGTGCCCGATTGCATTTCCTGCTCGAGCGGCAACATCGGATCGGTCAGCGACGACAGCACACGCGTCTTGACGCGGTACTTGCCGGCGAATTCGACGGAGCGGATCTGCAGCACCTTGGAACCGAGGCTGGCCATTTCCAGCATCTCCTCGAAGGTGATGCGGTCCAGGCGGCGGGCGTCCTCGACCACGCGGGGGTCGGTGGTGTAGACCCCGTCCACGTCGGTGTAGATCAGGCACTCGTCAGCCTTGACCGCCGCGGCGATGGCCACCGCCGAGGTGTCCGAGCCGCCGCGACCCAGCGTGGTGATGTTGCCCAGCTCGTCGATGCCCTGGAAGCCGGTGATGATGACCACGCGACCGGCGTCGACGTCCGCCAGGATGCGCTGGTCGTCGATCGATTCGATGCGGGCCTTGGTGTAGGCGGAATTGGTTTTGACCGGGACCTGCCAGCCGGTGTAGCTGACGGCGTCGATGCCCTCTCCGTGCAGCGCGATCGCCAGCAGCGCAACGCTTGCCTGCTCGCCGGTCGACGCCAGCATGTCCAGCTCGCGCGGGCTGGGTTCGGGGGAAATCTCCTTGGCCAGTCCCAGCAGGCGATTGGTCTCGCCCGACATGGCCGAAGGCACCACGACGACGCGGTGACCGGCGCGGTGCCACTTGGCCACGCGCTTGGCGACATTCTTGATGCGTTCCGTGGAACCCATCGAAGTGCCGCCGTATTTGTGAACGATGAGAGCCATCTTGTTGTAGACGCCAGCGTTTTTGCAAAGCCTTCGAAAATACACGAAGCGAAGGTGTCAGGCAAGGCGAAAAACCCGAGGTTTTCCGCCCTGTCAAGTCGGTGACAGCCTGAATTTTCGGTATTGGCGCGCGGGCGGCGGCTAACCCGCCTCGTTTGTCGGCGCCGGCGCCAACCCGGCCGCGGGCCGCCATTCGACCCGCCAGCACGGCAGGTTCGCATCGACCGGCCAACGGTGGTGCATGCCGAGTCCGGCCGCCAGCACGAGTTGCCCGCCCGCGCGCACGACCGGCAGGAAGGGCCGGCGCCACGCCGGCACGCCGGCCTCCTGATAGGCCTGCTTGAGCGCTCGCGCCGGCCCGCCCGGACGCAGCACGATGCGATCGCCGGGCTGCCGCGGCCCGACCTCGAGGGACCGGCGCAGCACCGCTTCCGGCACCCCTCCCGATCCCGCGTCGGTGCGCAGGAAATGCAGCTCGCCGCCCCACTGCGGCACCGCCAGCGTCGCCTCGCCGTGCCATGACAGGGTCACCGCGACGGCGGGCGGGGCCACCGGGGTCCGGCACGCCAGCAGCCGCCCCTGGAAGCGGCGCAGCACGAGGCCATCGTGGCGCAGCGCGGCGCCTTGCCCGCCGCCGTCCGCCGCTGCTCGAAGCAACTGGGCCCGCATGGCGGCCAGCCGCGCCGTGCTCGGCGCCCGCGTGCCGCACTGGCGCAGCCACAACCGCAGCACGGCATCGGCATGCGCCTCCGGCAGGGCCATCAGCCCCGCGATGTCGAGTTCGGAATAGGTGTCCTCGTCGCGCCCGGCGAACCGGATCGCCGCGAGCTGCCGCTGCGCGAGGGCGTCCAGCGCGTGGGCCGCCGAGCCAAGGTGTTCGGCCGCCTGCGCGACATTGGCGTACAGCGAGGGAAAGGACGCGGCCAGCGCCGGCAGATGCTGGCGCAGCGCGTTGCGGGCGAAGCGAGGATCGTCATTGGAGGGGTCGTCGACCCAGCGCAGGCCCTGGCGCTCTGCATACGCCTCGATGGCGCTGCGCGGCAACTCCAGCCAGGGGCGCAGCAACCAGGTGTCACTGTCGGCCGACAGCGGCCGCATCGCCGGCATGCCGGCCAGGCCATGCACGCCGCTGCCGCGGAACAGCCGCAACAACACGGTTTCGACCTGATCGTCGCGATGGTGCGCGAACAGCAGGTAGCGCACCCCCTCCTCCCGGCACATCCGCTGCAGCGCGTCGTAACGGGCGCGGCGGGCGGCCGCCTCCAGGCCCTCTCCGGCCACCGGCACCACGGCAACGCGTGCACAACGGTATGGCACCTGCCACCGTTCGCACAGGCCGGCGCAGAAGGCATCCCACTGATCGGCCTGCGCCTGCAGGCCGTGATGCACGTGCAGCGCGAGCGGCGCGGCACCACCCTCGCCGGACTCGGCAAGGACTTCCCGGGTGGCATGCAGCAAGGCGACCGAATCGCGCCCGCCGGACAGTGCGACGGCAATGCTTGCCCCGGCGGAGCCCGCCTCGCCGCCAGTCGACCCCTGCCCGGAAACGACAAGGGCCGCACAAGCCTGCATGGCCTGTGCGACCCTTTCCTTCAAGGCATCGGTCCAGTCGGCGCCGCCGGGCGCCCCGGACGCAACCGGCATCGTGGAATCAGCCCTGGGTGCCGGTTTCCTTGAACTTGCCATATGCCATCAGGCGCTCGTGCCGGCGCGCCTGCAGCTCCGGCACGCTCATGCCCTGGAACTGGCGCAGCGATTCGGCCAGCGAGCGCTTGAGCATGGCCGCCATTGCCTTGGGATCGCGATGCGCGCCGCCCAGCGGCTCGTTGACGATCTTGTCGATCAGGCCCAGCGCCTTCAGGCGGTGCGCGGTCAGCCCCAGCGCTTCCGCGGCTTCCGGCGCCTTCTCGGCGGTCTTCCACAGGATGGATGCGCAGCCTTCCGGCGAAATCACCGCATAGGTGGCGAATTGCAGCATCTGCACGACGTCGCCGACCGCAATCGCCAGCGCGCCGCCGGAGCCGCCTTCGCCGATGATGGTGGCGATCAGCGGCACCTTCAGGCCCGCCATCACGTACAGGTTGTGGCCAATCGCTTCGGACTGGCCGCGCTCCTCCGCGTCGATGCCCGGGAACGCGCCCGGCGTGTCGACGAAGGTGAAGATCGGCAGGCCGAACTTGTCGGCCAGTTCCATCAGCCGCTTCGCCTTGCGATAGCCTTCCGGCTTGGACATGCCGAAGTTGCGCAGCGCGCGCTCCTTGGTATCCCGGCCCTTCTGGTGACCGATCACCATGCACGGCTGGCCATTGAAGCGGGCCAGGCCGCCGACGATGGACAGGTCGTCGGCAAAGGCACGATCGCCGTGCAGTTCATGGAAATCGGTGAAGATCTCGCGCACGTAGTCCAGCGTATAGGGACGCTGCGGGTGCCGCGCGATCTGCGCCACCTGCCACGGGGTCAGGTTGGCATAGATGTCCTTGGTCAGCTGCTGGCTCTTGCCGGCCAGCCGCGAAATCTCTTCGGAAATATCGACTGCCGAGTCGTCCTGCACAAAGCGCAGTTCCTCGATTTTGGCCTCGAGTTCGGCGATCGGCTGTTCGAAATCCAGGAAGGTGGTTTTCATTGAATCACACGTACCTGTCTGTGAAGGGGCGCATTCTACCGGAAATCGGCGTCCCGCCCGCGGGGCCGGCCAATGTTTGCCAGCCTAGTAAGTGACGGGCAGCGGGTCAAGGCTGCGCCACATGTACCAGGTCGCGACCGTGCGCCACGGTTCCCAGTTGGCCGCGACTTCCCGGGCTTCGCTGCGCGTGACCGGCTCGCCACTGAAATAGTTGGCGGAAATGGCATTGATCAGGCCGATATCGTCCAGCGGCAGCACGTTGGGCCGCAGCAGGTTGAACATCAGGAACATCTCGGCGGTCCAGCGGCCGATGCCGCGGATCTGCGTCAGTTCGGCAATTACCGCCTCGTCGTCCATCTCGGCCCAGCTCTGGACGTGGACGCGACCGGCCTTGAAGTGATCGGCCAGATCGACGATGTACTCGGCCTTGCGTCTGGACAGCCCGCAGCCGGCCAGTTTTTCAGGGCCGGCCCGCAGCAGTTGCGCCGGCGTCAGCTTCGGGCAGGCGGCGACCAGCCGGTCCCACACCGCCTGCGCCGCCTTGACCGAGATCTGCTGGCCGACGATCGAGCGCGCCAGCGTCACGAACGGATCGCCGCGCGAGACCAGATGCGCCGGCCCGTACGTCGGGATCAGCTTGCGCAGGATGCGGTCGCGCTTCATCAGGTCGGCACAGGCCTCGTCCCAGTAGGCGGGCCGCACCGCGCCCTCGACCGTCTCCACCGGCAACGGCAGCGCCTCGGCCTCGGGCAGCGCGGGCGCGGCAGCGGCACGGGTGCGTGCCGCCTTCTTCGGCGGCGCGTCGCCGGCAACAGCAGCGGACTTTGCGGCGGACCTTGCCGTGGTCTTTGTCGCGGTCTTTGCGGAAGGCTTCGCGGCGCTCGCCCGCTTCACCGCCGGCTTCTGCGCGCCGGCGTCGTCGGCCTTGCCCGCAGCCTTGCCCGCCGCCGCAGCCGCAGTGGCTCGCCCCGGCTGCTTTTCAGCCGGCTCGGGCGCGGCCTGCGTCTTCGCAGCGCTCTTGCGAGCTACCGCGTTCAAGCGCGCCTCCATTCGGTGACGCCGCCCGGCTTGTCCTCCAGCACGACTCCCGCTTCCAGCAGCTCGGCGCGAATGCGGTCCGCCTCGGCGAAGTTGCGCTCGGCCTTGGCCTGCCGGCGCGCTGCGATGCGCGCTTCGATGTCCTCGGCGGAAATACCGTCCTGCGCCGCGCCACCTTGCAGGAAGGCGTGCGCATCGCGGCCCAGCAGGCCGAGCGTTGCCGCCAGGCCGCGCAACTGCCGCGCCGCGGCCGGCGAGCCGGTGCGGTTCACTTCGCTGGCCAGGTCGAACAGCACCGCGACGGCGATCGGGGTATTGAAGTCGTCGCCCATGGCCTCGGCGAAGCGGCGCGCGTGCGGCTCGTCCCAATCGAGCGCGCCGTCGTCGGGCTGCACGTCCTTCAGCGCGGTGTACAGGCGCGTCAGTGCGTGGCGGGCATCGTCCAGGTGCGCGTCGCTGTAGTTCAGCGGGCTGCGGTAGTGGGCGCGCAGGATGAAGAAGCGCACCACTTCCGCGTCATAGGCTTTCAGCACTTCGCGGATGGTGAAGAAGTTGCCCAGCGACTTGGACATCTTCTCGTCGTTGATGCGCACGAAGCCGTTGTGCATCCAGACGTTGACGAACGGCTTGCCGCTGGCGCCCTCGGACTGCGCGATCTCGTTCTCGTGGTGGGGGAACTGCAGGTCCGCGCCGCCGCCGTGGATGTCGAAGTGCTCGCCCAGCAGCGCGCAGCTCATCGCCGAGCACTCGATATGCCAGCCCGGACGCCCCGATCCCCACGGCGAATCCCACTTGCTTTCCGCGGGCTCGCTTTCCTTGGCGGACTTCCACAGCACGAAGTCCAGCGGATCGTGCTTGGCATCGTTGGCGGCAACACGTTCGCCGGCGCGCAGATCCTCCAGCGACTTGCCGGACAGCCGGCCGTAGCCGGCAAACTTGCGCACCGCGAAATTGACGTCGCCATCGCTGGCCTGGTAGGCCAGTCCGTTGGCCTGCAGCTTGCCGATGATGCTCAGCATCTGCGGCACATACTGCGTCGCGCGCGGTTCATGATCGGGCCGCTGCACGCCAAGCGCCTCGGCATCCTCGTGCATGTAGCCGATGAAGCGTTCGGTCAATGCACCAATCGTTTCGCCATTCTCCGCCGCGCGCCGGATGATCTTGTCGTCGATGTCCGTGATGTTCTGCACATAGGTCACCTCATAGCCGGCGGTGCGCAGCCAGCGCTGCACCATGTCGAACACCACCATGACCCGCGCGTGCCCGACGTGACAGTAGTCGTACACCGTCATGCCGCAGACATACATGCGGACCTTGCCGGGTTCGATGGGCACGAAGGGCTGCTTCTCGCGAGCGAGGGTGTTGTAGATGTTCAGTGGATGCATGAAACGAGGTGTGGAGGTGATTCCCGCTGACGGTGATGACAGGGGCGATCGATTTCCGCAAAGCCGCGCGGGCCGGCGCCGCAAGCCGTGCCGGCTCCGATGCGACTCGCCCCGGTCGGCCTCGGCACGAAGGTTGCGGCCCCGCACGGCAAGGCGCTCGGGTGGCTCTGCCCGGGCTTCGGCAAGCTCCGTATCTTACCGGAAGCGCCGCAAGCTCGGCGGGCGAACCACCTTTGCTAGAATGCCGCGAAGTATAAAGGACTGCACCTACATGAGCCCGACCTCGAGCCTGGTTTCGCCGTTGTCTTTCTCCGCCGTGCGCCGCAGTGGCGCCCTCGTGCTGTCCGGCGTTGCCGTGGCACTCTGCTGCATGCTGGCGAGCGAGCCCGCTCCCGCACAGGACAGCCTGCTCGGCCTGCCGGCCAATGCGCCGACCGGCTATCACCCGTCGGCCCAGCCCGGCATGGCCGAGGCCGAGCAGGCGGCAGTGCAGCGCCGCTATGACGAAGCGATCCAGCGCTACGACAAGGTGATCGCCGAGAACCCGCGCAACGTGCAGGCCCGCTTCCAGCGCGCCTGGGCGCTGGCGCAGGCGGGACGCGACGACGACGCGGTGCGCGCCTTCACCGAGCTGGCACAGGACTACCCGGAACTGCCCGAGACGCACAACAACCTTGCGCTGCTGTACGCACGCCAGGGCGACCTCAAGCGCGCCGAAGCCGAACTGCTGCTGGCGGTACAGGCCCGCCCGGGCTTCGCCATCGGCTTCAGCAACCTCGGCGACGTCTACCGGCGCCTGGCCGAACAGTCGTACGCGCAAGCCCTCAAGCTCAATCCGGGCGACGCACGCGCCAGCCGTGGCCTCGCCGCGGTCCGCGATACCGCTTCCGCTACGGCAAAGCCGGCCCCGGCGGCGCAGGCACCGGCCGCGGCCAAGCCTCAGCCCGCCCCGCGCAAGGCGCCCGAGCTGCCCAGCGCGCCCGGTCCGCAGCGGCCCGACCTCGACTGATTCCCGCGCGGCACAGCCTTTGCATCAACCTGCCGGTGACAGCCGTCCCCGCTCTGGCGCTCGCTCCTTGCAGCAACCGCCAGGCGATGGCACGGACCGTTACCGGCGCCGATATTGGAGCCCCAGATGACCCTTTCCCGACGCTCTCTTCTGCGTTCGCTGGCCGGCGCGGCACTTGCCGGATCGCTGGCGCTCGGCGCCACCGTCGCCCAGGCCCAGGCACCGGGCGCGAGCACCGGCAAGGCCGAACGCGTGCAGTTCACCACCAGCGCCGGCAAGTTCACCGTCGAGGTCTATCCCGAGGCCGCGCCGAAGACCGTGGAGAATTTTCTGGAGTATGTCAACTCCGGCTTCTACAGCGGCACCACCTTTCACCGCGTGATCAACGGCTTCATGGTGCAGGGTGGCGGCTTCGATCGCGACATGAACCAGAAGCCCACGCGCGCGCCAATTCCGCTCGAATCGCGCAATGGCCTGAAGAACAAGGCCGGCACCGTCGCGATGGCGCGCACAGGCGATCCGAACTCGGCAACCGCCCAGTTCTTCATCAATGTGGTGGATAATCCGAACCTCGACTACCCGCAGCCGGACGGCAACGGGTATGCGGTATTTGGCAAGGTGATCGAAGGCATGGACACGGTGGATCGCATCAAGACGGTCCCGACCCGGGCCTATGGCCCCATGCGCAACGTGCCTGCCACGCCGGTCGTCATCGAGTCGGCCACCATCATCAAGTAACAGAGGAAAGTCATGTCCAAGGTCCAGCTCCAAACCACGCTCGGCGCCATCACCATCGAACTCGATGCCGACAAGGCGCCGAAGACGGTGGAGAACTTCCTGTCCTATGTCCGCAAGGGCCATTACGACAACACGATCTTCCATCGCGTGATCAAGAACTTCATGATCCAGGGCGGCGGTTTCGAGCCGGGCATGAAGCAGAAGCCGACCGACGAGCCGATCGAGAACGAAGCCGGCAACGGCCTGAAGAACGATCGCTACACGGTGGCGATGGCACGCACCAACGCACCGCACTCGGCGACCGCGCAGTTCTTCATCAACGTGGTGGACAACGACTTCCTGAACTTCACCTCGCCGACGCCGCAGGGCTTCGGCTATGCCGTGTTCGGCAAGGTCGTCGAAGGCACCGACGTGGTGGATTCGATCAAGGGCGTGCGCACGGGCAGCGCCGGCTTCCATCAGGACGTGCCGCTCGAGGACGTCGTGATCCAGAAGGCCGTCGTGCTCGACTGAGTTTGCGTCTCGATCCAGCGGCGTCCACCGTGACGCCGCCACCGTCCCCGGTCCCCGCGCCGGCCGTTCCCGCGATTGCAGCGAACGCGCCGGCGTGGTTCATTTCGGACCTGCATCTGACGCCCGGCATGCCGCGCACGCTCGAAGCGTTCGAGCGCACCATCGAGCAGGCACGGTCGCAGGCGCGGACCCTCTTCATCCTCGGCGACTTCTTCGAGTTCTGGGTAGGCGACGAGGAACTCGACGATCCGTTCGCGCAGCGCATCGCCGCGCAACTGGCCAGCCTGATGCGCAGCGGCGTCGCGGTCTACCTGATGCACGGCAACCGCGATTTCCTGCTGGGCCGGCGCTTTGCACGCGCGGCAGGCGCCACGCTGCTGGACGACCCGACGGTGGTCAAATGCGCGGGACACCGGATCGTGCTGACGCATGGCGACATGCTGTGCACCGGCGACGTGGCCTACATGCGCTTCCGACACTGGACCCGCAAGCGGTGGGTGCAGCGGCTGTTCCTTGCGCTGCCGCTGCGCTGGCGCATCGGCATCGCCCAGCGTCTGCGCGCCGACAGCGAAGCGGGACGCGCGTCGCGCCAGGATAACGCCGAGCGGACCGTGTACGCGGACGTCGAACCGGCCGCGGTACAAGCCCTGCTGCAACAGACCGGCACCGCCGAGATGGTGCACGGACACACCCACCGACCCGCGCGGCACGACGAGGCCGGCGGAGTGCGCTGGGTGCTGACCGACTGGGACCTGGACTGCGCGCGGCCACGGGCGGCAGTGCTGCAGCTGGATGACCGCGGCTTCAGGCTGCTGCCGCAGGGCGATTGATCGACGAAAGCAGCCGCGCTCGCGGCTGCCCGCCTCACTTCATCAGACGGCGCAGCTCACTCGCATCGAAGCGGTCATTGGGCGTGTTCTCCAGATGCTCGCCCAGCCGATCGAGCGCGGCCAGCACCGCCTCGATCCGCTCGTGCTGCTGGGCGGCATTGTCGATCAGGCTCTTGAGCGCCAGCGACACCGGATCGTCCGCGTTCGGCGTGATGCCATAGGCCGAGAACTCTTGCCGCGCGCCCTGCTGCGCGGCCGGGGCGTCGGGCAGGATGATGCGGGCGGGAACGCCCACCGCGGTCGCGCCCGGCGGCACCGGCTTGAGCACCACGGCGTTGGAGCCGACTCGCGCCCCATCGCCGATGGTGAAGCCGCCCAGCACCTTGGCGCCGGCACTGACCACCACGCCCGCGCCAAGCGTCGGATGGCGCTTCTGCCCCTTGTACAGCGAGGTGCCGCCCAGCGTCACACCCTGGTAGATGGTGCAGTCGTCGCCGATCTCGGCGGTCTCGCCGATCACCACGCCCATGCCGTGGTCGATGAAGACGCGCCGTCCCACCCTGGCGCCCGGATGGATCTCGATACCGGTCAGGAAGCGCGACCAGTGCGAGATCCAGCGCCCCAGCCAGCGCCATCCACCATTCCAGCAGCCATGCGCGAGCCGGTGCAGCACCACCGCGTGCAGACCCGGATAACAGGTCAGCACCTCGAAGCGGCTGCGCGCGGCAGGGTCGCGCTGCATGATGGCGTCGATATCTTCCTTCAGGCGAGAGAACATCTTGGTCGTGTGCGATTGCCCCGGTGCGTGGCGATGTGGGGATGCCCGTGCCAGGCGCGGGCGGAAAACCGGGAGCAGCGAGTGTAAGGGATTTGGCGCCGCGCTGCCGTCATGGGTTTTGCCCGGCCGCGCGCCAGGCAGCGGCGGGTCAGCCGTCGTCCCGCCCGCCGCCCTGCCCCGCCGCACGGCTGGCGAGCATCTGCTTGGCGATGCCGCGCAGGATATTGACTTCCTCGCGCTCGAGCCCCGCGCGGGCGAATAGCCTGCGCAGCCGCGGCATCAGCTTGCGCGGGTTGTCCGGATCGAGAAAACCGATCGCATGCAGCCCCTGTTCCAGATGGCCGAACATCGCCTCGATCTGCTCGGTGGTCGCGGGCTCGCCGGCATAGCCGATGTCCGCCGGCACCGCGACACGGTCCTCCAGCAGCGCCAGCCGCATCTCGTAGGCGATCAACTGCACCGCCTGCGCCAGATTGAGCGAGGCATAGGCGGGATTGGCGGGAATATGCGTGACCGCCGAACAGCGGTCGACCGCCTCGTTCGGCAAGCCGAAGCGCTCGTTGCCGAAGACGAAGGCGATACGCGCGGACGGGACCGCTTCCAGCCGTGCACGCCCTTGCGCCACGGCATCGCGCGGCAGCAGGCGCGGCGGCCCGAACTCGCGCTGGCGCGCGGTCATCGCCACGCTGAAGGCCACGCCGGTCAGCGCGGTATCCAGATCCGGCACGATGCGGGCGCCGCGCAGCACGTCGTCCGCGCCGCTGGCCAGCGCCACGGCGTCGGGGTGGGCGAGCACCTGCGCCTCGCGCGGGGCCACCAGCACCAGCGAGTCCGGCTCGGCGCCGAAGCCCATGGTCTTGATCGCGCGGGCCACGGAGCCAACGTTGCCGGGATGGCTGGTTTCCACCAGCACGAAACGCACACGGCCGAACTTGTCGCCGGCGTCCCTGTCCGATGCGGGGTTCATATACAATTCAGGCTTCCATATTGGCGCGCCGCCGCGACGCCCCACCAAGGGGGTAACTGGCGGAAGCCGGCCCGCGTAAGCCGACCGCTGCCGCAGCAGCGTCAGCCAGCCGCCGACAGCCTGGCGCGCCCGTTCTTCTACAATTCGTTGTGTTGTCCGCCGACCCCGCGCCCAGTCCGTTCGCGGCGTCGGCCTGGAGAGATTTCATGCATCCGATGCTCAATATCGCCGTCAAGGCAGCCCGCAAGGCGGGTTCCATCATCAACCGCGCTTCGATGGACGTGGATCTCCTGCGCGTTACGCGCAAGCAGCACAACGATTTCGTCACGGAAGTCGACCGCTCGGCGGAAGCAGCGATCATCGAGGTCATCCGGACCGCATATCCCGATCATGCGATTCTAGCGGAAGAGTCCGGCCAGTCCTGGGCCGAAGGCGAAGACGGCCACGAATACACCTGGGTGATCGACCCGCTGGACGGCACCACCAACTTCATCCACGGCTTCCCGCAGTACTGCGTATCGATCGCGCTGCTGCACCGGGGCAACCCGTCGCAGGCGGTGGTCTACGACCCGACCCGCGACGAACTGTTCACCGCCTCCAAGGGTGCCGGCGCCTTCCTGAACAATCGCCGCATCCGCGTCAGCCGTCGCGACAAGCTGGCGGACTGCCTGATCGGCACCGGCTTCCCGTTCCGCAACCTCGAAAGCCTGAATGCCTACCTGGAGGTGTTCGCGCTGATGACCCAGAACTGCGCCGGCCTGCGCCGCCCGGGCGCCGCCGCGCTGGACCTGGCCTACGTCGCCTGCGGCCGCCTGGACGGCTTCTTCGAATCGGGCCTGAAGCCCTGGGACATGGCCGCGGGCATGCTGTTGATCACCGAGGCCGGCGGCCTGGTGGGCAACTACGCCGGCGAGGCGCGCCAGATGGAACAGGGCGAAGTGATGGCCGGCAACCCGAAGACCTTTGCGCAGATGGTGCGCCTGCTGTCGCCCTACTCCATCGACAACGGCGGCCCCGCCGCCTGACGTCGTTCCGCCGGCGGCGAGGGCGCGATGCAAGCGCCCTCGTCGCATGGCCCCCCTTCTGCATCCGCGAGACTGCCCAACCGAGCCAACAGGGAGCCAGGCTTGCTCGACCAGACCGAAGCACAACCGACCACCGCCAGCCGCGCCACCGGCCGCGAAACGCCGATGATGCAGCAGTACCTGCGCATCAAGGCGGACCATCCGGACACGCTGCTGTTCTACCGGATGGGCGACTTCTATGAGCTGTTCCATGACGACGCCGAAAAGGCGGCGCGGCTGCTCGACATCACGCTGACCGCGCGCGGCAGCTCCAACGGGGTGCCGATCCGCATGGCGGGCATCCCCTTCCATTCCGTCGACCAATACCTGGCCCGGCTGGTCAAGCTGGGCGAGTCGGTCGCGATCTGCGAGCAGATCGGCGACCCCGCCGCCAGCAAGGGACCGGTCGAGCGCAAGGTGGTGCGGATCGTCACGCCCGGCACGCTGACCGATGCCGCGCTGCTGCCGGACAAGGCCGACACCTTCCTGATGGCCGTGCATCAGCAGACCACGCGCCGCGGCGTCGGCAAGACCGGCCTGGCCTGGCTGAACCTGGCCAGTGGCGAGCTGCGCCTGATGGAGTGCGAGGCCGGCCAACTGGCACGCGAACTGGAACGGATCCGCCCCGCCGAACTGCTGCATGCCGACGGCATGCCGCTGCCGGCCCTGGCTTGCGCCCGGTCGCGCCTGCCCGAATGGCATTTCGACCAGGACGCGGGCGCGCGCCGGTTGCGCGAGCAGCTGGGGGTGGCCAGCCTCGATCCGTTCGGCTGCCGCGCGCTTGGCGCGGCGCTGGGTGCGGCCGGCGCCCTGCTCAACTACGCGGCCAACACGCAGGGCCAGGCGCTGCGCCATGTGCAAAGCGTAACCGTCGAGCAGGAATCGGAGTTCGTCGGACTGGACTCGGCCACGCGCCGCAACCTCGAACTGACCGAGACGCTGCGCGGCGGCGAATCGCCGACGCTGTTCTCGCTGCTCGATACCTGCGCCACCGCAATGGGAAGCCGCCTGCTGCGGCACTGGCTGCATCACCCCTTGCGCGAGCGGGCGATTCCGCAGGCGCGGCAGCAGGCCATCGGCGCCCTGCTCGCGCAGGATGCCGAGGCGCTGCGCAAGCAGCTGCGCCGGCTGGCAGACGTCGAGCGCATCACCGCGCGGCTGGCGCTGCTGAGCGCGCGGCCGCGCGACCTTTCGGCGCTGCGCGATACGCTGGCGACCCTGCCGGAGGTCACCGCCAGCGTGCGCGCCGACGACGGCGCGCCGCTGCTCGGCGAGACGCTGGGCGAACTGGCCGTCCCGCAGGCCTGCCTGGACCTGCTGACGCGGGCCGTGGCGCCCGAACCCTCGGTTGCCGTGCGCGACGGCGGCGTGATCGCGCGCGGCTACGACGCGCAACTGGACGAGCTGCGCGATATCTCGGAGAACTGCGGCCAGTTCCTGATCGATCTGGAAACGCGCGAGCGCGAGCGCACTGGCATCGCCAACCTGCGTGTCGAGTTCAACCGCGTGCACGGCTTCTATATCGAGGTCACCAACGGACAGGCCGACAAGGTGCCGGACGACTATCGGCGCCGCCAGACCCTGAAGAACGCCGAGCGCTACATCACGCCGGAACTGAAGGCCTTCGAGGACAAGGCGCTGTCCGCGCAGGACCGCGCCCTTGCCCGCGAAAAGCAGCTGTACGAAGCGCTGCTGCAGGACCTGCTGCCCCATATCGGCCAGCTGCGCCGGGTTGCCGCCGCGCTGGCGCGGCTGGACGTGCTGGCCACGCTGGCCGAACGCGCCCGCACACTGGACTGGACCTGCCCGACCCGCGTCGATGACTGCGCGATCGACATCGGCCAGGGCAGGCATCCCGTCGTGGAAAGCCAGCTTGCCGCGGAATCGACGCCGTTCATCGCCAACGACTGCCGGCTGACCGAGGCGCGCAAGCTGCTCCTGATCACCGGCCCGAACATGGGCGGCAAATCGACCTTCATGCGGCAGACCGCGCTGATCGTGCTGCTGGCCTGCGTCGGCGCCTACGTGCCGGCACGGCAGGCGGTGATCGGGCCGATCGACCGCATCTTCACCCGAATCGGCGCGGCCGATGACCTGGCGGGCGGCCGTTCGACCTTCATGGTCGAGATGACCGAAGCAGCCGGCATCCTGCACAACGCCACGCCCAACAGCCTGGTGCTGATGGACGAGATTGGCCGCGGCACCTCGACCTTCGATGGACTGGCGCTGGCCTGGGCCATTGCCCGCCACCTGCTGTCGCACAACCGCAGCCATACGCTGTTCGCCACCCACTACTTCGAGCTGACCCAGCTGCCGCAGGAATTTCCGCAGGCGGCCAACGTGCACCTGTCCGCGGTCGAGCATGGCGATGGCATCGTGTTCCTGCACGCCGTGCAGGACGGCCCCGCCAGCCAGAGCTACGGCCTGCAGGTGGCCCAGCTGGCCGGCGTGCCGCAGCCGGTGATCCGTGCCGCGCGCAAGCATCTGGCCTGGCTGGAGCAGCAATCGACCGACTCGACCCCCACGCCGCAGCTGGACCTGTTTGCCGCGCCTGCCGTGGCGCCCGGCGAGACTGACGACAACGATGACGCCGACCATCGCGGCGGCACCGAAGACCGGGCACTGCGCGAGGCGATGGACGAACTGGACCCGGACAGCCTGACGCCACGCCAGGCGCTCGATGCGCTGTACCGGCTCAAGTCGTTGTACGAGGAAGGCCGTCAAGGCAACCCATGACCCGCCTGCAGCACGCCGAAGCGCCGCAGCCCGCTCGGCGCGCATCCGCCCCCGGTCGCAAGCCGACCCTTCCAGCGTGCCGGTTCGCGATCATGGTGGCCTTGGCGGCTGCGCTGTTGCCGCTCGTCGCCGACGCGGCGCCGCGCAAGGCAGCGCCCGCGTCCGGCCAGGCTCGCATCGCCCTGCTGGCCGACCTGCCGCAATGGCCGGACGCGGAGCCCGCGACGCAGCGGCTGCTGGAGTCGCTCGCCCAGCGCAAGGTCGATCTGGTCGTGCATGCCGGCGGCATCAAGGGCGACACCGAATCCTGCGGCGATCCGCTGCTGGGCTCACGGCTGCAGTTGCTGAACCAGTCCCCGGTGCCGGTGCTTTTCGTGCCGGGCGAGACGGAATGGGCCGAGTGTGGCAAGCATGTAGCCGGCAGCTTCGACCCGGACGAGCGGCTGGCGCGGCTGCGCGAGTTGTATTTCCCGGACGACCGTACGCTCGGCGAGAAGGCGCTGCCGGTGATGCGTCAGTCGGACCAGGCCAAGTTCCGCAGCTACCGCGAGAACGCCCGGCTCGTGCTGGGCAATGTGCTGCTGGTCGGCCTGAATGTGCCCGGCGACAACAACAACTATCGCTACGAGGCAGGCCGCAACGGCGAATTCGAGGACCGTCGCGAAGCCAACCGGCAATGGCTGGCACGCGCCTTCTCGCTCGCGCAGCAGGAGGAGATGAGCGGCATCGTCCTGGTCATGCACGCCGATCCGCTGTTCGCCAATGGTTGGGAAAAGCGCGGCAAGCCGTCGCTGCTCGACGGCTTCATCCGCGGCCGGCAGCGCGACGGGTATCTGGAGATCAAGCGTCAACTGCGCGAGCTGGTTGCCGACTACCGCGGGCGCGTGCTGCTGGTACACAGCAGCTACAACGGCTTCGGTATCGATACGCCGCTGCGCGATACGCAAGGCAAGGTGCTGCGCAACTTCACGCGGGTCGCGCTGCCGGTCGGTTCGCCCCGTCAATGGACCGAGCTGACGATCTCGCCCGACTCCCCGGCGCTGTTCTCGGTCGCCTTGCACGACGGCCCGCGCGCGCCCTGAAAAGACAAATGCCGGCGACCGTCAGGCCGCCGGCATTGCCGGAATTCGCCAGACGCCGCGCGATGACAGCGCGGCGTACACGGCCCGCGGAAAGCGGACCGCCCTTCCTTCCCGGTTTTGCCGGGGCGGGCGTTCAGTGCAGCGTGCGGTTGTCGTCGCTGTCGTCCTCGTCGACCACTTCGATGCCGCTGGCGCCGTGGGCGTGGCCGTGCTCGACTTCCTCGGCGGTGGCTTCGCGCACTTCGGAAACCTTCAGCCAGAAACGCAGCGCCATGCCGGCCAGCGGGTGATTGCCATCGAGCACCACCTTGTCCTCGGCCACATCGGTCACGGTGTAGATCACCGACTCTTCCTCGTCACCGTCTTCGGGCACGCCTTCGAACTGCATGCCGACTTCCAGCGGCTCGGGAAAGCGGTCGCGCGGTTCGACTTTCACCAGTTCCGCATCGTAATCGCCGAACGCATCCTCGGGTTCGAGCTGCAATTGCGTCTCGAAACCGGCGGCATGGCCATCCAGCGCTTCCTCGATTTTGGGGAACGTGCCATCATAGCCGCCGTGCAAGTAGACCATCGGCTCATCCGATTCTTCGATCAGATTGCCCTGCGCATCCGAGAGCTTGTACGTCACGGACACTACCGTGTTCTTCGCGATTTTCAATTCTTTACTCCATGAACGATTCCGCATTATACGCACAGGCCCTGCCGCGCGGCCCGGTGAACCCGGACACGCCCCTCCGCTTGCTCGGAGGCATGACCCCTGCGGACTTCATGCGGGATATCTGGCACCGCAAGCCCTTGTTGGTTCGACAAGCCGTTCCGGAGATCGTGCCACCGGTCTCGCGCGACGAACTGTTCGCACTGGCGGACCGTGACGATGTCGAGTCGCGGCTGGTAACGCGCTTTCGCAATCGCTGGAAGCTGGAGACGGGCCCTTTTGCCCCGGACCAGCTGCCCGATACGGCGACGCGCCAGTGGGCGCTCCTGGTGCAAGGCGTCAACCTGCACAATAGCGCGGCTGCGTCCCTGACGGGAGACTTTCGCTTCATACCGGATGCCCGTCTGGACGATGTGATGGTGAGCTATGCCACCGATGGCGGCGGCGTGGGGCCGCACTTCGACTCCTACGACGTATTTCTATTGCAAGTTTCGGGCCGCCGACGCTGGCAGATTTCCTCGCAGCAGACGCTCGACCTCAAGCCCGGCCTGCCGCTGAAGATCCTGTCGGACTTCAAGGCCGAACAGGAGTGGGTGCTGGAGCCGGGTGACATGCTGTACCTGCCACCGCAGTACGCGCATGACGGCATTGCCGAGGGCGAGTGCATGACCTGCTCGATCGGCTTTCGCGCGCCTGCCTACCGCGAGCTGGCGGGACATTTCCTCGCCTGGCTGTCGGAGACCGTCGAGGACAACGAGGAACTGTCGGGCCGCTACGCCGATCCTGGCCAACCCGCCACCGCAAAACCGGCCCAGGTGCCGGCGGCGCTCACCCAGGCGGTCGCCGAACGGCTGCAGGCGTTGCGCTGGACCAACACCATGGTCGCGGAGTTCGTCGGCACGCACCTGTCGGAACCGAAGCCCGGCATCGAGTTTGCCGAGCCGCCCAATATCACGTTGACCAAGTACGAACGGCTGGCGCGGCGCCAGGGGGTGGTGCTCGCGCCCGCCTCGATCGCGCTCTACGACCGCAGCCACTTCTTTATCAATGGCGTTGCCTACGAGCCGCCGCAGGAATTGCACAAATGGCTGCGCAGACTGGCCGACCAGCGCCATCTGACGCCCGCCGAAGTCGCGCAATGCGCGCCGCTGCCCGACCTGCTGGAAACCTTTCACCATTGGACGATGGAAGGCTGGTTGCAACTTGCGCCAGGCCCGCTGTAATAATGCGTAACAGTGTTGTTCCGGAAATGTCGCCGCTACACAAGCAGGGAAAACGTGGATATAATCGCCAGCTGGCTCGTACTGTGGACCGCGGTATTTAGGGCACCGGGAGAGCCGTTAATGAAGTTCACAAGCAAGTTCGAACGATTAATTACCGGTAATTAATCAAACCGTTTTTTCCTGCTTTCTTTCTATTACAAGTTAAAGGACGAACAATGAAGAAGTCTCTCCTGATCGCTTCCCTGCTGGCTGCTGTCGCTGTCGCCGCTTGCGGCAAGAAGGAAGAAGCTGCTCCGGCCGCTGACACCACCGCTCCGGCTGCTACCGCTCCGGCTACCGACGCTGCTTCGGCTCCGGCTGCTGACGCTACCGCTGCTCCGGCTGCTGACGCCGCTTCGGCTCCGGCTGCTGACGCTACCGCTGCTGCTCCGGCTGCTGACGCTTCGGCTGCTGAAGCCAAGTAATCGGCTTCAGGTCAGGAAAAACCGGCCCTCGGGCCGGTTTTTTTTCGTCCAGGTTCGCCCCTGCCGGCACGGAGCCGCGGGGTCGGTCAGGCCCCTACCGGCTGCCAGGCCAGGCCATCGCTCTGGTCGGCCACCAGGATATCGTCGGGGACGGCGCCGAGCACGCCTGCCAGCGCCGCGGTGGCCAGCGCCGGCGTGTTGTTCTGCTGGCTCAGGTGGGCCGCCACGACCCTGCCGAGCTTGCCGTGCGCCACCTGGGACAGGATGGCCGCTGCGATCTCGTTGGCAAGATGGCCGAAGTCGCCGCCAATGCGGCGCTTGAGCGATGGCGGATACAGCGAGTTGCGCAGCAACTCGCGATCGTGATTGCACTCCAGCACCAGCGCATCGACCCCGGCAAGCCGCGCGACCACATACGGCGTTTCCATGCCGGCATCGGTCAGCACACCCAGCCTGACATCGCCGTCGCCGAGCACGAACTGCAGCGGCTCGCGAGCGTCGTGCGGAACGGTATAGGGAAGGATCTGCAGGCCGCCCACGGAAAAGGCGTGGTCGGCGGCGATCACCCGCACATCGGCCCGGTCGGCGCCGCGCAGGTGCGCGGTGGCGAGCCAGGTGCCGTGGCTGGTGTAAACGGGAAGGTCGTGCTTCGCGCCGAAGGCATAGGCTGAACCGATATGGTCGCCATGCTCGTGCGTGACCAGCAGCGCGTCGAGCTGGCCGGGCTCCAGGCCCAGCCGCTCGAGCCGGCGCGCGGTCTCCTTCAGTCCGAAGCCGCAGTCGAGCAGCACCCTGGTCGTACTGGTGCCGTCGCGCGCTTCGATGACCATTGCATTGCCTTCGCTGCCACTGCCAAGAAAAGCGAAACGCATCACGGCCGCAGCCCTTCCCGGCGGGCCGTGGGCGTGTGCAGCGAAGGCCGGACTTGCACGCTCAATGCAGCTGCTCGTCGAGCAGCGTCAGGATGCGCTTGGCCATGTCGCCCGACTCCGGCTGGCCGGCATCGTTGAGCACCATCACCGTGGTGCCGTTGCCGCTACCCTTGACCGACACGCGGTACTTCTTCGCCTGCCGCGCGGCGTCGCCGCCGGTACGCGTGAAGAGCTTCGAGAAGAAGCCGCGGTTGTCCACGGTGTCGCGCGTATCGACATAGCGCACGTAGTACAGGCCCTGTGCGCGATCGCGGTCCTCGACCGTGAAATTGACGCGGTCCAGTGCCAGGCCGACCGAACGCCAGGCGCGGTCGAACGGCTCGGGCAGCTGCAGGGCCTGGGTGCCATTGACCTGGGTCAGGTAGCTGGCGCCGGAGCTTGCCACCGGCGCGTAGCCGTCGCTGCCAGCAGCTGCGGGCTGCGCGCCCTTGCCGGCCGGCTGAGCGGTGTTGGCGGCCGGGGCCGGAATGGTACCGGACTTGGCCATCTGCTCGGCCTGTTCCTTCTGCACACCCAGGCGCTGCGCCAGGCGGGAGAGGAATTCGGCCTCCAGCTCGGGATCGGCCGCACGCGGCGTCCACACGGTGGACGACTTGTCCAGGCCGGTCAGCTCTTCCTGTGCGCCCCGGTGGCTGATGAAGACCTCCAGGTTGCCGTTCTGGCCCTTCTCCAGACGGGTGCGGAACTTGTCGCGCTCCGAGGTCGAATACAGCCCGTCGAACACCTTGCCGATGGTGTTGCGGATGAAGTCCTGCGGAATCTTGGCGCGGTTCTCTGCCCAGTCCGTTTCCATGATGCCGGTCTCGGGCGAATCCTGCACCAGCAGGAAGCCATTCTCCTGCCAGAACTCGCGCAGCGTCTGCCACAGCTGGTCCGGCGGCATGCCGTTGCTGATCGACAGCCAGCGCTGGTTGCCGTCACGCACGACGCGGATCCCTTCGCTCGACGGCAGCACATTGGTACCGGTTGCCTTCGGTTGCGTAACGGTCGCCTGGGTATAACCGGACAGGGTCGACACGCCGTTCTGGTTGGGCACCGAATAGCGCCGGTCCCCTTCGAGCTTGGTCAGATCGGGGGGCACTTCCAGCGTCGGCGTACGCTTGGAGACGTCGGCCGATTTGTAGTCGATCTTGTCGGCCTGCATCATGTCGTTGATGCTGCTGCAACCGGTAACGAGGCCAAGGGCCAGCACCGGCAAGACCATGGCGGCACGGCGTGCTTGCGGCACGTCGTGGCGGAATAGCTTCTGTTTCATTGACACGCAGTCCTAATGAGAGGGATGACGGCTAGGCGCGAAAGGTTGGACGGATGGGAAGCGCGGGATCAGGTGAAGTCGGGATCGGACTCAGCCCAGCAGGCCGGCGCCGGACAGCGCCTTGCGCACGGTGTCGTGGTGCTCGGCGGCCAGCGGCGTCAGCGGCAGGCGAATACCGCTGCCCATCCGGCCCATCTGCTGCAGGGCCCACTTGACGGGAATCGGATTGGCCTCGACGAACATTGCCTTGTTCAGGGCGATCAGTTCCATGTGCAGCCGGCGCGCGGTGATGGCGTCACCCTTGAGCGCGGCGACGCACATCTCGTGCATCTTGCGCGGCGCGACATTGGCGGTCACCGAGATATTGCCCTGGCCGCCCAGCAGGATCAGCGCCACGGCGGTGGGATCGTCGCCACTGTAGACCGCAAACCCCTCGGGGGCCGCATGGATCAGTTGCGCCGCCCGGTCGATGTTGCCGGTCGCTTCCTTGACGCCCACGATGCCGGGGACCTGCGCCAGCCGCAGCATGGTCTCGTTGCTCATGTCGGCAACGGTGCGGCCCGGCACGTTGTACAGGATCACCGGCAGATCCACCGCTTCCGCAATGGTGCGGAAATGGCGATACATGCCTTCCTGCGTCGGCTTGTTGTAGTAGGGCACGACCTGCAGCGACGCATCGGCGCCGACCTGCCTGGCGAAGGCGGTCAGCTCGATCGCCTCGCTGGTCGAATTGCCGCCGGTGCCGGCGATGATCGGAATGCGCTTGTTGGACTGCTCCACGGCGATGCGGATCAGCTCGCAGTGCTCCTCGACCGATACCGTCGGCGATTCGCCGGTGGTGCCGACAATCACCACGGCATCCGTGCCTTCGGCGACGTGCCAGTCGATCAGGTTGCGCAGCGCCGGGTAGTCCAGGCTGCCATCCTCATGCATCGGCGTCACGATGGCTACGATGCTGCCGGTAATCTGTGTCATAGCGGTAGGGTCAAGAAGCAAATATCGCGATTGTACCGGATACAAACAGCGCGCCTAGACGGCAGCGATGCGGAGAAATACCAGTGCTTTCATCATGGGAAAGCGGTGGGGCAGGACTTCGCGGGCGGCTGCGCTCTGGCGCGGCTTGTTGCCCGCTTGTTGCCCGCTTGTTGCCCGCTTGTTGCCCTCTCCCCCGGCCCCTCTCCCGCAAGCGGGCGAGGGGAGCAAACCAGCAGCGGATCAAGCCCCTCTCCCGCAAGTGGGCGGACAGAGCCAGCCCGACGCAGCTCAGCGGCGGCCGGTGCACTCCCCTCTCCCGCCCCGCGGGAGAGGGGCCGGGGGAGAGGGCAATCGAGCGTCACACCGCCCCTTGCAGCGGGTACCGCGCCGGCGCCACGCCGGGCGCCAGACCCGTCTCCCGCACGGCCACGATGCGCTGCACGAACGCCGTTTTCGGCGTGTCGACCACTCCGTCCTCGTACGCCACCACCCGCAGCGCGGGCCGCACTGCATCGAGCAGTTCGCCCGGGCGCAGCAGGAACTCGGGATTGGACGGCTTGCCGACGGTTTCGTTTCCGGCGGCGAAGGTCTGATACAGCAGCACCCCGCCCGGCGCGAGCGCGTCCAGCAGGAACGGCCACAGCGGCCGGTGCAGGTAGTTGGTGACGACCACCCCGTCGAAGGGCGCCTCGTCGGCCAGGGGCCACATCCCCTGCTCCAGGTCGACCTGCCGGCGCCGGATCGAGGCGGGCAGGCCGGCCAGGGCCTGGCCATCGCGGTCCACCGCCAGCACGTCGAAGCCGCGTTGGGCCAGCCATACCGCGTGCCGGCCCGGACCGCATGCCAGGTCGAGCACGCGCCCGCCGCTGCGCAGCAGGTGCGCCCAGCCGGTGATCCAGGCGGACGGCGGGAACAGCTGCCCATGCGGAACAGCGGACGTCGCCTGCGGCGCGACGGAGCGATCGTCGGTGCCCGTCATCAGCGGTAGCCCAGTCCCATGGCCTCGCGAACCTCGCGCATGGTCTCGCGCGCGACCTCGCTCGCCCTGGCGCAGCCATGGTCGACGATGTCGCGCAGCAGCGCCGGCTGGTCCATGTACTTCTGCGCGCGCTCCAGCATCGGCTGTTGTTCGCGCAGGATGCCGTCGATCACCGGCTGCTTGCACTCCAGGCACCCGATGCCGGCGGTGCGGCAGCCCTTGAGCACCCACTCGCAGGTCGGCTCGTCCGAATACACCTGATGCAGCTGCCACACCGGGCAGCGCGTCGGTTCGCCCGGATCGGTGCGGCGCACCCGTGCCGGATCGGTCGGCATGGTGCGCACCTTCTTTTCGACCGATTCCTTGTCCTCGCGCATGCGGATGGTATTGCCATAGGACTTCGACATCTTGTTGCCGTCCAGGCCCGGCATCCGCGACGCCTTGGTCAGCAGCACCTGCGGTTCGACCAGGATGGACTTGCGCGAGCCCAGCAGGTAGCCGAGCAGCAGTTCACGGTCGTTGTTGGACAGGCTCTGCGACTGTCCGACCAGCGCCCGCGCTTCCTCCAGCGATGCGTCGGTGCCCTGCTCCTGGTACGCCTTGCGCAGATCGAGGAAGGTGCGGGTGCGCTTGCCGCCCAGCTTCTTCGCCGCGGCCTGCGCCTGCTCCTCGAACCCGGGCTGCCGGCCGTACAGGTAATTGAAGCGGCGGGCGATCTCGCGCGTGATCTCGACGTGCGGAATCTGGTCCTCGCCGACCGGCACGAAGCCGGCGCGATAGATCAGGATGTCGGCGGCCTGCAGCAGCGGATAGCCGAGAAAGCCGTAGGTGGACAGGTCCTTGTCCTTCAGCTTTTCGATCTGGTCCTTGTAGGTCGGCACGCGCTCCAGCCAGCCCAGCGGCGTGCCCATCGACAGCAGCAGGAACAGCTCGGCATGCTCGGGCACGCGGCTCTGGATGAACAGCGTGGCCTTTTCCGGATCGACGCCCGAGGCGAGCCAGTCGATCAGCATCTCCCACACCGATTCCCCGATCACTTCCGGCGATTCGTAGTGCGTCGTCAGCGCATGCCAGTCGGCGACGAAGAAGAAGCAGGGATGCTCGTCCTGCAGCTTGACCCAGTTTTTCAGTACGCCGTGAAAGTGGCCCAGGTGCAGGGCACCGGTCGGCCGCATGCCGGAAAGAACGCGATCGGGAGACATGGAATAGGAATAAGTCTTGCGAAAAATCAGGGTACCAACGCCAGGATCGGCGTCAGCAGCAACTGGACCAGGGAGCTGAGCAGACCGATCACCGGCCGCATCCACACCTGGGTGATCACACCGGCCGCCACCAGTGCCAGCACGATGAAGATGCCATATGGCTCCACCCGCGACAGCGCGTACGCCATCCGCTGCGGCAGCAGCGCGCTGAGCACCCGGCCGCCGTCCAGCGGCGGAATCGGGAACAGGTTAAAGGCGGCAACGACCAGGTTGACCAGCACGCCCGCGCGCGCCATCTGCGTGAAGAACGGCTCGTTGACCTGCGCCAGCGCCAGCACCAGCGCGATCAGCGCCCAGCCGAACGCCTGGATCAGGTTGGCGCCCGGCCCTGCCAGCGCGACCCACATGCTGTGCCAGCGCGGGTTGCGCAGGTGGCCGAAGGCCACCGGCACCGGCTTGGCGTAGCCGAATACGAACTGGCCACTGGTGGCGAAATAGAGGATCAGCGGCACCGCGATGGTGCCGATCGGATCGATATGGCGGATCGGGTTCAGGCTCACCCGCCCGAGCATATAGGCGGTGTTGTCGCCGAAGTGCTTGGCGACATAGCCGTGCGCGGCCTCGTGCAGCGTGATGGCAAACAGCACGGGCAGCGCGTAGACCGCGACGATCTGAATCAGGGAGGAATCCATGGGGCGCTATTGTAGCGGGCCGGCCGGGCCCGGATCGAGGAAAGGCGTGCCGCCATGGCCGGGTGGCGCCGCAGCAAGCCCGCGGGCCACCGCCGAAGGACTCACAGGCCGAACCGGGAGATATCGCCGCGACCCTGGCGCACCAGCACCGGCTCGCCACCGGTCAGGTCGATCACCGTGCTCGCATGCGAGGGGACGGGTCCGCCGTCGATCACCACGTCCAGCTGCTTCTCCAGCCGCGCCCGAATCGTTTCCGCCTCGTCAAGCGGCTCCTCGTCGCCGGGCAGCTGCAGCGTCGCACTGATGAGCGGCGCCCCCACCTCTTCCAGCAACCCTTGCGCGACCGCGTTGTCCGGCACGCGCACGCCGATGGTCTTGCGCGACGGGTGCGACAACCGGCGCGGCACTTCGCGCGTGGCCTCCAGGATGAAGACGTAGGGGCCGGGCGTGGCGTTGCGGATCCAGCGGTACTGGCGATTGTCGACGCGGGCGAAGTTGCCCAGTTCGGACAGGTCGCGGCACATCAGCGTCAGATGATGGCGGTCGTCGATGCCGCGAATCCGGCGCAGACGGTCGACCGCGGCCTTGTCATCGAGCTGGCAGGCCAGTGCATAGCTGGAGTCGGTCGGCAGGGCCACGAGACCGCCGCGGGAGATGATCTGGGCGGCCTGCTTGAGCAGCCGCGGCTGGGGATTGTCTGGATGAACGGAGAAATATTGCGACATCCGCGGCCTACCAGTCGTGCCATACCGGCGTGAGCGAAGGCGGCAGCGGCGGCAGCGTGCCGATTTCGACACGACCTTCGCCGGGACCATGGAAGTCCGAACCGCGCGAAGCCAGCAGCCCATAGTGGCGGGCCACCTCGGCATAGCGGCGGTACTGGTCCGGGGTGTGGCTGCCAGTCACCACTTCGACGGCGGCCCCGCCCAGCGACTTGAACTCGTCGAACAGCGCGTCGTGCTGCATCGGGGTGTAGTCGTAGCGGCCAGGATGCGCCATCACCGCGATGCCGCCGGCCTGGCGGATCCACTGCACCGCCTCGGCGAGCGTGGCCCAGCGGTGCCCGACATAGCCGGGCTTGCCCTGCGTGAGGTAGCGGTCGAACACCTCGCCAATGCTGTCGCAGATGCCCTCGTCGACCATCCAGCGGGCGAAATGCGTGCGGGAGATCAGGTCCGGGTTGCCGACATAGCGCAGCGCGCCTTCGAAGGCGCCGTCGATGCCGACCGCGGCCAGCGCGTCGCCGATGTCGCGGGCACGGCGCGCCCGTCCGGAGCGGGTCGCTGTCAGCCCGTCGATCAGATCGGGACACAGCGGATCGATCTGCAGGCCGACGATATGCACGGTCTGGCCGGCCCACGTCACCGAAATCTCGACCCCAGGCACATATTGCATGCCCAGTTCCTCGGCGGTCTCGCGGGCAATCAGCTGGCCGCCCACTTCATCGTGGTCGGTCAGCGACCAGATCCGCACACCATTGGCGTGCGCGCGCTCCGCCACCACGGTCGGGGGCAGCGTGCCGTCCGATACCGTCGAATGGCAATGGAGATCGGCGTTGATGTCGTAGGGTAAAGACATAATCGCCATTCTACTCCTCGGCCCCGGGGTCCGCTGCCCGCCACATGAATGAGGCGGGGACCCCGACATCGCCCTGTCCCGGCCAAAGCCATGCCGGTAGCGGTGGCGTAGCGGTCCGGGCTGGCTTGCCGGGGTATAGTGGACGCCTCACGAGATTTTCACGCCGCGTCCCCGCGGCCGACGTCACCATGCAACACGCCTCCGATCCTTCCCATTCCCCGGTCATTCCTCACGAGTCCGCCGTCACCCGGACCGATGTGCTGATCGTCGGCGCCGGACCGGTCGGGCTGTTCGCCGCCTTCCAGGCCCGCGTGCTCGGGCTGCAATGCGAAATCGTCGATGTGCTGGACCGCCCGGGCGGACAGTGCACCGAGCTGTATCCGGAAAAGCCGATCTACGACATTCCCGCCGTGCCCGGATGCCTGGCCCAGGAGCTGGTCGACCGGCTGGTCGAACAGTGCGCGCCTTTCGCGGTGCCGATGCATTTCGGCGAACGGGCGCAGAGCGTGCAGGAAATCGGCGGCGAGTCCCCTCGCCTGCTGGTCAGCACCGACAGCGGCAAGGGCTTCGATGTGGCCGCCGTGCTGATCTGCGCCGGTGCGGGCGCCTTTGCCCCGCAGCGGGTCTCGCTGCCGGAAGCGGCCGCACTGGAAGACCGGCACGTCCACTATGCGGTACGGGAAGTGGCGCGCTTCGCCGGCAAGCGCGTCATTGTCGCCGGGGGCGGCGACTCCGCGCTGGATTGGGCGCTGGCGCTGCGCAAGGTCGCCGCGCGCGTGACCCTGCTGCACCGCCGCGAGGGCTTCCGGGCGGCCGATCACACCGTGGCGGCCATGCGCGCGGCGGTCGCCGCTGGCGAGATGGACTTCGTGATCGGCATGCTGGGCGGGCTGAAGACCGAGGACGACCGTCTGGTTGCCGCCGAGGTGCGTACGCGCGAGGACAGCGTGACGATCGAGGCGGACGAACTGGTCGCGCTGTATGGCCTGGTGTCCGAACCGGGCCCCATCGCGCATTGGGGCATGGAGATGCGCGCCGGTCGTATCGCCGTCGACACCACCACCTACGAGAGCTCTCGGCGCGGCATCTTCGCCGCCGGCGATATTGCCTACTACGCCAACAAGCAGAAGCTTATCCTGTCCGGTTTTCACGAGGCGGCGCTGGCGCTGCGCCGGGCCTATCACTATGCCTTCCCCGAGAAGACGCTGGTGCACGTGCATACCAGCAACAACGCGGCGCTGAAGGCGGCGCTGGCGCATGAGGGGTAACGCTGGGTCGGTCAGACGAACGGGTCCAGCAAACGCGCGGAGCAGCCGGCGAAATCGCTGATATTGCGCGTTACCAGCGTCATGTCATGGATCAGCGCTGTCGCGGCGATCAATTTATCCAGCGCATTCTCCCGATGCGGTACCCGCAGCAGGCCCCACTGCAGCGCGGTCTCGAGATTGACTGGCAGGAGCTAATGACGTTGGTATCGATCAGATACACGGTCGCTCCGGCTTGAAAACTCCATTCTGGCGAAATCCTCGTCCCTGCCAACGTCAGGAATGCTCAACAGCAGCGCGACAAATCGTCGGCGGGCCTCCGCCTCCAGGACAGGAAGACGACAAGCCCCCCTACCGTCTGTCTCGTCATCGGCTTGCGGCATGGCGGCGCTCTCGGGTTCGTCCAGCTCCAGCTCGGGCATCTCGTCCTCCTCGTCGGTAACAGTACGGGGAGCGTGCCGGGAAAATGGCCGGTGGTCTACGTCAGATAAGGCTCAAATCCGTCATCCGCAGAACGACTCGATGCACTGCGCGACCCGCTCCGGCTGGTCGTGATGCAGCATGTGCCCGGCGTCGTCGATCACCACCTCGCGCCAGTCGCGGAAGGCGGTGAAACGTTGGCGGAACTGCTCCAGCGGCTCCTGCCCGGCGATATGGCGCAGCGTTTCCGAATCGCGGGCCTCGACATGCAGCACCGGCGCGGTGACGGCCGACCAGATCGCCATCGCCTCCTCGACCCGGTACAGCGACGGGTTGACGATCTTGTGCGCCGGATCGCCGAGGATCTCCCATTGCCCGTCCGCGTTGCGGCGCGACCAGTGCGCGGCGAGGAACGCGGCGCGGTCGTCGGGCAGGCGCGGATTGGTCTGCTGCAGCCTGGCGGCCACGGCCTCGACGCTGTCGTAGGCGCGCATCCGCGGCGGCTCGCGCAGCTCGTCGAGCCAGCGCGCCAGCCGGCGCGGCGCCTGGGACGGCCGCGTCGCGGTCATGCCGAAGCCTTCCAGATCGACCACCCGGCGCACGCGCGCGGGCCGCACGCCCGCATACAGGCAGGCAATGTTGGCGCCCATGCTGTGGCCGACCAGATTGACGGCCCCGTCCGGCTGGTATCGGTCAAGCAGCGCCTCGAGGTCGGCCAGGTAATCCGGGAACCAGTAGCAGCCTGCGCCCGGCTGGCCCGCGCTCCAGCCGGTCAGCCCGTAGCCGCGCCAATCCGGTGCGATCGCATGCCAGCGCTCCCCCAGGGCATCGGCCAGGAACTGGAAGGATGCGGAAACGTCCATCCAGCCGTGCAGCAGGAACAGCTTGGGGGCGCCTTCCTTGCCCCAGTGCCGTACGTGATAGTCGAGGCCACGCACCGTGATACAGTCGGTGCGCGAGGTGTCGCGGATGCTCATGGACCGCTGTCTCCCGTAGTCGTTGATTCTTGTGCGGTTCGCCGTTGCCGCTCGCCACGGAGAGGACGGCAACAAATCGAACGCTCGTTCGGTTTTTACGATTCTACCCGCAAGATCGACCGGGAACACCGGCTGCCGGCACCGCAACCTGCTCGACAAGAACCATGGCGTCGCCGCGCGTCGCAAAGCGTGGACGGCCGCCGCTCAGAGGAGACAAGCGATGCAGCAGAACAGCACGCGGCCGCCGTCCGCGCGCCGCGACGACTACGCGCGGCTCTACCAGGATTTCCACTGGCACGTCCCCCCCAACTTCAACCTGGCCCAGGCCTGCTGCGGCCGCTGGGCGGCCGATCCGCAGACGCGCGACCGCGTCGCCGTCTTCACCGAGCACGAGGACGGCCGCCGGGCCAGCCATACCTACGCCGACATCCAGCGCGAGGCGAACCGGCTGTCCCATGCGCTGCGCAAGCTCGGCGTGGTGCGCGGCGACCGTGTCGCCATCGTGATGCCGCAACGGATCGAAACGGTGATCGCGCATATGGCGACCTACCAGCTCGGCGCCATTGCGATGCCGCTGTCGATGCTGTTCGGCCCGGAAGCGCTGTCGTACCGGCTGCGCCATAGCGAAGCGCGGGTCGCGATCGCGGACGAGACTTCGATCGACAACATGGTGGCGGCGCGGACCGAATGCCCGGCGCTGGCCACGCTGGTGGCAGCCGGCGATGCCAGCGGGGGCGACTGCCAGTGGGACGCGTTGCTCGGCGGCGAGGCCGAGGACTTCGCCGCCGAGCCCACCCGCCACGACGAGCCCGCCGTGCTGATCTACACCAGCGGCACCACCGGCCAGCCCAAGGGCGCGCTGCTGCCGCACAGCGCGCTGATCGGCAACCTGCCCGGCTTCGTCTGCTCGCAGAACTGGTTCCCGCAACAGGACGACGTATTCTGGAGCCCCGCCGACTGGGCCTGGACCGGCGGCTTGTGGGACGCGCTGATGCCGTCGCTCTACTTTGGCAAGCCCATCGTCGGCTATCAGGGGCGCTTCTCGCCGGAAGTGGCATTCGAGCTCATGGCGCGTTACCGCGTCACCAATACCTTCCTCTTTCCCACCGCGCTCAAGCAGATGATGAAGGCCTGCCCGGCCCCCCGCGAGCGTTACGACCTGCGCTTGCGTGCACTGATGAGCGCGGGCGAGGCGGTCGGACAGACGGTGTACGAGTGGTGCCAGGACGCATTCGGCGTCACCGTCAACGAGATGTTCGGCCAGACCGAGATCAACTACATCGTCGGCAACTGCAGCGCGCAGCACGACGACAGTCTGCCGGGCTGGCCGGCACGGCCCGGCTCCATGGGCCGCCCCTACCCGGGCCACCGGGTGGCGGTGATCGACGAGGACGGCAAGCCGTGCGAGCCGGGACAGGTCGGCGAGGTGGCCGTCTGCGCCACCGACATCCACGGCCATGCCGACCCGGTATTCTTCCTGCGCTACTGGAAGAACGAGGAAGCCACCGCCGCCAAGTACACGGAGCGCGACGGCCTGCGCTGGTGCCGGACCGGCGACCTGGCGAGCATGGATGCGGACGGCTACCTCTGGTACCAGGGCCGCGCCGACGATGTGTTCAAGTCCTCCGGCTACCGGATCGGCCCCAGCGAAATCGAGAATTGCCTGCTGCGCCATCCCGCGGTGTCGAATTGCGCGGTAGTGCCGTCGCCCGACCCCGAGCGCGGCGCGGTGGTCAAGGCGTTCATCGTGTTGACCCCTGGCACGGCGCGCGGCGAAGAGGCCGAGGCCGCCCTGATCCGCGAACTGCAGCAGCATGTGCGGGGACAGCTGGCGCCGTATGAGTATCCGAAGGCGATCGCGTTCATCGACCAGCTGCCGATGACGACCACGGGCAAGGTGCAGCGGCGCGTGTTGCGGTTGCAGGAGGAGGAGGCGTTCCGGGCGCGGCAGGAGCGGTGATGCGCGGCTTGATTTGACGCGCCCTTTGCCCTCTCCCCCGGCCCCTCTCCCGCAAGCGGGCGAGGGGAGCAGACCGACTGCCTTGTCAATCGCCGCTGGTTTTCCTCCCCTCTCCCGCCGAGCGGGAGAGGGGCCGGGGGAGAGGGCCCCACCGCGTCTGCAAGGCCCCTGTCTACCCCGCGCTGCCCTCCAGCCACGCCAGTTCCTCCTCATCGAACCCGGCGCGCCGGCGCGCCTCCAGGTTGAACGGCGGCCGCAGCCGCGGCGCCCGGTACTGCTCGGACAGGCTGGCGTAGGTCTTGACCGGATCAAGTCCGCGCTGCTCGCACAGCCAGCGGTACCAATGGTTGCCGATCGCCACGTGCCCGACTTCGTCGCGCAGGATGATGTCGATGATTGCCGCTGCCTCCGCGTCGCCGGCATCGGCCAGCCGCGTGCGCACCACCGGGCAGGCATCGAGTCCGCGCGCCTCCAGCGTGCGGGGCACCAGCGCCATGCGGGCCAGCGGGTCCCCGGCGGTGCGGTCGGCCATCTCCCAGAGACTGTCGTGCGCGGGAAAATCGCCGTAGCGGTAACCCAGTTTTTCAAGATGGGCAGCCAGCAGCGAGTAATGCAGCGCCTCCTCCTCGGCGACCTGCAGCCAGTCGAGGTAGAACTGCGCCGGCATGGCGGCGAAGCGCCATACCGCATCCAGTGCCAGATTGATCGCATTGAACTCGATATGGGCGAGCGCATGGATCAGCACGGCACGCCCCGCGGTGGACTGCAGGGAACCGCGCCGCTCGACCTTCTGCGGCGGAACCAGCAGCGGCCGGGCCGGCCGGCCGGGCACGCCTTGCGGCGCCGCAAGCACCGCGCCCTGGCCGATGGCGCCCTCCCCGCCCTGCTCCACCCGTGCCCGCAGCCCGCCCGTCGCCAGGACCTTTTGCGCCGGATCGTCGAGCAGAAGCGCATGCAGCGCCCCTTCACGCAAGGTCGGAGATGCATCCGGGCTAGTGGCCGAGGAAGATGTGACGGTCAATGCGACCTGTGAAGCGGGGTGCGCAGGCATGGGCGTAAAATCCGGTTTGCCGCCATTGTAATGGCCGGCCCTGACCACACATTGAACCGATAACGAGGAGACCCCATGGCGCTTTACCAGCTCGGCGACACCGCCCCTTCGATCGAGGCCGACGTCTACGTGGCCGAGGAAGCGACCGTGATCGGCAATGTCACGCTGAAATCCCGTGCCAGCGTGTGGGCAGGCGCGGTAATCCGCGGCGACAACGAGCCGATCGTGGTGGGCCAGGCATCGAACGTGCAGGAAGGCGCGGTGCTGCATACCGATCCGGGCGCGCCATTGACCGTGGGCGATGGTGTCACGATCGGCCATCAGGCCATGCTGCACGGCTGCACGGTGGGCGATGGTTCGCTGATCGGCATCCAGGCTGTTGTGCTGAACCGCGCCGTGATCGGCAAGGAGTGCCTGGTTGGCGCCGGGGCCATCGTGACCGAAGGCAAGGTCTTTCCGGACCGTTCGCTGATCCTGGGCGCTCCGGCGCGCGTGGTGCGGCAGCTGAGCGATGACGACGTGGCCAACCTGCGCCGCAATGCCGACACCTATGCCGAGCGGCAGGCTGTCTACCGCACCGATCTGAAACGCGTCGGCTGACCCCCACACCAAGGGCCGGCCGCACAACCAACCCGTATTGTGACTGACACGACCACTACTCCCGATACCCTCCAGAAGTTCCTGTTCGACGCCGCTCCGGTGCGTGGCGAACTGGTGCGGCTGGAGTCGACCTGGCAGGAGGCGCTGGCCCGCCACGACTACCCGCTGCCGGTACGTCGCCTGCTGGGCGAAATGATGGCCGCCGCCGCGCTGCTCTCCGCCAACCTGAAGTTCAACGGGGCGCTGGTGATGCAGCTGCACGGGGACGGTCCGGTGCGCATGCTGGTGGTCGAATGCCTGTCCGATCTGTCGCTGCGCGGCACCGCCAAGCTGGCCGAGGACGCGCAGATCGCGGACGATGCGGCGTTGCCCGACCTGGTCAACGCGCATGGCCGCGGCCGCTTTGCCATCACGCTCGATCCGCACGACAAGCTGCCGGGCCAACAGCCGTACCAGGGCATCGTGCCGCTGGCGGACGAGAACGGTCCGCTGCTGTCGATCGCCGCGGTGCTGGAGCACTACATGCAGGCCAGCGAGCAGCTGGACACGCGGCTGTGGCTGGCCGCCGACGAGCACGTGGCGGCCGGCATGCTGCTGCAGAAGCTGCCCTCCTACGGCGGCACGATGGAGCGCCCCGGCCACCCGCCGGCACAAGTCGGGGAAACTGGCGCGCCGCTGTCGGAAGAGGCCCGTGCCCAGGATCTCGATACGTGGGACCGCGCCTGCCAGCTGGGCGCCACGCTCAAGCGCGACGAGCTGCTGGCCGAATCGCCGGATACGCTGCTGCGGCGCCTGTTCTGGGAGGACCTGCAGGACGCCGGCCTGCGTGTGTTCGAGCCGGCGTCGCCGCGCTTTCAGTGCTCGTGCTCGCGCACCAAGGTCGCCAACATGCTGCAAAGCCTGGGGCAGGCCGAAGTCGAGGACATTCTGGCCGAGCGGGGCTCGGTGGAGATCCATTGCGACTTCTGTGGCCAGGAGTACCGCTTCGATCCGGTCGACTGCGCCGAGCTGTTCGCGGGTTCCCCGGTCGCGACCGGAGCCGGCGCGGGCGCCCAGCACAAGCACTGAGCGCCGCGGGGCGCCTGTCTCCGGCGCCGCCGCCGGCGCAAAACTTTTGGGCCGGACCGGCACTCCAAGACAGGAGACGGGCGCGGCTGCCGCTGACGCGCCCGGCTGCCCTACCCACCGCCCTACGCAGAACCGCAGAGGCCGACATGTCCGCTATTGCCACGCCCCTTCGTCTCGTTTGCCTGGCAGCACCGCTGCTTGCGGTCGGCTGCGCGTCTCCCCTGCCACGCGATCTGAACGGCTCGCCGCCGACCGCGCGCCTGGCGCCCAGCACGACTCCCGCCGCGCCGCTAACCGCCGAGGAACGCAAGAACCTGGACGCGCTGAACCAGCGCATCCTGCAGGACCAGGAAGCCGCCATCGCGCGCGACCAGCAGGCAGAAGCATGGGCGCGCGCGTACCGCTACAGCTATCCGGCGACGAGCAGCTACAGCCTGTACTACGGCGGGTGGGGACGAAGCGGCTGGGGCGGCGGCGTCAGCTGGGGCTCGCCCGGCTGGGGATGGGGGGCGTATCCCTATTACTACTGGTGATGAGGTGTTGGTAGCGGCGCGAAGGTAGTCAAGGGCCGCTGCCCTCTCCCCCGGCCCCTCTCCCGCTGGGCGGGAGAGGGGAGCACACCGACGGCTGTTCAACCGCTGGTGGTTTGCTCCCCTCTCCCGCCCAGCGGGAGAGGGGCCGGGGGAGAGGGGAAGTAGCGCCGATTGAACCCGCGAGCTAGCGGGTCGCCGCGGCGGAATTCGGCGGAGGCGGCAGCGGCGGGGTCGCGCTGACCTTGGGTGCGGGAGCAACGAACTGGATGAACACTTCACCGTCGCGCACCATGCCCAGTTCGTAGCGGGCGCGTTCCTCGACCGCGCCGGTGCCGTCCTGCAGGTCCAGCACCTCGCCCTCCAGCTTGGCATTGCGCCGCTTCAGGGACTCATTGTGTGCGGTCTGCTCGGTCACCTGCTTGTCGAGCTCCCAGACGCGCAGCCAGCCGCCCTTGCCCAGCCACAGGGGATACTGGATGGCAAGGAGCACCAGGAACAGCAGCAGCGTAATCAGGCGCATGACAGATACCAGGTTACCGAGGGAAAGCCGCGCCGGCGGGCGGTCAGCCGAAGAGGATATCGGCTGCCCGCCCGAAGACTCAAGCGCTTATCGCAGATTGTAGAACGCGCTCTTGCCCGGGTAGCTGGCGATATCGCCCAGATCTTCCTCGATGCGCAGCAGCTGGTTGTACTTGGCGATACGGTCCGAGCGCGACAGCGAGCCGGTCTTGATCTGGCCGGCGTTGGTGCCAACCGCGATATCGGCGATGGTGCTGTCCTCGGTTTCGCCCGAACGGTGCGAAATCACCGCGGTGTAGCCGGCGCGCTTTGCCATCTCGATGGCGGCGAAGGTTTCGGTCAGCGTGCCGATCTGGTTGATCTTGATCAGGATCGAGTTGCCGATGCCCTTCTCGATGCCTTCCTTCAGGATCCTGGTGTTGGTGACGAACAGATCGTCGCCCACCAGCTGGACGCGCTTGCCCAGCTTGTCGGTCAGCACCTTCCAGCCGTCCCAGTCGCCCTCGGCCATGCCGTCCTCGATCGACACGATCGGGAACTTGTCGCACAGGTTGGCCAGGTAGTCGGCCCACTGGGTCGAGTTCAGCGTCAGGCCTTCGCCTTCCAGGTGGTACAGGTCCTCGCCTTCGCGGAAGAACTCGCTGGAGGCGCAGTCCAGCGCCAGCAGCACGTCCTCGCCGGCGCGGTAACCGGCCTTCTCGATCGCCTGCAGGATGGTGTTCAGGCATTCCTCGTTGGACGCGAAGTTCGGTGCGAAGCCGCCTTCGTCGCCCACCGCGGTGGACATGCCCTTGTCGGCCAGGATCTTCTTCAGCGCGTGGAAGACCTCGGCGCCGCAGCGCAGCGCTTCACGGAAGCTGCCCTGCGACACCGGCATGATCATGAATTCCTGGATGTCCAGGCTGTTGTTGGCATGCGCGCCGCCATTGACGATGTTCATCATCGGCACCGGCATCTGCATCGCGCCCGAGCCGCCGAAATAGCGGTACAGGGGCAGGCCGGCCTCCTCGGCGGCGGCCTTTGCCACGGCCATCGACACGGCCAGCATCGCGTTGGCGCCCAGGCGGCTCTTGTTCTCGGTGCCGTCCAGGTCGATCAGCGTGCGGTCCAGGAACGCCTGCTCCGAGGCGTCCAGGCCCATGATGGCTTCGGAGATCTCGGTGTTGATATGCTCGACGGCCTTCAGCACGCCCTTGCCGAGGTAGCGCGACTTGTCGCCGTCACGCAGCTCGATCGCCTCGCGCGAGCCGGTGGACGCGCCCGACGGCACCGCGGCGCGGCCCATCACGCCCGATTCCAGCAGCACGTCGCATTCGACGGTGGGGTTGCCGCGCGAGTCGAGAACTTCGCGCCCGATGATATCTACGATTGCACTCATGGATTCCTCTAGGGTCGGTTGATGCTTGCAGAGACTGTGCGGTGGCCGTGGCCGCGTATCCGTCCGGTGGGACTCAGACGCCCTCGACCACGATCATGTTCATGCGTGCGGCGCTCTCGCGCGCCTTGCGCGCGGCGCGGTAGGTTTCGCTGTCATAGAACGCCTGCGCGGCCTCGAGGCTGCCGAACTTGAGCATCACCACGCGGGTGGGCTGCCATTCGCCTTCGAGCGGCACCACCTTGCCCCCCCGCACCAGCACCTCGGCGCCGTGCTCCTGCATGGCGCGGCTGGACAGCACCTTGTATTGCTCGTACTGCTGCGGATCGGTGACGTCGACATAGGCAACGACGTAGGCGGCGGGCATGGCGATCTCCATTGTTGTCATGTGAAGCGCCGCCGGACAGCCGGCGGCGCGAAACTGCGGGAAGGTGCCCCGGCCGGCGGGACCGGAGCCTTGCGGATCAGGCGCAGGCGGGCCAGCCGAAATTGTCTTCAAGGAAGCCGGAACGCTTGGTCAGCGTATCGAGTTCCTTGAGCACGGCCAGCAGTTCCTTCATGCGCGACAGCGGCACCGCATTGGGGCCGTCCGACATCGCCTTGGACGGGTCCGGATGGGTTTCCATGAACAGGCCGGCGATGCCGACCGCCACCGCGGCGCGCGCCAGCACCGGCACGAACTCGCGCTGGCCGCCGGAGCTGGTGCCCTGGCCGCCCGGCAGCTGCACCGAGTGGGTCGCGTCGAATACCACGGGCGCGCCGGTCTCCCGCATGATCGCCAGCGAGCGCATGTCCGAGACCAGGTTGTTATAGCCGAACGACACGCCGCGCTCGCAGGCCATGAAGCTGTCCTCGGGCAGGCCGGCTTCGCGTGCCGCGTCGCGCGCCTTGTCGATGACATTCTTCATGTCGTGCGGCGCCAGGAACTGGCCCTTCTTGATGTTGACGGGCTTGCCGCTCTGCGCGCAGGCGCGGATGAAGTCCGTCTGCCGGCACAGGAAGGCCGGCGTCTGCAGCACGTCCACCACGGCGGCGACGGGCTTGACCTCGTCGATGTCGTGGATGTCGGTCAGCACCGGCACGCCGAGCTGCTGCTTGACGGTCGCCAGGATCTCGAGACCCTTCTCCATGCCCAGGCCGCGGAACGACTTGCCCGACGAGCGGTTGGCCTTGTCGAACGAGGACTTGTAAATAAAGGGAATGCCCAGCTCGCTGGTCAGTTCCTTCAACTGGCCAGCGGTGTCGAGCGCCATCTGCTCGGACTCGATCACGCAGGGTCCGGCGATCAGGAAGAACGGCTGGTTCAGGCCAACCTCGAATCCACACAATTTCATCTGTCTACTCCTCGGCGTGCGTGTCAGCTCGCCTTGCGACGCTGCTGGCCGGCAAGGGCCGCTTCCACATAGGCCTTGAACAGCGGATGCCCGGCGCGCGGGGTCGAGGTGAATTCCGGGTGGAACTGGACCCCGACGAACCACGGGTGCATCTGCGGCGGCAGCTCCATCATTTCCGGCAGGTTCTCGGTCGGCGTGCGCGCCGAGATCACCATGCCAGCCTCTTCGAGCTGCGGCACGTAGTGGTTGTTCACCTCATAGCGGTGACGGTGACGCTCGTTGACTTCGGGTCCGTAGATCTCGGCGGCCCTGGTACCGGTCTTGACGGGCACGCGCTGGGCGCCCAGGCGCATGGTGCCGCCCAGATCGGAGTCGGCCGAGCGTTGCTCGACCTTGCCATCGCGATCGACCCATTCGGTGATCAGCGCGACGACCGGGTGTTCGGTCTCCAGGCTGAATTCGGTCGAGTTGGCGTCCTTCATGCCGGCGACATGGCGGGCGAACTCGATCACGGCCAGCTGCATGCCCAGGCAGATGCCCAGGTACGGTACCTTGTTTTCGCGGGCGTACTGGATCGCGCGGATCTTGCCTTCGGTACCGCGCTTGCCGAAACCGCCCGGCACCAGGATCGCGTCCAGCGGCGCCAGCACTTCGAGGTGACCCGACTCCAGCTCCTCGGAGTCGATGTACTCGATGTTGACGCGCGTCGCGGTATGCATGCCGGCGTGGCGCAGTGCCTCGATCAGCGACTTGTACGACTCGGTCAGGTCGACATACTTGCCGACCATGCCGATGGTCACTTCGTGCTGCGGATTCTCCTGGGCATTGACCAGGCGCTGCCACATCGACAGGTCCGCCGGCTTCGGGTCCAGGCGCAGTTCCTCGCAGATCAGCCGGTCCAGGCCCTGCTCGTTGAGCATCTGCGGGATCTTGTAGATGCTGTCCACGTCCCACACCGAGATCACGGCGTCCTGCGGGATGTTGGCGAACAGCGAAATCTTGGCGCGCTCGTCGTCCGGGATCGGCCGGTCGGCACGGCACAGCAGCGCGGTGGGCGAGATGCCGATCTCGCGCAGCTTCTGCACCGAGTGCTGGGTCGGCTTGGTCTTCAGTTCGCCGGCGCTGGCGATGAAGGGCACCAGCGTCAGGTGCACGAAGGCAGCCTGGTTGCGGCCCATGCGCAGGCTCATCTGGCGCGCGGCTTCCAGGAACGGCAGCGACTCGATATCCCCGACGGTGCCGCCGATTTCCACCAGCGCGACATCCGCCTTGCCGTCGTGGGACGCCGCGGCGCCCTTCTCGACGAAGGCCTGGATCTCGTTGGTGATATGCGGAATCACCTGGACGGTCTTGCCCAGATACTCCCCGCGACGCTCCTTGCGGATCACCGACTCATAGATCTGGCCGGTGGTGAAGTTGTTCGACTTGCGCATCTTGGCCGATACGAAGCGCTCGTAGTGGCCAAGATCGAGGTCGGTTTCCGCGCCGTCTTCCGTGACGAACACCTCGCCATGCTGGAAGGGGCTCATCGTGCCGGGGTCGACGTTGATGTAGGGGTCTAGCTTGAGGAGGGTGACTTTCAGGCCACGCGACTCGAGAATAGCCGCGAGGGAAGCAGCGGCGATGCCCTTGCCGAGCGAGGAAACGACGCCACCGGTGACGAAGACGAATTTGGTCATAAACCGAGCTTGCCGGGGAAATCGGGATTATACATGAGCGGTCGCTTCGCTGAGCCGTCGTCCGGACCCGCACGCCTGTTTCCGGTGCCGTCCGGCAGCGGCGGCGGGCGGCCTGTCATCCTGTAATCCCCGGGATGGTGCAGGAGGGGGCCGAGGCGGTCCGTTCGCTATCCGGCATGGGGGTGATTTCGGGGCGGCGGGGGCTTCGGGAACGCGCTTGATTGCCCTCTCCCCCGGCCCCTCTCCCGCAAGCGGGCGAGGGGAGCAAACAGGCGGCGGTTCACATGCTGTGGTGTGCTCCCCTCTCCCGCGGGGCGGGAGAGGGGCCGGGGGAGAGGGTCCGCACGCGCGCGCAGTTCCCGCAAATGTCAGACGTCGCCGCGCGGCGCCCGCACCGGCTGGCCCCAGATATCGGTCTCGCCCTGCCGCGCCAGCGGAAAGTCGGCCGGCGCGCAGGCGTCCCATTCGGGATTGGGAATCTCGCCGAACACCTGGCGCAGGCGCAGCCCCCAGGTATCGCGAATCATGCGGAAGTAGTGATTGCGCTCGTCGATGGTGACGAAGCGGGTCACGCGCAGGCTGTCGGCCTCGTAGACCAGCAGGTCCAGCGGCAGGCCCACCGAGATATTGGATTTCAGCGTCGAGTCCATCGAAATCAGCGCGCACTTGGCGCCTTCGGCCAGGGGCAGGGACGGCGCCACCACGCGGTCGATGATTGGCTTGCCGTACTTGGCTTCGCCGATCTGGAAATAGCAGGTCTCGGGGGTCGCCTCGACGAAATTGCCGGCCGCGTAGATGTTGAACAGGCGGGCGCGCTCGTTGCCGATCTGGCCACCGAAGATCAGGCTGACGTTGAAGTCGATGCCGGCGTCGCGCAGGGCATCGGCGTCGCGCCGGTGAACCTGGCGCACGGCGTCGCCGACGATGGAGGCGGCCTCGAACATGGTCTTGGCGCTCCACAGCGATCGGTTGCCAGTGCGGCCATCGGCAAGGATCTGGCGCACCGACTGGCTGATCGCCAGGTTGCCGGCGGTCAGCAGCACCATCACGCGGTCGCCCGGCTCCTCGTAGACCGTCATCTTGCGGGCGGTGGCGATGGCGTCGACACCGGCATTGGTCCGCGAATCGGACAGGAATACCAGGCCGGCATCGAGCCGCATGGCTACACAGTACGTCATGATCTTGTTGTGCAAGGAAAGCGCCGCCTGGGGCGAGGCGGGCCGCGGGGGCGGCTGCGCTAAATCCGGCATTCTAGCGCCCCACCGGGGCGCCCGCGTGGATTCCTGCGGGGCCGCGCAACACCGCTGTTGCGTAAAGATCGCGCTTCTGTCAGAGCGGTTCGATGCGGATGTCGACAGCCAGCGTTTCCGCGCCGCCACCCTCGCGGATGCCGCGGATCGGCGCCGCGGAGCGGTAGTCCCGGCCTACCGCGAGCCGCACATGCCGGGTGTCGGTATGGCAGCCGTGCGTCACATCGATGCTGCACCACAGGTCACGCTGCGGATCGATGCAGACATCGGCCCAGGCGTGGCTCGCCAGGTCGGCGGCGGCGGGATCGTAGAAATATCCGCTGACGTAGCGCGCCGGCACCCCGAAGGCCCGGCACGCCGCCACCATCACTTGCGCCTGGTCCTGGCAGACTCCGGCGCCCAGCGCGAAGGCCTCGGCCGCACTGGTGCCGACATCGGTTGAATTGGGCTGATAGCGGACCCGTTCGGCAATGCCCTGCGCCAGCGCCAGCAGCGCGGGCGGCTCATGTCCCGCGCTCAGATACGGCGCGGCAAAGCCGCGCAGTGCCTCGGGGGCCTCGGTCAGCGCGGTGCTGGCGCGAAAGTACAGCGGCGACACGCGCGCCTCCCCGTCGGGCGGTACATCGCGAAAGCACGGCTCCTCGGGGCGCGGCCGCACCGCCACCTCGCCAGTGGCGGCAATGGCGATGGTCTCGGCAGGAGTGGCCAGCGTGAAGTTGTGGACGATATTGCCGAAGCCGTCCCGGGCTTCGGTCAGGCTGCCGGGCACCGCCACCTCCCACCGCTCCACCACCTGCAGCGGCCCCGAGCGCGGCGTCAGCCGCAACTCGTGGACGCTGCGCACGACCGGCTGGCTGTAGCGGTAGAGGGTGTGGTGGTGGATCCGATATTTCACGATAGGGGCCGGTGGACGACCGTCATGCCGCCAGCGGCGGCACGAGGAAATCCCGGCTGATGCCGCTGCCGAGGTCGCCGATGCGCTCCAGGAAGCTGGTCAGGAAGGCGTGCAGGCCGACGGCGAAAATGTCGTCGATCCGTGCAAACCGCAGGTCGGCATGCAGTTTACCAGCGTGGCGCTCGGTCTCGGCCGATTGCTGGTTGCGCACCAGCGCGAGGATCGCGCACACCTCGTCCATGCTGGAGACCAGCGAACGCGGCATGTCGCCGCGCAGGATCAGCAGCTCCGCCACGCGCTCCGGCGTGATGACCGTCCGGTAGATCTTGCGGTAGACCTCGAAGCCCGACACCGAGCGCAGGATCGCGGCCCAGTGATAGAAGTCGTTGTCGATGCGCGCCGGTTCGGCGTGGCTGGCTATCGCCTGGAATTTGACGTCGAGAATGCGCGCGGTATTGTCGGCGCGCTCCAGGAAGGTGCCCAGCCGCATGAAGTGAAAGGCGTCGTCCTTCAGCATCGTGCCGAACTGCACCCCGCGCGCCAGGTGCGAGCGGAACTTGACCCATTCGAAGAACTGCGAGGGATCGTCGCGCAGCATGCCATCGGCGATCAGGCGTTGCACCTCGAGCCAGGTGGTGTTCAACGTTTCCCAGACTTCGGTGGTCAGCGAGCCGCGCACCGCCCGCGCGTTCTCCCGGGCCGCGCGCAAGCAGCTCATGATCGAGGACGGATTGGTCATGTCCCGGACCATGAAGTCGATCACGTCGTCACGCGAGAGCAGGCCGTACTTCTCGTCGAAGACATGGGTCAGCTCGGAGATGTCGAGCATCGCCCACCAGCCCTGCTCCGCGACCTCCACCGACTGCGGCAGCAGCGATGTCTGGTAGTTGACGTCGAGCATGCGCGCGGTGTTCTCCGCCCGCTCGGTGTAGCGCGCCATCCAGAACAGGTGGTCGGCGGTACGGCTCAGCATGATGGGTTCCCCCGTGTCGCCTGCCGCCGGCCCTGCAGCCGGCGATGGCTTCGATCGGCCTGTGTTGCATCCTCGGGATCGCGCGCCATGCAGGTGGCGCCGATCGTCCTGCTCAGCGCTCCAGCACCCAGGTGTCCTTGGTTCCGCCGCCCTGCGAGGAATTGACCACCAGCGACCCCTCCCGCAGCGCGACCCGCGTCAGGCCGCCCGGCACCATGCGCACCTCCTTGCCCGATAGCACGAAGGGCCGCAGATCGATATGGCGCGGCGCGATGCCAGCCTCGACATAGGTCGGGCAGGTGGACAGCGCCAGGGTCGGCTGTGCGATGTACTGATGCGGCCTGGCGCGCACCACTTCCCGGAAGGCATCGATCTCGGCCCGCGTCGCGGCCGGGCCGACCAGCATGCCGTAGCCGCCCGCGCCATGGGTTTCCTTGACCACGAGTTCGTCGAGATGGTCCAGCACATAACGCAGATCGTCCTCCCGACGGCACGTCCAGGTCGGCACGTTCGACAGCAGCGGCTGCTCGCCCAGGTAGAAGCGGATCATGTCGGGGACATACGGGTAAATGGACTTGTCGTCTGCCACGCCGGTCCCGATGGCATTGCACACCGTCAGGTTGCCCGCGCGATAGACCGACAGCAGCCCGGCCGCGCCAAGCGTCGAGTCCGGCCGGAACGCCAGCGGATCGAGAAAGTCGTCGTCGATGCGGCGGTAGATCACGTCGATGCGCTGGGGGCCCTGCGTGGTGCGCATGTACAGGTGGTCGTCCTGCACGAACAGGTCGCTGCCCTCGACCAGCTCCACGCCCATCTGCTGGGCGAGGAAGGCATGCTCGAAGTAGGCCGAGTTGTACATGCCGGGCGTCAGCACCACCACGGTGGGATCGGCGATCGATTGCGGCGACACGCTGCGCAGGGTATCCAGCAGCAGGTCCGGGTAATGCGCCACCGGCGCGACCCGGTTGCGGGCGAACAGCTCGGGGAACAGCCGCATCATCATGCGGCGGTTTTCCAGCATGTAGGAGACGCCGGAAGGCACCCGCAGGTTGTCCTCCAGCACATAGAACTGGCCTTCGCCGGCGCGCACCACATCGATCCCCGCCACGTGCGCGTAGATATCGCGCGGCACGGCGATGCCCAGCATCTCGGGCCGGTACTGCGCGTTGTCGTAGACCTGCTCGGGCGGAATCACGCCGGCGCGAATGATGTCCTGGGCGTGATAGATGTCGTGGACGAAACGGTTCAGCGCCGCAACGCGCTGGCGCAGGCCCCGCTCCAGCAGCTCCCACTCCGCCGCCGGGAAGATACGCGGGATCACGTCGAAGGGAATCGTCCGTTCGGTGCCGCTGTTCGCTTCGTCCTTGTCGCCGTAGACAGCGAAGGTAATCCCCACGCGCCGGAACACCAGGTCGGCTTCGGCCCGCTTGTTCGCCATGGCGGCGTCGGGTTGGCGCGACAGCCATTCGGCGAAGCTGCGGTAGTGTGGACGCACCGCTTCCGCCGACAGCGGCTGACCCGCCCTGATCGCGGGAACCCCCGCGATCCCCGCCGGCCGCCCCTCGTCGTCCTGCAGCATCTCATCGAAAAAGCGCGCCGCCATGGTGGCCATCCTCCGTGTCCCTCTTTGCCGGGCAGCGCTCGCCCCATCGCGGATGCGCCCGGCTCGACAGGGATTAGCAAGATGTCTGCCAGCGGCCGCCCCATACCGGTGCAACGCGCAGGGGCAACGGTCAACCGGGGGACGCCGGCTGGTGCGCCGCCCTGTCCAGGATCTGCCTGACCAGCACCTCGGGCGGCTGCCGCACGTCGAGCACGAGGGCGTCGCGCGGCTCCTCCAGGGTGTCGAACTGGCTTTGCAGCAGGCGCGGGTCGAAGAAATGCCCCTTGCGTCCGGCAAGGCGGCCGCGGATGGTTTCGATATCCCCCTTCAGATAGACGAAGCAGACGCCGTCCTCGTCGGGCGTCAGGCGCTCCCGGTAGGCTTGCCGCAGTGCGGAACAGGCGAACACCTGCGCTTCGCCGCGCGCCCGGCACGCCTCGATTGCCGCGCGCATCGCGTCCAGCCAGGGCCAGCGGTCCTCGTCGGTCAGCGCAATGCCGGCCGCCATCTTCGCCTTGTTCTGCTCGCTGTGGAACTCGTCGGCATCGCGAAAGCCGCAGCCCAGCGTCTGCGCCAGCAGCATGCCGACGGTCGTCTTGCCGCTGCCCGACACCCCCATCACGATATAGATCATCTGCCTCGTCTCCCATGTTGTCGCCGGCCCGGCAAGCGCGCCCTCCTCTTTCCGACGCCGTTCTGGCTGGCGGGTTCCGGCCTGCTGCGGGCCGACCTGCCGCCTATCCCCGCCTGTCCCGCCTATCCCTGCCTACACCCGCCTACTCCGGCATGGGTGGCGCTTCCCGCCAGTAGCGACGCTCGGTCTGGCGAAAGGCGCGCACCGCAATGCTGCCGCCGTCGACAAGCTCGGCGCTGAGCATGCCGGCGCTGTCAGTCCGCCAGCGGGCGATATCGCGGACGCCGTAGCGCGCCCATACACGGGGGTGCGGATGCCGGTAGCGGTTGCGGTAGCCGAGCTGGAACAGCGCACCGGCGGGCCGCACCGCATCGAGCCAGCCCGCGGTGGAGGAGCTGATGCTGCCATGGTGCGGCACCAGCAGCAGGTCCGCCCGCAACTGCTCGGGCGCCAGTCGCAGCAGCATCGCCCGCTCGCTGGCGGCATCGATATCGCCAGCCAGCAGCATCGACCCCGCTGGCGACGATATGTGCAACACACAGCTGCGCGCGTTGCTGGGCAGCGCGGACTGGCCCGCCTGCCCCGGTGCCGGGTGCAGGAAGGCAAAGCGCACACCGTCCCACTCCCAGTGCATGCCCGCCGCACAGGGCGCGCGCGAGGGGGCGGCATGTCCGGGCGGCGCGCGCAGCAAGGGATGGCCCAGCGGCGCGCCCGACCACAGCCGCGCCACCGGCATCGCCCCCAGCACCGCACGGGCGCCCCCGGCATGGTCGGCATCCTCGTGGCTGATCACCAGCGCGTCCAGATGCCGGATGCCGCTGGCGCGCAGGAACGGCAGCACCACCCGCTCGCCGGCACTGGACGGCGCGGGACCGTCGGCATCCGGCTGCGCGAAGCGCGGCGGCGGAACGCCGGAGGGCGCCGCTGGCTGCCGCCCGGGCCGCGCGGGACTCGCCGCTGCAGCGGGCCCATACGACGGCCCGGCGTCATACAGCAACAGATGGCGGCGCGTTTCGATCAGCACCGCCGCGCCCTGCCCCACGTCGAACGCCGTCGCGCGAAAGCCCTGCGCCGGCGGCGACCGCCCCGCCGCAAGCAGCGGTCCCAGCAGCAGCAGGCCATGGAGCCGGAGCCGCCAGCCGAACCCGGCCGGGGCCAGCAGGACCAGCGTGCCAGGTACCGCCAGTGCCACGGCAAGCGGTCCCGGACTGGCCGCCTGCCAGACCGCCCAGTCCGGCGCCGCCAGAACCGTCAGCAGGGATTCGAGCGCACGTAGCGCCCGGTCGCATCCGCCCAATAACACAGTGCCGGCGATCGTCAGCGGATGCGGCGCGGCGGCGGCCAGCGTCACGCCGGCGCAAGCCGGTGCGAGGGCCACCAGCGCGGTGGCAAGCAGCACGGCGGGCGTCACCAGCAGGCTGACCAGCGGTATCGCCACCGCATTGGCCAGCGGCGACACCAGCGACAACTGCTGAAACAGCACCAGTGTGGGGGCGATCAGGCCCACCGTCACCGCCCATTGCACATGCACGGCCTCGTGCCATGCAGCGCGCGCCCACGCTGCGATGCGGCTGCCCCAGCCTGGCAGCGGCACGTCAGCGGCATCGGGCCGATCCGCCGGCTTGCCTCCTCGGCGCCCCACCGCGAGGAAAATCGAGGCGACCGCGCCGAACGACAGCCAGAAACCCGCGGACCTGGCCGCCCACGGATCGATGGCAAGTGCCGCCGCCGCGGCCCACGCCAATACCAGCGAGGCGGGCGGTGTGCGATGCAGCCACAGCGCCAGCGCTGCCGTCGCCACCATCGTCACGGTACGTTGCGCGGGGACTTCCATGCCCGAGACCAGTCCGTGGCAAAGCGCTGTCAACACGGCCGCACAGGCGGCGGCGTGCTGGGCGGGACAGCGCAGTGGCAGCGGGCGCCGCAGCAGGCGGCCCAGCCCGAAGGAGCGGCGCCAGCCAAGCCGCACGGCAGCCGCCGCGAGCCCGGACACCATGGTGATATGCAACCCGGAAATGCTGATCAGGTGACCGATGCCGCTACGGTTGAACAGCCGCCATTGCGAAGGCGTAATGCCGCCCTGGTCGCCGATCGCCAGCGCGACCAGCACGCCCGCGTAAGAGGCGTCGCTCGGCATCGCCGAGCGCAGGCGCTGACGCAGGCGGGCGCGCAACCGCGCGACCCCGCCATGGCGCCACGATGCCACCGTGGGCAACCGCTCCCCCTTGCGCACATGGCCGACGGCCCCAATGCCGCGCTGCAGCAGCCAATACTCCTGATCGAAACCGTAGCGGTTCGCCAGCCCGTGCGGCCGGCGCAGCCGCGCCGTCAGCGTCAGGCGGTCGCCGGGCAGCAGATCGGCTGGCGCCGCTTGCCAGCTGAGCAGGATGCGCTCCGGCAACGAGCGATGGACCGCCTCGGGCGTGAAGACGGGGGTAAAGACGAAGCGCAGCCCCGGCGACTGCTCGGCGGGAAGGCTGGCGACGGTGCCCGAGAGCTGCAGATCGGTGCTCTCCAGCGCGGGCGGCAGCCGATCGGCCAGCCGCCCGCTGGCCCGGTACGCCGCCCAGCCGGCTCCGGCCGCGCCACCGGCGGCGCAGGCGATCACGCCGGTGACCAGCCAGGCCGCGACTTGACGGCCTTGCGCAGGTCGTCTGGCGAGACATCGCCGCCAGTGCCCCAGCCCGCAGCCGATCGCCAGCGCGCAGGCAAGCCCCACCAGCGCGACGGCTGGCGGCGGCAACGCCGGCAGCTGCTGCACCAGCCAGCAGCCCGCAACAAAGGCGCAAAGCGTCAGCCGCATGACGCGGCTCCGGTCCGATCCATGGTCGCCTCCGCAGACAGGGAATCCTGTCGCACGAGGAGGCAGTTATAGCGGGAAACTCAGCGGAAGAACGTGTCGGCCGGTGACCGATGTGTGCCACGCGTTTGACGCGCGTTTGCCGCGTGTTTGCCGCCCGCTTGCCGCCCGTTCGCCGCGCGTCAGGCCGCGGCGCGGCCGGGCCCCATGGTGTCGGCAAAGCGCGCCAGACGCGGGATTGCGGCCACGGCATTGGCCCAGGTCGCCTGCGCCAGCGCGGCGGGGTCGATGCCGCGCAGCGCCGCCAGTTCGACCGCAATGCCGGCCACCTCGGCGGGACTGTTGCGCGCGTTGCGCTGCTCGCCGAACTGGCCGTCGGTCAGCCACGACGGGGCGATATCCGGCGCGTCGGTCTCGAGCACCAGGGCGTCGAGCGGCAGGTTGGCCGCCAGCCGCCGAATCTGCCGTGCCCGCTCGAAGGTCAGGTTGCCGCCAAACCCCAGCTTCAGGCCAAGGTCGACGAAGCGCGCGGCCTGCTGCTCGCTGCCGTTGAAGGCGTGCGCGATGCCCTGCCGCACGCCGATGCGCCGCAACTGCGCGGCGACCTGATCCTGCGAGCGCCGCACGTGCAGCAGCACCGGCAGATCGAACTCGCGCGCGATCTTCAGCTGCTCGATGTAGAGCCAGGTCTGATGGTCGGCCTCCAGCCCGGGCACGAAAAAATCCAGTCCGATCTCGCCGATGCCGACGAAACGCGGATCGACCAGCGACGCCTGCACTTCGGCGCGCAGCCGGTCCAGGTCAGCCTGGCCGGCGCCCGGCGTGCACAGCGGATGGATGCCTAGCGCGTAGACGCAGGCAGCATGCCGCTGCGCCAGTGTGCGTACCGCGCCGAAGTTGGACACCGCGACCGCAGGCAGCACGATGCCATGCACCCCCGCTTGCGCGGCGGCCTTGACCACCGCATCGCGGTCCGCGTCGAACTCGCTGGCGTCCAGGTGGCAATGCGTATCGACCCACATTCGCTGTCTCTCCTCGCCGGCGGCGGCCACCGCCGCCGCCCCGCGTCAACGTTCGCGATGCAGATGACCGTCACGCAGCCGCAGCACGCGGTCGCAGCGATTGGCCAGGTCGATGTCGTGCGTGACGATGACGAAGCTGGTGCCGAGCGTGCGCGACAGCTCCAGCATCAGGTCATAGACGCCGCCCGCGGTATGGTCGTCCAGATTGCCAGTCGGCTCGTCGGCCAGCACGCAGGCCGGCTGGCCGACCAGGGCCCGCGCGATCGCCACGCGCTGCCGCTCGCCGCCCGACAGCTCGCCGGGACGATGGCGCGCCCGCTCGCCCAGGCCCACGCGCGCCAGCATCGCCTGCGCCGTCTCGCGTGCCGGCTGCTGGCGCAGTCCGCGGATGCGCATCGGCATCGCGACGTTGTCCAGCGCGGTGAACTCCGGCAGCAGGTGGTGGAACTGGTAGACGAAACCAAGCGAGCGGTTGCGCACCTGGTTACGCTCGCTCTCGCGCAGTTCGGTGAAGGGCCGCCCATGCAGCGCGACCTGTCCCGCATCCGGGTTGTCGAGCCCGCCCAGCACATGCAGCAGCGTGCTTTTGCCCGAGCCCGACGCGCCGACGATGGCGACCTTCTCGCCGGCGTGGATGCTCAGGTCCACGCCCTTGAGCACTTCGACATCGAGGCCGCCCTGCCGGAAGCGCTTGCACAGTCCCTGCGCGACCAGCACCGGCTCGCCGCGGCCCGCGCCGGTCGACTCGGCGGTGTTGCCGCCGGCGCGTTGCACCGCGGCGTCGTTCAGCATGGCCTCACTCATAGCGCAGTGCCTCCGCCGGATTGACGCGGGCGGCCCGCCAGCTCGGATACAGCGTGGCGAGCACCGCCAGCACGAAGGAGATGATGCCAATGGTGACGATGTCGTTCATGCGGGGATCCGACGGCAGTTCGCTGATGAAGTAGATGTCGCGCGGCAGGAACTGGACCTGCAGCATGCGTTCAATGAAGGGCACGATCACGTCGATGTTCATCGCGATCAGCGTGCCGCCCGCCACGCCCAGCACGGTGCCGATGAAGCCGATCGCCACGCCCTGCACGATGAAGATCCGCATGATCGAGCCGGGTTGCGCGCCCATGGTGCGCAGGATGGCGATGTCGGCCTGCTTGTCGGTCACGGTCATCACCAGCGTCGACACCAGGTTGAACGCCGCCACCGCGATGATCAGCGTCAGGATGATGAACATCATCCGCTTCTCGGTCTGCACCGCGGCGAACCAGTTGCGGTTCTGCTTGGACCAGTCGCGCAGATAGAGCTCGCCGCTGAGGGTGCCGGCGAGGGCGTCGGCGACCTGGGGCGCGCGCTGCATGTCTTCCAGCTTCAGGCGAACACCGTTGGGGCCGTCCAGCCGGAACAGCGTCTGCGCGTCCTGCAGGTCGATCAGCGCCAGCGCGCTGTCGAACTCGTAATGGCCGGACGAGAACACGCCGACCACGGTGAACTGCTTCAGCCGGGGCAGCACACCTGCCGGGGTGATGGTGCCCTGCGGCGCCACCAGCGTGACCTTGTCTCCGACCCGCACGCCCATCGCGGCCGCCAGCTCGCTGCCCAGCGCGATGCCGAATCCGCCCGGGGTCAGCGCCTTGATGTCGCCGGCCTTGAACTGGCTGCCGACGTCGGACACCTTGGGCTCCTCGGCCGGGTCGACGCCGCGCAGCAGCACGCCGCGCACCGCATCGTCGCGCGTGAGCATCGCCTGCGCGGCCACGTAGGGCGCGGCGCCGACGACTTCCTTGTTGCGCAGCGCCTCGGCCGCGGTCTGCCGCCAGTCGGGCAGCGTGCCGGGGCCGATCACCTCGATATGGGCCAGCACCGACAGCATGCGGTCGCGCACTTCTTTCTGGAAACCGTTCATCACCGACAGCACCACGATCAGCGCGGCGACGCCAAGGGCGATGCCGAGCATCGAGATCATCGAGATGAACGAAATGAAGGTATTGCGGCTGGCGCGCTTGCTTGCGCGGGTATATCGCCAGCCGATCTGCCACTCGTACGGGAGATTCAAGAGAGTTCCTGTCAATGATGGGAATGCCCCGCCTGCCGCCTTCGCGGGAACGGGCCAGGCATCGTCCGGGGACTGCGGCCAGCCGCGAGTTTACAATCTCGGCAACCATGATGACGCACCTGACCCTGATTGTGCCCTTTTCGGTCCCCCCGGGAGCCGAGGAGCCGGCCAGCCTCGCCGCAGGCGGCATGACCGACGCCGTGCTGCGGCAGTTGGAGCTGCCCGCCCTCGGAAAGTTGCTCACGCGCGGACGGACCGTCTCCCGCGAGCGGCATGGCGAGGGCTTCGACCCCACCGCGCTGCGTTCGCTGCCGCACCAGCGCTGGCTTGCCACGCGCGCCGGCCTGCCGGTCGCGCCTGTGCCGGCGGCGCCGTACATGCGCCTGGCGGACCGCACCCCGCCCGGGCAGTCCGCCCAGGCCGCGGAGGCGAGCGACGGCCGGGCCTGGACCTGCCTGGAACCCGTGCATCTGCATGCCGCGCGCGACCACCTCGTGCTGGGCGACCCCGCACAGCTGCGGATCCGCGCCGACGAGGCCCAGGCGCTGCACGCCGCCATCGCGCCGCTGCTGGACGAGACCGGCATCCCGCTGGAAATGCCGCTGCCGGAACGCTGGTATCTGCCCGAAGCGGTGTTCGGCCCGCTCGATGCCACCCCGCCGCTGCGCGCCGCCGGCCGCAATATCGATATCTGGATGCAGCGCGGCGAACGCGAGCGCGACTGGCGCCGGCTGCAGAACGAAATCCAGATGACCTGGCACGACCACCCGGTGAACCAGGCACGCGAGGCACGCGGCGAGCCCACCGTCAATTCCGTCTGGCTGCACGGCGGCGGGGTCCTGCGGCCGGTGGCGCCGCTGGCCGGCGCCGTGTTCGGCGACGAGCCGCTGCTGCGCGGTCTGGCGCTGGCCGGCGGCGCGCGCGCCCTGCCCGCTTCCGCCAGCTTCGACAGCGTGCGCCAGACGCTCGCCGCGGGCGGTGACGGCGATGCGATGGTCCAGGTGGACACCACCACCACGGCCTGGCTGGAAGAGGACTGGGGACGCTGGATCGAGCAGATGCACGCGCTGGAAGCCAGCTGGTTCGCCCCGATGCTGGCGGCGCTGCAGGAAGGCCAGCTGCGCTCGGTCGCGCTGGTCCTGTGCGGCGACCACCATTACGCGCAGATCGAGGTGCAGCGCGGCGATCTGCGCAAATTCTGGCGCGGCCTCGGCGGGCGCGGCAACTGGCGCGGCCTGCTGTCCGACCTCGCGCTGGCCGCCTGAGGCGATGCCCTGCCTTCTACAAGCCGCCCCCGCGCACTGGATCCCGTGACCCGAATCTCATGAACCGAATCCGATGACCCGTATCGCCATCCGCCAGCATCAGCCCGACCATGCCACCGCACTGGCGGCGCACGGCCTGCATCCGACGCTCGCGCGCATCCTGTCCGCGCGCGGCGTCACGCACGCCGGCGAGCTGGCCACCGGCCTGCCCGAACTGACGCCACCGTCCGCGATGAAGGGCATCGAGCAGGCCGCGGTCTATCTCGCCGATGCCATCGCCGCGCAGCGCCGGCTGCTGATCGTCGCCGACTACGACTGCGACGGCGCCACCGCCTGCGCGGTGGGCGTGCGCGGACTGCGCATGCTGGGGGCGCGGGTCGAGTACATCGTGCCGAACCGCTTCGAATACGGCTACGGGCTGACGCCGGAGATCGTCGCGCTGGCCGCGCAGCGCAACCCGGACATCATCGTCACCGTCGACAACGGCATCGCGAGCGTGGACGGCGTCGCCGCCGCCAATGCGCGCGGCATCGACGTCGTCGTCACCGACCACCATCTGCCCGGCGACCGGCTGCCCGATGCGGCGGTGATCGTCAACCCGAACCAGCCCGGCTGCGGCTTTCCGAGCAAGAACCTGGCGGGCGTCGGCGTGATGTTCTACGTACTGCTCGCACTGCGCGCGGAGCAGCGCCGCCGCGGCGTGTTCACGCAGGAAACGCAGCCGCGCCTCGATACCCTGCTCGATCTGGTCGCACTGGGCACGGTCGCCGATGTGGTCCGGCTCGACGTCAACAACCGCATCCTCGTCGCACAGGGCCTGCGCCGCATGCGCGCCGGCCGCATGCACGCCGGCGTGGCCGCCCTGTTCCGCGCCGCCGGCCGCGAGGCCGCACGCGCAACAACCTTCGACCTGGGCTTCGGGCTGGGCCCGCGGCTCAATGCCGCCGGGCGGCTGGCGGACATGTCGCTGGGCATCGAATGCCTGCTGACGGACGATGCGCAGCGGGCTTGGGACATCGCCCAGCAGCTCGACGCGATGAACCGCGAGCGCCGCGACATCGAGGCGGGCATGCAGCAGGAAGCGCTGGCGATCCTGGAGCGCCCGCTCGACGGCATCGACCCGTCGTCGCGCTTCACCGTCAGCGTGTTCAACGACACCTGGCACCAGGGGGTGATTGGCATCGTCGCATCCCGGCTCAAGGAAAAATTCCACCGCCCGACCATCACCTTCGCTCCCGGCGACGAATCGACCATCAAGGGCTCCGGCCGCTCGATCGCGGGCTTCCATCTGCGCGACGCGCTGGACCTGGTCTCCAAGCGGCACCCCGGCCTGCTGGTGAAGTTCGGCGGCCACGCGATGGCGGCGGGCCTGACGCTGAACGCGGGCGACTTCGAGCGCTTCATGGAGGCGTTCGAGGGCGTGGGCCGCGAATGGCTGACCGACGAGCATCTGGCACGCGTGATCGAAACCGATGGCGACATCGAGGACCACTGCTTCGACCCGGCCTTCGTGTCGCTGCTGGAGCAGCAGGTCTGGGGCCAGGGCTTTCCGGCGCCGACGTTCTGCGGGGAGTTCGACGTGGTCAAGCAGACGGTGCTCAAGGGCAAGCACCTGAAGCTGCAGCTGGCACGCGGCAAACGCCAGTTCGACGCCATCTGGTTCAACCATGCCGACACGCTGGGCGCCAGCGCGCTGATTGCCTACCGGCTGGACAACAACACCTTCAATGGCGTCACGCGCGTGCAGATGGTGATCGAGCACGCGCAGTAGCGTTCTGGTTGGTCGTTCCCGCGCGGCTGCAAGCCGCTGGGTCCCCGCCTGCGCGGGGACGACGGACTATTGCCGCAATCCCCGGCCCGCATCGTTCCCGCGACGCGAATCAGCGGCTCTCCCTGTCGTTCCCGCGCGGGCGGGAACCCAGTGACTCTCGCCGTCGTTCCCGCGCAGGCGGGAACCCAGTGACTCTCGCCGTCGTTCCCGCGCAGGCGGGAACCCAGTGACTCTCGCCGTCGTTCCCGCGCAGGCGGGAACCCAGTGACTCTCGCCGTCGTTCCCGCGCAGGCGGGAACCCAG
>NZ_JAIMCG010000016.1 GCF_019795295.1 Cupriavidus sp. AU9028 | reverse complement strand
ACGAAGCGCCGGAGCACGTGTCGGCCTTGCCGTTGGAACGGCCGGCACCGGTGCACTATGTCCGCGGTGTCGAACTTGCTGCAACGTTGTCAGCCGAGCGCGAGAGCGACGCGCACGCATGGCTCGCATGGTTGGACCGCGTAAGCCAGCCGGGCGGGCACGGCTCATGGCGGCGTGCTGTACTAGGCGCTTTGGTCCGCTCAGAGCGGGCTCGGGAAGCATTAGATCGATGCTTGCCGGTCCTCGCAGCGGACGACGCGACCCTGCTTGTCGAACTAGTTCGCACCGCCATCACGGTGGACTCTCAGTCGGCGGCGCCATTGTGGTCGGCCGCTGGTGTTGACACTAGCAAGCTGCCCGCTGACTTCGTCGCACCGCGCGGCCCCGCTTGGCTCAACCTGATCGAATGGTCGCTTACTGCCGATGACCGTCTCCCGCCGGCTGCAGTGCCACAGATGGTCGACCTCTATCATCGCTGGAGCACCTTTTTTGCCGGACAAGATCGGTTGTCCCCGCGGCTCGTCGCGCGCTTGTATGCGTGGCTGGTGGAGGCGGAAGGAAAGAACCATCCCAAGACATCGGGCTTCCAAGCATGGAAGGTCGCCCAGCAAGCGCAAGGGTTGACCATGACGACGGCACAGGAGAACGAGCTACGAAACGCCTTTCTGTTGTGGTGTCGGCTCTGTCCCTCACTCACAGAGGCCTACCTGCGCGGCCTCTTCGAGCATCCATATCGACACGTCATTTTTCGCCAGCTGCTGTCATTTGTCGGCACAGCAGCGTACGCCGCCCCGAAGGCGCTGGCCGACCTCTTCCTGTCAGCACTGACCGGAGAAGAGGACGAACGCGATGGCCGGCGATCCAATAGGGGGGAGGAATTTCCAAGATGGGATCACGAGTTTTTCCCGCCATCTCCGGCCCGCCCGCCCTTTCTGACGCTTTTGGAGGCGAACAAAAATGAGGGGCTACGGCTAGTGCGCGGTGTGGTCGCCCACGCCGTGCGGTGGCGATATGGGGACGGTGATCCGGGTGAGAACCGAATTGAAGTTCCCTTTCCTAGTGGGCCCCGGTCGTTTCCTTGGCGCGCGACCTACATGTGGTCGCGCTCGACGGCAGGTGACAGTAACATCATTGCGTCTGCGCTGATGGCATTAGAAGGGTGGGCACACCTGCGTCTCGAGCGCGGGGAGTCCGTGCAGAGTGTCATTGATGATGTCCTGGGTTCCGAGGGATCGCCGGCCGCCTACCTGCTCGTCGCAGTGGATGTTCTGCTGTCCCACTGGCCCACGTCACGCGAAGTCTTGTGGCCGTTGGCCGCATCGGCGCAACTTCTGGCGATAGACAAAGATCGGTTCGCCCGGGACACCGTGAACCTTGGCGATGGCCTTACAAATTGGGTACGGCAGGAGCCTGCTGGGACCGTCCAGCTGGACAGCCTTCGGCGTCGACAGTCGCGCCGGCACGCGCTCGACGATGTGCTGGTTGAGTACGGCTGGCATGGGCCAGAAACGGTTCGCGTGGCGATGCAGCAAGCGCTGCGTGCCGAGTCTGAAAAGCTTGGCGAGCCGGATGGCGAAAGTCGGGGGCTGGCTGACCCGAGGTTTGCCGCGATGAGCGCCCTGAATCGGCTTGATCGCTCCAACTACAAGTTCGGAGGCATCGGTGAGAATGGCGGACAGTTCGTCGAATACGTGCCACCCGCACAGGAAGCGGCCCTATCGGCCGCTTACCAGCAGCGGTCAGAGCTGGAGCTTGAAGACACGCTTATTCGTACGAGATTGATGCGCGCCCTCACCGAACCGCCATGTCCGGCATTGCTGTTAGACCAAGGGGTCCGCTGGGCGTCCGACAATCCGGTGACATCCAACGATGAGCCTGACAAGGACGAGCAGGACTGGACCGATCGCACAAAGCTCATCGTCGCCGCGCTAATTCTCCGCGATGGAACCGACGAGCGCAAAGCACAGAGCGGCCAGTGGGCGCACGAGTTGCTCTTGGAGTCGGCGGATCGCAAGCCCGACGACCGCGCTCACGTACAGCAGTTGCCATACAACGCGGCGGCAATTGCCGCGGTAGGCCTACTCGCTGCGTATGGGAACAATGGTGATCCGGCGGATCTGAAGACACTCCTGCAGCTCGCTGCCAGACGTGATACTGGAATGGCCGCGGTCCTGCGGCTGGAGAAGTCGCGCGGCTTCTCATTGCCACCGATGCTCCAACGGTCGTTGATTCGTCTTGGCTTCGTCTCTGCGATCTACGCTGTGCGTCAGCACGATGAGGGCAGCTATATCAGTCGTGCTGACTTCGCCGCACGCCAAGAAGCGCTAGAAATGCAGCGCAAGCAGGCGGACCATGCCCGGCTCCAAAAAGCGGTCACGGCCGAGTTTGAGTGGCTCACGGTTGGCGGCGGTCCGGAGCCTGACTGGCCGGCACTGCCGGATCCTATCCCAGCCAAGAAGATTGAGTACATTCGGCTGAAAGAAGCCGGGCACGAGCGTGACCGTGCAATTCCGCCTCCCCGCGAGTTCGCGCTGGATGCTAACACCGGTGCTGAATGGCTAAAGCTTGCGGCGGACTATTGGCATGCGGACGATCCAGACGCGCTTCGCGATCTGGTGCGGCACTGCTGGCCATGGACGGCAGGCGCGAATGGCGTCGGATGCGGGTCCGAAGAGGAGCCGGGCGAACTGGCATTCGAATGGAACGATGCCTATTTCGCGGTGGCGGTGCTGGCCGGCGTTCCAACGGGGATGGCTGGCGTCCACGAGTATGTCCTGCACCCGCTTGGCCAACTGCCTGACGAGCGGTTTCTCGACGCAACGGCAATCGTGCTGCATGCGATGGACAAGCTCTGGTGCGATGGAGGGTCGGTGTCAGATACTGTCGCGATCTCGATCAGGGAATCGCTTGCCCAGCAGATGGCGACGACTCGTCAGTGGCGCCGCTTGACGGCACAGCCGTCCGAGGGGATGGAGCTTCACCTGGGCCCAGCGGTAGCCGCAATGTTCATGGGGTACCGCGATCTGCTAATAGGGCCTAGTTGCTATGTTTCACCCCCCGAAGCCGCACGCGCGTCCCTCGTTCTGCCCTTGCTGATCCGACTGGTTGAAGAAGCAGCGACATCCTCGTTTGTCGCAGTCGCAATGCTGGAACTGGTCAGCGTAAGGCCGCATGCCGATCAACTGAGCGTTGTGGATCGCGCGGTAGCGGCATGGTGGCGTGCGTGGGATGCGAACGCGAGGTTCTGGATCGATAGCGGTGTCGCACGGCGGGCGTGCGAGTGGATGGACAAAGCCGTGTTTGGCGGTGATGTCCCGCTCCCAGTGATTGAGAGCGCGGAGGTTACCCGAATTGTCGACGTCCTGGTGCAATGCGCGGGTCCACTGGGCCGAGCACTTGAGGAGAAGCTTGCGAACAGCAGGTCGAAGCCAGACTCCGCCGGGTAGTTGGACTTCGTCCCGTGTCTCCGGACCTGGAATGGCGAGCCACGAGCAGCTGGACCTTCCGGTTCGCTACGTCGCGCTCGCGTCGTGATGTGCCCACCCAAACGTCGGGTGGATCGAGATGCACTGAAGGGCTTGGCGTGGTATAGTGGCGCCTGCGTCTGCAGGCGCACGCTACCCGTCATTGCGAAGCTGGAAACGGCACTGTCTACATGATTTTTCTCTGGACGTGGCAAATCTTAGGCCCACGTGGCGGTCGACGGGTAACGCTTCAGCAAGGGCCGGAGAATCGTCATGACCAGCCTCTATACCCCGCCGTCCACTCTCGACGGCATCAAGCGCCGCGCTAGAGTTATAAAGCGCGACCGATCGGTTCCCCATCACCAAGCTCTCGATTTCGCCGCTCACGAGGCGGGATACGAGAACATTCGGCATGCGCAGGCCGTACTCGCCAGGACGGCACCCGAAGCAACGATCTACCTGACCTGCTATTGGGTGGGTGAAAGCGGTGGAATCCGAAAAGCGGGCCGCGAAACGCTCGCCATCTCAATGGCGAAAACGCTCAACCAAATCGTTTCTCGGCATCAGCTCGATCATGCGAGACATCTTGCCCCCTTCCGCATGGACTCCGCGGATCATCTGGAGCGGCGACTGGACGTCAACAGCATCGAGGACGCCAAGACCGAACTTCGCCATGCAGCGCGAAGCCTTCAGTTCATGGCGGCCACCGGGTTGACCCCCGCAACGACCCAGCGCCAACACCAGCTAATAGAGCGAAAAGTGAAAGGGTTGCCCGGCCGGGACCACGCATCGCTGTGGGTCAAAAACGACGTGGATGGCAGCGCCGGCTGGGTGTTCATGGATGAACCGTACATGAAACCCGAGCTCGCAATACGAGCGGAGTGGGCCTCGCAGCAAGGCCTCACCATGGTGCGCCCGTCATGGAATGGACTTTACAGTCCGAACAATGCGATTCCGTTTCTTTTTGGCCCGGACCAGCGACACATGGCCTCGATTGAGGCAGAGTTGATGGGCTTGCCTGTATCGGACGATGCGAGCAACTGGCGCTGGATGTCGGAGGGCTATTTCACCCAGTTCGCGAGTCCCGCACGCAAGGCGTGTGGCAAGTCCCGTCGCGCACGCCCGATGCCGGCCCCCTTTGGCGTGGAGCGCGGCGGTTCGTTGCCCTACGGGGCTAGGGTAGGCGGGGCCCCTTCGCTATGGCGGCCCGCGCATCGGATGGCTTTGGAGTTGCACCTTGCAGTAGGGTCACTTTTCCGCGCGCTCGCTGTCTCCGGTCTGGCGTGGCCGGCGGCCCACCGTCTGGGAAAAATCCGGTCGCTACTGGACGATTGGATTCAACGGGAATACCCGGGCGATGAAATGAGCGCAGATCAGTTCCACGCGGCGTACTACGGCGGATCGGCATCGCCGATTCTAGAGCCGGCACAGCAGCTCGCGACCGTCCGGGAGATTCGCGAGACATTGACCCGCGGCTACAAAGTGTGCAAGCCACGGGACAAGTTGCTTGCCGAACTCGTTGCGATTGAGGCGCATTTCGTTAAATGGTCGAAGTTGCGTCGCTCACAATAGCGCGGGGCGCTTCGGGCGGCAATGGACCGGCGACAACTGAACTTGCCTGTCCGGCGCCCCAGCCATGGCATTCCGGGCTGGGTAGCGCCGGTCGGCTTGGGCGCTGGTTGGCGCCACGATTGCGGTTTACCAGCGCAAGAAATGAAAAGGGCGCTCCGCAGAGCGCCCCCAAAGCAGGAAGTCGGGGGTCCGCCCACCCTCTCAGGCGGCTGCCAACACTGATCCCGACTTTTCGCTTCCTAATATAAGGAATTTTGGTCCGCGAGTCAATGGAACAACTAAACGACGAAGAACTAGCTGCAGTGTCCGCGTTGCTCTCCAGCGAGCGCTTGAGCACTTTCGAGCGCATGGCAGGGTCAAACCGAGGCGCAATCGCCCTGCATCAGGAGATGCTGCGTCTCGCCGCGGCCCTGATGACCGTTACCGCGGTCGTCGAAATCGCCCTGCGCAACGCGATATGCGACAGGTTGACGGAGCACTTTGGTACTGCAGACTGGCTTCGCAACCCGCCAGCACCCTTCGCGTGGGACTCAGAGGAACGTTGGAAGATCAGAAGTGCCGAGAGGAGCGCACGACAAGCAGCCTATGCAAAGCTCACGCAAGAGCAGAAGCGGGCGCTTGACAAGGTGGCATTCGAGCAGCACGAGGGGATGCCACCCCCCGGCATTCCTCATGAAGAACTGTCTAGGGCTCGGCAGGGAGCCATCCAGGTTCCGATGGGGCAAGTTGTCGCGCAACTGACTATGTATTTCTGGAAGCGTTTGCTGTCGTCTGACTACGAACATGCACTGTGGAAGCCTGCGTTAAAGCGGGTCTTTCCTTACAAGACGATCTCCAGGCCCGTAGTTGCAGCTCATTTGGAAGCGATCTACCAATCCCGCAATCGGATCGCTCATCATGAGCCGGTCTATGGCCGGCGTCTAGCACAAACTGAAGCGGCTTTCGATTTTGTCGCGCGTCATCTAGGTTCCCGCGGGACGGATGGAGCGACCCCCTTGCAGAAGCTACTCGACCCGGAACTAGCGGAGCTGCGGGCCCGGGCCGAAGACATGCGAAGTCGATTGGCTGCGCTGCAGGCGCAAGAAGGAGACTGATAGACTGATGCCAACCGCGATGGACCATTAAATGGTACGAGCACTGAAGACAGCGCCGGCACCGCTGCCCCCAGGGCGCTACTTGATCCGCACGCGAGAAACGACGCCTATTGCCGCTGCAGTGAATGGGCACGCCGCGGTTCACCCGGCTGCGGAATGCACCAGCGACGGAAAATGGTGCGTGTTTCACCGTGACGGTCGGGAAGTGTGGAGCTGCAACGCTGTCTATGCCGCCGCCAACTTCGACGTCGAGCCGCGCTGAGGTTTGAGCAAAGGGCGAGTAGCCCCACTGAAGGAGCGATCCTCGATGTGCGCGAACTACCAGCCAACACAACGAAAGCTGCTGCGAGACGTTTTCGGCGTAGAGCCACCGGATCACCTGGATTGGAAGCCAGAGACATGGCCAAACTACGGGGCGCCTATCGTCCGAATAGGGGAGGGCGGGCTTCGGGAGGCGCTAGTCGCCAATCTTGGCATGGACCCCAAAGGGCGTTTCGACACTTTCAACGCTAGGTCGGAGACTGTGGGGGAACGCCGCACCTTCTCAGGCGCTTGGCGCGCGGGACAGCTTTGCTTAATACCAGCGATAGCGATCTTTGAGCCGAATTACGAGGCGGACCCGAAGAAGAGCATTCGGTATCGGATTTGGATGAAGAACGCGCCTGCATTTGCCGTCGCTGGTCTCTGGCGAGGCTGGCCAGATGGCTCGACCTCATTCACGATGCTGACCGTCAATGCCGAGCACCATGCCGTTATGCGACGTATGCACAAGCCGGGGGCGGAAAAGAGGGGCGTCGTCATCCTGCCGCCGGAAGAGTGGGACAACTGGCTCACCTGCCGTCAGCCCGAGCTTGCACGTAGTTTCCTAAAGCTACCACCTGCCGAGGCAATGGATGCAGAACCGGCCCCTCTTCCGCCAAGGCGTACTGTTGCTCTAACGACCGCAGACGCCGAGGGCGAAAGCTCTTAGCTGACCCGCAACCTCACCGTCGCGCCAACATGTCCGATTATGTGGTGCCATGAAGCGGTTGGGCGAATATCTGCACGACAACTGGAACAGACAAAGGAACTTGGATGGCTACCTACAGGGAACTGCTAGCTGAGAAAGAAAGACTGGACGCCGAATTGGAGGAAGCCTGGCGGACCGAAGTCGCAGCCGTTATTGAGACGATCCGGGCCCAGATGGACGCGTACGGCCTTACTGTGGATGATCTGTCCCCACGGCGTGGTCGGTACAGAGGGGAGACGGCGCCGCTGCCGCCGAAATATCGGGACCCGAGAACGGGCAAAACGTGGTCAGGCCGCGGCCGCGCTCCCGCTTGGCTCGGCAAGAACCGGGACCGGTTTCTCATTTCTGAATAAGCAGGGAGCCTACCGGTCTGGTAAGGCGGTCCGTTGGTCGAATATTGTTGCGTGTTGCGCACGCCAACGATAGATTGACGTTCCTCGGAGGGGCATGTGCCCGCCGAGATTGAAACGTGCGCCCGCCGAAAGCTGGCGTGCTGTGGTGATTCCACATCAACCTGTCGGACCAACGGAGTTGCTTTATGACGCAGCAGCGTCCCTATTATTCTTCCCTTTTTTCCTGCCTGTACGATGAGCCGGCTCCTCTGGGTAGGCCACACCACTCGGTCTTCCGGTGCGTGGCGCCCCCGAGCGAATATCTTCCTGCTCCACGTCCTTACGTCCAACATTTCGCAATTGTATGGGACAGCGATCACGATAGTCGCATCATTTGTCGCTGAACAGCTATTGATGGGCGGACTTATGGCGCCCATCTTCGCGATGGGCGAGCGCAAAGCGACACTTACGGTCTGGTATGACGAGCGCCAGATGCCGCCAGCCGAAAGCAGCCCGCTAACAGAGGACTGGAAGACAGAGATCCGACGCCTTGCGGAAACCGGATTTCATGACGACTGCTGGCTCGTTGAGTTTGAGCCTTATGTCGCGTACGACGCGCGAGACGCTACTGACGTCGACGTCGATATGGACATCCGCGTGATCGACTATCGGTGGAGCCTTGGACTGGCGCCCTTCGGACGGCGGTTCTCGAGCCGCCCCGTTGCCGACACGAGGCCATAGCCCCTTCATCAGGAACGGAAGCCGCCAGAGGGGCGGCCTTTTTCTTAGCCCGGCCCAAAAAACTGTGCCTTGCGGTGTTGAGCTTCGCTTTGTATCGTGTTCCGGCGCGCCTAACAGAAATTCCGGCTACGGGTATCCAACTCGCCGAGCAGCATCGACAGATCTACAGCTCGCTGCGCCACAAGGTGCTTCACATCCCCATCGGCCTGCCATTGCCCGTAGATGCCGATCAGCGATGCCCCCAGAAATTCCTTGCGAAACTTCTCCAGTACACCGGGCCAGACGATCACGTTCACCGTGCCAGTCTCGTCCTCCAGCGTCATGAACATGACGCCGTTTGCGGTACCGGGACGCTGGCGTACGGTGACAAGCCCCGCCCCTCTGGCAAGCTTCCGATCTGCATAGGTGGAGAGGGTCGCCGCCGACTCAAACCGCCGGGCCGTCAAGTGCTCGCGCAGCAGGGCCAACGGGTGCCGGCGCAAGGTAAGCCCCATGGTCCGGTAGTCAGCGACGATGCCTTCGGCCTCTGTGGGTTCGGTGAGGGCGGGGGAGTCCTCCACGATTGTCGTTGGACGCAGCAGGTCTTTATCGGGTACCGCTATGCTCGCCTGCCACAGCGCCTGGCGTCGATCGCCGGCCAGCCCTTCCAGCGCATTGGCGGCCGCCAGCACCTGAAGGTCATGGCGGTCCAATGAGGCCCGCCGTGCCATGTCGGCGACCGAGCTAAATGGCTGTACCGCGCGTGCCTCCGCGATTCTGCGCGCGACCTCCTCGCGCATGCCGCGGAGCAGGGACAAGCCCAGTCGTACCGCCGCAGGCGGCCCGCCCTCGAGGACCGAATCCCACCCGCTTATCGTCACGTCGGCTGGCAACACGGCGACGGCGTGACGCTGCGCGTCCTGAATCAGCTGGGACGGCGTGTAGAACCCCATTGGCTGGCTATTGAGGAGCGCGCAGAGGAATGCGGCCGGCTCGTGGCACTTGAGCCAAGCGCTTGCATAGACCAGCAGTGCGAAGCTCGCAGAGTGGCTCTCTGGGAAGCCATACTCCCCGAACCCCTGGATCTGTTGGAAGATGCCCTCGGCGAACTCGCGGTCGTAGCCACGTTCGAGCATGCCGGACACGATGCGCTCGTGGTAGACGCCCAGTCCCCCCTTGCGCTTCCACGCGGCCATGGCCCGGCGCAGCTGGTCAGCCTCGCCGGCGGAGAAGCCTGCGGCCAGCATGGCCACTTGCATCACCTGCTCCTGAAAGATCGGCACGCCCAGCGTGCGTGACAGCGCCTTCTCCATCGCCGGGCTGGGATAGGTCACCGCCTCTTTGCCTTGGCGCCGGCGCAGGTACGGGTGGACCATGCCCCCCTGCACAGGACCAGGCCGCACGATCGCCACCTCGATGACCAGGTCATAGAAGGTGCGTGGCTTGAGCCGAGGCAGCATCGACATCTGGGCCCTCGACTCGACCTGGAATACTCCCATCGAGTCCGCACGGCACAGCATGTCGTAGGTCGCGGGATCTTCGGCCGGAATGTCCTGCAGTTCGAATACCTCGCCTCGCTGTGCCGCAACGAGATCCAGTGCGCGACGGATCGCGGACAACATGCCGAGCGCGAGCACGTCGACCTTGAGCAGGCCGACGGCATCCAGATCGTCCTTATCCCATTGAATGACGCTGCGATCCGGCATGGCGGCGTTCTCGATCGGCACCAGTCGCGACAGTTTGCCGCGCGCCAGCACGAAGCCGCCGGAGTGCTGCGACAGGTGGCGCGGGAAACCGAGCAGCTGCGCCGCCATCGCCGCCCAGCGCTGTGTCAGCTCGCTTTCCATGTCCACACCGCTCTCGGCAAAACGCCGTAGCAGATCGGCCTGACTGTCAAACCACTGATGCGACTTGGCGACCAGGTCGACAATGGCTGGATCCACCCCAAGCGCCTTGCCGGATTCGCGCAAGGCACCCCGTGGCCGGTAGGTCGATACCGCGGCCGCCAGGGCGGCGCGGTCACGGCCGTACTTCTGGTACAGGTACTGGATGACCTCTTCGCGTCGCTGATGCTCAAAGTCGACGTCGATATCGGGAGGCTCGCCGCGCTCCTTCGAAATGAAGCGCTCGAACAGCAAGTTGCCGCGAGCCGGGTCCACCTCGGTCACGCCCAGACAATAGCAAACGGCCGAGTTTGCCGCGGAGCCGCGGCCCTGGCATAGGATGCCGTTGGAGCGGGCGAAACGGACGATATCGTAGACGGTCAGGAAGTAGGGCTCGTACGCCATATCGCGGATCAACGCCAGCTCGTGCTCGATCTGTTCCTGCACGCCGTGAGGAATGCCTTGCGGGAAGCGACGGTGCGCGCCAATGTAGGTCTCACGCCGCAGGTAGTCCGTGGGCGTGATGCCGTCGGGGATCACCTCGTCCGGATACTCGTAGCGCAGCTCATCGAGCGAGAACTGGCACAGGTTGGCGATGTGGACGGACTCGTTCAGCAGCCGGCGAGGGTAGAGATCGGCCAGGCGCAGGCGTGAGCGCAGATGCCGTTCCGCGTTTGGCATCAGCGCATAGCCGCACTCGCCCACCGCCTTGCCAATTCGAATTGCGCTTAGAACATCCTGCAGCGGCTTGCGAGAGCGAACATGCATGACGACGTCGCCCGCGGCCACGAGACGAAGGTGATTCGCGGCGGCCGCTTCGTAGACCGCGGCCCGGTGCAGGTCGTCCAATGGCCGGTGCAATAGGGTCAGGCCCATCCACGCACGACCGGCAAAGGTGCGCGCGATCCAAGCGGCCTGATCGTGCAGCCTCTCCGCTGGCATGCCGTACTCGGGGGTGAAGACGATCAGGCAGTCGGGAAGGCCCTTCAGGTGGGCGAACTCGCCTTCTGGCGCCTCCAGGTCCCGCAGGGTGAGCCAGTAGCTGCCCTTGGTCACACGTGTCCGGCCGAGCGTAATGAACTCGCACAGGTTGCCATAGCCTTCGCGGTTGCGAGCCAAGGCAACGAACGATAGGGCAGGGCGGCCATCGGCATTCACGAGCGTGAACGATGCGCCCACCAGCAATTTGAGCCCGTGCGCCTTCGCTTCCGTGTGAGCGCGCACGATGCCCGCGAGGGAGCATTCATCGGTCACTGCCAGCGCGTGATAGCCGAGGGCTGCGGCGCGCTCGACCAGTTCCTCCGCGCGTGAGGCGCCCTCGAGGAAGCTGAAATTGGAGCGGCACTGCAGTTCGGCATAGCCCGGCAGGCCCGCAATCTGGCCAGTGGTAGGCGGGTGCGTCATGGTGGCTAGCCAAACAGGCCGTGCAGGTACCACCGCACCGCGTCGCCATCCCGGCTGCCAAGCCGCTCCTGGTAGATCCAGTAGTGGCTGTGGTCCTGACCTTCGGCAACAAAGTAGTCGCGCGTCAGCAGCTGGCCGTCCCACCAGCCGGCCTCGATGCGCTCGGGCGGCGACACGATGCGCAGCGGGCTACCGTAGAAGGGGCGGTCGTCTCGCGTGAGCAGCGCCACTGGTTTGGCCAGCAACCACGCCGGTCGAGGCAGGCCGGGCGGTGGCGGCGCCGGCGCGGCCGCTTCGGTAAGCGGCACCCAGGCGTTCGCGTGCTCCGGCCGGTAATCGGCGCGGGTCGCCGGAATCAGGACGTTGTCGGCGCCAAGGCGTGCGACCAGCAGCTCCATCACCCGTGCGTGATCTTCCGGCTTACCGCCGGGTTCGGGAAAGAGGGATTCGCTGGGCGGTGCCATCGGCTGGACATCGGTCACGGATAGCCGGACGGCAACGATCGGCGCTGCTATCTCCAGCCGGACGAGTCGCTCGCGCAGCAGCCTGAGCAGGTGGTCGTCGTGCCAGGCCGGCTCCGCCAACGCGATATCGACCTCAGTGGGGGGAACCGCCTCTTTGCCCCGCTCATGTTCGAGGGCGACGACGAAGCGGGTCAGCGCCAGCTGATGGGCCGTCAGCCATCCAATCAGCTGTTCGATCAGGCCATTGGCGTAGGCCAACGTCGCGTCGGCGTGCTCGATCCGGTCGGTCAGCTCGGCCCGAACAGAAAAGGAGGGCGGCGCCTGCAGCCAATCGAAAATCTCAGGGGCCTCTCCGAGGGCGCGATCCAAGGCATCGTTGATGGCTTCGCCGCATCGGCGCTGCAGCCCTGCACGAGGCAGGCGCCGGATCTGCGCGAGGGTTCGGCATCCTAGGCCGTCGAAATACTCCTGGTGCGCGCGCGTCGCCGGCAGGCAGCTGGTAGGCAGGCACTCCAGTTGCCGTACGAACGACGCCGGCGTGAGCGCCGTGCCGCCGCCGGTCGCCAGCAGCCAGGACGCCTGAGCAGTAGGCGCGCAACCGATGGCACAGGAGAACCCCATCCCCTCTACGGTCCGACGCATGCGTCGGCGCAGTTGGCGAACGCCGCCAAACAATCGCAGGCTGGCCGAGACGTCGACTAGCACCGAGGCCTCCGTCGCGGGAACGACGTTCGGGGAGTACTGCAGCAGCGCGATCGCGACGCGGTTCAACGCCTCCGCTTCTTTGGCGGGGGCGCGGTCAAAGAGCAGGGTAGTGGGGGCGATGGTCTGCACGCCGCCGCGCCGCATGCCTTGTCGCACTCCGGCCACGCGAGCGCTGGCCGATGCCTGCAGCACCTTTTCTCGCTCCAGCACGGCTGATGGCAGCTCAACTGACCAGTTCGGCCGGAACACTTCGAGGGACAGCGACGGCAGGCGTAGGCAAATCCAAAGGTGCTGCATGACGGGAAAGCAAAATCGGCGAAGGCGAGAGTGCAAGGCGTAGCGGTGACTCCCGTTGCGGTCCTCGCCGCTTGATGAAGGTCAGATCGACACCGCCCGGTGCCGGCGCAATGGCGATGCGCAAGGGCGCGGGTGAGCTATCGCGTGCGCAGGCAAGCGGCCGGACCAGGCAGAAGAGCGACTCGCTCGCTTGCGCGGCGAGATGCAGTCTCCGGAGCGACTCCCCGCGGACATGTTGCTGCCAACACAGCACGGCGCCACAGGTGCCGGCGCGCAGCAGCTGCTCGGCGGCCCACAGTAGATCCGCAATGCGCTTTGGCTGGAGCCATAGCAACCGCTCGGGCGAAATGCCCCAGTTGTCCCAAGCCAGCGTCTGAGGAATATGGGGCGGCGCCAATAGCGCGATGGGTCGCTTGCCGAGCGCCAGCAGGGAAGGGCGCAGCAGCCGCAGTTCGCCGACACCGGGCTGCTGGACGAGCAATTCGACTAGCGTACCGAGTGGCCAGCCGCCGCCGGGGAGCTCTTGACTGAGTGCTTCGTCGCCTGCAACCAACGCGCGCCCCGTCCCTCGCGCCAGTTGAGAGGCGCGCCAAAGTGACGGATGGATGGTTTCAGGGGCGGGGCAGGACATGGTGCGGTCTTTCGATCAGTGTACTGTATATCTATACAGTATGCACTTCCCTTAAACCGCATGCCGTAGAGACCCGGTTTCAATCACGCTTCGTGAAAGGACAACCAAGCCCGCGTGCCGACCCGCTGATACGTGTGCTAATGTGGCGCCCACATTACACGCCGTCCGATATCGACGTGTCTCTGGCTAGATGCTTTTCGTGAGAACCGCGAAATGAACGCCAAATCTCCCTCGCCGTTGCCGCGTTCGCGCTGGTTGGCTGCACCACTAAGTTCACCAAGCTAGGCGCCACCGAGGCGGGCTTCCAAGCCGACCAGCACGCTTGCAGCTACGAGGCAACAATGCATGCAGGCGGGTTCGACAACAGCTACCGCAGCGCGATGGTTTCGGGGTTCGACCTAGCCATGCGGCGCGACGAAACTCTATTGGCCTGCATGAAGGCGAAGGGCTGGACTTGGTAAGCGACTCCTGCATGAGCGACGAGGCCATAGGAGCGCGGTGAGATTTTTACTGGCGAGTAGCGGCCCATGTCAGCGGGCGGAAACATCGCAAGTCCGCTAGGCGAAGTGTCGAATGGCCTTTGCCAACGTTTGGCACTGCGCCCAATACTCGGCCCATGGATCGGCGCGTTGGAAGCTGACGTATTCCCTGGCGTTGCGAATCGTCCAGTTTGAAGCACCTTTCAGGTCCGCCAGCTCTTCCCACGCAAGAGGCATTGACACGCCCATCCCTGGCCGAGCGCGGGCCGAGAAAGCCGCCGCTGTGGTCTGCGCATGGCCATTCCGAAGGTAGTCGACGAAGATCTTGCCCTTCCGATTCGCTGGCCCAGGCTTGGCAGTAAATCTTTGAGGGATCACCCCAGCGATATGGAGCACTACGGCTCTCGAGAAGTCCTTCACGGCTTGATAGTCCTGCCGGCCAGTCAGCGGCACGACCACATGCAAGCCTTTGCCTCCACTGGTCTTCAGCCACGACTTCAACCCTAGCTCGTCCAGCAGCGCTTTCACCAGCAGCGCTGCTTCTTTCATCGCCTGCCACGTCACGCCTTCGCCCGGATCAAGGTCCAGTATGAAGCGGTCCGGTGTGGTTATCCGCTTCGCCACAGAATTCCACGTGTGGAACTCCACTACGTTCATTTGAGCGGCGGTGACGATGGCCTCCGCGGAGTTTGCAACGAGCAAGGCGGCGTGCCCCGGCCAAAGCCTTGCCGGCAATTCCGACAGGCCGGGGATGGGAGTTTCCGCGTGCTTCTGGAAGAAAGTCGGCTTGCCGATCCCCTCTGGTGCACGGACGAGCGACAAGGGCCGATCTTGCAGATGCGGCAGCATTCGCTCTGCAATGCTTTCGTAGTAACGCACCAGCTCGAGCTTCGTGATTCCTGCGGTGTCGTCGATGACTCGGTCAGGATTAGTTACCCTCACGCTTGCTACGCCTTTCGGGCTCACGGAAGTCTGCGCTGTTTCTCTCTGGACGCTTCTCACTGGACGGTCAGCGCGCAAGCCTTTGAAGGACGCGTGTCGAACGTGCCCCTCCGGCGTCCATTCTGAGAACTCCACTTCAGCGACCAGGGATGGCTTGACCCACCGAGCCGGGCCGGCGCTACCTCCCCAACGTCTAGCCTTGGCATAGACGTCGAACGGCATCGCGTCTATCTCATGCTTGCCTAGCAGTCGGCGTAGCTGGACAGCGGTAGCGCTGTCCCATCCAGTTCCTACACCGCCGGTGTAGACCAGCCGTTCGCCGTCATAGACGCCGAGGTACAACCGCCCGATCTCATGCCCCGGCGCGCGCTCAGAAAACCCGCCGATCACAAACTCCTGACGCAGCTTGCACTTTGTCTTGAGCCAAGTGCCGGTCCGAGCCGACACGTAGGGCGCGTCAGCGCGTTTGAACATCAGACCCTCAAGGCCGAGGTCGCAAGCAGCTTTGAAGAGCTGTGGACCTGGTGCATCGATGGCCTCACTGAAGCGCAGCCGTGCGGGTGCCTCCTCGAGTATCTGGGAGAGCAGGTTCTTCCGCTCGGACAAGGGGAGGGCACGCAGGTCGTGCCCATTCCAGTACGGCACGTCGAAAAGGAAGTAGACGATCTCATCGTTGCCCTTCCCCGAAATCGCGTTCTGCAGCGCATTGAAGTCTGGCAGGTCATTGCGAAGGACTACGATCTCACCGTCGAGCCAGCCTTCCTGCAGGTCCAAGTCACGCAAGTCGGCAACCAGTGGTCCGAACTTGCTGGTCCAGTCGTGGCTGTTCCGGGTGAACAGCCGCACGTCATCGCGCTCAATGCGCGCCAGCAACCGGTATCCATCGTATTTGGTCTCGATGAGCCAATCTGTTCCGACCGGCACGGTAGCCGAAAGCGTCGCTAGTTGTGGTGCTAGCTTCACAGGCAAAGGAGTGCGGGGCGCTTGTTCGATGGAGGTTCGGTCACCGTGGGCGTCCTGCCCGGAGGAGCCTTCGCTAGCGGTCGAGGCAGGGCCGACGCTGTCAGGCAGAGCGGTCAGTACATCGAACTCAGCGAGCGGCCGGGAGAATGCGTCTCGCTTCTTGAACAAGATCCACTGCTCACTTCGGTCCCCAGGTTTGGCTATTCTCACCAGTTCCCATCGGCCAAGCAGCTTCTCGCCGCGGAGGTCAAACAGGAGTTTGCCGGCGACCAAGCCGTCGTGAGGGTCACCGATAGGGGTCCACGTGCCGCGGTCCCAAACAATGACGGATCCAGCGCCATAGTTGCCCTCCGGTATATCCCCCTCGAAGGATGCATAATCGAGGGGATGGTCCTCGACGTGGACGGCGATTCGCTTCTCCGAGGGGTCGTAGCTGGGCCCTTTGGGCACGGCCCAACTCTTGAGCACGCCATCCAGCTCGAGCCGGAAGTCATAGTGCAGGCGTCGGGCCCAGTGCTTCTGAACGACAAACGACAGCTCAGGGCTGGCCCCGCTGCGCCGCGCCCGACGCCCGGCGGGCTCCGGCGTCCTTGCGAAATCGCGTTTGGCGTCATACTTCGCCAAGGGAGCCGAACTGGCTTTCTTCTGCCGGGCCATCGGTGAACTCGACGGCGTAGCTACAAGTAACCCTTATCCCTTCACGTTCCGGGGGTCGTGGCCGAAGCTGTTGCGCTCCCGGATCTGGCCATCGCGGCCGTGGATGAACAGCTCGACCTTTGCCTCTTTCGCCCTTTCGGTGGCGGCCTTGATAGCGTCCTCCTGAGATTGGTAGTGGACATTGGACCTACCGGCGCCTTCCGTCTCTACCGCCCAGCCATTGCCGTCAGCGGGGACGACATGAATATTTGCCGCCATAGTGACCTCCTATGAGTATCCTGGTCTTGTACTGCGGAAAACCCAAACGCAGGTATCGGCTTGTGTCCGACAGGCGTTAGTGGGTAGGAAACTGCCTTGGGGCAGCGACCCGTAAGAAGCAGCAGGGAGGAGCTCGAAGTTCACATCGTCTTGCTACATCTCTGGACATGTGATCACCAGAAGGCGTCACCACTAACAATGCTCCGATCGAGGACGCCGGCGAAGACAAGAGCCCGAGCCGCCCGTTCACTCCGTGCCAGACGTCTTCTCCTGTGCTTGCAGGAGGGCTTCCACATCGTTCAGGCCGAATCGCAAGCGGGGAAACTCGCCATGCTCCATCGCAGAATCGAATACCTGGAAATAGGCGCTAAGAAATTGCGCTGGTGAAGGACAGAACGTAGTGTAAGAGTGCAGTTCTTCATACTCCAACGCCAGACAGGGATGCTCTCCGCGGCCGAGCGCATTGAAGAGTAAGGCACTATATGCATCGTAGTCGTCCAAGAAGAGCTCGCGCACGACCACAAGGGCCAATATGTTCCGCTGCCCCAGATCGACCACGACCTCTTCCCCGTCCACCCTCATTCGCAAGGGACGCGTGCGTTTGATGTAGCTAAGCGCTCCGACAACTTGGTTGATCGCCGATCGAAGCTGTTTTCTAGTCGTAGTCCGCTTTCGCTCGATAGACCGCTGCAGAGTCTGTGAGGTGTTGGGCGAGTCCTTCGCCTGGATCACCAGGCACACGTCGTCCGTCAGGACGACCACGTCGGCGATCTCCTCATTGTCGTAGTGGCGCAGGGGCGCATGAAAAATCTGGTCGGGCCGGAAGACGCGCTGAAGCAATAGGATAATGTCGAGCTCTTGGGGCAAGCCGGCTTCCACTCGTTCAAGCGTCGTGAAGCCTCGCCCCTTGGCGCCATGGAAACGATACAGGTGATCGCGATCATCTTCGATGAGCTGGTCATCAGGGAAGAGAGGCGAGACAAATTTTACTCGCATTGCCCCTGCATCATCCGTGGGGTTCCGACGACCGAACCAGGCCTTTGCCTCTTCAGTAGCGGCGTGATAGCCGGCGTGGTCGATTCTAGGAAACTTAAGGTGATCTAGTCGGGCCTTCGCCTCCAGTGGAACGTCGGTGATCGCGCGGTAGCCGGCTAGCTCCCGATTCTGCTCGTCGAAAAGATGGACGAAAACCTCACGACGGGTAAGCGCGTGCAGGAGATCGTGGGTGTCGGGATGGTCATCAAGCATCCTCCAGCAGACCAACGGCTCATCGTCGTCGTCATCGAAGGCACACATCAGCCCGTAAGAGGCTACGTCCGCCACATCCACGGGAACGACATAGATGCGAAAACCGTGGCCGAGCTTGATCGGCAGTAGGTAGCTGACTGGAAGTTTCAGTAAGAGCCGTGGTACACCTTCGCCATGGATACGAATGCTATGAATACCCAGCGGGTGCTGCAAGGCCGTTTGGCAGACCTCCGGATGGTCGAGAGAGAGCATGGGCGGAATAGTCTTCTTTCTTCCAGTTGGAATTAGTACTTGGTACGGCCGTATATGGAAGAGACGAAGCCCTTGCTCGGCTCACCTTTAGGCTCCTCTGCGCGGTTTTTCCGGACCTTGGCAATGGACCGCGGGCGCAGTCCTACCATCATTTCGGCGGTGCGCCGCTCGCGTTCTACCTCCGCCTCGACTGCTGTGGCAGTCCGATACTTCTTGATACCCGTCTCCCTTTGAGAGACTCGAACAATCTGGGAACGATTTTTTGACATAATTTATATTATCGGTCACGGAGCTGTTGGAGCTAATTGTAATGTCCGGTTTTAGCCAATTTCAAATGTCCGACTGAGCTAGCGTACCCTGAGCGGCTGCCATCCCCACGGGAGCCGCCATGAACCTAGACCGAATTACGCTCACCATGCGGCAGAGCGATCGACTGAAGGTGCTGCAGGCCTTGGCAGACGGCATGCTCAAGACCGGGATTGCGGCGGCTCGGCTACAACTGTCGACGCGGCAGACGTTGCGACTGCTGCGGCGGTACCAGGCTGAGGGGCCGGCCGGCATCGCTTGTCAATGGACGGTTGGGCCGCCCAGGACACCAGCAGTTGCCGCCGGGTCTCGAATCCCGTGCCGCGGCGCACACGTTCAGTCGTTGCGCGTCAGCCTAGACAAACGACGTAGCCCCGCCATCTGCGCCGACTCCGAGTGTCCAGAGGTACTTGTCGAAAATGCGGTCAGCGAACCAAACTTCTTTGAAAACCGCCTTTGCCTCGGCATGCACACCGGACGGGATGCAAGTCCACGCGAGCTGGCGAGGCAGGTCGACAAGCGCTTCCGCCAGAACTCCCTTGTGCGCGTTGAACTGATCTTTCCAGACTGCCGCATACTGCTCGTAGTCGACACCCAATTTTCCTCGAGAACCTCTGAGGCAGCCGAGTGCATCAACTGCTCGCTTGTCCAGTATTCGCACCTCGTGCTCGCCAGCAAACCATAAGAACTTCGTGGCTGCCGACAGCAGATTGGTTCCAGTAATGCTCTTTACCGGCGCGACCTTGCCGAGTTCAATCGCGAGAGTGTGTACCTTGACCTCAGCTTGCTCCTCGCTTTGAGCGGCGGCCGCTAAGTGCGCTGCCGCCGTCACCCATCGTTGACCGCTCGAGCGCGGATTGTCCTTTTCGGTCTTGAATCCGCGGGCCACCATGTACTTCGCCGCGAGTTCTCCCAGAACGAGATGATCAATTCCGTTGGCGCCGTTTTTTCTCAGCTCCTTCATGAACTTGCGGTCTGTCGTGAACCATTGATTGGCATAGGACAGCGCCGAGTGCTTCATCAACCAAGGCGCGCTCGCATTTGATTTTTTCTTCGCCGATTTCATTGATCTCCCTTTTCGCAGAATCTGGTGAAAACGTGGAGTGCACAGCACCGGAGGACTGCCGGTGTGATCATCCGACCCGTAAGCAGACTGATTGCATCAGTCTGCTCCTGGCCGGTAACGGCCCCTCGCCGGACGGAACGCCGGGTTGCTATCCGGCGCATCTAGGCGCTGCCCTGCCCGGTCGCAGGCCGCGCCAGGCCCGGCCTCCACCCCGCCCAGGCACCACCGCCCTGCTTTTCCGATAGGCGCATCACGATACCTTCGAATAATTGCCCGGTGGACAGAGCCATACTGTTACTCCAATGAACGCATCCCGGAGTGCTCATCGGTGAGTGCGGGTGCGAAAGCCAAAAATCCTAACTTATGCCCGGGCGCCCAACCGCCCAATATGTTCCCTTGCACAAGGGACCGTTGTAGTAAAAGAACAGCCATCGAAGCGTCGCAAAATTAGTGGTGCCGAGGAAGCGAGTGTAAATCGCGGCAGATTGTGGCGCGACCCGTTCGCGTGCCTTGACTACAGGCGAGAGCCGGTAGGGTTGAAGCGGTCTCAACGCAACAACTGCATCATGGTCCCTACTTCGCCATCTGCCGCACCGCGGCACTCGGATCAGCATCCCTACACGGATCCGGCCGCCCTACTGCTGCTTGCGTGCTCCGGCAGAAAGCTCGACCGACCAGCCCCAGCGATGGATTTGTACCAGGGCGTCATGTTCCAGTCGTATCGCGCGCACGTCCGCGCCGGCGGGGAACCGGCGGTGCTCATCCTATCCGCACGCCACGGTTTTCTGGATCCCGCGGCCCTTCTCAAGCCGTACGAGGAGCGGATGTCCCCCGCGCGCGCTGACCAATTTCTGGCGGGCCTAGACGAGCTCGTTCAGAACACCCCCTGGCCCACCGACGTCCGCCGGGTGCTGCTGGCCGGCGGGAAGGAATATCGCCGCGTCATGCGAGCAGCAATCGCTCGAAGGTATTCGGCAAGGATCTGCATCAACGAGGCAACCAGTGGCATCGGCATGCAGCGCTCGCAGCTTGGGGAGTTCCTCAGAAGCGTCGCACCCACGTTTTCCGATTGTATTGGGCAGCATGGGAACGGAATGACGACCTTCCGAAGGTATGGATGGCTTGAGGCCGGCGCCGTTGTCGACCTGCGCTATAGGGCTGCGCCGGCGGTATCCGCTGAGAGGGCTCGGGTGCTATCACTCTTCTTGGGGCCGGCTGGGCCAACTGCCGAAGTCGAAGTCGACCGCGTTGCCCGCGGACATGTGAAGCCCAGCCCGCGGTGGGTTGCTGTCACGGACCTTGCACCACAGTCCATTCCCCCTAAGCACATGCTGTCCAAGGGCAGGCCTGGAGGCCCCTTCTTTTGGAGGCTCTACCGCCTCGAAGGAGGCGGCAGGTGTTTGTGGTGGGGCAACTTCAGTATATAACAGCAGCCATGACTTCTCGCACCTTTTGGCTCAGCAATCCCTCGCTCGCTTACCAGGATTGGCAAGCCCGCGAAGCAGCCGGCTCCGATCGTCGCCCCTTCTCTCCACGATCCGTGGTGCAACACCGGGCGATGTTCGAGAACTTTCTCAAGCACCTGGTCGCCAACGGGCAAAGCGTCGCATCCTTCGGAAGCGCCGATATCGCTTCGTTCTGGCAGTCAGGGGACGCGAGGTCGTACTCGCAGCAGACGCGAATGCGCTACGTAAAGCTCCTCGATCGACTATGCCGCCACCTGGTGTTTTCGGGGGTTCGCCACGACAACCCCGCTTCCGCCCTACTTTGCTCCGAGAGCTGGCCCGAACACGACCCGATGCCGCAATTTCTCAATGAGGCAGAGGACGCGCGTTTGCAGGCGTATGTCGCTTCTCCGCCTGACAACCTTGCTGGTCTGCGGAATAGGGCCATCGTTGGAGTCTTGCTGGCGACCGGGATCACCGCTGCTGAGTTGCGAGGCGCGCGGATGCAAAACCTGCAGCCCGCTGCCGCTCCACCCTATCTCGTTGTCCCTGCACGCGGCGCGAGGGACGTACGGACCGTCCATATCGACGGTTTTGCGGTGCCGCTTCTACAAGAGTGGATCGCGCGGCGCCAGAAGATTCCTGTCGCGGGCGACCTTCTCTTCACGCTCACACCCGACGGTCGACCAGTTACCGACATGAGCCTTGGCCGGATCGTTTCGGCAGCGTTGAAGGGGCTTGGCTACGCAGGCGCTGAGCCGAGTCCACGCACCTTGCGGAACACGTATGGCCGACGCCACTTACTAGCGGGACGGAGCCGTGACGAAGTCAGCCGTACGCTAGGACTGGTCAGCAGCCGGACCTGCGATCGCCTCAGCGCAACCATAGTGAAGGCCGCAGTGTTGTGAAAGGTGGCCTGTCGCCTTGCTAGTTCCGCGGTCCAAGCATATGGAGCGTGCTTTCGGTCCGGCAGATGCGGACCCTACCCCGCCGGTTCTCTAGGGGTCGATCTCGTCGGCCCCGATGATGAAGCGCCGCGGTACACACTTGGGCACAAGGACTTCGTAGTTCAAGAACTCAATCCAACGGCCTTTCCCGGGATATTCGCTCTTGGTTTGGTCGGAACTATAGGCGATCTCCCAATCCATCTTGTGATATGCACGCATGACTGGATAGATTTCCGATCGAGTCGATCGTCCCAGAGACACACGCACGCCGGGTTCATAGATCACGTCAGGGTCGATACGGAGGAGGAGCCACCGGCGCCGACGGTTATCTTTCGGCATAACAACGCTCCGATGGAATGAAAGGAAGACGTCGTCATCTACGCCGCGCTCAATGTCCAGCGCTCGGGACAGCGCATTACCACCTGGACTGCCGGGGTAGATTCCCCGCGCGCTGGCTTCTCGGTTAGACAAAAGGCCATGCTCATGAATGGAGAGCGCCTGCGCCGGGTCTGTAAGATGGAACAGAACCCCGTACATATGCTGAACGATTTTTTGATGCAGCAGGGCGTCGCCCCACTGGTCTCTCGGCTTTGCGGCCATACTCTTTAGGTGATCCGGATTGCACGATGTTACGCGGCAGAAATATCGATCGTCAATCTGCTTGTGGGGGTGGCCGATTGCGCCCGCGAAGTAGTGGCTCCACGATCCGCGATTCTCACATCCGCGGATGCCAAGGCGGAGCCTGCTAGGCGCAGCTGATGTCACTAAGAAAGTGCCAGCCGGTTACAAAAAAGAACGAGCCGACCCATCGGGGCCGACCCGATGGGTTGAAAGGGGATTACTGTTGATCAGCGTTGGGATGGCCAGGCCGTCAACGAAAGTACGAGCGACCAAAAGAAGAAGTGCCCGGCTCAGAGAGCGCGGGCACTGGATTGAAAGAGACGCCGATTCTGCGGAAGCGAGACAGCCCAGCCGATCTAAGCCGCGACAGCGAGCTTGGTGACGTCGATCACCGCATCGGCCTCGTCGACCAGATCCGGTGTTTGGGAAATGAAGAATTCCCGCTCGTACCCGCCTAGGCGGAGCACCTCACGCTTCATCCTCATGAACGCGCGCTTGCGCTCCGGATCCAGGGGCCCGTCCGCTTCATCAGTGAACAGGGTCCTGAACGGCTGCCGCGCATCGCGACCCCGGTAGAGGGCGATTCCTCGCGTCAGACATTCGTTGATCCAGACCTTCTGGCCACCGCTGATAACCGCAAACTCCTTTGAGCTATCGTTATCCGCATCCAGCACCTCAATCGAGAAGCTCTCCCGAGCCTCGCCGCTGGCCAGCTTCGTCTGCGTCTGGATCGCGATCGTAAATCGCGGTCCATAGCAGGCCAGGAGCAGGTCGTTCACGATAGACGTAATGGCAGGCCCGGCATCGTCGATCGATAGCGCGATCACGCCATCGTTCCCCAATCCCTTCGCCAACAACTTCCATCGCGCAATCTCGTCAGAAATCGCTTGTGCCCTGCATTCCAGCGAAGCGAGGCCGGCAAGATCCGCCTTCAGCCGCTCCAGCTCAGAGCCGAGAGAACTTTGGTGGCGTATGGCAGCTTCGATGCATCCGTCTGCACTACCGATCGCTTCCTTCTCGGAAACGATGCGGCGCTCCAGGTCAGCGATCAGCGCAGTAACGTCGGTGATCGACAGGCCGTCCAGTTCCCGTTGGACCGCAGTGAGCTGCCCCTCGACCTCAAGAAGGCTCCGGTTGAGGCGGTCCCTTCTCTCTGTCTCTTCCTGTTCGAGAGCGGCTAGAGTTGACCGTGCCTTTTCCAGCCCCGCGGCGGCTGCAGTTAGCAAAGGTCGCTTCGCTGCAAGTCCAGTCAGGCGATGCAACTCCTGATTGTCTGCTGCGATTTGGCTTCGCAATGATGCGACGGCGGACCGGGCGTCCGATAGCCGCTGCACAGCAGGCTCCATGGTTTTGGCCTCGTCATGCTTCGCGCGGTACGCCGTCCGCAGCTGAGTGACCTCCACGATTTGCGTCGCGTACCTGCCACTCGCCTCACGGGCTTGAGCCAGCAAGGGGCACTGGTTGTGCAATGGATGGCCTTGGCATGGAACGGTGTCCATGACGTCGGTCTGCGCTTTCAAAGTCTTGGCAAGCTTCGCTGCGACTGAGCCACGCTGCTCCATTCCGCGAAGCTCAATAGTCAGCGCCGCATGACGGGCAACCACAGCCTCGATCTCTGTTAGTTCCTGCTGCATCGCAAGCACCTGCGCCTGCTTTCCACTCAAGGCCAGTTGTACCGCATCACGACGACTGTCAGCCTCCCTGATCGCGTCCCCCTGTGCGAGGGTCGCGCCGTGGACGGCTACCGCATCGTCGGCCTCTCGCCGGCGCGCACAGTGACGTGCCGAGGCGCTGTGCTCATCCGCGACCAATTGCTCACGGCGCGTAGTCACCTCTCGTCTGCGTTGAGCCAGCTCCCGCAGACGGGCTTCAGTCCCGGCCGCGGCGGCCTGCTTTGCGGCCAGCGTGGCGCGTTCCTGCTCGAGCTTTCCAATGGAAGTAAGGTGGTCGGCCCGAAGTGCCCTGGCCGTGGACAATGCCAACTCGATCTCTTCGATCTGGCGCGCCAACGCGGAAGCGTTGGTGCGCTTGGCGGTCAGCGTCGACACTTCACGTTGCACGCCTTCAAGCGAACGGGTCAGCGCCTTTGCCACCTCGGATGCCTTGCCTGCCAGTTCCCGTAGGAACTCAATGCCGAGCAGCTCCGCCAGCAGCTTCTTGATCTCGGAAGGCTGGTAGCTCGCCAACGGGCGCCGGTTCTGCGCGGAGAAAACGCTTGTAAAAAACGCTTCGGGAGATCCAAGCACCGCTTCCAGGCATCGGCCGTAGGTGTCCGCCTTTCCGTCAGAGAGGGTCCCGTCGGCGAGTTGGACAGGAGCCCACTCGCCAGCGGCATCCCTCTCGAACAGGTAGTACTCGGCCTTGCGGCTTTTGCCGGGGTTGCGAAATGCGAAGGCGGACCGGTAAATCTTGCCACCGTATTCCCATTCCAGGTCCTTCTCAGCACGGGGAGCACAGAGATGGTCCCAGTACGAGAAGCCGTCCGCCGACATCTTGCTCGCATGGCTTGGCATAAGCGGGTACGGATGCAGGTTGTCCATAAGCGTGGTCTTGCCCGCGCCGTTGGGGCCGACAATCGCAATCAGTCCTGGGGGAAGTCCGGCGAGGTCAACCGTGACCGTGTCCCGATGCATGCCATCACGGATTCCATGAAAGCCGGTGAGGGTCAGTTTCAGTGGACGCATTCAGCGATCTCCTCACCCGAGAGGGAATAAAGGTAGTCGGCTGGTACCTCCAGAGCATTGCCATAGAAGGGATCCAGGGCGGGCTCCGCGGGATCTGCGTGCGTGGGCCCGTCGATTGTCCGTTGAACAACGCCGACGACTTCAGAGAACTGGTGCCCAGCCATTGCCAGCAAGGACTTCCAATCGTCATACCCGGTAATGACCTTGAGTTCGAGCGCGCTCCACTGGCCCGCAAAGCCCTTTGAGAACGACCAGATCAGGTCTTGCAACTCCTTAGACGGAGCGACGGCATACCATTCGGTGCCGTTCTCCGCACCGAGTGCCATGACGACCATGTGACCCCGTTTAGCGATCACAGCGCCTCTGCCGGCGCCAAATGGTTCGTAAAGCATGCACTGCGTGAAGCCGTGCTGCTCGTGCAAGGCCTTCGCCAGAACCGCGCGATTGACCAAGGCTTCGAAAACATGAACCCACTGGGGGCCAGCGTGATACAGAATCATGATGCACTCCAAGAATGACGGAGTGCACCCCTGACGGAGAGCACCCCGCCAGGGTAGATAAGATGGTGTTGGTTACTGCATATCGATGCGTCAGAGACGCGGGGGTGAAACCGGGTTTCGACAGCCTCTTCGGCTGTCGGAACATGGCTTGCATGTCCAAGGGTTAGGCGGAAGCATCCGCAAAAAGATCATCGGTCAGCCAATCCATCCCTGACTTCTCCGCGGGGGTGGCGGGCTGGCGTGGCTTGTCTCCGCCGTTCGCCGTCGGAGGGGAAGCTTCGGGCACATCGGCGACGGAGTTCAGCTGCGAGCTAGCATCCCCGACGTCCAGGTGTGCCAGTACACGCTCAACAATGGATTCAGCATCAAGCGTCTGAAGCATCGTTAAGCGTTCCAGCAACGGGTTGGTGTCCACTGCGGTCAGTTCGCCCCACCGCGCGAGCTTCTCCGGTACGCTGGTTTCCCGGCTGATGCCCTCGGCCCTACTGCGCACGGCGGGCAGGACACGAGCCTCGAGCTTCAGGTCGGCAGACTTTCCGAATAGAGCCGTGATCGCCTCTCGGTCGATCACTTGGCGATGCTCCTCATCAACCGTCCACCGTAAGCGAACGAACTTGCCGGCGGCTTCTTCCGCCATCGCCGCCAGGCGCTCCATATCGGGAGGTCCATCGAAATCGAGACAGACGGTCTCGCGAGCCGGCGTCGGGACTAGAGATGCCGAGGCCCTTCCGGCGCTAACCTCCCACTTCAGGTAGCCCTTGTCGCCTAGCTCCCCATAGTGAAAGCGCCCAATGGAACCGGGATACGCAACGACGCGTCCCTCCCGCTCCCATTGCTGGGCACGATGGATATGGCCAAGCATGAAGGCGTCACAGTTCGCCTCGAACAGCGCGCCGATCGTGAATTCGTGGTCGAAACCCGCCATAGGGACGCCGTGCTCTGTTTGGCAGCCATTAACAGTACCGTGGGAAATCCCGACGGTTCGGACGCCCATCCGCCGTAACTGTTGATTGACGACGCCAGCGGCCTCTAGGTACGCACTCAGATGATCGCCAAGAGCCGTGGGGGCCAGCGTTACTCCTACTGCCGAAGCCAGTACTGCCTTATTGACGGTGGGCACACATGTGAACACCACCTCGGGCTCGCCCTCATCAACGATCAGCTGCTGAAGCTTTGCAGCTGTGAAGACGGCTCCAACCGACGGTACGAATGTTCCTCCACAGAGAGCCACCTGGTGGATCCGATCCGCAACGTAGACTCGATGACGCTCCCCAATAAGGCCGAAGATATCCAACGTGCCGGGCGGCTCGTGACTGAAGGTACCTTGTAGCATTACCACCGGCATGTGCGACGAGAGCTGGTGGATGCGCCGAGCAAGCGCGGCCAGCGCGGGCGTATGAGCGTCAAGCCGATGATCGGTCGAGTCTCCCGAAACCACTGCAACCTCACAGCCGGTCTCGATTGCGTGCTCCACTGCAAAACCGAAGCAACGGTCGGACTCCGCAAGGTGGCCCGGGGAATAGTGCAAATCTGAGAAGTGGCATAGACGCAGGCTCTCGCCCTCGTTGTCCATAGGACCTCCAAATGGTTTGATATGCCGACGAGCGCGGCGAGAAAAGGACAGCGAGCGCGCTAGCGCGCCCGCCTACCGGACCCTAACAGGGAGCCGGTCTCAGGAAGAAACTTCAGTAGCAACCGCTTTCACTTTCTGGCGGTACTCGAGAGGGCTGTGAGCGAGGGCCGCGCGCATGTCCTTCACGATCTGCCGGATACACGTAGGACGGTGATTCCATCCTTCTCCGTAGCTTTCCTTGAGGAAGGTGCGCAGCTCCCGTTGGGCTTGGGTGCTCTCATGGAAGCCCAGGCCTTTCGCGGCCTGATCGAAAGCGGCCCGGAGGTCTTCATCCGGGTCAAGCTCCGTTCCCGAACCGGACTCATCCGCCTTCGGCTCGTCGGCTTCTGCCAGATTCGGCTCTTCGGCCGATGAATGGCCTTCGCCAGAGAGGGCCGCAACCGCTTCAGATGCCGCCATACCATGCGGTATGCGTGCACGATCGGAGCCGTCCAGAAGTCCTGCCATGTCCAGATCCGCATCAAGCGTGATCAGCCACTGCTTCTGGCGTACCGGCCGACCGGACTCCAGGTCGATGCGGCTGATCTCAACTTCCTGCTTGCCGATCGTGAACTCGACACCTACCAGGCGGCCGCGCGCTAGCGCCACCGTCTGCATGGCTGCGTGCGCCTTCTGGAGGACGTAGATCGACGTCGTCGGCATCTTGATCAAGCCAAGCCCGCGGCTGGCAGGAATCGCGAAATAGAACGACGCGGAAAGGTTGCAATCCCCCTTCTGGTACTGCGGACAGCTATGGGGATCGCACCGGCCGTCCGGGATGGCGTCGTCCTGCCTCAGAATGATCGGCCGACCGCCCCAGACGCGCCTTGCCCGGCTGGCGCGTTCGTCTCTCGGCAGAGCCCCATACGTCTTGCAGTAGCGCAAGCCATCAGGTCCGTATTCCGAGAAGAACTGCTTTCCGCTCGTGGCATACGCGACGAGCTGGTTAGGCATGTTCTGTAGCCAGTCGTCGAATGCGAAAACCACCGGGAAGCGCCAAAGGCGGTGGCCGTTCCCATCCCCTCGGTCCTCACCGTAGCGTTGCAGGATGTCGTCTGCGATTGCGGGGTTCGTGAAGTCCGAACCGCGGCACGTGAACCACGGAACATTCTTCGGAACTAGCGCGTTGCGCAGGTTTGTCTTGCGTTCGATCTCCGCACCGATCTTCTCGAACGAATGCCCTTGGGCCAGCAACATGTCATGAATCCTGACCGCCTCAGGGTTGTCCCGTGCTTTGCGCGTTAGGACTTTGATACCGGGGCGGATGGTGCCGATGATAGGTGGCCGCATGGGCCGTTCATCGAGCAGGCTTCTCGGGCCTTCGAAGCCGTTGTAGGTTATGGGAGCATGCATGCTTTCCTCCTGTCGGATGGGAAACGAATGGACGTTCGCCCGAGGAGACGCAGCACGGCCGCAAGGGCGCGAGGCTGTGTCTGCCCCGCGCTGGGTCGCTGGTTGAAAAATGAGCCTTTTCCACGCATGGGATCATGCGTGAAGCTGAATTGGGTCACCGCAAGAAGCGGCTAAGCAGAAACCGGAAACAAAAAAAGCCCGCGTCCCGGATGCGCCGGAAAGCGAGCTTTGTCGAGAAACCTGAAGCGCCACGCCCCTTCCGGGGGCGTGGCACTCAGGGAGCAAGGCGCACAGGGCACGATGCTCATGCTGAGGACGTAAAGTCGCCCTCGTGCAGCACGATCACGCTGCACAACAACCCATTTTGGACAAACGTCCACCGCAGGAATCACGGGTCAGCCAACGACGGCTGTTCTGCCTAGGAGGGGCCTGAGAGAGACGCCACATGGTCCCAGGCTCGAACAGTGTCCGCGTGCTCTCATAGAGAGGCACAACAGAGACGCGTTTTACGAGCTGACATGGGAAGTGCTCGGCGAAGTCACTTATCACAAGGGAATTTCCACACCGGTAGCCAACCGGTCGGCGCGTGCGCAATATGCACGACTTGAAGCAAGAGATGGACTCGCTACGAGTCAGGGTCGATGCGTCAGTGACGCGAGGTGTGGAGTGAATTGTGGCACGTGCCTTCCCAACGGGAATGGCGAATTCTCGCTATTTTCATATAGCTTTCGCTAAAAAGATCGGGGTGCACGCGCCCACAATTGCAGGGAGAGAGATCGTCATAACATGGAAAAATGGCTGAAGAATCGCACACCCAAACAGCGATCGAGCCGGGGTTGCCACGGGGGTCCGTCATAAGCGGGACCGACAGCGCCGCGGCGGCGGCTGGACTGCGCCGAATCGATAAATTCAACAGTGATGGCCGGCTTTCGCGCATCGTCCCGCATACGGACACCGGAGCCGTCGCGTCATACTGCTCCAGGTTCGCCCGCGACTTCCTAGACGCGAATCTGTACTTCTGCTCGGCGAAATTCACCGTAGCGCGCGGTGGAAAGGTGAAGGCGCTCGACGAAGCCTTCCGGGAGGCCGAGTCGTGGTACGCCACCGCTCTGGCGGACTTCGCTGAGCGGCACCAAATCGAGTTCCCCCTCGCCTACATGGAGATTCCGGTCAAATTGACGCACCAGTTTGCCGGGCGCCTCCTCAGACTTGTGCGTCTCTATGATCGGCTGTTCGCGTCGACGATGTTCTGCAACGCTGCAGGGTCGGTCTCCGGAGCTGAGAGGGAAGAGGTGCTCCGCCGTGCGGCGAAGCTGGTTTCCCAGATTCACATTCTCTGCATACCCGACAACGACAAGTTCGCACAGGACGGCAGCCGCGTACCGCAGAAGGCCAGCGGCTCAACGAAGGAATGACCATGGATCTTCGCGACATCCAGCGCCTGCACGAGCAATACGCGCAGGGACCTCTAACCATTGACGTGGAAGCTGCCCCCATAGCCGCGGCACTCCCTGCCCCGAAGGCGCGGTCCCGCGGTGAGCAGGCCGATGGGAAACGCGCACATGGCGCATACCTCATCGAGAACCGAAAGGTGATTCTCATGATGGTGCTCGTCGCTGCCATTGCCCTGCCCGTCGGCATGTTCATCGCATCCGCAACCAAGCAATCGAACGCCGTTCCTGCCGTGCAGGCGACGGCGATTGACACAGAGCGTCAGCGGGATGGGGGCCTCGAAGCATCGAGTACGCGGTGGCCGGACACCCCCTCCGTTGCTGAAGTGGAAGCGGCAGTGCCGCACCCGGAGAGCGATGCGGCCTCGAATCCAGCGCCCTCCCCATCTAAGGCCCCGCCGCAGCGTCCTGTCGTGCAAACCGCGCCGGAGCCCAAAGCGCGCCCTACTCCGCCGGCGCAGAAAGAGCCTGCATCGGAGGTACGGAAGCAAGAGGCGACATCCCGCGCAGCAGTTGTGCCTCAGAAACAAAACACGGCTGGCGGTGAGATCAGACTCTTCTAAGGGGCACTATGAGCGATAGTCCATACTTCAGCCTGGTACAGGCCGGATTCACGGTGGAAGGCAACATCGTCAGCGACCATGGGATGACTTGCATGGGCTTGGTGCTTGGCGATGTGAAAAGCTCTCGAGGACTTGTCCACGTGGCAAGAGGAGCCGTGATCCGAGGCGATGTGCATGCGGAACACGTCATCGTCGACGGAACCGTGGAGGGTGAGATCAGAGCCCTCTCATCGGTATTGCTGAACGGCCGCGTAACGGGTCAGGTCCTCTACGGCGGCACTATCCGACTTGGCGCCGATGCAGACCTCAAAGGTGTCACCCTCTCGCGCACGCCGCTCATTGGGCATGACGAGACCAACAGCGCGGCGGCACGGACAGCACCAGAGCCAATATCCTGATATTGACTTGCCGACGGAAACGCACTGCTATAGCAGTTCCTTTCGACAAAAAGAAAAGCCCGGCTTACGCCGGGCTTTTTCTATGATACGCGCCTCAGAGTAATCAACTCCGCCTGCGTGAAAACGCCGGGGAACGCTATCCACGGCAGGTCGACGCCGAATGGCTGACGGAAGGAAATATGCGGAAAATCGCGGGACAGTTGGACTCGGAACATCCGCTCCGTGCCATCTTCACCGCGGACCGAGTAGGTCTGGCCATGGCGGAGTTCAAAGACGATCGCTCCTTGCCGAAGCAGAACCGTTCGCTTGGCCAGACGATGGAACCGAGCGTTCATCCACTCATCGTAGGGGACTGCCTTTCTCAGCGATCCGCGGCGTTGCCACTCCAGGAATAACTCTGTAAATCGCTCTTTGCCGTATCGGGAAGTGTCTGTTGGCTGTTGCATGCGCAGCTCCAGCACTACGCCGCCTACCCACGACGGCCCGCCGCTACTGCGCCTGGGTCGTGAACCGGCAGGCGGACGTAGCAACGAGAAAAAAGAAGAGCCCCGGACGTGCCGGGGCTGGAGCCGTCAACGGACTACTGTGGTACCTGAGATCGGCACACCAGTAGGACGCTTGAGGCTGTTAGAGGAGAAGCTCAAGAAGCGGATAGCGATACCGGCGGCATCATACGATCACTGGTACCGTCTCTCCAAAGGGCGGTGCGGCAACCCGGTCAAGTGGGGTGACAGACGCCCAAAGGGTCGGATACGGAGGCGCCGCCGGCGGGAACGCTCCCAGCAAGTCAGTCAGATAGACTAGAAATGCCGGTTCTATGCCCTCGCGCTCAAGCCAAGCGAACGGTGGCCGAAAGCTAGTGCCCCCGCCCCCTTTTAAAGGCTGCAGATCGATCGTCTCATCGCGCTCGAACACCTGCACCTGAGTCACACGGCTATCGCAGTCGATGACAATCAGCCGGGCCGGCCGCAGTTGCTCATGCACGGCGACGATCTCGGCCGCGAACTGCCGCTGCGTCTCGTCGAACACCGATCCGCTGGAGTCCCGCACAAAGACCGCATCGCCTACCGCTTCCGAATGCAGCCCAGGCAGGAAGAGACCCAGATGCAGGTAGCGCCGGTTCGGCGCCCGCCAGCTGTAGTCGGCAGTGGCAGCCTGAGATGCAAAGCGATGAAGAACTGCGCGCCAGTCAACTGAGGGGCTTAGTGCGGCTTCTACTAGGTGCTCGAGATCACCAGGCAGAGCCCCGCGCATCTTCGCAGCCTTCGCTGCTTGACTCACCGCGACCCGCCATTCGCCTTCAACGGCCGCAGCGTCGCCGCCCGCGTATTGCCTTACCTCGCCACAACGGCTGGACACAGGTGAGGGAGCAGACGACGCTTGCGCTTGCGTTGGCTGGCTGCTTTCCCGCCCAGCTCGATCCCCACGCTGTTTGTCGGCCGAATCTTGCCGCAGCATGGAGTAGATCTCCTCGGCCGACTTGCCAAGGAAGCGGCCATCCAGCAATGAGCCTTGGGGCAGCTTGAACTGGGCGTTGAGCACGAGCGGGTTTACCGCGTAGTCACACGCCTCGTCCCACCGGCCCTGATCCCGTGCCCCCATGCGCCAGCAATGGCCGTTCGCCACGTGGAGCACTTCATGCGCAAGAGCTCCGCGTAACTCCAAGTCGTCCAATGTGGCCACGTAGTCCGCGTTGTAGCCAAGCCGCACGCCGTCAACCCAAAGCGTTTCGCAGGACGGGTCCTCCACTAAGGAGAGACGCAATGCGAGCGCACCAAAGAACGGCTGAGATAGCACCAGGGCTGCACGCTGCTTCACGATCCGGTCACGCATGGCGACCTCACGCGGCAAGCAGTTGCAGCATCGGCATATCTCCGGCCGGCTTTGTGAACGGAGCTGGCGACCCACCCATGAACGCCGCCATCTGCGCCTCGATTTCCATCGCGCGTTCAGCCACGTTCAAGCGCAGGAGCGGATCGTCCTTCAACTGAGATCCCGTGTAGCAAGCCAATTGAGCTTGCGTCTTCGCGAGGATGTCTGCAAGCGCCGGGTCGTCCGAGAAATTCAGCTTAGGCAGCAGAGTGCTGAGCTCCCGCACCTTATCGGCCACGTCCAGTCGCACATTGCCTTCCCCGTACAAGCGGTTGGCGAAGTGCTGTACTGCCTCGTAGAGACGGCCGACAAGGTCGTTGTTGGCGGTCTTCACCGCGCTCATCACGCGACCATCCATTTCGTTGCGGATGCCCTTCAACACGTCAGGTGGCAGGTCAATGCCAAACTGGCTCGCGTCGGGGAACGGCAGAACCGAGAAGCGAATACCAAACTTCTTGCGAAGCTCCGCCTCTGGTGGGTAGTCCGATTCGTCGAAGAGCCCGTTGAGCGCGACTTGCGCCTCGTCCTTCAGCCTTGGGTAATCGGCCAAAAACTGCTCCGTCGCGATCTCAAACTCGTCCCTGAGGGCGCGAAGCCTTGCCGCCACATCCATGTACACGGCAGTCGGCAGTAGGCGCACGCCAAGCTGGTCGTAGTCCAGCGAATGGCTATCGAACAGCGCGCGGGCGCGGTTTCCGATCGCGCATACTTCCTTATACGACGTAGCGCCCTCCGTCAGCAGCCGCTTGTTGAAGCGACCGATATCCTTGGCTTCATGCTTGGCCTCGACGGCTTGGGTTGCGCGAGTGTCAAACCGGCGTGCCCGCCAGACCGACACGTTCAGCGTGGACAGCATTACGCGAGAGGTCAGGTTAGTGATGTTCATGATGTTTCCTTGTTGGGACACCGCATGCTCGCGGCGTAGAAATGGGGAGAGCGCCGGTCCGGGGGAATCCCGGCCGGCTGCTGAAGAAGGCAAAGAGTGAGAACGGGTCTCAGCCACCGCGGATGTGGGCGCCAATGGGCCCACCTTGCGCGGTGATGAATGAAGGCGTGTTGACGATGCCAGGCTCGCGCTCGACCGCATCGCGGACCAGCAGAACCGCGAACTCGCCGAGGCCAGCTTCATGGAGCCGAGTCGCGTAGACCATGACCCGATCGAAGTTGTTTGGATTGGCTAGCCGGGCCAGCGCCGTTACAAGGGCGTACTGCACTGCAACGTTCTCAGGGATCGGAGCTGTGGCAGGTGCCGTGAGAACGCCGTCCGGGGAAGGCATCTCCCGAAACAGACGCCTGAAAGAGACGAACTCGGTCGCGGCTGCCTCTCCGACCGCGCCGGCGAATGCCTGGTGCTCGAGGGACGGCGGTACCACCCGCAAGAGCTTGCCGATGTTGCCCCAAGTGCGCGGACTTTCCCGGTTCTCAATCTCTCGTGTTCTCTCTTTCGACTGCAACAGATCAGGGCGAAAGCGCAGGAACGCGATGAGCTCGGGCGGCTGATTGGTTGCCACCGCCCAGCGCGTCCAATCCTCGATGGACGTGGACAGCTCCACGATAGTCGCGAAGCGGGACTTCAACGGATCGAGGATGTTGGACACGCCTGCGTTGTCGACGCGCCTGTTCGTTGCTGCGACGAAAGTCACGTGGTCCGGGAGGACATGCTCGCCGATCCTACGGGCAAGGACCAACTGCATCTTCGCCGCTTGCACCGCGGTAGGAGCCTGACCAAGGTCATCAAGGAACCACACGGTAGGTTTCGACGCGCCGAGTGCCCGCTCCAGGTCCCCGAAAGGAAGGAAGCGGGCGGTAGCGCCATCTTCGGCGGGAAAGGGCAGGCCCTTCGAGTCGGTGGGATCCTCCACGACCGGATGAGAGATCAGAAGGTCGTGGTCGGCCTCTGCGGCGGCGCGCGCGATGATATCGCTCTTGCCGATACCAGGCGCACCGGTCACAAGGACAGGCAGCCTGGCGGGAATGCAGGCAGCCAGCAGGGCTTGCAGTTGAGATGGATTCAGGTTCATGGGATTGTCCAGATTGGATATCCCACAGGCCGCCCCCACAGGGATGGTCCCTGTGGGAAGGTTCAAGAGATAAGCCGGCATGCCGGCGTTGGGGTCGATGCGTCGGTGACGCGGGTGAAACTGTGTTTGGACTGATCCTTACCAGTGCGAACACAGCTTCTTTGGACTCAAGGCTAAGGGATGCTGTTCCTGCGGGCCCACTGGAAACCTCCTGAATTCAATATGCCTTTCAAAAGAATCCCCCGGCCTCGCGGCCAGGGGAGAGTTCATGCTGCAAGGGGAACGAGAGCCACTGACTGGGCCAGCCTTGCTCGGGCATAGGACAACGTCCCATCCTTTGCCCTAAGGCGGCGATAATGACCGCGGCGGATGTCGTGGATGAAATACTCCCTGGCCCGCCCACGAGGCCGATCAACGATCCTCGAATAGCCCTCGGCGATACACAAATCGACGTAGTCGCGGCCGTTCAGCAACTGGCCATTGTCCATCCGCCAGCGTGACGACTCTGCGAGCTTGCAGGCCTCGTCAAAGTCTCGCGCGGCAAGCCGCTGCGCTTTGTCTGCGGCTGCCTGCTTTTCCCACTGTTCTTGCTCCTCTGACGAGAAGCCGCACATCGCGAACAGCCGCTGTCTACGCAATGTTGAAGAGCAGCCCAAGAGGTCCACTCCGAGGACCTCGCGGACAGCGCGCTTGGAGTCAGTATTCCAATCCCTCGGGCCGTCAAACACCTTGAGCAAAGTGGCGACGTCACGCTGCAGGACTGCAAGGGCCACTTTGTTTGCCCAACCATAGCCTGTCGAGAGGCGTGCATTTACCGCTCGGCGTGAAAGATCATCGAAGCGCCGCTGACTAATCCGCATCGCTTCACGGTCGCTCTTAGCGCGAGCCATCGCGTCTTTGAACAACCGCTCGGTGGTGAACTGATGGATCCGTTCGGCCAACGCTGATACTGGGGCAGCATCGTCGCCGACGGGCAGTCTCAAGGGTGGCGTAGTCACCGGTGGCAGGATGCCGGCTTCGAACAACACGTCGTCGATGAGCGCGTCATTCGCATCGACCGGGGCCTGCCGCAGCGTCGAGAGCAGCCTTGGAGCATTGTTGGGCGTGATCGGGATATTCTCACTCCGCATTGCAAGGCAAAGGCCTTGCAATTGTGACTCCGTCAGACCGCCTCGCCACTCTGGCACTCTGATGAGGACATCCATCCATTGCAGGTCGGATCTGGTCAAGCTCGTGCGATCTCGGTACGCGTTGATCACGCAGGTGCGAACAGGATCGCCGCGCAGCAGAGCGTAGGCCACATGCACCTCATGACGCGCGTTGACGCCTCTGTTCGGATGGTAGGGCGGGCCGTTGGTCCCGTACCCAAAGCGACGAACGAACTCGGTCTCGACGAAAGCGGCGGCATCGAACTGACTCTCGAAAAGGTCAGCGGTCTCGGACAACGCCCCTGTGCCCGTTCGATCTGTCACCGAAGCGACTTCCTCGGGAAAATAGCCAAGGCGGCCCGCCGTGGCCACTGAGCCCCATGAAGTTCTCGTCAGCTCATGCGGACGGAGCACCTTCCCGTCGACCCGAACAATAAATCGATCGATTTCCTCAATAACCTGCGATAACACGGCCCGGATCGAGCCTACCGGTCGGACGCCGAACTTGCCGTGCCCCAGGCTAACGACGGGAATACTGCCCCGCTCCACGTGGCGTACCGAAATGTCTTCGACACGGGGCATTGCGCGACCCTCTCGGTCGTCATTGAGCAGGTGAAGCACGCCGGCGAGCGTCGTGCGAGTTTCGGACCGTGGTCCGATGGCGACTACGTACATTGTGCGCTCCTGGAGGAGCACGATCCCACCGGGGAGCGTGCCCCAGTGGGATTGGAAGGGTAGGAGCTGACCAAGGCTGCGCCTATGGGAAAGCTCCGCTGCAATAGAAATGAAAACGCACCCCGCAGGGTGCGTTCAGAACCTGGGCCGACAATCGGCACCGAAGTGGACCACAATTGCGTGCGCCAGAAAAGTGGCGCATCAATCACTCAGTCCTTGTTTACCCGTCGACCGTTCTGGTCCGCCCAGAGCAGATAGGCAGCGAAGCCACCGCCGACGATTACAACGAAAAGGCCGAGAGTCATACTCAGTCTCCTTTGGAAAGCACTGCACCTGCCAGAAATAGTACAACACTGATGGCCGACAGGCTCACCACGTCGGTTATTGCACTGACGGACCAGACCCGAGTCGAGCCAATGTAGCCACAGGCGGCGATGATTGCCGCCGCGGAAAGCGTGTGCGCGAAGCGGCCATACTGCTGCCGTTGATCCTTCGTCGGGGCGACAATAGCCGTCGCGACCTGGGATAGGATTGCCTTACCTTTGCGCTTGGAGCGGTCAAGATGATAGACGCCCTCCTGGACTGCGATAAGAGGATAGCGATAGCCATCCTCATGGGCCGCAAGTGCGAAGCCCTCCCCCGCGTTCTTGGCGCGCTGCACTCGGCTGAGTAGGCGTGAAGGCAGTGTAACCAAGCCCGTTGACGGGTCATACGGTGCTTGCCCGGTTGTTTCCTCTCCGACCGTCGATGTGAACGTGACTCTGATGAGTACCGTCATGGCAGTACGCCTTAACGTCGGCGTCCTGCCACCACCCGGAAGGTGGAGAGCAGATTGGCGTAGCCCTGATCCGTACCAAGCGACTGGACGTTGACGGCGTTACAGCGGCCGCCGGCACGATCGCCTCGCCCTTGACAGGTACGGTACGACATCTGCACCCCGCCTGCACCAGCTGAAGGCTGGATCTCGACGAGCAACGAGTCGGTCTGCAGGGCGAAAACGTCGACGGCACGAACACGATGGCTGTGTGAGCGAATCGTGAATTCGCGCGACCGCAGGGCCATATCGCACGCGAACCGGCGCAGAACACGGCAGGCGTCGCGCCGGAAAGTCTGGCACGCGGGCCGACCCTCGAGTGAGGAGTGTGGCAGGAAAGACTTAGGAATTTTCATGGGATATCCTCGGGAATGGGGACATCCCTCCCAAACGGGACGAGTGTCCCGCAATGGGTTGGTCCGGCAGCGCCGGACATTGGTCGATGCGTCAATGACGCGGTGAAAAGCGGCTTGCCAAACCCCCAAGGGTTGGGCAAGCCCTCTCGGGCTTGCTACGGTACGGTCGGGTCAGCACGTCTCCAGCATGGTGCTGAGCGCCTTGGCGATCTCCCAGGCATCCCGCTGTGTCAGCGACTTTCCAACGAGCAATTTCTCCGCAGTGGTTGTGGCGTCGGCGTGCCCGCCGGCGTACCCAACCCGGTCAACGAAGATTCCCCATCCTTCGGAGAAACCCCGGTGGACGGAGATGGCCAGTCGTTCGCGTGTACGAAGCTCCGGCCAACGGCTGGACGATTTCGGTCCATAGAGGCTTTCGTTCTCGTCGTTCATGAAGTTTGCCGGATCGAACCACTCGGGATCGAGGCCGGTGAGACGTAGCTGACGGCGAATCTCAGCCGCGACTTCGAAGATAGTCTTTCCCTTAGTCTCGATCGGTGTCGCCTTGAGTAAGGTATCTGCTGCAACTGCGGACATGGTGAACTCCGGTTGCGCGCACCGCCCCGGGCGGGAGGCCCGCGCGGGGAAGTAGTAGATGGAGGACGCTCTCGAGAGCGTTTATCGGGTGAGGCGATAGCCCCCGCTGCCGGAGACCAGGAATACCTGTTCGCCGGTGACGAACTGCTGATCCGCATCCTGAGCGACCACTACCTGTCGGCCGTCATTGGTACGGACAACAACCTCCACACCGTGCCGGCGGCTCAGGTGGCTGGCAGCTACCTGTGCGATCGCAGCAGACGCAGTACCGGAGAGCGCGCCAGCAATGTAGCGACCGTTACCGCCGCCGATAACACGAGCACCGAGCACGGCACCGACTACAGCACCTAGAACACCTGGCACGCCCGAGCTGGCGGACATCATGCCGTCGCCGGCAACAATCGTCACCGGACGCACCCGCACGACGGTGACGGCCTGAGCAGTACCGGTTCGGAGCGCTTCCGAGGCACGATAAACGTTCGGCGAGGTAGGCTGTGCAGCGCAACCGGTGAAGAGAACAGACGTAAGGAAAAGCAGGAAGCAACGCTGGAACATGACGGCCTCATAAAAAGATGGGCCACCATGCCTATGGGCGTGGAAGCCCATAGTGGGGAAAAAAAGCTGTCCGGCAAATAGCCGGAAGGGTCGATGCGTCGTTGACGCGGATGGTCCGACGATTCTACCAATGCTCGCTCACCTTGGCGAGCATCCTGTGACAGTACCGTGCTCGACCACTTGCTACGTGGTCTCTCCGGGAATCCAGCACCAACTATCGCCGATACCATATACCTTCGTTCTAACTGCTCCCACCGTGATCCAGGTACCGGGCAAGTAGTCAAGGCGCCCGTCCTCCTCAATGACGAATCGGTCGCCCAATTCCTCATAGCTCAGGTTCTTCATCTCCTTGGCCAAGGCAAGCCCGCTTTCCAGTGGGAACATAGGGACAAGGAAGCCGTTCCAGCGGCGCGCTAAGCAGTAAGCGACCACCTGCACGCTATCGGGCAGCCAGTCTCCCGTAACCACGGTTTCCTCATAGAACGGTGCCTCAGCCCCAGCCGGGCTAACAGCGGTGCGGTCTGGCGTATTCGCCGTCATCTCTCGAACCTCCTTCAGGTAATAGTTGCGCTGGAGCCGTGCGAACCGATACGGCACATGTCCCAGGGTGACAGTCCCGAGGCCCAAAAAAAGAGCCCCCGGATCTCGTCGATCGGGGGGTAGACATGGGGTAGCACTTCAAACAATAAGATGGCGTGTCGAAGCCCCGTTATGCTGGGACCTTGCCGCCGCGTGCAGTCAGCCGTGCTTCTCGCTTCGCGGCCAGCGATTGATACCCAAACCGCATCCAGGCGCCCTCATCAACGGGCAGCGATGTGGTTCGGCCGGCGTCAAGATTGACGAACACACCTGAGTACTTCAACGTGCCCGTTCGGAAGAGCGTCCACAGGAGATTGAACGCTTGCACGGCGATCGCCTGGTTCACGACCAGCGATTGCTTACGCAATGCGTCCGCCATGGAACAAGACGGCGCCGTATCGGCCTTGTCCGCAGCGGGATTGAGCAACTCCGGAAAAAGGTCTCCAACATGCGGCAACCGACGTGGTGCGCGCTGTCTCACCTCGCCCAGAATGACCTGACCACTGTTCGACTCGTTGCCGCAGTCGAGGTAGTAGCCGCCAGCGCCACGCTTCATTGCTTGGACGATCGCCTTTCGAGCTTTCCGGGTGTCGACACATCCGACCACCATGTCGCAGCGGAGACTGTCCGTCCCGCTGAGTTGGCAGACACGCGCCTCCCAACGAGTACCCATCAAGTTATTGAGGCGGTTGACGAGCAACGTCGCCTTGGGCCTGCCAACATCTACAGGGTAGAAGCCTTGTCGACCGACGTTGGTTTCGCTAACGGTGTCATCGTCATAGACGATGCACTCGATTCCACCTGGGTGACCAAGCTCGAGCATGGCGTGGTGGAGGCGAGCAAGGCTAGGAAGCAGCGCGCTTCCTGTGCCTCCAGCACCCACGACCACAACCTTCCATGCGCGGCGAGTCATCTCTGGGGGGATGCTGTGTTCGATCATGACAACTCCTTTCGCCGAACAGCGCGATACCAATCAGAGGGTACCGGCTCTACCGGCTCAAAAATGCCCTTAGCACAGAGGCGAAGGGCCATGGACGGCACCGGCGACACGCAATTCCCCAGAACGAACGCGAACTTGACGTCGTACCGGTCATCCTCATCGTCCGTCGGAGAGAAGTACGCCGGCGATGGACCGTGCGAGTGACAGTCGACCAACAACACGTCGTCAGTTGACAAGCATGGCCGGTCGTACCGAAGGTGGCTTTCGCTGTGCTCCCGGATAGTCACCGGAACCAGCCGAAACAGATGCGTCGCAGCGTTCCAGACGATCCATGCCCCGGTCTCCTTGGGATAGGCCGCCATAGCCATGTCAGCGAACTGACGGATCAGCTCAACAGGCAAGCGACCGCAATGCAACGCCGTTTCCTCAGCCATGTCGCCATAGGGGATCGACGTTTTATGGTCATACCCCCCCAGCTTGCGCACTAGGCGAACCCACGGCCGAACGATCTCGAGATAGACACCGTTCTGCGCCACGAGCAACCTCTCTCCCTGCCTCTCCATGGGAGCTACCTCGGAAGACCGGGGCACCATGACGGCAGGGAAGGATTGCTGCAGTGTGATGTCCGAAGGACTCATCGTCATTTCTCCAGATTGCCGGCAATTAAGTCCGCCAGCGTGAAATTCATCGGTACGAGAGCATCCCGCGGGAAGTCGTCAAACTTCCCCTCGAGTATGTCCCGCCAAAAGGCGTAGAAGCCGTCGCCATACGAGATACGTGGCCCACCCTGGTTGGGGTGGGTGAAAGCAGAGTCGAAGAACCCCCCCTCCCAGCCGGGTATGGAGGCCACGTCTATCTCCCTCGGCACCATTGCGGAGCCGATGCAGATCGAGCCGCGATCCCATGTGTTGAAATATGGCGGCTCGAACAGTGCGGCGTCCGGCGATGGCCTCGCTTCGCCCGCCAAAGCGAACACGCGAAAGCCAGCAGTGGACGCACGAAAGACCAGCCCTGGGTGAGGAACAACAGCGGAGCGCTCACCCAACTCTTTGCAGCGGAAGAACACCCGACGATGCGCTGGGGCGCACCACCATGTCACTGCCGTTGGTCCTATCGAGAGCACGTTCGGCGTCAGGAACTCGCCCTTCGGCAGCGACGCCTCAGCGACATGTCGTACAGCGTCGATCAGGGCGCGCCGATTGATGGGCGTACCGGGACCGATAACCGGGCCGGAGCCGTCCAATCCGATGTCAACCGTATGCGCAGTCGCATACGTGAACTGACCGAGGTCCGGCCCATAGAGCAAAATGGCCCCGCGAAGGGCCACCTCAGTCGCCTGCAAGGCGCTCACATATTCAGCCATGTGGCCTCCTCAGAAATAAGCGTTAGAACACGATCCAGTGCGCCGATGATCCTGAGCATTCCGCCTAGAGCGAGGAATTGCTCGCGGATCGCGTCAGGTGCGTTCGCTACCGGGATGAAAGCCTGGTAAAGCGTCGCCTCGCCGGAGGCATTCAGCTGGTTGATGTGGTCGTCCAGCACCTCAAGCGCAGTGTCGTTCTCACGAAAAACAATCGTCGCAGCTGCGTACGCAGGCTCGGCCCATTGAGCCCGCGCGAACACGTTAAGGGTGCCGTTGTGGTGAAGCTCTAGGCTCAGGTCAGCGAGTGCATTGCAAACAGCAGCGATCCAACCCTCGTTGCACCGCGCCAAGGCTCGAAGCCTTCTCACGGAGAGAGCCGTCAGGCTCCCCGCCTCAGGATTGCGGCGGGGGTGATACGGCAGGACATCGTCTGGCGCGAGCTCACCCCTCACTGTGGAAGGCAGATACCGCTCAAGATCCTCCTCATCTCGACCGTAGGCGAGCATCGTTTCGCGCGCTTCCTCGTCGTCCGACGTCGAATCGCCGTCCCAATGCCACATCGCAAATAGGTCAAGCAAGCGGCTCGGCGTGCGCAGGTCAAGTGACTTCACATCCGCCGCGGATATGAGTGACATTGCTGTGAAGAGGAGCGCCGGGTGGGCGGCGCGCAACGCGTTTGCGCGCTCATCGCCGATCACGTAGACGGTCTCCTGTGGCAGATGGATGGCCAGGTAAAGAGGTTCCTGAAGCTGATCTTCCCAGCCGAACTGAGAAACCTCGGATTGCGCCGCGCCAAGTTCCAGCAGGGCGAAGTCGAATATGAGCCGGTGGCACACCGGTCGCCGCGCGTTGATCCACGCGAACATTGCCTGAGCGAATGCATCGCCCGCATTGACCGGGTTGGTGACATCACTGGCGCGGAGCACTCCTGCTTGGAACTGCGAAAGCACAAGGGCGCTAAGGTCTTCAGCGTCCCGGTAGGTGAGCACGGCCCGGCTAGGCACATCAGCCGGAACGGCAGGCAGGGTCAGAAAATCATTGGCAGGTCGCCCTCGGGCAGCGGGATGCTGTCGGGGCGGCGTCCATGAAGGTGCTGCGACATCGTCGCATTGAACAATCGATAGAGGATCGAACAGCATTCCCTCGTCTCCTCAGAGTGAAAAAAAGCCGCCCTCTCGGGCGGCTCATGGTTGGTGGCGGCAAACTGCCCTGTGGACAGCGCCTTCATCAGATCAGATTTACGCATCGGCGCCCTTCGCGCCGGCGGCGCGCACGAACGTGAAGCGGACGACATCGTCCTTATGTTCCGGGCCATCCACCGCGGCGGTGGTCAGCTCCGGATACTGCGCGGTGTATATCTCACGTACCTGGTCCGGCGTGAACTGGGGACCGGGGTCGACCAGCGTCATGCCGTTGTACGAGAACTCGCGAACCAGCTTTTTCACTTCGATCGCCATGCCAGTCTCCCTCAAAGCAACGATGCAAGGTCGGTCCCAGCCGACGACGATTGGCTTTCCGTCGGCTGCACGGGTGCGGCCGGCTTGCCTTCGTCGTCATCGGTCTCGGTTGCCGCGCTCCCGGGAGCTGCGGCCTTTGTAAGCGCCTTGGTGGCTTTGGTCGATTGACTAGCCTTTGCAGCCTCCAGGATCGAGTTCGTCGCCTCGACTTGCTCTGCGAGCGATCGCCGCGTGGCGACGTAACTCTGCAGGGCCTCGACGAAGCCGTCATCGAGCTCCTCAGGGCTCCCGGAGATGGCGAGGGGCGCGGCCAGGGCCGGATCCTCGGCCTTCTTCGCGACCGGCATGACGACGACAGACAGCGCATCGCCGTGCATGGCAAGCGTAAGTACCACTTTCTCACTCGCGCGGACGAGCGTAGACAGTTCAGCAAACATGAAGTAGTTCCTATGGGGAAATGAATGGACGGAAGGGCGCTAGGATCGCGCCCTTCGGAGAGAGATTGATGACGCTCAGTAGCCCAATACCTTGGGCACCTTGCCGGCGTAGTCAAAGCCTTTGACGGACAAGAGCCCTGCCACGACCTCTGGCTTGGACTTGGCAAACAGCTTCGCGAAGCCGTCGCCCAGCGCCTTGCGAATGCCGAGCTCGTCCGCGAGTACCTTCATCTCGGACTTCGTCAGCATCTCGAGGAAGTCCTGCGATTTCTGCAGGTTCCAGTGACATCGCAAATCCAGCTTGTGGTACTTGCAAAGTGCCTGGAGATTGGACACTTCGAGCCCTTCGATTGCGGCCACGGTGAGAGCCACTGTGAGCTGCTGACGGTGGCCCGCATCCGTGCTCTGTACGGCGGTGAGGCAGCCTTGGAGTGTTGAGGACACTTTCTGGTCGGTGAGCTTCTCGAAGAACTTGCTCATTGCATCCCCGCCGATATTGCGAGAGAGCCCGTTCAGGGCCATCGCCAGCAGGTAAGCGTTGGCTTGCTCGGCATCCTGCGCCACTTCCCGGCGCAGCGCCTTTCGCCAGAGAGCGGTGCGATACTGCTTGACCTTCTCCGATTCGCTGATGACCGTGACCGGCTTCTCAGCGGGCTTGGACGCCTTGGACGACGTCGTTCCCGCAGCAGGCTTGCTCGCTTCGCCTGTGTCACTGCCGGCAGCACCGGCCTTCACAGCGTCGCGCTCCGACTTGATTCGCGCTGCCACCATCTTCTGGTGGCAGGCTGTGTCAAAGCACTGGCCACTGTAGACCTTGCCCATCGAGTCCGGCAAGCCGCTAACCGCCGCGCCGAAGTTCTGGCAAGCGTGGCAAGCCTTCGCCTGCTCCTCGCCAACCCCGGTCGGTCCGTCGACCTTCACCTGGATGCGGGTGTGATTGTCACCGGCACGGATGATCCGCACGATCGGGTACTCGTCACGCATGCCATAGGCAACCGCTTCGAGCTGCCGCTCCGACTTCTCGTTATAGCAAGCGCGGTTCGTACAGTTGCCGGTCGCAATTGCCTCGCCAAACATCTCGGTCTGCAACGAGGAGTTGTGCGGGCACGCCGCGCACTCAGTCTTGTCGAAGATGGCCGCTTCCAGGCTGCACGCAGCAGCCTCGATGGTCTTCTTCAGTTCAGAGACGGACTTCTTCTCACTGATAATGACCGGCAGGAGGATGTCCTGCTTGTCCTTCGCGAGCGTCGCAAGCAGTTCGGCGTGCCCGAGCTGGATTTGCTCGTGAGTCAACGCTTCCCGCACGACGGTGCTGCAGTTCATGAGCGCAAGCCGTTTGTCCAGCTTGCTTCGAGACCAGCCTGCGATTCTCGCCGCTTCGTCGCGATTTCCCTTCGCACGGCCAACCAGGCCTGCGGCCCAGACTGCCTCGTCCGCGGGCGGCATGTCCGCTCGTTGCACGTTTTCGACGCCGGAGAGTGTATCTGCCGTGTCGTCATCGACTTCCTTGATGTAGACGGGCATCTCATAGTCCGGCCCGTGCTCTTGAAGCGCTGCGAGGTACCGTCCTTCCCCGGCGAACTCCTCAAACTCCCATTCGCCATCCAGCGGGATAGGACGAACGAGGATGGGCTGGATAACACCGTGAAGCTTTACCGACGCGCAGAGCTCGCCGAACTCCCCGGGGTTCCGATAGGTCCGAGGATTCGCGCGACGACGGATCTTGCGAAGCGGAACAGTGGTATTGCTGAGTTGCATTTGTGGGTTCTCCGAAGAGGAATGGGGAACCCGTTGCCGCACCGGGAACGTGGTTCCCGGTGGGATAGATAGGAGCGGCATGCCGCGAAATGCGGGCAGCCACCGTACAGAAAGAAAACTAGCACCTGCCGGTGCGGAGTCGATGCGTCAGGGACGCTTGGTGTCCATGCAGCATACCAAAGAACTTTAGAGGTGATCAAGGAACAGCGGTCGAGTAGCACGCAGGTCGAGCGCAGTTTGATTGTTGAGTCTTGCGGTCTACCGGTGGCTTGCTATGCTGTGTTTACGTTGACGGCTGGAGTAATGTGATGGCCGCTCCTAGGCGTCTCTCCATAGCCGTGCTGGCTTCGTCGATCTGTGGCGTGGCCATACCTGCAGCTTCGAGCAGCGCTCCGCGAGGTGACTACACTGTCACGTTTCTTGCGAGACCGGTCACGGCCTCTGGATATGGAGGGCCGTCTCCGGTCGGCCATGCCTATATTATCTTAGGCGTTAGAACATCTAGCGGGATTAAAGAAGACGCCTATGGTTTTTACCCAGGAGCCGACGGTAAGGGCAAAATCCGCGGACCGGGTATGCTCAAGAGTGAATGGCGATGCATGCCATCGGAACCGTGCGGAGAACGGGATTTCGCTCGAAAATTAGGCGCATCAGCGGATACGGTAAAAACGGCCAGCATAGAACTGTCTTTGGACCAGTATCGCAGTGTCCATCGCATAATCTCAAAGTGGAATTCCGCTGGCTACGACCTCATCAATTCCAACTGTAACTCGTTCCTGGCGGATGTACTGAAGGCGGCCGGCTATGAGCCGCCGGCCCGCTCTCTACTGAACATGCTCCCTCAGCACTACATTGCATCTGTTGCAGATGCAATCCAAGCACAGGATGCTCTTCGGAGAGAGAAGGCGCGCGCCGACAATGCCGACGCAGCAAGGCGTCAAGCTGAGTCGGAGCTTGAGAGAGCACGCACCGAGCGAGACAAAGCTGCAGCGGAACGTGACCGTGCACTTGCGGATGCCCAGGCGGCGAAGCGCGCGAAGGCCGAAGCGGACCGTGTTCCGGCAGGATGGATACAGTGTACGTGTCCCGATCAACATAGCTTGCACGGCAAAGTTGTCGCTGGCGTTAGATGGCACGCGAAGAGTATCGGTTTGTGCAGGTAGCACAATGCATCTCATTCCCCTCCTGATCGCCATAGCCCTTACATTTCCAAGTATGGTGAGCGCATTGGAAGCTGGAGACGCGATCTGCAAGGGTCAGACAATGCCGCCTTCTTTTGTCCCCGTAGGCGAGATTGAGAGTCCAGAATGCGAGGGAACGGCGGAACCAAGAAAGGCATGGGTACTCGGTGCTCTGGCCCCCGGGGTCACGGCGTGTACCGCTCCTGACTATACTCGTGATCCCGCACCAAACATAGGCTACGTTGCGTGCGGGCGAGTTTTCTCGAAGGAGTGCCCATCGAATCTGGATGGCACATCGAACGCGGTCGTCTTACAGCGTCCATCTACGTGCATTCAACAAGCTCCAACATGTACGGCCCGCAGTAGCGATGCCCAAGGGGCGGTTGAGCAGCTTCAGATCGGACAGAGTTGTATCCTGGCTCAACCCCTTGCAGGTGGGAAACGCCACATTCATCCGGATTTCTCTTTCGGCACGTGGTGGCAAGTCAGCTCTTCACAAGGTAAAGCCCTCATAATAAAACCGCTTCCAGGTAAGAGCTGGCCCATCTGCGTGCAGCCCAATATCAATGCCTTTGCCACGGGTGATAAGGTCCACTATCAGCGACGCCCCCCACACACTCTGCCGCTCGAATGGCATGGTCCGCTTTCATTAATAACGCGTTTATTTTATGACGACCAGTGCCCCGGCACATCCGAGAGCTTGAATGCGATGGTGGTTACCACATATTCAGTGGACGAGTGGCGGGGGAAGGAAATGTACGCATGTGAGCCGCCCTCCGGCTATACCGTCAAGCTCGACGAGCAAGAGAATTCGTCGGATGGAAGCACCTTTTTCTATACCGCCTTGTGCGGATCTGCCGAGAATGCCGGGCGCCCTAACGCACGACGATATCGATTCCATAGCTACCGATAGGCGTCCGAATGCTATGACGGCTTCTCTTCGGCGCGCGACAGACGGCTCGGGGCGGTTCATGGCTCATGGAATGCAAAAAAAAAGCCCTCCGAAGAGGGCTTTGAGTCATCTGAGAGAACTGCCGTAGCGGGGGCTACGGGAATCATCATAGCCGGCGCTGGTCCACGGAAGACCTGCGAAAGCTCGCCAATCTGGCCTGCGTTTCTGGCCTAGAAGAGCGCCAACTGATCGTCCGGTACGAACGCCCGGAGCGCGGGCGGCGGAAACTCAGCGGCCCCGGGCGGGACAGCGATCACGATCTCGTCAGGAGAGGCGCGAGAACCGGCGTCCTGCTCTGCAGCTGTGAGGTCCTCCCTGGCGCGCGCCGTCTGGAGCCGCGCTCCCCAGCCGCCCAAGATATGAGCCGGCGTGAACCAATTGGACCACGATTCGAGGCTAAGAGCGTTGCCGTGGACGACAATGGCCGGGATATGAAGGAGCGCCAGCTGGACATACGTCATGTGGACGCAGCGAGGATCGATGTCGATGCACGTGGCGTGCATTGTCCGCTGGTAATTTTGTCCAGCGTCATTGAGCGCGTCGGCACAGGCGATCACCATCCCGCCGGCGCCGGACGCGGGCTCCAACACGGTCACAAACCCGTCCCTCTCGATGGAGGAGGCGCCGTCAGCCATATTGATGCCGGCCATCATGCGAGAGACCGTATAGGGCGTGAAGAACTGCCCCGCCCTATCGTTGCCGAGCTCGAGCATCATGTAAGTCTGCCCGAGCACGTCGGCTAGGCCGTCTCCATTCGGCACCAGCTGCTGCACGCGCTCCTCGAAGGTCATAGTTAGCGCGCCTAGCATCTGCGCGAACCGGGACAGCTCCTCTCGATCGTACTTCTTTGCGATCTCCAGGTATCGCTTCTCCCGGTCTTCGAAGTGATGGCGATCCACGGCGTTGCTGATGGCCAGCGCTGACACCTCCACAAAATCCGCGAAGACGTCGTTCATGCTGTGCCGGTACCCGAAAGCCTTGAACAGGGACAGAAGCTCCCTGTGAGGATCGGTTGCGGTGGCTTGATGCCGGCGTTGTGCGGCGCGGCTCATGTCCGCGGCTCCATGCCGAAAGAATGGGCCAGGAGCGGGGGAACTGCGTGGTGGTATGCCATGGTGCTTCCTCAATGGGTGCAAGGAAGCACTGCCCACCAGGGAGTGCTTCCCCGGTGGGCGGTGAATCGGGCTGTCGGTGGTCCGTCAGCCGGTGATGGGACGCTTCTGATCGCCGCTCAGCAGCTTTGCGAGCAGCCAAGCGATGATGATGAGAAACTGAATATCGACCACGAGCTGAACTTGCACCATAGCGAGGCCATGGTCAGCGGTGGCGGTGAGGAAGAACAGAAGCGCGACCAGGTTGAAGACGGTCGAGAGAACGGCGAGGCCGGTAGTACGGGACGAGATATACAAGACAGGCTCCAAAATGATGGAGCCGTCCCATTGGGAAAGCCCCAATGGGTGAAAGGAAATGGCCGGTGTACGGCTGTGTCGATGCGCTGCAAGCGCGGAGATTCGGTCGAATATTACTGCGAATCGATAGTCCGATTCAAGGTATTGACTGGCCGCCCGAAGCGGCGACCGCGCCGCTGCCTGCTTGCCTCGCGCACTCGGTTGATCACCGCCCACCGGCGTGATTGCGCCTCGTCTGGGTCTTCTAGACGAGAAGAGTCAAAGACTTCACTCGCGTTGATGCGCGGCACATCGCCAGGCGCTTCCCGGCCGGGCCCCCACGCCCTCCCCTCCATGACGGAGAGGCCATGCATGATCTCACTGAGGGCAACGAAGTCCCACCTGTCTGGTACCGCATCGGCAGAGAACCAAGCCTCGCCCTCGCCCACTGCCACCACCGCCACGACGTCGTAGAATTTTCCATCTCGGGACGGCACAGCGCGGACCTCAAAGCAAACCACCTCCCGGCGTGGGTACCAGAACACTCGATCGAGATAGCGCCTGAAGGCAAACGCATCTAGCCGAGCGATCTCCTCATACTGTGGGTCGCCAGGCGAGACGAACTGCGTCTCTCGACTGGGCCGGGTCCCAAGGGAGACTTCGTGAACGGCATGACGGCGGGGTGAAGACATTGAGCTTTCTCAAAAGACGCCCCGATTCTATAGCGTTTGCATGGAAATTCTTGTGCTGCAAGGCGCCAAAATGCTATCTGGACAACCACGCCAGCCGGCAGCCTTGACTTCCCGCATACGCCGGTATCCTGGTTTTATAGGACCCGATACCAACTGCCATGCGATTCACCCGATTTGAGCGCTACACCCCCATCGACTTCAACACCCGCCGGCGAGCCGCCTTCATCCGCAAGCAGCAGCGGGAGCGCGACCGCTATCCACTGATCGCCGAGCACGTTCAGGGCGAGCAGCATGGCCAAGACGAAGAGTTCTCACGGCGGCAACGCCAAGCCGACCGGTTCGAAGCGGGTCAGCGGGCGTTTCATGCCCGGGTCTGGCGGGAAGCCAGGACGCGCTTCTTCTCGCTGCCGGAAACGGTCAAAGAGGAGATTCGTCGCCGATGGGCCGCATGGACAGGCCCAACCACCGCCCTGTACTTCAGCTTCCTTGTCGACGAGTTGAGCGGTGATCAAGCGCGACGCGTGGCGGCCGCCGAGACCAGCCGGGCGGTTCGGCGCAAAGTCTGGGCGTCCCTTCCACGCCAAGGCGCGCTGGAGGGCGTTCAATGATCGGGACCGCCATTCCGGTGACCCCGGCCCCAGAGAGACACCTATGATCACCGTAAGAATCGGGGGCTATCAGGCACCGCTCGAAGCCGTTCTCGAGAATCCGGAGCGATACGTTCGTCAACTCGAGCGAGCGAAGACCGCGCAGGGCTTTGCGGAGTGCGGGTGCAACGACGGAAGGCCCAGTCCAAAGCTCGTCATCCGGCGCCATCCCGCGGGCCTTTTTTTGTTGGCGTGCTGGCCGGGCAAGTCATCCATGCACACTCCGGGATGCCCTTTCTGGAACCGGAATGCGGGCCGGGCAGGGTCTCGCGCCGATCTAGACGCGTTCCGGCATCGGGAGGGCATCCTCGATGTAAAGCTCGACGCGAGTCTGAAGGTGAGCTCCCGTGCGCGAACTAAGCCGCCCCAGTCCGATCAGATTGGCGCCGCGCGTAAGCCGCAGCGGCGGACTGCCGGGCTCCTGGCCTTCCTCGAGTATGCCTGGGAGCAAGCAGGCTTGAACGTCTGGCCCGGCTATGGCGGCCGAGGCTGGAGCGCCTGCTGGTCCCGCCTCTCTAGTGAAATGGCGGACTGCAAGATCAACGGCCGCGCCGGCGCAGACATCCTCCATATCGTCGAGCGTTGGGACCCGGCTCGCAAGGACGAAATCCTGGCCGAGATGGCCAGCTGGACCGGACGCCTCGCGCCCACATCGACCGACACGCCGCGGGGTCTCCTAATCGGCGAGGTCGTCGCGCACAAGCCTAGTCAGTTCGGCGGGGAGATCGAGCTGCGCCAGACGAAGCAACGATTCTTCCTGGGCTCCGCGCTGTACCAGCGGATGCAGCGCTCCTTTCAAGCGCCACTGGCTGGGGCCGGCCAGCCGACTCAGCGTTGCGTCGCCGTTTTCCTGATCGAACGGCCGAAGGCAAAGAACTACCTGACGATTGTTGACGCAGCGGCGATGCTGACAGATTCGAGATTTTTACCGTGTGATTCCGCATACGAGGTTGCCATGGCAGACTACCTAGCCTCCCAGAGGCGAGCGTTCGTCAAGCCGCTGCGCCATGTCGACGGCGCGCCGGTGCATCCCGACTTCATCCTCACTGATACTTCGCCAGAGTCCGTGATCGAGGTTCTCGGGATGGTGGGCAATACGGAATACGACACTAGGCTCGAAGCGAAACGACACCATTACAGGTCGTCCGGCATCCCGCTGATCGAGTGGGACCCGGCACAGTCGCTCACGGCAATGCAGCTGCCGGAGCCCACTGCAAAGCTTGGGGAGGTTGGGTAAGTGCGCGCCGGAACGACACTCGATACGACGCTCCTTGCTCGCGCCATTGACGTAGTGCACCAGCACCGCGCCGCCTCGGTCGCCCTGTTCCAGCGCCATCTGCAGGTCGATGGAGCGACCGCCGAGGAGATTCTTGAGCACATCGCGGCCGAGACTACGATAGTCCGGAAGATGCAGACCGGCTTATATCTGTACACCCACGGGCCAATAGGGGAGGAGTTGGCTCGGCTCAATGGCTTCGCGCGAGAAGTGTTGTCGGCGGTCGCGGCTGATCGGATCGACCCTGATTGCGTACGCTCGGCAGCGGTTCGCTTTGGGCTGGCCGAAGAAGTAGTCGTGAAGGAGCGCTGCTGTGATGAGTGCGTCTGCGCGACCGTCTTCGAGTTTCCAGTTCGGTGCGTCCGCCCAACCTCCAACCTCTAAGGGCCCCTCCGTGCACGCCCGGCTCCACCCACTACAACTTTCACAATGCCTTTGTACAACGTGGATATCGTCTACCGCGCCGTCATACACGCCGGCGACGCCTCGGCCGCACTGCAGGTTGCTATGCAAGAGCGAAGCGAGATCGAGGACGCCCGGGAACCGCGGTACAAGGTAGCTGGCCCCATCCGCACTGCCAAGGATCTGGACGGCAACTGGTCCGAGTCGGACCGGCCCTACGGTGGCCTTGCTCTGCCGTCGATCCGCGAGCTCCTGAAGACCGACTCGGGCAGCGAGCAACGCGACACCCGAACAATCGACATGTTCGCCACAGACCATCATGACTAAGCTGCCCCGTATGACACCGCCGCACCCCGACCCCACAGACAGAGAGTACCCCGACCCGGAGACCGTCCTCGCAATCCGTGGTGCCATTACCACCGGCCAGCTAGGCGGCCCACCCGGCCAAGGTGGCCATTGGCTCAATGAATTCTGGCGGATCGGGAGAGAGCTACGCGACCAGTCCGAATCGTTGCAAGGGTTTCAAGGGACGGCACGGCGCGGCCTGCTCACCACCACCACGCGCTTCCTGGCAACGAACGAACCGGTTTTTGCCTTGGACAGCGAGCCGACTTAGGGTTCGTCGTCTCGGGCAGGCATAATTGAGACTTTCCGCCCCCGTTTGCACCAATGCCTACCGGCCTGCTGGATTGCGCCCATTGCGACGGCGCTCCTCTCTTCATCGCTGGCCGCCTCCAGGCCGTCATTGCATGCGAGGAGTGCGGCATCTCAACACCGCCGGTTAGCAACGACCCCGCTGATCCCGATTCCGCGTTCCGGCAGCTCAGCGCTATTTGGAACCGGCGGGAGTTGCACCGCCCGGCACACCAGGAAACCATATCCATCTTGGCCCGTCGGGTTCTCACCTCGGCCGACATACCCTACTTCCTCAACCTACTCGCGTCGACCTCGGACAACTGGCCTGCCAATGGGCCTAAGTTCGCGGCCATGGCCGCCGCTCTAGCCTCCCCGGAACACCCATTGCTCAAGTTTGAGCCCGTAGAAACCGTTATGGCGGACGCGCACCGATACCGCAAACTCCTACGCCGGGCGACCGTGATCGATGTGGACGGCTCGTCGGCGGTCCACTTCGAGCCCGTTCCCGGTACGCCCGCGGCGTTCTCAGAGGAGGATGGCAGCAGCGAGGGCCGGCTCTCCATCAGTCTGGAGAGCTTCGTTGCCAGTGCACTCGATGCCATACCGCATTCGGTAGACACTTGACTTCCTTCACGCAGTGGCAAGCTGAAACTCCACACCCCGGATTGGACGCCCATGCGCCTACTGCTCGCTGTTTCTACTCTCGCTGTTCCCCTATTCTTCACTCCTGCGCCGGCGCCGGCGAAGGAAGCGGCAGCACCGTGCGCAAGCGTGTTTGCGCACGGCCAGGCACCGGTTGTCATGCAGGAGCGGAGTGGAACACTGCTCTGTTACCGCGCCTATGCAATCCTTCACTCCGGAGCGACTCGGACCGCGCTATGGTCGGCGGAGCGACTGACTCGGGGCGCCGTCGAAGCGGCACGAACGCTTGCCCGAGATAGCGACTTCTATGAAGAGAACAAATTGCCCGTCAGCGAGCGAGCTACCCTGGCTGACTATGCCCGGTCGGGCTTTGACCGCGGCCACCTTGCACCCAGTGGCGACTTCGGTGACAAGAGATCGCAGGCTGAGAGTTTCAGCCTCGCCAACGTGATCCCTCAACATCCGGTATCGAACCGCCGGACTTGGAGCCATCTGGAGACGTCGACACGGCGCCTTGTCCGGAAGTTCGGACTTGCCTTTGTTGTGACTGGGCCCGTATTCGACCGAAGCTCGCGAACGCTGCGAGGCCGAGTCACGGTGCCGGATTTCATCTGGAAGGCGATCTACATCCCCGGTAAGGGCGCGGCGGCTTACATCGTTCGGAACGATGCCACAGAGGCCTATAGCATCATAAGCATTGCGGAGCTGCGCGACTTCACCGGCATCGATCCATTCCCGCGGCTGGATAGAGTGACCTGGGCGGCTGAGTTCGCACTGCCCCCACCGACGCCGCATCCCGGCGAGAAGGCGGCTCGGCAGGTGAGTTTCTCCAGACTGGTGTCCGGAGCGGTTGTTCAGAAGCACGACGGGATCAAGAAGCTGGCGGAAGCCCTGCATAACTCAGGCGGTATGCTTTCGTTTGCATCAGCTCTGTCGCGGTAGCGAAGCGGTCGGTTCCCGGTCGCGGCCCTCTTCGAGCCGAGGCTTTGATACAGGCCGACGTCCTGGACGCCGTCACGTCATTGCCGCTTGCAGATGCTGCTTCATACGTTGGAGCAGGGACTCTCCGGATACGCTTGAGCCCTCGTCGCGGCATAACTTGACGTACTCTGGCTCGGTCGCGATGGTCACGGCAACGGCGTTGCGCACCAGTCGGTAGAACGTCGCGGGGTCGTCCGGCTCGATAGCCTTCTCCGAATGGAAGTAGTCGAGATCAATGTCCAGGACATATGGCTCCTCCTCGTTGAATTCGAGCCCTTCCGCCGCCGCCATGGCATTCAGTTCGCCCAGCTCGTGGTCGAGGTAGACAGACTCGAGCACTTGCCCCGAACGCACCGGCCGGCATGCGTCATCATGCGGAAGCTTCTCGCAACCAACCGCGCAGATTGAACTGGTCACGTAGAGGATCCCGGGATCGCTGTAGTCAGAGTCTGAATGGTTCACCACAAACCCACGGGACACTATTCCCGCCATGATCGCGGTCCTGACATGCTCGTCGTTGGACAGTTTCGTGATAGCTTGCAGCACCGATTCTTCATCTTCGTATCGCAATTCCGCCATCAGTCCAGGCAGAAGCGCATCCATTCTCTCTTCCTTATCATCACCGAGAGTTCCTGGCGTCGCGTGGAAGCGGTGTCGCAAGAACGGTTGGTACGTGTCTGTGTGATGGTCGAGCGTCAGAAGCGCCGGCGCGGCCGCGAGCCCGCGCCGGATTTCTGCCCATGACTGCAGGACGTGGTGGTGGGACTGGACGATGTAGATGGCTTTGCCGCCAATGTCGATTTTCTCTTGCTGCATGGTGATGGGATGCTCGCTCGGAAGCATGAGCATACAACGCTATTGCATCCAGCCCCGCCAATGTGTTGGGGAGTCCAATCCAGCATCCGAGTCTGTCCTTCCGCTCAAGGTGCTCCGTGCCGCCAGACGTGGCATCCGGAACTTGACGCTCCTTCCGCCTTTCAGTGCACAGTCATTCCTCTAACGCTCACGCCATTCGACGACGCGGGCGCATCTCCAATCGAAAGTAACCGCAATGGGGAGCGAGGCGGGCTCTCTGACCTCGGTACGCGCAACTGCCGGACCAGCGGCCCATAGGCGCCAGGTCGTCAAGCTGCGACCGCCTCTCCTCTATTGAGCAAGCGGTACAGGGCTTGTCGGGACACTCCAAGCTCGCGGGCAGCTCGAGCCTTGTTTCCGCCAACACCGCGCAGTACCGCCTCAGCACGCTCCCATGTCACTACGGGCCTTTCCTTGCGATTCATTGCCGCATGCGTCGACAGATAGGCACCGCTTTTCGTAGGCCTGCTGTGCCCTGCAGCGAGCACCAACTCTTGAATCGCCTGGCGGTGTGTCTCTGGATCAGCCGCGGACCCGCCTTTCACTGGCGCGGGAGCGCCGGTCATCTCTCGGTAGAGCTGCTGCATCCAACCATGCCTCAGTCCATGGCTCGTTACCCCTAGCCCGCTCTTGCAAACACCGTACTTTCGCATCACCGCGTTGTAGTGGTTGCGCCACCTTGCTATTGAGTAGGTCGACGGTGTTGTTGATCCGCTCACCGGATCCACCAGCCGCGCGGCTTCCTCCAGAACCGCAAGCTGCAATCGCACTGGAACGTCACGCTTGCGCCCTCCCTTGGTCCCGTCGACCACGTGTAGCGTGTCGAGGTTCCGGAGAGCGCTCAGGACCTTGAGGGAGAAGCTCTCTTCGATCCTCAGGCCGAACGCAGCCTGCAGCTTCAGCTGTACCGCTACGCGAGGATGCTCCCGGCCGATCCGTTCGATCACCTCTACAGCATCCACTCCATTCCCTTCCCAGGACTTGTCGACCGATGTCACATACGACCGTACCAAGCCGTTGGCACGCCGATCGATGTACTCGCCTAGCGGGCGCACAAGATCATGCTTGCCGAGCCACCGACAGAACGCCTTGAGGTGGCTGAGCTTGTTCTCGATCGTCCCGCCGCCCTGGCCAGCGGCGACCCATTTCTCCACCAGCGCCCGCAGGTGCTTGTGGCGCAGTGAGTATGGGCTTTCGATCATGAGTCCGATCTCGCGCAGTTCCGCGAGCGAGCGGCAGACGGTGTACATCCGTCGCTCCTGTGTTTTGATAGACGCGCTCTTGAGGCTCACTCGTGTTTGGCTGAGGATCCTCTTCAGATTGTCAGCCAGGACCGTGGCCAGCTCAGCCTTCATCCTGACGGGCAAGTCATACCTCTCTAGCATCCCCCGGACATCAAAAACCGCTGCCTGTCGCATTCCCTCCTCCGCCGTGTGTTCCATGATTCGGCAGCGACGTCGATCGGCGTGCCCCCCGTTGCGCACTCAATCGCTCCTGCCCCTCTTTGCCGTTTATCCATCGGCAATGGTCCTGCCTTCCCGACCTTTAGCGATCCATTGGCTGGTCAGCCCTCACGTGGAAGATCCGTGCATGACTGTCCCGACATGGCACAACGCACCTTCGCGTGTCCAGCCGGGCTACCCGGTCGTCGAGGAGAATCGCTCCCCCGACATGAACGACGGCAGGTGCATGCACCTGCCGACGCCACCCGCGTAACTCTCGTTGCGCTGTTTTTGTACGGTCGCGCTCACCGTTCGTCATGGTTTCAGATCGTCCGATTGCGTGAAGCAACCTACGTCCCGCCCCTCAGGTAGCGGCATCTGTACCGCGGTGTATCGGGTACCAGCGCTCGCCTACCCCGCAGCTTGCTGTCGGGCGTGTGTGGGGATGGGGGGTCATGTGTCCGGTGTGTCCGCTTTACACATGTCCTCAGTGCGACCAATCCTGGAAAACCGACCGCAAAGCCAATTGGTATCGCGGTGTCCGGTGTCCTCAGTGTGGGCCAGTATCTACTTGAGCCGAAACAAAAAAATGCCGCGTCATTTTGCGGCTTGGACAGGCATCCGCCGGGTAGCGAATTCAGCGCCCGGTGGATGTGAGTTGCCGCGCGAACGGCGGCGAGGTCGATGCGTCGGGGACGCGGTTGATCGTCGAAGGATATACCAGCCCTCGCTTGGGTGGCAACGTTTGGCCCCTTGAAATCGAGAGCTTTTGGCGACTTGACTTCGGTTTTCCGCAGGTAGAGTCGGCTATGTCGATGTGCCACATACCCGAACACAGTCCGGTCACTGCCGCCCATATTCGACGATGTCCGACTTCGGTCGTCGTCTCACTGGTTCAAAGCGAGAGCAGATCGGACTATCTCCCACTTAATGGGATTGTCAGGGACCGTGCCGGCATCTTCGCATCGCCTCTCAACAAACAGCAACCGAACTGGAGCACCACATGAAGATCTCGACCGTCGCTGTCGACGTTGGCTACGGCAACACCAAATCCGCCTTTCCCCTCGGGTCTGATGTTGCAACCCGAATGTTTCCTTCCCTTGCTCCAGTAGCCGCCACTTCCTCACTCACTCCGCACGGTGGCGGCCTCTTCCGTGCCCGTGACGTAGTGCATGTGGAGATCGACGGCGCCAGGTACGAAGTGGGACCGGATGTTTCTCTGAGCGCTGCGCACGTCCATACGGGCCGCTCGCTTTCCGAGGACTTCGTCACGACGCCGAATTACGCGGCGCTGCTCGCCGGCTCCCTTCACTATGCTAAGGCGAGAGAAGTGGACCGCCTCGTGCTCGGTCTGCCGGTCCATAACACGAACAAGTACGCGGCCTATCTTAAAGACCGGTTTTCAGGCGTGCACAACTTCGGCTGGGGCGAGATCAAGATTGGGAGCGTCCTGCCCCTTCCTCAGCCGCTCGGCAGTCTGATTACCTACATTCAACGGACTGGCAAGAGCTATGACCCTGACAATGCCTACCTCGTTGTTGACGTGGGTTACTACACGACCGACTGGGTTGTCGCCCGGGGGTACACGATGGATGACACCCGCAGTGGCGGCGTCCCCGGCGGCGCGGCGCGGGTCTATCAGCAGATCGCCAGCCTGATCTCCTCGCACCTGGGACAGGCAACAGACAGTATCGAGCGTATCGACAAGGCCATCCGCGATGCCAAGCCCATGTTGTTCTACGGGCAGGACCTCGACATCTCCCCTTATCTCGAGCAGGCCATGGCAGTCACTCATCAGCCTGTGAAGGAGATACAGACACGTGTTGGCCGCTCTGAGGATATCCGGGCGATCATCCTGACCGGCGGTGGTGCACAGCTCTACGCACCTACAATTCGCGCGGCCTTTCCGCTGAACACGATCCATATTATGGACGCACCCTGCTTCGCGAACGTTCGTGGGTTCTACAGCATTGGCTCTGCCCGGCAAGCCACGAGGAATACCTGATGCAAGCATCCATCGACAAGCTTCAGATGTCCGTTACGATATCCGAGGACTCGAACCCCGAGCTGCTTGCGTATCTCCGGCAGTTCCGCGGAGCGCGGGAGCGTGCGCTGATGCTCAGGCTCCTCGCACAGCGAGGCCTGCAGCTGCTCGCCAGCGCGGGCGTGGACGGACTGCTCGTCGCCCCGAGCCGAACGGCGGTCCCGACCGTCCCAGCACACGGCGCACTTCACCCGCCCCCCGCGGCGCCGCCTCCACCGCCGCTCGCTGCCCCAAAGGCGAACGCGCCAAATGCTCCTGCCGTGGCCCCAGATGGGGCTACTGTCTACCGGCTTGCGTACGCCTCCACCCAACCGCCACCTGGCGTTACCGACGACGATGCGCTCAGTGGACTCGATCTGCAGGCACTCAACAACGCCATGGAGCGCTTCGGCTAGGCAGCTCGATGAGTTGACACCACATGAACCCGTGTCAGCCTAGGCCATATCGTACCGAACCAGAAGGATGCTCGAAATGTTTGCTTACCTCTCCACGACCGAGGACGTTCTACTCTTCGCCTTGGCTGTCCTCGCCGGCTTCTGCGCCCTAGAGGGCGCGCTGTCCATCGTAGCCGCTGTCAAGGAGAAGTTGCTACGCTGAGGCGAAGGCGCAAAAAAAAAGCCCGGCGGTAGCCGGGCTTTGTCATTCTAGGGATGCCGCTTCAGTGGAGCGTTGGAGCAAGACAAAAGTCGAGTGCGGAGTCGAAGGAATCCTTTCGATCCAGGAACATCAGATTCCCCGAGGGGCCTCGCTGGTACACATCGAAGAACTGGGCTTCCGACTGGCCCGCAGAGACGTCTTCGGTGTTCGAGACGCGCTTGGCACGGATGTGGAGCTTGTTGACGATTGCGGTAAAGCCTTTTTGCGGCATTGCAGACCTCCAGAGAGAGGAGAGAGCTGCCACGGGAGCCTCGCCCAGTGGGAGGACCCACCGGGCAGAGTTTTAGGAAGCCACCTTTCGGTGGAGAGTATTAAGCGATCACCGCTTGCTGTGACATCTGACGTAGCTGATAGACCGTTCGCCATTGGTCACAGAAATCTGTGCCACGGACTTTCGGCCGATGCAGCATGGTCTTGTAGCCCTCAGCGCGCAGCCGCTTTTCCAGCGCAAGCGCGTCAGCCATGCCGGGCGATTTGCCGGTCCTGCTGTCGATCTTGTCAAAGTCCGCGAAGATGTGGACGGTATGGATGCCGAGGCCATCTGGCACGACAAACTGTCGTAGCAGGACTCGGTTCAAGCAGTTCCACGTTGGGATGCCAAACAGCATGTAGGACGCGTAGGCGTTCTCGAGGCCTTCGGCCACACCGATTTCGCCCGCACGCGGTTGCATCAGCCGAACGGCACCGCCCGCAAGCGGTAGCGCAGAGACGTCATTGCGCTTCGCTGGAAGGATCTCGCCCTCCTCGGTCACGATGACCGCTTTGGCAGGAGAGCGGGGATCTAGTGAAGTCCTATGCACGGTGGCCAGGCGTCCGTCTGGCAGCGTAAAGCCGGCGAGTATCGTCGGGTATCGGCCAATCTTCGTCCGATCGTGCCAGTAGTCCTGCACTGCAAGGCGAAGACTCTGTGGCCGAGGCGCCCGGAGGCCTGGCACCCGCGCAGCCAGATAGCGCATGGCGTGGTCTCCCGGCGTCAGGTCCGCTCCACTTCGCCACAGTTTGGAGATGCGGAACACCTTCGCTGCCCGATCGTCCGGCTTGCGAGGGCGCGCCTGCGCGAGCTGCCTCGGGGCTACCGGATCGATCCGCTGACCGTTGAGTGCCAGTTTCAACTCAAGGTATGACATGCCCGTCGTGCACCGGACGAGTTCGAGGCCGTCGCCCGCTTTCGGGCTTCCAGCGTTGCACTTGCGACAGACCCAATCACCGCGGCCGCGCTTATTGTCGTAGGTGAAACGATCCGTTCCTCCACAGATTGGACAGGGGCCGGGCCGCCCCCTCCAGAAGGAGTCAGTAAGGACGTCAGCCGGTAGATACCGCCGCACTAGAGCGTCCCATTGATCGGGCGTCCAGCTACTTACAATCGCACTCAGATTTTTCATGGGATGCTCCGTGAGGAGGGTTGGTCGATGCCTGAGACAGGCGAAGGAACGCTTGCTCAAAAGACCGCCCGGGAATGATCCAGACGTTCTTTTCAGCATGGCGCGGAGAGAAAGGGGAAGCTGCGGGGACAGCACAGCTATATGGGAACTGCCCCCGGGAAGGGGGCAGCAAGAGAGATAAGCGCAGGCGGCAGCGCCGCCTGCGTGGCAATCCGAGAGAGCTCTCGGACCTAGAACGGAATATCGTCGTCCATATCTTCAAAGCCGTTTGAAGGAGCGGTGCGCTGGCCTTGGTGGCGATCAGGAGCTCTGTAGCCGCCGTCACGCCGATCGTCAGGCCGAGACCGCTGCCGAGAGGCATGCTGCTCGCTGTCGCTGCCATCGTCAGAACCGCCCGACGGCTGACGACCGCCGAGCATCTGCATCTGGTCCGCCACGATCTCCGTGCTGTACTTGTCCTGGCCGGACTGATCCTGCCATTTGCGCGTGCGGATTCGTCCTTCGATGTAGACCTGCGAGCCTTTACGAAGGTACTGCCCCGCGATCTCAGCGAGCTTTCCGAAGAAGGCGACCCGATGCCACTCGGTCAACTCCTTCATCTCCATGCTCTGCTTGTCCTTGTAACGATCAGTAGTAGCGATACGAACGTTTGTTACCGCGTCGCCACTAGGCATGTAACGAGTTTCCGGGTCGGCCCCGAGGTTGCCCACGAGGATGACTTTGTTCACGGATGCCATCTTGCTTTCCTTTCAATGAATGTGGTTGATGCTCCAGGTCCACTTGTCCCAGAGCTTCTGTTCTCCGGTCTCACGGTCCATGATCGGTCGGCCGGTCTTTTGATCGAACGCAGGGACCTTGACCTTATGTAGCCGCTTCACAACGACACGGTCACCGAGTTGGCAACGAGCCTCAGCAATCGCATCCTTCAAGCCTTCACCCTGCAGAGTCTGCTCACCCTCCGCCGTGCTCAGCTTCACTGCGAACGACCGGTAGGTGCTCGGCCCGCGGCTCTTCCTATTCGGAAACTCCATCTCACCCCACTCGAGGAGAGAACCGACCGTCGTAGGTGAGAACTGCTTCCGGACCAAGGTCGCGCCCGTGCCACTATCCTGTGGGCCCGCAGCATTGCGACTCGGCGGCGTTTCCTCGCTCAATTGGCTCACGCGTCGTACGGGCGCGCTGGTTCCCTTGCTTTCCGGCAACCAGGCCGGCGAGGCGTCTCCGAGGCCGGCGTTCTTAACAACGCCGGCGGCGACGATCTCCATTTTTGCGCCCGCGTGAATCCCCACCGGTACCCAACGAGGCACCACGTCGGGCAGCAACTTCTCACCGTAAGCAGTCGGCTCGATCCGATGATCGAAGCTAGGAGCGAAGTGGACGATACGGTGGCCCTCATCGCGCAGGAGGTGTGGAATGCCGTTGACGATGAACTGCCGCTCGTTGCTGGCACCAGTTCCGACCGGAACTGCGCCGGGCACATCGGCGGCTTTGGGCCGTTCGAGGAAGAGCGTTGCGACGCGCTTCACCAAATTCAACCAAGTCATGGCTTGCCTCAAAGTAGGGAGCCGCAACACATACGCCTGACCTCGTCGAGGTCACTGCGAAGGCGGGCATTGTTCAAGATGACGTCCTGCAGCGTCTCGGGGTTCACGCCCGACACAGCGCAGACGTACCGATAGGGCAGCGCGCCATCCCAATAGCCGAAGATCCAGCCCAGGGTCATCCTCAACTCCTCATGATCGAGGTGTCTATTGCGGATACGCGCGCGCAGCAAATCAGCGCAGTCGATCAGCGATTCCGGCATGTTGTCGCCACGCCGGCTATCACAGGCAAGGCTGATGAGGGCGTCGACCATCTTCTCGCGCACGGCCTCGCTCCAATGGGACGGGTCGGGCAACGGGTCGGGCTTATAAGGAGGTATTGCGACGAGGGCCGCTTCACCAAAGAGGTCGAATTGGCATCCTGTTGCCAACGTGTTCATGATGGTCTCCGACGGGAAGGCCATTGACCCACCAGCTGGCGGGTAACGGATACCCGCGACAGGTGTATGCACCGCCCCTCGGGGGCGGCTAAGGATCAGCAGGGAACGGACGTCCCGGCGCGGCGAATCGGGGTGACGACTGCCGAGCGCTCATAGGAGGGCTCGGCATCCGCTCTTGCCGTTGCTGCCGGCGTCGCGCCAGTAGAGGCGGCGGCAACCGAAGCTTGGGATCCAGTAACGCTAGCCTTCCCCGGGGCGAAGGCCAGGCGGTACAGATGGTGAAGTGCCACTACGGCCACGAAGAAGCCGACGATGAACGACTGAGAAGCGACATAGAGCACCGAGCAAAGCATGAACAGCTTGAACGGACGCCGAATGAGGTTGGAGAAGAAGGATTCCATGGTTTCTCTCAAGAAACGAGACAAAGGGATGGCCTGGCGGATGCCGGGCGACTATTCGATGCTCGAATGAGCAAGGAATCCAAAGACGAGCGCGAACGCGCTTGCGACATGCTCGAGATTGCATGACGCAAAGACGCTCAGGATGGGAAGCAATTGAGAGGCGCCGCTGGAAAGAAGGGAAACGAGGGCGTGTGTGCCCGTGAGGCGGCGCGAGATTCGATGCGTGAGGACGCATCGCAAATCTACACGAATTCCCGACGACCACGCAACAACAGTGGCACCTCCAAGCCCCTAGCACCGTGCGAGTGGGCCAGGCTCTTTTCCATGATTTGCACGTGGCGGAGCTGACGATTTAGCGGGCAACTCGATATCACGATATTGACCACTTGCTACGCTGTATATACAGCCGCCCCCAACGGATAGGTGGTTACCCTAAATTGCACAGAATTGCTGCCGTTAAATGAGGGGCAAAGATAGGCTTTTTCTGGGACTTGACATCGAAAGACACGATGATTTCGTGAGCTTTCGCCCTCCAAGGGGTTCCTCACCCCGTCTAACCTCCCGTTGACGTCGTATTCGGCCGGAGCTGCATGCTCGAGCGCCAGCAACTTGACTTTGCGAACCGGCTAGTAATTTGGAAGGGACAGCGCCGTGAGCGTCCGCCGGTAGCAAAGCACTCAGGAAGGAAGATGGAAAACGAAGGACAAAGTAATCTGCCCGCGCCTCAGGACAAGGGGCAATCTCTATCCATTCTGCAGATGACGAGGCTGCTCCTGGCCTCCGAGGTCGATACGGCGGCCATCGGCCGCATCGTCCATGCGGCCGAGCAGATTGCACAGGCGCGGGAACGAATCCGGACCGAGTACATGCTGATCGGTTCGTATCTTGCGGACATCCATCAAACGATGTACATCGCGCTGAACAAGCGTCTAGAGAACCCCGCGCGCGCGAAAACCCAGGCCGGGAAACTGCTGAACGACTACGCATCAAACACGCTTCAGATCAGTAAGCACACGGTCATCCAGTACCTTCAGGTCTATCAGCGCTTCGTGAATAGCAGCGAGGCCGTGGAGTTTCTCAACCTAGGGGAACTCACAATTCTGAAGCGCTCCGACATCAGCGACGCTGAAGTGCAGCTGCTTGTTGACGCGCGCAAACGGCAGGAACAGTTTTCCCGAGACGAGATCGTTCCGTTCATCGAGCGGTACCGCGCTGCGAACGACGAAATCAACACCCTGATGGCTCAGCTGGAGACCGCAAAAGAGCAGCTGGCTGCCGGCACCTCTGAGAAGATCCAGCTTGAGCTAGAGATCAAATATCTGAGAGAGCTGAGCGCTACGTCAGGTAAAAAGGAATCGGAGCTTCGGGACGCGCTTGCCGCAGCGCAGATCGCGCTCGACTCCCAGAGCAACACCGTCCATTCGCTGCAGCTGGCTGTGGAACGGTTCGGGCGCGAAAAGACGGAGCTTGAGAAGCGCGTCTCGGAGATGCGTGTCCGGGAGGTAGTCAAGGAGGTAGAGGTCGTCCCGAGGGGATACCAGTCGATCAAAGACGCGATCGACCAAGCGAACCAGGAACTCGCTGATACCAACGCCGCCCTGTCAAAAACGAGGGCCGACCTGAGCGCGGCGCAGAACGAGCTGCTCGACAGCAAAACACTGAAGCTGGATGAGAGACAGCTCTCTATCCGGCTCACCGGAATCAAGGCGGATATTGAGGCGGCCACGGAGAAGTTCCAGACATCCTTCTCGACGGCCGGGACCAAGCCGCTCCGTCCTCTCCTCGTGACCCTTCGCGATGCCGCCAAGAACCTGTACGAGTTGGTCGACAAGGTAGCGGGAGCGAAGCCATGAAGCAGCACACAAAGGGCCTCTCCGACCAGTTTCTGCTTCCCCAATGGGTCTTGGACCGCATCATGTCAGCGAACTTCCGTTTGACGACCTATATCGTCAACGCGCTGGCTGTCACGAGGACGCTCGCGCCGCTGTTCGATGCCGAGCACGAAGATATCGCCCGCCTCCGGGATGATCACGAGACCTCGTCGCTCATCTTCGGGGTGCCGTTCCTAGCATTCCTTCCCACGCTCTCGTCCCCGGAGGATTGGAAAAGCTACATCGATGGACGCACACCGACCACTAGCGTCGGCACGCTGGCCAAGAGCATGCCGACGCTCACGCCGGTCCAGCACATGCAGCTTGAGCAGGCAAATCGAGCCTATCTAACTGCGCTGTACGACGTCCTGAATATGTCGCTGCTGGCGGCACCCATCCTCGGCATGTCCGTCGAGCTGGCGGAGTATCTTCGCTCGGTGCCTCAGCACAAGATTGACCTGGCCATAGCCGAGCGCCGTATACCACTGTTCAAGTGGCGCCTTCCGAACCGAATCTTCTGGTTCGAGGCGGTGGCCGGCAGACTGACTGCCGATACCGTAGCCCATTACATCATGGACAGTTCGCCGATCCGGTCAGATCGATTGCCGCACTCCGGCCCCTGGGGAAACTTCCATCTGTCGCGGTTCGTTAGAATGGCGTACTGCGAGGGCTTCATTAGAATGCGCTGTCGTGCGAAAAGCGTGGCTGCACTCTTCGACACCACTCCCGAGAAGATGCGGGAGCTGTATCTGCAGATCCACGGAGAGTCGTCGCCTTCGGGTCAGCAACCCGCCTCAGCGGTGTGGTATCTGGAGTCGGCCTCGAGGCGTGTCCAGTCAACTGCGCTGTTGTGGCTATTCCGCAGCGCGCTTGCCGAAGCGGCAACGATCCCTGAGGCATTCATTTGCGCAATGGATGTTTGTCGCCGGCTCTTCGGGGACGCGTTCATGCCGGCCGAACGGGCGTTCCACCTGACGCGGTCGATGTCGACGGATGAAGACCTCGCAATTCGGTCGTGCCGGTCCTGTGGGACTCCATATCTCGCCTCAAATACTGCGCCGAAGATTGAGCTCGCCAACTCGTTCCAGTGTCCTTGTTGTTCTGGTGCATTGTCGTCGCCCAACTCGCCCCTGCACCGCAAGCAACGGGGCCGGCCCCGAAAGGAGCTTGCGTCCAGCAGGCGAGCACCACTACTGATTGACGACGTCAGACTCTCAAGCGATCGCCTCTCTATGGCTGACCCCCACCCATGAGCAGCCTCTTCACCATCTGCATCTACTCCTTTGTTCCGGCCTACCTGGCCTATCTTCTGGCAACCAAGAGAGGACGTAATGGCTGGCTGTGGGCGGTGCTCTGCACGGGCTCATCGTATATAGGCCTGGTGCTACTTGCCCTCCTGCCATCGAGTAGTGTGCCCACGCTCCAGGAGTACCAGCTCCGTTTCCCCCAGAGCACAACGCCAAGAGGTATGCGCTGCGCCCACTGTGGGTCCGGCAGCATCAGGCTCTGGCGCCATCGGACTCTGCTATCAAGGCAGCAGTTCCACAGTTGCAATCACTGCGGCAAGACCCTCTACAGGTCGAAATGACCCCACCGCCGGGGGGCTAAAGCTTTGCCTCGTCCTGCCGTACTAATACCTGTTCACCTATCGTGTATGCTCTGCGGCCCGAAGGCAGGTGCACCAGCGAGGCTTGACTTTGCGCTCAGTTCGTTAAGCTGAATGTAACGGACCGAATCCCCGGGCCACGAAAAATAGTAAAAGGAAATTGATAATGCAGAACAAGAAGTTGTCTTTCACTGCTCTCGCATCGGCGATGGTCTTTGCTCTGGCGGCTTGCGGTGGCGGCGGCGGCGACGAGGGCGGTAGCGACCCCGCACCCACTAACCCACCGGTGGAGCCGCAACCCGCTCCTCCAACCTCCGTCCCGCCGAGCACGACCGCACCGACGCCGACCTACCCAGCTGGGGACCAGCGGCTGGTCGCTTACGAGACGCTGAACAGCCTGCGCCTCAAGCTGGGGGTTGGGGTTCTGAAGCAGGACGAAGCCCTCGACCGTTCCGCCGACAGTCACCTGGGATATATGGCTGCGAACAATGTCGTTGCGCACGAGGAAGAAGCTGGCAAGCCGGGCTTTACCGGCGTGAACCCCTACGAGCAAGGAGTTGCGGCTGGCGCTGATCGAGCCCAATGGATCGCGCAAGTAGCCGGTGGTGCGCCGGACGGCTTGGAGTGCGCCCTCGGCTTCGCGAATTCGGTTTATCACCTGCAGGGAATCACGGGGGTCCAGGAAACGGTCGGCATCGCGGTTCGTGACAATCTCTGCGTCATCAACTTTGGGGTGATCACAGGCGCAAATGGAAGCGGATATGGGCTTCCCACCTGGGGCGGCCAGCAAATGTCGGCGGGTAACATGACCTACTTCCCGTTTGACAACGACACCGTTATTGGCAGCTTCAACCCGGCGGCAGAACGGCCGAATCCCGCGCCCGATCTCACGATGGCAGGTCGTCCGGTGATGTTCCGAGTGCCGGCAACGTCGGATGCTGATGCCCTGACGGTGAACAGCTTTACCCTCGCAGGTCCCAACGGAGCCGCGATTCCAGTTCGGGTCCTCGTAGCACCGAATGCGAAGACTGCGTCGGCGGCCTCGGTCATTGAAGATGCGAACGTGGTTCGAGGCGTGGCTTTCATGCTTCCGATCCAACCGCTCCCTGCTGGCGTGTACACGGCGACGTTTAGCGGAGCTCGGAACGGAATCCCCGTTAGCAAGACCTGGAGCTTCACTGCGTTTTGAGCACCAGCACCAAGCAGAAGAAGACCCCCGATTGGGGGTCATTTTTCTCCACAGCGCTATTCGCAGAGCTCGTAGTAGCGCTTGGGCAGAGTATTACCTTGGCCTCCGCCATATCGCCTTGCGGCTCCTCGTCGGTACGGTGTAGCTGCCAGGATCTCGTCTGCCCGCTTCTCGACTGGCCGTAGCCCGTCAACCAAGTCGAGCTCATAGTCATCAAATTCTGCAGCGAACGATTGGTCGCGCGACCCCGCATTGACTGCCACCCCCGCGCCGAAGCAGGTGTCCTGCGACGAGCACATAGCAGGGCCGAGGCTTACCATGTATGTTGGATACTCAAAGCGACAGACCGGTGCCGCCGGGGGGGAGGGTGTTGGGTCGACCGGCGAGGTGTCGGGACTGTCGCAGAACGGTAAGCCATTCGACTCCCTGCGTGTCCAGACCTTTCCACCTTGACAGTCTGCCACGGTCATCGCTGGCGCCGGGTAGACGATAACCTGTGCAGCGCATAGGTCGAGGGACAACATCGTTACCGCTCCCGCAAAAATGTTCATCAAGTGCCGCGTTCTTTTTTTCATGATCTCAACTCTCTCTGGAATCAGAACGCGCAGCCTGTGGTAACAGTACCCACGAGTTGCCCCCCGATGGCGCCGGTGTCGTTTCCGCTATACCAAGTGGTAGGCGAGACGGCGCTCGCTTGAGCGCGCCACGAAGAGCCGTTGTCGACCATCCAGAAGTAGACACCCTGAATCGGAGGCATGACGTTCCCGGTGATGTTCACCATCTCCTGCTTGGATGTGTAGAGCGCCCAAGCCGTGCCGCCAGGGCAGGCGTCCTTGGTAAAGGTCATACCGTCGGTCACGTTATCGATTTTGCGGTTCGTCGTCAGCTTCCCGATGGAGTTAGTAAAGCTGCGCCATCTGCCACTCCGGCAGAGGAAGCCCTGATTGAGAACATTCGTCCCAAGCTGGCCCTCGGTGCCGCAGGGTTCCCCTTCCGCAATGTTGACGACGGCAGTGCCAATCGGCTGATACCGCCCGCCCGAGCAGATGACCAAGGACGTCGGCAGCGCGGCGTTGCGACGGACAGAGAATTCCTCTGAACAGCTGGCTGCAGGAGTACCAGCGGCCAGCAGCAGCAGGTCGGCTTCCGCCACGACATCGTTGGCCGTCACTCTTCCGCCGTTGTTGATATCGTTCTCCGCCATGTCGATCGCGGTCTGCATCCGATTCAGCTCTGGATGGCCGGGCACCTGCACCCGATACAAGTAGCCGTTGTTGGCTTGAGATCCAGTGAAAGCCAACAGCGACGCGAGGCGGCCACTGCCCGGATTCGTATAGCCCGCGAGAGGCACTCGCCATGCACCATACGCGCCGTACGCGTTGGACGGCACCATCGTCGGATCGCCGTTCTGACCCGGGTAGGGCACGAACCCACCCTGCGCACCCGCTTGCGCGGCGATCTGGACGAGCTGACGTGTGTCCGTGATTGGTCGCCCCCCATGGGAAGTGACGAGGGCCTGGAGGCTATTCGGCGTCGGCTGTAGCACCTGGAGAAGCCAGGTTTGGCCGAATGCATTCATCGACGAGAAGCCCGCCGGCAAGTAGCCAGCGTTGATCAGCATCGCTGGAGTGACAGAGACCGGAACGGTGGCAGTCGCCTGCTGCACTAGCGTCGCAGCGCGATCTTCGACGAACTTTAATGCGGCCTTGTCGAAGACGAGCATCTGGCTAGCGGCAGCCGCGGTCTGAACGTTCATCACGCCCGCCTTAGCCCATGTGACGAAGCCGGCCAGGCTCATCATGGAGAGGACCAGCGCGATAGTTGATCCGAGTATGGCGTCCATATCTACTTTAGGTGTGCAGCTGAATCCAATGGACAAGCGAGCCTATGGGAAGAGCGGCGGGCACCGTCTGCGCCGCACCGGTCATCAGGTTGACCGCGGACCCGACGCTCTCGACCCGCAGCCAGGCAAGGCTTCCGCCGGAGTTCTTGAGCACTGCCGCGCTCGCCCCCGGCGCTACGCGCATGTATCCGTACACGTTGCGTCCGCCGGCCGGGTTCAATACAGCCATGCACCCGACCCCGACTGGCGAGACCATACCCGCCGGTAGCACCGGCGCGATACTTGCTCCCACCAGCCCGGGGGTCGCTTCGACAGTAGCGAGACAGGCAGCGCCGTATGCCAGCGCTTGCTGCGCAGTAATGCTGGCCATGCTGTCAATACGACCTGCCACGCCGGCCCCGGGCATCGCCTCCGACTGCTGCATAAGTTGAGCGAGAATGCCGAGACAGAACAATACTGTCGCTATTGGAAGGAATAGGTAGCCCATGCGACCCTCGTCCAACGCCCCGCGTGCCGTTATGGCTCGCCGGCGCGTCCTGTCATTACTGGAAAGTCAGCGTGAAGGTGGCCGTTGCGCTGCACGCCGAGCCAGCGGTGGCCTGATCAGGGAGACTCGTCTGGGTAAACGAAGTCGTGCCTACCGTAAGCGAAACGAAGTCCCTGAGACCAGTTGCCACCGCGACGCATTGCTTCGCCGTCTGCGCGTTCCCACCACCGAAGGTAATCACACCCTGGGAGCCATTGCTTGCAGAGGAGAGCGTGACTGTGTTGCCCCAGTTGTCAACGAGAGTGTTGCCACGGACCATGCTCGTCGGGAACATTCCTCCAGTGATCATCGCCGGGATATTGGCAGTCGTGAAGTTGGTGTAGCCGTTGTTCCCCTGTGAGAAGCCCCCGCGGGCGTTGGTGATGAGCTGCGTGATATTCGTGCTGACCGTGCTTGCCTTGTCGGTTTGAAAGCCGTTGTATGCCGCGTAACCGATGCCAGACAACGCGATGAGGCCAAGCACGATAGCTACTACACGCCCAAGAATTCCGTCCATTCCGTTTTTCCTCTTTAGTTTGAAACCACGCCCTGATCTAGATCATCCCCATCGACGACGTGATGATCGATGAGAGAGAATTCGCGCCGAGCTGAAGTACGATGAATGCCGCGAACATCGCCCCGGTAAAGGTGGCTGACATCACCATTCCCTTGGTGAGCAACTGCCGCTCAATGACTGACGCGTTCTGCTTCACAGCCACGCTGATCTTGTCCGTGAAATCGTCGAAGCCAGCATACGCACTGATCTCATCGATCAGATCCAATGACGGGAAGCCATAGCCCGTCTGCCGCATTGACTCCGCCAGGTCAAGGCCATCAGTCAATCCGAGGCGCACCGGCCGCAGACGCGATGCCATCCACGGAGAGGCCGACTCGATTTGACCCTCCAAAGCGGCAACGTCGGGGACGTTGGCGCGGAGGAGCGCGACAAACGACATCAGCCAAGTGAAGCCCGTGATCTCCCGATAAACCGTGAAGGGGAAGACGTGCTGATCACAGAACCCCCGACCAGATCCGGTCCAACGCGGCAACGCCCACCAACTCCATACCGCATAAGCCCCCATGCCCCCGAAAATCAGTGGAGCCGGCCAGCCCACCGCCAACTCACCCATCAGATAGAGGCCATATGCCCACCCCGTCCACTTCTCGAGAGGCAAGACATCAAGAAATTGCGGGACGATATACCCGCCGATCATGAGCAAGACCGCGTAAAGGGTGAGCAAGTAGACGACGGGTGCGAAGAAGCTTGCTTGCAGCTTCTGGCGAAGGCGGGTTGTCAGTTCACGCACATCGAGCACCAGCTGCATCGCCTCCGGAAGCTGCCCTGCCTTCTCGCCGGCGTCCAGCACGCTGCGTTCAAGGTCAGTGAGCGCGCTCCCCATGGCGGCCACCAGGGTTTTGCCGTCCCGGACCTGACGTCCAATCTCGTTTGCAGCCTCGGCTGCGCGCTCCTTACCACGGCGCGTAAGCCGTTCCCGAAAGTCCTCCAGAACCTGAGCGAGGGTGAGTCCATTCTCCAATTGGGACGAGGCCTGTTGATACAGGCGGCGCCGCATCGTCCATGACAGACTGTTCAAATCTCCTCCTTCATCGGAATAGCGTCCACGCTTCGCTCTGCATCCACCGGGTCCAGCTTCCCGGCAAGGACCAGGTCCAATGCATGAGCGATCATTGGCTTGTCGGCGCCGGACCGAGCGCGGTGGTTGCGACGCGCAGCGAGTACCCCGTCCTTAATGCAGTCCTGCATTAGCGCTTCAGTCGCCACGACCACTTCAGCCACAGCCTGTTGGCCTACGATTCCCTCTCCATGACAGTGATGACACCCACTTCCGCGGACATGCACAGCTGTGAGGTCGCCCCAGGATTGCAGGGCCCGGTGCATGTAGTCCGGCACCCTACCGGGTGCCCTGGCCAACGGCAAACGGCACTCTTGGCAGAGCAGTGGGACGATTCGCTGTGCGATCAGTCCAATAATCTGGTTGTGGTTGCAGATCACGCCCATGGCGAGTCGCACGTGATCCAGCATGACGAGCCGCGAGAACGTCTCGAACGGGTCGGTCACGTGAAGTGTCGTCAGAACGAGATGTCCAGTCGCCGCAGCTTGCAAGGTGGCGATAGCTTCCTCTACGCCCCGGATCTCACCGAGCAAAACAGCATCAGGGTCCATCCGGAGAGTCATACGGAGCATCTCGGGGAACCGCTCGCTCTCAGTTGAGAGCTGAACGGCCCAGTCCATTGGATACTCCGTCGGATTCTCAATCGTGATGAGCCGCTTCTCCGGAAACAGACGTGCCTGATGTCGCGTGCATTCGAATAGCGTCGTAGTCTTCCCGCTGCCAGTTGGGCCGGTGACGATGATCACGCCCATCGGCCGCCGTAGGAGCTGGGACACCAGTTCCACTTGGTGTGGGGTGTAGCCCATCGCCGGCAACTTGAACTCGCCCGGGGGCGACTTAGGCCGTCTGAGGTCCAATCGCTTCGAAGCCTCGATGGCGATGCTGGGCGCCTCCTCTTGATGGTGCTCCCTGTACTGCAGGCGGGCGACGAGGAAACTCCCACCGCTCTCAACGGGATATGCAGGCCCACGGACGATCCGCACGCTCGAAAGCCCCGTGCCAGGAAGCGCCTCGCCAGCGATCTGCGCGTCCTGCACGTCCAGAGGGTTGTACGTGTCCTTGACAGTCGCTAGTCCGGTGTACATCGCTCGGATCAACCGCTCGCCCTCCTCCCGTCGCATGGATTGGGCTGCGACAGTCCGAAGATCGCCCTTTACCCGGACCTGAATTTCTGTATGGTCTTCCCGGACGAGGATGTGGATATCGGAGGCAACCAGTGCGGCGCTGTCGGCGATAAGGCGTCGTGCGAGGCCCAACGTCTCAAGGTCGGCATCCTGCAGTTGGCCAGCGGCTCGCTGCTGGCGCAATACTGCGAGGTCCTGCGCGGAAACCTTGTGCATTTGAGGGGCGGCCCCGCACCGACGCAGCTTCGCCTCCCAGGTCAGGAGCCGTGGGGTACCAAAATGCCTCGCGTCCACGTAGACATCGCACCCGTGGGCGATCAGGACGCTTTGTATATCTTCATCCGACAGCCCGAAATCGAGGGCGATCTCCTCCACGTTGCCGCCAGTCTCGGCCGTTCGCTCACGTAGCGACGCTGCTTGTTCCCGCGTCAGATGCTGCAGCTTCCGCGCCACGTCGGCGAAGGTCGCCGGCAACGCGCTCGGATAGAAGAGGTGCGGTGCAAGAACGGGGGGCGGCGCCGGCAGGGTAAGCGCGCTCATCGCGACCGATCCCTCAATCCCGGTCGCGCCCGAAGACTCGCTCATCGCGCGTGGCCCAGGCCCGCGCCACGGACGTGACAATGTCCGGATCATTTTCCTCCCCCAACGTTGACATCTCTTTGCGTGGCTTGTGGCAAGCCATGCCGCAAAGCGTAGATCTTCGCCTTTCCGTTCCAGACCGCTGTCGCTGCGTCATAGCCGATCTCAGTAAGGCGCAATGCCGGCACGGTGTCCAGACCATGTCCAGGGCCCAGCCACGGGGGCGCACCGAACGGGATCTCCGCTGTCATCAGCAGCCATGGATCGACAGGAGCACCGTTGTCGCTGGGAAGCAGCGGCGGTGGCATAGCGACCTGAAGAGCAACCCCGACCCTCTGGGCGTATGTCCAGAGCGCACGCCGGGCGTCCGAAACTGCCAGGATGTCTGGTCCCGACGGCGCAAAGGACGTGGCGGTATCCCGTGTAGAAGCGGCTCGATTTCCATCCTCGGACAGGGCACCGGGAGCGTCGAGCGCTACCCCACCGCTTCGATGCCAGGTCACGTCAATCGCGATCGCGGTCTGGGAGACTGCCCTACACCGCCAGCTCGCGAGGGGCCAACCGGAATGCGCTAGTGCCTGTCCGTTCCATTCCCGCCGGCAGGCGTTAAGAAATTCAGATGGGACGGCTTCGGCGGCCCAAGGTCTCGACTCGCGCCTCGCAGCTTCGCTTGCAAGTTGAGCAGCAGCAAAAGCCCGTTGGCGGGCTGCTAGCGCTTCGCGCTCGGCCGTCTGTTGCTGGTCATACCAGTACCATGCGCCGCCCGCAACGACCGCCAAGCTGGCAACCGCCACGCCCGCGTACGCAGCGGCCTTCCAAGGGCCGCTCTGGACGTCCCGCAGCGCGGTGGTTGACTTTGTGGTGCGGACGATCGACGCTAGATCTTGCAAGGTACCGTCGACCTCCAACCACTCGCCCAAGGCCCGATGGCGCTCCCTCAGAGATGTCAGATCCTTGATTGTCCCGATCCGATCCCCGCCGGGGATGATCGCGTGCCCTTGCCTGACCGCGATGTACCAGTAGCGATCACCTTCCAGATGAAAAATCCCGTTCCACGGCGCACGATGATGACTCGCAACCTCTGCGGCAAGCGCCCTGAGAGAAGCGGGTCTTATCCCATGAAGCGGCTCACAGAACCCGCTCTGTATCGCACCTGCAGGGCTCTGGTGCACAACGCTCCACCGGAAGCTGCGGCCGAGTTCGGCCGCGCTCACACGAAGCGAACGCAGGCTGGGTGGAGTTTCCTCGTGCTGCCAGATCAGTCCTAGCGCGAACCCGCCCTTCATCCCAGGGAAATAGAGGATCTCCGCCATGTCTCAAGGCCTCAGCGTCCGGACGCGCTTGCCGTTCGCGAGCTTTACGCCGTCATCGCCGATCGTTACGACTTTCCAGCCCCCCTCAAGCACATCGCCCGCCTGTACAGGTACGGCGCGACCGCCGATTTCCAACACCGCGTTGTAATCGCCGTCGAAGGCCCTCAGTGCCAGCAACCTGGGGGCGTCTCGGCCGGGCGTGGCGCGTTCAATGGCCGGCTGCATCGGACCCGATGCCTGCAAGGACACAGGAAAGCCCACGGAGGGCGATGGAAGAGGCGCCCCGCCGCCCTCTTCACTGCGGCGCACTTCGGCCTTGAGCTTCGCGATCTCAGCTCGCACTTTCCACAGAGCATGTTGCGACTGCAACGCGGCAAGCTCCGATGCATCGGTCAGCCGCCCGGCCGGCGCGGCTTGCTCCCCCGGGCTCGGCGCAGCAGCGTTAGCGGCAATCTCTGCCTTCGAGCCGCTGCCCTCGGCGGCCGGGATCGCGGTTTCCACAGCTTTGCCGACGGCACGTTGGGTAGGAGCGTCGATTTTTTGCCCCGCCGCAATGGCTGCAGCGGCAGGGTTGCGCGGGTCTTGTGCAAACGCTTGCCCGCCGGCTGCCACGCCCATAGTAAGGATGATTGCCACGCGGATCAGTCCCGTTCCGGCGCTCTGCCTGTTTCGTCCAACGATTTCCATTGTTGCTCCCCTCAGAGAAGTCGCGCAGAGATGACGATCGCAATGACCGTGTCGCCTCGGGAGGCACCGATGCCTCCGCCAAGTGCTGCCATCCATGGCTCACCGATGCCGTTGTTGCTTGTCGTTGCTTTCTGGTTGCGGAGACCGGTGAGGACCAGTGACTCGCCGGGCTTCAGGTTCACCGACTGGTTAAACCGGTTCGTTGGCATGGTGCGCAACTGCACGGAAGTACGATTGGCGTCCCCGCCCGAATTGAACGGGACAAGAGGAAGCAGATCCGACAGCGTCATGTCAAAGTTCATGATGATCCGGCCGTCAACGACTTTTGGCAGGAAGCTGCTGGTGAAGCCGTAGGTGACCGTGCTGGTCTGGATAGAGCTTGCGGATCCCACGTTTGCGGCTAACGTGGTTTGCGCCTGTGCCACATAGTCTTGCAAGGTGGCCGTCTGCAGGGCGAGTACCTTACCGTTCTGCGTAACGCCAGACCGGGATACCACCTGCGATACGTTGCCAAGCGTAGAGAGGGCTTGCACTACGGCTCGAGTGCCTGCAAACGGCCCTCCCATGATCGTGACGCCCAAGCTCGATGCTGACGAGCTACCCGAGATCGTTGGCGTGCCCGGCGAGGAGAAGGAAACGCCCGTGCCCGCGCCGGAGCTCTGGTACGCAAGAGCCAGATTCAGGCCATAGTTATCCTCTCGGGTTACGCGGACTTCGTAGACTTGTACGTCGATCGCGACCTGCTTGCCGTACATCGCCGACAGGCTCTTGACGAACTGCTCGACGCGGTCGCACTGGACCGGGTCCCCGGTAACAGTCAATGTCCCAAGGTTCCGGTCATAGACCACCTCAGCTGAAGCACCCGCGACCGCCTTAGCAGTCTTCTCCATGGTCTCCCACGGCTTCAGCTCCATCGAGGAACTCATTGATTGCCCGCTGCGACCGGCACTGCCGCCCCCCGCGCTGGTTCCGTTTGCGCCCGCTCCAACCGTGCCGCCGCCCCCGCCGCTACTGTCCATCGTTGTGATGGAACCGCTCATGCTTGTCGAATCGGCGAGGCTCGGCAGCATGAAGGTACGCGTCTCTGTCCGGAAGAACGAGACCGTGCCATCCGTATATCGGGACCAGACGCCAAAGTGGGCTTCGACCGCCTCCAGGAAGCCCTTGAAGTTGCCTTCGTAGCGTAAGACCAACGGCGCCGCTACTACGCCGCCAACAACGGTGCCGCCAGACAGAGGCGCGGCCAAGTCCATCACCCGCGCCGTGCCGCCAGCCGGGATAGGGCCTCCACCGCGAACGGTCGTAGCGGGGACTTGGGCGACTCCGCCTGCCGGAGTCGCCGCCAGCGCGGAGGCCTCCACGGTCGCTCGAACGCCAACGCTTTGGGCGATCCAATTGGCCACTTCGTTCAACGAAGCCAGAGTCCCTCTGAAGACCACCTGCTTGCTATAAATCTCCGGCTGGGCCTTGCTTGCCCGAATCCTCTCCCCCATGAGCCAGGCGCCATCATGCACCCGGAAAACCGGCCGGCTTCGAGGGGTGTCGGCCAGATGACCTCTGGCCTCCGAGGCGATCCCGTTCTGGATATTGCGGGTCTCCATCGCCCCGCAGCCGGAGAGCAGAGTGCTGGCCGCAACAGCGGCTGCTGTGTAGCGCTTGGCTTGCATCTTCATTGCACGACCCCGTTTTGGCTGATGATGACCGTCCGATTTCCTCGCCAACTGTCCCCGACCACGTCGGCGCCGTTGCTAGCGAGTTCTTCGATAGCGCGCTGGACGGCAGCCTCGAAGTCGGTTCCGTACTCCTTGTCACCCGGCACAATCCAACCATCCGGAACGTTCCACACCACTGTCCATCCGGCCCTGGCGGCCCATCTCTCGAGCTGCAGCTGCAGCGGCTCTCCTTTGACGAGACGGTATGGTCCGGCGGGGCCAGCTCCTTCTGGCGCAGTTTCCGGGGAGGCGACGCCCCGAGAAGGTGAGATGGCGTTGCCGGCAGCGGGCACGGGCACGTTCGCCAACAAGGCTTGCACCGCCCTCTTACTGTCAGAAGCGGTGGGCTGCAGCGATTGCCAACCGTCAGATGAGCGCGGGGCCGCAAGCGCCGCCGGCGTGAGCGACAGGCCGCCCATCAGCAACGCGGCGGCGGCGATATGGGTAGTTCGGATATGTTGGCGCATAGCTAGCTATATGGTGATCTGAAGAACTATCGAATTGCCGCGCTCTGCAGCTTCTGCCATCGGGTGTGAATCTTGTTCGCGTAGCGCAGCCGTTTCTCGGGCGATGCCGCGTTGTACGCGCCCACCGCGTTCCAGGTTGGCCCATATCGCTGGATGTTTTCGCGCAGAATCCACGCTCCCACATATGCGCTAACGCAGCCATCGAACAGGTGCTTGCGCGTGATGCCATAAGCGGCTAGTCGTGGGAGGTGAATCGAGTTGATCTGCATCAGGCCGATATCCTCGGAGCCGTTCGCGTTCCTGTTGGTCGCTTTGGGGTTCATGCCAGACTCCTGCAGCGCGATACTGCGCAGGAGCAACGGATCGACACCGTGGAAGCGCGCCGCGTCGTCTAAACAATCCGCTTGGGCAGTTCCCGCGACCGCATATGCCAGGAGCCAGGCGAATGCCTTTGCCACCCGGGACGCATCCATCACCCGCTCTGTCACAGCGACACCTTTAACGGCTGCTCGGTGAATCGAACCCTGGGATTCCGCTCTACCTGCACCACCTGGCCGTCAGCAACGACGGTCAAACGGGACGCAATACCCTCGAACTTGTAGTAGCGATCCCTCTGTTCACCATCCCGCTTCAGCTGGTCGCCAACCACCGATATGTTGACCAACGACCTGTCGAAGCTGAGGTACGTTGCCCCATCCTTCTCAAATACCATTCGTAGTCCCGCGCTGTTCTTCGCCGGGAACAGGTATTCGATCTCCGGGACCCGCAGCACCTCGACGGCGTTGCCGCCGGAGGTCGCGGTGAAGCGATCCACGGTGGCAAAGGACAGCACCCGCGCGTCTTCGTCCCACTTCGTCCAAAGCTTTCTGGATGAGGGGTCAAGCACGACCAGGTCCTTCGGCTCCTGATCGAACCGAATCTCGATACTGCCGTCTTTGTTGTCACGGATCGCCACCGCACCGAAGGCTGAAGCTAGAGTGGGCCCCTCCACCGCATCTGGTGCGCTCGCCGGTACAGCGCCGCTGTGGCCGGTAGCAAGGGCGGGGCTGTTCTCTGACGGGCTGCCTGTGTCAGCTTCATAGATGGCGTTCGCAACAAGCGAGAAGCTCGTCGGCGGAACAGCGCGCAAAGAGATGTTGCGCTTGCTGAAATCGACCTCGGCGTAAAGGTCGCGTCGCTCGAGCACACGCGCCAGCGCCTGCAACCAGTTTTCCCCCTCGCGCAACTCGACAAACACGTCATCGGTGAGCGGTATCTCTTTCTGGGCGGTCCCCGTCCATCCAGGCGGCGCAATCGACTTCACCATCTGCGCTAGCGGAAGAGACGAACGGCCAGCCCGCACTAAAGGAAGCGTTGCGTAGCTTCCGATCAGCGCCATCCGTCCGAAAGCCGCGGCCCTTGGCGTCGGCAGTGCAGTGGTCGGACTGACCGGCTCCACTGTCACCGAGTTTGAGCGTTTCCAGCGGGCGACGACAGGTTGGCCGTTGACCGTGTATTGGACGACGTCTGGCACCCCCTCGATGATCCAATACGGGCCGGCCTGCACCGCGTTCCCCACATGAACGGCTTGACCACTGCGCGGTTGGATGTAAGTGGACAAGCCGTCATTGAAGACAAGTGCAGGCCGCTCCGACGCGCGCGCGACAACCTGGTAATCAAAGTCTAGTGGATCGGTGTTTGTGGCCGAGGCATGGCCGCTCGCTGCCAGTGCCAGCGTACCTAGGATGAGCGACCTGATCATTGGAATTGGGCTACATGTTTCATAAAGCGATGGAAATACGGCATCCCTCGCTCGGGGTTCGCGTTGTGATACCAGGCAACGGCTTTGGAGGCGGACCCGCTACGACGGAAGTTTTCCGCGAGGATGTCTTCTGCGACCCGAATATTGGTGGCCGGAGATAGCGCCTCCCATGGCGACCGGAACCGGTGGCCGTGATATCGCCAGTTCACCTGCATCAGCCCTACGTCAAAGTCGCTGCGGCCCTGCGCCAGCAGGCTCTGGATAGTCGCGTGCGCTTCGCCCCGGGTCGAGAAGTACATGCCCCGCCCGGCCACATTGAGGGTCCACGGCCACGGCCGACCTCGGTACCCCGACTCGTTCATCGCGATGCCCGCGGTAACTTTCGGGTCGATACGCTGGCCCATCTGAGCGAAGGGCTCCGTCTTCGGCGAACAGGCCCACCCACCGCGACGCTCAGCTAACGCTTCCTGCGCTTGATCGTTCAGTGAGCGCGGCCGCAGCCAGCCCTCACCTGCTAGCAGACCGCTAAGCGCCACCTTCTTTCCGTCGGCGTGGACGACGGGTCCCTCTTCCGCGCCCGGTTCAATCAGTGCTCCAATTAGTCTGGCCGACCAGCCAAGGAACGCCTCCAGGCCGCAGTAGAGGACGGGCGTACCATCAACCGTGTGCAGCCGGTCCTTTCCTTCCGCGTGGACGATGACGGCTGTCGGACTCACGAATGCACGAATAGTGGCGGCATGCGACGTAGAGCCGATCAGCAGCATGACGATACCGACGGCGGCTCTAATCACGATAGGGCTCCAGCACCATGTCGTGCTTGACCTGCACCATCATCTTCTGTCCCGGCTTCGTCGTAATCGTCGGACGCAATCCCTGATTTCGGCTCAGGATTGTCGAAGCAGTTTGCCCCGCGATCTGACCGGCCGCATTGCCGTAGGTGGTCAAGCCAGAGGGTCCGACCGTGGTAGCCGTATTGCTGTCGTTGAAGGCAATTTCCAATGCGCCGATCAGGAGCGCACCGCCGAAGATCTTCCAGAAGTGGTTGTTGACATCGCCGCTAATGCCGGAGTAGCCGTTCGGATCGGACGCCTGCATGCCCATCAGGGATACCCATTTCCCGTTTGGAAGCTGCATACGAATAAACGCGCCGAGAATCCGCTCCTGGCCGATGGTGACGTTCGCGCTTGATGCTCCAACGAGCGTCGTGCCGGCCGGGATAACCTTGCAATCCCCCTTCACGGTGTCGTAGACGTCCTGAGAGACGGTTGCCCGGAATTCGCCGGGCTTGTCCGAGTTCAGGCCTCCCGCGAAGATCGCAGGAATAACGAAACCCCTGCTGAGAGTGCACTTCGGCAGCGTGCCGCCAAAGCCGGTGCGCAGGGTTGTCGTCCCCGCAGTCTCGCGGAGGAACTGGGCGTCTGCAGACTCCGCCGCTTGTGGCACGTCAGTGTCTGGATTTGACCCGGCCGCCCTGAGCACCGCGGCCTGCCGAAGCGCGCGCATTTGAGCTGGGTCCGTAAGCTCGGCCATACCGGCCACCTGTTTCATCCCATCGATCTGTTGCTTGCGCACTCCCTTCTTGTAGATCGAGGAGGTGAAGATATCGTCATGCTCATTCTTCTTTGAATCGGCCCGGGTGTTTGGCTGGTCCATCATGTCCGCCGCCTTCAGAACGGGCGTGTTCCCCGTGTCTGGCTTGATCGCCGCCCGACGCTGTCTTTCTGCCTCTGCCCGAGCTCGGTCCGCCTGCTCGCGGATTGCTTGATCCAGCGCCTGGCCGTTGTCGCCGCCGCTGGTGCGCTGGCGCAGGCTTTCTGCGCGCTCCTGCTCTGCCTTAGCGTCGATCTGATCCTCACTGATCGATTGGAAGTAGTACCCCAGCCCGCCCACGAGGACGGCGCCAATCACTCCCATAGCCATGACAATGTTCCGTGGGAGCTTCCCCTTGACGGTTCGCTCCTGGGCATCGGTAACGTCAGAGACGTCCGTAGCTTTCGTGCTATGCCGCATCAGAACAGCCCCAGGAACCGGCGACGGCCTCGCTCAATCTTCACCTCCTCGTCGCCCGAGCGAAGCGCGACAGTGTCTGCGAGTCGCTGCACGACCAAGTAGTCGCCTCGGCGTATGAAATTCACCACGACATAGTCGCTACCGTCTTTGACCAGCGCGACAGGCCATTCCGCGCTCTTCGGCATCCGGATCCAGATAGCTTTCCCATCATCAAAGACGGCCTCGGGCTTGAAGCTCGCATTGCCGTATGTTGAGTAGCCAAAATTCAGGTTCTCGGGAGAGACGGATACCGCGCCGCCGCTTCGTGCGGGATAACCCCCCTCCTGCTCAGCAGCCGGCTCTTGACCCGCCGCGCGCGCCTTTGCCTTCTCTGCGAACGAGGTCGAAATGCGGAACCGAACCTTCTGGTAGAAGATGCCGCCCAGCGGCGATGAAACCAGCGTGAACTCGTAACTACGCTTGGTCGTATTGACCGAGAGCGTGTTCACCAGCCCAGGAGCCTGGGGCTTGACGTACAGGTGGTTTACTCCGTCCGTCTCGTAATCCCACCGCACGCTCTCCCCCCATGCAGGCTCGCCCACGATCCGCTCGTCGTCTGGAAACTCAATCGTGGTCATCTTCAGGGGTGCGGTGAGCACTCGGAAGATCTGGTCTCGGTTGTAGTTGAATACAACCAGGCGCGAGTCTCCGGGCAAGGCGATCGGATCGACGCCGCCGTTGAACGGGTTCGCCGGATTCATGGCGTCGCTGATATCCCCAACTCCAAACCGGCGCGCGGCCTTGTCGCTCGCCTGTGCATCAGGCAGAAGAACGGCAAGCGCCATCAGGGCTGCGACAGCAAGGGAACTGAGCGGGAAGGACTTGCGCTGTGTCATTGGGGTCTTTCGGCCTCTCAAGCCGGCGATTTCTGAATGCTGAAGAACACGGGGTGGATGCCGAAGGGATTAGTCCCCAGCACCGCATCGCTGGTCGGTGGCTTCACTTGATAGCGGAACGTCATGGCGTACCGCATCTTGCGCGGCTTGTAGCCGTCCTCGGTGGACGTCGCTACGAACTCGACAGCGACCGTGCTGTCCGGAAGCAGTGCAATGTTGGTGACACGTACCTCCCGAATCAGCGTTGGAGATACGCCCACCTGACGGAAGGGCTCGTCCTCGGCCACCCAATCCTCGAACTGCTTCCGCGCGGACCCCACCATTTGCGCCCTCACGGACCGCAGGTTGCTCGCCATACGCGAGTCCTCCACCTGGGCCGTCAACAGCGGCTCGATGGTGAACCAGCGAGTGACCAGGTCCTTGAACGCCCATTGAAGCTGGATGCCCTCTGGCTGGAACGCCTGCAACTCCCGAACAATGGGCTTCCCACTTGCGTCGGCCGAAACGCCGACCGTGGTGACGACCGAAGGTGCCGGCTCTCGGGTGACGATCGCAGCCAACGCGATGCAGCCGATGCCGAGGGTTGCAATCTTCCAGTGGTTGCGCTCGATGGCCAGGCGGGTAGTCCTGTCGAAGATCACCTGTTCGGTGCTCTCATTGGCATACATCCCGGGCGCGACCGCCAGAGGCTTAGCTTTACTGGAATTCTTGCGGAAGAGGCCCATGCGGCAGTCCTTTGAGATGCCGCAATTGAATCAGCGATCACCAGCGGAGAGACCGGCAAAAGCTATGCGATTTTCAACAGCTTTCCGACTGCACAACTGAGGAACCGCTTCGGCCACCGCTGCTCCCACCCCAGAAGCCCTCGAGTTCTGAACGACCAACTTTCGGGCGAAACGTCACGTTTCCTACCCCTGATTTCCTGGCCAACTCAATATCAGGATATCGCGCGCCTCGCCGGTCTGTGGGGCAGCGGAGAATTGCCGGCGGTCGACAAGCTCCGCATCGCCCCTCCCAGGCCACGGCCTATGAAAGCTCACGAAAATCGCCCAGCTTTCAGTCTGCTTCATGGTTCCAAGGCCGCCAACAATAGCGGCCATGGAAACGTCCGCATCAACCCATCCGGTCCTGCAACTGAGTCAGCTCGAGGAAAGCGCTGTTGCGATGTTCTTTGAGTCGCTGGCACCGATTCGTGAGTACATCGATGCGCCGGATGTGGCGGAAGTCATGGTCAATAGACACGACAGCATCTGGGTAGAGCGTCGTGGTGAGATGACCCGCGTAGAGGTACAACTGGAGCCTGCCAAGCTCGAAGGGGCTGTGCGCTCCCTCGCTTCGTCTGTCCAGAAGTCGGCAGTCCGGGGTACGGCCCAAGGCATCATCAACGCCGGGCACAAAGGGCTGCGGATAGCGGCGGTCATGCAGCCGACGGCCATCGACGGCCACGCGCTTAGCATTCGACGGCATCGCGAAACCAACCTCTCCCTCAATGACTATGTAAGGGCCGGGGCGTTCTCCGCCAAGCACTCGCGAAGCACGGCAAACGACATGCCCATCTTCGCCGGGTCCGTCGAGGATGAGCTGCTCAAGGAAGCGCTGATTGCGATGGTGCAGCAGCGGAAGAACGTGCTAGTTGCCGGTGGCACCTCCTCGGGAAAGACCACGCTACTTAACGCTCTGGTCGAGAACATTCCGGCGAGCGAGCGCGTGCTGACCATCGAGGACACGATGGAACTGAAGACGCGCGTTCCCAACGCGGTCCGACTGCTGTCCAACACCGACAAAAACGTCACGACTCAGCAGCTTGTTGCTCTCGCGCTCCGCTTCCGGCCAGACCGGATTCTCGTCGGTGAGGTCCGTGGCGGGGAAGCGTTTGACCTGCTACAGGCGCTAAACACCGGCCACGACGGCGGCATGGCTTCGCTTCATGCCAACAATGCCAAGGCAGCTCTCTCTCGCCTTGAGAGCCTGGCCATGCTCGGCATTCCGGTCGGCTCGCGATGGGAGCTGGAGGATATGCGCAAGCTGATCGCAGAGTGCTTCAACTATGTGATCCATATGCGTCGTACGGGCGAAATGCGCCACGTCTCGGAGATCATCGAGATCAAGGGCTTCCGGAACGGCGACTACGACATTGAACGTGTTTTCTAACCAAGGAGTCCCTGCAGTGAACGCTCTTGACTGTTTCCCTCTACGCGCCACGGCGCGCAAGTCTCTCCCGTCGATACTCGTCCTCATCGGAATGATGACGTTTGCGACCTCTGCCATGGCAGCAGAAGCTGCTTTTCTCAACAACTTGGGGGAGTTCATTTGCGGCATCGCAACCTTTATCAACACGAAGTACCTGTTCGTGGCCGGCTTGATTCTGATCGTCATCGGCGCCATCGGCATCGCGAGCTCGGAATCGACGATCATGAAGTTCATCTCTGTGGTCTGTATCGGGATTGGCCTGGCTGCGGCTGCCCCTTCCATCATGAAGGTCCTCGGCATCGCTTCTCAGTGCACAGGCTTCTAACATGCGGGAGCATCACGTCAGCATCGGTCTCTCTCGGCCGCGCCAGATCGGCGGCGCGGTACGCGGGCTCGCCATCGCCAACGGCACGATCGTCGCCCTGCTTGTCTACGTGACATTTCGGAGCGGCTGGAAGATTCCCTGCGCCTTCGTGCTGATGGGTATGGCCGTGCATGCTCTACTGCACTGGCTCACAAGCCGTGATCCGTGGTGGAACCAGATCCTCAATGTCTACAACCACTACGGGGACGTCTACGAGTCTGTTCCTTGGCACGGCAAGCTGCACGCCCTTTTCCGCCGTCCCTACGGCTTTGACAGCGACCTACCATGCTGAAGCTTCGGCGCCGCCCCCTCTATGAGATTGTTCCCTGGCTCACGTCCATCACGCCAGAACTGATCCTCAACAAGGACGGGTCGCTGCTCGCGACATATGAGTTCAAGGGGGTGGATGCCGACAGCCCGGACAGCAACGATATCACTGCCGCACGGAACCAACTGGACCAGGCCTGCCGCAGCTTTGACAACCGGATTACCGCCTGGTGGAAGATCAGCCACCGCCGCGCTCGTTCCTACGTGGACGGCGAGTTCCCTGCTGCGGCGGATGCAAAGTTGGACCGCTTGAATCGGTCTCACATGACGACCGGCAAGTATTTCCACAACACCCACTCGTTGGCACTCGCCTATACACCTGAGAGTGGAATTGCGAAGTTCTTTGAGAAGGCCGGCTATCACATGACGGTAGGCGGCAAGTCGGTCTTCGCAGCCATCTTCGAGGCGACGAAGGACACCGTGTTCGCGCGTAGCGCATTCGCCTTCGATCTCGAAAAGGTTACGACCGATGTGCGCCGCTTTGAGGCGATCCTGGATGCTTTTACTGGTGGCGTACCGCGCCTGCGAACTCGTCGTCTGGAGATGCAAGATGCCTATGCCGCATTACATCAGGCAGCGAACCCGAGCGTACCGCCGCGCCGGATCCGCTACCCAGTTACGCTTCTTGATACCCACCTAACCGAGTCCGAAGTAACGGCGGGCGCCGAACGGCTTCTCTTCGAGTCCGCGCACGGCAAGCGCTACGCCGCAATCGTCGCCGTCAAGGAATGGATGAGCTTTCAGGAAGCCGCTTTGGACAGCCTCATGCATATCGACGCGGAGCTCGACGTATGCATCATGTACAGGTTCCTCGATACAGCCCGGGCTGCTGCCTACATCGAAAAGGTCAGGCGTTTCTACAAGATGGCCGCGCTGAACGTCCGGGCCATCCTGAAACAGTACGTCGCCAAGGAAGAGGCGGAGAACGACGAGGGCCGCCAGCAACTAGCGAAAGAGGCCGGCAAGGCACTCAAACGCCTCACGGCTGAAGGCACGCAACACGGTTTCGCCAACATTTCCATTGTTGTTTATGGCGATTCCGAGGCTGCGCTCGAGGATTCCGTAAGTGAGGTCGTCGGCGCGTTGACGAACGCCGGCTTCGGGGCGATCCGCGAAAAGGCGAACCTGATGGCCGCGTGGAACAGCACGCTTCCCGGCCGCTGGGACAAACAGCGCCGGTTACAGTTTGTCGAGACGCCGGCGGTGTCGGACCTTGCTCCCGTACGGTCGGTCATGTCGGGTCCCACTCGAAACGCGTGGCTCTCGGACAAAGCTGGCAAGGAAGTGCCACCGCTAACCTGCTTGCCGACCCGCCATCGCACTGCGCAGCGGGTTGACCTTCACCAGCCGGGCGGCAACGGGCACTTGTTAGTCATTGGCCCAATCGGCGCAGGCAAGTCGGTGTTCCTCAACTTCCTGGTCTCTCAGGCCGGCCGCCACGACGCGCGCCGGATCCGGTTCGACAAGGATCGCTCGACGCGCATCCCGACGCTCCTAAGCGGTGGCACTTTTGTAGACGTCACTGGCAAGTTTCAGGCGGCAACTCACGTCAACCCCCTGTCTCTACTGTCCAGCCCTGCGAACTACACCTATGTGACCGAGTGGGTGACGCTGGCGCTTGAGGACGACGATTTCACTCTGAGCCCGCAGCAGTCGCAGGACATCTATGAAGCAGTGAAGATTCTCGCCACCTACCAACGCGGGCAATGGACCCTAGGTCATCTGGCGACACTGCTGCACGATAGTTTGCGTGAGCGGCTACAGATTTGGTTGCAAGGCGGCCAGTACGGTCACTTTTTTGACCATACCGAGGATGCGTTTGAGGTCAGCGACAACTTGTCGATCGAGATGGGAGACCTCTTCGAGAAGTATCCACGTGCGGCTGCCCTCTTCACCGACTATGCGTTCTATCGAATCAGCCAGTCGATGGACGGGCTGCGCTACACCATCATCGAAGTGGAAGAGGCGGGCTTCTTCTTCCAGCAACCGCGGTTCTATCGCCGGTTGGAGACGTGGGTAACCACTATTCGGAAGCTGAACGGCGCCGTGTGGATGGCCACTCAGTCGCTGCGACAGCTTGAGCGGGTGCCGGACTTCGAGATTCTGAAGGACAACATCGGCAACATCATCTACCTGCCGAACAGCCAAGCCAATACCAGCAAAGATCTCTACAAAGACAAGTTCGGCCTGACTGATGACCAGATCCAGATGATCAACGACGCGGTGCCCAACCGCGACTACCTCTGGATCACCCGGAGTCAGACTCGCATGCTGCAGGCCACCTTCTCGGACGAGATGGTTGCGATGCTGCGCTCTGACGGCGTCGCGCAGTCAATCCTCGATCGTCACTACACGTCTGGCGCACCGAACTGGCAAGACGCCTACGTGCGCGAGATCCTCTCGCGGTCCGCCTAAGGAGATTTCCAATGAAGAAATGGTTCACCTCAGCCGCATTGGCGATATCGCTGTGCGCGCCGCCTCTCGCACACGCGAAGATGCCCGTCATCGACGTCGCGAACCTGGCGCAAACGACGATGTCTGCCCTTCAGTCCTTGAAGACCGAAATCTACGAGAACACCAACATTGCCTACCAATACAAGATGATGGCAAACCAGCTGCTGCAGGCGACCGGCATGGACCCGAGCCACCTTGCCGAGCAGCTAGGGGCGATCAGCGACGACATCCGTCAGTACGAGGCATACGGGAGCACCCTGAAAGACCTCTATGGATCGGTATCTGACACCGTCGACTACTTCAGCAAGGTGCAGAGCATGGTCAAAGCTTCCGGCAAGACCATCGATGACTGGTTCTCGGACCAGCGTCAGCTGCTTCAGAGCGGAGACAAGACCGCCCGGATGCTCTTCGACCTTGGCACAAACGTCGCCAAGAATGTCCAGAATCAGGCCAAGCGACGGGAGAAGGTGCAGAAGACAATGAAGCTGACCGGCACCGCCCAAGCGGCGGCAGAAGCTACCAACGAGATGCTTGACATCCTCGCAACCCAGAACTCTGACCTCCTGCAGTTGATGAGTGCGAGGGCCCAAGCTGACGCGGCAAGGGACAAGCAGGGAAACGCTTACGACACTGAAAAGACAGAGGCGATGCAGGCAATTGCCCGGGACCAAGAGACCCAGCTTCAGCAGCTGCGGTCGCGTGTTTATACGCGGGAATGGCGGGCGGAGTAACTAGGATGGCTCTCGTGAGACACCTGCAGCGGTACCTCCTGCTTGTGGCTACGGCGCTCGCCCTCTTTGTGAGCCCGTGCTACGCGCAGTCCGGCGCGCCCGGCTCACCGGAATCCGCCCTGCCAGCCGGCACTCCCTCCCCTGTCGACGGCGGCGGCAACGGGGCAACAGCCATCGCGCCAGCCCCTGGCTCGATCGGTGAGGCCTTGCTGAAGGTGCTGAACGGTTTTAAGTCGTTCCGCTCCGGTCTTGTCGCTGGTGCCGTGAGCCTTAGCTCGAGCCTCAATATTGAGGCCGGCAAGATTGCGTTCGGGCTGGGCGTCATCGCATTGACCCTCGCCGCGATCCAGTTTGCCGCGACGTCAGATCCCACAACCGCGTGGACAGGACTGCTCGAGGCGTTCCTCGTCCTAGGAATCTTCTCTACCCTGTTCGTCAGTTATACCGCCTTCGCCCCCGGACTATATGAGTGGTTCCAATCCCTGGCGGATAAGATCAGTGGGACCCGCGCAAGCAATCCGGCATTCGTGCTCGCGTCTATCGCCGGAAGCTTCATCGATTCATTCACTAAGTCCATTGGGGCAGCCAAGTGGTATGACATTGCGGGCGTCCTCTTCGCTAGCTTCCTCTTGGTTTTTGCCTTCGCCTTCTGTGCGATCGCAGCTCTCCTGTACAGCTTCTTCATCGCTCTTGGGGAAATCCAGGTAGCGATTGGAATCGTGATCGGCCCAATCGCGGTTTCCCTCGGATTCTTCGAGTACACCCGCCGCTTCTTCAGTTCGTGGCTCGACTTCATGATCTCCGGATCCATGTATGTCGTGGTCGCAGCGATCATGGGGAAGCTCGTCGCGAGCGCATTAACCTCGTCGCTCGATACGGTGAGTACCGTTGGCACCGCGGCTCCGGCCAGCGCGGCGTACGCGTGTGGAGTCGCGATCTTCATGATCTTCGTCGCTCTGGAGATTCCAAAGATCGCCGGGGCGATCTTCGGCTCAGGCGGCGGAGCCAGCGGTGGCGGCGTTATTCGCCTTGCGACAAAGCTCGCTACGAAGGGTCTGAAATGATGCACGTGTACCTTTCCCCCGAGGAGCTTGTGGCAACGCACGCGCAACGCGTCGAGTTGATCCGACAGTACGCCAACGAAGGCGATCCTACTGACTTCGACAAGAAATGGGTCGCGGTCCTCAATCGTTGCGCGGCCTGGTTCTCCTCGATGCCACTTCGGCCCGACCAGCACGCGGAGCCAGGCGGGGCATTTCGCGCAACGATAGAGGCGACCTACTTCGCCATGCGGCTCTCAGGCGCACAGAAGTTCGCCGCAGACCAAACGTCCGAGCGTCGGCGCAAACTAGAGCCACAGTACCTGTACGCGCTGTTCCTAGCCGCGGCTTGCTCCCGCCTCGATGAGCCGTGCCGGCACTTCCAGTTTTTCCGGAATGCCGACGGCGCAGAGTGGATTCCGGCTATCCACGGCGCTTTCGGCGCGTGGCTTGCCGAGGGCGGATACTCGGTTGCCCGCCGCGAGGCCTCGCTCCCCGTCGAGCGGATGCGCACGGCCCTTCTCGCACGCGAGATTTTGGGCGTGGATCGCCTTTCCCTGTTTGAGCCACAGGTTCTGACCGACCTATTCGGCTCCATAAATCCGGATCCCAAGCCCGCGGGCCTCGAATCGCTTCTGCACAAGGTCGTACGCCAGGCGCTTGACACTACTACCCAGTTCGAAGTGAAAGCCCGCCGCGCGGCGTTCGCTCCCGACCTGACTCCGGCGCCGAGCGCGTCGCTGATGTCAGCTGCCGGAGAGCCTACCGCACCTCGTCAGCACGATGGGACTCCCTCGACTGAGGCGCCCTCCCCTCCCCCTGTTAGTACCGTCACCGTTGGGCCACTCCTCGCTGATGATGCCGCTGACCCCGCTGACCGACCTCGGGGGGCGGAGGCAAGACCCGCTCAGTCGGGCCCTTTGAAGCTCGACGGGACTAAGTCGCTCCGTCGGCCTGCAGAAGAGGATCCCTTTAAGGAGGTGCTCGGGAGCACGTCCAATCTCATGCGTGATTTTTTCCGGGCATTGGCACAGGACGTCGCGGTCGGCAAGGTACGCGTCTCCCGCATTGAGGACAAGGTGGCCATCAGCAAGCGCATGCTCGGCAACTACGGAATTGCTTCCGACACACTGATCGAGAATCTCCGCAAGTTCCAGCTGCTCTATAAGACTGTGGGTCAAGACATCCTGCTCGTCGACCGCGTTGGCAACCTAATCTCGATGGGCGCCGGAGCCGCTACGGCGGGGGAGGCGCTTTGAGACATTACATCAATCACTTCAGGCCAATCTTCGAGTTCCGTGCCGCGATTGGGTGGCTGCTTGCGGCGGCATACTTTCCGCTGAACGGAATGCCGAACGCTGGGTACTATGCCGCGTTCTGCCTGACGATGCTGATTATCCGGTCCAGCCAGGTCTGGCGCGCCCTGCAGTTTCGGCTGGCCATCTCCACCAAGTGGCTCGCTGTCATCCCAGTCGAGACGCTGCTTGCGGTGAGCGCGCGGATGCGAAAGGCCGAGGATGCCATGTACCTCGGTACTGGCTTTGAGTGGACTCAGAAGCACTGCCAGATCGCCCACGACATATTGCGGATGCCGTCGGCCGAAATTCCTGGCCTGCCCCGTTGGCTACCGCGCTCGGTCGCCGAGCAGGTTGAGCGCGTGTTTGCGCCCGCCGGGAGCATCCGCGACCGTACGCCACAGGGGAAGTCCTGGATCCATGGGATGGAACCGAAGAAGATCCAGATCCCCTTCCACTACAAGGCAATGCCGGGGCACACCTCCGTGAGCGGCACGACGGGGTCCGGCAAAACACGCACGTATGAGGTCATCTCCACTCAAGTGATTCACAACCCGAACGACGTCCTGATCATCATCGATCCGAAGAACGACGCCGACTGGGTGGCTCGTGTAAAGCGGGAATGCCGACGCACCGGCCGCAAGTTTCTCTATTGGAAGCAAGCAGCACCATCCGAATCGATCCGACTCAATCCGCTCGAAAACTGGTCGCAGCCCTCCGAGATCCCGACGCGAATAGCACAGTTGATGGAGGAAGGCCCCTTCCGTCAGTTCGCCTTCCTGTTCATCGATCGGGCCGTCAAGGGTGAACTCTACGTAGGCGACAAGCCGAACTTGCGCTCTATCCTTCAGTACGCTCAGAACGGCATCAATGTCCTCCTAGAGCGTGGGCTGCAGCGATTCTTCCCCGAGGCCGGGAATCCGGACTGGGAGGAGGAGGTTGTCGGCTATCTGCAGCAGGCCGGTCAGAAGCCAGGCGGCACGCGTTTAGACGCTATGGTACGGCTCTATGTCGAGCGCTTCGCGAATAAGGGACACGGGCATGAGGCGATCGATGGGCTTATTGCTACGTTCCAGCACGACCGGGACCACTACGGCCGCATCATCGCATCCGCCCTACCGTTGCTTCAGATGCTCGCGACCGGAGAGACTGGCTTAATGCTAGCCCCCAAGGCTGATGACTTCGATGACGACCGTGAGATCTGGGACATCGACAAGGTAATCAAGCAGAAAGCGGTCCTCTACGTCGGGGCCGACTCGCTCTCGAACTCGATGGTGGCGCAGGCCGTCATGTCGCTCCTTCTAGCGGACATCGCTTCTGTTGCAGGGGCCATCTACAACTTCTACAAGTCTCCCCCCGAGATTGTGCTCATCGTTGATGAGGCAGCGGAGGCGATCAATGAGCAAATGCTGCAGATCCTGAATAAAGGCCGGGGTGCAGGCTTCAAGGCATTCGTGGCCTACCAGACGCGCTCGGATTTCACAGCGAAGCTCGGAAACGTGGCGAAGATGCAGCAGGTTTTGGGCAATCTCAACAACCAGCTCGTCTTACGATTGGAGGACATCGACACGGCCCAGTGGTTCTGCGAGAAAGCCGGGACAACGGCCATCCGCAACATCGTCGTGTCAAGCAGTACAAGCACCGGCACGGAAGCCCATGTCGGTGAGTTCAGCGGTTCCGTGTCACGATCCCTGCAGCTCGAAAAGGCACCGCTGATCCCGCATGAATTGATCATGCAGCTTCCCAACTTGCAGTACTTCCTGCGTATCTCCGGTGGCTCCGTCTACCAGGGAAGAATTCCAATCATCCAAGGTTAAAGGTCGATGCGCACCAGCCTGTTCCGACAAGTCGTCAAGGAATACAAACTCTCTGCCAAGCTCTCTCCGGTGTTCATCGTCTCGCCCGATCTGGACGACGTGTGCACGCGCCTGGTCGACTACATCGGCGTCAATTTCAGAGTTCGTGAAGAACCGCTCGTCAAGGAGATGCTGACTGACGCGCTCGCCGGATGGCGGGCCGCTCGCAAACGAGGCGACCCAAATGTCGCATTCGTGAAGGGGCTCTTCGGTCGCGCCCACGACCTTTACGCAAAGCGCTACGCCGCCTTCAAGGGCGAGAAGTACAACGTTTGGTGCCCATACGAAGAGTCAATTCCCGCTTTCGAACAGCGGCAGCCCGCCGGCTACATCTGCCAAATCGTGGATGAACCTGCCCCGGGCAATGTCACTCAACGGTGCGCCGCATTCCAGCTGGCAGCGCGGGTACTCACTGGCTCCTGCTTCACCCGATACTTCGAGAACTACGATGTCGCAAGAGACTTTGCACACTAGGGCAATGAAAGCCCTCGCCAGCGCTCGCACGGCGCCCGCCTTGCTCTCGGCGCGGCTATGGCGTGTCGACGTATCGCTTGCCCTGGAGATGCAAGCATGGCTTGATGCCACTCCGGCCGATCCGGTGCCCGACAAGTTCAAGAGTGGCCGGGCGGCGCCCTGCTTTGCTTTGCTCAATATCGCTCACGGAAAGCCGTCAATTTTCTGGTCGGCGCTCGTTGCGTTCGCCTTGCTGCCTGTTCTCTTGGCACGAAGCTGGTTTTGAGCCATGGCCAGCAGATTTCTGTCTCACGTGAAGGTCTGGCTGCTCGCCGCTCCGCTGATGATCTGCGCGATCACACCCATCATTCCCGACGATGCAGCTTTTGAGGTCACCGATTCGGAGCAGGCGTCAGTAGCGCGCGCCTTGGGTCCTCTTAGGGCGGAGGCGGTCACTGCAACGGCAAACGATCGCTTCGACCGGTGGTTCGTTCGATCTGGCCTGCTGGAAGCGTCCTTCAAGGGATCCGACGCGCCAACTCTTTTGTCTGACGCCGGCGCGTCAGAGTTCGGTCGGAACTGGCTGAAGCGGATGTGGCTGTCCGTCTATCGCGCCGTGTACCGGGCGTCGGTCGCGGGTTACTGGCTCCTTGGGGGGATGGTTCTGTTTGCCGCGCTGGTGAACGACGGGGCGGTATCCCGGATGATTCGAGCCGCCGGCGCTGGGTTCGCGAACCCGGTCACATTCCACGTCGCAGCGCACGCACTGCTGCTCACCTTCGGGCTTGGGGCGTCCGCGCTCCTGCTTCCGGTTCCCCTGCTTGCCGAGTGGTGGACGTTTGGCGTCTGCCTCATTGGCATGCTCAGCTGGCGCCTCGCTGCGTCGTTCCACGTCGGCAAGTAGCCGTCCCCCGTTTGAATGCAATAGGCCGGCCATGCCGGTCACTCTTGGAGAAATCATGACCACGATCGATCTGACCCACGCAGAAGCAGTTGCGGATGAGCCTGTGACCGGCCTTCCCCTTGCCCTTCCGGACCCTGGGACCGGCACGGCTGAGATTGCCGACGATGTGGAAGCAGAGCTGACCGAGATGAATGCCTCTGCGGATGCCCTGCGGAAAGAGGGATTGATCTCGACCGCGGATCTGGAGAAGAAGAAGGCTGAGGTCGAACGCACGCGCAAGCTGTTTCGCGAGCTGTCCCCTGAGGATCGCCAAGCGATTGTTCGGCGTCGACGGGAACTTGGCCGCCAGATTCTCGACCGGGAGCTCGCCGGCGCTGCAGTCGTGTCCGTCGCGCTGAAGCTCAACCACACCCGCTTGCGCCCCCTTTTCGAGCAATGGTGGCCGTACATGAACCGTATGTCGCTGAATCTTCAGCGCTTCGGTCAGGCCACATTCTCTCGGAGCGAACTGACGACGATCGAGTCGTTCATGGAGCGCGAGCTGGCGAAGCTTGAGGATTACGTGGATGAGCAGCTCCGCGTCGCTTCCGCCTACCGCCAGCAGCGCGAGCAGGAGATGCGGGCAAAGGACGACGTCGTTTTCGAACCTTCGGTCACGCGGCCGGCTGTTGACATTGAGGTCCAGGCCTATTCTCGCTTCGCCGTTCGTGCACTTCAGGTCCTCATCAAGTTCGACCAAGCGATGAATCAGTTCGACTTCATGGTGTGGAACGGCATCCGGGACATGACCGATGTCAATGAAGAAGTGTCCCGCTTCCTCCGCAAGTTCCAGCCGCTCGGACTGCGCAGTTATACGACGCACCTGAAACTGATGACCACCGTGCGGAATGTCTGACCGAGTCGGGAAGCGGAATGCCGCTTCCCCTCGCGAGACGGGCAAAGTCGTACATGGCGGTACGCGCGTGTACTCGCACATTCCGGGACTTTGGCCCGGAATGTCCGATATGGTGGCTCTCAGACCCAACTCCTAAACCATCCAGATGCGTTGAACATTCCAGCAACTGCCTCTACCTGGCAGTTGCTGGCGGTATCCCGACCTAGCCGCTAGTTTGCCCTCCTCCTCACACCGCAGCTCATGTCCCTCGATAAGGTATTGGATGGTCTCAACCCGTCCCAACGTGAAGTTGTCAACGCACGGCAGCACTGTGTAGCCGTGGCGGTTCCCGGAGCCGGCAAGACGGCCACCATTGCTGCGAAGGCGGCGTTCCTGCTTTCGGATCCGAGCGTCACTGTAGGTGCGGTGACGTTCAGTAAGGATGCTGCCGTTGAGCTTCGCGACCGGATCCTCGCACTGGCTGGAGCCGGAGTCCGGAAGAGACTCATCGCCGGGACTTTCCACTCGCTGGCATTCAAGCAGCTTGGAAAAGGCCCCGGCAACCAGCGCGATATCGTCCACGATGGGGTACGGTTCGCGATCGTTGCCCAGATCCTCCAAGATGGCGGATTCGAGATGGACGTAGAAGATGCTATCTCTGCCATTGAGCGGATGAAGCTTCAGCTCACCGATCCATCGCTAGGGACCGTCGAATCGCAGCTGTTCCATGCGTACCAGGGTGCGTTGGCCCGGAACGGGAAGATCGACTTCCAAGACATGCTTCGCCTCGCTGTGCGAGGCATGGAGTCGGGCGATATCGATCCGTATCCCGTCACTCACCTCCTAGTAGACGAGTACCAGGATTGCGACGGGCTGCAATCTCGATGGACCGCGCTACACGGGCAAGCCGGTTCTACCGTCACCGTGGTGGGAGACGACGACCAGTCGATCTACGGCTTCCGCAGCGCTCTTGGCTATCGCGGCATGCAGGCTTTTACGGCCGAGTTCGAGGCAACGTCGATCGTGCTGGGGAAGAACTACCGTTCGCACTCGGAGATCTTGGCTGCCGCGGACCGAGTCATTCGGAATAACCCGGACCGCATCCTCAAAGAACTGGTGTCCCACCGCGGACCAGGAGGAAAGATCGAGTTCGTGCGGCAGGATGACGAGTTCAAGGAAGCTGTGGCGGCGATCGAAGTTCTTGGGCCGGTTCTCCGGGCCGGGGGAACAGCGGCTGTGCTGGCAAGGACCAACCGAATTCTGGATCCGCTCGAGGCAGTGTGTCGCTCCCATGGAGTCAAGTACCACCGTGCAGCCGGCAGGTCGATACTAGACAGGCCAGAGGCCGGCCTGATGGGGGACTTGCTAGAGCTGATCCAAGGCTGCAAGGCGACAGGTGTCGATGCACTGCTTGGGTTCGCCGGGATTGGCGCAGCCGAGCTCGACCTGATTCATCGCCATTCAAGGATGCCAGGCGCCCGGGGCGCGGTTCCGAAGAAGGACTTGACGGACGCCGGCGTTGCCGAGTCTACCGTTTCCAAGTACCGAGAGTTCCAGAAGAGGTTCACGGAGTGGCAAACGCTCTGCGAACGAGACTACTTCTCGCTGGTGCTCGACGGGGTTCGGGAATGGATGCTCCGCTATGCCAGCGACGACAAGGCAAAACGCGCGGTCTCTACGGCGTACGAGGTACTGACTCGGCTTAGCGGGCCCTTCTCCGAGAGGTTGAAGTTCCTCCGGCAGAGGAACAACGAGCCGGCGGACGATGCTTTGGTACTGACAACCATGCACGCCTCGAAGGGGCGAGAGTGGTCTGCGGTTGTCGTAATCCGGGCCGAGGAGACGATCGTCCCGGATGAGGCCAGCACGGAAAGCGAGGAGCGCCGGCTCTTTTACGTCGCCATGACCCGCGCGAGGGACGCCCTCTGGATTTCGACTGCGAAGAAGAACCCTACGTCCCGGTTCGTCTTGGAGATGGGCATTTCGTAGTCGGCTGCGTGCCGAGTGAGGCACTTCGACGCGCTTCTTGAAGAAGAACTTTAAGACTTTCGCCTAAACGCGTGGTTTGCAGCGATCCAACGACACAAAGTTAACTTGCGTATACCTCGGTGTACGGCTACCCTTCACGGCAGCAACCGAAAGGGTCATTTTTCTCCGAATCGGTTGCACGCATCGCCGGGGGTTCCGGCGACTAGTTTTGAGAGCTTCGAACCGAATGGATATCAAACTCGCAAATCCGAGCAAAACGACGCCCGATGATCTGAAGCAGCTGGCGAGTCTGTCTGCCGTGATGCTACAGAAGATCCGCGACGAGATGTTGGAGCCCTTCCCAAGAAAGGAAGCGCCCTTGATTCCATCCGGCCGTCTCCAAGAGCTCTGCGGAATCGACAAGACCCGAATGAACCGATCCCTCAAGAAGGGGGATTTGCCTCAGGGTCAGCAAGCGCGTCCCGGTGCCGTGCGGTACTTTTCGCTCGAGGAGGCCATGCAGTGGATACGGAGCGAACTAAAACCCGTACCGCGCCGCGGACCAGGAAAGGTAATCGCCGTTGCAAACTTCAAAGGTGGCGTTACCAAGACGACTATGTCCACCCTCCTCGCTCAGGGCCTTAGCCTGCGTAGGGGCCGACGGGTGTGCCACGTCGATCTCGATCCTCAGGGTAGTGCAACGACACTGTACGGCATTAATCCGCATGCGGAAGTATCGGCCGAACAGACCATTATGCCCCTGGTCGAGGCATATCTCGGCGGAGAGTCCTTCGACATGCGGGGCCTTCCGCAGCCCACTTACTGGCACAACCTCGACCTGATTCCATCGTCCACCGAGTTATTCAACGCCGAGTTCATGCTGCCAGCCCGGGCCACCACCGAGGAAGGCCATATTCCCTTCGAGCGCGTCCTGAGCAATGGACTCGAATCGCTGAAGGAAGACTACGACTACATCATCCTGGATACGGCGCCTACCCTCAGCTACCTCACCATCAACGCGATTTTCGCGGCGGACGGGGTGATCGTCCCCGTTGTCCCCGATACGTTGGCTTTCGCGTCGATGGTTCAGTTCTGGCAGCTGTTCTCGGACCTGGTGACGGGTATGGAAGAGCAGGTTGGGGCCTCCAAGAAGGAGTTTGACTTCCTGGACGTGCTTCTGACGCGAATGGAGAAGAAGAATGCTCCCCGGCTCGTCGCCGACTGGATTCGCGGGGTGTACGGATCGAGAGTCCTTCCGATTGAGATTCCGGAAACCGACCTTGCTCGGAATAGCAGTATCCAATTCCGGACTGTCTACGACCTCACATCGGGAGAAGCGAATACCGAGACTATGCGGCGCATTCGCCAGCCGTGCGATGAGTTCGTCGACTATGTCGACGACAAGGTGAGCGCCCTTTGGCAAGGAAGTGAATCATGAGCCTCAGAGAGAAGCTGGCGGCGAAAGCCGGCAGCATTAAGGTAACCCCTGAAGATCTGGAGAAGGCCGCTGCCCGCGGTCCCCTGCCCCCTCGCACGGCGCCCGGTCAGCTCATGCATATGCAAGGCAAGGTCGAGCGTCAGGCCGCTGAGATCGCGGAGTTGCGCGCCCAGCTAGAAGCAGCGCATCGGATCGGCGGAGCGGTTGACATTCCGCTCGACCAGTTGCACGAGGTTCCAGGACGTCGCCGGTATATGCCTCCGGAGAAATACGCAGAACTGCGGGAGAACCTCCGCCACAACAAGCTAGTGCACCCGGTAAGCGTCTGCCCTCGTGCTGAAGGTGGCTTTGAGATCGTATCTGGGCATCACCGAATCGACGCATTCCGTGACTTGGGGCGGGCGACGATCCGATGTGTACTGGGTGATCTGAGCTCGGAAGAAGCCGATGCAGGCGCTTTTTACGCCAACCTCATGCAGTCGGATCTGACGGACTTCGAAAAATTCCGGAAGTTCGACGAGCTGTTGGCGCGCCAACCGGGCAAGACCCAAGCGAGCATTGCAGAGCAGGCCGGCGTTTCCGAGGCGACCCTCTCGCAATTGCTGTCGTTTCGTCATCTGCCAGCAGAGGTTCTGCAGTTGCTTGACGACCAACCCGGTCTGCTGGGCGCCAACGCGGGCTACGACTTGGCCGCAGCGACCAGAGACGGTCGGAGCGAGCGGGTTATCGACGCAGTGAAGTTGCTTGCTGATCGCAAGATTGACCAGCAGCAGGCTGTTCGCATGGCTCGTAGTGAACCGCAAAAAGCAAAAGCGGCCGCGGTCGCGACCGGCTTCAAGGTCAAGGCAGGGAAAGCGACCTGGTGCGACGTTCGCATTGCCAAGAAGGTGATGCGGATCGAGTTCCGAAGCGAGGATGAGGCTCAAGCAGTACAAGAAGCCATCCGCGAACATCTTGAGCGGCTGGCGAAGACTGCTTCCTCAGAAGATGCGAAACGCTAAGTCGTTGATTTTTAAGGACTTTGTATTACAAATGCGCTCAGGGTGCATGCGTATGAGCTGATATCACGTAGAAAAACAAAAGCCCACGGCTGCAACCGCGGGCTTTTGAGTACTTCAGTGAGCTTGCTTGATCTCTAGACCAGCTCACACTCCGAACGCCACTCGACATGGATTCGTTTAACGGAGTGTAGCTGATCGCGATTTCGAGTCAAGCGACTTCGACCATTTTTTGATGGGGAAGGTCACATGACTTTCGCGCAACGCTCCGTTGCTGGCGAGGAGAACACTCGCCTAGACGCTGACTCGGCAGATGCCGCCGGGATTGTTCCGCCTGCCCGGAAGCGCCTCAAACGCAAAACCATCGAGGCAGTAGAACTCGCAACCCGAATTCAGGGGCTGGGTCGCAGCGCACGGGCAGCCCTCGTAGCCTTGGCACGCACCGCAAGCAACGACGATCCTAATGGGCGAATCTTCAAACACCGGGAGACGCTCTGCGCAGAAACCGGGATGTCGGCTGCAACCTGGTACCGGGTTCAGAAGGAATTGCTGTCGCTGGGGCTCATAACTGTCGATGCGCAGGTCCGGAAGCGCTATGGCCGTTTCGCCGGCGCGTACATCTACCTGACGAAGCAAGCCACTGACATGCTAGGCCTGACGGAGCCGACTGACATGACTGCGGGCAAAGCGGAGGGGAGTGCAACGCCGAGCCATGAGGAAGCAGAAGGTGTGCGTCCTTCCGTGACCCTGCCGACTCTCAAAACGAGAGTCCCGTTTACAGAAGAACGTAACCCATACCCTATTCAAAAAGGACATCAGGGCGAGCTCCCTCAGGACCTGCAGCGCCTTCGCACCCTGGATTTCGATAAGAAGCTGGTCTTCTGGCTGATGCGCCGGGCCCGTCAGCATGGCCATCTGCTCTCTGAGATTGTCGAATGCACGTGGGAAAGCTTGGTAAAGGCCGCAAGCCCCAAAGCCTATCTGCTGTCGTTGATCGGTAAGCCAACCGACTACGCCGGTCTGGTTCGACTCCGCGTAACCCAGCGTGAGGCTGCCTTGGAGGCGAAGCGTAAGAAAGCCGTGATCAAGCTCACCATGGCAGAGGCCGCCCGGAAGACATACCGCGACCCCTCGGGGCGGATCTATGAGGTGGAGAGCGACGGACAGTCTGTCCTCGTGCACGGGCGCAGTGGAGAGGAAGGGAAGCGCCGGATCGTGGGGCAGGATCTCATCCGTTTCGCTGAAGCGCTTCAAGCAGGGGTAGTCACCCAGACTTCCTCGACGGCTGTGCCCGCCGCTACGGGTGCGGTGGAGGCGCCGAAAAGGAGTGCGTCCGGGTCCCATCACTTGAACAATCTGAAAGCCATGATGGGCGTACGCCGGTCCACGGTGTTATATACTGAAAAAGAGGCCTCAAGAGTCGAACGCTTCGGCTGCGCCGCGCGGCTAGCTGCAGCATGAGAGGCCTTGGAGACCGGCATTTGTGCCAACAGGGGAGGGCGCCCCTGCGTCAGAGCGGCCGCGCTACTCTGTCACGGGCCGCTCGGTCCGTGACCATACGGCATGCATGGCCGCCATTCGCCGAGCCTTCTCCGTCGTCACGTAGCGCGTCGTAGTATCGAGAGAGGCATGCCCCGCATTCTGCTGCACGACTTCAAGCGGGGCGCCAGCAGCCAGCGCATGCGAGATGTGGGTGTGACGTAGCCAGTGTGTGCTCGCGGCCGCTAGCCGCTGAGCGTCACGTTCGTCTTGCACTTCCGCCGCGGCGGCACGAAAGAAGGCTTTCAGTTGATCGGCGAGCGTGTGAACAGAGATTGGTGCGGCCGGATCTGCTGGAACTCGACGGACCCAAGCGACGCGGGTATCCACGTCCAACGCGTGGCCCAGCAGCGCCACCCCGCGAGGGAGCCGCCCGTTGATGCTGTCGGAGGTAAATCCACGAGTTCCAAGGTAAGCATCCAGTTGCCTCATGACCGTGGGCGGCACTGGCACCCGGCGCAGCTTGTTTCCCTTTCCTAAAACCTCTAGCCACCAGCCTTCCACCCGACCTTTCCCATCCGGGTCAGGCAAGCTTTCCCAATCTAAGTGGTCGGTGGTGGCCGCAACCACCTCCGACAGGCGCAGCCCTGTCGCATAGAGCAACGGCAAAGCGAGGCGCAACCGGTCGTTGGCAGAGGTCGGCGGCAGCGCGGCAAGCCTCCCGCACAGGAATTCCCATTGTTGGGCGGTGAAACTGCGCCCGGTATCCATCCTGGGCGCCGCGAGCCGAGGTACATGCACGCCGTGCCACGGATTGCCCATCAGGTAATTCTGGTCAACGAGGAAGCGGTACAGGTTGTTCAACACGCCGATCGCATAGGATTGCGCGCGTGGGGACAAAGGGCCTTCGAAGGGGCGCCAGGCCGGGCTCCAACGCTCTCGGGAGCGGGGGGCGCACCATTCCGGCGGCGGACTAGCGAGGAATTCCCGATAGCTTACGCAGTCCTCGTGGCTCATCGAGGACAGCGGCTTGCCCCGCACGAGGACTGCCCAAAGCAGGAAGCGCTCGGCCTCTTTTCGGTAGGCGCGCTGAGTGTGAGAAAGAGTGTGGAGCCAGTCCAGAGGACCGGGCACCGTGGTGACGTCACGACGCTTCTCGCGCAAGCTCGCCACCTCCTCAGGCGGCAGCCCGGGCTTCGCTCGCAGCCAGGCCAGAACGGCTTCATAGTCGTTGCGCGCCGACAGCAGGCATTGTTGCTGAGGGCGCCGGTAGCAGCCCGCCCTGCCATCGAGGTCCGCGGGAACGATCAACTTCTCCAGCGGGACAAGGGCCGTAGCCTGAGGAACCACACGGGCCAATTCGTGGGCATATCGCTGCCGCCGCGGGACGGCGACGTGCTGGCCTACTCGGCGGGCCAGCGTGTCTGCATGCGCGTCCAAAAACCGCTCAATCGCAGTCGCCTTACCGGCGCCGATTCCACGCAAAGCCCGCGTCCATCCGCGGCCGAGGCTGTTAATGCGGTCAACGAGGTCGCCGATCGTGACCACGCCGGCGGCTTCAAGCCGGGTAGCAATAGTGTCGGCCAGCCACGCACGGCAGGCGTCCTCGACCAGCACCGGCCGTGAGTAAAGCGCTTCGAGCCAATCGATAGCCGCAAGTTGCTTGGCCATCAATCCCATTCGCTTTCTCTCACGACGAAGGGTCGCACCAAACCGCGCGCTATACGCCTCCAGCTGCTCCCGCTCGCTAAAACCGTCGAGGCCTTCAGCAGCCGCGAATTCCTCCAACGAAGGAAGCCCCACGCCTGCGCGTCCGATCTGGCGAAAATCGACCTGGACCAGCCGCGCCATGCCGGGACGATGCGCTCGCAGCGCAGCGGCCGCAAGCTCGCCTCGCAACCAAGCGGTCACTCGGCGAACTTTCGGATAGCCAGCGAAAGCGGCCTCATCCTCGCTTTCCGTGTTTAGGGCAGGTCCTTCGGCCTCGATCTCGCCTTCCTCGGCAAGGTAGCGTTCCCACATTGGGCGGGCATGCAGCCCCTGAATGATGGCGCGCAGGAAACCGAAATGGCCGCGGTGCAGCTGACGACGCGTGATTGAGCGCCGGCGCTGGGGCGCTGTTCTGGTCGGCGGATTCTTCCCGGCATCCATTGCGGAGCCGGCCCAGCTTTCACTCATAGCGCCGGCCTTTATCGTGGTGGGCGTTTCGATGCGCCCGTAAGAAACCTAGTCGACGGGGGGAAACGGTCCCCGGTAATCGCATCGCACTGTTCAGACCGAGCTTGGAGCGTTGCTCGGTCGTCAAGAGGGTGGCAATCAGGATCCTGCCGGTGTCGTCAAAGGCAATCAGCCCGGCCTCGAATAGGCTGTCATAGGTCACATGTAACAGCAGACCGTTGTGGAGATCATGGCGGGCGGTTGGGTCCGCCTCACACTTCGCCCACGCCTTGATATGGGCAGCACGGAGCACTTCCGGAACGTCGATGCCGGAGAGTACACAGCGCCCCCCATAGGCGACCATCAGTCGTTCTCGGAACTTGCCCTGACCGAGCCGAGTCGCCACCTTCCGACGGACGCTATCGGGCAGCGAAGGATCCCGGATCAGCGCATCGAGCATGTCGTCCTCGGGGTCGTTCTCCACAATCACGGGTTGCCGGCCCCGCAAGGCCTTCTGAAGATCCTTCCTGTCGGCGGCCGCCGAGGCAGTACCCGGCCGGTGCGTTACCTTCACCGTCCGTGTGCTGCCAGGACGCTTGTCCACGATCTCGAACCCGAGTTCTTGAAGCCGGCCGTGCCACGCGCCGTTCTTCGCCCCGGAGAACTGGTTCGTTCGCAACGGCGCAAAGCCAGCCTTCATTGCCGCAATAGCGACGATGGCCTTCGGAGGGAAAGGTTTGATATTGCCGTCGGCTCGCGGATCAACTAGGACGTCGTACCGAAGGGAATCGCCAAAATTCTGGAAGCTCCTATCCCTTGACCACTGCTTAGCCGCAGCGCGCACGTGCGTGGCGTCGATATCGTCAGGCCGAGCTCGCTGGCCTACTGCCAACCCGATCTCAAGATTTACCCGTTTCCGTGCGTGTTGCCCGACCCCAAGTTCAACCACCCGAAACTTAAGCGCCTGCAGCGTCTTATGGAGGAGCCGGTTAGACCGGGCGAAATCCGCAGGCGTGAGCCGGCCAAAACCTGCCAGTTCGATCGCCAGAGCTGTGATGGCGCGGGGCGGATAGTGCCGGCGGTTGATGATGACGTACCACTGGCGCGGGGCAACGTAGAAGGGCGGGTATCCTTCAATGGGGTCCCACGCGAGAGCGGCGGCCTCGAAGTGCTGGCGAGTGAGGCGCGACAAAGCCTTCCTGACACGGTCGTTCATAAGAGGGTCCGGGGTAGTGCACGGTTCGCCGGTCTTCGGCGATTAGTCAGATGGGGTGCAACGCACATTCTAAAGGATGTGGGTTTAAGATTGCTTACTACCCGTACACTATTTTTCCATACCTTGATAAGAAACCTTATCAAGGTACGGAAAAACGCGGGTTACGGCGGATCGTGGTGCTCCCGCGTGCATATTGGGCAGCCGAACGGTCAGCGCAGGGACGCGGCGTCGTCGTGCAGGAACGCTCCGGCTGTCCCTCGGTGAGGGGTCTGGTCGAGGTGGCGACCATCGGCATGGGGCCCGATCATCGAGGTCGCAAATCCCTTGGCGAGCGGGACGGGCCCTGCCCGGCCACGGTGCGGGCTCATCCCGCTCGCATCGTCAGTGCAGTCCGCGTGTTGGCCACTGCGGCAGTGCGGGTGCACCGACGATGATCTCGCGACGACCCCATGGCCTTGGCGCGCCGGCAACGAACGGGCAGGGCGGCCGCGCCGGGCGGTCATGGGACACTACGGCCTCACACTGGGAGGGACCGGATGCGCTTCGCCTGCTTTGCATACTGCCCACAGCAACATCGAGGTTTTCCACGCGCGCAGCAACTGGCTCTGCCGCTGACAGCGTTGCACCACCAAATTCGGGCCGATTTGCTGCTCGCCGCCGAGCGGTCCGGCGGACTGACGCCTGCCATTGCGTGCCAGACGCGTGACGCCGTGCAGGAGCTGGCGCGCGGCGCGGATGCCGTGCTGCTGACTCGCTTGACACTGGGCCCTTGCTTCGCCCCAAAGTCGACCCGCACTGGGGTCCCCACGCTTCGGGTCATGCGGCGCTGGCGGACGAGGCCACGCGAGGCGGTAGCAGCGTGATTGCCCTGTGTGCCGTCGAGACTATTGTGCGCCCAACCACGCAGCTGTTCGCCGACGCGGTGAATCGGTCTTGGGCGCAGATCTAGGTCCGACTGGTGCCGGGTGCCTGGGCCCGCTTCCGCGCGAGCGACCACGACGGCGATCTGTCGACCATCGCGGCGCCGCGGACGAGGCCTATGCATCGGGCGCCTCCGTCGTGGCCCTGGCGCAAGCGTCCATGGCCGGCGCCCGCGACCGGGTCACGTCCGCGCGACAGCCACTGGACAGCCCGTCGACGGGGCTGGGGCCTCCGCCATCCGGATAATCGGGGCGGAAAAGACGTCATCTGGGACGCGCGTCTGCCTCCGGCCCGCGCCGCTGTCTTGACGCCGGCGGAGATCCGAACTCGTCTGCGAAGCAGGGACAACGGGGCGGCGCGGCCGAAGCCACCTCGCGCCGTGACGCCCTGACACTACGGCCGTGCGCAGCTGCGCCGTGCGAAGGTCAGCCTCAGGAGGCCAGGTAGCCAGCCGTGTTCGCCCACCGCCATGGTTGACTGGGCGACGAACTGACGCGTGCGAGAAAAGGGCGCTCGATCGAGCGCCCGCAGAATAGGAAGTCGGGGGTCCGCCCACCGTTACAGGCAGCTGCCGACGCCGGTCCCGACTTTTCGCTTCCTGTATAAATGCATTCACCTCCTTGCGTCAATGGCCAGCGCAAGGATGAAAAGAAGTGGGGGTGCGCGCTTTGCGATGGCGAGGCGCCTCAGCATCCGCGCGCGCGGCGTTCCCGCCGGAAGTACGAGCCAGCCCTCTTGGAGGGCAGCGAAGCTCTGGCGAGACTGGAGGCTTGCACCATGCGGAGGTAGGAGCAGCGCATTTTCTCGATGCTAGATAGTCATGACAAAGTCCGAGCTGCACAACTTCCTGACTTCAAGTTTCGAACTGATGGTGGATCCGCTCGAGCATGGCAGTGGTACAACGTACTTTCTTCAAGCAGGTGACTGGCGTCCGGCCAGCACCACTCGGGTTGTGAGAGTCGAATACAGTCAGGAGACGGTAAGGCAGATCCGGCTCTGCGTTTCGTCCGACACTAACAATAGTGTGTTTGCCGCCCCGCCATGGCGCCTGCCGGAGTTGTCCGAACTTGTCGGCGACGAGGTCCGGCGACTCAGTGAGCACGGGTAAGGTCCGCGCCTGCCCGCGCCGGATTGCCGACCAGTTCGATCCATGCCGGGATACGGTTCCCGAAGTGTTGCCCTTAATGAGACGTTTCCGACTGGCCGCAGGCAGTCAACGGCGCTACCAGCAAGTTCGGGTTTTCCGGACCGTGTGAAAACGCCACCGTCCGACCGCGACTAGCATTTGGCCAATGGCTGTGGTGGGGACGCAGGTAGCGCTTGACCTTCCAACCCTGGCAAGGACCAAGCTTCAAGCATCCACCCGGACGGAGTTTTCCATGCAATTTCATCTCGAGAACATGACCTGCGGCGGCTGCGCTCGCACCGTTACCAAGACAATCCAGTCGATCGACCCGACCGCCACGATAGTCACAGACCCGCCGACCCGGCGCGTTGAGGTGCAGACTGCGGTCTCGGAAAAGCAGATCGCCGCGGCCCTGAGCGCGGCTGGCTTCCCGCCGAGAGCCCAGTAACGCCGAAGCGCGGTTGGCCTGCACTAGGTTGCCCGCGATGCGAGCACCAGCGCTGCGCCGTACCTGGCGCGGCGCTCAGTGCATTTCAAGTAGCCGATTCACCTCCACAGGGCCATCGCCCCATCATATGGTTGCCGGTCCAAACACGAAGGCCGGCGGCATATTGCCGTTCCCGCCCACGCAGGCCCACCTGGGCTCCCTGTCATCGACATAGACCACCTCGAGGACCGACGCGTCGCGACGGTGCCGATGAAGAGTGCCCGGGGAATCGACACTTGGGTCGCCGCAACGAAGTCCTCCCCCCTGCCAGAACGACCCAGTCGCAGAACGGCGAGCCTGGCGGCCCGCCATGCCCTATTAGTTCTCCCTGGCGTGGTTGACCGTGTACTTCGGAATCTCGATGGTCAGGTCCTCGTTCGCCACGATAGCCTGGCAACTCAGGCGCGAACGCGGCTCCAGCCCCCAGGCCCGGTCAAGCAAATCGTCCTCGCACTCCTCGACCTCGTTGAGGGAGTCGAACCCCTTCCGTACGATGCAGTGGCAGGTCGTGCATGCGCAGCTCATGTCGCAGGCATGCTCGATTTCGATGCCGTTGTCCAGCAGCGCCTCGCAGATCGAGGTGCCGGCCGGCACGTTCAGCTCGGCGCCCTCGGGCGCCAGTTCAGGATGGGGCAAGACGGTGATTTTTGGCATATCTCTATTGACGGCTCAGTACGTATGCGGCTTTTTTTTCAACGATCCGTTGGCACGCGTGCGGCGGCGCACGGCACCGGTGCGTGCTTCGGGCGGATCATCGCTGGTATCAGGCTGCTCCAGCGTGAGCAGGATCGGGCAGTCGGGCCGTTCATCGCCCACGCAGCATCGGATCAGCGCCTTGAGCGTCTCGGCCATCGCCAGCATGCTGGCGATGCGCCGGTCCAACTCGGCGATGTGCTGCTGGGCCAGGCGCTTGACGTCGGCACTTTGGCGCGATTTGTCGTTCCACAGCCCAAGCAGGTCCGTTATCTCGGCGACGGAAAATCCGAGGTCGCGTGCGCGCCGGATAAAGTGCAGCCGGTGTACGTCCTCCTTGGCGTAGGCGCGGTAGCCGGAATCGGTTCGATTGGCCGTGGGGATCAGACCGATCTGCTCGTAGTAGCGGATCATCTTGGCCGACACCTTCGAAGCCTTGGATGCTTCACCGATGTTCATGACGTTCTCCCTTCTCAACGAGCGGTATCCCCCGCCAACGGCGGCTGGAAGCGGCGCAAGCGCAGCGCGTTTGCGAGCACGAACACGCTCGAAAGCGCCATCGCGCCGGCCGCGAAGACCGGCGAAAGCAAGACCCCGTGCGCGGGGTACAGCACTCCCGCGGCCACCGGGATCAGCGCAGTGTTGTAGCCGAAGGCCCAGAAAAGGTTCTGGCGGATGTTGCCGATGGTGGCGTTGGACAGCGCGATTGCGTTGGACACGCCCTGCAGGCTGCCCGACATCAGAACCACGTCGGCTGATTCCACCGCCACATCGGTGCCGGTGCCTATCGCTAGGCCAACGTCGGCCTCGGCCAGCGCAGGCGCGTCGTTGATACCGTCGCCTACGTAAGCGATCTGGCCGTGGCTGGCCTTCAGCCGGCGCACGGCTTCGACCTTGCCCTCGGGCAGCACTTCGGCCACAACCTCGTCGATGCCCAGTTGCTTGGCGATGGCCCGCGCGGTACGTGCGTTGTCGCCGGTGATCATGGCCACCTTCAGGCCAAGCTGGTGCAGGGCTGCAATGGCAGCCGGAGTGCTGGCCTTGATCGGGTCGGCCACCGCGATGATGGCGGCGAGGCGGCCGTCGATGGCGGCATAGAGCGGTGATTTGCCCTCGTTGCCCAGGCGCTCGGCCGTGCGAGCGAAGCCGCCAACGTCCAGACCCAGTTCACGCATAAAGCGATCGGCACCGACCTCGACGCGGGAATCGCCCACAGTGGCACGCACCCCCATGCCCGTGACCGAGTCGAAGTCCGTCATGGTCGGCACCGCGATGCCACCTTCCACGGCCGATTCGACGATGGCGCGCGCAATCGGATGCTCCGAGCGCGATTCGACAGCGGCAACCTTCGCGACCACCTGGTTGCGGTCAAAGCCCTCGGCAATCTCGAGGTCGGTCAGGACCGGGCGGCCTTCGGTCAGCGTGCCGGTCTTGTCGACGGCCACGACCTTGGCGTCCCTGAGCAGTTGCAGCGCTTCACCCTTGCGGAACAGCACGCCCATCTCGGCGCCCCGGCCCGTGCCGACCATGATGGAGGTGGGCGTGGCCAGGCCCATGGCGCACGGGCAGGCAATGATCAGCACCGCCACGGCATTGACCAGCGCGAAGGACAGCGCGGGCGACGGGCCGAACACCAGCCAAACCAGGAAGGTCAGCACGGCGGCCAGCATGACGGCCGGCACGAACCACAACGTCACCTTGTCCACCACGGCCTGGATCGGCAGCTTGGAGCCCTGGGCTTGCTCCACCAGGCGGACGATCTGCGCAAGCATGGTGCGGCCGCCCACAGCGGTGGTGCGCAGCGTCAGCGCGCCCTTCTGATTGACGGTGCCGCCCACCACGGTGTTGCCTTCCGCCTTCTCGACGGGAATCGGCTCGCCGGTGATCATCGACTCGTCCACGAAGCTCCGGCCCTCTATCACATCACCATCGACCGGAACGCGCTCTCCAGGGCGTACTTCCACGATGTCGCCCAGGGCCAAGTCCTTGATCGGAATGTCCACGACACGGCCGTCGCGCAGCACGCGAGCCTCCTTGGGCTGCAGGCCAACCAGGCGCTTGATGGCCTCGGAGCTGCGGCCCTTGGCGTGCGCTTCCAGGTAGCGTCCCAGCAGGATCAGCGCCACGATGACCGCGGCCGCCTCGTAGTACACGTTCACCGTGCCGGCCGGCAGCAGGCCCGGCGCGAATGTGGCGACCATCGAATAGCCGAAGGCGGCGGCCGTGCCGACCGCAACCAGCGAGTTCATGTCGGGACCCAGGCGCAACAACGCCGGGAGACCCTTCGCGTAAAAGCGCCGCCCTGGGATGGCCAGCACCAGCAGGGTTAGCACGAACTGCAAGTACCAGCTCTGCTGGATGCCGATGGTGGCTGCAACCCATTCGTGCATGCCGGGGATCATGTGCCCGCCCATTTCGAGTACGAACACCGGCAGCGCGAGCACGGCGGCCGAGGTCAGGTCGCGCTTGAGTTCGGCGCGCTCGGCGTCCTTCTTCTCGGCGGCTTCCTCGTCGGTCTGCGCGCCGGTGTCGACGGGACCGGCTTCGTAGCCGACCTTCTTGATGGCAGCGATCAGGTCTGCCACAGCGGCCACGCCGCGCACGGTGGCGCGCTCGGTCGCCAGGTTCACCGTGGCCTCAGTGACACCGGGCACGGCCTGGAGCGCCTTCTCGACCCGGCCCACGCAGGACGCGCAGGTCATGCCCTCGACCGTCAGCTCGACGGTCCCGGCCGGCACGTCGTAGCCGACCTTCTCGATCGCCTGGATCAGCGCCATCCGATCGACAGGGCTAGCCAGGCGGAGGTCCGCCCGCTCTGTTGCCAGGTTGACCGACACGCTGCCCACGCCCGGCACCTTGGCCAGCGCGGCCTCGACTCGACCGACGCAACTCGCGCAAGTCATGCCCTCGATGGGCAGGCTGATCGCTGCTGAGCTAGCAGCATCATTCGTGATTGGCATGCTCATGGTGAGCTCCTTTTGGGCCGTGTTCGACATATCGGGAGGCTAGGGTTTACGATCATGGGAAGGTCAAGCGTCTTTTGGTGCTGCCGGATTCCGAAACTCCCACTTCCCTTCGGACCGGCGGCCTTGGCTGCCCGGCTTTTCCCTGGTCGTTCGCTGAGCGTGCGATTAAGCTGCCGCAGCCTCGTTGATCCTGAAGCGTATGAACAGCCGTTCGAGGATAGGAATTCTCAAGAAATGACTTCACGCAAACCGGCCAGCGCACCGCACGGTCCAACCGCCGACCTGGCATCCCTGTCGCACAACGATGTGACCATCCTCGCCGAGACCTTCCGCCTTCTGGGGGACCCGTCTCGGCTGAGAATCATGCTGTGCTGCATGAAGGGCTCCTCCTCGGTAGGCGACATCGCGGAGACCCTCGAACTGTCGCAGTCCCTGGTGAGCCACCATCTGCGGCTGCTGCGTGGAGCGCGCCTCGTCAAGGGCGTGCGCCAGGCCAAGCAGATCTTCTACGAGGTGGCCGACAAGCACGTGAGCCAAGTGCTGCTGGACATGACCACTCACATCGGAGAAGACCACAGCGACGAGTAGTCCAGCAACGAAGTTGCAGGGCGGGGCGCTTGCTCGAGCCCAGCCGGCATCGAGCCCATCACTACGTCAGTACGGGCGGGGGAGGGAGGTGTCCAGCCCTCGGGCAGGCGCACTTTCCGAACCACGCTCTCTTTTCGCGTGCAACGCATCAGCCTCGGTCGGTGCAGGTAGCTGCATTCACATGAATACATATTCATTTGTTATATTGACGCCTGCAGTCCATTACCAACTGTCCGAGGCCGCCATGCTCCGATCCCATTCACACGATCATCACCATGATCACGACCACACCCCCACAGTGACGAGCGCCAACGAGCGCAAGCTCCTGCTGGCCTTCTTCCTGATTTTCGGCTTCATGGTCCTGGAGGCCGTTGGCGGCGTGATGTCGGGCTCGCTGGCCCTGCTGGCCGACGCTGGCCACATGCTGACCGACGCGGCAGCGCTGGCGCTGGCTTATGCCGCCTTCCGGTTCGGCCGTCGCGCCGCAGACAGCAAGCGTACCTTCGGCTACCTGCGCTTCGAGGTCATCGCGGGGTTCCTCAACGCCGTGACGCTGTTTGCGATCGTCGCCTGGATCGGCTATGAAGCGTGGGAGCGGTTGCAGGCGCCGTCCGGCATTCTGGCCGGCCCGATGATGATTGTCGCGGTGCTCGGCTTGCTGGTAAACGTGCTCGTGCTGTGGATCATGACCCGTGGCGAGACCGATCATGTCAATGTGAACGGCGCCATCCTGCACGTCATGGGCGACCTGCTGGGCTCGGTGGGGGCCATCGTCGCCGCGGTTGTCATCTACCTGACCGGCTGGACGCCCATCGATCCCATCCTGTCGGTTCTGGTGGCTGCACTGATCCTGCGCAGCGCGTGGAAGCTGCTCGCCAAGTCGATTCACATTTTGCTCGAAGGCGCACCCGCGGATGCTTCGCCCGAGAAGGTAGCCCAGGGTCTGATGGGAGCCGTGCCGGGCCTGGCGGCCGTCAGCCATGTTCACGTGTGGCAGCTCACGTCCGGCCGCACGATGGCCACTCTCCATGTACGTCCCCACTCGGACGAGGAAGCGCGGGGCGTGGTCAAGCGCGTCGAAGCCGTGCTGCAAGAGCGGTTCAGCATCGAACACGCCACGGTCGGCATCGACTGGAACGCGGATGCCGACGAGAACGCCTGCAGCCTGCAACCCACGGTGGAACGCCACGACCACCGAGGTCTCAAGCATGGGGGCGGGCATGACCACCGTGCCGACCATGGCCACGATCATTCCGCCCCCGGCCATAAGCATTGAGGCCTTGCAAGCCGGCTCGCCGTCCACTTGAGGGTTAAATCCAGACGTTCCAGAAAAGCCCTCCAGCGTCGGCAGCAGTGCTGTGCGACCAGCGGCCCACGGTGCCGGGCATCAAGGGCCGATGGATCGCCGTGCGGCCCGACACCGGCGCCATCCCCGTTCGCGCTTGAAGCGCTGCGCCTCAAGCGCCGGGGCCGAGGCCGACCACGGCGAGGGCGCCGAGTACCCCATCTCCTTCTCCATGCAGTCCGCCGATAAGGCAGCCAGAAGGGCTTGACCTTGCCGTCGTTGTAACACCTAGCCTGCACACAAATTTCTGCAGAGCGCTTCGGAAGGGCCGAAGCCCTGCATTCAGAAAGAGGGCAGGTCCATGCGAAGGAAAATCAGAATTGTTGTGATGGCGGGCGCCATCGCAGCAATCGGCGGGATAGCGATCGCAGCCCGCGACGCCAGGGACGAGGACGATGCTGCCGCGCCGCCAGCGAGCACGCCGGCGCCGCCGCAGGTGCCAGTGGCTGAGGTTGTCACGCGCACGGTCGCGCCATCGGCCGAGTACACCGGCTTCCTGGCGGCGCCGAAAACCGTCGAGCTACGCTCGCGTGTCGGCGGTGCGGTCGATGCCGTGAGCGTCCCCGAGGGCAGCCTGGTGCGCAAGGGCCAATTGCTGTTCCAGATCGATTCCAGGCCGTTCCAGGTGATGCTCGATACGGCCACGGCGCAACTGCGGCAGGCAGAGGTGCTCGCCAGCCAGGCGCAGGCCGACTTTGATCGCGCCGAGCGCCTGATCGCCACCGGCGCCGTCTCACGCAAATCCTACGACGATGCCGTATCCGCGCGCAGCGCGCGCCAGGCGCAGGTGCAGGCGGCCAAGGCCGCTGTGGCTGCGGCTCGGCTGGACCTTTCCTTCACCCGCGTCACGGCGCCGATCGGCGGGCGTGTTGACCGCGTGCTGGTGACGGAGGGGAACCTGGTCAGCGGCAGCGGTGCCGGTGGGGCCACGCTGCTGACCAGGATCGTGTCCATCGATCCCCTGCACGTGTACTTCGACATTGACGAAGCCACCTACCTGAACATCTTGAGCCGCGCGCGACCGGGCGCGGATGGCGACAACAAGGCCCCGTTGCCCGTGCAGGTTGGACTGACCACGGACAAGGATTTTCCTCACAAGGGCGTGCTCGATTTCGTGGGGAACACCATCGACCGAACCACCGGCACGATTCGCGCTCGAGCCGTCGTGCCGAACCCGGATGGTCGCATGGCACCCGGCCTGTTCGCCCGGGCCAGGCTGTCCACCGGCGCGCCGCGCCAGGCCGTCCTCATCGACGATCAGGCCGTGGGAACGGACCAAGGGCGCAACTATGTGCTCGTGGTAGACGAGAACAGCCACGCCCAGTACCGTCCCATCGAGCTGGGCCCTTTGGTGGACGGGCTGCGCGTCGTCAACCGCGGCTTGCAGGCCGGCGAGAAGGTTGTCCTCAAGGGGCTCGTACGCCCCGGCATGGCGGTCAGCCCACGCATGGTACCCATGCAGGCGCCCGCAGCACTGGACGCCGGCGCCGCCAACGCGCCGAAGGCTGCAGCGAGTGCCTCCGCTGCGCCTGTGGCACCTGCCAAGGCAGAGGGCGCGAGGAGGGCCAAGGCTGACGGCACGGCCGGCTCGGTGGAGGCCCGCACATGAACTTCCCCCGCTTCTTCATCAACCGGCCGATCTTCGCCATCGTCTTGTCGATGCTGATGCTGATCGCGGGTGCGATCAGCTACTTCCAACTTCCGCTGAGCGAATACCCCCAGGTTACGCCGCCCACGGTGCAGGTCACCGCCAGTTATCCCGGCGCCAACCCACAGGTCATCGCCGACACCGTGGCATCGCCGCTGGAGCAAGCGATCAATGGCGTGGAAGGCATGATGTACATGCAATCCCAGATGTCCACGGACGGATCGATGGTGCTGACCATCTCTTTCGAGCAGCACATCGACGCTGACATCGCGCAAATCCAGGTACAGAACCGGGTCTCACGTGCATTGCCGCGCCTGCCCCCAGAGGTTCAGCGCGTCGGTGTTGTCACCGAGAAAACGTCGCCGGACATTCTCATGGTGGTGCATTTGGCCTCACCGGAAGGCCGATATGACCCCCTGTATCTCTCGAATTATGCCACGTTGCATGTGAAGGACATTCTCGCGCGTATACCGGGCGTCGGCGATGTCCGGGTCTGGGGGGCAGGGGAGTATTCGATGCGGGTCTGGCTTGATCCCGCCAGAGTCGCCGCGCTCGGCTTGGCTGCGAGCGATGTGGTCGCGGCCATCCGTGAGCAGAACGTACAGGTTGCCGCCGGCTCGGTGGGCCAACAGCCGGATACCTCGGCTGCATTCCAGGTCACAGTCAATGCCCTGGGACGCCTGTCGAGCGTGGAGCAATTCGGCGACATCGTCGTGAAGGCAGGCACCGACGGCCAGGTCACTCGCTTGCGCGATGTTGCGCGCATCGCCATGGGCGCCGATTCATACACCCTGCGCAGCCTGCTCAACGGCGAGCCGGCGGTGGCAATGCAGATCATCCAGAGCCCAGGCGCCAACGCGCTGGATGTTTCGGCTGCCGTCCAGGCGACGATGAAGGCGCTGCAGAAAGAATTTCCTCAAGACATCGAATACCGGATCGCTTATGACCCCACGGTCTTCGTGCGAGCCTCACTCGAATCCGTCGCGGTGACGCTGCTCGAGGCCATCGTCCTCGTGGTGATCGTGGTGGTTCTGTTCCTGCAGACCTGGCGCGCGTCAATCATCCCCCTCATCGCCGTGCCGGTCTCGCTGGTTGGCACTTTCGTGGTAATGCACATGTTCGGCTTCTCGCTGAACACACTGTCGCTGTTCGGACTCGTGCTATCCATCGGCATCGTGGTGGACGATGCGATCGTGGTGGTGGAAAACGTCGAGCGTCACATGGCGCTGGGTGAATCCCCCAGTGATGCGGCACGCAAGGCCATGGACGAGGTGACCGGCCCCATCCTGGCCATCACCTCGGTACTGGCAGCGGTCTTCGTCCCTTCGGCGTTCCTGTCAGGGCTGCAAGGCGAATTCTATCGCCAGTTCGCGCTGACCATCGCGTTCTCGACAATCCTGTCGGCGATCAACTCGCTCACGCTCTCGCCCGCGCTGGCCGCCATCCTGCTCAAACCGCACCATGGCGCGGCCAGGCCTGATCGCGTCACGCGCATCATCGACGGCGTGTTTGGCGGTTTCTTTCGCCGCTTCAACCGCTTCTTCGACAGCGCCTCGAATGCCTACGTCGGGGGCGTGCGCCGCGCGGTGAGGGGCAGCGCCATCGTGGTGCTGCTCTACGTCGGCTTCCTCGGGCTGACCTGGCTGGGCTTCCACAAGGTGCCGGCGGGCTTCGTGCCTGCCCAGGACAAGTACTACCTCGTCGGCATCGCGCAGCTTCCGACCGGCGCCTCGCTGGACCGCACCGAGGCGGTCGTCAAGGAGATGACCAGGATCGCGCTGGCCGAGCCTGGCGTCGAAAGCGTGGTGGCCTTTCCCGGCCTATCCGTCAATGGCCCGGTGAACCAGCCGAACACCGCCCTGATGTTCGCCATGCTCAAGCCCTTCGATGAACGAAAGGACCCCTCGCTGTCGGCCTTTGCTATCCAGGGCAAGCTCATGGGCAAGTTCAGCCAGATCCCGGACGGTTTCGTCGCCATCTTCCCGCCCCCACCGGTGCCCGGCCTAGGTTCGATGGGCGGCTTCAAGCTGCAGATCGAGGACCGCGCCGGCCTGGGTCCCGAGGCGCTTGCGCAGGCCCAAAGCGAGATCATGGCCAAGGCCATGCAGGCGCCCGAGTTGGCGAACATGCTGGCGAGCTTCCAGACGAACGCGCCGCAGTTGCGTGTGGACATCGACCGCGTAAAGGCCAAGTCGCAGGGCGTGGCGCTGACCGAGGTGTTCGACACCCTGCAGGTCAACCTCGGCTCGCTCTACGTCAACGACTTCAACCGCTTCGGGCGTACCTACCGGGTCATGGCCCAGGCCGATGCGCAGTTCCGCATGCAGGCCGAGGACATTGGCATGCTCAAGGTGCGCAACGCGGCGGGCGAGATGATTCCCCTCAGCGCGATCGCGACCATCGAGCGCAGCTCCGGTCCCGACCGAGTGATGCACTACAACGGCTTCGCCTCGGCCGACATCAGCGGCGGGCCGGCACCGGGATACTCTTCCGGCCAGGCCACTGCCGCGATCGAGAAGATCGTGAGCGAGTCGCTGCCGGACGGCATGACCTATGAATGGACGGACCTGACCTTCCAGGAGAAGCGCGTCGGCAACACCGCGATCTACATCTTCGCGTTGGCGGTGCTGTTGGCCTTCCTGTTCTTGGCGGCCCAGTACAACAGCTGGTCGCTGCCGTTCGCGGTGCTGCTGATCGCGCCCATGGCGCTGCTCTCGGCGATCGCCGGCGTCTGGCTCTCGGGGGGCGACAACAACATTTTCACGCAGATCGGCTTCGTGGTGCTGGTCGGCCTTGCCGCAAAGAACGCCATCCTGATCGTGGAGTTCGCCCGCGCCAAGGAGAGCGAAGGTCTCGCTCCGCTGGCCGCCGTGCTTGAAGCCGCGCGATTGCGGCTGCGCCCGATCCTGATGACTTCGTTGGCCTTCATCGCCGGCGTGGTGCCGCTGGTGCTGGCCAGCGGCGCAGGCGCCGAGATGCGCCACGCCATGGGCAGCGCGGTGTTTGCCGGCATGCTAGGCGTAACGGCATTCGGCCTAGTGCTCACGCCGGTGTTCTACGTCGTGGTGCGCAAACTCGCACTACGCCGCGAAGCGCGGCAGGCCAGCGCCGGCATGACCGATCAGCGCGCATGATGGCCAGGAGGACACACGATATGAAGACGCCTTTCGCACTCTCCCGATCCATCAGGACGCTCGCGCCGCTCGCCCTCGCGGCGGCGCTGGCCGGCTGCTCCATGGCACCGAAGTACGACCGGCCCGCGGCTCCGATCGACACGGCCTATCCCTCCGGCGGGGCCTATGTTCAGCAGGCGCCCGGGACGCCCGACGCCGGGATCACGGCCGACATCGGCTGGCGTGAGTTCTTCCGCGACCCGCTACTGCAGCAGTTGATCGGCATCTCGCTGGAGAACAACCGGGACATGCGCAAAGCCGCGCTTAACGTCGAGGCGGCGCGTGCGCTGTACCGCATTCAGCGCGCCGAGATGCTGCCGAACCTGGGTGTTTCCGCCAGCGGCGTGAGCGAGCGCCTGCCGGCAGACCTCAGCACCACGGGGAACGGCGCCGTGCTCCGGCGCTACGACGTGGCCGGGGTGACTGCCGCTTGGGAACTGGACCTGTGGGGCCGTGTCCGCAGCCTCAGTGACCGGGCCTTGGCGTCCTACCTGGCCCTCGATGAGACCCGCATCGCAACGCAGATGAGCCTCGTGTCCGAGGTGGCCAATGCATACCTCACGCTGCGCGCCGACCAGGAACTGCTGCGCCTGACGCACGACACCCTCGCCACGCAGAAGCGCTCCTACGACCTGACCAACCAGCTGGTCGAAGCGGGCAACTCCACGCAGCTCGACCTTCGCCGCGCGGAGACCGCGCTGCGCACCGCCGAGGCCAATCACGCCGCCTACACGCGGCAGGCAGCAAAAGACGGCAATGCACTCGTGCTGCTGCTGGGCAAGCCGCTGACGCCGGAGCTGTCGCGGCAGCTTGACGAGGCGGTGTCCCTGCCCGCCGACCTTGTGCCGGCCGACCTGCCGAGCGGCCTGCCGTCGGAGCTGCTCACGCGCCGGCCGGACATCCGCGCGGCCGAGCAGATGCTGATCGGCGCCAACGCCAACATTGGCGCGGCGCGGGCTGCGTTCTTCCCTACGATCACCCTCACGGGTTCCGCCGGCACGGCCAGTGCCTCGCTCGACGGCCTGTTCGATCCGGGCTCGCGGGCCTGGAGCTTCCTGCCGCAGATCACGTTGCCCATCTTCCGCGGCGGTGCGTTGCTTGCCAACCTGGACGTGTCGCAGGTGCAAAAGCGCATTGAGATCGCCAACTACGAGAAGGCCATTCAGGCGGCGTTCGCCGAGGTGGCCGATGGGCTGGCAGGCAAGCGCACGCTCGATGATCAGATCCGATCCGAGGAACTTTTGGTGGCAGCCAGCCAGAAAGCCTACGAGCTGGCCGAGCAGCGCTTCCAGGAAGGCGTGGACGACAATCTCACGCTGCTCGACGCGCAGCGCACGCTGTACGGCACGCAGCAAACGCTGGTGCGCACACGCCTGACGCGGCTGAACAACCTCATCCACCTGTACAAGGCGCTGGGCGGCGGCTGGACTGAACGCACCATGCAGTCGGGCGCCACCGCACAGCAGCCGCCCAGGTTGCAGGTTGAACTCTCGCGCGCTTACAGCACGCCTCCGAGAAGCAGGAATCGCAAGCAATACCGTCAAGTCCTCAACCTAAATCAAGGAGCTTCTTTTCATGAAGAACGATAAACTCAGCTTGATGACCGTCCAGAAGAATAGGGCGCATTTGGGCACTGGCGCGCAGGGTGCTGCCAGCGGCAAGCATCACGGGCACGGGACGTCCTCCAGCGCCTCGGCCAATGACAGTCTGTCGACGATTGCGTATCGCGCCGTGAACGAGCAGATGCACGCCGGCATGGGGGCTCAGCTCACTGGCAACGCCGACCTCGATTTCATGCGCGGCATGGTCGCGCACCACCGGGGCGCGATCGACATGGCCAGGGTCGCGCTGCAGTACGGCAAGGACGCGGAGGTCCGCAAGGTCGCACAGGAGGTCGTCCTGGCGCAGGAAGGAGAAATCGCGATGATGAACAGGTGGCTCGGCGAACACGGCCAGCAGGCGGCGGCCGGCGTCCCGGACGATGCCTCGGCGGCCGCCTACCGAGCCGGCAATGAACGCATGCATGCAGACATGATGATCGACTTCAGCGGTGACGCCGATGTGGATTTCATGCGGGGCATGATCCCCCACCATCAGGGTGCGATCGACATGGCCAAGGTGGCGCTGCAATATGGCTGGGACCCGGAAGTCCGCAAGCTGGCCGAGGAGGTCATCTCCGCGCAGGAAGGTGAAATCGCCATGATGAAAAGCTGGCTGGCCGCTCGGGGCAAGTAAAGACACGACCATGGCTCAAGCCAGCACGCCGCATATCCTGATCTACAGCACTCCGACGTGCCCGGACTGCCGGGCGCTGAAAGAGTGGCTGTCTCAGCAGGGAATCGCGTTTGAAGACCGCAACCGGACCGATCCGAAGACTTCCGCGGAGGCCAAATCCCGAACCGGCGTTCGGGTAGTCCCGCGCTCGCCGCCTTGCTGCGGCCTGATCATCCGCCCACAAGGTGGTGCGGAACTTGTACCGCCTTGACAGGCTGGCCCGAGGCACGGCGAGTGAGGCGGCGGCCGCCTTCAGCGAGGCGCAGATGGCATGGCAGTGGTGGGAGTCGGGCGACTCGGCGAGCTCGACAGGTCGCATGCAGCGGCGTCGCGTGCTCCTCTCGCTCGCGGAGCATGCGCTCGCCTCGTCGGCGCCGATGGACACGAGCACGCGCCGGCCGACGCTGTCACTGCACTTATTGAAAGCAGCTCGCTCCGGGCGCTGAGCGCAGTGCGCGCTGAGCCGGCGCACCATGTCCTACGTGACTGGGCGCAGGGCTGTTTGCTGTACGAAGCGCCGGAGCACGTGTCGGCCTTGCCGTTGGAACGGCCGGCACCGGTGCACTATGTCCGCGGTGTCGAACTTGCTGCAACGTTGTCAGCCGAGCGCGAGAGCGACGCG
>NZ_JAIMCG010000015.1 GCF_019795295.1 Cupriavidus sp. AU9028 | reverse complement strand
CTCAAAAAGGTGGCGTTGGTGGCAGCCATGCGAAAAGTCCTTGGCATGCTCAACGCCATGGCCAAGCACCGTTGCCCCTGGAATCCTGCTCTTTCCGCTTGACCGGCAAGACGGTTGCTCTCCCCCGACCCCTCTCCCGCCGGGCGGGAGAGGGGAGAAAACCACTGGCGTTTCCGCTCCTGACGGTTCGCTCCCCTCTCCCGCTTGCAGAGAAAACCAATGGCGTTTCCGGTCCTGATGGTTGGCTCCCCTCTCCCGCTTGCGGGAGAGGGGTCGGGAGAGAGGGCAACCGCTCGCGGTACTTTCATGCGCAGTGTAAGCCAGCCTTCCCGCGCCATGTATTTTTTTCACCGCACGGCTTCCCTCTTCCCTCCCTGTGTTTCAAAACCACACAGTGCCCCACCGCCGAACCCTTGCTGCACCGCACTCAAAGGAACTTTTCCGGAAAACCTGCGGTGCTGGCATGAGCTTCGCATAGACCCTTCGCTTCGCGAGCCAGCGCCCCGCCGCCTGGGGCGACGAAGCCCAAAGGACGGTGCATCGCGGCCGTCACTCACCATCAGCGCATACCAAGAAGCAGCGGAGAAAAAACTTGAACGCGAACGTGCTATTCGTCGCAGCCGAAGCCATGCCATTGGCCAAGACCGGCGGTCTGGGAGATGTGGTCAGCGGGCTCGCCCGATCCCTTCAGCAACGCGGTTTGAACGTCACCATCCTGATGCCCGGCTATCCGCAAGCGATGGCGGGCGCGGTGGGTCTACGCAGTCTGGGCGCGCTGCGCCTGGAAGAATGCGCGCCGGCACTGGCGCTGCCGCCGGGCCACAGCCCGATGCGACTGATGGTCGGCCGCCTGCCCGATAGCCAGGTCCAGGTCGCGCTGCTGGACTGCCCTTCGCTATACGACCGCGTCGGCACGCTGTACACCGACCCCACCGGCCGCGACTACGCCGACAACGCCCAGCGGTTCGCCGCCCTGGCGCATGCGGCGACCGCCATTGCCGCCGGCCGCACGCCGCTGCCGGTCCCGAGCGTGGTACACGCGCATGACTGGCATGCCGGGCTGACGCCGCTGCTGATGCGCATCGCGGGGCTCAGCACGCCCTCGGTCATGACGATTCACAACCTGGCGTTCCAGGGCCTGTTCCCGCTTTGCATGGCGCCCCACCTCGGCATTCCGCACGAATATCTGAATCACGAGGGCATCGAATTCTGGGGCCAGATGAACTTCCTCAAGGCCGGCCTGCTCTACGCGCACCGCATCACCACGGTCAGCCGCCACTACGCCGAGGAGGTGCTCACGCCGCGTTTCGGCCATGGACTGGAAGGAGTGCTGCAGGCTCGCGTCCACGCCCTCGGTGCGATTCCGAACGGGATCGACACCCAGGCATGGGATCCGGCGCATGACGACCTGCTGCCGCGCAACTACACGCCCAGCGCGGTCACCGGCAAGCGCGCCTGCAAGGCCGAGCTGCAACGCCGCTTCGGCCTGCCGGTCGACGCCGCCGCGCCGCTGGTCGCGCTGGGCAGCCGCCTGACGCACCAGAAGATGGCCGATGTCGCGCTGCATTCGATCGAACAGGCGCTGCAGGCCGACTCCGGCGTGCAGTTCGCCGTGCTCGGCTGCGGCGACCACGGCATCGAGCATGGCTTCGAGAGCCTTGCCGCGCGCTATCCGGACCGTGTCGCCGTCTCGATCGGCTACCGCGAGGAAACCGCCCACCTGCTGCACGCCGGTGCCGACATCCTGCTGCACGGCAGCCGCTTCGAGCCGTTCGGCCTGACACCGGTCTACGCGATGCGCTACGGCACCATTCCGATCGTGTCGAAGGTCGGCGGGCTGGTCGATACGGTACGCGACGCCGGGGAAGGCCCGGTGCCCGCCCCCGGTGCGACCGGTTTCGTCTTCGAGGGCGAGGAGCCGCGCCAGATGACCGACGCCATCCTGCGCGCACTGTCGTGGCTGCGCCAGTCCAAGGCCTGGCGCGCGCTGCAGCGCACCGGCATGCAGGCGCAGTGGGGTTGGGAAGGGCCCGCCGCGCAGTATGTCTCGCTGTACGCCGCGCTGTCGCCGGTGCTGGCCACCCAGCACGCGCTGGAACTGGCGGCCCAGCCCCAGGCCGAGCGCGCCACGCGCAGGACGACGCGGCGCAGCGAGGAACTGGTGCTGGAAGGCGCCGCCCCCGCCCGTCGCCGTCCCCGCAGCAGCGGTTCGCGGCGCGGCACGGCGGCGGACGCGCTGCCGGCAAGCCTTCCCACCGCAACCGCCTGACGCTGCCATGTCATCGCGCATCGTGTCAGCGTCATGGACTCCGACCCCCACAGGGTGACCTGACCGGGCGCCCCGGCGCGCAGGCGGCCCTCGGGCCAGCTGCGCGTCCGCCCCGTCTTTGCCTCCCGGTGCCATTGATTGAAGTTACGGATCGACTTTTCCATGAACGCGAACACATCCATGGGCGGCGATTCGCCGGCCCGCAACGGCAAGAACTGGGAGACCCTGGGCACCGCGCCGGCCGCGGCGCCAACCGCCAGCGCGAACGCGGGCAGCGATACGCGCCAGCCGCGCTTCGGTCCGCTGCGCATGGCCGACGGCCGCACCTGCTTCCGGCTATGGGCCCCCGACCTCGCCGAGCAGGGCGAAGCCCCTCGCCTCGAAATCCAGGATGCCGGCCCGGTACCGATGAAGCCCATCGGCGACGGCTGGTTCGAAGCCGCCGCCGCCTGCTGCGACGGTGCGCGCTACTGGTTCCGTCTCGGCGACGGCACCATCGTGCCGGACCCGGCCTCGCGCGCGCAGGCGGGCGATGTGCATGGCGCCAGCGTGGTGACGGCGAACGACTCCTACCAGTGGTGCCATCCGTACTGGCAGGGCCGGCCCTGGCATGAAGCCATCGTCTACGAGATGCACGTGGGCCTGTGCGGCGGCTATGCCGGCGCGATGAAGGAGCTGCCGCGGCTGGCCGCGCTCGGCTTCACCGCGGTCGAGCTGATGCCGCTTGCCGAGTTTCCCGGCGGGCGCAACTGGGGCTACGACGGCGTGCTGCCGTTCGCGCCGGAATCGAGCTATGGCACGCCGGACGAGTTGCGCGCGCTGATCGACGCCGCGCATGGCCTCGGCATGATGGTGCTGCTCGACGTGGTCTACAACCACTTCGGCCCGGAGGGCAACTATCTGCCCACCTATGCCAGCGGCTTCTTCCGCGAGGACATCCGCACGCCATGGGGGCCCGCCATCGACTTCCGCCGCCCCGAGGTGCGCGACTTCTTCACCGAGAACGTGCTGTACTGGCTGGAGGACTTCCGCTTCGACGGGCTGCGCCTGGATGCCGTGCATGCGATCGTCGACGAGGGCTGGCTGGCGGAGGTGGCGGGCATCGCGCGCGCACGCTGCGCCGGCCGGCAGATCCACCTGGTGCTGGAGAACGACCACAACGACGCGCAGTTGCTGGAATCGGCCTACGACGCGCAGTGGAACGACGACGCGCACCACGCGCTGCATGTGCTGCTGACCGGCGAGCATGACGGCTACTACGCCGACTACTGCGGCACCAGTGCGGACCCGGACGCCGATCCCGGCTCGAATGCCGGCGCGGGCATCATCGCCGATCATGACGAGGCCGCCGCGGTCGCCAGCGCGCGCGGCCCGGCCACCGCGCATCTGGCCCGCATCCTCGCCGAAGGCTTCGCCTATCAGGGCGAAGCGTCGGCGCACCGCACGCGCGAAGCAGAGGACGGCAAGCCGGTGCACCGCGGTCAGCGCAGTGCCCATCTGCCGCCGACCGCCTTCATTTCCTTCTTGCAGAACCACGACCAGATCGGCAACCGCGCCTTTGGCGAACGAATCACCGTGCTGGCGCAGCCGCGAGCGATCCGCGCCGCGGTCGCGCTGCAGCTGCTGATGCCGCATATTCCGATGGTCTTCATGGGCGAGGAAGGCGGCAGCGAGACGCCGTTCCTGTACTTCACCAGCCATCCCCCCGAACTGGCGGACGCGGTGCGCGAAGGGCGCAGGCGCGAGTTCGGCGCCATGGGCGGCTTTGCTGACCAGAGCAAGGTGGACAGCATTCCCGATCCCAATGCGCCGACCACCTTCGAACAGTCGCGCCCGGTGTTCGACGCGGAAGGGCCATGGGTGCAGTTCTACCGCTCGCTGCTCACCGTGCGCCGGCGAGAGGTGATTCCGCGCCTGCCGGGCACGCAGACCGAATCGGTGACGGTGCTGGGCGACGGCGCGGTGCTGGCGCGCTGGCGCCTGGGCGATGGCGCGGTCCTGGCGATCTGGACCAACCTGGGCGAGGCCACCGTGGGCGTGGACGGAGCACCGCAGGGCACGCTGCTCGCCGAGAGCGAGGCAGGTGCCGCGCAGGCGCTGGACAGCGGCACGCTGCCCGCCGGCGTGACCGTCGCGCGCCTGATCGACGCGTCGTCACAGTCGACGCCAGCATCCGCCAGCGCCAGCGCCTGAGTACAACGGACGGCCCCCTGGGGCCGTCGCCCCCAACCTGCCTGACGGGATCCATCATGTCGTCGTCTTCATCCGGACCGGACACTCTCGTTCCGCGCGCCACTGCCCGCCTGCAGCTTCACCGCGGCTTCACCTTCGCCGACGCCACGGCGCAGGTAGACTACCTGGCCGCGCTCGGCGCGAGCCATCTGTACCTGTCGCCGATCTTCGCCGCCACGCCGGGCTCGACGCATGGCTACGACGTCACCGACTTTCACCGCATCAATCCCGAGCTCGGCGGCGAGGAGGGGTTTCGTACGCTGGCCGAACGGGCGCGCGCCGCGGGCCTGGGCATCGTCATCGATATCGTGCCCAACCACATGGCGGCGAACGTCACCCACAACGGCTGGTGGCGCGACGTGCTGGCGCGCGGGCCCCAAAGCCCGTATGCGGGGCACTTCGACATCGACTGGAACTCTCCAGACCCCCTGCTGCAAGGGAAGGTGCTGCTGCCCATCCTGGGCAATCCGTACTGGGACATGCTGCACTCTGGCGACCTGCGCATCGTCATCGACGGCGGCACGGCGACCCTGCACTACGGCCAGCATGTGCTGCCGCTGTCCGACGAGTCTGTGGCGCAGCAGGGCGTGCTCGCCGCCGGCGCCGACGCTTTCCAGCCCGATAGCGAGGGCGGCGTGCAGCGGCTGCATGCGCTGCTGGAGCAGCAGCACTACCGGCTGGCGTGGTGGCGCACCGCTGCCGACGAGCTGAACTGGCGGCGCTTCTTCGAAGTCAGCGAACTGGTCGCGGTGCGCGTCGAACAGCCGCAGGTGTTCGACGACGTCCACGCCATGGTGCTGCGCCTGGCCCGCGAGGGATGGATCGATGGCGTCCGCGTCGACCATGTCGACGGACTGGCCGATCCGGGCGGCTACTGCAAGCAGTTGCGCCGGGCGCTGGACGAGGCCATGGCCGGGCGCAATGCGCGCGGCTGGATCGTGGTCGAGAAGATCCTCTCGGAGCAGGAGACGCTGCGCACCAGCTGGGGCATCGATGGCACCACCGGCTACGACTTCATGGACGAGGTCGCCGCGGTACTGCACGACGGCGCCGGCCAGGCCGAGCTCGACACGCTGTGGCGCCAGACCGTGGGCGAGTCGCAGGACTATGGCGAGCTGGTGCGCGCGTCGCGCCGGCGCATGCTGGAGCGCCATCTGGTCACCGAATTCGAGGGCGCGTGCCGCCGTCTGCATGCCTGCGCGCGCGCCGACACGGCCACGCGCGACCTGACGCTGGCGAGCTTTCGCCGGGCGCTGGCGGCGCTGCTCGAGCCGATCGAGGTCTACCGGACCTATCTGGGCGAGCAGGACGAGGCGCCGGAAAACCGCCGCGAAGACAAGCTGATCGTCGAGGAGGCCGCCGCGCGCGCGCGCCGCGACGTCAGCCCCGACGATCCGGCCACCGTCGACCGGATCGTCGCCTGGCTTTGCGCGGACGAGCTTGCTTCGCCGCAGTTGCGCGAGACGCGCGCCCGGGTGCAGCAGCTGATGCCCCCGCTGGCCGCCAAGGCCGGCGAGGACACCATGTTCTACCGGTACGGCCGGCTGCTGTCGCGCAACGAGGTCGGCAGCCATCCGTCGACGCTGGCCATGCCCCCCGATCGCTTCCACGCCCGCATGGTGGCGCGCGCGCATCGCTGGCCGCATGCCATGCTGGCCACCGCCACGCACGATCACAAGCGCGGCGAGGACAACCGCATCCGGCTCGCGGTACTGAGCGAGCTGGCAGCGGACTGGCATGCCGCCGTGCGAGGCTGGGAATCGATGGCCGCCCCGCTGCTGCCCGACGGCGCCCCCGACGCGGTGGATCGGCTGATGCTGTACCAGACCCTGGTGGGCGTCTGGCCGCCCACGCTGCCCCCGGAAGCCGTGCCCGGCCAGCCGACCAGTTCGGGCGGCGGCGCGGTATCCGCCGACCCGGCCTGGCGCGAGCAGACCGAGACGCTGCTGGAGCGGGTGCGGGCGTGGCAGACCAAATCGGTGCGCGAAGCCAAGCGCCACGGCCACTGGACGTCGGTGGACGAAGCCTACGAGACCGCCTATGCCGGCTTCCTGCAGGGCCTGCACGACAACGGCCTGCTGCGCGCGATCGCCACCTTCGCGCACAGCATCGCCGCCGCCGGCGCGCTCAACAGCCTGGCGCAGACCCTGCTGCAACTGACCGCGCCGGGCGTGCCGGACCGCTACCAGGGCGCTGAAGGCTGGGACTTCAGCCTCGTCGATCCGGACAACCGGCGCCCGGTGGACTACGCCGCGCTGCGCGGCGCGCTGGCCAGCGAAGACGGCTGGCAGGCGTGGCTGGAGGACTGGCGCGACGGCCGCATCAAGGTCCAGCTGGTGCGCGCGCTGCTGGCGCTGCGCCAGGCCATGCCGGCGCTGTTCCGCGACGGCGGCTACCGTCAGCTGCAGGGCGAAGGGGCGGCGGCGCAGCACGTGCTGGCGTTCGAGCGCAGCCTGGGCGATCAGCGCGTGGTAGTGGTGACGGCGCGGGCCGCGGCAAGGATGGTCGACGCGCAGCGGCCGACCATCGACGCGCGCCACTGGGGCGATACCCGGCTGTGCCTGAGCGGCGGCGCGTCGGCCGTGCCGGAGCCCGATCAGCCATGGACCGAGGTGCTGACGGGCCGCACCGTGACTCCCGGCAACGGGCGCATCCTGCTCGCGGACCTGATGTCGCCGCTGCCGGTCGCGGTACTGACACCGGGAACCCGGCCGGCATCGTCCTGACCGGCGAGCGGGCAGGCCTACAGACGCGAGGCGCTGGACTGCCCGTTCCGGTTGCGCACGGCCGGCATCAGGATGCCGTGGCGCACCAGCGTGTGGGCGGTCCAGGGCTTGAGCAGGAACGGCAGCCCCGAGACCGCCGCCAGCGCCATCATGTCGGCGTCGTCGGTCATCAGCAGCACCGTCAGGAAGGGATAGCAGGAGATCAGCCGGTCGCGCAGCGTCAGGCCGCTCAGCGTCGGACCCAGCCGCGCATCGGTGATCACCAGGTCGAACCCGAAGCGCTCCGCTGCGGCGAGGGCGCCGGCCTCGTCGTGCACCAGCATTACCCGATGCCCGCTGCCCTGCAGCGATTCGAACGCGCCCTGCACCGTGCGGGCCTGATCGGCGACCAGCAGCACCGAACTGCCGCGCGCGCTCGCGCCGGGCTCGTGGTGCATCTGGTCGGCACGCTGCCACGCCGGCAGGTACAGCGCAACCTCGGTGCCCTTGCCGGGCTCCGAGTGAATCTCCGCCGCGCCGTCCACCTCGCGGCAGAAGTCGTGCACCTGCGCCAATCCCAGCCCGGTGCCCAGGTCCGCCTCCTTGGTGGTGAAGAGCGGCTCGAAGGCGCGCGCCGCCACCTCCGGCGTCATGCCGGCACCGGTGTCGCGCACGCGCAGCAGCACATAGTTGCCGCGCAGGCCGGCAGGCCGGCTGCCATCGAGATGCACGTTGGTCGCCGCGATGGTCACGGTACCGCCCTCCGGCATCGCATCGCGCGCGTTGGCGGCGAGATTGATCATCGCCAGTTCCAGCTCGCTGCGGTCGCCACAGATGCGGGCGCAATCTGGCGCAATCTCGTAGCGCAGGCGGATCCGGCCGCCCAGCGTCGAGCGCAGCAGCGGCGACCAGCTTTCGGCTTCCTGCGCCAGCGACAGCACCTCCTTGCGATGCGAGCGGGTGCGCGCCATGCCGATCAGCTGCCCGCTCAGCGCCACCCCGCTCGCCACCGCCTTGCGGATGCCGGCGAGCGCGCGCTCGCGGCCGATCTCCGGGCGGGCAATGAGCAGATCGGTGTTGACCGAAATAACGGACAGCACGTTGCGGAAGTCATGCGCCACCGACGTCATCAGGTGTCCCACCGCTTCGAGCCGGCGCGCCTGGCGATAGCGCTCCTCGACCTGCTGGCGCAGATTGAATTCATGCTGCCAGCGCAGGTAGGACTGTTCCTCGCGCCGCAGCCGCCGCAGGCTGACCCAGACCATGGTCCACAGCAGCAGCGATGGCAGCAGCGTGATCCAGACGGCGAAATCGACTCGCTTGCGCCATTGCTGATGCACCACCTCGATCGGGATCTCGACCACCGCATGCAGGCCGGCATTGACCGGCAGCCGCGCCACCAGGCTGTCCTGCCCGGTCAAGCCGGGCATCCGCGAGATCCAGTCCAGCGGGCCTTCCGACTCGCGCTGCAAGGTCTCGCGCAACGCTGCCGGGATCGTCTCGCCGGTCAGCGCCGGGTAAGCGGCGAGCAGCGCGCCGTCGGCACGCACCAGCGCCGCCCTTGCGCCCCCTTCCTCGGCCAGGACTTCCTGATAGAAGTCGGAGAAGTAGGCCGGCCGCATTGCCATCGACACCATGCCGGCGACCGCGCCCGACGGGTCCAGCCGCGGCATGCTGATGTTGAAGATGGGCTGCTTTGACAGCCGGCCCGCATGCACCCCGGTAACAAAGACCGGCTGCCCCTGGTCGACCACCGCGCGGAAATCCTCCCGTTCCCCAACCGACAGGCTCGGCACCGGATAGACCCGGCTGCTGGCCACCAGCATGCCGCGCGCATCGAAGATCGACAGCGACACCGTCTGCGGCAGCGCGCCGGCGATATCGGCCAGGCGCCCATGCAATTCATGCTGACGCGCGCGCAGCGCGGCGTCGTCCCACCCCGAAGTCAGATCGCGGATGCGGTTGTTGACCTGCAGGTCGGACTCCAGCAGATTGCGCGCGTGCTCCTGCAGCACGCGCGCAAGGCGCGCAACCCGCATCTCGGCCTGGCGGATGTCCCCCTGCAGGGCGAGCGCAGCCCAGGTGCCCAGCAGCACCGCGGGCAGGATCACCACGCCCGCGAGCAGGGCCAGCAGCGCGCGGCGCTGTGCGCGGAAGTACCGCCGAGTGCCGGGGTAGGCAGCGGCCGTGCCGTTGCCGGACGATTCGGTGCGGGTGGATTCTCCGTCGGCCCGCGCGGCGACACCATCGCGCGGCGATCGATCCTGCGTGCCTGACGTCGCGCTGGAGCGCGGGTCCATCGACCCGCGCAGGCGGCTTCCGGCGTCGGACGGCGGCAGGGATCCCTTGGGTGAACCGGAAGAAGAAGCTGACATGTCTGCAGTGCGGAGTCCGGGCAGTCAGGGATGAGGATGCTTTCGCTTTCCGGTTACCCTTTGCCCTCTCCCCCGGCCCCTCTTCCGCAAGCGGGCGAGAGGAGCACACCGGCGGCATGGCAGACGAGCGGCGGCCCCCGGCTCGCATCGGCGGTGCGAGGGAAGCACATCGACGACATGGCAATGGCTGCCGGTCCGCTCCCCTCTCCCGCCCTGCGGGAGAGGGGCTGGGGGAGAGGGCAACCCCCGCGCGACAACAGAACGCGTCCGCTTTCTTCGGACGTGCAACGCGGGCAATTCATCATACACCGCGTGCACGCACGCCGCGCAGCGGATTTACCCGTTCACCACCTCGCCACCGTTGATGTGCAGCACCTGGCCGGAGATGTAGCTGGCCTTGTCCGAGGCGAGGAAGACGTAACCGGAGGCCACTTCGAACGGCTGTCCCGGCCGTCCCATCGGCGTCTGCTTGCCAAACTTCTCGACCTGCTCGGGCGTGAAGGTCGACGGGATCAGCGGCGTCCAGATCGGTCCCGGCGCCACGCCGTTCACGCGGATGCCGCGCTTGACCACCTGCAGCGCCAGCGAGCGCGTGAAGGACACGATGGCGCCCTTGGTCGACGAATAGTCGAGCAGGTGCGAGCTGCCGCGATAGGCAGTCACCGACGTCGTATTGACGATCGCCGAGCCCTCCTTCATGTGGGGCAGCGCCGCGCGGGTCAGGTGGAACATCGCGAAGACGTTGGTGCGGAAGGTGGCTTCGAGCTGGGCCTCGTCCACGTCTTCGGCCTGCTCCTTCGGATGCTGCTCGGCGGCGTTGTTGATCAGGATATCGAGCTTGCCGAGCTCGTCGACGGTGCGGCGAACGACGTCGGCGGCATGCGCGCTGTCGCCCAGGTCGCCCGCCATCAGCACGCAGCGGCGGCCCGCCTCCTGCACCAGCCGCGCGGTTTCCTTCGCATCCTCGTGTTCGTCCAGATACGCGATGGCCACGTCGGCGCCCTCGCGCGCGAAGGCAATCGCCACGGCGCGGCCGATACCGCTGTCGCCGCCGCTGATCAGCGCGACCTTGCCGGTCAGCTGGCCGCTGCCGACGTAGTCGTCGGCGCCGCTGTCCGGACGCGGATGCATGTCGGTTTCGAGGCCGGGCTGGCGCTCCTGCTTCTGCGGTGGGACCTGTTCGGGTGTGCTCATGGAATGCTCCTGTGCTGTGGGTTGGCGATCGCCACGCCAGCGCGTGACACCTTGGGGCACAGGACCGCAACTTCCATGCCGCGCTCGCCGCGGCCGCTCAGGTGGTTTTTGCGGCCATTCCTGCGGACAACGCGCCGGGGCGGGCGAGCCGCATCCTTACAAGCGGCCGCAATCCTTACGACCGCGTCAGTCGGCCACGCTCAGCGTGGCCAGATACTCGGTGGCGCCGGTCAGCATGATCTGCACGCCGACGCAAAGCAGCAGGAACGCAGACAGCCGCGTCACGACATTGGTGCCTTCCGGCCCCAGCACCCGCGCCAGGCGCTCGGCTCGGCTGTACACCACGAACACGACCACCGCCACCGCGATGCTGACCAGGACCGAGACCAGCGCCGATTCGAGCGCGTCGCGCCATTCGTTGCTGCGGCTCGCCGACAGCGCGATGGTGGTGGTGATCGCCCCCGGTCCGGTGGTCAGCGGAATCGTCAGCGGGAAGAAGGCCATCTGCGTGACATCGCCGGAGGACACCGCGTCGATGCGCTTTTCGGCGGGCTGGGTCGGCGCGTTGAGCATGGTCCAGCCGCTGAAGGCCACCACGAAACCGCCGGCCAGCCGCAGCGCCTGCAGCGAGATGCCGAAGAAGCCGAGGATCGTGGTGCCGAGGAAGAAGGCCACCAGCAGCACCGAGAACGAGTAGATCGCCACCTTGCGGCTGAGCTGCACGCGCTCCTCGGTGGTGAGAAAGCGCGTGCGGTCGAACAGCACGAAAGCCATGCCGAACGGGTTGATGATACTGAGCAGCGCCGAGAACGCCAGCAGGAATTCGGAAACCAGATTGCTGATGCTCAGGATACCCATGGCCGATAGCGTGCGGTTGCAATCGCAGCAGGATAGCGCAAGTGGGCAGAGCGCCGGCCCGTGGGGCGCGGCGCTGCCGATGACCTGCGCTCAGGGCTGCGCGACGCTGGCCTCCGGATACGCCGACGGCGGCGCGGGCACGGGGGCGGAAGGCGTAGGGGCAGGTGTGGGCGCAGGCGCCGGCCCGGCGGTGTCGGCCTTTTCCTCGATCAGGTCCTCGATCGTCTGCGGCGGCTGCACGCCGGGCGCGGGCGACGCGGGCGCCGCGCCGGCGGACGGACCTGCGGACGACATTGCGGCCGGCATTGCCGACGGCGTTGCCGGCTGAACGGCGGCCGGTGCCGAGGCCGCCGAGGGCTGGCCCTGCGCCCCGGTCGCCGCCGGCACCGCGGAGGCCGAAGGCTCGGGAGCGGGCTCGGCAGGCGCGGGCGCCGCCGCGTCCGCCGCCGCGTCCGCCGGCGCGTCAGTCGGCGCAGTCCGCTCGCTGCGCGCTTCGCCGGTGGCCGCGTCCGCTCTCGGCTCGGCACTGGCGGGCTCGCTCGCGGCGCGGTCGCCCCACCAGCCCGAGATCCAGCCTTCGATCGGCTTGAGGAAGGGATCGAGCATGCCCGGCTCGTGCCGGTTCTCGAAGCGCGCCCTGCCGTCGATCAGCCGTGTCCGCAGCGCGCGCTGCACCACGTCGCCGACGATCGGCAGCGCGCTGTGCGCGCCCTGCCCCCAGTAGTCGCTGCGCAGCGTGACCCGCGCATCGTTGAAGCCCACCCAGGCGCCGGCCACCAGTTGCGGATGCATCAGGATGAACCAGCCGTCCGCATTGTCCTGGGTGGTGCCGGTCTTGCCGGCGACATCGCCACGGATGCCAAAGCGGGTGCGGATGCCCCTGCCCGTGCCGCGGTCGATCACATCGCGCATGACATCGAGCAGCGTGTATGCGGCATCCGCCGGCATGGCCTGCTCCGGGCCGGCAGGCGCGAAGCTGGCCAGCACGTTGCCCTCGCGGTCCTCGATCCGGGTCACCATCAGCGGCTCCAGATAGGCGCCGGCGTTGGCGATGGTGGCATAGGCGGTCACCATCTCCTTCAGCGTCACCGGGCTGGTACCCAGTGCCAGCGACGGCACCGGATCCAGCGCGCTGTGCCGCACGCCCATCGCACGGGCGAGGCTGGCTACGCGCGCCGGCCCCACCGTCTGCATCAGCTGCGCGGTGATGGTGTTCTTGGACCAGGCCAGCCCGTCGCGCAGCGTCAGCTCGCGGCCGCTGGGCGGCGCGCCGTCGCTCGGGCGCCAAACCTCTCCGCCTGCCAGCCGGATCTCGACGGCCTCGTCCCGTATCGTCTCCTGCGGACCGATGCCGCGCGCAAACGCGGCGCCATAGACGAAGGGCTTGAAGGTCGAGCCGGGCTGGCGCCGCGCCTGCTGGACATGGTCGAACGCGTCCTCGGCGAAGTCGCGGCTGCCGACCCATGCGCGAATCGCGCCGGTGCGCGGCTCCATGGCGAGAAAGCCTACCTGGATGCGCGTCTTCTGCTCGTGCAGCGCCCGCATGACCTCGCCATCGCGCATCACCTGCGCCAGCGCCTCGCGATCCTGCTGCCCAGCGTCGCGGGCGGCGCGGTACTGGGGGGTATCGCGCACGAACGCTTCGACCAGCGCGCGATGTTCCGACCAGCCGCCTCGCATGGACCAGGCCGCGTCGGCAATCCCCTGCAGCCGCTGGCCCTGGCGCTGGACCGCCTGGTTGGCCAGTGCCTGCAGGCGGGAATCGATGGTCGTGCGCACCACCAGCCCGTCGCTGTAGACGTTGTAGTCGTTGCGGTCGGCCCACGCGATCAGCCACTTGCGCAGCTGCACGGCGAAATGCGGGGCCGGGCCCTCCTCGGGCGTCTGGCGCTCGAAGTCGACCCGCAGCGCTCGCCGTTGCAGTGCCTTGAGCCGGTCGGCGTCGAGGTGCCCGCGCCTGGCCATCTGCGCCAGCACGAGATTGCGCCGCTGCTGCGCGCGCTCCGGATTGAGCACCGGGTTGTAGTAGCTGGTGCCCTTGAGCATGCCCACCAGCGTCGCCGCCTCCAGCACGTCCAGCCGTTGCGCCGGCTTGTCGAAGTAGGTGCGCGCGGCCATCTCGATGCCGGTCGCGTTGTACAGGAACGGCACCGTGTTCAGGTACGTCTCCAGGATCTCCTCTTTCGAGTAGACCGCCTCGATCTTCAGCGCGGTGATGGCTTCCTTCAGCTTGCGGTTGATGCTCTGCGCGCGGCCGATCTCTTCGGGAAACAGATTGCGCGCCAGTTGCTGGGTCAGCGTCGAGCCGCCCTGCACGTCGCCGGAAACCGTATGCCAGGCGGCGGACAGCGTGCGGCGCCAGTCCAGGCCGAAGTGCTGGTAGAAGCGGTGGTCCTCGGTGGCGATCAGTGCGTCGATCACGTGGTGGGACACGCGGTCCAGTGCGACCCACTCCCGGTTGGCCCGCTTGAATTCCGCCAGCAGCTTGCCGTCGGCGGACAGCACCTGGGCGGGCAGTTCCTGCCGCTGCTTGCGGATGTCGCTGATGCCGGGCGTGAACGGCACCAGCAGCAGCAGGTAGACGAGGAACAGCGCCGGCAGCAACACCAGCGCCTGGCCGATACGGCGCAGGCGCGTGCGGCGAGGGCGCGCCGCTGCCGCGCGGCCGGCGGATGGCGCGGGCTTGCCCGCGGAGTCGGCATCGGGGGTGGAAAGATCGTTGTCGTCCGGCGTCATGGCGCGGCTTGTTGTCCTTGGAAGCGGGGATCCGGCAAGCGGCAATGCTACCAAACCAGCCGGGCCACGCTCCACCGCCGCGGTCCGCCTCGCTCCCGCCGAGGCCAGCGCCGGCCGGGGGAAGCGCTTATCATCGCAGTTCCATCCACTTCCGCCGCGCCCGCGCCACGCCATGATCGACGCCAGCCATCCCTCGACCGCCGACGCCTCGGATCTGTCGGCATTCCCGATCACGCGCAAATGGCCCGCCCGTCATCCCGACCGGATCCAGCTCTATTCGCTGACGACCCCCAACGGCGTGAAGGCATCGATCATGCTGGAAGAAACCGGGCTGCCCTACGAACCGCACCTGGTGCGCTTCGATGCCGACGACCAGCTGTCGCCGGAATTCCTGTCGCTGAATCCGAACAACAAGATCCCGGCCATCCTCGACCCCAACGGGCCGGAAGGCAAGCCGCTGGCGCTGTTCGAATCGGGCGCGATCCTGGTCTACCTGGCCGACAAATCGGGCAAGCTGCTGCCGGCCGGGCCGGCCGCCCGCTACGAAACCCTGCAATGGCTGATGTTCCAGATGGGTGGCGTGGGCCCCATGTTCGGGCAGCTCGGCTTCTTCCACAAGTTCGCCGGCAAGGACTACGAGGACAAGCGCCCGCGCGATCGCTACGTCGCCGAAGCGCGGCGGCTGCTGCGGGTGCTGGACGGCCGGCTGACGGGGCGCCAGTGGATCATGGGCGATGACTACACGATCGCCGATATCGCCACCTTTCCGTGGGTGCGCAACCTGGTCGGCTTCTACGAAGCGCGCGATCTGGTCGGCTTCGGCGACTTCCCCGAGGTGGCGCGCGTGCTCGAGCATTTCGTCGCCCGCCCCGCCGTGGCGCGCGGACTGACCATCCCCGCGCGCGACTGACGCCGCCGCGCGGGGACGCCGCCCGGGGCCGCGGGCTACACCACCCAGTGGCCCCGATCCATGCACGCCTGCAACAGTCCGGCAAGCAGCGACAGGCCGTCGCCATCCCGCGGCAGATCGGCCGGATCGCTGTCGTCCAGCACGCGCCGCAGCGCGGCCAGCACCGGCCGATCCTGCGCCGCATGGCGCACCGCGTCGAAGTCCCAGTCGATCGGCACGCGCCGGGCGACCACGGTCAGCAGGGACCCGTCTTCGATGGCGGCGATCACCTCATCGGCGCCCAGCTGCGCCGCATGGCCCTCGTCCTCCGCGTGACGCGCAAACAGGTAAAGCTGCGCGAGCGAACAGAGCCATGGATTCGAATCGTTGGACACGGGGGTCCTCCCCTGGTTGGCCCTGCCCACGGGCGACGGCGAGCTGTCAGGACTTGGCCAGTTCCCCCGGCATGCCGTGACGGGCGAAGCCGCGCACCTGCGGCAACAGGACAGCCAGCACCACCGCCTCGGTGAGCAGCACGCCCAGCGCGACCGCGGTTTCGCCGAACACCACGCCGCCACCCGCCGCCAGCGCCAGTCCCGCGGCGTTGGCCCCCATGAAGATGCCGGCCAGGCGCCCGTGGTTGTTGGTGGAGGTGACCATCACCGAAGCCGTCGTCCACAGCGAATTGACGACTGCGGCGGCCAGCAGCAACGTGTAGTCCGGATACAGCAAATGCAGCTTGCCGTGGGTCCAGTGCGCACAGATCCAGTCGCCGAGCACGAACAGCACGACGCCGCAGGCGCTGGCCAGCGCCACCGATGCCGCCATCGCGTTGCGGTACAACGCGCGCAGCGCCGTCGCATTGCGCTCGCCATACAGCCGGCCGATCTCGGGCGACAGCGCCTGGCTGATCAGCTGGCCCAGCTGGAACGGGATGCGCGACAGCGTGCGCATCGCATTGAAGAAGGCGGCGAAGGTCGGGCCGAACACCAGGCCGGCCACCAGCGTCATGCCCTGCATGTTCAGCGCATTGCCGATCGGGAACGCGTTGAACGCCAGCGCCGCCGCGCGCATGCCCTTCAGCTCCGCCACCGAGAACAGTCCCAGGCCGAACCGGGCCCATGGTGCAAGCACGCCCATGCGCACATACAGCACCGCCAGCAGCAGCAGGCGGCTGATCGCCAGCAGGGTCAGCAACAGCAGGAAGCCACCCTGCAGGTACAGCACGCCGCCGGCAAGCAGCAGGAACTCCAGCAACCGGAAGGCGTTGTGCCACATCACGGCCTCCGCATAGCGCCCGGCGCTCCAGAACACGCCGTACGACAGCAGCGCCACCATGTAGCCGAATACCTGCACCGCGATCATCAGCATGCCGGTCATCGATTCGGTCGCCGTGGTACCGGTCCACCGGCCCACTTCGTCGGCGAACAACCCCGTCAATCCGACGGCCGGCAAGGTGAACACCACCGTGAAGACCAGCACGAGCCCCAGCGTCGACTGGAAGCAGACCAGAGCATCGCGTTGCTTCCCTCCCGCGACCAGCATGTTGATGCGATTTGCCGCCACGCCGGTGAAGCCGAAGTCGAGCAGGCCGAGGTAGACCGGCACCGTAATCAGCATGATCCAGATGCCATAGCGCTCCGCGCCCCAGGCGGACAGGAACAACGGCACGCTGAGCAGTTGCGTGAGCACTGTCACTGCCTGCCCGAAGGCATTGGCACCGATCCCCCGCAGAATGCGATTCATCGGAGCCCCTCCTTGCTCGCGCCCGATTGGCTTGTGCCGGCGCGCGTGGTCCCGCCGCCGCCGCCCGCCCCGCCACCGTCCGTTCCGGCGCCGTCACGCGCCGCGCCTTGCTCCGCCTGACCTGCGGGCAATGGCGCCACCGATATCAGATTCACTTCCGCTTCCCGTCTCGATTCAAACCCCCGGCATGACCGGCACAAGGCCGATCCACGGCAGGATCGCCATGTCTTCGGGGTCCCCATGTCTTCGGGGTCCATCCTGCGGCCCCGCGGCCCTTTCCGGGCTCGTCGTCGTGGCGCGCGTACGGCGCCCGTGGTCCGTGCGTGTTCCCTGGAGTTTTCCTGGGTGTTCCTCCAGTGCTACCTTTGGAACACGCTAAGTAATGTACTTTGCAGCGCGCCTGAACTTTGTTGCCAAGCCAACAGAACCGCGCCGAAAGGCGCCATTCGGGTGCACTGCGGCCACGTCGAATCCGGGGGAGAGGGTGTCGAACAAGAGATCGCCAATGGAACGTCCCGCAGGCTGGCACGCCGCGGCCGGATGGCATCCCACGCCCGGCTCTCCCGAGGCCGCGGCCCTCGCGCATGTGGCAGCGCAGTGCCGTGGCGGGCCGCTGGACCGCACCCTGCGGGTCACGTTGAATTTCCATCCGGACCGGCTGAGCGCGGGCGTGCCGATTCTCGTGGCGCTCGCGCACGATGGCGTCTACCGCTCGCAGTTCGAAACGGGCACCAGCAATGGCGGGCTGACCGCGCACCCCGGCGGGGACCGCTGGCAGTGGGAGAGCCGGCTTTTCGGCGGCGCCTATGATGCCGCGCCACCGGCAAGGCGGCCCAAGTATGGCGCGCTCGATTACCGCGGCAATCCGATGGGCGCCTCACCGCGCTTCGGTTCGGCCCACTTGCGCCTGCGTCCGTCGGTGCTGGACCGCTGCACCTTCTGCTACCCCGACAGCGTGTTTGCCCCGGTGCATGTCGGCATCGCCCAGCGCATGGAGCTGATCGAACTGGCGCACGCCGGCTCGGCCATCGCGGATCCCCTCGACGACTATATCGAAGCGCATGTGCACGGCCCGCTGGAGCTGGCCCGGGATGTCGAGGCCCTGGTGCTGGACCCGTGCTATCGCGGCACCGCAATCGAGGAGCAGGCTCGCGCGCTGCCGTGCGAGGTACGCTGGCACGCGGGCTTCCGTCTCGGCGTGGAGGAATTGCGGCGCCATCCCGACTACCGGGGCGATGCCATCGTGCAGCTGGGCCTGGCGCTGGCGCGCGGCGGCGTGCTGACACCGGACTGCATCGGCGCCGCGGCGCGCGACGGCAGGCACGATCCGCAGGACCTCAAGAAGGTCTGGCACTACCTGGCGCGGTTCGGCGTCGCCGGCGGCGATTGACTGCGCTCGCCCACGCGGCTGGCCGCGGCGTCCGGTTCGGGGATCGGCGTGCCGCGCAACGAGCCGAAGCGGTGCGCATAGAGCCAGGTGAACTCGGCCCCGAGCAGGAAGATCTGCGAGGCGTAGTAGACCCACAGCAGCAGCACCACCAGCGAGCCGGCGGCACCATAGCCGGATGCCACGCCGCTCTTGCCGATATACAGGCCGATGGCGACCTTGCCGATGGTAAACAGCAGCGCGGTCACGAACGCACCGAGCCACACGTCGGGCCAACGCACGTTGGCACGCGGCATGATCTTGTAGATCATGGCAAAGACCGTCGTTACCACCGCCAGGCTCACTACCAGATCGACGATATGGGCGACGATCGCCCCCTCGCCGAACAGCGGGGACCATGCGCGCGACAGCGCGGCCAGTCCCGCGCTGGCCAGCAGCGACACGATCAGCAGGAAGCCGATGCCAAGGATCATGCCGAAGGACAACACGCGGGCCCGCAGCAGCGACCACACGCCCGAGGACTTGTGCCGCTCGGGGACGCGCCAGATGCGGTCCAGCGCGCTCTGCAGCTCGGCGAACACCGTGGTCGCGCCGACCAGCAGGGTGAAAAAACCCACCACGGTCATCACTGCGCTGGTCTCCGGCTTGCTGACGGCAACCAGCATGTCCTCGATCGCGCGGGCACCCTCGGTGCCGACGAATCCCTCCAACTGGGACACCACCGCGCCTTGCGCCGCTTCGGCGCCGAACACGATACCGGCCACCGAGATCACGATCAGCAACAGCGGCGCGACCGAGAACACGGTGTAGTAGGCGATCGCCGCGCCCATGCTCGGCGCATAGTCGTCGCTCCAGTTGCTGACCGTGTCGCGCAGCAAGCCGTAGAGGGCGCGCAGTCCGCCAGGAATCCGCTTCATGTTGCCTCCTCCCTATGAAACGCACGCGCCGGCCACTGCGGCCGGCGCGCTTCCGTGCATTACCTCATGACTGCCCGCACTACGTGTTGCTGCCCGCGGCGCGCGGGTCCGGGAACAGGCGATCGGTCAGCTCGCGCGCCTGCATATGAATGAGGTCCTTGTTGACCTCGTCCACTACCACACCGGCGACCTGGCTCGGCAGCATCTTGCGCAGGCGGCCGAGGAAGCGCGGTGCAGCGGCAATCCGCAGCTCGTCATAGCGGCGCTGTTGCAGCGACTCGCCGAGGAACTCTGCCACCCGTCGGGCGAATGCCTCCGCTTCCAGGTGCTGCTGCTCCTCGCCGGCGGAAGCCGTCACGCTGGACGGGCCAAGCAGGTGGTGCTGCGTGTTCTGGCGCGTCTGGTCATTGCCGCCGCCCGAGCGGCGCCCGTAGGCATCGCGGCGAAGGTCGGTGCCTTCCGCATGCGCGGCGGGATGGGTCAGCTCCTGGACGGGCGTCAGTTCCTCGCCAGGCTTTTTTCCTTCGAGAATACGGGCGATGGCTTCGTCTGCGACGAGAACCCAGGTGGTCTTCATACGTTGCTCCTAGTGTCGTCGATGCCTGCTCAGGTGCAAGGGGCGTGCCCGTGGGGAAGGCGCCCCCGCGAGTTGCCCTGCCGGCGGGGCCGAGCCCGGCGTGCGGAGGCACGATGATAAAAATGCGGGGCGGCATGTAGGAGTTGCCTGCCCGCCATGCCGCCGCGCCGTTCAGGCGTCCGGCGGATCGCCGTCCTTGGCCGACGTCACCACCTTGACGTCCTTGAACTTCTCGCGGTCCTGCGCGTTGTCGCCGCCGCCTGCGGTGGTCCCGTCCCCCAGCGTGTTGCCGCTGCCCGAGGTACCGCCACTGGCCGCGCCTGCGCTGCTGTCGGTCGCATCGCGGCTGCCGACGCCTCCCGCCATGCCGCCGCCGGTGCCCGGGCTGGTCGCGCCACCGCCGGTGTTGGCCCCACCGGTGCCACCGCTGGTGCCGCCGGTCATGCCTTCCCGGCTGGTGCCGCCCGAGCCCTCGCCGCCCTGCATGCTGCCCTGCTCGGCGGCACTGGACTGGCCGCCGGGGGCGCCGCCCGTGCCGCTACCCGTGCCGGTGGCGGTACCCGCCGCGGTGTCCTCCGACATGGCGGTTTCATCGGTATTCGCCGCTTCCGGATCGACACGTCCGTTCTGTTGCGCGCCCGGCATGCCGCCGCCCTGGCCCGGATTGTTCTGCTGAACCATGGTGTCCTCCATCTGGTTAGACTGAGTGTTGCGCGCACCCGAGGTGCGGCGCATGGCGGGAAAGGTGCAAGAAACCTGCCATCGCGGCATCACGCCGCGGGCTGCGCCACGCTGCCGTGCTGCCCCTCCTGATCGGCGCGCAGATAGCGCGGCAAGAAGCGGCGGATATCGCCATCGGGAAAGCGCACGTCGACGCGCTCCAGCGTGGTCGCAACGACGATGCCGGCGCCATAGCGGCGGGCCCGCACCCGATCGCCTTCCGCAAAGCGCGGCGCCGGCACATGGCCCGCGCCCTTTTCCGTCGTGCTGCGCGTCTGGGGCAGCGGATCGACCGGATGGCACGCCGCCTCTTCGGCCCGCAGACAGCTGTCACAGGTGCCGCAGCGCTCGGGCCCGCCCTGCTCGCCGTAGTATTCGAGCAGCATCGACCAGCGGCAGCGCCCGCTGCGCGCATAACGCAGCATCGCTTCGAGCACCGCGCGGTCCTCGCGGCTGCGCGTCTCATACTGTGCGGCGATCGCCTCGACGGCCGCAGTGACGCCGCCGCTGCCGCCACCACTCTCGCCTTCCGCGGGCGCCTTCGCCTCGATCCGGCGATAACGGCCGCGCCGGTCGCGCTGCGCCACGCCCGCATCGCAGAGCATCTTCAGCGAGACCTGCAGCTTGCGCTGGCCCACCTTTGGCAGGGCCTCCCGCAGCACCGCCGCGGTGACCGGTCCCTGCTTGCCGGCCGCATCGAGCGCGCGCACCGCTTGTTCCAGCGTATCGACCGAGGGATACCGGTTGGCGAGGAAGAACTGCTGTACCTGCTTGTCCCGTTCATCATGCAACAGCGTGCATTGCGCGCGTTCGCCGTCGCGTCCTGCCCGCCCGGTCTCCTGATAGTAGGCGTCGAGGCTGCCAGGCAGCTGCGCATGCACGATGAAGCGGACGTCGGGCTTGTCGATACCCATGCCGAAGGCATTGGTCGCCACCATCACGCGGACGTCGCCCGACATGAAGGCGGACTGGCTGTCGCGGCGCTGCGCCGCAGTGCACTTGCCGTGGTACAGCGCGACACTCTCGCCCGCCTCTTCCAGCCCCGCATGCAGCCGCTGCGCTTCGCGCACGGTCGCGCAATAGACGATCCCGCTGCCGGCGGTATTCGTCACCAGCTGCCGTACCGCCTGCATCCGTTCCGCGTCGCCACGCACATGCTGCACGGCGTAGACGAGATTGGGCCGGTAGAGCGCGCCCTTTATCACGCACAGCGATCGCAGCCGCAGTTGCGCGGCGATATCGTGGATCAGCTTGTCCGTTGCCGTCGCCGTAAGCGCGAGCACCGGCGGGCGTCCCAATGCATCGATCGCATCCGGGATGCCGAGATAGGCGGGACGGAAGTCATGCCCCCATTGCGAGATGCAGTGGGCCTCGTCCACCGTCAACAGCGCGATGCGGTTGCGCCGCAGCGAGGCGATGACTTCGGGGTCCTGCAATTGCTCCGGTGTTGTCAGCACGATGCGCTCGTCGCGCCGCGCCACGCTTTCCAGCGCCGCGTCCGCCGCGGCATCGCCCACCGCGCTGTTGACCACGGCTGGTTCCATATCCAGCTCGTCGAGCTTCTCCGCCTGGTCCTGCATCAGCGCGATGAGCGGCGACACCACCACCGTCAATCCGTCCAGGCAAAGCGAGGGAACCTGATAGCACAGCGACTTGCCGCTGCCGGTCGGCAATACGGCCAGCGTGTCGTGGCCCTGGAGCACGCTCTCGATCACCTCGGCCTGGCCAGGGCGCAACGCGGTGATGTCGAACCGCTCACGGAGCAGTTCGACCACATGGGGTGGAAGTGTCGTCGACATGCGGCGGCAGGGTGCAATAAGCATGCCGCGCCAATCGTCGCCCGCTGCGCGTTGCCCGCCGTCGGTGTGCTCCCCTCGCCCGCTTGCGGGAGAGGGGCCGGGGGAGAGGGCAACGGCCACTGGCCCTGCGACCGCGGCGGAAATACAACCGCCCACTCTTCAGTGGCCCCTCTTTCCGGATGGCATGAGACGAACCTCGGCCGTCCAGAGGCACCCTTTGAAAAATTGACAACCCGCCCCGCCCCGACTTACCCTCGCCAGACGCGGGCGGTGCGGCCTTGCCGGCGCCCGCCCGCGTCCACGACAACATCCACAACAACAAATCGGGAAGCCGACTCCCGGCGCCGCCCTGGCGCCATGACGCCGGATCGCCTGCTGGCGTGCCTGCCCGAGCTCCCGCGAGACAAGCATCGTGACCGACCGCCTTTCCTCCCTTCGCCCGGCGTTGCCCATTCTGCTCGGCGCGTCGGTCATGTTGAGCCTGGCGATGGGATTGCGGCAGAGCCTGGGCATCTTCATGCCGCCGCTGACCCGCGACATCGGCATCTCGGTGTCGGACTTCACCATCGCCATCGCGGTCCAGAACCTGGTATGGGGCATCCTGCAGCCGTTGGCGGGCGCCTGGGCCGCGCGCGTCGGCTTTCGCCCGCTGATGGTCGGCGGTGCCTTGCTCTATCTCGTCGGCCTGGTATTGCTGGCGACCTCGCAGGGCATGGTCACCGTGACACTGGGCGCCGGCATCGCCATTGGCGCTTCGATGGCCTGTACCGGCAGCGCGATTGCCATGGCAGCCGCCGCGCGGCCGGTCTCCGCCGCGATGCGCAGCACGGTACTGGGCATCGTGTCCGCCGCCGGATCCATCGGCGCGCTGATCGCCGCGCCGCTCGGGCAGGTGGTCGCGCAGGAATATGGCTGGCGCTTCGGCCTGGGCGCCTTCGTCGTGCTGGCACTGGCCATGGTGCCTGCCGCGTGGATGGCCGGCCGCGTCGATCGCCTGCCATTGCCGACGGTCGCCGGCGCCCTGCAACAGAACGCGCGCGAGGCGCTGCGCAGTGCGCTGCGGCACCCACCGTTCGTGGTGATGGCGCTGGCCTATTTCGTCTGTGGCATGCAGCTGGTGTTCCTCACCACCCACCTGCCGTCCTACCTGGAAGTGTGCGGCATGGACCCGATGCTGAGCGCCCAGGCACTCGGCATGATCGGCGGCTTCAACGTGCTCGGCAGCCTCTTCTTCGGCTGGGCCGGCGGACGGGTCAACAAGCAGCTGCTGCTCGGCGGCATCTATCTGACGCGCTCGGCGACGCTGATCTGGTATTTCTCGTCGCTGCCCACGCCGTCCAGCACGCTGCTGTTCGCCGGCATCATGGGCTTCCTGTGGCTGGGCGTCGCGCCGCTGGTGTCCGGCTGGATCGCGCAGACCTTCGGCCTGCGCTGGCAGGCCATGCTCGCGGGCGTCGCCTTCTTCAGCCACCAGATCGGCAGCTTCGTCGGCGCGCTCGGTGGCGGCCTGCTGTACGACGCGCTCGGCTCGTACACGCTCGCCTGGCAGGTTGGCGTGGGCCTTGGCCTCGGTGCAGGGGTGGTGCAAGTGCTGTTCGCCGTTCGCGCCCGCCCGGGGCCTCCGCGCGCCGCCGCGACTGCCTGACCAAAGATTCGCGCCCCTCGCCTGCTTGCGGGAAAAAGGAGCAAACCCCCAGCGATGCGACATGCTCTCGGTTTGCTCCCCTCGCCCGCTTGCGGGAGAGGGGCCGGGGGAGAGGGCAGCGGGCGCTCGGGCTACCCCTGGAGCGCATTGCCCGGCTTGTCGGATTAGGCCGACAAGCGAAGCGGGACCTCTCCCATGGTGGCCCTCCGGCCCCAGCCTCTATGCTGCGGGATGGGCATTTCGCCCTTGCGCGTGCGTGGAGAGTCGATGGACTGGATCGATATGCTGCAGTGGCCGGCGATGGTCGTGACGGTGGGCGCCACCTGGCTGGTGGGCTCGAGGTCCGCCACGCGGCGCAAGCTCGGCTTCTGGGTGTTTATCGTCAGCAATGTGCTGTGGGTGATCTGGGGCGTCTACAGCAGTGCCTGGGCGCTTGTTGTGCTGCAGTTCGCCCTGGCGGCACTGAACCTGCGCGGCATGGTCAAGGCGCGCAAGCTGGAGGCGAGCGCCCCGCCGGACCCGTCGGCCAGCGTACCGGAACGCGGCTGACGTTCGCGGCGCGCGCGCCGTCAGACTGACTCAACCCACGGCCAGCCGCGCCGGACCCGCATCGATCCGATAGCGCGCGATGGCGCGCTCCAGCGCCATCGCCTGATCCCGCAAGGTGGTCGCGGCGGCCGCGGCCTCCTCCACCAGCGCCGCGTTCTGCTGCGTGGTCTGGTCCATTTGCGCAACGGCCTGTCCCACTTGCGCGATGCCGCTGCTCTGTTCCAACGACGCCTGGCTGATCTCGCTGGTCATGGTGGCGATGCGGCGCACGGCGTCCACCACGCTGCGGATGGTCTCGCTCGCCTGATTGGCCTGCTCGAAGCCGTTCTCGATCCGCTGCACCGAGTGCGAGAGCAGCGTGCCGATCTCGCGCGCCGAGTTGGCCGAGCGCTGCGCCAGGCTGCGCACTTCCTGCGCCACCACTGCGAAGCCCCTGCCGTGCTCGCCCGCACGCGCCGCTTCCACCGCCGCGTTGAGCGCCAGAATGTTGGTCTGGAAGGCGATTGCGTCGATCACCCCGATGATGTCCACCACGCGCGCGGAATCGCCCTGGATCGCCGCCATCGTCTCGCGCACTTGCTCGACGGCGGCGCCGCCCGATGTTGCCAGTCCGGCGGCCTCGTTGACCAGCGTGCGTCCCGCCGCGGCATTGTCCGCGTTCTGCCGCACGATCGCGGTCATCTGTTCCATGCTGGCGGCGGTCTCCTCCAGCGCGCTGGCCTGCTGCTCGGTCCGTTGCGACAGGTCCTGGTTGCCTTGCGCGATCTGGCCGGCCGCCACCAGCACGCTCTCTGCACTGATGCGCGTCTCACGCACCAGCCGGCGCCAGGTCTCGATCATGCCGCCCAGGTGCCGCAGCGTCTGGCTCAGTTCATCGTGGCCGTCCGAATGCAGCTGCACGGTCAGGTCGCCGGCATTGATGCGCTGGACCGCTTCGGCCACGCGCGCCACGTCGCCGCGCATGCCATGGCTGAAGCCGGAGAACAGATAGAACGCGAGCGCGACGGCAAGGAGCGCGCTGGCCCCGACCAGGGTCAGGGCGCGCGTCTGCGCAGCGGTACGGTCCTGCAGCATCTGCTCGACGAGCGCGGCGAACGCCAGGTTGGCAGTCGATACCGCCTCGATGGCGGTCGTGCCCTCGTCGAAATACGCCTTCGCGTCGATGCCGATGCCGGTGGGGCCGAGCACGCGGTTCTGCAGCGTCGCGAGGAAGCCATCCATGGCCGCCAGCCTCGCCAGCTCCTGCTCCACCCGGGCGCGATGCGCCGGGGCAGCGCGCAGCACGCGCGCGACATCGAGGCGTGCCAGTTCCAGCCCTTCGCGGATCTGCTCGGCCATTGCCACCAGTTCTGCCTGTTGCGCGGGCCCGCTGAAGCCGCCCTGCGTGATGATCGCCGCGCCCCGGCCGCGGCTGACGGCGGCAAGCTCGGCCAGCCTCGGCATCGGCGCCACCATCAGGTTGATCAGGTAATACGAGGCGCTTTCGGCATCGAGTGCCAGCGTGCTGTGGTTGGCCACATCGCCGATATAGAAGCGAATCCGCTTCACCAGTTCGGTATGGTCGGCAAAAAGCGCCGGCGCGGGGCGGTCCAGCCCCGCCTTGCGCAGTTGCCCCACCGCTTCCGCGATCGCAGCGGTGCGCTCCACGATCGCGCGGTTGCCGGTGGCATCCGCGGCAGTGCCCAGTGCGATGAGGTGTTGCCCGATACGGCCGTCCGCCGCCTCGTAGAGCGGGCGGAAGCTGGCGTTGCCCGCCAGCAGCGACGCCGCGGCGCCGCGGCGCACCTGCATGTCGCGCATCAGGTCCAGGCTCGACTTCACCACGCGCAGGCCATCCAGCTCCGCGCGATTGGCGTGGATGGCGTGGAGGCGGTCTTCGAAGACCAGGTAGAGCGTGCCGCTCAGCGGCAGCAGGAACAGGGCCGCCAGCAGCGCCAGCTTTCGTGCAATCGTCAGTCGCGCCATCAGGCGCACCGCGGGGTGAAGCAATGCGGTCACGTGCGTATCTCGATCAGGGGTGGAAAGGCCTGCTAACGGCAGCGATTTCGCGCGCCTGAAGGCTTCGGCGGCAGGCATTCTTGCGCTGGATCAAGGATTCACGGCATTGGTGCAGGATGTGCCAGCAATGCGCAGGAATCTGCCCGGCCGCGCTGCGCATGCCCCGCCGTGAGGCACGCCCATGGCCGGGCATCGCATACACTCTCGTCCTGTCCGCCCCGGCCAACCGTAGCGGCAGTGCAGCCCCACCAGATCCACCATTCCCGAAGACACCGTGCAGGTATCCGACACCGCCGCAGACCGCTCCACCCTGCTTGCCGTACTGGCCCTGATGGGCTCGATGGCCTCGCTGTGCATTGGCACCTCGTTCGCCAAGAGTCTGTTCGACGCGGTCGGCGCGCAGGGCACCACGGCGCTGCGGGTCGGCTTCTCCGCGTTGATCCTGCTGATGGTCTGGCGCCCCTGGCGCTGGCCGCTGGCCGGACGCGACGCGCGTGCCATCGCGTTGTATGGGTCGGCGCTCGGCATGACCAACCTGCTGTTCTATATGTCGCTGCGCACGGTGCCGCTCGGCCTTGCCATCGCCATCGAGTTCACCGGGCCGCTGGCGGTAGCGATCGCCTCGTCGCGCCGGGCGCTGGACTTCGTCTGGATCGCGCTGGCGGTGGCAGGGCTGCTGCTGCTGTTGCCGCTGCGCGCCGATGCCGCCAGTCTCGATCCGGTCGGCATGGCCTACGCACTGGCCGCCGGCGTCGGCTGGGCGCTCTACATCATCTTCGGGCAGCGCGCCGGCAACGCGCACGGCGGGCAGGCGACCTCGCTGGGCCTGCTGATGGCCGCGCTGGTGGTGTCGCCGTTCGGCATCGCGCATGCCGGTACCGCATTGTTCTCGCCCACGCTGCTGCTCGCCGGCCTGGCGGTTGGCATCCTGTCCAGCGCGATCCCCTATTCGCTGGAAATGGTCGCGCTCAAGCGCCTGCCGCGCCGTACCTTCGGCATCCTGCTCAGCATGGAGCCGGCCATGGGCGCGCTGGCGGGGCTGGTGATGCTGCACGAGAGCCTGAGTCCCACGCAGTGGCTGGCGATCGGCTGCATCATCGCCGCCTCGGTCGGCTGCACCGCCACCGCCCGGGCGCCGCGCGGCGCCGACTAGCGCATCGAGAACCAGTCCTCCGCCAGCCAGGCGCCACGCGCCGCTTCCGATTGCCGGGCCGGCCGCTCGGCAGCGAACGTCAGCCGGATCTGATGGACGGTCGCATCGCCGGGATGGCGGGCGACGCTGAACCCCTGGTCGCGCGCGAGCGCCAGCATGCGCCGGTTCTCGCTCAGCACCTCGCCATGCAGCGCTTGCAGCCCCCGTTCGCGCGCCTCGCGCACCAGCCGGCCCAGCAACGCCCGGCCAATGCCGCGCCCCTGCCAGCGGTCGTCGACCACCAGCGCCAGCTCGGCCTGCCCGTGCGCGTCGGGGACGAAATGGCCGTTGGCGACGATCCGTTCCCCCTGACCATCCTCTTCCGTCACCGTGACCAGCAGGCCGTCCGGCACCGACACCACCGCCGTGGCGATCTCGTCGGGTACGCCGCCCCCCGTCAGGAAGCGCAAGTAGCGGCTTTCCCGCGACAGGCCCTGCACGAAGGCGCGCTGGGCGATCAGGTCGGAGGGGCCCGGCCGCCGGATCGTCAGCGGCAAGGCGCTGCGCCCCGTGCGCATGGTGCCAAGGGTCTCGGTCGGCATGGCTGGCTCCTGACTATGAATCGTGTAGCCAGAGTATAGGCGCAATCCTGACTTTTGCAAATGAAGCCAGACTGCTAAGCTTCGGCTATGACTCGATCCGCCGCGTCCACCGCCCGCCCGTCCCGTCCGGCGCCGGCCTCGTCTCCCGCCCCGGCGCCCGCAGCCGATCCTGCCGCATCGCTGCTGGAGGACCAGCTGCGGCGCTGCTCGATCGCGGCCACCCTGGCGCTGATCGGCGAGAAGTGGTCGATTCTGATCCTGCGCGATGTGCTGCAGGGGGTCAGCCGCTTCGACGACTTCCTGGCGCGGCTGCACTGCTCCCCGGCTGTGCTCTCCGCCCGCCTGAAGACGCTGACGGAGGCCGGCCTGCTGCGGCGGGAAACCTATCGGGAGCCGGGTGCGCGGGCGCGCGACGCGTATCGACCCACGCGCGCGGCGGTCGAGCTGCTGCCGGTGATCGTCGGCCTGATGCAATGGGGCGACCGCCACCTTGCCGGCGAATGCGGCGGTCCTGCCGAGGTGCGCTCGACCCGTAGCGGCCTGAAGGTCCATGCCGCACTGATCGACGAAGCGGGTACGCCGGTCTCGCCTGCCGAACTGAAGGTGGTGCCGGTCTTCCCGCGCGAGGGCAAGCGCTAGTCCGGTCGACTGGCGGCATTCGGCCGGCAGGCCCCATCGGCGGCGCCCACCGCGCCGCACCATCGTCGTGCCGCCGCACCCCGACGCGCCCCATTGCGGCGCACCATCGCCGCGCCCTTGCCCCGTTTTGGCGGGGAAAAGGGCGTTTTCCCGCTTTGTGCAGCACAAAATCGCTGGCACACCGCTTGCAAAATATCTGGCAAGCGGATCAACGGCGGTCCGCTTCCCCAAACGAGCGCAGGTACGGTCTTTACCGTGCCTGCAAGGACAACGGCGTCCCCTGAACCGATGCACGCAAGCGCGATGCGACGGTTCGCGGGACGCCATTTGCTTTTGGAGCGACGATGGCAGCGACCTCCTCGGCGGCAACTACGGCGGCAACTACGGCGGCAACAACGACAGCATCGGCACCGGCGTCCGCGGGCGCAGCCCCGCGGGCCACCCGCATCAACCTGTTCTCGATGGCCACGCCGCAGATGCGCGCGTTCCATCTGACCTGGCTCGCGTTCTTCGTCTGCTTCTTCGGCTGGTTCGCCTGCGCGCCGCTGATGCCGATGCTGCGCGGCGAGTTCGGGCTCACGCCCGATCAGGTCGCCAACATCAACATCGCGGCGGTCGCCGTCACCATCCTGGTCCGCCTGGTGGTCGGCCCGCTGTGCGACCGCTTCGGCCCGCGCAAGACCTATACGGGGCTGCTGGCGCTCGGCGCCATGCCGGTACTGGGCGTAGCGATGGCGCAGAGCTACGAAGCCTTCCTCTTCTTCCGCCTGCTGATCGGCGCGATCGGCGCCAGCTTCGTCATCACGCAGTACCACACCTCGGTGATGTTCGCCCCCAACGTGGTCGGCACCGCGAATGCCGCCGCGGCGGGCTGGGGCAATGCCGGGGGCGGCGCGGCGCAGGCGCTGATGCCGCTGATGCTGACGGGCGTGCTGATGCTTGGCGTCAGCGAGACGCTGGGCTGGCGCGTTGCGCTGGTGGTGCCGGGCATCGCCATGCTGCTGATGGCGGTGCTGTACTGGCGCTACACGCAGGACTGCCCGCAAGGCAACTACGCGGATCTGCGTGCCGCCGGCATCCCCATCGAAGGCGCGAAGAGCGGCAAGAGCAGCGGCTGGTCCAGCTTCGTCGCCGCCAGCTCGAACTACCGGGTCTGGCTGCTGTTCGTCACCTATGGCGCCTGCTTCGGCATCGAGATCTTCATCCACAACGTCGCGGCGATGTACTACGTCGACCGCTTCGGCCTGTCGCTGAAGACCGCCGGACTTGCCGCGGCGAGCTTCGGCCTGCTGGCGCTGTTCGCCCGCGCGCTGGGCGGCTGGCTCTCCGACAAGGTCGCGCTGCGCCGCGGGCTGGACGCCCGCGCGGCGGTGCTGTTCGTGCTGATCCTCTGCGAGGGCCTGGGCCTGCTGTGGTTCTCGCAGGCCGGCAGCGTCGCGATGGCGGTGGTCGCCATGCTGGCCTTCGGTCTCTTCACCCACATGGCCTGCGGCGCCACCTATGCGCTGGTTCCCTTCATCGACCGGCAGGCCCTGGGCGGCGTGTCCGGAATCATCGGCGCGGGCGGGAATGTCGGCGCGGTCGCGGCGGGCCTGCTGATGAAGGGCATCGGCGACCTGCAGCAGACGCTGTTCATCCTCGGCGCGCTGGCCACGCTGTCCGCGCTGTGCGCGGTGGCGGTGCGCTTCTCCGCCGAGCACAAGGCCCGCGAGCAGGCCCTGATCGAGCGCGCGCTGGCGGGGCGGGCATGACCGCGCAGGCGGAACCAGACCTTCGGCTCTCCCCCTCCTCCGCTCGCGGTTTGCTCCCCTCTCCCGCTCGGGGGAGAGGGGCCGGGGGAGAGGGCAGTGAGCATTCGCGATGCCGGCCCCGCTGGAAGACCAACCCCTCTCCCCGTCCCTCTCCCCTTGAAGGGGAGAGGGGGAAAGCCGGCAGGTTCCGGAAGCCACAAGAAACGTCAACCCAAGGATCACGCTCATGAAGCTCGTCATCGTCGGCCACGGCATGGTCGGACACAAGCTGCTCGAATGCCTCGCACAGGCCGGTACCGCGGCCGACGTTACCGTCATCGGCGAGGAACCTCGCCCCGCCTACGACCGCGTGCACCTGTCCGAGTTCTTCGCCGGCAAGAGCGCCGACGAGCTGTCGCTGGTTGAACCCGGGTTCTTCGAGCGCGAGGGTTATGCACTGCGGCTGGACACCCGCGCGGTCGCGATCGATCGGCAGGCACGCACCGTGGCGCTGGCCAACGGCGAGACCGTTCCCTACGACAAGCTGGTGCTGGCAACCGGCTCGACGCCCTTCGTGCCGCCGCTGCCCGGCAAGGACCGGCCCGGCTGCTTCGTCTACCGCACCATCGAGGATCTCGAAGCGATGCGCGAATGCGGCAGCCGTTCGCGCTCCGGCGTGGTCATCGGCGGCGGCCTGCTCGGGCTGGAGTGCGCCAAGGCGCTGCGCGACATGGCGCTGGACACCCACGTCGTCGAATTCGCGCCGCGCCTGATGGCGGTACAGATGGACGAAGGCGGCGGCGCGATGCTGCGGCGAAAGATCGAGGGGCTCGGCGTGTCCGTCCACACCGGCAAGAACACCGTGGAGATCGTCGATGGCGTCGGCGGACGCCACCGCATGCGGTTTGCCGACGGCTCGCATCTGGACGCCGACATGATCGTCTTCTCCGCCGGCATCCGCCCGCGCGACGACCTCGCCCGCGCCAGCGGACTGGAAGTGGGCGAGCGCGGCGGCATCCGCATCGACGATCATTGCCGCACCTCCGACCCCGACATCTTCGCGATCGGCGAGTGCGCCCTGTGGCAGAGCAGGATCTTCGGCCTGGTGGCCCCGGGCTACGACATGGCCCGCACGGTGGCACGTCAGCTGGCCGGGGAGAGCGCCGCCTTTGCCGGCGCCGACATGAGCACCAGGCTGAAGCTGCTGGGGGTGGACGTTGCCAGCATCGGCGATCCCCACGGTCTTGCGGCCGGCGCCCGCTCCTGCCAGTTCGTCGACGAGCGCAAGGAGGTCTACAAGAAGCTGGTGATCTCCGCATGCGGCAAGTATCTGCTCGGCGGGGTGCTGGTGGGCGACGCCAGCGAGTACGGCACGCTGCTGCAGATGATGCTGAACCGCATCCCGCTGCCGGCGTCCCCCGAGTTCCTGATCCTGCCCGCATCGGATGGGCAGGACCGCCCCGCCCTCGGCGCGGACGCGCTGCCCGACAGCGCGCAGATCTGCTCCTGCAACAACGTCGCCAAGGCGGCCATCTGCGCCGCCGTGCGCGAGGGTGCCACCAGCATCGGCGCGGTCAAGTCCTGCACCAGGGCCGGCACCGCCTGCGGCGGCTGCGTGCCGCTGGTCACGCAGGTGATGAAGGCCGAGATGAAGAAGCAGGGCATGGCCGTCAACAACCACCTGTGCGAACACTTCGCCTGGTCGCGCCAGGAGCTGTATCACCTGGTCCGCGTTGGCGGGCTGCGCTCATTCGAGGCGCTGTTGGCCGCCCATGGCAACGGGCACGGCTGCGATATCTGCAAGCCTACCGTCGCCAATATCCTTGCCTCCTGCTGGAACGACTTCGTGCTGCGGCCCGAGCATGCAAGCCTGCAGGACTCCAACGACTACTACCTGGCCAATATCCAGAAGGACGGCACCTATTCGGTCGTGCCACGCATGGCGGGCGGCGAGGTCACCCCCGACGGCCTGATCGCGGTCGGACACGTCGCGAAGAAGTACGGCCTGTACACCAAGATCACCGGCGGCCAGCGCGTCGATCTGTTCGGCGCACGGGTCGAGCAGCTGCCGCAGATCTGGGAAGAACTGATCGCCGCCGGCTTCGAATCCGGCCATGCCTATGGCAAGGCACTGCGCACGGTGAAGTCCTGCGTCGGCTCGACCTGGTGCCGCTATGGCGTCGGCGACTCCGTCGGGCTGGCGATCGCGCTGGAGAATCGCTACAAGGGCCTGCGTGCCCCGCACAAGATCAAGTTCGGCGTGTCCGGCTGCACGCGCGAATGCGCCGAAGCACAGGGCAAGGATATCGGCGTGATCGCCACCGAGAATGGCTGGAACCTGTACGTCTGCGGCAACGGCGGCATGAAGCCGCGCCATGCCGAGCTGCTGGCCAGCGACCTGGACCGCGACACGCTGGTGCGCTACATCGACCGGGTGCTGATGTTCTACGTGCGCACCGCCGACCGCCTGCAACGCACCAGCGTCTGGCGCGACAACCTCGAAGGCGGACTGGACTACCTGAAGGCAGTGGTGATCGACGACAGCCTGGGCATCGCCGCCGAGCTGGAGGCGCAGATGCAGCACGTCGTCGACACCTACGAGTGCGAATGGAAGAAGGCCGTCACCGATCCGCAGACGCGCAAGCGCTTCCGCCATTTCGTCAACAGCGAGCAGGGCGACGAGCATGTGGTGTTCGTGCAGGAGCGCGGCCAGATCCGCCCCGCCACCACCGCGGAACGGCAGGCAACCGGCCGCCTCGCTGCGCCGCGCGGCAACGCCATGCCGGCGACCGCCCCGGAAGCGCGCGCCGGCGTGGCCGAAGCCGACACCGTCGTTTGAGGAACCGCGTCGTCCCTGCAGCCGGGCACTCGAATCCAATATTCATAGCAAGCCAGCCATCATGACCGACACCGCCACCTCCCGCCAGGACTCCTGGATTGCCGTCTGCGCGCTGCGCGACATCTTGCCCGACACCGGCGTTTGCGCCCGCATCGAGCAGGAGCGCGGCATCGCGCAGATCGCGGTATTTCGCGTCGGCGCCAGCGAGCAGGTCTACGCCATCTCCAACTACGATCCCAACGCCGGCGCCGCGGTGCTGTCGCGAGGACTGATCGGCAACCTGGGGGAGCGGATGGTGGTCGCCTCGCCGATCTACAAGCATCATTTCGACTTGCGTACCGGCGAGTGCATCGAAGCACCGGAGCACTCGGTGCCAGCGTGGCGCGCGCGCGTTGCCGACGGCAAGGTATGGGTGGCCGCATGAGCAAACCCCGCCTGGTGGTGGTCGGCAACGGCATGGCCGGCATGCGCACGGTGGAGGAGTTGCTGGCGCTCGCGCCGGACCTCTACGACATCACGGTGTTCGGCGCCGAGCCGCACGGCAACTACAACCGCATCCTGCTATCGCCGGTCCTCGCCGGCGAGAAGGAGGTCGACGACATCATGCTGCACCGTCGCGCCTGGTACGAACAGCATGGCATCACGCTGTTCGCCGGCGAGCCGGTGGTGGCGATCGACCGCCCGCGCCGCCTGGTGCGCGCGCAGTCCGGCCGGGAGGTCCGCTATGACCGGCTGCTGCTGGCCACCGGCTCCCAGCCCTTCATCGTGCCGGTGCCGGGCCACACCCTGGACGGGGTGATCGCCTTTCGGGACTTGCAGGACGTCGAGACCATGCTCGCCGCCGCGCGCCAGCATCGGCATGCGGTGGTGATCGGCGGCGGCCTGCTCGGACTGGAAGCGGCCAACGGGCTGCTGCGCCGCGGCATGGACGTCACCGTCGTCCATCTGGGCAAGACGTTGATGGACCGTCAGCTCGACCAGCCGGCCGCGGCGCTGCTGCAACGCACGCTGGAACACCGGGGCCTGCGCATCCTGCTGGGCGCGACAACCACCGAGATCGTCGGGAAGGATCGCGTCGAGGGCGTGCGCTTTGCCGACGGCAGCGCGATTGCAGCCGACCTGGTGGTGATGACGGCGGGCGTGCGGCCCAATGTCGCGCTGGCGCAATCGGCCGGCCTGCACTGCGAGCGCGCCATCGTCGTCGACGACACGCTGCAGACCTTCGATCCGCGCATCTACGCGGTCGGCGAATGCGTGCAGCACCGCCGCGCCACCTTCGGGCTGGTCGCGCCGATCTGGGAACAGGCGCGCGTCTGCGCCGCCCATCTGGCCGGCGCCGGCCACCGCCGCTATGTGCAGCAGGCCACCGCGACGCGGCTCAAGGTCAGCGGCGTGGATCTGTTCTCCGCCGGCGACATCGTCGGCGGCGAGGACAGCGAAGACCTGGTGTTGCGCGATCCCCGCCGCGGCATCTACAAGCGGCTGGTGCTGCAGCAGAACCGGCTGGTGGGCGCCGTGCTGTATGGCGACGTGCAGGACGGCCCCTGGTATTTCGATCTGATCCAGCAGCGCACCCCGGTCGGCGCGCTGCGTCAGCGCCTGCTGTTCGGCAAAGCGCAATGCGACGCCATTGCGGCCTGACCCATGTATCGACGGCGCATCCGGTTCTGCAAGCCGGATGCCACGACTCTCCCACGGCGGCGCGAGCCGCCCCTCGACCTCACGCCGCAGGCACCACCTTGAAACTGTCCGATATTTCCGTAGCGGCCACGATGCCAGCGCCCGCCGCCGATCCGAGCGCCGCCAGCGGCAGCGCCGCTGACGCGGCGCCATCTCCCGTGGTGGCCTCCGTTCGCACCACCTGCCCCTACTGCGGCGTCGGCTGCGGCGTGCGCGCCGAGCGCCGCGCCGACGGCAGCGTGGAAGTGGCCGGCGACGCCGACCACCCCGCCAATGCCGGCCGCCTGTGCGTGAAAGGCGCGGCCCTGGCCGAAACCGTCGATCTGCAGGGCAGGCTGCTGTATCCCAAATTCCGCCAGCCGGACGGCACCCTGGCCCGCATCGACTGGGACGACGCGCTGGACCGCGTCGCCGGCGGGCTGCACGACACCATCGCCCGGCACGGCCCGGACTCGGTCGCGCTGTATGTGTCGGGCCAGCTGCTGACCGAGGACTACTACGTCGCCAACAAGCTGATGAAGGGGTACATCGGCACCGCCAATATCGACACCAACTCCCGCCTCTGCATGTCGTCGGCAGTGGCGGGACACAAGCGCGCCTTTGGCGAGGACCTGGTGCCCGGCTGCTACGAGGATCTCGAGCTGGCGGACCTGGTGGTGCTGGTCGGCTCCAATGCGGCCTGGTGCCATCCAATCCTGTTCCAGCGCATCGCCGCCGCCAAGGCGGCGCGTCCGCAGATGAAGCTGGTCGTCGTCGATCCGCGCCGCACCGCCACCTGCGACATTGCCGACCTGCACCTGCCGGTGCGCCCGGGCACCGATGTGTGGCTCTTCAACGGGCTGCTGCAGTATCTGCGCAACAGCGATGACGCCTCCACCGCCACTGCGCTCGATGCGGACGAGCTCGAACAGGCGCTGGCCGCGTCCGCCGGACAGGCCGACCCCGCCGAGGTCGCGCGCGCCTGCCGCTTGAACCTGGAAGACGTGCTGACCTTCTACCGCTGGTTCGCCGCCACGCCGAAAACCGTCACGGCGTTCTCGCAGGGCGTGAACCAGTCCTCCGCCGGCACCGACAAGGTCAACGCGATCATCAATTGCCATTTGCTGACCGGCCGCATCGGCCACCCCGGCGCCGGCCCCTTTTCATTGACCGGCCAGCCCAATGCGATGGGCGGACGCGAAGTCGGCGGGCTTGCCAACATGCTGGCTGCGCATCTGGAGCTGGGCGACCCGTCCCACCGGGAGCTGGTGCAGACCTTCTGGGCTTCGCCGGCCATTGCCGCGCGGCCGGGGCTGAAGGCCGTCGAGCTGTTCGACGCCATCGATCAGGGGCGGATCAAGGCGGTCTGGGTGATCGCCACCAACCCGGTGGTCAGCCTGCCCGACGCCGACCTCGCGCAGCGCGCCCTGCGCAAGTGCGAGCTGGTGATTTCATCCGACATCGTCGAGCGCAGCGACACCAACGACACCGCGCACATCCTGCTGCCCGCGCTGGGCTGGGGCGAGAAGAATGGCACGGTCACCAATTCCGAACGGCGGATCTCGCGCCAGCGCGCCTTCCTGCCCGCGCCGGGAGAGGCAAGGCCGGACTGGTGGATCCTCGCGCAAGTCGCGCAGCGAATGGGCTACGACGGCTTCGGCTACACCGCCCCGCACCAGATCTTCGACGAGCATGCGCGACTGTCGGCCTGGCGCAATGGCGACGATGCCGACACCAGCGTGCCGCGTGTGTTCAATCTCGCTGGCCTGACCGGCCTGGGCGAGCGCGCCTGGGATGCGCTGGTCCCGATCCAGTGGCCGGTGCATCGGGCCGGCATCGGCACCGAGCGCCTGGCCGTGGCAACCGGCGCGCGCATGGTCGCCACCGCGCCACGCGCCCCGGTCCACGCGACGGACGACGACTTTCCGATGGTGCTCAATACCGGCCGCGTGCGCGACCAGTGGCACACCATGACGCGCACCGGCAAATCCCCGCGGCTGGCCGAGCATCTGTCCGAGCCGTTCGTCGACATGCATCCGCAGGACGCCCTGCTTTGCGGCGTCGGCGAAGGACGGCTGGCCCGCGTCACCTCGCGCTGGGGCGGCGTGGTCGTGCGCGTGCGGCATGGTGGCGGCATTGCGCGCGGCAGCGTCTTTGTGCCGATTCACTGGAACGGCCGCTTCAGCTCCGATGCGCGGGTAGGCTCGGTGGTCAACCCGGTCGTCGATCCGGTTTCCGGCGAACCCGAGTTCAAGCACACGCCGGTGCGGGTCGATCCGTTCCCGGTCTCGTGGCAGGGCGTTGCGCTCGCGCGCGGCGAACTCGATTGCAAGGACCTGACCTGGTGGACCCGCGCCACCGGGCGCCAGTTCGAGCGCTACGAGTTCGCCGGCCGCGAACCAGTGCGCGACCGCTCGGCATGGGCACGCGCCCTGCTCGGCGTCGGCGATCCCGAGGCGGACTGGCTTGAATTCGAGGACCGCGCCGCGGGCATCTACCATGCCGCCTGGCTGGTGGACGAGCGCGTGCAGGCATGCGTCCATGTCTCGCCGCGGGCGGATCTGCCCGCGCGCGCGTGGCTGGGCGGACTGTTCTCGCGCGAGCGCCTGGACGATCTCGACCGCATGGGGCTGCTGCTGGGTCAGCCCGCCGAAGCGGTGGCGGACGTGGGGCCGACGGTTTGCTCGTGCTTCGGGGTCGGTCGCAATACCATCTGCGATGCGATCCGGAAGCACCAGCTGACCAGCGCCACCCAGATCACCGCCTGCGTCAGGGCCGGCGGCAACTGTGGCTCCTGCGTGCCGGAACTCAATGCGCTGCTCGCCGCAAGCCGAGTTGGGGAGGATCAACCGGTGTTTGCCGGCTGACTCGGAGGCCAGGGGATCAGCGGCCGTGCATCGGCCTCTTGCGCAACCGTAGGTGGCCGCGAGGCAGGGTGTAGACCGTGCCGATTCCCGCTCGCGACCGGCGTCGAATCTTTTGCTTGCTATTTCATCGCGCGCTATCTATACTGCGACACATGAAAGCCAAGCCGCAATCCCGACCCGATTTCTCGTCCGCCCTGCTGCTGGACCGGCAATTCTGCTTCTCGGTCTACTCGGCATCGCTGGCGCTGAACAAGCTGTACCGCAAGCTGTTGCGGCCGCTCGGGCTGACCTATCCGCAGTATCTGGTGATGATGGTGCTATGGGAGAAGGATGGACTGACGGTCACGGAAATCGGCACGCGCCTGAATCTGGACTCGGCCACGTTGACGCCCCTGCTCAAGCGGATGGAAGCGCAGCAATGGCTGACCCGGGAGCGGGCCAGCAATGACGAGCGTCAGGTGATCATCAGTCTTACGCGCAGCGGTCGTGCCTTGCAGGCAGAGGCCGCCGATATCCCGGAATCGGTGCTGTGCGCATCCGCCTGCAGCATGGAAGAGCTGACCAGCCTGAAGCAGCAGCTCGATCGCGTCAGCGCCACGATTGCCCGGGCCGGCGTGGATTGAACCGACGCTGGGCCAACACACTGCCCGCGTCGAACCGCAGTAGATATATCGCGCGCGATTCACTCGCGCTCGATGGAAAGGCAACCACGGAACAAGGCGGGTGGCTGCAGGGTCCCTGTCTTGTCCATGCGGCAACCTTGCAGTACCCGACGTACCCCTAAACCTCAATTCACAAGGAGCTTGTCATGTCGATCGAAAAAGTCCTCTACCGCGCCCAGGCCAAGGCAACCGGCGGCCGTGACGGCCGTGCCGTTTCGTCGGACAACGTGCTGGACATCCAGCTGAGCACGCCGCGCGAACTCGGCGGCGCGGGCGGCAATGGCACCAACCCCGAGCAGCTGTTCGCCGCCGGTTACTCGGCCTGCTTCCTCGGCGCGCTCAAGTATGTGGCCGGCCGCGAGAAGGTCGCGCTGCCGGCGGAGACCAGCGTGACGGGCAATGTCGGCATCGGCGCCATTCCCACCGGTTTCGGCATCGAAGTCGAACTGCAGGTGTCGATTCCCGGCATCGACCGTGCGCAGGCACAGGCGCTGGTCGACAAGGCGCACGTGGTATGCCCTTACTCGAACGCCACGCGCGGCAACATCGACGTCACGCTGACGCTGGTGTAATTGGCGGGGCGGCGGCGGCACGTCCGGTGCCCGAGGCCCTCTCCCCCGGCCCCTCTCCCGCAAGCGGGCGAGGGGAGCAACCCTCTGGACTGCGATGGGTGTTCTCCCTCTCCCGCTTGCGGGAGAGGGCCGGGGAGAGGGCAAGGACGCCGCCCCCGCCGCAAGGTGGTCAAGCACCCTTCGGCTTGATCACCAGCGTCTGGTGCGCGAAGCCGATCGGCCCATCCTCGTCATGCAGCGTCGAGCGCGTCAGCCCGACTCCGTTGTCGCCGACGATGGTCTCCGCGTCCACCCCCACCCATTCGCCGCGCGGCTGCCGATGCAGATACACCGTCAGGTCGGCATTGGCGAACAGGTACCGCTCCAGCGGTATCGTCCAGCTGATGCCATTGGCGAAATCGGCTGCCGCCGCGGCGCGCGCACAAGGCGGCGTCTGCCAGCCCTCCACCAGCGGGACGCGGAAGCGAAACCATGCCGCTGCCGGTCCCGGCGCGCCCACTTCTCCCGCCGCCACTCGGCTCTCCATGGCCTCGTAGTGAAACGACGTCTGCTCCGCCATGCCGGGAATCCGGATGGGATCGGTACATAGCCGCGGCGGCCGCAACCGCACGCCCGCCCGCGACGCCGCCAGATCGATCGTGCGCTCGCGCACAAAGAGCGCAATGGCGCGCGCCACCACCTCGTCGCCATGACGCAACGCAAGCGCGACACGGCGAACCGACCCGCCGGGCTGCACGTCGAGCTCGACTTGCAGCGGTGCCACCGGCACTGGCCGGGGAAACTCGACGGTCAGTCGTGTCATGAGCCACCCTTCTCCAGCCGGCATCGCCCGTTGCGCCATCGCCGCCAGCAGCGCTGCCGGCGCCCCGCCGTGCTGTGCCGACGGATGCCAGGGGCCGCGTGACAGTTCGGTCGACGCCACCCGATCGCGGTCGACCACGAACACGCTAGCGGGTGATGGCATCGCAAACCTCCACAGGATCGAAGCGCATCGCGGGTACCCTCTTCATCGTTGGTCCTCCATCAATCTATACCGGAAAACCCAACCTTGCACGAAGAAATGAATGCGTGGATACTCTTTCCATGCCCTACCGTCGCACGCCCAAAATGGAAGCCCGCCTCGCCGAAACCCGGGAGCGGATCATTCAATCCGCCCTCGGCCTGGTCGCCAGCGGCGGCTATGCCGCCGCGAGCATTCCGGCCATCGCGGCCGAGGTCGATATTTCCGCCGGCCTCATCTACCGGCACTTCGACACCAAGGCGGACCTGTTCAACGAAGTATTCCGGCGCGCCGCGCAGATGGAGATCGATGCCTGCGAGGCGGCCGCGGCAACCGGAGGGACCGTGCGAGAGCGGCTCGCCAATGTCGTCTCGACCTTCGCCACGCGCGCGCTGCGCGGACGCCAGCTGGCGTGGGCGCTGCTGGCCGAGCCGGTCGATCCGGTAATCGAGGCGGCGCGCCTGCAGTTTCGCGAGCCCTACCGCGCGATCTTCGCCCGGCTGATCGACGAAGGCATCGACAGCGGCGAGATCGCGCCGCAGCCATCCAGAGTCGCGGGCACCGCCATCGTCGGCGCGATCGCCGAAACACTGGTCGGGCCGCTCAGCACGCCGACGCGCCGCGGCGCCGACGCCGGACTCGTCCAGGCGCTGACGGCGTTCTGCGTGCGCTCGCTCGGCCCCGTGCCCGGCGACAAGGTCGAGACAAGCGACAGCAGCACGGCCACGACAACCCGGCGAACAAGGAGACGACATGCATGACGACCCGTGCGGCGGCGCGCCCGCCTTCCATCAGGAGCCACCGCAGCCCACCAACCGCTTTCGCACCGATCCCACGCTGCGTCTGACGCTGGAGCGGCTGCTGCCCGCCGAGGTGTTCGCCGATGCCGCGCCGATGCTGGACCGGATGGGCGAGCGCGTGCTCGACGAACTGATGCCGCTGGCCGAGCAGGCCGAATGCAATCCGCCGCAGCACGTCCCTTACGACGCCTGGGGCCGCCGTGTCGATACGGTGCAGGTCGACCCGGCCTGGACGCGGCTGGTCCAGATCGGCCAGCAGGAAGGGCTGGTCGCGCTCCCCTATGAGGCTCCCTACGGCGAACACACCCGCGTCGTGCAGGCTGGCCTCGTCAACCTGTACGACCCCGCCAGCGCCGTCGCCGATTGCCCGCTGGTGATGACCGACGGTGCCGCGCGCACGCTGCTGCAGCACGACCGTCAACTGGCCGACCGCTACGTGCCGTTGCTGACGACGCGCCGGAACGCATGGACCTCTGGCCAGTGGATGACCGAAAAGGAAGGCGGCTCCGATGTCGGGCGCAGTTCCACTGTTGCACGCCGGCTGCCCGATGGCCGCTGGTCGCTGCACGGCACCAAGTGGTTCACGTCCGCCACGACCGGTCAGATGGCCCTCGCGCTTGCGCGCCCCGAGGGCGCCGGCCCGGGCAGCCGCGGGCTGTCGCTGTTCCTGCTCGAGCTGCGCAAGGCGGACGGCAGCTGGAACGGCATCGAAGTGCGCCGGCTCAAGGACAAGCTGGGCACGCGCGCGCTGCCCACCGCGGAGATCGATCTGCGCGGCGCCATCGCCGTGCCGGTCGGCGAGATCGGTGCAGGTGTGGGCAAGCTGGGCGGCCTGCTGAACATCGCGCGGCTGTGGGCGTCCTGGGGCGGCCCGGCCGGCGTCGGCCACCTGCTCGATCTGGCGCGCGGCTACGCGCCCAAGCGCGAAGTCTTCGGCAAGCCGCTGGCCGAGCAGCCGATGCATCGCGCCTGGCTCGCGCGAATCTGCGCCGAATACGAAGCGATGCTGGCGCTGAACTTCCACACCGCGGGTCTGGTCGGCGCCGCCGAGCATGGCGCCGACCCGACGCTGTCGCGGATCATGGCGCCGCTGACCAAGCTCGCCTGCGCCCGTCAGGCCGTGTGGGCCGGCTCCGAACTGCTCGAGAGCTTCGGCGGCGCGGGCTACGTCGAGGACACCGGCTTGCCGCGCGTCTTCCGCAACCTGCACGTGCACTGCATCTGGGAAGGCACTACCTCCGTACTCGCGCATGACGTGCTGCGCGCACTTCGCGCCCCGGAGCACGGCGAGGCGTGGATCGAGGATGTGGTGCAGCGGCTGCGCACCCTCGCGCTCGACGTCACGCGCCCGTTACGGCAGCGCATCGAAGCGGCACTGGACACCCTGATTCCGCTGATCAACGCGCCCGACGAACGGCAGGGGCGGCGGCTGGCGTGGGGCATGGCCCGCACCTGCCAGGCGGCGCTGCTTGCCGAAGCGGCCGAGTGGCGGCTGCGCGTGAAGAACGATGCCAGCGGGCTCGCCGCGGCGGAGTTGTTCGCCGCCGATGGGCTGGTGCCGCCCCGGATCGACGGACTCGGCGCGCAGCCGTGCGACGCACTTGCCCTCGGCTTCGCCGCCTCGCCCGTCCAGAGCGAAGCGTTGCACGCCTGACCCCGAGCTTTTCTCAGAGGTAGCACCATCCAGAACAACCGGCCTCGAGGCCAAGGAGGAGACCATGGTGTGGACCATCAACCAGGTGCTGGAAAGCGTCGCCATGCAGCAGCCCCGGCAGCTCGCAGTGATCGACGGGGACCAGCGTATCGACTATGGAGAACTGCGCCAGCGCGTGGCGACGATGGCGGCGTGGTTGCGGCTGCGCGGCATCGGCAAGGGCGACAAGGTCGCCCTGCAGGGCAGGAATACCGCCGCCTGGGTCGTCGCCTACTACGCGGTGCTCGACCTCGGTGCGGTGGCCGTGCCGGTCAACCACAAGCTCGCCGCGCCCGAGACCGGCTACATCCTCGCCCATAGCGAGAGCCGCCTGTGGCTGGTCGATTCGGACCTGTACCGGCCGATCGAAGGCGCGCCCCAGGCATTCGCACTCCATGGCGGCGGCAGCGACGCGCTGCCCGCCATCGACCTGTCGGGCATCGAGGCATCCGCACCCGCACCCGCCGGCGCCGAAGTGCAAGCCGACGATCTCGCCGAGTTGATGTACACCTCGGGCACCACCGGCCGTCCCAAGGGCTGCATGCACTCCCACGCCAACATCCTGCTCGCCGGCACCGGCTCCAGCCTGGTCTACGGCCTGGGGCCGCAGGACCGCGTGCTGATCGCCATGCCGGTATGGCACAGCTTTCCGTTGAACAACCTGCTGGTCGGCACTCTCTTCGTCGGTGGCACCGTGGTGCTGCTGCCGGAGTTCCACCCGGCACACTTCGTGAAAGCAGTACAGCAGCATCGCTGCACGCTGTTCTTCGGTGCGCCGATCGCCTATCTGCTGGCGCTGAAGACAGTGCCCGATTTCGCGGACTACGACCTGTCCAGCATGCGGGTATGGCTGTACGGCGGCGGCCCCATCGACGCAGCCACGGCGCGCCTGCTCTCCGAGCGTTATCGCTCGGGACAGTTCTATCAGGTCTTCGGCATGACCGAGACCGGTCCGACCGGCACCGCGCTGCTGCCGCACGAACAGGTGTCGAAGGCCGGCTCCATCGGCCGGCACGCCGTCAGCGGTTGCACCGTCCGGGTCATGGCCGGCCCCGAGCGTGAAGCGGGACCGGGAGAGATCGGCGAGATCTGGATGCGCTGCCAGTCGATGATGCAGGGCTACTATCGCGACCCCGCCGCCACCGAGGCGGCGTTCCACCGCGGCTGGTATCGCAGCGGCGATCTGGCCAGGGTCGATGAGGACGGCTACCTGTTCATCGTCGACCGGCTCAAGGACATGATCGTCACCGGCGGCGAGAACGTCTATTCGAAGGAGGTGGAGGACGTCCTGGCGGCGCACCCATCGGTGTCCGAGGTGGCGGTGATCGGCGTGCCGCACCCCGAATGGGGCGAGAGCGTGACCGCCATCGTCGTGCCGCGAGAGCCGGCCAGCGTCACGCTGGAAGAAGTGCAGGCGTTCTGCCAGGAACGGCTGGCGAAATACAAGGTTCCGCGGCGGCTGCAGCTGGTGCAGGCGTTGCCGCGCACGCCCACCGGCAAGGTGATGAAGTATCTGCTGCGGCAGCAGGCGGCGCCGGGAGAGGCGGCTTCCCGGGCATAAGCCTCGCCAGCGGCCTTCATGCTGGTCCCCTCGTAGCGGCATCGCAGTCGTCGTCAGGGCCGCGATGCACGCCGCGCGCCTGTCAGAACCCGATCACGGCGCGACGCAGCAGCAGTCCGGCGAGCACCAGCATCGTCAGTCCCACCAGCGAATCCAGCATCCGCCACGCCCCCGGCCGCGCGAACCACGGCGCGAGCCAGCGGGCCCCATACCCCAGCGCGGCAAACCAGCCGAGGCTTGCCATGCTGGCGCCCGCCACGAACCAGCCCTGCAGCGCCACCGGCTGCTGCGCGCCGATGCTGCCAACCAGCAGCACGGTGTCCAGGTAGACATGCGGATTCAGCAAGGTGAAGGCCGCAGCCTGCGCCATCGCCGCCCCCCTACCTAGCGCCCCGGCCGACGCGCCCGGCTGCAATCGCCCCGGTTGGCGGGCCCGACGCAACGCTCGCACGCCGTACAGCGCAAGGAAGGCCGCCCCTGCCAACGCGAGGCCGCGCGCCAATGCGGGTTGCTCCCCGAGGGCGCGCGCCATGCCAGCGACGCCGGCGGCGATCAGCAGCCCGTCGGCCACCGCGCAAAACAGCACCACGCTGCCCACATGTTCGCGGCGCAGCCCCTGTCGCAGCACAAAGGCGTTCTGTGCGCCAATGGCGACGATCAGGCCAAGGCCGAGGGCCAACCCCTGGCTCAGCGCCGCGACAGCCAACGAGGGGGACGAGGAGAAGGACAAGGTCGACATGCCCGCCAGCTTGCCTGTCCCGCTCGATGAAGACAAACTATTCTTTCTTATTCCACATTAGAAATACTGAACCATGCTCGACTACCCCGGGCTGCATGCACTGGCGGCGGTGGTGCGCGAGGGCAGCTTCGAACGTGCGGCCCGCGTGCTCAACGTGACGCCGTCCGCGGTCTCGCAGCGGATCCGCCTGCTCGAAGAGCGCATTGGCTGTGCGCTGGTCGTGCGGGAGCAGCCCTGCCGCGCCACGGAAGCCGGCCGCCGCCTGTGCCAGCATCTGGACCGCGTACGGCGGCTGGAGCAGGAACTGCAGGACACCATGCCGGCGCTGGCGCCCGAAGGGCCGGCGCGGGTGCCGCTGCCCATCGCCGTCAATGCCGACAGCCTTGCCACCTGGTTCGCGCCCGCGCTGGCCACCTTCGGCGCCGACGCGCCGGTGCTGATGGAGGTGCTGATCGACGATCAGGATCACACCACGGAATGGCTGCGCAGCGGCGCGGCGCTGGCTGCGGTCACCGCCACCGCCCGGCCGGCGCCCGGATGCAACAGCAGGCCGCTGGGAGCAATGCGCTATCTGGCGGCCGCCAGCCCCGCCTTCATCGCCCGCCATTTTCCCGATGGCGTTGGCGCCGGCAGCCTGGCGCGGGCACCGAGCCTCGTGTTCAACGCCAAGGACCAGCTGCAGGATCGGTGGGCCCGTCGGCACTGCCATCGGCACGTCGACCTGCCGCGGCATACCGTGCCATCCTCGCACGCATTCGTCAGCGCCGCGCTGGGCGGAATGGGATGGGGCCTGCATCCGCAGGCGCTGATCGCGCCGCATCTGCAGGACGGCTCGCTGGTGGAACTGGTGCCCGGTGCGCCGCTGGACGTGCCGCTGTACTGGCAGCAGGCGCGTGTCGCCTCGGCGCTGCTGGAAGGACTGACGCGGCAGGTAGCGGCGAGCGCGCGGGCAGCGCTGCTGCCGCCCTGAAGCCCCCTGCGTTATGCCGGCTGGGCGCGCCCCAGCACCTGCCCTCCCCCATAGCTGGACTGCACCGGCTCGGGTCCGCCCAGCGTCATCCGCACCGCGCAGTACTTGAACTCGGGAATCTTGCCGAAGGGATCGAGCGCGGGGTTGGTCAGCTTGTTGATGGCGGCCTCGTAGTAGCAGAACGGCACGAACACCGCGCCGCGCGGCGTGCCATCGTCTGCCCGCGCGTAGAGCGACACTTCGCCCCGCCGCGATTGCAGCGTGACGATGTCGCCGGGCCTGCCGCCAAGGTCAGCCAGGTCCAGCGGATGGACCAGCGCGACCGGGTCCGGTTCGAGCGCATCGAGGACGCCCGCGCGCCGCGTCATGCTGCCGGTATGCCAGTGCTCCAGTTGCCGGCCGGTGATCAGCACGGTCGGATAGTCGTGGTCGGGGCGCTCGGCGGCCGGAACGATATCGGCGGGAACGAAGCGCGCACGGCCGCTGGCGGTCGGGAATCGCTCGGTGAAGATCACCGGTTCGCCGGGATCGCCTTCGTGGCGGCAGGGATAGGTCACCGCATGCTCGCGCTCCAGCCGCTCCCAGTCGATGCCGGCAATGCTCGGCATCGCCGCGCGCATCTCCTCGAACACGTCGCGCACGCACGTATAAGGCCAGTCGAGTCCTAGTCCCGCCGCCATCTGCTGGAGGATCCAGATATCCTGGCGCGCCTGCCCCGGCGGATCGACGGCCTGCCGGCCCAGCTGCACGGTGCGATCGGTATTGGTGAAGGTGCCGGTCTTTTCCGGGAAAGCGGAGGCCGGCAGCACGACGTCCGCAAGGCAGGCGGTCTCGGTCAGGAAGATGTCCTGCACCACCAGGTGGTCCAGCGCCGCGAGCGCTTCACGCGCATGACCGGCATCGGGATCGGACATCGCCGGGTTCTCGCCCATGATGTACATGCCGCGCACCTCGCCGCGGCAGATCGCGTCCATTACCTCGACCACCGTCAGCCCCGGGCTGCGGTCCAGCGGCGTGCCCCACAGCGCTTCAAAACGCGCCGCCGCGTCCGCATCGTCGACGCGGCGGTAGTCCGGATACATCATCGGGATCAGCCCCGCGTCGGACGCGCCCTGTACGTTGTTCTGCCCGCGCAGCGGATGCAAACCGGTGCCGGGCCGGCCGATCTGCCCGGTCATCAGCGCCAGCGCGATCAGGCAGCGGGCATTGTCGGTGCCGTGCACATGCTGCGACACGCCCATGCCCCACAGGATCATCGCGCTGCGCGCCGTGGCATAGAGCCGCGCCACCTCGCGGATGGTGTCCGCGTCGATGCCGCAAACCGGCGCCATCGCCTCCGGGCTGTACGCCGCGACGTTGCGCTCCAGCTCGGCATAGCCGATGGTGCGCGCGTCGATGAAGCCGCGGTCCACCAGCCCTTCCTTCACGATCACATGCATCATCGCGTTGAGCAGCGCGACATCGGTGTCGGCCTGGAACTGCAGGAAGCGATGGGCGAAGCGGGCCAGGTCCGAGCGCCTGGGATCGGCGACGATCAGCTTCGTGCCGTTGCGCACCGCGTTCTTGATCCAGGTGGCGGCGACCGGATGGTTTACGGTGGGGTTGGCACCGATCAGCAGCACCACCTCCGCCTGCGCCACGTCGATCACGGGATTGGAGACCGCGCCGGAGCCAATGCCTTCCAGCAGCGCCGCCACCGACGACGCGTGGCACAGCCGCGTGCAATGGTCGACGTTGTTGCTGCCGAATCCGGTACGCACCAGCTTCTGGAACAGATAGGCTTCCTCGTTGCTGCCCTTGGCGGAGCCGAATCCGGCCAGCGCGCGCTTGCCATGGATGTCGCGAATGCGCGCAAGACCTTGCGACGCCCGCTCCAGCGCCTCCTCCCAACTGGCCTCGCGGAACACCTCCATCACCCGCGCCGGGTCCATTTCCACGTCGGCGCGCTTTGGCACGCCCTCGCGCCGCACCAGCGGCACCGTCAGCCGTTGCGGATGGGCGGCGTAGTCGAAGCCATAGCGGCCCTTGACGCAAAGCCTGCCGCGGTTGGCCGGCCCGTCGCGGCCTTCGACGAAGAGGATGCGGTTGTCGCGGACGTGATAGGTCAGCTGGCAGCCCACGCCACAGTAGGGGCAGACCGACTCGACCTTGCGCTCGGGCTCGACCATCGCCGCATCGCGCGCCGGCGCCAGCGCACCGGTGGGGCACGCCTGCACGCACTCGCCGCACGCGACGCAGGTGGACGCGCCCATCGGATCGCCCATATCGAAGACGATCGCCGCCTGGCCGCCGCGATACGCGATACCGATCACGTCGTTGGCCTGCTCGTCCCGGCACGCGCGCACGCACCGCGTGCACTGGATGCAGGCGTCCATATGGACGGCGATGGCCGGATGAGAAAGGTCGGCGGCAGGCGCGGGACGTGGCGCGAAGCGCGGCGGGAAGGAAGGTGCGCCTGCGGCAAACTGCACGCTCCAGTCGTCCAGCTCGTTGTGGCGCGTGTAGTCGGCCTCGGGCATGTCCGCCTGCAGCAGTTCCAGCACCATGCGCTGGGCATGCCGGGCGCGTGGCGAGGCGGTATGCACGGCCATCCCTTCGGCCGGATAGCGGCAGCAGGACGGCGCCAGCGTGCGCTCGCCGTCGATCTCGACCATGCAGGCCCGGCAGTTGCCGGCCGGGTCCGGTCCATCCTGATAGCACAGATGCGGCAGCGCGATGCCCTCGCGCCGGGCCACCTGCAGCAGCGTCTCGCCGGGCCTGGCAGCGACGGCGCGGCCGTCCAGTTCGAAGCGAACGGTGGCGCCGTCCTCGGCGGCGGCGAGCGCACGGGCGCGGGTCAGGGCGTTCATGATCGGGCGGCAGGAGCGGCCTGCGTCAATTCGTGGGGAAAATAGCGAATCACGCAATCGACAGGATTGGGCGCCGCCTGACCCAGGCCGCAGATGGAGGCGTCGCGCATGACCGCCGACAGGTCCGCCAGCATATCGAGGTCCCAGCGCGGCGCGGCGATCAGCGCCTGCATCCTGACCGTGCCGACGCGGCACGGCGTGCACTGGCCGCATGACTCGTCGGCGAAGAACGCCATCAGGTTGCGCGCCACGTCCACGGCGCTGTCATGATCCGACAGTACGACGATCGCGGCAGAGCCAATGAAGCAGCCATGCGGCTGCAAGGTATCGAAGTCCAGCGGAATATCGGCAAGCGCGGCCGGCAGGATGCCGCCGGACGCGCCGCCTGGCAGATACGCATAGAAGCGGTGCCCCTCCAGCATGCCGCCGCAGTACTCCTCGATCAGTTCGCGGGCGGTGATGCCCGCGGGCGCGAGATGCACCCCTGGCCGGTTCACGCGGCCCGATACCGAGAACGAACGCAACCCCTTGCGGCCATGGCGGCCATGCCCGGCGAACCACGCCGGCCCCTGTTCGAGGATATCGCGCACCCAGTACAGGGTCTCGAAGTTGTGCTCCAGCGTCGGGCGCCCGAACAGGCCAACCTGCGGGACATAGGGGGGACGCAACCGCGGCCAGCCGCGCCTGCCTTCGATCGATTCGATCATCGCCGACTCTTCGCCACAGATGTAGGCGCCCGCACCGCGCCGCAGCTCGATGACGGGCAGCGGCACCGGTGCGCGCTCGCGCAGCTCGCGCAGCGCCTCGGTCAGTATCGTTCGACAGCCGGCATACTCGTCGCGCAGATACAGGTAGATCGCATCGACCTGCACCGCCAGCGCGGCGATCAGCATTCCTTCCAGAAAGCGGTGTGGATCGCGTTCGAGATAGAAGCGGTCCTTGAAGGTGCCCGGCTCGCCCTCGTCGATATTGACCGCCATCAGCCGCGGGGCCGGCTCGCTGCGCACGAGTCGCCATTTGCGCCCGGCGGGAAAGCCGGCGCCGCCCAGGCCGCGCAAGCCCGCCTGCTCCATCGCCGCGATGGCTTCCTCCACCGGCAGCGTTCCGTCGGCGATCGCCGCGACGGTGCGATACCCTCCGGCCTCGCGATAGGCGTCGTAGCGCAACCAGGGTCCCGGTTCTTCCTGCCAGGCCTGGCTGGCCACGCACTGCACCACACGTTCCCGCGTGGCCGGCGCCACGGGATTGGTGCCGACCAGCACCGCGGGTGCCCGCTCGCAGCGGCCGATGCAGGGCGCCGCCACGACGCGCACATCGGTGGCCAGCCATTCCGGCAGCTGCTGCAACAGGTCCTTCGCGCCGGCCAGCTCGCACGATATGCCGGCGCAAACCCGCACCGTGACGGTGGGCGGCGACGCCAGCTCGCCCTCCCCGTCCAGCCCTTCACCGCGGACCACGTCGAAATGATGGTAGAAGGTCGCCACCTCGTAGACCTGCGCCTGCGACAGACCCATTTCCGCCGCCAGCGCCGCCAGGTGCGGCAGCGACAGCTGGCCGAAGCGATCCTGCAGCGCATGCAGATACTCGATCAGCAGATCGCGCCGGCGCGGCATGCCCTCGATCGCCGCGCGCACCTGCGCCAGCGCGGCGGGTTGCACCTGCCTGCCTTTGGGTTGGGCGCGCTTGCGCCGCCGGACGATGGTGTCGACCGGAATGGGAATCTCGACGTGGCTCATGGGGATCGGTTGGTCACGGCAGGCGCGGCCGAACCCGGCCTCGCACCGCCTGGCTCCATTGCACCGCAAAGGACGCCGATCGCCAGTCCGCGTTTTCCCTAGGATGCCGGCGGCACCCTTGCCGTCAGAACTTGGGAATCCGCAGCGTCTTGCTGATCATCAGCGAGCCGGATACCACGAACAACAGCACCAGCGGATGCAGCGTGCCCGGGCCCAGCGTCCAGCTGCCCAGCGGCAGCGCGTCGCCGATCCGTTGCTGCCACGCGCACCATGCCAGCACGGCGGTCAGCACCACGCTGGTGGGAATCGGCGTGCCCTCGAAGTAGCGCACCTTGCCGCTCGCGTCGCCGGCCAGGCTCTCGGCCGTGACATTGAAGCGCGCCAGCCGGCTGACCCCGCAGCAGACGAAATAGATCAGCGCCAGCAAGTCCCAGCCGCCGCGCATGCCGGCGGCATAGGCCAGCGCCGCCGGCGCGACGCCGAACGAGATGATGTCCGCCAGCGAATCGAGCTCGCGGCCCAGCGCCGAATGCGCGTGGCGCCAGCGGGCGACGCGACCGTCGATCACGTCGAAGAAAAAAGCGGCTGGCGCGAAGGCTGCGGCGATCAGGAATTCGTTCAGCGCACCGCTTCCCAGATACGACATCGCGAAGAACACGCCGGCCATGCCGCAGGCCGCGTTCGCGAGCGTGAAGACGTCCGCGAGCGCCAGCTCGCGGATCATGGAAAAGTGCCGGGGTCGGTCATCGGATGCGGGCATTCGGTTCCTCGCTTGGGCGGTCGTCGTGGCAGGGCCGCAGGGCAGGGCCGGCTTCCCGCGCAGGGGCAGCACGGCCGGGCCGCGACGCGAGCGCGCCATTGAATGTGACGGATGTGCCTTGCACTATTCGTGCCGGCGCGCGGCGCCGCGCATCATGCCGCGCCGCTCCCGCGCCAGGTTTGCAGCCAGATAGGCCACGATGGCGGCGTTCGCGATGGCCAGCCCGATATGCAACAGGGTCGGATGCACCGCCGCTTCGTAAAGTTCCAGAGGGATGTAGATGGCCCCCGACCAAACGCCGAGCCACTGCGCCCAGGTCCGGTCGTGCCACAGGCCATACGCCTCGGCAAGCCGCATGGCGACGTAGACCAGCGCCGAAGCCCCGATCGCCCACAGGCGCGGGTCGTCCGGATTGGACGCGATGGACAGGAAGATGCCGGGCACCTTGCTGCCGGGATTCAGGTGCAGACGCGCCACGATCGCCTCGGCGAACGCCTGCGCATCGCGGTGCCAGAAGGCCGCGATGCCCGCCCCCGCGACCAGCACCGCCACGCCCTTGGCCGCCTCGAACAGCGCGATACCGCGCAGCCCGACTGGCCCTGCCCCGTTGCGTGCCATCCCTCGTCTCCTCAGCGGCGCGAGCTGCCGGAATCAGCTGAACACGCGGTTCTTGTCCGAGACCTGGTCGTTCAGCGTCCAGAAGTCGTACAGCACCCCGATCACGAAGAAGCCGCCCGTCACCAGATACAGCAGGCCGGTCAGCCATTTGCCCATATACATCCGATGCACGCCGAACACGCCGAGGAAAGTCAGCAGCACCCAGGTCAGGTTGTAATTGATCCGGCCGGGCGAATAGCGGCGGTCGGCAGCGCGATCCATCGAGGGAATCAGGAACAGGTCGATCAGCCAGCCGATGCCGAAGAGGCCAAGCGTCAGGAACCAGATCGTGCCGGTCACCGGCCTGCCGTAATAAAACCGGTGCGAACCGGTAAAGCCGAAGATCCAGAGCAGATAGCCAATTACCTTGCTGTGCGTGTCGTGCACCATGTCGTTCCTTTTTTCAATCGTTGCCAATGATGCCATAGGCATCCACTGCGCCGGCTGGTTCCTCCGGAGGAGGGCAATCGCATGCGCGCGGGCAGGCGCGGCCTTTCCGCGACGAAACGCTTTGCATCAAGAAAAAACACTGTTATAGTTGCGCCCCTCGCGACGCAAAACGCAATGCAGCGCGAAACGGTTCCGGTCCCCTTCGTCTAGAGGCCTAGGACATCACCCTTTCACGGTGAGTACAGGGGTTCGAATCCCCTAGGGGACGCCAGCTTGACCGGACCAGGTGGAGTTGCCAGGCAGATCGCCTGTCATGCCGCCAGTCCAGCGCCAGTGCGCACCGGCAGGTGAGCACGGCAAACCGACACGGAGTGGTAGTTCAGTCGGTTAGAATACCGGCCTGTCACGCCGGGGGTCGCGGGTTCGAGTCCCGTCCACTCCGCCAAAAAGAAAACCCGCCAGGTCCGCCCGGCGGGTTTTTTTCTGCCTGCTCCCCCAGGTTTCGGCTGCGGCCGCTTCTGGCGTCCACCATCTGGCGACCACCATTCCGTGCCGCTGTCATCCCGACGCCGATTGCCCGTTGCCGGCCAGTTCGCCACAATGGCAATTCCCCTGCGCAATCACCGGGAGCATGCCATGCATCTGGAAGGTTCGTGCCATTGCGGCGCGGTGCATTTCACCGTAAACGCCGATTCGCCTTACCCCTATCTGCATTGCCATTGCTCGATCTGCCGCAAGACCGCCGGATCGGGTGGATACGCCATCAATATCGGTGCCGATATGCGCTCGTTGCGCGTGCGCGGACGCAAGCATATCGGCGTGTACCACGCCGTCATGCGCGAGCCCGGCAAACGCCCCTGGCGCTCGCCGGCCGAGCGCCACTTCTGCCAGTTGTGCGGCAGCGCCCTGTGGGTCTGGGACCCGCGCTATCCGGAGCTGGTGCATCCGCATGCCTCGGCCATCGACACGCCGCTGCCCCGCCCGCCCGAAACCGTCGAGGCCGGGCTGAAGTGGGTGCCCGAATGGGTCGACGTGCCGCGCGGCAGGCAGCATGTGCACTGCGCCACCTGGCCCGAAGAATCGTTGGCGGACTGGCACCGCCGCCACGGATTCTCGCCGGAGCGCGGCTGACTGGCCACGGGCCCCTCCCCTCGCTCGCCTGCCCCGCACCGCCGGTGGTCATCGCCAGAACTTCCACCGGTGCCGCCCTTCCAATCTGCAAGCCCCCACTGGAGACAACCATGAGCGCCATTGCGCAAGCCACCGTCCGCTCGGCCGGTCCCGACTATCGGCACGAGGTCACCACCGGCACGCATACGCTGGTTGCCGATGAACCGAAGCACGCCGGCGGGGAAGATGCCGGGCCGGCGCCCTACGATCTGGTGCTGGCGGGCCTCGGCGCCTGCACCGCCATCACGCTGCGGATGTACGCCGCGCGCAAGGAGTGGCAGCTCGGCGAGGTCACCGTCGAACTGACGCTGCACAAGGACCGCGACGGCAACGCCACCATCGACAGGACACTGCGCTGCTCTGCACCGCTGTCGGACGAGCAGTGGGAACGCCTGCTCGACATCGCCGGCAAGACGCCGGTCACCCGCAGCCTGCAGGCCGGCATGCCGATCGCCACCACGCGCGCCGGCTGAACCAGCGCCACGGCCGAGGAAACGCGCGACGATGGCACGCCTGTTTCGCTGGCTATGGTGGGTCGGCGTGGCCGCTGCCCTGTGGTGGGCCTGGCCGCGCATCTATCCGGCCATCGACCGCATGATCTACGCGAGCCGCCTCGCGGCAATGGCCGCACCGGCCAGCCTGCCGGTTCCCGTCAGCGGCGTATCGGTCCGCGCGCTGCGCGACACCTGGCACGGCGCACGCTCCGGCGGCCGCAAGCACGAGGGCATCGATATCTTCGCGCCCAGAGGCCGTGAAGTGGTGTCTTCCACCGAGGGCATCGTCTCCCGCGTCGGCACCAACAACCTCGGCGGCAAGGTCGTCTGGGTCATGGGGCCAGGCCGGCAGATGCACTACTACGCCCACCTGGACGACTACGCCGATATCGCCCCCGGCGACCGCGTCATGCCCGGCACCGTGCTGGGCTTTGTCGGCAACACCGGCAACGCGCGCGGCACGCCGCCCCATCTGCATTACGGCATCTATACCGCGTCGGGGGCGATCAACCCTTACCCGCTGCTGACCGCACCCATCGCGACATCGAAGTAGCGCGATTGCCGCTACCGTGGAGCCATCCCATGAGCAAACCGAGCGACATCGACGCCGAGTTCGAACCGCGGCTGATCGCCTTTACCGGCGGCCCTGGATCGGGCAAGACCACCTTGCTCGATGCCCTGGCAGAACGGGGACTGGCCCGCTCCGAGGAAGCGGGCCGGGCGTTGATCCGAGACCAGACCGCCATCGATGGGCCCGCGCTGCCCTGGCGGGACCGCGCGGCCTTCGCCGAGCAGATGCTGGGCTTCGAGATGCGCTCGCATCGCCTGGGGTTGGCCCGTGCCGGCCTGGTCCTGTTCGACCGGGGTGTGCCCGATGTGATCGGGTATCTGCGCCTTTGCGGACTGCCGGTGCCGGATCACGTCTGGCGCGCGGCGCGGCGGTTCCGCTATCGGCGGGAGGTGTTCATCGCCCCGTTCTGGCCGAAGATCTACCGGACCGACGCCGAGCGCAAGCAGACACCCGACGAAGCGCAGCGGACCTTCCATGCAGTGGCCGATGCCTGGCGGGAGTGCGGCTATACCCTGGTCGAGCTTCCGCTCGCTGGCGTCGCGGAGCGGGTGGATTTCGTGCTGGCGCGGATGAAGGACGGGTGATAATCCCGGCTCCACACTCGCTATCCTCGCCCCACGCCATGCAACCCGAAGACCTCGAAAAGCTGCTGACGCGCAGCATGCCGTACGGCAAGTACAAGGGCGTCCGTATTGCCGATCTGCCCGGCAATTATCTGAACTGGTTCGCGCGGGAGGGGTTTCCCGAGGGGGAGATTGGCCGGCTGCTGGAGTTGATGCATGAGCTGGATCACAACGGCTTGAAGGAATTGCTGGCACCATTGCGCAAACAAATGCCAGGCGGCCACCAGGAACCGGAAAATCGGTGCCGGTGACTTTTCGTCCGCCTCAGATCAACTACAGTTCGGGATGGGCCACTCGGCGCCGGCGAGCGTCCATCCGGCCTCTGGGCAGACCGCGGATCACGTGCCCCGCACTCTGCGCATCGCATCCTCACTTTGCACCGAAATTCCTATGACTCTGTCCGACTTCATTGAAGCAGAGCTGGATGGGCTGGTTGAAGACTGGACCGAATATGCTCGCGCCCTCGGCCCGAAGGACATCCATCTTGACGATGCGCAGTTGCGCAATTCCGCACGGGAGCTTCTGCTGGGGATAGCGGCGAACATGCGCGGCGTGCAAACGGACGCAGAGCAGATCGCCAAGTCGCATGGTGAGAAGTCGGGCGCCGATTCCGACTTCAATCACATCGGGCGCGAACACGCGGATGACAGACAGGCACACGGCTTCGAGATCAATGCCCTGGTCGCCGAGTATCGCGCGCTACGCGCGAGCGTGTTGCGCCGCTGGCAGGGAACCGGTCAACTCGACGCCAAGGCGTTGCAGGAAATGATTCGCTTCAACGAAGCGGTCGACCAGATGGTGGCGGTGTCGGTGCGGCAGTTTGCCCAGACCACGGAGCGTATCCGCGACCTCTTCGCCGGCGTGCTCGCACACGACATGCGCTCGCCATTGGCGGCGATATTGAATTCGGCACAGGTGGTGCTCTGCGACGAGCACCTGTCCGCGCGCAGTGCGCGGGCGGGCGCCAATCTGCAGCGCAGTGCCGAGCGGCTGAAATGGCTGATCGACGATCTGTTCGTGTTCGCTCGCACGCGCCTCGGAGACGTGTTGCCACTCGAGCCCAGCGAGCACGATCTGGCTGCGATCTGTCACGGCGCAGGGGAGGAGGTCCGCGCCTCCAACGCCGACGCGCAGATCGAGATGGAGGCAACGGGCGAGCTGCGCGTCGTTTGCGACGCCGCCCGCATGAACCAGTTGATCGTCAACCTGCTGACCAACGCGGTGCAGTACGGTCACGGCTGCATCCGGGTGAAGGCGGCCGGTGAGGCCGACCAGATCGTGCTTGCCGTGTCGAACGCCGGTCCGCCGATACCGGCGGACGCATTGCCCACGCTGTTCGATCCCCTGACGCGTGCCAATCCGTCGCCCGCGCCCGGGCGCGCCTCATCGGGCGTCGGGCTCGGGCTGTACATATGCCGTTGTATCGCTCACGCCCATCACGGAACGATTGCGGTTCGATCCGATCCGAACGAGACCGTATTCACGGTGCAGATCCCGCGCGACTTCGCCCCTGCTTCCTGAAATGTGTCGGGCACGGGCCGTCGTCGCACGTCACCGAGGGGCCGCCATGCACGCGGCATGAAAAAACCGCCCGTCGCACCCGGGAACGGGCACGGACGGGCGGCTGCCGGCCACCGGCGGGCGGCGGGCGGCGGGCGTCAGGCCATCGTCACGCCGCGGCAAGCCGGTGCAGCGCTCCCGCCGGCTCGCGGCGTGCGCTGCGGGTGTCCGTTTGCGCAGCGTCCGGCAGCCGGAATACCGCCACCGCCTCGGCCAGGCGCCGCGCCTGCGACTCCAGCGAGGACGCTGCCGCAGCCGCTTCCTCGACCAGCGCGGCGTTCTGCTGGGTGACTCCGTCCATCTGCGACACGGCGCCATTGACTTGCTCGATGCCGCGCGCCTGCTCGTCCGATGCCGAGGAGATCTCGCCGATGATGGCGCTGACGCGGCCCACGGCATCGAGAATTTCCTGCATGGTGCTGCCGGCCGTCCTGACCTGGTCGGAACCCACCACGACCTTCTGCACGGAGCTCTCGATCAGTTCCTTGATCTCGCGGGCGGCGCTCGCACTGCGTTGCGCGAGGCTGCGCACTTCGCTGGCCACGACCGCGAAGCCCTTGCCCTGCTCGCCGGCGCGTGCGGCTTCGACGGCGGCATTCAGTGCGAGGATGTTGGTCTGGAACGCGATGCTGTCGATCACGCCGACGATCTCGGCGATGCGCGACGAGCTGCTGGCAATCTCGTTCATCGACTGCACCACCGTGCCGACGGCCTGATGGCCGCGATGCGCCACTTCCGACGCGGCGCTGGCCATGCCGTTGGCTTCGCGCGCGCTGTGGGCGTTCTGCTTGACGGTGGACGCCAGCTCTTCCATGCTCGCGGCGGTCTCTTCCAGGGAGGCGGCCTGCTGTTCCGTGCGGCTGGACAGGTCGACGTTGCCGGAGGAGATTTCGCTGGCGCCGATGTTGATTTCATCGACGCCCTGCCGCACGGCGGTCACGGTGCGCGTCAGGCTGTCCTGCATGTCCTTCAGCGAGGCGATCAGCTGGCCGACCTCATTGGTGCCGGCGGGCTCGATGCGGCTGGTCAGGTCACCGCCTGCGATACGCTTGAGCAGTTCGCCGGCGCGCTGCAGCGGCACCACCACGAAGCTGCGTGCGATCTGGTTGGCGACGACGGCGACGACCAGGCTCGCGGCGAGCAACGCGATCAGGGTGATGACGAACGCGCGGTGCAGCGCAGTGATGTCGTCCATCGCGGCCTGGCCGCTGGCTTCGGCGCGCTCCATGAAGGCGATGCGCTCCTTCATGAAGCGGTCCTGCACGCCTTGCGTGCCCTGCTTCATGTAGGCGTCCAGATCGCCGGCCTCCAGCACGCGCCCCACGCCGCGCAGGTTGCTGTCGAAGGTCTTGTAGGCGGCGATCAGCGCCGCGGCGTCGGCCTTCTCTTGCTCGGCCAGTGCCTGTTCGAAGGACGAGAAGCTCCTGGCGGCCCTTTCAAGGTGCGCCAGCGCCGTGTTCAGCGACTTCTTGTCGTCGCCGCTGCCCTGCGCCACACGGCTGGAATACCGGCTCATGTCCGTGCGCGCCGCGACCAGCGACAGCGATGCTTCGTTGATGTTGTTGCCCTGCTGCACTGCCGTGCGATGCAGCAGCGAGACGTCGTCGTTCAGGCGCGCAATCGCCGAATAGCCCAGGATGCCAAGCACCACCTGGTACAGCACGAACAGCACGACAACAGCGAGCAGTGCCTTCGCTATCTTCAGATTCTTCAACATACCCCGTTGCTCCATCGTAAAGGCGCCGGTATGGCGCGGGCGGACCGTCTCCGCCGTGGCGGGGCAGCGTCATGGCGCCGCCTCTCGCACTTCTCTATTCAGCAGTCCTGCACGAGTCCGTCATGCCGACGGACCCGTCGATACGGTCAATCGGCCTGCTCAGTCCAGCTGCAGCTTGGCCTCCGTGGCGACCTTCTTCCACTTGGCGATTTCCGCGCGGCGGAACTTGTCCAGTTCAGCAGGGCTGGAACCAATGATCTCGGCGCCGAAGCCTTCCAGGTGCTTGACCACGGCCGGGTCCTTCAGCACCTCGGCCAGCGCGGCGGAGACCTGGTTCAGGATCGCGGGCGGCGTGCCGGCCGGCGCGAACACCGCATTCCACTCGTAGCTCTCGTAACCGGCGACGCCCGACTCGGCGATGGTCGGCAGTTCGGGCGCGGCCTTCGAGCGCGTGCTGCCGCCAACCGCGACCGGACGCAGCTTGCCGCTCTTGATATGCGGCCATGCCGAGCCCATGCTGGCGAACATCACCGGCACCTGCCCAGCCATCACGTCCACCATCGCGGGACCGCCGCCCTTGTAGGCGACGTGCTCCAGCCTGGTCTTGGCCAGCGAATTGAACAGTTCGCCAGCCAGATGCTGGGCCGAACCGTTGCCGGCGGAGGCGAAATAGATCGGTTGCTTGTCGCCGGCGGCCTTGCTCTTCTGGATCAGCTCCTGGACCGACTTGACCGGATAGGACGGCGTGACCACCAGCGCGTTGGGCACGCGCAGCAGCAGCGAGACCGGAGCGAAATCGCGCAGCGTGTCGAACTGCATGCGGCTGTGGATGGCCGGGTTCTGCGCATGGTTGGAGGCGTCGAGCATCAGCGTGTAGCCGTCCGGCTTGGCGCGCGCCACCATCGCGCCGCCAATCATGCCGCCGGCGCCGCCGCGGTTGTCGATCACCACCGTCTGGCCAAGTTTTTCGCCCAGCTTCGGCGCGATAAGACGCGCCACCACGTCGACGGTGCCGCCGGGGGGATACGTCACCACCAGCATGATGGGCTTCTCGGGATAAGCCGCGGCCGCGCTACCCGCGATACCGGCCAGCGCCACACCGGCGATGGCCTTGCGCGTACGGCGCGACAGTTGCTGATACAGGGAAAACACGGTCATGCTACTTCTCTCTCAAAGTGAAACAATTGCAGTGAAGTATCGGTCAATATTGCCGAAACTTGAGGGATATCTTCGATCCAGTCGGCGATCCACTGGCGCGTCGGGCCGTACGACACGGCCGGATGCTGGGTATGTGGCCAGTCGCTGCCCCACACCAGCCGCTGCGCACCGAACGCCTCCAGCAGCAGCCGCGCGGCCGCGCGCGGCGCTCTCGCGCAGTGCGCGAGCGGCCAGATGCGATAGGCGGCGGACAGCTTGACCCAGACACGGCCGCTATCGGCCTGTTCGATCAGATAACGAAACCCGGCGTCATTGGTGCCCAACGCGGGGTCCGGGCGGCCGAAGTGGTCCACCACCACGCGGCATCCCGCAGCCAGCAACATCGGCACGACTTCCTGCAGACGGCCTGCCTGGATGTGCACCTCGACATGCCAGTCCAGCGCATTGACCTGTTCCAGCAGCCGCTGCCAGCCGGGACTTGCCAGGTCGGGGACCGGCAGGCCGACCAGGTTCAGACGCATGCCGGCGACGCCTGCACGGTGCATCTGCTGCAATTGCACCGGCTCGATGCCCGGCTCGATCACCACCACGCCGCGTAGCCGTCGTGGCGCCTGGCGCAGCGCTTCGATCAGATAGGTGTTGTCGGTCCCAAGGAAGCTCGGTTGCACCAGCACGCCATGCGTGACGCCGTGCTGGTCCAGCTGGGCCAGGTAGTCCGGCAGGCGCGCGTCGTAATCGGGGCGGTAGCGGCGGTTGGCGGCCAGCGCGAGACCCTGCTCGAACACGTGAGCGTGGGAGTCGACCACGACGGCGGCGGTCTCGTCGCGGGAGGGAAACATCGTCAAGGGAACATCTCCGGAGGGCGGGCGTGCAACGACAGCGGTCGTTTTCGCCTTCATATATGGCGTTTGATTCTAGGAACGGGCGCTATAGTTTTGTATTCTTCCGCCCCGCTATATTCATATCGCTTCGTTATGGAAACCCGGCACCTGCGCTACTTCCTCGCCGTCGTGGATCACGGCAGCGTCAGCCATGCCGCCGACTGGCTGGGCATCGCCCAGCCCGCGCTGAGCACCGCGCTGTCCCGGATGGAGAAGGAACTGGGGGTGCGGCTGTTCGAGCGGTCGCGCCGCGGCGCGGCGCCCACACCGGCTGCGCTGGCGATCCTGGAGGACGTGCGGACCAGCGTCACGCGGATCGATGCGGCGGCGCGCCGGGCCCAGGAGATCGCGCGCGGCAGTGCCGGGCAACTGACCGTGGGGCTGGTGTCGTCGGCGCTATTCGACACGTTGCCGCGCGCGCTGCGCGAGCTGCGCCGCCGCGCGCCGGGCGTGCGCGTGGTGCTGCGCGAGATGAGCAATGCGGAGCAGGCCGAAGCGCTGCAGACCGGTGAGATCGACATCGGCCTGATGCACACCCCGGTCGCGGTCGGCGGACGGATGCGGGAGCGGCAGCTACTGCGCGACCGCCTGCTGGCAGCGGTGCCCGACGAGTTCGAAGTGGGAGCGGATGGGATGGTGTCGCTGGCGCAGATCGCCCAGGCCGGGCTGGTCATGTATCCGCAATCGCAACTGCCCTCGTTTCATGCGGGCATTCTCGATGCGATCCGCAAGGCCGGACACGAGGCGGTGGTCTCGCAGGAAGCGAACCGGACGCTGACGGTGCTCTCGTGCGTCGCTGGCGGTTGCGGCGTCGCACTGCTGCCCAGCTGGATCCGCGCCATGGACTTTCGCGGCGTGCGGCTTTGCGAGGTACGCGATGGCCAGGCGCTGCCAACGTTCGACCTCAGTGCGATCTGGCCCGCGCGGTCGGTGCCGACGCTGGCCGACCTGTTCGCCAGCCTGGACCTGGCCGGAGCAGGCGTCCAGGGCGAGCACCGGCTGGTTGCCGGGTGAGCCCGGGCTGGCCGCTCAGCTCTCGTCGATTTCGGGACGGCGGGACATATAGAGCCGTTCGTGGCGCTCCTGGCAGGGCGCACAACGCTCGGCGACCGGATAGGCCTGCAGCCGCGCCAGCGGAATCGGTTCCTCGCAATCGACACAGATGCCGAAGCTGCCCGAGCGAATCCGCTCGCGGGCCGCGTCGATATCGTGCAACTGGCCGCGGTAGTGGGCGAGCAGCGCACCGTGGCCGCTTTTCTCGTTGTTCCACTCGGCACGGTCGCCTTCGTCGCCCACTTCCCGGGTCTGTACCTCCCCGGGAGCCGGCGCCTCCTGATTCAGTCCGGGCAGGCGGCCGGTCAGGTCCGCTTCCAGTCGGTCCAGCCGCTGCTCGATATCGCGTAGTTCCTCTGGGCTGAGCGCGTCCATTGGCTTACCTCCATCTCGGGGCCGAGGCATTCCCCTTCTGACACACGGAGGAAAGGCTTGGTTCGCCGTGTAGCGTGCGAGTTACGCGGCTCTGCCGACGTTGAAAGTCAGCAGGCCGCGCAGGGCAGGGATGGCGGTACCCTCTAGCGGCCGTCACGGGCGGCCGATTCCGGCTCGCCGGCCGGACCCCAGCCGCCGCCAAGACTGCGCACCAACGACACCGTCGCCGCCGCGCGCAGCCCGGCAACCTGGTTGGCCGCGCGTTGCGACTGCAACACCGTGCGGTCGGCATCGATCACCGTCAGATAGTCGACCGCGCCGGCGTCGTAGCGGCTGCGCGAGATGCGTGCGGCACGGCGCGCGCCGCCCAGCGCCTCGTCCAGTGCCCGAGCCTGCTGACTGAGCCAGCGCACATCGGCCAGGCCGTCCTCGACCTCGCGGAACGCCACCAGCACTGTTTGCCGATAGCGCGCCACCGTTTCCTCGTGCGCGGCGCGCGCGCCGGCCAGATTGGCGCGATTGCGGCCGCCGTCGAAAATCGGCGCCGCAATGGTCGAGCCAATCAGCGGACCGAGCAGCCAGGCGCGCGAGGACCAGCGGAACAGGTTGGACAGCTCGCTGGACTCGAAGCCAAAGACGCCCGTCAGCGAGATACGCGGGAAGAAGGCCGACTTGGCCACGCCGATGCGGGCGTTGGCCGCGGCCATGAACCGCTCGGCCTGGGCGATGTCCGGGCGCCGCTCCAGCAGGTCCGACGGCAGGCCGGCGGGAATCGACACCAGCGGGACATCGAGCGGGCGCGCGCTCAGGCCGAACTGCGACGGCGAGACACCGGTCAGCACGGCCAGCGCATGCTCCTGGTTGGCGCGGCGGCGCTCGATGTCGGCCAGGTCGGCACGCGCGGTACCGAGCTCCGCTTCGGCCCGGGCGGGATCGAGATCGGTGGTTTCGCCGGCATCGTAGCGCTTGCGCAGCAGGCGCAGCGCGTCCTCGCGCAAGGCAATGGTGGCGCGCAGCAATTCCCGCTCCGCATCCAGCGTGCGCAGCGCGAAATACGACTGCGCGACGTCCGCCTGCAGTGCCAGCAGCACGGAGCGGTACAGCTCCTCTTCGGCCTGGCCTTCGGCACGGGCGGCGCGCACGCTGTCGCTGACACGGCCGAACAGATCGACCTCGTAACTGGCGATCGCCCGGGCACGCAGCACCGTGCGCGGCGCGACGGCCGTGCCATCGGGTAGCCCCAGCGATGCCGCGGAAGGCTGGGTCCGGGTCGGGTCCAGGCCCACGCTCAGTTGCGGATACAGGTCCGCCTCGGTAGCGCCGGTGAAGGCGCGTGCCTGCCGCACTCGGGCCGCGGCGACCGCGAGGTCCTGGTTGCCGGCGGTGGCGGCGTCGATGAGCCGGTCGAGATCGGCGTCGCCGAACACTTTCCACCATTGCCCGCGTGCCGCTCCCTCGGACGGCGTGGCCACCTTCCATTGCGCGCCCTCGGCCTGGGCCGCTTCGGCTTCCTTGTAGGCCGGTGCGGCGCCAGCGTCGGGCACCTCATAGGTGGGCGCCAGCGAGCAGCCGGCCAGCACCAGCGCCGCGACCAGCGTCGCCAGGCGGGGCATTGTCGATTGCAGAATGGCTGACATGTTGATTCGTTCCTTGTTGTCGTTGCGCGATCGGTTATTGCTCTTTCCCTCAAGCGGGCGAGGGGAGCAAACCCGCGGTGTTTCCATTGCTCCTGGTGTTCCCCCTCTCCCCTTCAAGGGGAGAGGGCCGGGGAGAGGGGTTGGTCTTTCCCGCGGCGCCGAACATGGCTGCCGCTCGCCTGCCCTCCCCCCCGGCCCCTCTCCCGCAAGCGGGCGAGGGGAGCAAACCGGCCGCATATCCATTTCCCTCGGGTTTCCCCCTCTCCCGCAAGCGGGCGAGGGGAGCAAACCGGCGGTATTCCGCTCGTCAGTGCTGGACCTCCGCCAGCGCCGGCACATCCTTCGCCGCCGGCTGCACCGGCTCCGGGTCGCGCTGGCCGCGTGTGGCCAGCTTGCGCAGCGCGACGTAGAACACCGGCGTCAGGAACAGCCCGAAGAACGTCACGCCCAGCATGCCGGCGAACACTGCGATGCCCATGGCCTGGCGCATCTCCGCGCCCGCGCCGGACGACAGCACCAGCGGCACCACGCCCATGATGAAAGCGAACGAGGTCATCAGGATCGGACGCAGACGCAGGCGGCTGGCTTCGATCGCCGCCTGCACGATGCCGCGGCCCTGATGCTCCAGCTCCCGGGCGAACTCGACGATCAGGATCGAATTCTTCGCGGACAACCCGACCAGCACGATGAAACCGATCTGGGTGAAGATGTTGTTGTCCCCCCGCGTCAGCCACACTCCGGTCAGCGCGGCCAGCAGCGACAGCGGCACGATCAGGATCACCGCCAGCGGCAGCGTCAGGCTTTCGTACTGCGCGGCCAGCACCAGGAACACCAGCAGCACGCACAGCGGGAAGATCCAGATCCCTGCGTTGCCCGCGAGGATGTCCTGATAGGTCAGCTCCGTCCATTCGAAGGCGATGCCCTTGGGCAGCGTCTCGGCCGCAATGCGCTCGGCTGCCGCCTGCGCCTGCCCCGACGAGAAGCCGGGCGCGGGTCCGCCGTTCATGTCCGCCGCGGTGAAGCCGTTGTAGCGCACCACGCTGTCGGGGCCGAAGCTCTGCTTGACCTGCACCAGCGAGGACAGCGGCACCATTTCGCCGGACACGCTGCGCGTCTTCAGCCGCAGGATGTCCTCCGCGGTGGCACGGAACGAGGCGTCCGCCTGTACCTTGACCTGATAGGTGCGACCGAACTTGTTGAAGTCGTTGACGTAGGCCGAGCCCAGGTAGGTCTGCAGCGTGTCGAACACCTCGGTCACCGGCACGCCAAGCTGCTTGGCCTTGACACGGTCCAGCTGCACGTCCAGCTGCGGCACGTTGACCTGGTAGTTGGTGAAGACACCGGCCAGCTCGGGCGTGGCGCGCGCCTTGTTGGCGAACGCGTTGGTCGCGTCGAACAGCGCTTCATAGCCCTGCGCCGCGCGGTCCTCGATCATCAGCTTGAAGCCGCCGATGGTGCCCAGTCCCTGCACGGGCGGCGGCGGGAACACGGCGATGAAGGCGTCCTGGATGCCGGCGTACTGCTGGTTCAGCTGCTGCGCAATGGCATTGCCCGACAGGTCGTCCCCCTTGCGTTCCTCGAACGGCTTGAGCGTGGCGAACACGATGCCGGCGCTCGGGCTGTTGGTGAAGCCGTTGATCGACAGGCCGGGGAAGGCCACCGCCGATTCCACGCCCGGATGCTTCAGCGCGATGTCGGACATGCGGCGGATCACGTCTTCGGTGCGATCGAGCGTGGCGCCGTCGGGCAGCTTGGCGAAGCTGACCAGATACTGCTTGTCCTGCGCCGGCACGAAGCCCTTGGGCACCAGCTGGAACACGCCCCAGGTCAGCGCCAGCATCACGGCATAGACGCCGAACACCGCGCCCTTGCGCCGGATCACGCCTTTCACGCCGTGGCCGTAACGCTCGGCGCTCGCGCCGAAAAAGCGATTGAAGTGGCGGAAGAAGCCGCCCAGCGTGCGGTCCATCGCCCGCGAGAGCCAGTCCTTGGGCTGGTCATGCCCGCGCAGCAGCAGCGCGGATAGCGCCGGCGACAGCGTCAGCGAGTTGAAGGCCGAGATGATGGTCGAGATCGAGATCGTCAGCGCGAACTGCTTGTAGAACTGGCCGGTCAGGCCACTCATGAAGGCGAGCGGCACGAACACGGCGCACAGCACCAGCGCGATGGCGATGATGGGGCCGCTGACCTCGCGCATGGCCTGGTAGGTGGCCTCCTTTGGCGACAAGCCCTGCTCGATATTGCGCTCGACGTTCTCCACCACCACGATGGCGTCGTCCACCACGATGCCGATGGCCAGCACCAGGCCGAACAACGACAGCGCATTGATCGAGAAGCCGAACGCGTACATCAGGCCGAACGTGCCGACGATCGACACCGGCACCGCCAGCAGCGGAATGATGGAGGCGCGCCAGGTCTGCAGGAACAGGATCACCACCAGCACCACCAGTGCGATGGCTTCGAACAGCGTATGCGTGACCGCCTTGATGCTGTGGCGCACGAACTGCGTCGGGTCATAGACGATGCTGTAGTCGATGCCTTCCGGGAAGTTCTGCTTGAGCTCCTCCATCGTCTTGCGCACGTCGTCCGAAATCTGGATCGCGTTCGAGCCCGGCGCCTGGAAGATCGGCAGCGCCACCGCGCTCTTGTTGTCCAGCAGCGAACGCAGCGCGTACTCCGACGCGCCCAGCTCGATGCGCGCGACATCGCGCAGATAGGTCACCGCGCCATCGGCGGAAGTGCGCACGATGATGTCGCCGAACTGCTCTTCGCTGGTCAGGCGGCCCTGGGCATTGACGGACAGCTGCAGGTCGGTGCCCGGCAGCGACGGCGAGGCGCCGATCACGCCGGCCGCCACCTGCACGTTCTGCTCGCGAATGGCGCGCACCACGTCGCTCGCGGCAAGCTGGCGCTCGGCCATCTTCTCGGGATCGAGCCAGACCCGCATCGAGTAGTCGCCCGAGCCGAACATCTGTACCTGGCCGACGCCCTGGATGCGCGCCAGCCGGTCCTTGACGTTGATCACCGCGTAATTGCGCAGGTAGGTCATGTCATAGCGGTCGTTCGGCGAGACCAGGTGCACCACCATGGTCAGGTCGGGCGAGCTCTTGACGGTGGTGATGCCCAGCCGGCGCACGTCCTCGGGCAGCCGCGGCTCGGCCTGCGCCACGCGGTTCTGCACCAGCTGCTGGGCCTTGTCCGGGTCGGTGCCCAGCTTGAAGGTGACGGTCAGCGTCAGCAGGCCGTCGCTGTTGGACTGCGAAGACATGTACAGCATGTCCTCGACGCCGTTGATCTGCTCTTCCAGCGGCGATGCCACCGTTTCGGCGATCACCTTCGGGTTGGCGCCCGGATACTGGGCGCGGACCACCACGGAGGGCGGCACGACTTCCGGATACTCGGAGATCGGCAGGCGGAACATCGCGATCGCGCCGATCAGGAAGATCAGCACCGATAGCACGCCGGCGAAGATCGGCCGGTCAATGAAGAATTTCGAGAGGTTCATGACGGATCTCGACGAAAACAGGGGCCCCTGGCGCGCCCATCAGGCGCGCCAACAGCATGGCTTGGATAGGGTGTGCGGGTGCCGGGGAGCGCCGCTTGAATCAGCCGCTTGAATCAGCCGATGGCTCGGCCGAAGTGCGCGGCGGCCCGGTCGGGGAAGCGTGGGCGGAGCGCTCGGCGGTCAGCTCACGGTGCCCTTGCCTTGCGGCGCGTCACCCTGGGCGCGGCTTTCGCTGCCATCGTTACCGGCAGCGCCGGCGCTCTGGCCCGCGGTGCGCTCCAGCTCGCGCTTGAAGGCCATCTGCACCGGAGTCGGCGCGACCGTGTCGCCCGGCCGCACCCGCTGCAGCCCGTTGACGACGATCACCTCGCCGGCCTTCAATCCGGAGCGGATCACCCGCAGTCCTTCATAGGTGGGGCCCATCTGCACCTCGCGATAGGCCAGCTTGTTCGCCTGGTCCACCACCAGCACGAACTTCTTGCCCTGGTCGGTGCCGACGGCGCGATCGTTGACGAGCACGGCGTCGTGCGGTGCGCTGCCGCCCAGCTTGACCCGGGCATAAAGCCCCGGCAGCAACCGGCCATCCGGGTTGTCGAATACCGCGCGTACGCGGATGGTGCCGCTGCGCGGGTCCAGCCGGTTGTCCACCGACTGGATACGGCCCTGGTGCGGATGGCCGGTTTCGTTGGCCAGGCCCAGCATCACCGCCATGCCCTTGCCGTTCGCCCCGCTGGCGCCCGGCGCGGTGTAGCGCAGGTAGCTCTGCTCGTCGATCTCGAAGCTGGCGTAGACCGGCGACACCGACACCACCGTGGTCAGCGGCGGCGAGCCGGCGCCCGCGGCCACCAGGTTGCCGACGGTAATCTCGGCCCGCGAGACGCGGCCGGTGACGGGCGCAACGATGCGGGTATAGGCAAGGTTCAGCCGCGCGGCTTCGAGCCCGGCCTGGGCCGCGCGCACGTTGGCGGTGGTCTCGCGGACCGCGTGCGTGCGCTCGTCGAACTCGCGGCGGGAGATGGCGTTGTCATCCAGCAGCCGCTGCGCCCGCTCGCCCTCGCTGTGGGCGTGGCCGGCGCGCACCTGGGCGGCGGCCAGCGCCGCTTCCGCGCGCGCCACCTCGGCGGCGTACGGCCGCGGATCGATGGTGAACAGCAGGTCGCCCTTCTTCACCAGCTCGCCTTCCTTGAAGTGGACGGCGTCGATGGTGCCGCTCACCCGCGGCCGGATCTCGACGCGGTCGACCGCCTCGATCCGCCCGGAAAATTCGTCCCATTCGGTGATGGTCTTGCCCAGTGCCGCTGCGACCTCCACTGCGGGCGCCGACTGGGCGGGGCCGGGCACGGCCTGCGCTTCGCCGGCATGCCAGGGTTGCAGCAGCGTGGTGGCCAGGCCGGCCCCCAGCACCAGCACGATGGCGACGGCAATCAGGTTGCGTCGGGATGGTTGCTTCATTTCTTCTCTCCGGATTTCGTTTCTGTTCAACTGGAAAGCAAAAGGCCGAGCGCCGCCCTCCCGCGCGCGCTGGCAAGGCGCCGCTGGATGAACGAGGCATGTTCTGGATGGCGACGGCGGCGGGCGTCTCCTGCCCGCCGCCGTCCGTCACGGCGCCCAGCCCGAAGGCTTGGCGGCGGGCCGGGTCACGGCCTGAGGCGAGGCGTCGTCGTCCGCGGAAAACCGCTCCCGCAGGAATCGCGATCCTTCATCGATCCAGACCTGACATCGGTCGTGGCTGGTTTCAACGCCGGCGCCACAGGCACCGGCCATGATTCTGGTTTCGGCCGCCACGCCGCAGGCGAGCAGCCGGCCGGCAAAGGCTTCCCCTTCGGGCCGCAAGGCGTCCTCCTGCGCGACCTGGATCAGCGTCGGTGGCAGCCCGGACAGCCGCATCGCATGGGCCGGCGCGGCATAGGGATGCACGCAGGCGGCGGGCGTCGGCAGGTAGTCGCGATAGTGCGCGGCCAGCCGCTGCAACGTCTCCATCGGCACCTTGCCCGCGCCGCCGCACGATGCGTGCTGCAGGCAAGGGTCGGTGACCGGCCGGATCAGCCACTGCGCCCGGGCCGGCGTCATGCCGCGGTCGCGCAGCATCTGTGCGACCGCGATCGCCAGGTTGCCGCCGGCTTCCTCGCCGACCAGCGCAAAGCGCGTCTTGTCCACCTTCAGCCGCCGCGCATTGCGAATCACCCATTCGGCCGTATTGAAGGCGTCCTCGGGCGCCGCCGGAAAGGGATGGTCCGGAGCGAGCGAATACTCGGGAGCCACCACCACCGCCGGCACGGCCACCGCCAGCCGCTGTGTCAGCTGGACGGCATGCTCGATGCCGCCATCGACGAAACCGCCCGCATGCAGGTACAGCAGCCAGGGCAGCGGCTGTGCCGCCCAGGCGGTCGGATATCCCGGGGGGTAGCACACGTGCACTGCAACAGTGCGATCCCAGCTCTCGAGCGAATGGCGCACGACACGAGCGCCGCTGCCGTTCGCGGCCTTGCTGCCCTGCATCGTCGATTTGCTCGTCATGGTGAATCCTTGGCGCCGGCTCCGCTGGCGAAGACCGGACAGGTAATTGCAAGTTGGGTTGAGCGGATTATGGTGGTTGACATGGACGGGATAAAGCGGGTCTTTGCCAATGCACTATTCTGCCGGTGAAATAATCCAGCGTCCTGTTCCAGCTCGTGCGAACGCATAATCGCATCCGCGGCAAAGGACCGGCTCGCGGATGCCTTTGTTGCAATCGCGCCAACAAGGTGGCAGCCGGGAGACCCTACGCTGCATATGCCTTCCATAGTGCGTAATATTCGCGGCTACGACCCCTTGCGGCAGCAACGCGGGCGGCGCCGGCCGCCGCCTCTGACTGGATAGCCATCATGGACCGCTTCGTATCAATGCAGGCCTTCACCCGAGTCGTCGATTTCGGCAGCTTCGCCCGCGCGGCGGAGTCGCTGGACCTGCCCAAGGCGACCCTGACCCGGTTGATCCAGAACCTGGAATCCCACCTCGGCGTCAAGCTGCTGCACCGGACCACCCGGCGCATCAGCGTGACCTCCGAGGGCGCGGCCTATTACGAACGGTGCGTGCGCATCCTGTCCGATGTGGACGAGGCCGAGCAGTCGCTGACCATGCAGAACCAGACGCCCAAAGGCACGCTGCGGGTCGATACGATCGGCGGGCTGGCGCGTCTGGTACTGGTGCCGCACCTGCATGAGTTCATCACGCGGTATCCGGACCTGAAGGTGGAGCTGACGATCAACACCAAGCCGATCGACCTGTTAAAGGAAGGGGTGGATGTGGTGATCCGCGTCGGCGACACGGTGGACGACACCATGGTGGCGCGCCGCATCGGCGAGCTTCGGCTGGCGTTCTATGCCTCGCCGATCTATCTGAAGCAGCACGGCACCCCCTCCACTCCGGACGAGCTGCGCGAGCATCGGGCGATCAATTACATCTCGACACGGACCGGCCGGGAAATGCCGTGGATCCTGACCCGTGGCGACGAGCGGCACGAGCTGCTGCTGCCTTCGGCCATCTCGACCAACGATCCCGAGGTCTATATCGGCTGCGCGCTGGAAGGCCACGGCATTGCGGTGATATCGCGGCTGATGGCGCAGCCCTATCTGGAGAGCGGCCGGCTGGTGGAAATCATGGCCGACTGGCAGGAAGAGGAAATGCCGATCTCGGCGATGTACCCGCAGAACCGCAACCTGTCGGCCAAGGTACGGGTGTTCGTCGACTGGGCCGCCGAGCTGTTCGCGCGCGATCCCGAGCTGCAGCGCCAGGGCGGCCCGCTGCGGCCGATTGCGCCCATTGCGCCGATCGGGCCAATCGCGCCGATTGCCGCAGGGGCGCGGCCGGGCGCACCGGCGGCGGTCGCCGCGGTACCGGCGCCCGCCTGACATCGCGCGCCTGCGGACTTGGCCGTTGCGGCTCGCTCAATGCAGCTTGCCCAACTCCTTGGAGATGTCCGCCGGCGTTTCGTACTCTCGCTCGGGGATCTGCTCCAGCTCCGCGAGAATGTCCTCGCTGGCGCCGCCGTCGCGCGCCTTGCTGACGATATCGTCCTTGCTGGCAGGGAAATCGAGCCCCTTCAGCGACTTCTGCACGTCGATCGGGCTCGGCTCCTGACGGCCTCCCTGCTGCTGGCCGCCCTGCTTGCCGTTGCCATTGTTTTCCTGGCCTTGCTTCGAGGTCATACGCTGCTCCGGTTGGTGGGAGGATCGATTTCCGTACGGGGTACCCCTGCCGAGGCCGTCGGCGTCTCGGCTCCATCGAGCGCGGCATCGATCAGCCGCCGGCCTTCGAGCAGGCAGGCTTCGACCGCCGTGGCGGCATTGTCGTAAGCCAGTTCGATGTCGGAGGCGAACGCGCGCGGCACGGTGGAGACGAGGCCCTGGCTGCGTTCCTCCGCGGGCAGGATTTCGCCCTGGTAGCCGTAGCGCACGCCGGTGCTGGCGCCGACCGGCACCGCGTGCGCGGCGATGACATGATCGCGGTAGAACATTTCCTTCATGCAGGCTCCTTGCTGGATGCTCAAGGCCGTGGGCCGCGGCGTTGCGATGAACGTCGCGGCCCGCGGGGGAAAAGGCTCGGCGGCTCGCGGCGAGCCGGCGCTCAGGACGCTTCCGTGACGACCGCGCGCTCCAGCCACTGCTTGATGGTCGCCATGTGCTCGTTCTCCTCGATCAGCGCCTGGCGGAACTTGTCGGCCATCTCGGTGTGGCCGGTGGAGTCCGCCAGCTTGATCAGAAGCTCCCAGCCGGCGTTGTCCGTCATCTCCGCCGTCAGCAGCGCGTTCAGGCATTGCGGCACCGTCGTGCGCGGATCCGCGATGGCCTGCAGCACGCCCATCGAGGCAACCGCCGCGACATCCGCACAGGGCGTCATCGCGGTGGGATCGGCGCCCAGCGCCCGCATCGATTCATCGACCAGGGCAAAGTGCTCGGCTTCCTCGTCACGGAAATGGGACAGCGTGCTCAGCACGTCTGGATCGAGGGCCGAGGTATCCATCTCCCGGCACTTGGCCATCATCAGCTCGTACAGCCGGGTGCCCTGCCGCTCGAAGGCCAGGCGCTCGCCCAGCTTGTCGATCAGCACCTCCGGCCGGTTGCCGGTCAGCTTGTCCATCGTCGTGCTCATCGCGCCCTTGACGGTGCCCGGCAGCGGCACCGAGCCGACCAGGTGCGCTTCGTCGATGTACTGCGCGCGCAGTTCCGCTGCCGGCTGCGCTTCGGCAGGGGCGTTCATGTCGTCGATGCCGACGTCCGGGCCCATCGATTCCGAGTAGCGCTCCATCTTCTCGGTATCCATGGGGGACATCTGTGCGCCGGTGCGGTTCATGCCCATTTGCGAGGTGGGTTCCATCCGTATTCTCCTGTTTGTGGGGTCCAACACAGCTGCCGGATATCAGGCGGCGCGCAGGCGCGCCAGCTCGGTACCCGGGGTCCAGACATAGCCGGACGAGACGATCTGCGTCGGCGACCCCTCCGAATTCATATGGTTGCGATACTCGATCGAAGCCGGGCTGTCCTGGTCCAGCGGCACGAAGTCCATGCCGTTGGCGCGCATATCGACCTCGTCGGCGAGCACCTTGCGCACGAAGTCGCGCTGGCTGGCGAAATCGATCGGCTTGGGCAGCGGGCCGGACAGGATCTCGGCCGGATCGCGGCCCTCGTGGCGCTTGAGCATTTCGCAGGCGACATGCAGATGGCCCAGCTCGTAATCCAGGAAACGCTCCCAGATCGCCTTGATGCGCGGGTTGCTCTCCTGCTGCACACAGCTGTAGTAGTTGTAGGCCTCCATCGCTTCATGGATGACCCACTTCTCGATCATGCTTTCGTCCGGATCGGTCAGCGAACCGTACTGCGTCACGTGCTGCTCCTCGATCGAGGCGATCTCGGCGTACAGCTGGCGCGCCAGCGGGTCGGTGAACAGCGGGCCGATATTCATGTAGTAATCGTGGGTCTGGTACTCCGCCGCGGTAATCATGGCCGCGTGAATCTTGGTGATCAGTGCGGCGCTGTTGCGGTCATAGCTGTCGCGCACATCGTCCTGCGGGGCGCGGTGCTCCACCCAGGTCGAGCGGCCCGGCACGATGTCTGAGTAGCCCTGCGTGATGTTGTTGGGGTCCTTCCCTTCCAGCCGGTCCAGCATCGCGCTATAGCGATACAAGTGGTCGAAGTCTTCCAGCAGGCCGAAACGATAGGCCTGCGCCTGATACGGGTCGGGCTCGTTCTGCGCGACCGCGGCGGTCACTTCGACGGCCACCTGCTCGTAGGCGATGGTGGTTTCCAGCGGGGAATGGTCGGCACCGATCAGCCAGTTGATCATCGTGGCCTGGTGTTGCTCGACACGGCGCACCTGTGCCAGCGGAATGCGCAGCTCCCGGTTGCAGCGCGCCATGATGTGCTTCAAGCGCAGCGCATCGAGCTCGATGCCGTTCATCAGGATGATCCGCACGCGGGTGAAGGCGTCATCGTCGAGCTTGCTGATCGGCTCCTGCACAAGCTCTTTCCAGGTAAAACGTTGCTGGCCAAGCGGTGTGCCCTTGGCGTCCAGCAGATCGGTCAAGGTATCCATGGAAACTCCGATGTGGGGGTGGACGTAATACCTCCGCGCGTTTCTCTGCGTCTTTCGCGGTGGCTCGTAGTCCTTCTTTAGCAACGCGCGTGCCGACACTTCCCGGCGCGGGCCGATTGCCACCGCGCAAACACCCGCTGCCGCCCGGGGACACGGCTTGCGTCCGCATCTCCCCCCACGAAATCGGGGCTGCCGCGCAAATTGCGCACGTTCGTGCATGAGCAAATGACTACTGGAAGGCGAAAATTGCCGATTCGATCGGCGCTTAATTAAAGCGCCGGCCGCCAGACATACCGCCAACCGTTCCCGGGATTTGCCGGACCGATGGCGCCGTATGCGCTCGACGCATGCAATTTGCGGGGCAATTCAGGGCCAACACTCCACGCGTTGCAAAACTTGCGTGTGCGCCGGCAGGAATGAAGCGAAAGAAAGGAAAGGAAGGCGAAGAAGGGAGGAGGAAGGAGGAACGGCGAGCAAGCGAAGGAACCGGAGTCGCGGCAGCCGCTCCAGCGGTGGCTGGCCCCATCCACGGGGCCAGCCACCCAGGCTCTCAGGGACCAGTACGAAAGCGCTGCGGTCAGCTCGGCTGCTGCACCGCGATGCGATTGACGACCTCCTCGACGCCCTGCAGATACCAGGCATCGCGCTCGGCCTGCCGGCGCGCACCTTCGGTCGCAAACCCTTCCAGGGTCACCACCCGGTTCTCGGTCTTGATGACGATCTGGTCGGCATCGACCAGTGCATCGGTTTCCAGCACCAGGCGCAGCGCCTCGCTGATTTCCTCGTCGTTGTCGCGCTCGGCGGGTTCGATCTTCAGTTCATTGATCACGCAGCGGCAGCCCGGCGTCCACCACGCCAGCACCCCCGCCAGCCGCATGTGCGACAGGCTGATGACCTGGCCGCGCAGCGTAACCACGCCGTCCTCGGTATGCACCGCGATTTCGCCCCAGCACTCGCCCATGGCCTCGCGCATCGTCTCCGACCGCCCCTTGGCATGGGAGCAGATGCGGAAGCTGCGGAAATCGATGCTCTGCAGCAAACGCTCGCAGACGGCATTGCGCAACTCGCCGTCGCCGCCCGTGGTCGAGCCGTTGGCGACCCGGATGTGGTCGACCACGTTGACGCCATCGATCCTGCGAATGCGCGTCGCCGCGCGGGTCTTTGCTTCGATGTCCGGAACTTCGCCTTCCAGCACCAGCGCGCCGTCGACAAAGCGCAACTGAATGGACGGTTGAACCGGCTGGCCGTGATGCGTCAGGCTGGCCAGCGCCGAGCGGGCCTGTGCCAGCACTGCTTCGCTGCTCTGCATATCGATCGCCTCCATGAAGTGAGGGGGCAGCGCGGCGGCCGGCGTGATGGTGCCGACCCCGGTCGATGCCCACATCAGTATAGAAAGCCGGTTGATTCGCAGGTTCCTGACTTTACGCGAGTGCTCTTTGCGTCACGATTCCAGCCGCGCGTCCATCGTGATGGGCGCCTTCATCAGCTTGGACACCGGACAGTTCTCCTTGGCGCTCTGCGCGCACTGCTCGAACGCCTGCGTCTCGGCGCCAGGAATGCGGGCCGTGACGTCCAGGTGGATCGCCGTGATGCTGTAGCCGCCGCCCTCCTTCTCCAGCGTCACGGTGGCGCGCGTCTCGATCGAGTCGGCGGTCATGCCGGCCTCCCCCAATATCAGCGACAGCGCCATCGAGAAGCAGCCCGCGTGCGCGGCGCCGATCAGCTCCTCCGGGTTGGTTCCCGGCCCGCCTTCGAAACGGGCGCGGAACCCATAGGACGCGCCATTCAGGACGCCGCTCTGGGTCGATATCGTGCCGCTGCCATCCTTGATGCCGCCCTGCCATCTTGCCGATCCGATCTTCTGCATCGTCGCACCTTTCCTCGCTGGTCATGGAAAAGCCCGTGCGAGGCCGTGCACCGCGATGTGGCGCGGCGCGGTCAGGGCTGCACGGGTCCGGGAGCCGGGCGCACCGTGTTGGCGCGGCCGAACCTGTCAACAATAGGTGCAGCGTGCCCGCAAGGCCAGAAAAGCGCCTCCCGCCACGGGATTTCCTTGTTCTCCCAGCGCACGCGACACCGAGCATGGTCCTTGCTCTCCTGTGACTGCTACGTCTCATGCCCCTGCCGCGCCATGCTGCATGCGCGCCAAGGCAACGGGCCACAACAGAGACGAAGCGCTACGAGAGAGAAATCAAGGGTCAACCATGGAGGTCCATATGAAGAAGAAAACCATGCCGGCGCACGCGCTGGAGAACGCCGCGCGGCTGCTGGTTGCCGCCACGGCCTTGCACGGGGGTCATGCGCTGGCGCAGTCCAGCGTCACGCTATACGGCCAGGTCGATTCCTTCGTCGGCAGCAGCAAGGCAATCGGCGGCGAGCGCGCCTATATCGTCGGCGGCGGCGGCATGCAGACGTCGTACTGGGGGATCAAGGGCACCGAGGATCTGGGCGGCGGCCTGAAGGCGATCTTCGACCTGAACGGCTTCTATCGCGCCGACAATGGCCGCGCCGGCCGCTTCGACGCCGATGGCATGCTGACGCGCAGCGCCTATGTCGGCCTGCAGAGCGACAAGGCCGGCACGCTGCGCCTGGGCCGGAACACCACGCCGTACTTCCTGTCGACCATCCTGTTCAATCCGCTGGTCGACTCGTACTGGTTCTCGCCGGCGATCTTCCAGACCTACCAGACCGCCACCGGCACCAACGTCTACGACCCGGGCCTGATCGGCGACAGCGGCTGGAGCAACTCGGTGGTCTACTCCTCGCCCAAATTCGGCGGGCTGTCCTTCAATGCGATCTACGCCTTCGGCGAGCAGGCCGGCGAAGCCGGCGAGAACAAGTTCGGCGGCAACGTGATGTATGCCAGCGGCCCGTTCGCCGCCACCGTCGCGTTCCAGCAGGTCAAGTTCAACAACACCCCGGGCGACGTGACCTCGCCTGCCACGCTGGTCGGCTTTGACAAGCAGACCGCGGTGCAGGCCGGCGTCAGCTACGACTTCAAGGTGGTCAAGCTGTTCGGCCAGGCGCAGTACATCAAGTCGGACATCGACGGTCCCACCGGCGACCTGAAGCACGTCAACGGGCAGGTGGGCGCGGCGGTGCCGATCGGCGCGGGCAGCCTGCTGGTGTCGTACGCCTATGCCAAGGTCGACAACGACGTGGGCGACTTCCGCCGCAAGACCGCCGGCATCGCCTACGACTACAACCTGTCCAGGCGTACCGACGTCTACGCCGCGTACTTCTTCGACAAGGTCAGCGACCGCTCGCACGGCGACACCTACGGCGTCGGCATCCGCCACCGGTTCTGACCGGCCACGGCGCCGCCCGGCCCGTCTCTGGTATAAGCATCGGCATATTGTCACGCCGATGCCTGTACCGAGAGCCCATGGAGCTGCGCCAACTGCAATACTTCGTCCGCGTCGTCGAACTCGGCAGCATGAGCCGCGCCGCGCTGGAGCTGGACATGGTGCAGTCCGCCGTCAGCCAGCAGATCAGCCGGCTCGAGAGCGAGTTGTCCACCCGCCTGCTGCTGCGCACGCCGCAGGGCGTCACGCCCACGGAAGCCGGCCTCGCCTTCTTCCATGAAGCGCAACTGACGTTGCGCCATGCCGAGCAGGCCCGGCGCGCGGCGCAGCACGCCCGGCTGTCCGGCACCGTGAGCGTGGGGCTGGCGCCGACCACGGCGTCGATGATCGGCGTGCCGCTGATCCGCGCCATGCACGAGCGCTATCCCGACGTCCGCCTGCATATGGTCGAAAGCCTGTCAGGCCATCTGACGGCCATGCTCAACGCCCGGCAGCTCGACGTGGCGGTGTTGTTCGACACCCATGCCGCCCGCCGCTGGACCGTGCTGCCGCTGCTGGAGGAAACCCTGTTCCTGATCCGCTCCCGGCATCGCTACCCGGGCGGCGAGCCGCGCGAGGACCGGCTGGCGATCACCGATCTGGCCGACATCCCGCTGATCCTGCCCACCGGGCACCACGGCCTGCGCAGCACGCTGGAAGCGGCCTTCTCCCGCGCCAAGATCGTTCCTCGCGTGGTGCAGGAAATCGACTCGCTGGCGATGCTGATGGAAGCGGTCGACATGGGTCTGGGCGCGACATTGCAGCCGTGGGCGGCGGTCGGCCGCTACGAGGACGCCGCGAGCCGCTTCCATCTGGCGCAGCTCGACGACCCCGCGGTGGGACGCCGCAATCTGGTGTGCAGCCTGTCCGACGACGAGCTTTCCCCCGCGGCCCTGGCGTTGCGGGCGGTATTGATCGACACCGCCCGGGGGCTGGTCGCTTCCGGCCGTTGGGGCGGGACCCGGCCCAGTGCGCTGTGATTTAAGTGCCGTAATAATCGCAAATACCCCGAAGGCAATCACTTTTCGTGATACCCCCATTTCATCGGAGGCATTAGCAGGGCGACGGGGGGTCGGTAGAGTCGCGTCACTCCTACAAGCGACGCAATCGTGCCCATCTTCCCCACGACCTCCTCCGAGGACGCCGCATCATGATCGACGTCCTCGTCATTGGCGGCGGCAATGCCGCCCTGTGCGCAGCCCTGATGGCGCGCGAAGCCGGCGCCAGCGTGCTGCTGCTCGAAGCCGCCCCACGCGAGTGGCGCGGCGGCAATTCCCAGCACACCCGCAACCTGCGCTGCATGCACGATGCGCCGCAGGATGTGCTGGTCGACGCCTACCCGGAAGAAGAGTACTGGCAGGACCTGCTCAAGGTGACCGGCGGGCTGACCGACGAATATCTGGCCCGGCTGGTGATCCGCGCCTCGTCCAACTGCCGTGACTGGATGCGCAGCCACGGCGTGCACTTCCAGCCGCCGCTATCCGGCGCGCTGCACGTGGCCCGCACCAACGCCTTCTTCATGGGCGGCGGCAAGGCCCTGGTCAACGCCTACTACCGCAGCGCGCAGAAGCTGGGCGTGCAGATCCGCTACAACGCCCCGGTCGATGCCATCGAGCTCGACGGCGACCGCTTCGTGGCCGCCCGCATCGGCGAGGAGCGCATCGAGGCGCGCAGCTGCGTGCTGGCGGCCGGCGGCTTCGAGTCCAACCGGGAATGGCTGCGTGAGGCCTGGGGCCAGAACGAGCGCGGCGAATGGCCGGCCGACAATTTCCTGATCCGCGGCACCCGCTTCAACCAGGGCGTGCTGCTCAAGTACATGATCGACGCCGGCGCCGATGCCATCGGCGACCCGTCGCAATCGCACTGCGTGGCCATCGATGCGCGCGCGCCGCTGTACGACGGCGGCATCTGCACGCGCATCGACTGCGTCTCGCTCGGTGTGGTGCTCAACGCCAATGCCGAGCGCTTCTATGACGAAGGCGAGGACTTCTGGCCGAAGCGCTACGCGATCTGGGGGCGCCTCGTCGCGCAGCAGCCAGGGCAGATCGGCTACTCCATCATCGACGCCAAGGCCGTGGGCCGCTTCATGCCGCCGGTATTTCCGGGCGTCACCGCGCAGACGCTGCCGGAACTGGCGCGCAAGCTCGGCCTGGACGAAGCGCGGTTCATGCAGACCATCGGCGACTACAACGCCGCCTGCCGCACCGGCACCTTCGACCACACCGTGCTGGACGACTGCCACACCGAGGGCCTGACGCCACCGAAAACCCACTGGGCCCGCCCGCTGGACACCGCGCCCTTCTACGGCTACGCGCTGCGCCCGGGCATCACCTTCACCTACCTCGGCCTGAAGGTCAACGACAAGGCCGCGGTCCACTTCGGCGGCAAGCCCAGCCCCAACCTCTTCGTCGCCGGCGAAATGATGGCCGGCAACGTGCTGGGCAAGGGCTACACCGCGGGGGTCGGCATGTCGATCGGCACCGCCTTCGGCCGCATCGCCGGCACGCAGGCCGCGCTCGCCGCGCGCCAGGCTCCCGCCGGGCATGGCACCGCACCGGTGCGCACCGCAATCCAGGAAGAACAGCATGAAGCATCTTGAAGCGCTGACGCGCGAAGCGGCGGCCCTGGCCCAGTCCACGCTGCCCCTGACCGCCGACGAGAGCGAAGTCTCCCGTACCCTGCAGATCTGCAATGCCTGCCGCTATTGCGAAGGCTTCTGCGCGGTATTTCCCGCCATGACGCGCCGGCTCGAATTCGGCAAGGCGGACATCCACTACCTGTCCAACCTGTGCCACAACTGCGGGGCCTGCTTTCATGCCTGCCAGTACGCGCCACCGCACGAATTCGCCGTGAATATCCCGCAGGCAATGGCCAAGGTACGGGTGCAGACCTATGGCGACTACGCCTTCCCCGCGGCCTTTGGCGCACTGTACCGCCGCGCGGGGCTGACCACCGCACTGGCGCTGGCGGGCGGGCTCGCGCTGTTCCTGCTGATGGCGGTCGCGCTGCGCGGCTCGCTGCTGCATGAACCGCTGGCTGGCAACTTCTACGCGATCTTTCCGCACAACCTGCTGGCCGGCATGTTCGGCGCGGTGTTCCTGTTCTCGGTGTTCGCCCTCGGGGTGGGCGTGACCCGGTTCTGGCGGCAGGTCTCGCCGGGCACGCGGCCCGGCGAGACGCGTGCCCCCGCGGCGCGCGGCGCCGTGCAGGACGCGCTGGCGTTGCGCTATCTCGACGGCGGGCACGGCGAAGGCTGCAACAACGACGACGATGCCTTCACGCTGGCGCGCCGGCGCTTCCACCATTTCACCTTCTACGGCTTCATGCTGTGCTTCGCCTCCACCGTGGTGGCGACCGGCTACCACTATCTGCTGGGACTGCAGGCGCCGTATGGCTATACCAGCCTGCCGGTCATCCTCGGCACGCTGGGCGGCATCGGCCTGCTGATCGGTCCCGCCGGCCTGCTGTGGCTGAACATCAAGCGCGACCCGCGTACCGGCGATCAGGCGCAGCGTCCGATGGATCGCGGCTTCATCGCGCTGCTGTTCCTGACCAGCGCAACGGGGCTCGCCCTGCTGGTCTGGCGCGACACCGCCGCGATGGCCGCGCTGCTGGCAATCCATCTGGGTATCGTGATGGCGCTGTTCGCTACCCTGCCCTACGGCAAGTTCGCCCACGGCATCTATCGCAGCGCCGCGCTGCTCAAGTGGCATATCGAAAAGCGCCGCCCGAGCGAATTGGCACTGGGCGCGGACTGACAGGGCCTGGCTCGACAAACGGCAGTACCCAAGGAGGAGACACCCATGAGCAAACCCGGCGTTCTGACCATCCCGTCCATGCGCGATCGCTGCAGCGAGGCCGAATGGAAGGCTCGCGTCGATCTCGCCGCCTGCTACCGGCTGGTCGAGCTGTACGGCATGGCCGACATGATGGCCAACCATATCTCGGTGCGCGTGCCCGACGAGGAAAACGCCTTCCTGATCAACCCCTACGGGATGATGTACGAGGAAATCACCGCGTCCTGCCTGATCAAGGTCGATCACGACGGCAACATCCTCGCCAGGCCGGATTTCGGCGAGCTGAACTACGGGATCAACAAGGCCGGCTATGTGATTCACAGCGCCGTGCACCACGCCCGTCCGGAAGTGGCCTGCGTCATCCACACGCACAGCTGGGCGTCGATGGCGGTGTCGGCACTCGAATGCGGCCTGCTGCCGATCACCCAGACCGCGATGCGCTTCCTGAAGATCGGCTACCACGACTATCAGGGCGTGGTGCTCGACACTGCCGAGCAGGCCTCCCTGATCGAAGACCTGGGCAAGGGCGAAGCGCTGATCCTGCGCAATCACGGCGCGCTGACGGTTGGCAACACCGTCGGCGAAGCCTTCAACTGGATGCACCGGCTCGAACTGGCGTGCCGTGCGCAGATCGGGGCGATGTCCTGCAACACCCCGCTACAGAACGTCGGTGCCGACGTGCTCGAAGCCACCTGGAACAACTACCAGCCGGGCACGCGCCGTCCCTACGGCGTGATGGAGTGGCCCGCGCTGCTGCGCAAGCTCGACCGCCTCGATCCGAGCTACCGGGACTGACCGCGGCGACTGACGGCGCCGCCATCCACGATCAAAATCCGTCAAACCATAACGACATACCGAGGAGACACCATGACCCGCTTCCCCCGCTCCCTGCGCGGGCTGGCCCCCGCGCTTGCCTGCGCGCTCGCCAGCCTCACCGCGTCCGCCCACGCCGACGATGCCTATCCGACCAAACCGGTGCGTGTCATCGTCGCCTTCTCGGCGGGCGGCACCACCGACATCCTGGCCCGCACGGTCAGCCAGCAGCTGTCGCAGCGCTTCAAGCAATCGTTCGTGATCGACAACCGTCCCGGCGCCGGCGGCAATATCGGCACCGAGGTGGTGGTGCGCGCTCCGGCCGATGGCTACACGCTGCTGGTCAACTCGGTCGGACCGATCTCGATCAACCAGACGCTCTACAAGCGACTGAGCTACGACCCGCTGACCGACCTGGTGCCGGTCGTGCAGATCGCCGACGTGCCGAACGTGCTCGTGGTCCATCCCTCCATGCCGGCGAAGACGCTGGAAGAGTTCGTCGCCTACGTCAAGGCCAACTCCGGCAAGCTGAACTACAGCTCCACCGGCGTCGGCACCTCCTCGCACCTGTCCAGCTTCATGCTGACCGAACGCATCGGCGCCACCGCGACCCATATTCCCTACAAGGGCGCGGACGCGCTGAACGACCTGATGGCCAATCGCGTGCAGTTCATGTTCGCCACCATTCCCTCGGTCATTCCGCACATCAAGTCCGGCAAGCTGCGCGCGCTCGCCGTCAGCAGCACCAAGCGCTCGCGCTCCATGCCGGATGTCCCCACCGTCGCCGAGAAAGGATTCCCCGGCTTCGAGGCCGGCTCCTGGTTCGGCTTCTTCGCGCCGAAGGGCACGCCCAACGACGTCGTCAAGCAGCTGAATCAGGCGGTCAACGAGGTACTGCCGTCGCTGCAGGCGCAGATGATCCGCGAAGGCGCCGACCCGGTCGGCGGCACGCCGGAGCAATTCGGCAAGTTCACCCGGGCCGAATACGTCAAATGGAAGGAAGTCGTGAAGGCGTCCGGCGCCACGGTGGAGTGATGACGCAAGCCGCCGCTTCGACCGAAGCGTGGGGGATTGCCGATGCCGCGGCGCCCCTGCGCATCCTGCTGTCCGAGCAGGCTGCGCGTACCGTCGGTGCGCGCATCGACCAGGTACTGCGGGGCCGCCGCTGGACGGCGGTCTCGCCGCCGGCCATCGACGACGCGGGCGCGATCGACGCCGACATCGCTTTCGTCTCGCGCGACGTGACCGGCCTGTCCACCAAGCACGAGGTGCAGCCTGCCACCGCGCGCTTCTACACGGCGATGCTGCAAGCGCCGTCTCTGCGTTGGGTGCACGTCCATTCGGCGGGCGCCGACCGCCCGGTGTACGTCCAGCTGCGCGAGCGCGGCGTGGAGGTATCGACCTCCTCCGGCGCAAACGCCGCCGTGGTCGCGCAGACCGCGCTGGCCGGACTGCTGGCGCTGGCACGGCATTTCCCGCAGCTGCTGGACGCGCAGCGCGAGAAGCGCTGGGCCCCGCTGATCGCCAGCGGACTGCCCCGCGACCTGCAGGGGCAGACCGCCACCATCGTGGGCTGGGGCCCGATCGGCCAGCAGATCGGCGCGGTATTGCGCGTGCTCGGCCTGCGCGTCGTGGTGGTACGCCAGAGCGCGCAGCCCGCCGGCGATGGCCTTGAAACCATCGCATTCTCCAATCTCGACGAAGTCCTGCCGCGCACCGACTGGCTGGTCCTCGCCTGCCCGCTGACCGCGCAGACGCGCGGACTCATCGACGCACACGCCCTCGCGCGACTGGCCCACGGCGCGCGAGTGATCAACGTCTCGCGCGGAGAAGTGGTCGACGAAGCGGCGCTGATCGAAGCGCTGCGCAGCGGCAAGCTGGCGGGCGCCTACCTGGACGTCTTCGCGCACGAGCCGCTGCCTGCGGACTCGCCGCTGTGGGACATGCCCAATGTTCTGGCTACCCCGCACAGCGCCGGCTTCTCCGACGGCAACGCGGCGCGTGTCGTGGAAATGTTCCTGAGCCGCTTGCAAGGCTGGGCGGCGGTCAACACCTGAGTCAGCCGGGCTGACGCCCGATGCCCTCTCCCCCGGCCCCCTCCCGGGGAGCGGGAGAGGGGAGAAGACAGACGGCCTCTCCGGCACCAGCGGTTTGCTCCCCTCTCCCGCCCTGCGGGAGAGGGGACGGGGGAGAGGGCAATGCACCGCGAGCACCCACCGCCAGACCCGAAGGACGAGGTACAGGCCGCGAACGAGGACAGATTCACCGAGCCGGGCGGACGAAGACCCGGAGCGCCCCGCGACGAGCGGGGCCTCACCCGGTCACATCGGCCGCCAGCTCCATCAGCAACCAGTCCCGAAACCGCATTGCCACCGCACGCGTGCGGGGGTTGCCCGTGACCACCAGCTCGTATTCCAGGCCGTCGGCCGCATGGTCGGGAAACACCACGGCAAGCCGGCCTTGCGCAAGCGCGGGCAGGATCAGCGGCGCGCGGCCGATGGCAATGCCCGCACCCTGGAGCGCGGCCTCGACCACATGGTCATAGCGGGAAAAATACAGGCAGGGTTGATCGGGCATCGGTTGCAGGCCGAGCCGCGCATACCACTGCGTCCACGACATCCAGCCAAAGCGCGTGCCCGGGTCGTGAAACACCAGCAGCGGCACCCGTTGCAGGTCCTCGGGCTGCCGCAGGCGCGCCGCCACCTCCGGCGCGGCGACCAGCATCAGCCGCTCGCGCAGCAGCGGCTTCTCTTCAAGCTGCCCCGGCATCCGCAATCGGATCGCGAGATCATAGCCGTCGCGCTCGAGACTTGCCATTGCTTCCGACGCATCGATGCGCACATCGATCTCCGGCGCGTACCGCTGCAACCGGGTGAGCCGCGGCACCAGCCATAGCGAGGCGAACGAGGGCGTGGTCGTCACCGCCAGTGCGGCGCGTGGCGGGGTGACGATGGTGCCGACCGCGTCGCCCAGCGCGTCGAGCGCGGTCCGGGTGGCCTGCAGCAGCAGGCGGCCTTCCTGCGTCAACGCAAGCCCCTTGCCGCCACGGCGGAACAGCGCGGTGCCGAGCGCATCCTCCAGGCTCTTGACCTGCTTGCTGACCGCGGACTGCGTCAGGTACAGCTCGTCGGCCGCGGCGGTGAAGCTCAGATGCCGGGCGGCGCTGTCGAAGCCGCGCAGCGCGTCGAGCGATAGCGCGCGGAGGGCAGCGGCGATGTCGGGGCGGTTCGGCGTCATGAATGGGCGGCATGGCTCGGATGACCAAACATCCGGGCATCGTGACCGGGGCAAGCCCAGAATGCAAGCAGACCAATTCGCGAGGACGGGGGACAACATGGAACCGCGACTGCTTGGCGGCTGGATCGAAGGCTGGATCGACCGGGGGCCGTGCCGGCTACGCGTCCCGGACGGCTACCGCCTCCTCTGCCTGCAAGGAACGCTGTGGCTGACCTGCGAATCGCGGGTGGCTGGTACAGCCGTGGCCGACCTCGTGCTGCAGGCCGGCGACCAATGGCAGATGGACGGCGAGGCGTCGCTGATCGCGTCCGCGCTGGGAGGGCAGCCGGTCAGGCTGGCCTTTGCCCTTCAGGCGCCGCGGCGAAACGCCGGCAGCACGGCATCGGCGAGCTCATCCAGCATGGACGCATGCGGCCGCCCGTTGCCTGCCAGGTTCAGCGCGACGTGATGCGTGCCCTCCTCGCGCAATTGCTCGAGGATCGGCACCAGCGTCCGGCTACCGGCTCGATAGCCCAGTGGCAGCGCCTGCGGCGGTGCATCGGGATCATCGTCGAGCTCGAGCCGCATCGACACGCTGAAGCTGCGGAACGCCTCGGGCACGATACGCTCCACTGCGCGCCGCCACAGCCGATAGCGTTCCCGCTGGATCTCGGGCGCGCGGTGATAGGTGGCCCAGCCGATCGAATGGGCCGCGATCCACTCCACGCTTTGCCCTGCCGAACCGACTGTCAGCATCGGCACCGGCCGCGCGGGCCGGGGCAGCAGCGTAAAGCCCTGCGTTTGCGCGGGACCGTCGGCTGTGTGCATCGGCACCAGGTCGGGGACGATGCGACTGTCGGGAGCGAGGGCCGCCGCGACGATGTCCCAGTTGTGCCGGAACAGGGCGCGACGCGCGTCCGGCGCCCGCCCGAAGGCCGCATACTCGGCGGGCCGGTCCCCCGACCCCAGGCCCAGCAGCAGCCGTCCTTCCGACAACGCCCCGACTGACACGGCGGCCTTGGCCACGTGCAGGGGATGACGCAGGGTCAGGACGATGGCCCCTGTCACCAGCGCAATGCGTTGCGTGCGCACGGCCAGCGCCCCGAGCGCGACCCAGGGGTCGATATGGCCGAGCGGATCGGGGTAGTCGGGGGTATTGAGCGGAACGTCACGGATCCACAGAGCATCGAAGCCGAGCTGGTCAGCCTGGACCGCAAGCGCCAGCTGCTGCGCCAGATCGACCTGCACGGTACCGGGGCGAACCAGCGGCATCACCAGCCCGATGCCCATCTCCCCTTGGCGGAACAGCACTTGATCGACGCCCGCGGGCGTGTCGGATTCGACGTTCATCGGCAAAGGCTTCCGGAAGATCGCACCCGCGCCAGGGCGGCGCGGCTGCCGATGATTATAGAGGTACGGGTACGGGCGCCAGCCGTCGGGTGCGAAGGGGCGTGTCGGCGCGGATACCGCTGGAGCAGCTTGCCTGCATCCACCACCCTTTCGTTATGGGGTAATTGCTTAACTAAATCTCACCGCAGTGCAGCAAGAGAGAAAGCGCCCTATAAGCCCCACATTAACACCAGCGCGATTCACATGAGCGCCTTCTCCTGCGCGTTGGCTGCCCGCCTGTTTCAAGCCCGATACAGTCCGCGCGAATAGACCGACCGTCCGGTATATCCGTTCCCGTCAACGGTCAATCGTCGCCCGTTATGGCGACGAAATGCGCGGATTATTCGGCGATCAGGAACTTGTCCCGGTTCTTGCCCAGCCAGGCCGGTGCGCGGCCACGGCCGGACCAGGTTTTGCCGGTCTTCGGATCGCGGTACTTCGGCGGCAGTCCGCTGGCGGACGCCGGGTTCTTGCGGGGCCGGCCCCGGCGTCGTGGCGCCAGATCCTCGATAGTGAGGCCGTACTCTTCCATCAGCCCCTGGATCTGGGCAATGACGTCGGAGATTTCGTTCCGGCGAACTTCCTCCAGCTGGGCCTCCAGTTTTTCCTTTTCCGCCAGCAATTGCTTGTAAGTAGCCATTCGATATTCCTTCGGGGAAGTTGTTCTGGATAGAAACACGGATCGGGGATAGTGATGCCGCTGGCAGGCCTTCCCCGATCGGCCGATATCCGCCAATGGACGGATCGGGCCGGCTTCGCGTCAATCACCGCCTTTACGGCAGGAGGCGTCAAAGGAAGACCTGGGCCGTATTAATCGGTGAGTGGCCATTATGCTAGCGCACTGCAACAGACCTCGTCATCGGGATTTGCACCGTGCCCAAAAAAACAAAAACCGCCCCACAGCCTAAAACGGCGCCGTGGAGCGGAACGGGGTAAGCGGCAATCCGGAATATGGATGAAGCTGGGGCCAGCGATGGGTTGCGCCGGCGAACCGTTTTCCCCAGCCCCGCTGGCGGACGAGGGGCCGGGGGAAGCGAGGTTGCGCGAATCAGGCCGACAACTTCGCCAGCGCGTCACGCAAGGCGGTACGCAGACCTTCCTCGACAACCGGGTGATAGAACGGCATCGCCAGCATCGCCTCGATGGTCAATCCCTGCTGATACGCCCAGGCCAGCAGGTGGGCGATGTTCTCCGCGCGCGGACCGGTCCATTCCGCGCCGAGGAAGCGGCCGCTCGACCGGTCGGCATATACGTGCATCAGCCCGCGGTTCTTCAGCATGACGCGGCTGCGGCCCTGGTCCTCGAAGCTGACCTCGCCGATAACGAAGCTGCCCGTTTCCAGATCGGCGTAACGCTGTCCGACCATGGCGATCTGCGGATCCGAGAACACGATGCCCAGCGGCGCGCGACGTGCCAGCGGCCTGACCTGCGGCCACGATGCCGCGTTTTCCCCGGCGGCCTTGCCTTCGTCGGCGGCCTCGTGCAACAGCGGCAGCACGTCATTGGCATCGCCGGCGATAAAGACCGGCGAGCTGCCGCATTGCAGGGTCGCGGCATCGAACACCGGCACCCCGCGCTTGTCCAGCTCGAGGCCGGTATTCTCCAGGCCCAGGCCGCGCACGTTGGGCGTGCGGCCGGTCGCGGCCAGCACGTAGTCGAAGCGTTCGGTCACCGTATTGCCCTCGCGATCGAGGAAGGTGATGACCGCCTCGTCGCCCTCGCGCTGCATCCGCGACACCTTGGCGTCCGGATCCAGATGGAACTCCTCACGGAAGGTCCCCGCGGCGTAGTCACGGATGGCGGGGTCGGTCAGCGGACCCACGCCACCGCGCACGCCGAACACGCGCACCCGCACGCCAAGACGCGAGAGCGCCTGGCCCAGTTCCAATCCGATCACGCCAGGGCCGAACACGGCGACGCTGCGCGGCAGGTCCTCCCACGCGAAGACGTCATCATTGACGATCAAGCGGTCGCCGAAAACGCGGAACGGCTCGGGCACGGCGGGGCTGGAGCCGGTGGCGATGACCACGCGGCTGGCCCGCACGAGGGTATGGCCGCCCACTTCGAGCACGGTGTTGTCGATGAATCGGGCGTACCCCCGGATGCGATCCTGTTCCGGAATTTTCTCGACGCCGCGCACCACGAAGCCGACGAAGCGGTCACGCTCGCGGCGCACCCGGTCCATCACCTCGCGCCCCTCGATGCGGATCTGGCCATCGACATGCACGCCGAACGGCCCGGTATGGCGCAGCTCGTGCGCGGCCTCGGCGGCGGCGATCAGCAGCTTGGACGGCATGCAGCCGACCCGCGCGCAGGTGGTGCCGTATTCCCCGCCCTCGATGATGACGGCCCGCTTGCCGGCTGCCTTGGCAGCGCGATAGGCGGCAAGGCCTGCGGTACCGGCGCCAATGACGGCAACATCGGTCTGAAGCGTGGTTTGAAGCGCGGTCTCGGTGCTCATGTTATTCCTGAAATGCTGTTGATCCGTTGACTGGTTTATCCACCTAGGGGCGGCGCCAATCGATTCGAGAAATTCTGGGTAACGTCAATCCTCGGACCCGATGGCAGCACGCCACCATCGGGTCCGGCGACTGCCGGAACCGCGCCCCGTTTTTGGCGGGGGACAAACGCAGGACGCGGGTGGGGGAGAATTGACCGGGCGTCAGGCCTTCAGGAACGCTTCGAGCTGTTCCGCGCCGCCGATCAGCTTGCCGTTGATGAATACCTGCGGGGCGGTCATCGTGCCGGACACGGCGCCGAGCACCTTGCCGCGGACCTTGTGTTCCAGCGGCAGGTCGACGTAGTCGTAGCCGTTATCGGCCAGCAGTTGCTTGGCCTTGGCGCAGAAGGGGCAGCCTTCCTTCGAGAACACCACCGCCTGGTCCGGCTTCTTCGCGTTCGGCGCGACATAGTCCAGCATCGTGTCGGCGTCCGACACCTTGAACGGGTCGCCCGGCTCTTCCGGCTCGATGAACATCTTCTCGACCACGCCGTTCTTCACCAGCATCGAATAGCGCCAGCTGCGCTTGCCGAAGCCGAGGTCGGCCTTGTCCACCAGCATGCCCATGCCTTCGGTGAACTCGCCGTTGCCGTCCGGAATCATCACGATGTTCTGCGACTCCTGGTCCTTGGCCCACTCGTTCATCACGAAGGTGTCGTTGACCGACACGCACAGGATGGCGTCGACACCGTGCCTGGCAAAGACCGGCGCCAACTCGTTGTAGCGGGGCAGATGGGTCGACGAACAGGTCGGGGTGAAGGCGCCCGGCAGCGAGAAGAGAACGATGGTCTTGTTGTCGAACAGTTCGGCAGTGGTCAGGTTCTTCCACTCGTTGTTCTCGCGGACGCGGAACGTGACGTTGGGGATGCGTTGGCCTTCGCGGGATTGCAGCATGAGATCTCTCCTGTCCTGGATACTGGGTAAGTTGTCTGTCTTGCTTGTGGCTGGCTGTTCATTGCAGCGACGGACGAATTGTGCGGATGTCGCCGAAATTTGTGAAATTCATCGTTTCAACCATGTCGATTAGGTTTATCTATTAAGGCTTCGGCGCTACTGGAGTGGAGTGCCGCCCAGCGACGCTCGTTACCTGGCGAAACAACTTTCGTACCGGCGCGGGCCGAGTGGATTTGCCGTCTCTACAGGAATGGTTTAGCCTGCCCCGATGCATGACACCGACCCCAAGGACGTTTCCACGCGGCCCCTGCTGCGTGGACTGGCCCGCCTTCCTTACCGGGCCCTCGCCACCACCGCCGCGCTGACGGCCGGGGCCTTCATCGGCTATTGGACATACCTGGCGGTCAACCAGGGGCGGCTGCTGTTCGACGCCCGGCGGCGCGAACCGCGCGAACTGCCGGAGGGCATTACGGCCTACTCCCATGCGATCCCGGGCGGCATGCTGCGCGGCTACGCCTGGCGAGCCGACGCCCGGCAGGATGTGACGGACCTGCTCTTTTATCTGCCCGGGCGCGGGGAAGATGTGCTCGACACGATGAAATTCCTGGACTGGCTACCGGCCCAGGTTGGCTTCGCCACCTTCGATTACCGGGGCATGGGCGATTCCGACGGCGAGCCGTCGGCCGCCGCCGCGGTGGCCGACGCCAGCCAGTTCCTGCTCCACCTGCGCCGGGTGCTGCCGGGGGTGCGGGTGCATGTCGTGGGCCGCAGCCTGGGCACCGGCGTCGCGGTCCAACTGGCCGACCTCCAGGATTTCGAGAGCCTGCAGTTGATCACTCCCTACGATTCGCTGATCGAGGTGGTGCGCAAGCGCTTTCCGCTGGTCCCCTTGCGGCAGCTGATGCGACACCACTTCGATTCGATCGCACATTGCAAGAAAGTCGTGCAGCGGACGAAGGTGCTGCTTGCCGAAGTCGACGTGGTGGTGCCGCACGAGTGTTCGGAGCGGCTCATGGCCGCCTGGCCGGGACCGGTTGCGGTCGAAACCATCGCCGGCACCGATCACTCGAGCATCGTTGCCCACCGCCGCACCTGGGAAGCGATGACGGAGTTTGCGCTGCACTTCGCGCGGCATCCCGAACTTGACGCCCATGGCAACCGGCTGGACGAAGTCGACATGCCGGCGCCCGTGCCAGCCGACGAGACACCGCTGCACGTGGCCGGAACTGGTGGCGGGTGAACCACCTGCTTCCCGCTGGAATGGACATGTAGGACGAATCCTCGGGCTAATCAGTCCATCGCCTACGGCAAGCCGGACGACGCTGCCGGATACTCGGGGAGAACCAACAAACCCGCCGCCCGTCGTCGTGCTCACCTTTCTGCTGATCACTCTCGCCGGCCTGGGCCTTATCGCCATCGTCATCTATTTGTCCCGATGACACGAGCAAGGACGGCTTGACTTCGGCCCTTCCTTTGCCCACGCTTTTTGCAATGGGCGAGGACCGTGCCGCCCCTGATCCGTCAACGCTTTCGCCGCAGCCAGCCGGCCGATATGTGCCACGTTTTCGCCGCGTCCCCCGCGTGCAACCGGAGAGCCTGATGCGCCCCCATGCCGCCACCCAATACGATCTCCAGGACATCAAGGGTCTCTTGATTACCTGCGGCCTGCCTTGCCAGGGCCTGCCGGACCATCCCGGGGCGTATCTGGTGGTGCGGGACACCGCGGGCATGCTCGGCTGCGCCTGCGTCGAGCCGTATGGGTCGGTCGCCGTGCTGCGCGCCATTGCCGTCGCTGAACGCGGGCGCCGCGCCGGTCTGGGGGAGCTGCTGATGGAAGCCCTGGTATCCCAGGTGCGCCAGAGCGGCGTACAGACCCTTGTCCTGCGCTCGCGCGACGCCAGCGGCTACTTCATGCGGCTTGGATTCACGCCGCTCGAGCCTGCCGCCGTGCCGCCGTCGGTGCGCGGGGCTCCGGGATTTGCCGCCGAGGGCGCCAGCGGCATCGACAAGGACCTGCTGATGCAGGCCGAGCTCTGAGCGAGGCCAGCGCCTTCCCTCCCTGAACGCGGTCGAGCCGCCGGCCGTGCAACGGCTCTCATGCAACTTCGGCATGAAGCGCCGCCTTCACCTGTGAAAGAATTGGCTGGTCCTTTCCTACCATGCAGAAGGACTGCCGGTGGCGTTGGCCCTGCCCTGACGCCGCCCTCTTTCCGACCCAGCCAGCGCCATCGCACCGCCCATGACTGTCCCCACCGATTCCATCGTGTACCTGAACGGCGAGATGCTGCCTATCGCCGACGCCCGCATCCCGGTCCTGGACCGCGGCTTCATCTTCGGCGACGGCGTGTACGAGGTGATCCCGGTCTACGGCGGCAAGCCGTTCCGCGCGCAGGAGCATCTGGCCCGGCTGGCGCGCAGCCTCGACGCGATCGGTATTCCGAATCCGCATGACGAGGCCGGCTGGCGTGCGTTGATCGCGGACCTGATGCGCGCCAATCCGATGCCGGACCAGATGGTCTACATCCAGGTGACGCGCGGCGTCGCCCGCCGCATGCATGCCTTTCCGAAGGACGCCACGCCGACCGTGTTCCTGATGGCAAGCCCGATGGCCCTGCCCCCGGCCGCCGCGGTGGAACGGGGCGTGGCGTGCGTCACGATGGAGGACCGCCGCTGGCTCCACTGCCAGATCAAGTCCACCTCGCTGCTGGGCAACGTGTTGGCCGCGCAGACCGCTGCCAGCCACGGCGTTACCGAGGCGATCCAGTTCCGCGACGGCCTGCTGACCGAAGCCTCGGCCTCCAACGTCTGGGTCGTGCGCAATGGCGCGGTCGCGGCGCCGACGAAGGACAACCGTATCCTGGAGGGCATTCGCTACGGACTGATCGAGGAACTGTGCGAGGGCTTCGGCATCCCGCTGGTGGCGCGCGACATCCCGCGCGACGAGGTGTTCGCCGCAGACGAGGTGCTGCTGTCGTCCGCCAGCAAGGAAATCCTGCCGGTGGTCACCATCGACGGCAGGACAATCGGCAGCGGCAAGCCGGGGCCGGTCTTTCGCCAGCTGTATTCGGCATACCAGCACGCCAAGCGCGGCTGATGCCCTTTCCCCTGGGAAAGCGAGACGCAACCCGGGGATTGTTTGCGCCGGCTGAACAGCCTGCGCAGGATTTGCCCGTTTATCGGGCAGCGCGTGGACAGCATCATTGGGCATCACCGACAAGGAGCCCAACCATGATGCCGAATTCCTCTTCCTCCCTGCCCTCCGCCGACGCGGTTCGCAACACCAGCCCTTCGCCCGCGCAGCGCGTGGCCATCGTGACCGGGTCCAGCCGCGGCATCGGCGCCAGCATCGCCAGACGCCTGGCCGCCGATGGCTTCAGCGTGGCCATCAACTACACGCGTGGCTCGGCGGATGCGGAATCGATGGCGGCCGGACTGAACGGCGCGGGCCACCGCGCGATCGCGGTGCAAGCCGACGTTTCCGACTCCGCCGCGGTGGCGCGCATGTTCGATACCACCGAGGCAGAGCTGGGCAAGGTCGACGTGCTGGTCAACAACGCTGGCATGCTGCTGACCGCGCCGCTTGCCGAGATCACCGACGAGCAGTACGCGCGCATCTTCGCCATCAATGTGCAGGGCAGTTTCAATACGATGCGCGAGGCGGTGCGCCGGCTGAACGATGGCGGCCGCATCGTCAATCTCTCGAGCACGACGCTGGCCCTGCACCTGCCTGGCTACGCCATTTACAACGCGACCAAGGGCGCGATCGAGGGCATGACCATGGTGGTGGCGCGTGAACTGCGCGGGCGCCGGATCACGGTCAACGCCGTCGCCCCCGGCCCCGTTGCCACCGAACTCTTTCTGTCCGGCAAGACCGAGGAGCAGATCGCGCATTTCTCGCGGATGCCGCCGCTCGAGCGCCTGGGCCAACCCGAGGACATCGCCGGGGTCGTCGCCTTTCTTGCCAGTCCCGAGGGCGGCTGGATCAACGGCCAGGTGGTACGGGTCAACGGCGGGCTGGCCTGACCGCATCAGCGCGGGGCACCCGCAGGACGAGGGCATCGGCATGGGCCGCGGCAATGCTGGCCCACGCAAGCGCCACCTGCTCCTGCAGGAAGACGTCGCGCGAAGCGCGGTCGTGTGCTGTTTCCGCGCGGGCACGCGCGCCTGCGATTTCCCTGTCGGCCTCGTTGAGATCCTGCAGCCCTGGCCGGACCGCCAGTGTCGCAAGCGCTGCGCGTACCTGGTCGACCCGATGCCGCGTCGCGTCGGCCACCGATCCCGCCTCCTCGCCGCCTGACGCTTCCGCACGCAGCAGCCCGGCCAAGGCCGCCATGCGCCGCAGCGTGGCATGCAGGCTGGCGAATGCGCTGGCCGTGGCCGGAGCGATGTCGGACCCGGCCTGCTCCAGACACTGCTCGGCCCGCACCGACGCGCGTCCCGCCGCGACCCGCATCGCCTCCAGCGATGCCTCCCGCTGGGACGCGCCGTGTCGATCCAGCGCGGCCGAGAACGCGGCGCGCAGATAGATGGCGTGGACCTCCAGCGCATCCAGCGTGAACCGGCGTGCCCGCGACACTTCCGCCCGCTGGGTAAGCAAGGCGTAGCTGGCGAGCGCGATCAGGCAACCGAGCGCGGTATCCAGCCCCCGCAGCGCGGCGAAATGACTGCCATCGGCGCCGGGCTCGCCGATCCACGAAAACAGGATCACGGCAGGCGTCAGCATCGAGGCGAAGACGCCGAGATGCCCGGCCAGCCGTGCGCTATAGGCCAGGCCAAGACACCCTGCGCTGATCGGCAGGGCGAGCCACGGTGGCACCTGGCCAAGCGCCAGCATGAAGACCATCAGCGTGGCCAGCAGCGCGCCGGCAAGCGAGCCGGCGAAGCGCTGCAGCGTGATCCGCCGGGTGGTCTGCAGCTGGGGCGTCAGCACCATGATCACCGTCACGGCCACCCAGTACCCGTGGTCCAGTTCCAGCAGATGCCCGGGCAGCAGGCTCAGACCGCCCGCGAAGGCGAGGCGCAGCGCATGGCGGCTGACACGCGCGTCGCGCGCGAGATGTTCGACCAGCGCCTGGCGGCACTGCCGCAGCGTTAGCCACAGCGAGGGGCGCGGCCAGCGAAACGCGCCGCGCCAGTCCTCGAAGGCGCCAAAGCGGGCGAGCGTGGACAGCGCAGCCTGATACAGCGGCGGCGCCCCGCCGTTGGCCAGCTGACCGTGCAGGTGCCGCAGTTGCCGATGCGAGGCGCGCGTGAGCGCTGGCAGGTCGGGGCCGTGCGCCTTCAGGCCATCGCGGAGCTGCGCCCGCAGATCCTCCAGGCAGCGCGCCAGATGGCGCCAAGGCACCTTGGCATAGCCCGGGCGGCCGCGCAGTTCGGCGGCAACGATCAACAGGGCGAACAGCGCATCGGCCATCGCCGCCAGGTAGCGGTAGTGGAGCAACGCCGTCGCCTCGAACCATCCGCGACGAGACTGTACCGCGGCTAGCGCCTGCTCCAGGGCCTCACGGATACGCCGCTTGTCGGCGTTCAGCCGCGCCTCGGACGGCGCGCCGTCTTCCTGGACCGATGCCAGCCGGCGCGCGAGGGTGTCGAGCGCCGCATAGGCCGCCACGATTTCGGTGCGGGGCCGGCCATCGTATGCGGACGGCAACAGGGCCAGGCAAAACAGGGACGCGAACAGGCCACCGGCCAGGAAGTCGATGCCCGCTCGCAGCGGTAGCCACGCTACGCCGACTGCGTTGGCGCCTCCGGCCCACCAGGCGCCGGAGACTTCGGTCAGCGGCTGCAACATCGAGGCGATCAGCACCACATACAACAGCTTCGCGCACAGCGCCGCGACCGGACCACGGATTTCCATCATGCCGGCGGCAAGACCGGCCATTACCACCAGGACCAGCGCCAGCGCCGGCATGCCGGCTAGCGCGGCGCCTGCCGTGCTAGCCAACGCGCCCCCGAGCGCGACCGCGCCCATCGCTTGCAGGCGCCGCCTCGCCGTTCCACCGGGGTCGGCGAGGCAGGTCCAGATCGATGCGGTGGCGGACCAGAACAGCCCGCGATCTCCCTCCAGCCACGCGAGCCACGCCAAGGCCAGAAAGGACAACCCGTACACCAGCCCGCGGCGCCAGAAGCGGGCGTAGTCGCCTGGACGAAACGAAAAACCGGCAAGGGAGAGCATTGGCGAGCGGGGCATCGGAGAGATCGTGAAACGTCTCGAGCACTCTAGGCCACTGGATGCTGCATCGCAATAAAACGGGTTCCGGCGCGTTGTTTTCCTTGGCGCGGTGCATAACCTGTCAGGCCGCTGTCAACGCCGCACCGTTTTAGTGCAACCGCCCGATATAGACCGGCCTGCGCCGGCATATCGGCGGGGATGGGGGAAGGATGGGCTGAAATACAGGTGGATGCGGGCAAAAAAAAACCGCTCGGAGAACCGAGCGGCTGGAATCCACCGAGGTGGTGGAGGAGACAGATGCAACTATACAACAACTGCTGCGTTGCAGCAAGCAGGACGGAGATTTGCCTCGCTCTGCCAGCGCCCGGGCCACCATGGTGTTGCCGATATGCAACACCATGGTGGCGTCGTCGCTACCGGTGCCGATGCAACGGTTCGGCAACCTCCTCGAGCGGCTTGCGCTCCGCGTCCACCCCGTAACGCCAGGCGAGCAGGCCCGCGCTCAGCACCATCGCGGCGCCGAGCCCATAGCCAGCCGCCACCGCTGCGCGCTCGCCGCTCTCGATCAGCATGCCGAACAGGGCGGGTCCGAGGAAGCCGCCGGTGCCCGTGCCGATCGCAAAGAAGATCGAGATGGCCAGTGCGCGCATCTCCAGCGGAAACACCTCGCTGACGGTCAGGTAGGCCGAACTCGCTGCAGCCGACGCCAGGAAGAACACGGCCGACCAGCACCAGGCCAGCCCCCGGGCGTCGAGCGCCCCGGTCAGGAACGCCCAACCGGTCAACCCCAGGCCGACGCCGGACAGCGAATAGGTCAGGCCGATCATCCGCCGCCGTCCAACCGCGTCGAACAGCGGCCCCAGGATCAGCGGACCCAGTACGTTTCCCAGGGCGAAGGGGAAGATGTACAGCGCCACGGCGTCGTCCGGCACCGCATAAAAGCGCGTCAGCACCAGCGCATAGGTGAAGAAGATGGCGTTGTAGAAGAACGCCTGCGACACCATCAAGGCCAGCGCGACCACGGTGCGGCGGCGATAGCGATGGAGCATGACCTGCGCGACCATGGCCAGCGACGGCACCCGGCTCCGCACTGCGCTGGCGGCGCGGTCGCTTGCGGCCGGCGGCGGTACGTCATCCGGCATCCGCAGGTGGGAACTGGCGCGGCCGCCATGGCGGACCGCCGCTTCGATGGCCGCCACGACTTTCGCTGCTTCTTCCGCGCGCCCATGCGTGACCAGCCAGCGCGGACTTTCGGGCACATCCCGGCGCACCAGCAGGATCGCCACGGCAAGGACGGCGCCGAGCCCGAAGCAGGCGCGCCATCCCCACTCGGCGCCGAGCACCTGGGGATCGAGCAGCACCAGGCTCAAGCCGGCCCCGAGGGCCGCCCCCAGCCAAAAACTGCCATTGATGGCGAGACTGACGCGGCCGCGCACCCGGGCAGGCACCAGTTCATCGATCGCGGAGTTGATCGCCGCATACTCGCCCCCGATGCCCAGCCCGGTGACGAAGCGGCAGATCATGAACCAGACCACGTCGGGCGCGAACGCGGTAGCGAACGTCGCCCCCATATAGACTGCCAGCGTCAGCAGGAAGAGCCGCTTGCGCCCCAGACGGTCGGCGAGCCGCCCGAACACCAGCGCACCGACGACGGCTCCCGCGATGTACAGCGAGCCGGACCAGCCAAATTCGGATGCGGACAGCCCGAGGGTGTCGGGACGCTGCAGCACGCCGCCCAGCGAGCCGACCAGCGTCACCTCCAGGCCGTCCAGCACCCAGGCCACGCCAAGCGCCAGCACCACGCGCCAGTGCCAGCGCGACCATGGCAGCGCGTCGAGCCGGGCCGGGATGTCGGCGCCCGCCGCGCCGCCACCCGCCCTGGCGTCGGATCCGGTGCTCGCGGCGTGCGGCATAACGCCGCCATCCGCGCCGGTCATTTGCCCTTGCCTGCGGCTGCCTTGGCGGGCTTGTCTGCCGCCGCCATCTGCGTACGGGTCAGCGTGGCCAGCCTGGCGCCCCTGGACTTGCCGTCGTCCTTGCGCTTCTTGCCGCTCGCCTTGCCGCCCGCCGTCTTCTCGCTCCTGCCCTTCTTCGTCCGCTTCCCGTCCCCGCGCCTGTCGTCCTCGCCAATCCAGCCGGGCAGTCCGCGCGCCTTGCCGCTACGGGCCAGCTTGACCGCCAGCGCCAGTGCCAGCGCGAAATCCGCCACGGTATCGAGGGGGCCGTCGATATGGCGGCGAAAAAAGTCAGCCCAGCGAAAGTCCGGGTACGCCTGCTTGACCTTCTCATACCCGCCCGCCAGTTGCGCAAACGCCTCCAGGCTGCGGTAGGGGTCGTCGCGCATGTCTCCGATGGAGTGCGGCAGCGCTGCCAGCGCCTGGCGCTCGCCGTACTCGTCGTAGGGATGCACCAGATGCCGCGCCTCCATCTCAAGCCAGAAGCGGTCCGGCGGCAGCCGGCTCCAGTTGTGCTTGATCACCACCGGCACGCTTTCGATGCCCAGGTCGTGCCAGGCGCGCGCCCAGTGGTGATGGTCGATCACGTAGAACGCCGGCCCTGGCCCGATCACCACGTGCAGGCGGTGGCGGTCCAGCAGCTCGATCTGCTTGCGGCCCTGATGGCGCGCCGTCGTCGCCATCTTGCTGTGAACGTGGTGCAGCCCGACCGTCATCTGCGTCGGGTGCAGTTGCGCAAGGGGGAGCGTCACGCGGGCGCCCTTGCGCCAGGCATTACCGCTGAGTACGCCGCCCGGGCCCTGCTCCTGGCCGCGGAGCTTGCCCTCCCCCGCGCGGGCGGCCGTTGGCATCGTTGAAACTTCTGCAAAGCGCTTCATCCCGTCCCCTCGCTGTTTGAAAGAAATGGACACGCGAATGGGCCTCGCGGGCCGCATCGGCCGCTGACGCGGCAAGTTCCGTGCCTCTGGGCCCGGCTGCCGGGAAACGGGGCTTGAGGTAGTATTCCGGCACCGCCGCCGCCTCCGCTGGCCCCGTTTTCACCATGCCGCCACGCGTGGCCGTCGTTGTCCTGCAATGTCCGCACTGCCCTCCCCCCTGCCTTCCCGCCTGCCCTCGCTGCTCGCCGACGTGCGCGCCTGCCGCGCCTGCGAAGGCCAGTTGCCGCTTGGGCCGCGCCCGGTGGTCCGGGCAAGTGCCAGCTCGACCATCCTGATCGTCGGCCAGGCACCGGGCACCCGTGTCCATGCCTCCGGCATCCCCTGGGACGATGCCAGCGGCAAACGGTTGCGAGACTGGCTCGGCGTCGATGCGACAACGTTCTATGACGAAACCCGGTTTGCCATCGTGCCGATGGGCTTTTGCTACCCGGGGCGGGGCACAAGTGGCGACAACCCGCCGCTGCCCGAATGCGCCCGGCGCTGGCACCGGCCCCTGATGGCCGAACTCGGGCAGATCGGCCTGACCCTGCTGATCGGCCAGTATGCGCAGCGGCACTACCTGGGCGAGCGCTGGCGCGGCTCGCTGACGGAAACCGTGATGGGGTGGCGCGACGTTGCGCCGGATTACTTGCCCCTGCCGCACCCGTCGCCGCGCAATGTCGCCTGGTTCAAGCGGCATCCCTGGTTCGAGCGGGAAGTGGTGCCGATGCTGCGGGAGAGGATCGCCGGGCTGCTGCAGCAAACCCGGCAAACCCTTTAGAGAACCGGAATCGTTGCCGTGCGCGCGCGGGCGCCGTCATACACTCCGGGGGTTCAGATGCGGACCCTGGCAGCCGATATTCCACGGGATCGACTTCCCCAGACCATTCCATGACCGAAGCCATGCAAACGCTGTACGACGAACTCGCGGCCCTGAAGGACCGCGTGCCGGGTCTTCAGCTGAAGGTGAACGGACGCAAGTACGTGCACGGATCGGAACGGCCGGAGGATACCGACATCAATCACCTGGCCCCGCGCTGGGTCCATTTCGCCCACCGCGGCACGCTGGAGAAGATCGACGACCTGCTCCCGCATGAGGGTCCGCACGAGACCTTCGAACTGCTGGCCAGCGCGCGCACCTTGCTGGAAAACCTCGTGTGGCTGCGCCTGATGGAAGCCGACAGCGATTTCGGCCTGGTGTTCTACGGTCAACTGCTGCGCAACCAGCGCCAGAACTGCGAGATCTACCTGAGCCGGCTGGCGGACGAGGCCGCGCTGTTCGAGACCGCGGCCGAGATCGATGCCGAAATCGGCCGCGAGATGGCTGACGCCATCCTGCACGCCGGGGATCCGTCGGTGCAGAAGCACATCTGGGACGTCCGCATCCACGGTCGCACCCGATTGCTGGAAGACATGATCCGCCGCGAGTTCGCCCTCTATGCCGAGCAGGCCGGGCAGATCGGCTACAGCCTGCAGGCGCGGATCCTGCGCACCCGCACCGCGCCGCGCTGCCAGGCGCAACTGGACAACATCCTCGGCTTCCAGTCGGCCTTCGACAAGGCCCTTCCCCGGCTGCTCTCCCCCCGGCTGATGGAACTGGCCACCTCGGAATGGAACTGGCGCGAGCGGGCGGCCGAAGCGGGGCTGGAGAAGCATTACCGCTTTATCGACGGGCTGGTCAATCGCCTGCTGCATGCCACGCCGATCAACCTGATCGCCGACAAGCGGCTGGTCGACGAGGAGAAGCGGCAGGTGCTGGACTACATTGTCGTGACGGCCAGGGACCTGCTCGAAATCGTCGAGCAGTTCTCGCACCCCGGCATGACGAACCTGTCCTTCGTCAAGATGCAGTGAGGCGGCCCCTCCCGGCGAAAGAGCGGCAGGGTCATCGCCCCGCGGCCAGCATCTGCGACAGCGCCTGCGCCTGTGCCTGCAAGTCCTTGGCGAGCGCCTGCGCCCGGCTGGCAGCGAGCTGATCCGCGACCCCGGCGCCGACCAGGGCATGGGTCATGCGCCCGTGCGCGTCCAGTACCGGCACGGCGACCACCACCACGCCGCCGATGTAGTTGCCCCGGTCGATGCTGTACCCCTTGCGGCGCACCACCTCGACTTCCTTCTTCCACGCCTCCAGCTCGGGAGGCTGGTCCCAGCGCAGCGACTTGAAGCGGCGCTCCAGCTCCTCCTCCGGCAGATCGCCGAAAGCGGCGACCAGGCGTCCGGTCGCGCTGATCAGCGCCGGAAAGCGGCTGCCCACATCCACATGCAGGCTGAACGGCGAGCTCGACCTCGATAGGGCCAGCACCACCATGTGGTCGCTGCCCGCGACCTCGACACCGATGGTCGTGACATTCCACGCCGCGGACAGCTGATCCAGCACCGGCTGCACCAGCGCAGCGAACGAACTGGTCTCGATCACGCTCCGGGCGAGGGCCAGCATGCCGACGCCCAGGCTGTAGCGCTTGGTCGCGGCATCGACCTTGACCAGCCCTTCGTCCACCAGTACGCGAAGGATATGCAGGCAGGTGCTGGTCACCATGCCCAGCTCCTCCGAGATGGACTTCAACGTCATGGCGCCTTGCGCCCGTCCGAGCAGACGCAGGATGGCAATGGCCCGGCTGACCGCAGGCACGGGACGCAGGCGCGGGCCTGTGGGGGACGCTGCGCTGGTGGGATTCGCCACGGGGTCTCTCTCTCCTTCATTTGTCCATGGACAAGCATACACGCTGGAGGACAACTGCCGGGTCGCATTGCACCGGGACTGACGACGCCTCTCCAGGCAGGCCATCGCCCGCGCCTTCTATTGTCCATAGACAATTGATAGACGTATTTGACAATTTGGCGTCTAGCGACCATAGTGAATCCACCCTGTCGCCACCACAAGGCTCGAACGATGACCAAGTTGACGGAGTACACGTCGTACGCGGATGCGCAGCGACATTTCACCCAGCAGAAGCTGTGGGAGCTGTTCGACGGCGACAAAGCGTTCCTCAACATCGCGCATGAGTGCATCGACCGGCATGCGGGCGACGACCGCACCGCGGTGATCCTGGTGCGCGCCAATGGCGACGACGAGCGCTTCGGATTTTCCGAGCTGGCGGAGATCTCGTCGCGCTTCGCCCACTATCTCGTCGAGCGTGGCATCGAGCCGGGCGACCGCGTCGCGGTGATGCTGGAGCCGTCGCGGGAGTTCTACGCGGCGATGTTCGGCGCCATCAAGATGGGCGCCATCGCCGTGCCGCTGTTCACGCTGTTCGGCCCCGATGGCATCCGCCTGCGCGTGCAGGACTGCGAGCCGCGCCTGCTGCTGACGAACCAGGAGAAGGCCGCGCTGGCCGCCGGGTGCGGGTCCTCGCAGGTGACCGTCGTCGACCGCGCCTTCATCGACGGGCTGGAGCGATTCCCTTCGCACTTCGCGGCACGCACCCGCGCCGACGATCTGGCGATCTTCCAGTACACGTCCGGCACCACGCGCGAGTTGCCCGACGCGGTTCGGCATACGCACCGGGCGCTGGTGACGCTGATGAGCGCGGCGCTCTACGGCACCGGCGTGCGTCCCGGCGACCGCTTCATGTGTCCGTCGTCACCGGCATGGGGACATGGACTGTGGCACGGCACCCTGGCGCCGCTCGCGCTCGGCGTCACCATCGGCGCCTATGCCGGCAAGTTCCATCCGGAGCGCCTGCTGCAGGCGCTGCAGGACCACCGCTTCGACAACATCTCCGCCGCCGCCACCCACTACCGGATGATGCGCACCTGCGGCGCGGCATCGCGGTACCGCTACTACCTGGACAAGGTGTCCTTCACTGGCGAGCCCATCGACAGCGAGACGGCGCAGTTCATCGAAACGACCTTCGGCCGCCCGGCCTGCAGCATGTATGGCACCACCGAGATCGGCGTCTGCCTGGTCAACTATCCGGGCGCGCAGGATTTCACCGTCAAGCCCGGATCGCTTGGCAAGGCGGTGCCCGGCCTGCAGGTGCAGGTGCAGGACGCCAGCGGATCGCCGTGCCCGCCGGGCGTCACCGGCGAACTGAAGCTGTGGCGCCGCGGCCAATGGATGGCCACCAAGGACCTGGGCCGCATCGATGAAGACGGCTACTTCTGGCACGGGGGCCGCGCCGACGACGTCATCATCTCCGCCGGCTGGACCATGAGCGCGGTCGAGATCGAGGACGCCATGCTCAAGCACCCCGACGTGAAGGAAGCCGCGGCGATCGGCGTGCCCGATGCGTTGCGCGGACAGGTGGTCAAGGCCTTCGTGGTGACGGACCGCGATGGAGACGACGGCTTCGTGCAGGAGCTCCAGGAGGCCGTGCGTACCCGACTGAGCCAGCACGAGTACCCGCGCAGGATCGCCTTCGTCAGCGAGTTGCCCAAGACGCCGGCGGGCAAGATCCACCGGCGCAAGCTGCGCGAGCAGGAAGCGGCCGCACGGCAACAGACACCCGACAACGACCAGCGAGCGGCCCCTGCCGTTCTTTGACATCCCAAGGAGAGGAGACACTTATGTCGTACCAGACCGCCAGGACCTTCCCGAAGATCAGCGATGCCGGCCTCGATGAATTGCGCGAGCGCATCGGGCAGAAGATCGGCGCCACCGCCGAGCCGTGGTGCTACGAGGCCACGCGCGACAACATCCGGCACTATGCCCACGGCATCGGCGACGACAACCCGCTGTGGTGCGATCCCGATTACGCCGCGCAAACGCGGCACGGCGGGCTGATCGCCCTGCCGAGCTTCCTGTTCTCCACCAGCCGGATCGTATCGGGCTACGTCGGCGGCCTGCCCGGCGTGCATGCGATGTGGTCGGGTGCGGACTGGACCTGGCACAAGATCGTCCGGCGCAACGACACCATCTCCACCGAGGCGCATCTGAAAGACCTGGTCGAGCACGAGACGCGCTTCGCCGGCCGTGCCATCCAGCAGATCTATCACGTCGACTTCTTCAACCAGCAGGGCGACAAGGTGGCCGAGGCCGACAGCTGGTGCTTCCGCACCGAGCGCGACCACGCACGCGAACAGGGCAGCAAGTACCGGGAGGTGCGTGCGCGCGAGCCGCGCCGCTATAGCCGGGAGGAGATCGCGGAAGCCTGCCAGCTGTACGCCAACGAGGAGGTGCGCGGCAGCACTCCGCGCTACTGGGAAGACGTCAGCGAAGGCGAAGCCCTGCCCGTGATGTTCAAGGGGCCGATGACGGTCACCGGGTTCATTGCGTTTGCGCAGGGTTGGGGCGGCCTGTATATCCGCGCCAACAAGCTGGCCTGGAAGCTGATCGACGCGCATCCGGGCGTGGGCATCACCAATCGCTTTGGCATCCCCGACGTGCCGGAGCGCGTGCATTGGGAGGAGGATTTCGCGCTCGAGGTCGGCGCGCCCGGTGCCTATGATTACGGGCCCGAGCGCAACTCCTGGCTGACGCACCACCTGACCAATTGGATGGGCGACGACGGCTTCCTGCGCAAGTCATACTGCAAGATCCGCCGGCACAATCCCGAGGGGGACATGCTCTTCATCAAGGGCACGGTCAAGCGCAAGTACGTCGAAGCGGGCCGGCACCTGGTGGAGATCGAGCAGGAAGCGCGCAACCAGGACGATGAACTGTCGGTGCTTGGCGTCGGCGTGGTCGAGCTGCCGTCGCGGCTCTGATCGGTCCCTCCGGTGTGAGCGTCTCGCGTGGCAACCGTCGAGGCGGCTCACCCGCAGTGCCCAGGCAAACCCGGCCGCTGACATCGGGCCGATGAGGGGAGATGCATCGATGCTGCGACACGCCATCCATTCCGCGCCGGCCGACGCACGCGAGAAAACCGGCTCGCTTGCCGGCATCCGCGTCGTCGACCTGTCCCGCGTTCTCGCCGGCCCGCTATGCACGCAGATGCTGGCGGACCACGGCGCCGACGTCGTCAAGGTCGAGTCGCCGGCCGGGGACGAGACCCGCACGCTCGGTCCCCCGTTCGATGACAACGGCGACGCGGCTTACTTCACGGCCGTCAATCGGGGCAAGCGCGCCATCGCGCTCGACCTGTCCGGCGCGGACGGCCGGGCCGTATTGCTTCGCCTGCTAGAAGACGCCGATGTGCTGGTCGAGAATTTCGTGCCAGGCACGATGGCGCGCTGGGGCCTGGACTACGATACCGTGCTCAGGCCGCGCTTTCCGCGGCTGATCTACTGCACCATCTCCGGTTTCGGCGCCGACGGTCCGCTCGGCGGGCTACCGGGCTACGACGCCGTGCTGCAGGCACTGTGCGGCCTGATGAGCATCAACGGGGATCCCGCCTGCGGTCCCACGCGTATCGGCATCCCCATCGTCGATCACCTCACCGCCTACACGGCGCTGTCCGGACTGCTGCTTGCGCTGGTCGAGCGCGAGCGCAGCGGTCTCGGGCAATGCGTCGAAGCGACGCTGTTCGACACCGCGCTGAGCCTGCTGGTGCCGCACGCCGGCAACTGGATGGCATCGGACCGTACGCCGGAATTGCTCGGCAGCGCGCATCCCAACATCGCACCCTACGATCGCTTTGCCTGCCGCGACGGGGCGATCTTCCTCGGCATCCTCAACGACCGCCAGTTCGGCCGCTTCTGCGAACTGGTCGGGCTGGCGCATCTGCCCGACGACGAGCGCTTCACCAGCAACAGTCAGCGCCTGCAGCATCGTGACGCGCTACGCGCCGAGATCGAGAGGGTGCTCGCGCCGATGGGGCGCAACGCCCTGTGCCAGACCCTGATGCAGCATGGCGTTCCCGCCGGGCCGGTCAACACCGTGCCGCAAGCCTTCCAGCAGGCGCATGCCGGCCATCGTGGCATGCGCATCGAGCGGGACGACTATCGCGGCATCGGCGTGCCAACGCGCCTGTCGCGCACGCCGGGTCGCGCGGGATCGGCGCCGCCAGCGTTCGCCGCGGATGCCGAGGCGGTGCTGCGGGAAGCCGGCTTTGGCTCGGCGGAGATCGAGCGGCTGCGTCGGAGCGGCGCGCTGCCGACGCGACGCAACCACCCGCAATAGCGCGACGCAACCAGCGAAATCCGCGGCAGAACGATTCGAACGACCACTCGCACCAGACGAGGAGGAGACACCGATGAACATGCGCAACATCCTGGCTACGCTCGGCCTGACGGCAGGCATCTCGATCGGGATCATGACGCCCGCTGCCGCACAGCCCTATCCCGCGCGGCCCGTGAAGATCATCGTTCCGTATCAGGCCGGCCAGGGCACCGATGTCGCGACGCGGTATCTGGCCGACTACCTCGGCCGCGCCCTGGGCCAGCCCATCGTCATCGAGAACCGGCCCGGCGCTGGCGGCAATATTGGCGCGGCCGAAGTCGCGCGCGCCGCGCCAGACGGCTACACGCTGCTGATGGGCACCAACGGCACGCACGTGCTGAACCCATTTCTCTATGCCAGCGTGCCCTTCGACGTCGACAAGGACTTCGAGCCGGTCATGCTTGTCAGCACCTTTCCCATGGTGATGCTGGCGCCGGCCTCCGCGCCCTACGACAGCCTCGCCGACCTGCAGAACGCGGCGAAGGCGAAAGCGGACACCGTCAATGTCGCGCTGCCCAGCACCACCGCACGCCTGGTGCTCGAACTGCTCAAGCAGCGTGGGGTCAACAGCATCCGCGCCATCCCCTACAAGGGATCGGGCGCCTCGATGACCGACCTCATCGGCGGCCAGGTGTCCCTCGCCATCGACACGGTCAGCGCCGCCCGGCCCTTCATCGCAAGCGGCAAGCTGAAGGCGCTCGCCGTCACGTCGCTCAAGCCCTCCGCGCTGGCGTCCGGCGTCAAGCCAGTATCGATGCAGGGACTGGAAGGCTTCCAGGTGGTCGCGTGGAACGGCCTGTACGCACCGCGCGGCACCCCACCCGCGGTGGTGCAGCGGATCAATGTCGAACTGGAGAAAGTTCTGGCGCGGCCCGAAGTGCGACAGCGGCTGCTCGATCTCGGTCATGAGCCTGCCGGCGGTTCGCCGGCTGACCTGGGCGGCTTCGCCCGCAGCGAACGCGCCGCCTGGGCGCCGCTGATCGAGAAGGCGGGGCTGAAGGCAGAGTGACGCACCAGGACGGTGCACTGCGAATGCAAGGGGTGCGCAGTGACCGGATACCGCGCGACTTCGGTGCACCCCGACTGTCGCGCCGCACCCTTTAAGTGCTAAGCTCGCCCTCCGACCTGAAGATTGACGGAGACAGTAGTGAGCATTCCCACCCTCGAAGCCTTCCTCGATGGCGTGTCGCGGCGTGACCCGCATCAACCCGAATTCCTGCAGGCGGTCAAGGAGGTCATGATGACCTTGTGGCCGTTTGTCCAGCGCAATCCCCGCTACGCCGACCAGGCACTGCTGCAACGGCTGGTCGAGCCCGAGCGCGTCATCCAGTTCCGCGTCTCCTGGACGGACGACCGCGGCCAGGTGCAGGTCAACCGCGGCTTCCGCGTCCAGCACAGCTCGGCGATCGGCCCCTACAAGGGCGGCATGCGCTTTCACCCCACCGTCAATCTGTCGGTCCTCAAATTCCTCGGCTTCGAGCAGACCTTCAAGAATGCCCTGACCACGCTGCCCATGGGCGGCGGCAAGGGCGGCTCCGACTTCGACCCCAAGGGCAAGTCCGATGCGGAAGTCATGCGCTTCTGCCAGGCGCTGATGACCGAGCTGTACCGGCATCTTGGCCCGGACACCGACGTGCCCGCCGGCGACATCGGCGTGGGCGGCCGTGAAGTCGGCTACATGGCCGGCATGATGAAGAAGCTGTCGAACTCGTCGGCCAGCGTCTTCACCGGCAAGGGCCTCGCCTTCGGCGGCAGCCTGATGCGGCCCGAAGCCACGGGCTACGGCACTGTCTACTTCGCCCGGGAAATGCTGCACCGTACCGGCCGGGAGTTCGACGGCTTGCGCGTGCTGATCTCCGGCTCGGGCAACGTCGCGCAGTACGCCGCCGACAAGCTCATCGAGCTCGGCGCCAAGGTGCTGACGGTGTCCGATTCCGGTGGCGTGCTGCACTACCCGCAAGGCATGAGCGCGGAACAGCTGGCGGAACTGATGGCCTTCAAGAATGAAGAGCGCGGCCGGCTTGCCGACTTCGCCCAGCGTCATGGCCTGCAGTTCGAAGCGGGCCGCACGCCGTGGCACGTACCCGCGGACGTCGCCCTGCCCTGCGCCACGCAGAACGAGCTCGATGGCGAGGACGCCAAACGGCTGCTCGCCAATGGCGTCTTCTGCGTCGCCGAGGGCGCCAACATGCCGTCCACGCTCGACGCCGTCGACCACTTCATCGACGCGCGCATCCTGTACGCGCCGGGCAAGGCCAGCAATGCCGGCGGCGTGGCCACGTCGGGGCTTGAAATGTCGCAGAACTCGATCCGTCTGTCGTGGCACCACGCCGAGGTCGACGAAAAGCTGCACGCGATCATGAAGGACATCCATCAGAACTGCATCCACCACGGGCGCAAGGACGATGGCTATGTCAACTACGTCGAAGGCGCCAACATCGCCGGCTTCGTCAAGGTCGCCGACGCGATGCTGGGGCAAGGGGTGTTGTAAGCGAACAGGGATGGGCGCAATGCCCGCCCTGGATTGCTGACAGCGCTTGAACAACCAACACGTCGTTCCCGCGAAAGCGGGAATCCAGCGTCTTTGAAAGCCGCTGGGTCCCCGCTTTCGCGGGGACGACAGGGTGATTTTCAGCAGTGAGAGGGACGGGCGCAACGCCCGTCTTTTTCATTCCGCGTCCCCTGACGGGCAGCAAGTGCCGAAGATGCGGCATTGCAACCGCCCTTGACCCTGACGTAACGTAATGCCTCATCGTTCGGCTTGCGCAACCGACAGAGGTGAATCACGTGCGACTGAAAGTTGGAGAACTGGCCCGCCGCTGCGGACTGACGGTCCGCACGCTGCATCACTACGACGCAATCGGCTTGCTCGCCCCTTCGGCGCGCGCCGAGAACGGCTACCGGCTCTACGGTCGGGAGGATATCGCGCGGCTGCACCAGATCCAGGCGCTGCGTCGCTTCGGACTGTCGCTGGCCGAGATCGGCGCCTATCTGGACCAACCCGACACCGCGCTCGCCGACCTGGTCTCCCGCCAGATCGACATGCTGGACCGCCAGATCGAACAGGCCGGCCAGTTGCGCCAACGCCTTGCGCAGTTGCGCGAGCAGCTGCTCGATGGCGCGGAACCCGAGCTGGCCGATTGGCTGACCACGCTGGAATTGATGACCGTGTACGACAAGTACTTCTCCCAGGACGAACTCGACCGCATGCCGCTGTACCGCAATCGCCAGGCCAACGATCCGGAGTGGCCGGCGCTGGTGGCCGAAGTACAGGCGCAGCTGGACGCCGGGGTCCCGGCAGAGGACGAGCGGCCTCGGCAACTGGCCCTGCGCTGGATGGAAATGCTGGTGCGCGACACCGGTGGCGACCCGCGGCTGCTGGTGAAACTGAACTCGATGCATGAGCAGGAGCCCGCGCTGCAGGAACAGATGGGCGTCTCGCCCCGCCTGCTGGACTACGTGCTGCGTGCGTTCTCGGAGAGGCAGATGCGGATCTACGAGAGGTATCTGTCGCCGCAAGAGGCCGCCTATATGCGCGCCAACTACGGCAAGCGCGCGGGCGAGTGGCCGCAGCTGATGGCGGACGTGCGCCAGGCCCTGGAAACAGGCACCGCGCCAGACTCGCGCGCCGGCATCGAACTGGCGCGGCGTTGGCTGGACCTGTTTCGCAGCTACGCGGGCGACAATCCTGCCACCCACGCGAAATTCCGGCAGGCGATGATGAGCGAACCCGATCTGGCCGCCGGCTCCTGGGCCAGCGGGGAACTGCTGGACTTCATGCGGCAGGCCATGGGCGCATTGTCTGGGATGGCGGGATTGCGGCGTTGACTTGACTACCCACAAGCATGCCCTGGCTCATGCCCTGGCTGTCGCGGATGCAAACCCGATTCCCTTTCCGGCCTTCCACGGCTTTCCCCCACCTCCGTTTTCTCTTATGATGCCGCCCATCCATCCGGTCGGCGGGCGATGGAGACCGCCCCCCGAGAACCGATGCGCCGCGCCTGAGCCTTGATGCCATGGGACAGGTTCGGCGCCTGCTTACCTGTCCTGTCAATGAAAGCACAAGAAGGCGCGCACGCGCCCGGGCTGCGCCGCACGTTGCGCGCGCGCCATCTCACCATGATCGCCATTGGCGGTTCGATCGGCACCGGCCTTTTCGTCGCATCCGGCGCGACGATCGCCCAGGCCGGCCCCGGCGGCGCGCTGGCGGCCTATATCCTGATCGGCGCGATGGTCTATTTCCTGATGACCAGCCTGGGCGAGCTTGCCGCCTACATGCCAGTGTCGGGGTCGTTCGCCACCTATGGTGCACGCTATGTCGACGAGGGTTTCGGCTTCGCGCTGGGCTGGAACTACTGGTACAACTGGGCGGTGACCATTGCGGTGGAATTGGCCGCGGCCCAGCTGGTCATGCAGTACTGGTTCCCCGATACGCCGGGCGTGCTATGGAGTGCGCTCTTCCTTGGGCTGATGTTCGCGCTCAATGCAATCTCGGTGCGCGGCTTCGGCGAGGCGGAATACTGGTTTGCGCTGATCAAGGTCGTCACCGTGATCGCCTTCATCGTGATCGGCACGCTGATGATCTTTGGCATCATGCGCGGCGATTTCTCGCACGCGCAGGGGCTCGCCAACCTGACCGCCGGTGACGCGCCATTCGTCGGCGGGCTGCCGGCACTGATCGGCGTGGCGATGATCGCCGGCTTTTCCTTCCAGGGCACCGAGCTGATCGGCGTGGCCGCCGGTGAGTCGGCCGACCCGGCCAGGAACATTCCGCGCGCCGTGCGGCAGGTGTTCTGGCGCATCCTGCTGTTCTACGTGCTGGCCATCCTCATCATCGGCATCCTGATTCCCTACACCGATCCGAGCCTGCTCAAGAGCGACGTCGAAACCGTGGGCGTGAGCCCGTTCACCCTGGTGTTCCGCAACGCGGGCCTCGCCTTCGCCGCCGGCGTGATGAACGCGGTGATCCTGACTGCCGTGCTGTCGGCGGGCAACTCGGGCATGTACGCCTCCACCCGGATGCTCTACAACCTTGCCACGGAAGGGCGCGCACCGAAGGTATTCGCGCGGCTGACGCGCAACGGCGTGCCGCTGATGGCGCTGCTGGCGACCACCGCCGTCGGCGGGCTGTGCTTCCTGACCTCGCTGTTCGAAAGCAAGGCGGTCTACCTCTGGCTGCTCAGCCTGTCCGGCATGACCGGCTTCATTGCGTGGCTCGGTATCGCCGCCAGCCACTACCGATTCCGCAAGGGATTCGTCGCGCAGGGGCACGACCTGAACCGGCTCCCCTACCGCTCTCCCTTCTTCCCGTATGGCCCGATCTTCGCGTTCGCGCTGTGCATGATCGTGACGCTGGGCCAGAACTATCAGGCATTCACCGCCGGCAATATCGACTGGGTGTCGGTGGCGGCGACCTATATCGGCATCCCCATCTTCCTGCTGATCTGGCTCGGCTACCGCATCAAGCGCAAGACGCGTTTCGTGCGCTACGCCGACATGCAATTCCCCGCGCTGCCCGACACCAATGCCCCCACCTTGCGCGGCGTGGGCGCAGCGGCCGGCGAATAGGGCACCACCCGAGCGCCGCCCCGGGCGCTTTCGACAACACCACAAGAAGAAACCCAGCACGACAACAAGGAGTCAACGTGAAGAAATCCGTCCGCACGAGCCTGCTGGCGCTGGCCGCCATGGCCGCCCTGCAGGTCCACGCCGCGCCCACGCTGGTGGAGTCGGTGCAGGGCTACACCCTGCAGAACGACAAGCTCGCCACCTTCAGCGGCCTGGTGTTCGACCACGGCAAGGTGATCGCCACCGGCGACGCCGCCGCGCTGCGCAGCCAGTATCCCGACGCAACGCGCATCGACGGCAAGGGCAAGACGCTGTTGCCGGGCCTGATCGACGCCCATGGGCACGTGTTCCGCCTTGGCTTCAAGACCACCGAGATCTCGCTGTCCGATACGCGGTCGCTGCAGGAAGCCCAATCCCGGATTCGCGCCTACGGTCAGAAGAACCCGCAGCGCCAATGGCTGCTCGGCTATGGATGGAATCAGGTCAACTGGAAGCTGGGCCGCTTCCCCACCGCCGCGGAACTCGATGCCGCCGTGTCGGACCGCCCCGTACGGCTGGTACGGGTGGACGGCCACGCCGCGTGGCTGAACACCAAGGCCCTGCAGGCGGCCGGCATCACGCGCGACACCAAGGATCCGGTGGGCGGCCGCATTGAACGGGACGCCAGCGGCAACCCCACCGGCGTGCTGGTCGACAAGGCCATGGCGCTGGTCAACGGCGTCATCCCGCCCTACTCGGACGACGATCGCCGCGCGGCACTGAGCGCCGCCCTCTCGCACATGAACGGGCTCGGGCTGACGGCTGTCGGCGATGCCGGCGTCACGGTGACCGACGACCGCATCTACCGCGAGTTCGCCGACCAGGGCAAGCTGACCACGCGCATCTACGCGATGATCCGCGACACCGGAGACGACTTCAAGGCCCTGTCGGCCAAGGGTCCGGTGATCGGCTACGGCAACGACCGCTACCACCTGCGTTCGGTCAAGCTGTACGGCGACGGCGCGCTGGGCAGCCGCGGCGCCGCATTGATGGAACCGTACACCGACGACCATGCGCATAGCGGCCTGCTCTTCATGAGCGATGCCGCGATGCAGGCCAGTGTGAAGGCGGCGCTCAAGGCCGGCTTCCAGGTCAACGTCCATGCGATCGGGGACAAGACCAACCATCAGGTGCTCGACGCCATGGAAGTGGCCTACAAGGATGTCGGCGGCCGCGAATTGCGCAACCGCATCGAGCACGCGCAGGTGGTATCGCTGCCGGATATCCCGCGCTTCAAGGCGCTGGACCTGATCGCGTCGATGCAGCCGACCCACGCGACCAGCGACATGAACATGGCCGAAGACCGTATCGGCAAGGAGCGGATCAAGGGCGCCTATGCATGGCAGACCTTCCTGAAGCAGGGCACGGTCATCGCTGGGGGTTCGGACTTCCCGGTGGAGTCGGCGAACCCGTTCTATGGCCTGCATGCCGCGGTCACGCGTACCGACCATGAAGGTCGTCCGATCCACGGCTGGCATCCGGAAGAGGCGATGACCCTGCCGCAGGCGTTCCGCGCGTTCACCCTGGACGCGGCGTTCGCACAGCATCAGGAGAAGACGTTGGGGTCGCTGGAACCGGGCAAGTGGGCGGACTTCATCCTGGTGGATCGGGACCTGTTCAAGGTCGCGCCGGCCGATATCTGGAAGATCCAGGTGGAGCAGACCTGGGTTGCAGGAGAGAAAGTGTTCGAGAAGGGCAGTCCCTCCGCGCCGCGTTGAAGCGCGATGCGCGGCCCGGACGCCGGGCCGCGCCGAACGCCCAAAACAAAAAACCCCGCCAATCCTGGCGGGGTTTTTTCATCCAGCGCTGAGCGGGTTCAGACCGCTTCGATCTTCGTCGCAGCCGGACCCTTCTGGCCCATGCCCGCAACGTAACGCACCTTCTGGCCTTCCTGCAGCGTCTTGAAGCCGTTGCCCTGAATTTCGGAAAAATGCGCGAACAGATCGTCGCCGCCTGCGTCAGGCGAAATGAAGCCGAAACCCTTCGACTCGTTGAACCACTTTACGGTACCGGTATCCATGTAGGAACTCCTGATAGATTCTCGCCCGCGGAAAATACGGACAAGGCATGACGATCAAGAAGAAACATGGAGAGAAAGTGGCCCCAGGAGGGTGCGCAGCTGACGCTGTGAGGCTAACTTGAAGATCCTGCCCGATTGGTTATACAGGCATACCGCATCGGCGTCAACGTGCGCGTGAATCTGCCGGTGTTCCCTCCCGGCACAGCGGGCGCCGGCAAGGAATGCACAAGGGTGCTACTATGCGGTCTCCCGTCGACAATCTCGACGCAGGCGCCGCTGTACGACATCACCACTAGAAAAGCGTCATCGGCCACCCGGTGTACATCGGGCTTTCAGGGCAACTGCTGCCCGTAACCAGAACGACCAGCGGCACGCGCCCGCTCCGCAACCCAGCCCCTGTACAGCTGCTGAGGTGCGCAAGTTTGGTCAAGCATCACGCGCATGTCACCGCCCGCGCAAGCGAGGCAACGACGCGCCCCCTTCTTACCCAAAGACCACCATCACACACGGTGGTTGCGACGAATCCGGTCCGGCACATCATGCTGACCGCTGCATCGGCGCAGAACAGAGAACAATTTGAATCACAGCTCCACTCCTTTTACCGTTTCCGTTTTCCCGATTGAGCAAGAACCCGGCCTCTGGTTCGGCAGCTACATGATCTCGGAGTATCGAGACGGCTACGAACGTGTCGTGGCCAACGTTTCCCTGCGCCACATCACGTTCGCGACCGAAGCGAAGGCCAAGCAGGCCGCTCGCCGCGCCGGCGACAGCGCGGTCGCCGGCATGCGACCGGCGGCAAATGGGAACGGCCTGCAGAACCGCCACCGCTTCATGCAATAACCCTGTCTCACTACACCGGAGTAAAAAATGGCTAAAGAAGAATTGGTGGAATTTGGCGGCAAGGTGTCCGAAGTCCTTCCTGACAACCGCTTTCGCGTTGTCCTCGAGAACGGCTTCGAGGTATGGGCCTATTCGTCGGGACGCCTGAAGAAGAACCGCATTCGCGTTCTCGCCGGGGATCGGGTCACGCTCGAGATGTCGCCTTACGATCTGACCAAAGGCCGCATCAACTATCGCCACAAGTCCTGATTGGACGTCCCGCAAGCCGCAACGTGAACGGTACGGTCACGCCCGCGTCAGCCTCTCCCGCTGCGCGGCCGCGATCTCCAGCCACGCCTCGTCCAGTCCGATTTGATCCACGAGGCCTGCGGCCGAGCGCACTGGCTCGCCCGCCTCGCCCCCGTGCGCGAAGCGCACCGCCGGATCGGCCTGCAGCTTGCGATACAGCCGATCCAGATTCCGGTAATCGGAGCGGCTGACAACGCCGTGATAGTCGGTCCAGCGTGCAATGCCAGCGAAGTACGCGTCCGCCACGCTGGGACGATCGCCCAGCAGCCACTGGCCGTCGCCAAGCATGGCGTCAAGCTGCTCGTGTGCCTTCCTGACCTTCACCGCGCCATATTCGCGCAGCACCGCCTTGGCCGTGTCGTCGCTGGCATGCTCATACAGATGCCACAAAGGCGCGAAGGCGCCAAAGAAGGTCGTATTCAGGTAGCCCAGCATCCGATTGAGTCGGTCGAATGCCTCGGTGCCCTGCGCAAACCCCAACCCATGCTCCATGCCTCGTGCGCCGATCCAGTTGAGGATTGCCATGCTTTCGGTGACGATCGCCCCGCTTTCGGTAGCCAGCGCCGGGGTTTCGCCAACGGGATTGATACGGCGGAACGCTTCGCTGGTCACGACGTCGGGCATGTCGATACGGCACAGGCGATAGGGCTGCCCGAGCCATTCCAGCGCGACGATGGAACCGAAGGAGCATCCCGAGGGGACGCCATAGAACAGGATGGGGGTCATGGTCAGTTCTCCGAATATGGGACCAGCCGGAGGGCCGGTCGACACGGAGGACTGTAGATCGCTGGACATTGCGGCGGTAGCCGGCAAAAATTCAACGCATCGTCCACGCCTGTGGACTTTGCAGCCCCCCTGTCCCCCATGCTGAACCTGAACGATCTCGTGCTGTTCGCTGCCGCCGTCGAACACGGCGGTTTCGCCGCGGCCTCCCGCCAGCTTGGCATACCCAAGTCCACCCTGAGCAAGCGGGTAGCGGAGCTGGAGCAGCAGCTGGGGGCGCGGCTGATCCATCGCAACTCCCGCAGCTTCGCCCTCACTGACGTTGGACAAGCCTTCCACGAGCACGCGCGGGCGGCACTGATCGAGGCCGAGGCCGCGCAGGACGTGGTACGCCAGCGCGTGGCCGAACCTGCCGGCACGGTGCGGCTGACCGCCTCGGTCCCGGTCGCCCAGCACGCCCTCGCGCCGCGCCTGCCCGAGCTGGCGCGAGTCTATCCCAGGCTGCATCTGCAACTCGATGTGTCGGACCGCTTCGTCGATGTGGCACAGGAGGGCTTCGATCTGGCCATCCGCAGCCACTTCGCGCCGCTGCCCGATTCCGATCTGGTGCAGCGGCTGCTGTCCACCGAGCCGATCATCCTCGTCGCCTCGCCCCGCTATCTCGAAGTCAGTGCTCCGCTGGAAAGCCCCGAGGCGTTGAGCCGGCACGATGGCTTGCTGACAGGAAAGCTGGCCACCAGCTGGCGACTGCACCGCGACGGCCAGACCATCGCCGTCAGCCCGCTGCCCCGGATGACAGCGAACGAATCGACCGCGCTGCTGTGCGCCGCGGTGGCGGGCCTGGGCGTGGCTTGCCTGCCGCAGTCCATCTGTCGCCGGGCGCTGCAGGAAGGCGACGTCCGGCGTGTCCTGCCGCAATGGACGGCGGGCGAAGTCATGACATCGATCCTGATGCCGCACCGGCGCGGCCAGTTGCCGGCCGTTCGCGCGGTGGTCGACTTTCTTGTGCAGTGTTTCGCCGAGCAGTGACGGTGGCCCAGCAAGCCGCTGTGCTGTCACCGGCGACCCGCCAAGCGGCTCCCGGGTCGCGAAATCGCCCTTCAAGCAGCATGGTCAAGCAAATCTACCAAAGGTATCCTACCATTCGTAGGTAACGTTATCCCAGAGGGGAGCCATCATGCACGCACTGATCGTCGTTTCGCATCCCAATCCGAAATCCTTGACCCATGCCGTCGGAGAAGAGATCGGACTTGGCTTGTCCGCATCCGGCCAAACGCACACCTTCGAGATCGCCGACCTTGCCGCCGAGGGCTTCGACCCTCGCTTCACGGCGGCAGACCTGGCCCTGCATCTGCGCGAAGCCCCGCCACCGCCCGACGTCGCCGCTGAGCACGCCCGACTGGAGCGGGCGGATGCGCTGGTGCTGGTTTTCCCCGTCTACTGGTGGTCGTTCCCGGGCATGCTCAAGGGCTGGATCGACCGCGTGTTCACCAACGGCTGGGCCTACGAGGAAGAACCGGGGGGCAAGACAGTGAAGAAGCTCGGCCATCTTGCCGTCCACCTGGTCGGCATCGGCGGCGCGAATATGGGCACCTACGACCGGCACGGTTATGCCAACGCCATGAAGACGCAGATCGATCACGGCATCTTCGGATACTGTGGCGCGCCTGTCGCGACGTCCGAACTTCTGCTACCTTCGGACTTCGAAACCGCAACTTCGCACATCGCCAGGGCGCGCCAGATCGGCCAGCACCTCTTCTCGTAGCACGGAATGCCTCCACAACCGAAGCGCACCTCGTCCGGGGACGACCCAGCAGGCCCGTCCCCGTCACCGCGCCGCAGACTGCCGCGCGACCAGCGGCAGCGGCAACTGCTCGACTGCGCCTGGAAACTTGTCAGGGAAGAAGGATCCGACGCCCTGACCATGGGGCGCCTGGCGGAACTTGCGGGAGTCGCCAAACCGGTCGTCTACGATCACTTCGGCACCCGCAATGGACTGCTGGCCGCGCTCTATCAGGATTTCGACGAACGGCAGACCGCCATCATCGACGCTGCCATCGCGGCGAGCCGCCCCACGCTGAAAGACAAGGCGCGGGTGATTGCGGCCAGCTATGTCGATTGCGTGCTGACACAGGGGCGCGAAATGCCGGATGTGTTGTCTGCGCTGAACGGCTCGCCCGAACTCGCAACGCTCAAACGCCAGTACGAGCAGGCGTTCATCGCGAAGTGCCGCACGATTCTGGCGCCGTTCTCCGGGCCAGGCGGCGTGTCTGCGGGGGGGCTGTGGGCGATGCTGGGGGCGGCGGATTCGCTGTCTCATGCGGTGGTTGCCGGCGACCTCACCGAGGAGCAGGCGCGGGATGAGCTGATCGAGGTCATCGTGGCGATGGTCAAGCGCAGCCGGTAGGGGGGCCAATGAGCCGGGCGAATGAGCCGGCCCAATGGCCCACCGCCAGTATCATGGGCGAGCCCTTTCAAGGAATCATCGCAATGCAAGTACTCGTCGACGCAGACGCCTGCCCCGTTGTGGTCAAGGAAATGCTCTTTCGCGCGGCCCAGCGCGTCCAGGTCTGTGTCACGCTCGTCGCAAACCAGTACCTGCGCACGCCGCCTTCCCGCTTCATCAAGGCTCTGCAAGTCCCGGCCGGCTTCGACGTGGCTGACCAGCGCATTGTCGAACTGGCCGCGCCCGGCGACCTCGTGGTGACAGCCGACATTCCACTGGCGTCCGCTGCGCTGGACAAGGGGGCGCATGTGCTGGACCCCCGAGGCAACTGGTTCACGCGGGAGAACATCCAGGAGCGGCTGACGATGCGCGAGGTCATGGATCAGCTGCGGGCATCGGGCATCGATACCGGAGGGCCGGCGGCGTACTCCGCGCAGGACAGCAAGGCATTCGCCGGTCAGCTGGACCGATTTCTGGCACGGCACGCGCCGCCCAGGGCGCCATCGTGACGCGGCCGGTGCCGCTCATCCTCGACTGTTCTGTTCCCCACCGATGAACGGAGCCAGCATGTCTCTTTCCCTGCTGCTTTACTGTACCGACCTGCGGCAAACCGAAGCATGGTATGCGGCGCTGGGCTTCGATGTCCGCGCATCGCAGCAGAACACCATCACGGTGGAGCGGCACGGCTGCAAGCTGCTGTTCACCGAGCAGGATTTGTGGAACGCACCGCCCGCTCTTACCGGGACGATCTATTGCACCATCCCGGACGTCGAAGCGTTCTACGAGTCGGTGAAGGGCCGGGCCACCATGGCCTGGCCGTTGCAGCGCATGCGCTATGGGTCCATCGAGTTCGCCTTGATCGATTGCAATGGCTATCTGCTCGCGTTTCAGCAGCAGGTCTAGCGATCGATTCCAGCCGTTGGGCCGATAATGGCGGCTGGCGCAACACCCGCCACCGTATAGCCGCCCATGCCCCGTCATAACCTCAACGACCTGCTCGCCCTCGTCACCGTAGCGAAGGAGCGCAGCTTCACCCGCGCCGCTGCCAGACTTGGCGTCACGCAATCGGCCCTGAGCCACACCATCCGCGGACTCGAAGCCAAACTCGGCGTGCGGCTGCTGACGCGCACCACGCGCAGTGTGTCCACTACCGACGCGGGAGAATGGCTGCTTCGCTCGCTGGGGCCGAAGTTCGAGGAAATCGAGGCCGACCTCTCGGCCGTGGCCGAACTTGGCGAGCGCCCCGCCGGCACCATCCGGATCACGTCGGTGGACCACCCCATCGACGCGATCATCTGGCCGCGACTGGCCAAGGTATTGCCGCAATACCCGGAGTTGAACGTCGAGCTGACGGTCGACTATGGCCTGACCAATATCGTCGGCGAGCGCTATGACATTGGCGTGCGCTTTGGGGACCAGATCGAGAAGGACATGATCGCGGTCCGCATCAGCCCCGACGTGAAGATGGCGATCGTGGGCGCCCCCTCGTACTTCAAGGGCCGCCCGAAACCGGCGACGCCGCGGGACCTGCTCGGGCAGCGCTGCATCAATCTGCGGCTGGCCACCAGCGGCGGCCTGTATGCCTGGGAACTGGCCAAGGGATCGAAGAAAGTGCAGGCGCGCGTCGAGGGGCAGGTCATCTGCAACAGCACCAACCAGATGCTGAATGCCGCGCTGGACGGCTTTGGCCTGACGTTCCTGCCCTATCCGATGGTGCAGCCCTATGTGGAAGCCGGCCGACTGGTCCGCGTGATGGAGGACTGGTGCCCGACCTTCCCGGGCTATCACGCGTTCTACCCGAGCCGCCGTCAGTCCTCCCGCGCGCTGAAGATCGTGATCGACGCCATCCGCCATCGGCCCGACGGCAGCCGCCGCTAGGCCTGCGCCAGCTGGTCGCGGATGGGCAGCGAGCGGATGCGCACGCCTGTCGCGGCGAAGATCGCATTGCACAACGCCGGAGCGATCGGCGGCACCGGCGGCTCGCCTACGCCACCGGGCGGCACATCGAAGCCGCCGCCCACCATCCAGGTATGAATGGCGCCCGGCGCCATGTGCGAGCGCAGGATCTCGAAGTCGTGGAAGTTGCTCTGCTTGACCCGGCCTTGCTCGAACGAAATCTCGCCGAGCATCGCCAGGCTGACGCCCATCACGCAGCCGCCTTCGACCTGCGAGCGGATGCGCTCCGGATTGACCTGCGGTCCGCAGTCGATCGCCATGTCGACACGCGGGATCGAAATCTGGCCTTTCTCGTCGACCGTCACTTCCACCACTGTCGCGACATAGGTCACGAAGCTATAGGCCATCGCGATGCCAAGACCATGTCCCTTGGGCAGCTTCCGTCCCCAACCCGCGCGGCTGGCGGCCTCCTCGATCACGGCGCGCATCCGGCCGGTGTCGAGCGGGTACAGGTCGGGCGATTCGGTGTAATTCCACTTGTCCGACAGCGCCGCGGGATCGATCCTGCGCGGCGGACCGATCAGCTCCAGCAGGTAGTCCTTCGGATCCCGGCGGGCCTCGTGCGCCAGCTCCGCAACGAAGCTCTGCACGGCGAAGGCGTGCGGGATATTGGAGACCGAGCGGAACCAGCCGATGCGCGTGTGCGCCGGCACGTCCGCCGACTCCAGACGGATCGACGGAATCTGGAACGGAATGTTGATGGCCGTCATGCCCGCTTCGAACTCGGCCTTGCCCTTTGCCCCTACCGCGAAGGTCGAGGCGATCGTCGGCGCCGCCGAGCGGTGGCGCCACACCGCAGGCTTGCCATCCGCATCGAGCGCGGCTTCCATCCGCTCGACCGACACCGTGTGGTAGTAGTCGTGCCGGATGTCGTCGTCGCGCGTCCACTGCAGCTTGACCGGCTTGCCGCCCATTGCCTTCGATACCAGTGCTGCCTCGGAGATGAAGTCTGCCATCGACTTGCGGCCAAACCCGCCGCCGAGCAGCGTGACGTGCAGCGTCACGTCCTCCGCTTTCATTCCGAGATGCCCGGCGACGCTCTCCAGGGCGCCCTGCGGGGCCTGGGACGGCGCCCAGATCTCGCACTTGCCGCCGACGAACCGCGCGGTCGCGACCGGCGGCTCCATCGAGGCATGCGCGAGATGGGGAATGTAGTACTCGGCGCAGACCGTGCGCTGTCCCTTCGCGCCGGCGGCTGCCAGCGCGCCGACTGCATCGCCGTCGTTGCGCAGCGGCTTGCCCGGCTGACGCACCGCCGCCTCCAGCGCACCGCGGAACGTCTTCGAGTCGTAACCGGCATTGGGACCATCGTCCCACTGCAGCTTCAATGCCGCACGGCCCTGCATTGCTGCCCATGTGTTCTTCGCCACCACGGCAACGCCGCCGACCGGATTGAACAAGGGCGGACCGTCGAAGCCCTTCATCTCGATCACGCGCAGCACGCCCGGCACCTTCATCGCCTCCGTGCTATCGACGCTGCGCAGCTTGCCGCCATAAACCGGTGGCCGTGCCATCACGGCGTAGAGCATGCCCGGCAGGCGCACGTCGATCCCGTAGATCGCCTTGCCTTGCGTGATGTCCCGGCTGTCGGTCGGCACGATCCTGCCCTTGCCGATATAGCGGAACGCTTCGGGCTGCTTCAGCTTCAGCTGCGCCTGCGTGGGCACCGGCTGCCGCATGGCCGCGTCCGCCAATGCGCCATAGCCCAGCCGCCGGCCGGTCGGCAGGTGGATCACCTCATGGTTGCGGGCCGCCACTTCGGCAACCGGCACCTGCCATTGAGCCGCGGCAGCCGCCTCCAGCATCTGCCGCGCGGCGGCACCCACGCGGCGCATCGGCGCGAGGAAATGCCGCATGCTGCGGGAGCCGTCCACGTTCTGGCTGCCGTAGCGCGCTTCGTTGGCGTCGGCCTGCACGATCTTCACACGGCTCCAGTCGGCCTCCATCTCGTCGGCAACGACCATCGGCAGGCTGGTCCGCACGCCCGTTCCCATCTCGGCGCGGTGCGCGATGATGGTCACCGTACCGTCCCGGGCGAGAGAGACGAACACCAGCGGATCGTCGACGACGCCGCCGGGCATGGTGTCGGCGCCGTACTTCGGTGCCGACTTGCCGGCGGCAGCGTCGTCTGCCTCGGCCGAGCTCGCCTTCGCGATCAGTCCGCCGAACTGCAGCGACAACACGAAAGCCGCGCCGGCTTGCAGCACCCGGCGGCGCGACGGTTGCTCCAAGGAATGGTTGTCGGCGCGGGTCATGCCTTCGCTCCCGTCCGGTTGCCCTGCAGGCGTTGCGATGCCAGCCGCACCGCTGCATTGATGCGTTGATAGGCACCGCACCGGCAGAGGTTGCCGCTCATCCCCGCCACGATCTCCTCGTCCGTCGGCTTCGGGTTGCTCTTGAGCAGCGCGGTCGCGGTCATGATCTGGCCCGCCTGGCAGTACCCGCACTGGGCCACGCCCAGTTCCACCCATGCGTCCTGCACCGCCTTGCCGACCGGGTCCGACGCCATTGACTCGATCGTGCGGACCGGCTTGCCGCCCACCGCCGAAACTGGCGTCACGCAGGAGCGCACCGGCTGGCCATCCACGTGGACGGTGCACGCACCGCACAGCGCCATGCCGCAGCCAAACTTCGTGCCGGTGTAGCCAAGTTCGTCGCGCAGGGTCCAGAGCAAGGGGGTATCGGGGGAAAGATCCACGTCGTGGACCTTGCCGTTGATCTTCAGCGATGTCATCGGGTTCGAAGGAACAGTAGGGACGGGTAGGAGACAGATAGGGGATCGCGGGATGGTAGCGGAGAAGCCTGCTGTGGATTCATTAGCTCATGCGCATAGTGTTATGAGCCGAATCGATAAATGGTTCCGATCCGACCGCCAGGCACCGTGCCAATACTGCCCCCGCTATTGATGAACCGGCTTCATATCGGCAATGTGGATTGATGATCTAGTCTCGCGCGCCAATCCCGCACAGAATGCCGCTCCATGGAAACTTCAGTGCAACGCCCGACCGGAGCGTCTTCCGGTGTCTGCCCATCGGCCTCCAGCCATTGGAGCGGCGTCTTCGCGATGACCCTGTGCGTCTTCGCGCTGATCGCCTCCGAGTTCATGCCCGTCAGCTTGCTCACACCGATGGCCGAGGAACTACGCGTCACCGAAGGCATGGCAGGCCAGGGTATCGCCATCTCCGGCGCATTCGCGGTCGTCACCAGCCTCTTCATCTCCATGCTCGCCGGGCGCATCAACCGCAAGACCCTGCTGCTGGGCCTGACCGCCTTGATGGCGGCGTCGAGCGCCATCATCGCCATCGCACCGACCTATCTGGCCTATATGGCGGGTCGTGCGCTGATCGGTGTCGTCGTCGGCGGCTTCTGGTCCATGTCCGCTGCCGTCGCCATGCGCCTCGTTCCGCCTGCCCAGGTTCCTCGTGCGCTGGCGGTCTTCAATGGCGGCAATGCCCTTGCCACGATCATCGCCGCGCCGCTGGGCAGCTACCTCGGTGCCGTGGTTGGCTGGCGCGGCGCGTTCTATTGTCTCGTGCCCGTCGCAATTCTTGCCCTGATCTGGCAATGGATCAGCCTGCCGTCGATGCCCGTCAAGCCGGACGAGGGCCGCCACGGCAACATCTTTGCGCATCTGCGCAGGCCGGTCGTCGCATTCGGCATGCTCGCCGCTGGTGCATTCTTCATGGGGCAGTTCACCCTCTTCACCTATATCCGGCCCTTCCTCGAAACGGTAACGGGCGTCGAACCTCGCACCCTCTCGCTGGTCCTATTGGTTATCGGTATCGCCGGATTCGTCGGCACCACATTGATCGGCACTGTCCTCAACCGAGGGATGTACGGCACACTGGCGGCAATTCCCGTGCTGATGTCCGTCATCGCACTCGCGTTGGCCGTCCTCGGTCACCAGACCGCCGCGGTCATTTCCTTGCTTGCGGTGTGGGGACTGGTCGCCACCGCGGCGCCCGTGGGGTGGTGGAGCTGGGTCGCGCGTACGTTTCCGGAGCACGCGGAGGCGGGCGGGGGCCTGATGGTCGCCACCGTTCAGCTGTCGATCGCCATGGGCTCCACTGTCGGTGGCGCGCTCTTCGACACATTCGGCTATCGCAGCACGCTGGAGGCGAGCGCCCTGCTACTGCTCATCGCCGGCGGACTTGCGTCGCTCACCTCGCGCTCGGAAGGGAAGCTCGCCGCCCGAGACCTCGAACCCTCCCCAGGAGAACTACGTTGACCGTCAAAGCTTACGGCGCACAAGCCGCCGACCGGCCCCTCGAATCGCTCGACATCGCCCGGCGCCAACCGGGTGCCCATGACGTTCAGATCGACATCGCCTATTGCGGCGTCTGCCATTCCGACCTCCACCAGGTCCGCTCGGAATGGGCGGGCACCCTCTACCCCTGTGTCCCCGGCCACGAGATCGTCGGGCGAGTCAGCGCCGTGGGCGCGCACGTCTCCGGCTTCAAGGAAGGCGATCTTGTCGGCGTCGGCTGTATCGTCGACAGCTGCCAGCACTGCAGCGAGTGCGAGGCGGGACTGGAGAACTACTGCGACAACATGGTCGGCACCTACAACGGTCCCACGCAGGACCCGCCCGGCCATACGCTGGGCGGATATTCCCAGCAGATCGTCGTGCACGAGCGCTATGTCCTGCGCATTCGCCATCCCGAAGCGGACCTGGCCGCCGTCGCGCCGCTGTTGTGCGCAGGCATCACCACCTACTCTCCGCTGCGGCACTGGAAAGTCGGCCCCGGTCACAAGGTAGGCGTGGTTGGCATCGGCGGCCTGGGCCACATGGGCATCAAGCTCGCGCATGCGATGGGCGCGCACGTCGTTGCCTTCACCACCTCCGAATCGAAGCGAACCGACGCGCTGGCTCTCGGTGCGGATGAGGTCGTCGTCTCTCGCAACCCCGACGAGATGGCAGCCCATGCGAAGAGCCTGGACTTTATCCTCAATACCGTAGCGGCACCGCATGACCTGGATGCGTTCTTCACGCTGCTCAAGCGGGATGGAACCATGACGCTTGTCGGTGCCCCAGCCACGCCGCATCCCTCGCCCGAGGTCTTCAACCTGATCATGAAACGCCGCAGCCTTGCCGGCTCTCTGATCGGCGGCATTCCCGAAACGCAGGAGATGCTGGACTTCTGTGCGGAGCATGGCGTTGTCGCCGACATTGAAATGATTCGCGCGGATCAAATCAATGACGCTTACGAGCGGATGCTCAAGGGCGACGTGAAGTATCGGTTCGTCATCGACAGCGCGTCGTTGGCTGCCTGACGTTCTTCGAAGGAAAAAGCCCCGGAAGGTTTCGCTTCCAGGGCTTTCTTCGCGTTCAACTACTACGCCAGCTTCAACTGCGCCTGATTTCTCCGGGACGCAGGGTCAATACCCGCACGCCATCACGAGTCACTGCCACGGTGTGCTCGAACTGCGCCGACAACTTGCCATCGCGCGTAACGACGCTCCAGCCATCGTCCTCGGTAAAAACGGCGGCCCGGCCCTCGTTCACCATCGGTTCAATGGTGAACACCATGCCCTCTCGCAGCATCAAGCCCGAGTGCGGCCTGCCCCAATGCAATACCTGCGGCTCCTCGTGCATCTCCCGCCCGATGCCGTGGCCACAGTATTCCTTCACAATCGAATAGCCGTTCGTCCTGGCATGCCGCTCGATCGCATAGCCGACGTCGCCGAGTCGCGCGCCCGGACGCACCGCCCTGATCCCTTTCCACATCGATTCATAAGCCACCTGCACCAGCCGCCTGGCCGGCGGTGACACGTTGCCCACCAGATAGGTCTTGCTGGAATCGGCGATATAGCCGTTCTTCTCCAGCGTGATGTCGAAATTGACGATGTCCCCGCTTCGCAGGACGTCCGTGGTCGCGGGAACCCCGTGGCAGACCACGTTGTTGCGGGATGCATTGAGCGAGAAGGCGTAGCCGTATTGCCCCTTGCTGGCCGGCCGCGCTTGCAGTCGCTCCACGATCAGGTTCTCCACCAGATCGTTGACCTGCATGGTCGACATCCCCATCAGATCCAGTCCGTCCAAATAGACGAACACGTCCGCCAGCAACCTGCCCGACTCCGCAAGCAAGGCGATCTCCCCCGGCGTCTTGATCATGCCGATGCGGCTTTCATCGGTTGCGCGACGACTCCAGCGGCTCTCAGCTCTCGTGCCACGATGTCATTGAAAGACAGCGTGGGATTCATCTCGCTGAGCATGCCGACCTTTATCCAGAAGGCGGCTTGTGCGTTGATGGACCGGCACGATACCGCGCTCGCCTTGCGTAGCTGATCGTGCAGATCGTCGTCGATATTGACTATGCCCACCCTGCTCTCCATATATGGAACGTACATGGATTGTATATTCCCGCGCAGCTCAATACAACCCGCACCCCACCAGCACCCGGTGCGGAGCCCGGATCCATTTCGTAGCGGGATTGCGCATGAAGCAGAAAGCCCCGGGGCTCGCACCTCCGGGGCCTATCCTGCCGAGGAGCCGATCGGCAGCTATCGAGTAGCCGAATTCCTGGCGATGATTGCGAACTGGCCATCCTCATGCAGCCGCGCCCAGAAGGCGCCGCGTGCCGCGTCCAGACCGACAAGCGCATCGCCTGCGCAAGCGCCAGCCACGTCGGACGGCTGCGAACTTTCGAGGAAGTCCGCGCGATACGGTTGCCTGCTCACGCATCCCGCGTCGGCGAGAGCAATCCAACGCTGGCCATCCCACCGAGCGAGCGCGACCGCATCGGTGGCTGTGTCCTTGGGCAGCGAGAATTCCAGCACGTAGGCATGTCCCGTCTTGCCCGGCTTCAGTTCCCACTCGCGGGTGGCACCTGCCGGCAACGTGACCGGCGCCTTGCCCTGTTCCGAGCCATCGCCAAGACTGCCGGGCAAGCCCGTTTCCGCCGTGATGTCCTTCAACCGGCCGTAGGGGTCGGTGTACATCCCGGTCTGGCCACTGATGCCGGAGACCACCAGCACGTCCGACAGCGTATTGCCCGCGCTGGCTTTCCACGACAGCGACACCAGTTTGGCGAGATCGATGGTGGTCTCGCGGATCTCCACCGCTTCGCTCGCCGTACCCTCGTTGATGACGCGTGCGCGTTGGCTATTGTTCAGGTTGCGACGCCAGCTTGCATCGCCAATGAACATGTAGCGGTACATCAGCGACTGAAGCTCGCGATTGGTACTGGCAAACGTCACGCCCGGCTCGACCGCCATGCTGCGCGTGCGCGTGTCATAGCGGTTGAACAGGGTATTGCGCCCGTCCAGGATGCGCGCGTTATGTCCCGCGGGCGACGCGCACGCGCTGGTGCGATAGCTGGGGTCGTAGACGTTGTTGCTCTGGATGCCGGCCGGCACGCTGGAGGGATAGACCATCTTGTCGCAGCGCGTGGCAGTCCGCGTGAACCGATCGAACAGACGCCAGGACGGCGCGGCCAGCTCCTTCGGGCCATCGGCATTGGCGTACACCGTATGCGGCGCGTAGAAGGCCTGGTAGTCGATGGCACCGCCTTGCACCGTGAAGAGCGAGACGTTGGTATCGATCGATCCCGAGACGTCGGCCGCGACCTTCACCATCACGGTATTCTGCACCTGCTCGTGTTCGCCATACCGGTTCTCGTAGCCCTTGTACGCCGCACTGCCGGCGACGATCTGCGTGAAGGCGCGCTGCGTGGCATCGCGAATCTGGCTGCGCGAGTACATGTGCTCGTGCCCCGCGACGTAGATCACATCGTTCTCCGCCAACAGCGCACGGAGCTTGTCATGCACGTCACGGAAGGCGGCATCCGAGGGTTCGGACAGATAGCCCTCGAGGATCTTCTCGCGAAGCAAGCCGTAACGGTTGCCGACCAGAGGATTGTGCGTCATCAGGATGATGTGCTCGACACGATTGCGATGCTGCAGGATCTGCTTCTCGACGAAGTCGTAGGCGAATGGCAGCCAGTCGTACGAGATATTGATGAAGAGAACGTTCTCGCGCACCAGCGCGTAGTTCTTGTACTTCGAGCCCGGCATGTGTTGCGCGTCGGCCGGAATGAGGGCGCTTACCGTGTCGAAATAGTCCTGGTCGATGCCCTTGTTGTCATGGTTGCCCATGATCGGCAGCAGGACCATGCGGTCCGTGTAATTGCTGGCGATGGCGCGCCATTGCGCGTATTCGGCCGCCGTGCCGTTCTCGGTCAGGTCGCCGGCCATCAGCACGATGGAAGCGCCTTCCTGTGCGAGCTTGTCCAGAGCCGCGCGCATCGGGTGCTCCGCGACGCCGGAAGCGCTGCCCTGCGTGTCGGGCAACACGCCGATGCGCAGAGTCTTGGCTTGTTCGGGTGGCGTTGGGGCTGGCGCGGGCGCCGGGGCCGGATCGGGATTCACTGGCGGGTGGGCGGTTTCGTCGGAATCGCTGCCGCATCCCGCCAAGGCCAACAGCAGGCCCGCGATGGCGCCGATGCGGCGGTAATGGTGGTACAAACCACGTCTGTTGTGCATTGTTGCTCCCCGTTGTAATCCGGCGAGCGTAGGAATATTTGGTTACATACCGGTGACTGAATGGTGGCAATTCAGAGTGGCGGTGGAGCGGTCCAACCAACTGCTCGTAGTCGCCCGAAGTCCGTGGGTGCAGTGCCAATAAGAAACCCCGGAAGCTCTCGCTTCCGGGGTTTTCCTTTGCCTTGCCCGCTTACTTCCCTGCCAGTGCCGAGAATTGCGGGTTGGTCACGACCTGCTTCAGCAGCTCCTGCACGGCGGGACCGAACGCATCCGCAACGTTCTTGCAGGCGCCGGCAGCGGTCCAGCTGGTGTCGAAGGGGTACTTCACCGACACCTTGTAACCGTTGTCCACCGGCGACTTCACCGCCATCGTGATCTGCCAATATGCCGGCGAGACCGAGCTGAACTTCAGCTCCTCGATCCGCCCTTCGATCGGCGCGCCCTTGATGTCATACGACTGCGCCAACAGAATCTCTTCCTGCAGCGCGTCCTTGATGTACTGCGAAGGCGTCTTGCCCGGCGCGACCTTCACCGGACCGTTCAGCCGGCACAGCGGGCTCTCGTCCACGCCCGGAGCCAGGCCCACGTCGGCGACGCTGACCTTCTTCGGCTGCAAGCTTTGCTGAATGGCGATGACGTTGGCGGCAGATGCCTTGTAGGGAATCGAATTCGTGGTCTCGCAGCCGGCCAATACAACGGCTGCTGCGCAGATGCTGGCGACGAGCGCAATCCTGCTTTGAATCATGTTGTTATCCACATCGGTTAAGGGCTCGACGGTATGTGCGCCCCGTGGAATAACGGATGGGACGGGAGGGCGAAGCACCCCTCTTTCGGGGGGTATCGGCAGGGGGCGCGCCTCTGAAGCTCAAACAGTGTTTACGTCAGCCCTGCGGCGAATCACATCAAGCAGTTGCGCGTGGATGTCGGGATGCGCGTCGGCCAATCGCGGATGGTCCGCTCCCTTTGTCCCGACTATCGGAAGGCCATCCAGAGGCTGCAGGCGAGCAGGATCCATACACATAGCACCAGCGCTATGCCCCAGTAGCTGGTCGGCCTTGCCTTTCGTTCCGCTATCCATCGTTCCGCCTGCGACCGGCACACCGCAAGAACGTCCCTGGGCATCAGGCGAACTGCCAGCCAGATCAGCGCCGGCAGAAGCACTATCTCGTCAAGGTAGCCGAGCACCGGGATGAAGTCCGGAACGAGGTCGATCGGGCTGAGCGCGTAGGCGACGACGAAGGCGCAGAGGATCTTCGTCAGCTTCGGGGTAGCGGGATGGCGGCAAGCGAACCATAAGGTGACGCCATCGCGTTTGATGCGCCTTGCCCAGTTGCGAAGATTGCCGGGGAGCGCATTGAGGGGTGGCATGGTGTTGTTGCCGCAGTCGCACGAGGCGTCATTCTATAGGGTGGCAGGGGCGACCCCTGACAGGTGGCAGGCTTGCACATTCTTCATCGATCTGCTGACTCACAGATCTGGTTCGCACACGATCCTGAGATTTCTGGCCGCGGCGAGGTCGCCCGGGCGGCACCTCTTGGCAGTACTCCTGAAAATGAGCAACAAGTCGAACGTGGCGTTTTATCTCAAAATTCTGATTATTTGAACGCGGCACATTGAATCGAACATGCTCGCCTGATCCGTTATCTCCTCGCCGCCGTACTTAGTAATCTTTGGTCGCCACCAAGCACTATTTGGGCCGATATCATAAGTAAGCCGATATCTTTCTCCGGCTTCCGCGAAAAATCGCATTGTTGCGACTTCTGACTTTCGACAAAGCAGAAAGAACTGCACTTCAACCTCATGCTCGCCGGGCAACATTTCGACTATCTCACGGCGTTTCCCAGCGGAATGTACCAGAGCTCTTTCACCAGGCTTTTCGGTCTTATTATCAAAGCGACGCACAACCACATGTGGATCGACATACAGTTGCGCCACGCTGTCAGCGTCTCTCACCAGTCCATCATATAGTTTTACCTTTGAATAAACTGTACATCCAGAGAGTGCGACCGCTGCAAGAATGGCCAAAATGATCCGCATTTCCGTGTGTATCGGCAAAGTGAGCGATGCGGGATTGTAGAGGATCCGCATGTAGCCATGCCCCCTACCCTCGAGGGTAGGTGTGACTCAGCACGCCAAAGGCACGCCTGAGTCATGAAGTCTCTCCTTTGCGTGGACAAGCGCTAGTTGAGCGGGGATGGCATCGGCAAAAACGACTGCTTTGAAGAAGCTCGGGTGTCCACAACGGGTTGACGACAGCCGCCGGTCGGAAGCAAATCCGCCAACCGCTCCCGCTAAGTTTGCGACCTCCACTATGAGCAACACGACGGGCCCAGACCACGACCTAAATAAGGCGACGACCGGCAGGGCACTCCAATGATCGAGCTTCTCCTGCGCCGCCACTACGGCCAGCTACAAGCAAAAAAAGCCCCGAAGGCTCACACCTCCGGGGCTTTCTTCTTCCAAACACCAGCCAGCAGATTCAACCCGCCAGCATTCGGTGCCTCAAACCGTCACCGTATCCGCCACGCCCTTGAAATCCTCGATCTGATCGAAGTTCATGTAGCGGTAGATCTTGTCGCCATTGGCATTGATGACGCCGATGTCTTCCATGTACTCCTGCTTGGTCGGGATCCGACCCAGACGGGAGCAGATGGCCGCCAGTTCGGCAGAACCCAGATACACATTGGTGTTCTTGCCCAGACGGTTCGGGAAGTTGCGGGTCGAGGTCGACATCACCGTGGCACCTTCGCGAACCTGTGCCTGGTTGCCCATGCACAGCGAGCAGCCCGGCATTTCGGTACGCGCACCAGCGGTGCCGAAGACGCCGTAGTGGCCTTCCTCGGTCAGCTGCTTCTGGTCCATCTTGGTCGGCGGGGCGACCCACAGCTTGACCGGGATGTCGCGCTTGCCTTCCAGCAGCTTCGATGCTGCACGGAAGTGGCCGATGTTGGTCATGCAGCTGCCGATGAACACTTCGTCGATCTTGGCGCCGGCGACATCGGACAGGGTCTTGACGTCGTCCGGGTCGTTCGGGCAGGCGACGATGGGCTCGTGCACGTCGGCCAGGTCGATTTCGATGACGGCGGCGTATTCCGCGTCGGCGTCCGGCTCGAGCAGCTTCGGATCGGCCAGCCACGCTTCCATGGCCTTGATGCGGCGCGAGAGGCTGCGGGCGTCCTGGTAGCCTTCGGCGATCATCCACTTCAGCAGCGTGATGTTGCTGTTGATGTACTCGATGATCGGTTCCTTGTTCAGGCGCACGGAGCAGCCGGCGGCCGAACGCTCTGCGGAGGCGTCGGACAGTTCGAACGCTTGCTCGACCTTCAGGTCGGGCAGGCCTTCGATTTCGAGGATGCGGCCGGAGAAGATGTTCTTCTTGCCTTGCTTGGCAACGGTCAGCAGGTCCTGCTTGATGGCATACAGCGGGATGGCGTTGACCAGGTCACGCAGGGTGACGCCGGGCTGCATCTTGCCCTTGAAACGGACCAGCACCGATTCCGGCATGTCCAGCGGCATGACGCCGGTGGCAGCCGCGAAGGCGACCAGGCCCGAGCCGGCCGGGAAGCTGATGCCGATCGGGAAGCGGGTGTGCGAGTCGCCGCCGGTGCCGACGGTGTCGGGCAGCAGCATGCGGTTCAGCCACGAGTGGATGACGCCGTCGCCCGGGCGCAGCGAGATGCCGCCGCGGGTGCTGATGAATTGCGGCAGGGTATGGTGCGTCTTGACGTCGACCGGCTTCGGATAGGCGGCGGTGTGGCAGAACGACTGCATCACGAGATCCGCGGAGAAGCCGAGGCAGGCCAGATCCTTCAGTTCGTCGCGGGTCATCGGGCCGGTGGTGTCCTGCGAGCCAACCGAGGTCATCTTCGGTTCGCAGTAGGTACCCGGGCGCACGCCCTTGCCTTCGGGCAGGCCACACGCGCGGCCGACCATCTTCTGGGCGAGGGTGAAGCCCTTGCCGGTGTCGACCGGGTTCTGCGGCAGGCGGAACAGGGTCGACGGGGGCAGGCCCAGCGCTTCGCGGGCCTTGCCGGTCAGGCCACGGCCGATGATCAGCGGAATGCGGCCGCCGGCGCGCACTTCGTCGAACAGCACTTCGGACTTGACCTGGAATTCGGAGATGACTTCGCCGTTCTTCAGGGCCTTGCCTTCATAGGGACGCAGCTCGATGACGTCGCCCATTTCCATCTTGGAGACGTCGAGTTCGATCGGCAGGGCGCCGGCGTCTTCCATGGTGTTGTAGAAGATCGGGGCAATCTTGCCGCCCAGGCACACGCCGCCGAAGCGCTTGTTCGGCACGAAGGGGATGTCTTCGCCGGTGAACCACAGCACCGAGTTGGTGGCGGACTTGCGGCTGGAGCCGGTACCGACCACGTCGCCGACGTAGGCGACGAGGTGGCCCTTCTCTTTCAGCGATTCGATGAACTTGACCGGACCGCGCTTGCCGTCTTCCTCGGGCTGGAACGCGGCGCCTTCGCGCTTGTTCTTCAGCATGGCGAGGGCGTGCATCGGGATGTCGGGGCGGGTGGTGGCGTCCGGGGCCGGCGACAGGTCGTCGGTGTTGGTTTCGCCGGGCACCTTGAAGACGGTGATGGTCAGGCTTTGCGGGACTTCCGGACGGCTGGTGAACCATTCGGCGTCGGCCCAGCTTTGCAGGACGGCACGGGCGTTGGCGTTGCCCTTGTCGGCCTTTTCCTTGACGTCGTGGAAGGCATCGAACATCAGCAGGGTCTTCTTCAGCGCCTCGGCGGCAACCGAGCCGACATCGGCGTCATCGAGCAGCTCGATCAGCGGCGAGATGTTGTAGCCGCCGAGCATGGTGCCCAGCAGTTCGGTGGCGCGGGCGCGGTCGATCAGGGGGCAGGTTTCCTTGCCCAGCGCGACGGCGGCCAGGTACGAGGCCTTGACCTTGGCGGCGTCATCGACACCGGCGGGCACGCGGTAGGTGATCAGCTCCAGCAGGTTCTGCTCTTCGCCCTTCGGCGGGTTCTTCAGCAGTTCGATCAGGTCGGCGGTCTGCTGGGCGGACAGCGGCAGCGGAGGAATGCCGAGCGCAGCGCGTTCGGCGACATGGGCGCGATAGGTTTCGAGCATGGGAGCCTGCGGGGTGATAGGGTTTAAGAAACACCGTTGTGCCCGCGATTGTACGATTTCTGCACTTGGGGGTCAAATGTCTTATATCTTATATAAGAGTTGGGGGCCGAAGGTGTTGTTGGTGCTCGACGGCCCTCTCCCCCGGCCCCTCTCCCGCAGGGGCGGGAGAGGGGAGCAAACCGTTGGTTGTTTATGGTCTGCGGGTGTTCTTGTAGTGGTCAAGTTTTTTCAGACAGGTGTTTAGGTGGTCTGGTGGAACTTGTCCTCGTAGTGCTGTGGTGACTGGTAGTCCAGTGTGGAGTGCAGCCGTACCGGGTTATAGAAGCCAACGATGTAC
>NZ_JAIMCG010000014.1 GCF_019795295.1 Cupriavidus sp. AU9028 | reverse complement strand
AATTTCCTGCGTGCTCTAGTCATCTGATTTCCTCGTCGATGGTGATTTTCCACCTATCGACCTGTCTGAGGAAATTGGACCACTACACTCCCCTCTCCCGCCACGCGGGAGAGGAGCCGGGGGAGAGGGCTTCCTGCGCGTCAGTCAGCGCTGCGCAACAACGGCAAGTTGGCTCAGCCGGGCCTCAAGCCCCCTGCCCCTGAAACAACACCAACCCGCCATCCACGACAATCGTCGCCCCCTGGATATACCGCGCCTGGTCCGACGCGAGGAACACCGCCACGCTGGCGATCTCCTCCGGCTTCCCTGCACGCTTCATCGGGATCGACTGCACCTGCTTCTGCTGCTTGGCCGGATCGTCGATCGCCTCCTGGTTCATCGGCGTGAGGATCATGCCCGGCGCGATGTTGTTGACGTTGATGTTCTTCTCGGCCAGTTCCAGCGCCAGCGTCGTGGTCAGGTTGCGCAAACCGCCCTTGGAGGCGTCGTAGGCGGACGCGCCCGGCATCGGAATCTCCTGATGCACGCTGGTCACGTTGATGATGGTGCCGTGCTTGTCGCTGCCGTCCAGTCCGCGGATGAATTCGCGGCAGCAGTAGAACGGCCCGTACAGGTTGGTGCGGATGGTGCGGTCCCAGTCCTCGTCGGACAGGTCCTTGACCGGCACGCCGTTGGCATTGATGCCGGCGTTGTTGACGAGGATGGTTGGCACGCCCAGCTGGTCATGCACCGTACGGAAGAATTCCTTGACGCTGGCAGGATCGCACTGGTCGAGCTGGACGACCAGCGCCCGGCGATTGTTGACCATGATGGCCTCGCGCGTGCGTTCGGCCCCTTCGGCGTCGCTATGGTAGGTGATGACGACATCCGCCCCCTCGCGGGCGAAGGCGATGGCGGTCGCCTGGCCGATCCCGGAGTCGGAGCCGGTCACGATGGCGATTTCGTTCAACAGGCGCTGTTGCATCGGAGTTCTCGCGGATAAAAGGGATCACGCGAGCCGTTGCAGCAAGCCGCGTACCGGGCCGATTGCCGCGTTGATCGGCGGCGGTCCGGACAAGTGAAGCGGTGCTTTCTCCATCCCGCTGCAATCTTTACCGCCTCCGCCCTCTGCCGGCCGGGCCGGCCGGTCCTACTCCGCGCCGCTGGCCGTTGCCGGTTTGCTGCCCCGCAGCGTCGCTTCGCGCAGGCGCATCGCCAGGAACGGAGACAACAGCGATACCGCCGCGCTGCCGAGGAACAGCGAGCGGAAGGCGCCTTCTGCGGTGCGGCGCACGGTCTCCGCCTCGGCCGAGTCGCCCAGGGACAGCACTTCCCGGAACATGTGCATCAGCACGTCCTCGCCGCCGGGCAGCGGGTCCACCGCCATGCCGCTCATGCGCAGCAGGGCGATCAGCACGGTGGTCAGGACGGCCACGCCGACCGCGCCGCCCAGCATCCGCGCAAAGGCGGTCAGCGCCGTCGCGACCCCCACCTGTGCCGGCGGCACCGAGTTCTGCGTCGCGACCAGCGCGCTGGGCAATTGCAGGCCGATCGACACCCCGAGCACGATCATCACCAGCGCCGAAGGCCATACCGCCAGCGGCGACACGAAGGCGAGCGCGGCGATGGCAAGCGGGGCAACGATCGAGCCGGTCAGCTGCAGCGGCTTGTAGCGCCCGGTATGCGACATCAGCCGGCCCGAGATGAAGGCACCGAAGGGAATGGCGAGCGTCAGCGGCACCAGCCGCAGCGCCGCGGTGTCCGCCTGCGCGCCACCGACCACCTGGAAGCGCAGCGGCAGCAGCACCGACATCGCGATCAGCTGGAAGAAGCACAGGAACAGCATCGCGCAGCAGATCGCCACCGTCGGCACGCGCAGCATCGTGAGCGGAATCACCGGGTCCGAGGCGCGCTTCTCCTGCCAGACGAACAGCACCAGCGCCACCACCGCCGCGCCGAGCAGCCCCAGCGCCTCGGGACGCATCACGTCGCGGCCCTGCCCCAGCCAGGTCAGGAACACCAGCATGCCGGTCAGGCCGCCGCCAAAGAGCAGCGCGCCGCCGTAGTCGATCCGATGCTGGCGCCGGCCGCCGGCGGGCAGATGACGCAGCGCGCGCCGCACCGCCACCAGCGCGAGCAAGGCCAGCGGCAGGTTGATCCAGAAGATCCAGCGCCAGGAGAGGTAATGGGCGAGATACCCACCGATCACCGGGCCGGCCATGCTGGCGACTGCCCACACGCCGCTCACGTAGCCCTGGTAGCGGCCGCGCTCGCGCAGCGGCACCACATCGGCGATGGCGGCCTGCGACACCGAGATCAGCCCGCCGCCGCCCAGGCCTTGCAGCACCCGCGCGAGGATCAGCTGCGGCATGGTCTGCGCCAGGGCGCAACCGATCGACGCCAGCAGGAACAGCACGATGGAGAACGACAGCACCGAGCGCCGGCCCAGCACGTCCGACAGCTTGCCGTAGATCGGCGTGGCGACCGTCGAGGCGATCAGATAGGCCGATACCACCCAGGCCATGTCCTCGAACCCGTTCAGCCGCAGCGCGATTTCCGGCAGCACCACCGCGACGATGGACTGCTCCAGCGCGCCCAGCAGGATCGCCAGCATAAGGCCGAAGATCACGTGCAGGACCGGCGGTTCGGCGGACTGGCCAGAGGCGGGGCGGGACTGGGGTCCACCGGCAGGGGCGCCGGCGGGCGACGCGGGTGGGGCGAGGATGGGGCGAAGGTCTGACTGGGGCGGGGTCTGGCTGGTCATCGGGCGGGAAGCGGGAATGGCAACGGCGTACGGGCGGGCCGTACGCCAAGGGCGCTATTGTAGGCTTCTTGCCCGAGGGGCGTGGACGGCTTGCCGGGGGATGGCGAGCCTCCTATTCCCTCTCCCCCATTCAATCTGCCGCCGCGGTATGCCTGTGCCCGATTCCCTCTCCCCCAACCCCTCTCCCGCAAGCGGGCGAGGGGAGCGGAGCGGCAGCCGGCGGTTTTCTCCCTCTCCCGCAAGCGGGCGAGGGGAGCGAACCGGCAGCCGGCGGTTTTCTCCCTCGCCTGCAAGCGGGCGAGGGGAGCGAACCGGCAGCCGGCGGTTTTCTCCCTCGCCTGCGAGCGGGCGGGAGGAGCGAACCGGTAGCCAGCGGTTTTCTCCCTCTCCCGCTTGCGGGAGAGGGCCGGGGAGAGGGTAGCGGCCGTCAATCTGCCGCCGTGGTATGCCTGTGCCCCTTCTCCCGCAAGCGAGGGGAGCGAACCGGCATGACCCTCAGAACGTCTCCCAGTCGTCGCCACCGCCTGCCGCCACTGTCGGCGCCGCGGGCGCTTTCGTCGGCGTCGCGGTGTTTACCGCCTTCGCCGCCTTCGTCACCGCCCCGCCCGTTTTCACCTTGCCCTGGGCACCGCCTGTGGCAGGCTTCGATTGGGCAGCGGCAGCGGGCCTGTCCCGCTTGCCGGCCGGCTTGGCAGGCGCAGGCAAGGCGCCGACGGCGGGCGCAACGGCGCGCGCTGCCCCGTGCGCCGAGGCCTCCAGCCGGCGTGCCGGCGCCGCAGCTTGCAGGCGCGGCGAAGCGTGCGCGACCGCTTCCAGCGCCGGCGCCCCGTCGACCTGGAACCGTGCCGTATCGGCCACCAGCGTGGCCGCCTGCTGCTGCAGGCTCTCCGCCGCGGCCGCGGCCTCCTCGACCAGCGCGGCGTTCTGCTGCACCACACTCTCCATCTGCGCGACGGCGCGATTGACCTGTTCGATGCCGGTCGACTGCTCGGCGCTGGCGGCCGAAATCTCGCCCATGATGTCCGTCACGCGGCGCACGGCGCCCACGATGTCGTCCATCGTGCCGCCGGCCTTCTCGACCTGCTTCGCCCCGACCGCGACCTGCTCGACCGAGCGGTTGATCAGTTCGCCGATTTCCTTGGCCGCCGATGCGCTGCGCTGCGCGAGGGTGCGCACCTCCGCCGCCACCACGCTGAAGCCGCGGCCCTGCTCGCCGGCGCGCGCGGCCTCGACCGCGGCGTTCAGCGCCAGGATGTTGGTCTGGAAGGCGATGCCCTCGATCACGCTGATGATCTCGGACACCTTGGCCGACGACTGCGAGATCTGCTGCATGGTCGCGACCACGCCGCGCACCGCCTCGCCGCCCTCGGTCGCCACCTGCGACGCGTTGACGGCCAACTGGTTGGCCTGGCGGGCATTCTCGGCGTTCTGCCGCACCGTGGAGGTCAGCTGCTCCATCGAGGCGGCGGTCTGCTCCAGCGACGCGGCCTGCTCCTCGGTACGCTGCGACAAGTCCGTATTGCCGCGCGCAATCTCGCGCGTGGCCACGTCGATCGAGCGGGATGCGCCCTGGATGCCGTTGACCAGCACGGACAACTGGCCGAAGGCATGCTGCAGCGATTTCAGCATCCGGCCCATCTCGTCGCCGCTGTCGGCGCGAACCCGGAAGGTCAGATCGCCCTGCGCCAGCGCTTCGGCGGCAGCCAGCGCCTCACGCGCCGGGCGGATGATCGAGCGGCTGATCAGCCAGCCCAATCCCAACGCCAGCGCCGCGGCAACAGCCGCAAGACCGACCATCAGGTTGCGGGCGGACTGGTATTGCGCGTCCGCTTCCTGGACGGCCACCACGGCCATGCCGCGGCCCGATTCGGACATTGCCTCCAACGTTTCAAAGTACGGCGCCTGGGCGGCCGGCAGCGCGGCAACCAGCCCCGCGCGGGCCGCCAGGAAGTCCATCGACTCCAGTTGGCCTACGATCTTGTCCAGCTCGGCGTTATAAGCCTTGCGGCGCTCCGTCAGTTCGGCGAAGGCCTGCTGCATCTTCGGATTGCCCGAAGCGGCGATCAGTTGCGCCAGTCCGTCCAGCGACTGGCTCATCTGATCGCGCAGTTCCTTGATACGGCTGGCGTTGCGCTGCACGACCGACGGGTCTTCAGTCAGGGCGGCATCGCGGACCATGATGCCGATCGATTGCGCCCCCTGCTTGACCTTGTCCAGATCCATCACGCGCAGCAGTCGGTTCTCCACCGTCTGGCGCATCGAATCGTTGATATTGCCAAGCGCCACCAAGCCGAAACCGGCCACAGCGGCCATCAACAGCACCATCACGGCAAAGGCGCCGCCCAGGCGGGTGGCAATGCCGATGTTCTTCCACTTGCTCACGTCGTCTCCCCTTCATCTATGGCGGATCGGCCACGGGCCGCCCTTCGGGCAGATAACGGCACAGGGGTGCGCGAGCTGAAGATCAATCGATATGAACCTGAAAAAGGCCTCTAATCGGCGGATTGCGGCGCACCAATATGCCTTTCAATCCCCTTCAATCCTCCGCGCACGTGAGGGAAGGGGCAGAGCAGCTCGGTCCCGCACGGCTTGAAAAACGAAAAAGAAAAAAAAGCCCACGCGCGGGGTGCTCGTGGGCCTTTCAGGACTGCCGGGAGCCACATGGCTCCAACACGACTATAGCCGCGCTTACATGAGGAGTAAATAGCGCTTCCATCAGGGTATTTCCCGATGGAGAAAGTGGCGTTGTATCAACTTAAAGACATGCTTCGGCATCGACTGTTGGGATAAGACAACAGGCTGCATGCCACTCGTCGCAACCTGCCAGCTGCGCTGTGGTGCCCGCCGCCCTTCACCGGACTGGCGAAACCGCGCCGCGTCACCGCGTGGCGCGACTCTGCTGACGCTGAACCCCACCTGATGGGGGCGCGGATTCCATACGGATTACGCAAACGTTTAATTAGAATCGCTCCTCTATTCGCTCCCGCCGCTGGCCGCAATGTCGGACTTGTAAAAATTTGTTACCCTGTCAGCGAAGTATTCCCTCACTCTCCTGACCCACCGCGCAGCTGCGCCCGATCCGTCGCGATCCTGGAGCGAATGCAGCCCGGTATGACCTCGCCCACCGGCATTTCTTCGCGGCACGCCGGCAAAATACGACAAGACGAGAGCCGGAGCCCGCTGCGGGTACGCGCATGGAGACAGGCACCGCCATGCGGCAACAGGAGTCACGAACGATTCCATGTAGATAGCCGTCGGAACCCGTCAGGGCTCTACCGGAGAAGTTGTGAAGTATCACCGTATCCCGACCACCCGTGCCGTCGCTCCTTTGCAGGACAGGCAGTTTGCCTTCCACCGTGCCAGCCGGCACCCGGTGGTGGTCTATCTCACCAACGGCGATACGCTGACCGGCATGGTGGTGGGAGCGGATACCTATATGGTGTTTCTGAAGCTGGCAGAAGAGGACGCCGCGCCCACGGTCGTCTACAAGCACGCGATCGCGGCCATCTGCTCCGCTTCGGCCGACGGGGACGACGGCTCCCTGCCGGACGACGAGGCCCTGGCGGCCGCCCGCCAGCTGTTTACGCCCCGCGGCCCGGCCCGGCGCAAGCGCTGACACCCCCTGGTACGGACGGCGACTTTCGTCGTTGTCGACAAGTCACTCTAAAGTCTTCCCGACCGGTGACGATAACCCTTTGCAACGGAGGCACTACACGCCCTGCACCGCAGGCAGCCAACGTTACGGCACCCGCCGGAATGCGTTAAAAACATTGCAAATAGGAGTCGTACCATGGCGCAAGTCATTAATACCAACACGTTGTCTCTGATGACTCAGAACAACCTGAACACGTCGCAATCGGCGCTGAACACTGCGATCCAACGCCTGTCCTCGGGCCTGCGGATCAACAGCGCCAAGGACGACGCCGCTGGTCAAGCGATTGCAAACCGCTTCACCGCCAACATCAAGGGCCTGACCCAAGCTGCTCGTAACGCCAACGACGGCATCTCGATGGCTCAGACCACCGAAGGCGCTCTGAACGAAATCAACAACAACCTGCAGCGTATCCGCGAACTGTCGACCCAGGCATCGAACGGCACGAACTCGGATTCGGATCTGGAATCGATCCAGGCTGAAATCACCCAGCGTCTGGACGAAATCACCCGCGTGTCGGACCAGACCCAGTTCAACGGCGTGAAGGTTCTGGCCAAGGACCAGTCGCTGACCATCCAGGTTGGCGCCAAGGACAGCGAGACCATCTCGATCGACCTGAAGGAAATCACCGCTGAAACCCTGGGCCTGGGCAAGCTGGACGTGACCAGCGCGGTCTACAGCAAGAACATGACCGCTGTTGGCGACAACATCTCGGAAGCCAAGCCGGCCAAGACCGTTGCCATCACCTACGCGACCCCGTCGACCGGCATCACCATCGGCGTGGCTTCGGCCGGTACGGAAGCTGGCAGCCTGGTCGCCTTCGACGGCACGAACTACTACGCCGCCGAGTACGACAAGGAAACCAACATCGTTTCGTACGACACGTCGACCGCGCTGGCGGCTGGCGATGTGACCGCGATGGACACCGATGCTGACGCGACCTTCGTGACCACCACCGACGGCGACCTGGTTGAACTGGGCGACATCGCTGACGCCGGCCACTCGAACGCCGCCGCTGCTGCTACCTACACCCTGCACCGTGACGACGACGCTGGTACCTTCAAGGTCAGCGATGGCACGAACACCTACGACGCCACCGTCAACCTGGAAACCGGCGTTGTGACCATCGGCGCGCAAGACGCAGCTGCTGTCGACCTGACCACCGGCTACACCGAAGCGACCGGCGACGTGCTGACCGTTCCGGGCACCGAAGAAGTTGCGAAGGACATGTCGGCTGTCAACACGGCCCTGACCGGCGCCACCAACACCCTGATGAAGGACAAGGACGGCGCTTACTACGTCAAGAGCGTGAAGACCGGCGAAGAGCAAGCCACGTGGCACAAGGCTACCGTCAACGCCGAAACCGGCGCCGTGACGCTGGCTGCCGACAGCGAAGTCGTGGTCGACCCGCTCGACGCCATCGACAACGCCCTGGCTGCCGTTGACTCGCTGCGTAGCGACCTGGGTGCAATCCAGAACCGCTTCGAATCGACCATCAACAACCTGAACAACACGGTCACGAACCTGTCGGCTGCCCGTTCGCGTATCGAAGACGCTGACTACGCAGTGGAAGTGTCGAACATGACCCGTGCGAACATCCTGCAGCAAGCTGGTACCTCGGTGCTGGCTCAAGCGAACCAGACCACGCAAAACGTGCTGTCGCTGCTGCGTTAATCACGTCTCGCAGTACCCGCAGTACCCGGACCAGCAGTACCGGGCCGGAGAACCGGGTCAGCCTTCGGGCTGGCCCGGTTTTTCGCCGGAGGGGCGGGCAAACGGAACAGCGTTTGCCCGCTTCTCCGGACCTTCAGGAAGCGCACGGGCCCTGCCCGCCTGCCGCCGTGGCGGCCGCTTCCTGAGGGTGCAATGCAGTATCACCCGACGTTTTCCATCTGATGTGCTGACGTCTCGCTCACAAGGAACAACAACATGGCAGTCTCTGCAATTGGTCTCGGATCGAATCTCCCGCTGGCTGATCTCCTCGACGATCTGGAGGCGGCGGAGCGCGGCAAGCTCAAGATGATCGAGTCGCGCCAGGACCTGGCGGAAGCGCGTATCTCCGCCTTTGGCAAGTTCAAGGGCGCGCTGGAGGCCTACCAGACCGCGGCCAAGAAACTGCTGAGCAACGACACCTGGGGCGCCGCCAAGACGTCGCTGGGCACCTCGGGCGTGATCGGCGTGCAGGCCACGTCCAAGGCCGTCAACGGCGACTACTCGATCACCGTCAATCGCCTGGCGCAAGCGCAGTCGGTCGCGACCAAGGGCATCGCCAAGCAGGACGTGGCGATCGGCACCGGCACCATCAAGTTCGAGTTCGGCACCGTCACCGGCTACGACGAGACCTCGGGCACCTATGTCGATCCGGCCTATACCGCCAACGCGGACAAGACCAAGACGATCACCATCAGCGAAGGCAACAATACGCTGCAGGGTATCCGCGACGAGATCAACAAGGCCAACATCGGCGTGACCGCCAGTATCGTCAACGACGGCAGCGGCACGCCCTACCGCCTGGTGCTGCGCTCCAACGAAACCGGCGAAGCGTCGACGATGCGCATTACCGGTTCGTCCCCGGCGCTGCAGGGCGTGGTGGGCTACGATCCCGAGGCGACGACCCAGCCCAGCGGCGCGACCGAAACCGTGCGTGCCACCAACGCCAGCCTGACGATCAACGGCATGGCGGTGACCAGCCCCTCCAACACGATGAAGGAGGCCATCCAGGGCGTGACCCTGACGGCCGTGTCGGTCGGCACCAGCACGCTGAAGGTCACGCGGGACACGGACACCATGACGACGGCCGTGGAAGGCTTCGTCAAGGCGTACAACAGCCTGCAATCGACCATCTCCGAGCTGACGGCCTTCAATGCGGACGAAGGCACCAATGCGGCGCTGACCGGCGACGGCACCGTCCGCAATATCCAGGTGCAGATGCGTTCGGTGCTGAACACCACGATGGGCTCCGATCCGGCGTTCCGCATGCTGTCGGACGTGGGCATCGAGTTCGAGCTGGACGGCACGCTGTCGCTCGACAAGGAAGCCCTGACCGAGGCGATCGGCGAGAACCTGGGCGGCGTGCAGAAGCTGTTCGCCGGTGACGGCACCACGGGTGGCTTTGCCCGCGCGGTGTCGGACAAGGTGACCGAGCTGAACAGGACGCAGGGCACGCTGACCTTGGCGCTGGAAGGCGCGGACCGCCAGCTGGAAGACCTCGAAGATCAATACGAAATCGAGGAAGCCCGCGTCGAGGCCACCATCGCGCGTTACCGCGCCCAATTCACCGCGCTGGACGCGCTGGTGGCCCAGATGAACTCGACCAGCAGCTACCTGAGCCAGCAGTTCGAAGCCATGTCGAATAGCGGCAAGTAATAGCCCCAAACCGATCAATTACCAGGCAGGGCAGCGGGATACAGTCTCGGACGTCACCGGAAGAGAACGCCCCGTTACCTGCCAATAGCAGGATATCCAACCATGTATGCTCGCCATGCCGCCAATGCCTACGCTCAAGTGGGCGTCCAGACCGGCGCGATGAGCGCTTCCCCGCATCGCCTGATCGTGATGCTGTTCGACGGTGCGCGGTCGGCGATTTCGCGGGCCAAGTTCCAGATGGCCGAAGGCAATATCGCGGCCAAGGGGGATTCGCTGTCGAAGGCCATCGACATCATCGAGAACGGCTTGCGGGCAGTGCTGGATCACGAGGCCGGTGGCGAAGTCGCAGGCAATCTGGAACGCCTGTATGAATACATGACCCGCCGCCTGATGCTGGCGAATTTGCGGAACGACGTGGCCCTGCTCGACGAAGTGGACTCGCTGCTGCAGAACCTCGCCTCGGCGTGGGCGCAGATCGAGGACGGTGGGGCAAACATGGCGTCGCCGCAGGAGAACTGACCGTGCACGAAGTTGCCTCCCCCACCGTGCTGAGCTACGAAGAGCTGCTGCTGTTGTCGGAGCAGATGCTCGAGGCGGCCGAGGTTGCGAACTGGACTGCCTTCGAGGAAGTCCAGCAGGTGTACCTGGCGGTGGTCGACCGCTTGCGGGAGATCGAGCACAACGTGCCGGTTTCGCCGGCCGAGCGTGCCCGCCGCCATCATCTGCTCGAACAGATCCTGTCCTACGATGCCCGCATTCGCGACCTGATGCTGCCGCATCTGGCCAAGCTGGGCCGCCTGCTGGGCGACTCGCGCCGCCGGCAGGAACTGGCGAATGCCTACGGCGCGCTCGCCTGACGACCCTGCTCTGCTTCTTGCTGGGCGCTGCTTCGGCTGAACCGGGCGGCGCCTTGCCACTTCTACGGACGATGCCATGACCGCGATCCACCTGCCGCCCGGCTCGCCGTCTGGGCAGAATCTGGACACCAGCAACCTGCGCGCGCAGCTCTCGGCCAACAAGCTGGCCGCGCTGCTGCCATCGCCCAGCGCGACCGGAAGCACCGTCAACCAGTCGCACGGCGCCGCCACGCAGGCCGCCGACGGCTCCCTGCGCGCCGGCCAGCAGGGACATTCGTCTCAGCCGCCCGCCGGCTCCACCCGGGAAACCCTCAGTGTTGCGGCTCGCACCATCCTGACGCTGCTGGGCCAGGGCGAATCGGGGCCGCTGCGCACACCCGCGCCGCTGCTGCCGCTGCCCCCGACCCGAATGTCCAATGGCGCCGCACAGGTCCAGCAGGCGCTGGTCAGCCTGGTGCAGGACAGTGGCCTGTTCTATGAATCGCACCTCGCACAGTGGGTGGCGGGTGAACGCGGCCTGGCCAGCATGGCGCGCGAGCCGCAAGCCGGCATCGGGCGGGACGCGTATCCAGGTGGCGCGGCTCAGCCGCGTGCGGGGCAACCAGGCCAGGGACAAGGCCCGACCTATGCCGGACCGGCAGGGGGCGCGGCAGCGCGTCCCGGGCACGCTGGCGCCGGGGCAGGTTACGGCGCCGGCCCCGCCACCGCGTCGGCGCCGGGATCCTCCCCGTCCATGGGCGTGCACGGGGCCGATATCGTCGAGGTCCTGCCGTCCGCCCTGCCGTCCGCAGCCGCCATGCAATCGGCGTCCGCGGTAGCGGGGTCGATCGCCGCGCTGGCTGCCGACGATGCCGGCGACCCGGCCGAGGGCGATGCAGCCGGCAAGCCGGCCGACGGGTCGGCGGACAAGACCGGCGCCGCGCGCGCCGACAGCGGTACGGCGCGCGGCGGCGAGCTGCCCCGCGCACTGCAATCGGCGGCGCAAGCCTATCAGGCCGCCGCCAGCGACGCCGCGCGTCTGTCGGCTTCGCAGTCGGCCCTCCATGCCGCGGCCGAACTCGATGCCGGGGCGTCCCGGCTGGAGGCCGGTGCGGCGAGGGCGGACGGCGCGCCCGTCATCCATCCGGAAACGGAAGGGGTAGTACGCCAGCAGCTCGAGCTGCTGGCTACCCAGCAGTTCCGCTGGGCTGGCGAGGCATGGCCTGGCACGCCGATGCAGTGGGAAGTCAGCGACCAGCCCGAGCACGACGCCACCAACGCGGCCGAACAGCAGGGAGACGGTGCAGAGCGCAACTGGTCCAGCCGGCTGGTGCTCGAGCTGCCCCAGCTGGGAACGATCGAGGCCCGGCTGACGCTGACGCCCACAGGCCTGGAGACGCGGCTGGCGGTGCAGGAAGAACGTATCGTCCGGATGCTGAACAACGCGCAGGACCGGCTGCGCAATGGCCTCGTCGCCCGCGGCATCGACCTGCAGCATTTCTCGATCCGCCGTGACAGCGGGCTGGAGGGGCCGCGATGAGCCAGCACGAGCCGCCTCGCGGGGCGGCAGTCGCTCTCTCCTACCGCCAGAACGAAAACGGCGCGCCACGTGTGGTGGCCAAGGGCTATGGCGTAATGGCCGAGTCGATCATTGCGCGGGCCAAGGAAGCCGGGGTGTATGTCCACGACTCGCCCACGCTGGTCAACCTGCTGATGCAGGTAGACCTGGACAGCCAGATTCCGCCACAGCTTTATACCGCGGTCGCGGAGCTGCTGGCCTGGCTGCACCGGCTGGAAGCGGACACGGGGATTACGCGGATCGAATGATCCCGCTCCGCTGGCCCGCTTGCCTGCCGGTCTGCTTCCCTCGCCCGCTTGCCTGCCAGTTTGCTCCCCTCGCCCGCTTGCGGGAGAGGGGTCGGGGGAGAGGGCATCAGGCACATGACACACCACCGCGGCCATTCCACCGCCGCTGCCCTCTCCCCGGCCCTCTCCCGCAAGCGGGAGAGGGGGGAACACCGAGAGTATTAGATAACCCTGTCGGCTAATGCTCTTGCGGTGCCTCCTCTCCGGCAGCCGGAAGAGAAGGCACGCCTGGACGCTTACACGCCCATATTCATCACTTCCTGATACGCCATCGTCAGCCGGTTGCGCACCTGCACCGCCGTCTGGAACGAAATGCTGGCCTTCTGCATTTCGATCATGACGTCGTTCAGCGCCACGCCGGGCTTGCCAAGTTCGAACGCCTCGGCAAGGCCATAGGCCTTTTCCTGCGCGCCGCTGATCTTCTGCAGCGAGCGCTGCAGTTCGCCGGCGAAGCCGGAGGAGGCGACCGGGGCGGTCTGGCTGGCAATGCCGCCGGCGCCTTGCGCCAGGCCGCGCAGCTGCTGCACCATGCCTTCGATCGAAGAAATCGAGCTCATCGCACTGTTTCCATAGTTGACTGGTGCCGGATCTGGCCGAAGCGATCGCCGCCACGGTCCCCGAAGACGGGGACGGGCGCGTGAGGGCCTGCCCGATCCAGCACCCGAAGCGTACCGAACGTCCGGGCCCCGTCATTGGCCGAAATCGGCTGGAAAAGCCGCCCTATTCCCCGGATTGTCCGTCCCCGCCCTGCCCGATCATCGCTACCGTGCCGGCACTGGCGGGTTGCTGCCTTTCTGCCCCCGCCGTTTTCCAGCCCGGCACACCATGTCTTCAACTATCGCGGGGAGTACGCGTGTTTTGTCAGCAGCGTGATCTGAGCCATGCCGACACCGGCGACCGCCAGGGCGGAATCAGCCTGGGGCAGCGACTGCCCCTGCCCGCCGACCACGGCCACCGGAAGGCCGACACGGAGGCGCGCGCATGAACGCCACGGCTGTACTGGCCAATCGGTCGGAGGTCTTCGACCGGATCAAGGCCAACCCTCGTCTGCCGCTGATGCTCGGCGGCGCCGCCCTCGTCGCCGCCATTGCGGTCGGCGTGATGTGGTCGCGCACCCCGGACTACAAGGTGCTGTACAGCAACCTGTCCGAGCGCGACGGCGGCGCGGTGATCGCCTCGCTGCAGCAGATGAACGTGCCGTACCAGTTCGCCGAGGGCGGCGGTGCGGTGATGGTGCCGTCCGACAAGGTCCATGAGACGCGGTTGCGCCTGGCCTCGCAGGGCTTGCCCAAGAGCGGCAACGCCGGCATGGAGCTGATGGACAACCAGAAGTTCGGCATCAGCCAGTTCGCCGAGCAGGTCAACTACCAGCGCGGCCTGGAAGGCGAGCTGTCCCGCTCGATCGAGACCATCGCCGCGGTGCAGTCGGCCCGCGTCCACCTGGCAATCCCCAAGCAGACGCTGTTCGTGCGCGAGCGGCAGAAGCCGACCGCTTCGATCGTGCTGACGCTGCATCCGGGCCGCGCCATCGACGAAGGCCAGGTCGCGGCGATCGGTCATCTGGTGTCGTCCAGCGTGCCGGAACTGACGCCCAAATCCATTTCCATCGTCGACCAGCACGGCAATCTGCTCTCGGGTAACGGCAGCAACGAGCGAATGCTTGATGCCACCCAGCTGAAATACGTGCAAACGCTGGAGCAGAACTTCGTCCGCCGGGTCGAAGCGATCCTGGCGCCGATCGTCGGCCAGGGCAACGTGAAGGCCCAGGTCACCGCCGACGTCGATTTCAACGTCGTCGAGCACACCGACGAGTCGTTCAAGCCGAACCAGGACCCGACCAAGGCGGCGATCCGCAGCCAGCAGACCAGCGAGTCGAACCAGCAAGGCGGCTCGCCGGTGGGCGGCGTGCCGGGCGCGCTGTCGAACCAGCCGCCGCTGCAGGCCGCGGCACCGGTGGTGACCCAGCAGCCGAACCAGCCGGGTCAGCCGGGCCAGGCCGGTCAGCCGGGCCAGCCGAACGCACAAGCACAGCAGCAGGCCAACGCCCAGGCGCTGGCCGGCGCGCCTGCCGCGCCGAGCAGCAGCCGACGCGACTCGACCACCAATTTCGAACTGGACCGCTCCGTGCGCCACGTCCAGCAGGCGCCGGGCAGCGTGCGGCGTCTGTCGGTCGCCGTGGTGGTCAACCATCGCCAGGTGATGGGCAAGGACGGCAACGTCGTCAGCGAGCCGCTGACCGCCGCGCAGCTCAAGCAGATCGAGAACCTGACCAAGGAAGCGATGGGCTTCTCGGCCGATCGTGGCGATTCGCTCAACGTGGTCAACAGCCAGTTCACGACCGGCGAGCTGCCCAAGCCCGAACTGCCGGTATGGAAGCAGCCCGAGATGATCGACCTTGCCAAGACTGGTGCGATGTACCTGATGCTCGCCCTGCTCGCGCTGTTCATGTGGTTCAAGATCGGCCGGCCGATCATGCGCAAGTACACCGCGCCGCCGCCGCCGGCCCTGGCCGACGAGCTGCCCGAGGCCGAGCTGGTGCCGATCGAGGAGCAGCAGCCGGATCCGGAGGTGCTGCGCCTGGCCGCCAAGTACGAAAGCGATCTCGCCCTGCTGCGCGACGCCGCGCAACGCGACCCGCGTCTGGTCGCCGGTGTAATCAAGAACTGGATGTCTAGCGATGAGCGGTGAAGGCACGAAGAAGAGCGCCATCCTGATGATGTCGCTCGGTGAGGATGCGGCGGCGGAGGTGTTCAAGCACCTGTCGCCCCGCGAGGTACAGAGCCTGGGTCAGGCCATGGCGCAGCTGAACTCGGTGACGCGCGAGGAGATGGCGGCGGTACTGGCCGAATTCCGTGGCGAGACCGAGCAGTTCCTGGCGCTGTCGGTCGACTCGAGCTCGTTCATCAAGAGCGTGCTGAACAAGGCGCTGGGTGAAGAGCGCGCGCTGTCGGTGATCGAGGACATCCTGGAGTCGCGCGATCCGGGCAGCGGCATCGAGTCCCTGAACTGGATGGACGCCACCTCGGTGGCGGAACTGATCCGCGACGAACACCCGCAGATCATCGCCACCATCCTGATCCATCTGGACCGCCAGAAGGCATCGGAAGTCCTCAGCTTCTTCACCGAACGCCTGCGCAACGACGTGGTGCTGCGTATCGCCACCTTCGGCGGCGTGCAGCCGGGCGCGCTGCAGGAGCTGACCGACGTGCTGACCAAGCTGCTGGCCGGCCAGAGCCTGAAGCGCAGCCGCATGGGCGGCGTGCGCACGGCGGCGGAGATCATCAACCTGATGAACACCGCGCAGGAAGAGGCGGTTATCGCGGGCGTGCGCCAGCACGACGGCGACCTGGCGCAGAAGATCATCGACGAGATGTTCCTGTTCGAGAACCTGCTGGAAGTGGACGACCGCGGTATCCAGCGCGTGCTGAAGGAAATCGCCACCGAGTCGCTGATCGTCGCGCTCAAGGGCGCGCCGCAGGAGCTGCGCGACAAGTTCATCCGCAACATGTCGACCCGTGCGGGCGAGATGCTGCGCGAAGACCTGGAAGCGTTGGGCCCGGTGCGCGTGTCGCAGGTCGAGGCCGAGCAGAAGGCGATCCTGCAGGTGGTAAGGCGCCTGGCCGATGCCGGCGAAATCCAGATTGGAGCAGGCGACGATGCCTATGTCTGATCCGTACTCGCGCGGTGCGCGGCGCAACGCCAATGCCTATGGCGAGATGGCCGGCAGCAGCTTCGGCCAGCCGGACGCCGGCGAGCCGTTGTTCGGCGCGCAGGCGGCGCCGGCGCCCGCCTCCGCGCAGCGTAGCGGCAACGGCAGCGGCATCGGCGGCGGCTTCCAGTCGTTCGACGACGGCGCGCTGAACGAGCCGCGTATCTCGCGCGGCGACGATGCCGCCCGCGCGAACTGGCGCCGCTGGAAGATGTCGGCGTTCGACGCGCCGCCACCTCCGCCGCCACGGATGGAGCCGGAGCCGATGGAACCGGCCCCGCCGCCGATCGACTTCAAGGCCATCGAAGCGATGCGCGAAGGCGCCCGCAAGGAAGGCTACGCGCAGGGCTATAGCCAGGGCCAGACCCAGGGCTATGGCGATGGCCATCGGGAAGGATATGCGCGCGGCCTGGAAGCCGCGCGCCAGGAAGCCGCACGGCTGCAGCAGATCGCGGCGACGTTCGCCGGCGCGCTGCAACGCGTGGACGAAGAAGTGGGCCAGACCCTGATCGCGCTCGCGCTGGATGTGGCTCGCAAGCTGGTGCAGGACACGGTGGCGCAGCAGCCGTCGGTGCTGCTGCCGGCCGTACGGGAGCTGCTCGCGACCGAACCGGCGCTGTCGGGCGCGCCCTGCCTGCTGCTGCATCCGGACGACGTCGCGCTGGTGCAGCAGCACCTGGCGGGCGAACTGGAAGCGGCGGGCTGGTCGGTCCGCGCCGACGGTGGCGTGGAACGCGGCGGTTGCGTCGCGACCGCCGCCAGCGGCGAACTCGATGCCACGCTGTCCACTCGCTGGAGCCGCGTGGTCAAGGCGCTCGGGCGCGACGATCCCTGGGGTGTGAAGGATGCCTGATTCCGCCGTGATCCCCGGGGTTGCCGACTCCGCGCCCGAAGAGGCCGCGCCGGCGGCGCCCGCCTCCCCGGCCCTGCATGCGCAGCGCTGGCGCGATGCGCTGGGCGGTGCCGCTGCCAATCTGGAAGATCTGGACAGCAAGCGCAGCTGCGGCCGGCTCACGCGCGCGGCCGGCCTCGTGCTCGAGGCCGTTGGCCTGCGCATGCCGGTGGGCAGCGACTGCCTGATCGAAGTGCCGGGCCACGGCGGCGCCCAGGGGGGACGCAAGCTGGCCGAGGCCGAAGTGGTGGGCTTCGGCGCCGACCGTCTGTTCCTGATGCCGCAGTCCGACGTGGCGGGCCTGTTGCCCGGCGCGCGGGTCTATCCGCTCGAACCCTCGCCGATCCGTGCCTCGGAAGCCGGTCCGCGCGAGCCGGGCTCGAAGCGGTTGCCGGTGGGCGAAGGCCTGCTGGGCCGCGTGCTCGACGCCGCGGGCCGGCCGCTGGACGGCCTCGGCCCGCTGCGCGCCGCGCGCGAAGTGCCGCTGGCCGGCGCGCAGATCAATCCGCTGTCGCGCGCGCCGATCGAGACCGTGCTCGACGTCGGCGTGCGGGCGATCAACGGCATGCTGACCGTCGGCCGTGGGCAGCGCATGGGCCTGTTCGCCGGCTCGGGCGTCGGCAAGAGCGTGCTGCTCGGCATGATGGCGCGCTACACCAGCGCCGAGGTGATCGTGGTCGGCCTGATCGGCGAGCGCGGCCGCGAAGTGAAGGACTTCATCGAGAACATTCTCGGCGAGGAAGGCCGGGCCCGTTCGGTCGTGGTGGCCGCGCCGGCCGACTGTTCCCCGCTGCTGCGCATGCAGGGCGCCGCCTATGCGACGCGGCTGGCCGAGTATTTCCGCGATCAGGGCCGCCATGTGCTGCTGATCATGGATTCGCTGACGCGCTACGCGATGGCGCAGCGGGAAATCGCCCTGGCGATCGGCGAGCCGCCTGCGACCAAGGGCTATCCGCCCTCGGTGTTCGCCAAGCTGCCGACGCTGGTGGAGCGCGCGGGCAATGGCGCCGAGGGCGGCGGCTCGATTACCGCGTTCTACACGGTGCTCGCCGAGGGCGACGATCAGCAGGACCCGATCGCCGACTCCGCGCGCGCGATCCTGGACGGCCATATCGTGCTGTCGCGGACGCTGGCCGAAGCCGGCCACTACCCCGCCATCGATGTGGAAGCGTCGATCAGCCGGGCGATGACGGCGCTGATTCCGCAAGAGCAGTTCGCCTCGGTGCGCCGCTTCAAGCAGCTGATGTCGCGCTATCAACGCAACCGGGATCTGATCAGTGTCGGCGCCTATGTCGCCGGCAGCGACCCCGAACTGGACCTGGCGATCCGCCTGCATCCGCGCATGGAAGCGTTCCTGCAGCAGGATATCCACGAGCGGGCGGGCTACGGCGAGTCCATCGAACATTTGCACAGCCTCTTCGACAGGAACGTCAATGGCTAAGACCTCTCCGCTGACCACGCTGGTCGACCTCGCGCAGAACGACACCGACGCCGCCGCGCGCGAGCTGGGACGCCTGCAGGGCCTGCGCACGCAGGCGGAGCAGCAGCTCAAGGCGCTGACGCAGTACCGCGAGGAATATCGCGGCCGGATGCAAACGATGATGCAGACCGGCATGCAGTCGGCGCGCTGGCACGACTTCTCGCAGTTTCTCGATTCGCTGGATGCCGCCATCCGTCACCAGACCGACGCGCTGGCCAAGGCCGAGTCGCAACTGCTGGCCGGCCGCGCCAACTGGCAGAAGCAGAAGCGGCGCCTGAACTCCTTCGACACCCTGGTCGCCCGCGCCGAGGCGCGCGAGCAGGTGATCACCGCCCGCCGCGAACAGCGGGCCAACGACGAATACGCGGCACGCCTGGCCCGTCAGCACGCGCCCAGCGGGCACAACCATTGAGTCAAGAACCAGTCATGGATATCAGCCAGATCCTCGGCAGCGGCGCTGCCCGCCCTGACAGCGGCCGTGCCGCCGCAGCGCAAACCCCGTCGGGTGGCGACTTCGGCAACGCGCTGGTGCGCGCTCGCGGCGCAGCCCAGCAGGATGCCGGCAACCTGGCGCAAGCCGGGTCCTCGCAGGCAACGCGCAAGGACGCCGTCGACAGCAAGCCCTCCACCGCCCCTGCCGGCAAGGACGCCGGGAAGAGCGAGCAGCCCGCCAGCGCGGATCGCGCGGACGGCAAAAAGCAGGACGCCTCGGCGCAAGCCGTTGCGAAGCCGGCGGACAACTCGGCCGAGGCAGCCAGCGCCGTTGCCGACAGCGGGACCGGCCCCACTTCGCCGGAAGACGAGAGCACGACCGCCGAAGCAGGCTCCGCCGAGGCGGCGCTGCTTGCCGCCCTGTTCGGACTGCCGGCAACGCCGGCACAGGCCGCAGGTGCGGCGGTTACGGGCGCCGACGGCGCCGCGGGCGCCAATACCGCCACGACGCTCGCCGCAGGCGCAGCCGGCGCGGCGGCGGCAGGCACGCCCCCTGTGGCGGATCCCTCCGCGCTTGCCGCCGATACCTTGCAGACCATCGCGTCGCAACGGGCGGCGCTCGCCGCGCCGGCACCTGAAGCGGCTACCGGCGCGAAGCCGGACGCCGAAGCGGCGCTGGCGGACCTGCAAAGCCTGTTGCCCCAGCACGACGCCGCAGCCGACGCCGCGAGCCGCACGGCCGACAGCGGCAAGCCCGCCGCCACCTTCGACGGCCTGCTGAAGAACGCCGTCGCCGCCGATACGGCAACGTCCGGCCAGACCACAGGTGGCCAGGCCGACGGCCAGGCGGCGCGCCACGATGCACAGGCGCTGCGCGCGGCCGCCCCGGCAACGCCGGCCGCCGCGCCGTCCGCCAACGCCGCGCTGCAGGCCGCCATCGCGGCCAGCCAGCCGGCAGAGGCGCCCGCCGGCCCCGCCGATGCCCGTACCGACGCGGTTTCCGTGCTGAACGCCGCGATCGCAACGGACACCGGCACCCAGGATGCGCAGGCGGTCCGCCATGGCGTGCTGTCGCCGCGCGTGGGCGCCAGCGACTGGCCTCAGGCGTTGAGCCAGCAGATGGTGCGGTTCACCACCCAGGGCAACCACACCGCCGAGCTGCAATTGAACCCGCCCGATCTCGGCCCGCTGAAGATCGTCCTCAATGTGGCGGACGATCAGGCCCAGGCGCAGTTCGTCTCGTCGCACGCCAGCGTGCGCGCCGCGATCGAAGCCGCGCTGCCGCAGCTGCGCAACGCGCTGGCGGATTCGGGCATCCAGCTGGGCCAGACCTCGGTCGGCGCCGAGCAGCAGTTTGCCGGCCAGGCAGGACAGGGGCAGCAGCAGAATGGACAACGCGGCTCGGGTCCGGCGTGGAGTTCGGTCGCCGGCAGCGAGAGCGTAGCGGACGTGCCGGCAGCTTCCGTGGCGACCTCGCGGTTGCCGCAGGGTGAAGTGGATACGTTTGCTTGATTGAAGGGGTTGGGAGCGGGTCGATGCGCCCGCTTGCCCTCTCCCCCGGCCCCTCTCCCGCCTTGCGGGAGAGGGGAGCAAACCGTCAGCACCCGATACTCTTCCGGTGTTCTCCCTCTCCCGGACATGAACAAGTCATTGTTTCATCATCCGGTCATGAAGCACCCCTAGCATTCGCTTCGCCGTCAATCTGCATTGCCGCCTTGGTCGATGCGAACCGATGCGGCAACCAAGAAGCCAACTAGGGAGTCCCCACTCATGTCTTATCTCACCGATAAGGCGCGCGCAAAGCGCCGCGCCGCCGAAGGCTATGTCACCGTTCCGGGCAAGATGCTCGAGGATATCGTCGCTGCCAATCCGGAGCGCCGCAAGGTGCTCCGCGGCGGTCTGAGCCTGTCGCTGCTTTCGGTTTTCGGTTCCACCAGCCTGCTGGCAGCGTGCGGCGGCGATGACGACAACACGCCGGCACCGGCGCCCGCACCGGCTCCGGGCCCGGTCGAGCCGGCTCCGCTGGACTACAGCATCCGCTTCACCCCGGTTGGCGACAAGATCACCGCCGACACCGTGACCGTGCCGGAGAACTACACCGTTCAGGTGCTGTTCTCCGCCGGCGACCCCGTCGAGATCGGTTCCGTCGGCTACACCGGCACCCCGCTGAGCTCGGCGGAAACCGAGCGTCTGGCTGGCGGCCAGCACGACGGCATGCATTTCTTCGAGATCCCCGGCGTCGATCCCCTCAAGGGCGGCCTGCTGGCGATCAACCACGAGAACCTGGACAGCGACATCCTGTTCGGGCGCGGCGTGGACTACGACGAAGCCACTGCCACCGCCGAGCAGAAGCGCCTGGCGCTGTCGCACGTCGGCGTGTCGATCATCGAAGTGCAGTTCGTTGACGGCAAGTGGGAAGTCAAGCGCGATTCGCGCTACAACAAGCGCTACACCGGCAACTCGCTGTATCGCGTCAGCGGCCCGGCCGCCAGTGTGGTCGGCACCTCGGTGGTCGGCACGCTGAACAACTGCTCGAGCGGCCATACGCCGTGGGGCACGTACCTGACCTGCGAAGAAACCACCGACAACTATCTGGACACCACCAAGCCCGACGAGGGCTATGGCTGGGTGGTCGAGATCGATCCGCTGAACGAACTGGGCGCGCCGACCAAGCGCACCGCGATGGGCCGCTTCTCGCACGAGAACACCGCCTTCATGACCGACGCCAACAACCGCGTGGCGTTCTACATGGGCGATGACGGCACCCCGGGCTGCATCTACAAGTTCGTGCCGAACAAGGCGTTCGATCCGGCCAATCGCGCCGCCAACCTCGGCCTGCTGGACGACGGCGTGCTGTACGTGGCCAAGTTCAACGGCGACGGCACCGGCCAGTGGATCGAACTGACGCAGGGCAAGAACAACCTGACGGTCGGCGCCAGCGACCCGGGCAACTGGACGCAGTCGGCCGTGAGCCCGGCCCCGACGACCTTCGACTTCAACTCGCAGGCCGACGTTCTGCTGAACACGCACCGCGCGGCTCGCGTCGCTGGCGGCACGCTGATGGACCGTCCGGAGTGGATCACCGTGGGCCTGGACAAGGCGGTGTTCTGCACGCTGACCAACAACGGCGGCCGTCGTCAGACCGATGCGGCCAACCCGCGCGCCACCAACCCGCACGGCCACATCATTCGCTGGACGGAAGACGGCAATTCGCCGCTGGCCACGTCGTTCAAGTGGGAGATCTTCCTGCTGGCCGGCGACCCGTCGCTGGCTGCCGACAACCTGAAGGGCAACATCGTCGGCGACACCTTCTCCAGCCCGGACGGCATCCGTGTCGATCCGAAGGGCCGTCTGTGGGTGCAGACCGATGCCGGCACGGGCGCCAGCACGACCGACATCTTCGGTGCCAACTCGATGCACTACGTCGATCAGGAAACCCGCGAATGCAAGCGCTTCCTGGTGGGTCCGCAGGGTTGCGAGATCACCGGCATTGCCTACACGCCGGACCTGACCACCTTCTTCATCAACATCCAGCACCCGACCAACCAGTGGCCGAGCGCTGACCTGCCGGCTCGCTCGTCGACCATCGTGGTTCGCCACAAGGACGGTCTGCCGATCGGCGCCTGATCGATCGCGCGTGATCGATCCGGGCAGGGACCGCGGCAAACGGTCCCTGCCGACCACGGGCAAGAGAAACGGCCCGCCAGTCGAAAGACCGGCGGGCCGTTTTTCATTGGACGACGCTTGCGGCAATCAGCTCTTGCGCTTGCGCCCGCCCGGCTTCGTCTCCAGCTCGATCCAGGTCGGCGCATGGTCGCTCGCATGCGGCTCGCCGCGGACCCATTTGTCCACGCCCGCATCGCGCAAACCCGGCGCCAGCGACGGGCTGAGCAGCAGATGGTCGATCCGCAGCCCGGAGTCGGTCTGCCAGTGCTGGCGGAAGTAGTCCCAGAAGGTATAGATGCGCTCGTCCGGATAGCGCGTGCGCAGCGCATCGGTCCAGCCCTGCGCCAGCAGCCTTGCATAGCATTCGCGGCTTTCCGGCTGCAGCAGCGCATCCTTGCGCCACGAGCGCGGGTTGTAGATGTCCTCGTCGGTCGGCACCACGTTGTAGTCGCCGGCCAGCACCACGGGATGGCCGCTGTCGAGCAAGCCCTGAGCATGGCGCAGCAAGCGCTCGAACCATGCCAGCTTGTAGTCGAACTTCGGCCCGGGCTGCGGATTGCCGTTGGGCAGGTAGAAGCAGCCGATCAGCACCCCTTCCACCGCCGCCTCGATATAGCGGCTCTGGCGATCGTTCGGGTCACCGGGCAGGCCGCGCCGGCTTTCCACCGGCTGCGCTCCCCGGGCCAGGATCGCGACCCCGTTCCATGACTTCTCGCCCTGCCAGATCGCGTCGTACCCGGCCGCGCGGATCGCCTCGATCGGGAAGGCGTCGTCGGTCGTCTTCAGTTCCTGCAGGCACGCGACATCCGGCGCCTCGCGCTCCAGCCATTGCAGCAGCGCCGGCAGGCGCGCACGGATCCCGTTGATATTGAAGGTCGCGATTCTGAGCTTCGGCATGCCGTCTCCCTTCACCCGGTTTTGCTCAGTATCGGTGCAGGGGCGTCCCTTGCGCCATCGGTCGTGCGCCGACAGCGCCCACCGTCATTGACCGACCAGCGTTCCGCTCCAGTACGAACCGTCCGTCAGCTTGCCCTGCATGGCCTTGCCGTTGACCTCGCCGGTAAAGCGCTTGTCACCCACCTGGAAGGCGATTCGAGTGCCTTCCAGCCGCCCTTCGCGGATCGGCACCGCGCCGTTGCCGTCGCGCAGCGTGCCCTCGACCTTCTGGAAGGTCTGCGTCAACACCAGCTCCTTGCCATCGACGCGCCAGGTGCCGCCCACCTTGGCGGGGACGATCCACTTGTAGGCGACGCAATGGCCGGAGCATCCCTGCGAGACCTGGGCGGTCTCGTCCGGCTCCCATTCCCCCATGTCGAAGCTGTTCGACACCACGCGGGTGCCCGGCTTCATCTCCAGGATCGTCGGGCGCAGGCGGACATTCAGGCTGGGCAGCAGGAACAGCGTGACCACGGTCGCGTCCGAGAAGTCCGACTGGAAGATGTCGGCCTGCTCGAAGGTGGCGCGCTTCGAGACGCCCTCCGCCTTGGCGGCCTGGCGGGAAATTGCCACCATGTCCGGGTTGTACTCGATGCCCCGGGCAGTCGCGCCGCGCTTGGCCGCCGTGATGACGGTGCGGCCATCGCCCGAACCGAGGTCCACCAGCCGGTCCTGCGGCGTGAGCTTGGCCATGTCGAGCATGCGGTCGACCAGCGCCTGCGAAGTGGGCACCCAGACCACATCCTTGCCTGCCTGCCCCACCGAGGGCTTGTAGGTGGAGGTCGGGGCGGTGCCGGTCTGGGCGGTGGCGACCGGGTTCCATGCGACCGTGCAAGCCAGCATCAGCGTAACGGCAACGGCCCTGTGCTTGGTTGACATCGATACTCTCCTGTCGATTGGTGGGGACATCAGATCGGGTCGGCATCAGCGGCGCGGCGAGCGGGCTGGCGCTCCAGCGCGCGCTCCGGTTCCTGTCCGGGCTGCTCGCCCTTGCGGCGGAACAGCAGGATCGGCGCGCCCGCCACCAGCACCGCGATGCCGATCAGCGCGGCGGTGCCGGTGTACATCACGCTGGCATACAGCATGTACAGGCAGGTCAGGCAGAAGACGATCGGCGTGATGGGGTAAAGCGGCACCCGATACGGCAGCACGCGATGCGGCTCGCGCCAGCGCAGCACGAACAGCGACAGGCCGACCAGCAGCAGGAAGCCCCAGAACACGGGCGCGGTGTAGTCGACCATCGCCTTGAAGCCGTCCCGTGTCACCGCACCCAGCGCGATCAGCGCCAGCGCGATCAGCCCCTGCGCGATCTGGCCGTTGGCGGGCGTCTTGCCGCGGCCATTCCAGATGCCCACCCAGCGCATCACCGTCATGTCGCGTGCCATCGCGTAGAAGACGCGCGAGCCGGTGAAGATGGTCGCATTCAGCGTGGAGATGGCCGCCACCACGATGGCGATCGTCACCACCTTCTCGCCCGTCGGTCCGGCCACCGCGCGCATCATGTCGGCCGCCACCGCGCTCGACCCGCGCAGCCCGTCCAGACCGAGGATCGACAGCAGCGCCAGATTGGCGAGCGTGTACAGCGCCACCAGGATCAGCGTGCCCAGTGCCAGCACACGGGCGATGTTGCGCGGCGCGTCCTTCAGCTCGCCGGTCAGATAGGCCGCCTCGTTCCAGCCGCCATAGGTCAGCAGCACGAAGATCATCGCCATGCCCAGTGCCGCCCCTTGCGACGCGCCCGCCCCGGCGGCGGCCGGCGCCTGCGCGGCGCCGGGCGTGCCGAACAGCCCGAACAGGATGATGGCCGCGATCGCCGCGACTTCGATGAACGTCACCACCACCTGCAGGTTCTTGCCCTCCACCGTACCGACCACATTGACGGCGGTCAGCGCGGCCACCGACAGGGCCGCGTAGATGGCGGCGCCATAGGGTCCCAGCGGAAAGAGCTGGGCAAGGTAGTCGCCCAGCATGAAGGCAACGGCGGCGATGGCGCCGGTCTGGATCACGGTGCAGCGCGCCCAGCCGAACAGCATCGCTACCGGCTTGCCATAGGCACGCGAAAGGAAGTGATATTCGCCGCCCGTATCGGGATGGGCAGAGGAGAGCTCGGCATAGCAGAGCGCACCGACCAGCGTCACCAGCCCACCGGCCAGCCAGACCAGGATGAACATCGCCTCCGAGGAGACATTGGCGGCGACGATGGAGGGCGTGCGAAAAATCCCGACGCCGATGACGAGGCCGACCATGATGACCACCGCGTCGAATACCGACAGGATGCCCTGCGGCCTGCTTTCTTTGTGTTGGTCCATCCACCCTCCGCTGAGGTCTCGCTACAGGCCGAGATCGACACTCGAAAAGTGCGACGGCCTGAGCTGTCTACAATAGGAAACAACCGAAAGCATCGCCAGAGCAACATGCGCCGGATTCGTCCCCGGGGCGACGGATAGCATGTGGAGCGCGGCGTTACTGCGGAGTTCCTGCTGCTTTCCCGGCCGCGGCCTGGCGGGAAGGCCGGAAGTATCTTTTGCACCTCTGCGGTGCGCGACGACAAGGGTGACTGCCGCCGCCCGCGAGGACTCTCCCACTTTCAAGGACATGCACGAATGCAACAACCGATCGCCCCTTCCTGGAATCCGACCCCCGCCGGCGAGCGCCTCGCCACCGCCTGGAACACCGGCGAGCGGCTGACGGCGTTGCCTGAGCAGGAGCGTCCAGCGTCACTGGAGCAGGGCTACGCCGCGCAAGCGGTGATGGTCGAGCGAATCGGGGAAGGCCATTGCGGCTGGAAGATCGCCGGGGCCTCGCCGCGCGGGCTGCGCGGCGAACTGCCGGCGGCACCCGTGACGGGATGCCTGATTCCGTCCCGGGTCATTCCGTCGGGCAGCAGCCTGCAATTGCCGGTCGGCACCGCCATGACGCTGGAGGCGGAAATCGCCTTCCGTTTCGTGCGCGAGATTTCGCCGGCCGACGAAGCGCTGGACATCGGGACGATGATCGCCGGGGCGCATGTGGCCATGGAGGTGGTGTACAGCCGCTTCCATGACCGCAAGGCGGTCGGACAAGCCAGCTTCGTCGCCGACAACGTCGGCTTCCATGCGCTGGTGCTCGGCGACATCGTGCCGTTTGCGCAAGGGATGCTGTACGACGAGGACGCGGGTATCTGGCGCGACGGCGAGCGCGTCGCGCAGTCGCTGTCCGGCGACGACCGCACGCAACCGTTCCTGTCGCTATCGTTCCTGTGGAAGCAACTGGCCTTGCAGCGGCAGACGATTCCGGAGGGCGCGGTGGTGACCACCGGAACCTTGTGCGTGCCGGTGGATACCGCGCGCACGGGCGTCTATGAGGCCAGAGTGGGGACGGCCGCGGTCTCGCTGACGCTGGCGGGCTAAGGCCGGCATCAATGCCGGCTCGCCCTCGCCTGCCGATACTGCGCGGTCAAGCGCTCGACAATGAGCGCTGCGGGTTCGATCTGCGTGACGCCCGATACGGAATGCCCGGCGCTCCACAGGTCCTGCCAGCGCCGGATCACCACGCCGTCGGCACCGCCGCCAAACCGCTCGCGCGCCTGCTGCACGGTGACCGACTCGTCGAGCGCGTCCGGGTCGAGCCCGGTCTGCCGGATCGACGGGACGAGGAAGTTGGCCGGCAGGCCGGTAAAGGCGCGCGTGGTGCGAATGTCGTCCAGCGTGCTCGCGCGCAGCATGGCCTTGTAGCCGTCGCTTGCCAGGCTCTCGCGCGCGCCAATGAAGCGCGTCCCCATGCCGACGAGGTCGCAGCCGAGCACCCGCGCCGCCGCGACGCCAGCCCCGTCGCTGATGCCACCGGACAGCATGATGGGACCGTCGAAGAACGCCCGGACTGCCCGCACGAAGGCGAAGGGATTGGCCCAGCCGGTGTGGCCGCCGGCGCCAGCGGTCAGCAGCACCAGACCGTCGGCCCCCGCATCGAGGGCTCGGCGCGCATGGTGAAGGGTGGCGACATCGGCGAGGACGCGGCACCCTGCCGCGTGCAGCACGGGAATGGCAGCGGCGGGCGAGCCGACGCTGGTGATCGCCACCTGCGGCTGGTAGCTGGCGATCAGCGCAAACTCGTCGCGCAGCTTCGCCGGGTCCCGCCGCATGATCAGGTTGGGGCAGAACGGCCCATGTACGGGCTCCCCCCGCTCGGCGGCCTCCCGCGCCTCGCGGCGCAGGCGATCGAGCCAGCCGTCCAGCTCCCCCAGCGAGGCGCAGTTCGCCGTGGGAAAGGCCCCGACGATGCCGGCCCGGCAAGCGGCGGACACCAGCTCGATGCCGGACACTCGCAACATCGGCGCGGCGACCACGGGCAAGGCCAGCCGATCGAGAAAGGGCAGTGCGGTCATGGTCGGCCTCCCAACGGTGTGCGACGGACATGGTCGAGCCCATCGAGCGCGGCGCTCGCCTGCGCCAGCAGCGTGGCGACGATATCGGCCAGCGGTTCGATCCGGTCGGCGAAGGCGATGGCCGGACCGAGCGACGCCATGCCGCGCTGCCAGTCCCCTTCGCCATAGCAGCGATCCCGCGTGATGCGACTGTCCAGCAGATCGCCGAAGGCGGCGTAGTCGCGCGCGCCTGCCCGTTCACGGGCAGCTACCAGCTCGGCGGTCGCGTTGCGCAGCACGCACAGGGTATTGCCCAGCGTGCGCAGCACCGCGACCGTCGCGTGCTCGTCGCAACCGACCAGGTGCCGCTTGTAGGCGTCGTGCGCTTCGATCTCCTCGCACACCAGCAAGCGGCTGCCGCAGACGGCGCCGTCCACCCCCATCGCCAGCAGCGCGGCAAGCTGGCGCCCATGCCCGATGCCGCCGCCAACGGCGACCGGCACGCGCAGCCGGTCCAGCGCCAGCGCGCCCAGCAGCATGGTGGGCAGTTCGTTGGCGCCGGGATGGCCCCCTTCCTCCATGCCGACCAGCGCCACCGCGTCGGCGCCGTCGCGTTCGGCCGCCAGCGCATGACGCAGGCTCGATGCCTTGTGGATGACGACACCGCCCGCCTCGTGGATACGCGCGATCAGTTCGCCGGGGCCTTGCCCTGCCGTTTCGAAGTGCCGCACGCCATGGGCCAGTGCCTGTTCCAGCGCGGTGACCACCCCGTCGTTTCCGCCGGGACGGGAGGCCAGCGTCAGATTGACGCCGAACGGGCGACCTCCGGTCAGCACCCTGCATTGGACCAGCGCCTCGCCGAACGCGTCCGGACTGTCGAACGAGCGCGGCGTCAGGAACCCCATGCAGCCCGCGTTGACCAGCGCCGCAACGTAACGCGGCCTGGACAGCCACATCAGGCCGCCGCCCAGCAGCGGATGCGCGATGCCGAACAGGCGCGTGAGCCGGGTGGCGAACGGCGCAGGCGGCTGCGCGGCAGCCGAGCCAGTGCTGGCCGTCATCGCTGCCGCGCGCTATCCAGGACCGGCGGCAGGCCGAGGCTGTCGGGCGCGACCCCGTGCATCGGCACCGGAAAGCGCGCCAGTGGCAGCGTGGCATCCGGGCTGGCACCGTCGAACTTGTTCCTGTCGCGGAACTGCGGCAGCGCAGCCACCTCGTTCGGTGCGACCACGGGAGCGGCGGGAACGTCCGCGTCGGCCAGCCGCGCGAACGCGGCGTCGCAGTCCAGTGTCGATAGCGCCTGCCCAAGGGCCGCATTGATGGCCCCCGCATCGCGCTTGCGCAATGCCAGTGCGCGCCATGGCTCGCCGTCGTACGGCGCCATCGGCAGCACCTCGCACAGCCGCACCCAGAAGTGGTCCTCCAGCGCGGCCACCGACAGATAGCGGCCGTCGCGGCAGCGGAAGGCGCCATAGGCCGGCTTGACCTGCGCCATCGCCCGCTGCGACGCCAGCGTATCGGCCCCCGCGCCCTTCCATGCGCCGAAGCGCGCATTCATCCAGTGCAGCGTGCAGTCGGCCAGCGCCACATCGAGATACTGGCCGCGGCCGGTGTGCGCGCGCTGGACCAGCGCCGCCAGCGTGGCAGACAGCGCATACATCGCGCCGCACAGATCCGCGACGGGAAGACCGAAGGTCTGCGCCGGCTCGTCGTCCGCCCCCGCGGCACCGGATACCGCCAGCGTGCCGCATGCGGCCAGGTAGTTGATGTCATGACCGGGCAACTGCGCCCACGGGCCGTGCTGGCCGTAGCCGCTCAGCGACACGTAGATCAGCCGTGGAAACCGGCCGCAGAGCGTGGCCGCGTCCATGCCCAGGCGCGCCATGACGCCCGGCCGATACGACTCGACCAGGATATCGGCCTGCGCCACCCGCGCGAGAATCTGTTCGCGTTGCCCGTCGTCCTTCAGGTCGGCGAGCAGGCTGTGCTTGCCACGGTTGACCGCGGCGAACACGCCGGGACCCATGCGCCGAACATTGTCCCCATGCGGGGGCCGTTCTATCTTGAGCACGTGCGCACCCAGCTCGGCCAGGTTCTGCGTGAAGAACGGTCCCGGCAGCAGCTCGCTGAAGTCGAGCACGCTGACGCCATGCAGCGGGGCATGCGCGGCATGGGGGGCGTTGTGGGCGGCGACCGTTGCGGTGGTGTCGTCGCTCATGCGCCGGCTCCCGTCGCCGTGCCATCCGGCCGCCGCTCGACGATCACCGCGTCCAGCGGCATCGCGCCACGGCTCTGGCCGCCGGCCACCGTATCGACCCAGACCGGGTTCAGATCCATCTCCTCGATCCAGCCGGCATTGTCGGCAACGAAGCGCGACACCTGCATCAGCAGCGCCTCCAGCCCGGACAGGTCCGCCGGCGGGCGGCCGCGGGCACCGGCGAGCAAGGGAAACGCGCGGATCTCGCGGACCAGCGCCGCGGCCTCCCCTGCCTGCAATGGCAGCATCCGCCGCGACACGTCGCGCAGGATCTCGACATGGATGCCGCCAAGCCCGAAGGTCATGACGTGGCCGAAGACCGGGTCGCGCGTCACGCCCACCATCAGCTCGATGCCGCCGGCTGGCGCCATCTTCTCGATCAGCACGCCGTCGATGCGGGCATCCGGACAATGCGCTCTCGCCGCGGCGCCGATGCTCTCGAACGCCTCGTGCACCGCGGCCGCATCGGCAAGGCCAATGCGCACGCCACCGATGTCGGACTTGTGCAGGATGTCCGCGCTGGCGATCTTGGCGACCACCGGATAGCCGAACCCGGTGGCAATGCGGACCGCCTCCTCCGCGGAGCGCGCCACCTCGAACGGCAGCAGTGCGATGCCATGCTGCCGCAGCCGGTGCTTGGCCTCGGCCTCGGTCAGGGCCCGCCGCGTCACGGCCGCCGTATCGCCGCTGCCAGCGATCTGGCGCGGTTCGGACGGCACCGTCGGCAGGCGCGGCGCCGGCGCCCCGGACGGGGCCCGCCCTTGCCGTGCGCGCCATCGGCCGTACTCCACCCAGCGCCTCACCGCGGTAATCGCCTTGTTCACCGTGCGCGGCGGCGCAAAGCCATGCTCGACCAGTACCCGATAGCCATCGCCGAGCCGGTCGCTCATCCAGATCGGCAGGATCGGCGTGGCGGTACGCGCCTGTGCATTGACGATGTTCTGCGCCATCCGCGTGGTGGTCTCGCCGTAGTCAAGCGTAATGGGCAGCACCACCAGGCCGACATTGGGATCGGCCGCGACGGCGCCGAGCGTCTTTTCCACTACCGTCGCGTCGCTCAGCACCACCGCTGTCGTATCGACCGGGTTGCCGATGGCGGCGTAGTCCGGCAGGCTTGCACGCAGCGTCTCCGTGGTCGCCGTGGCGAAACTCGCCAGCGTCAGCCCCTCCGCGCCGACTGCATCGGCGGTCAGTGCCGAGGTGCCGCCCGACGAGCAATAGACCGCCAGCGCGTCGCGGCCCTGCGGCAACGCCCGCGCCAGCAGCCAGGCCGTATCGACCAGTTCGTCGATGTCGTGGACTTCGATGACGCCAAGCTGGCGAAATACCGCGCTGTTGACTTCGGCCGAACCGGTCAGCGACGCGGTGTGCGATTGCGCCGCCCGCCGTCCATACTCCGAGCGGCCCACCTTCAGTGCCACCACCGGCTTGCCGTTCGCCGCCGCGCGCTGCACGGCCGCGACGAAGCGCGCGCCGTCCTTGATTCCTTCAAGCAGCGTGGCGATGACCTTGATATCCGGCGCATCGGCCATGTAGCCAATGAAGTCGGCCACCTGCAGGTCCACCTCGTTGCCGGTGGACGCCCACAGCCCGATGCCGATGCCGCGCTCCATCGCCTGCATCACGTTGCGCCCCAGCCCGCCGCCCTGCGTCGCCAGGCCGATCGGCCCCTGGACCAGGTCATGCGGGAACGACGGCGAGAAGGTCAGGCCAAGCTGCGCATTGACGTTGGTCAGGCCCGGGCAGTTGGGGCCGTACAGCCGCATGCCGGTACGCGCCGCGATGGCCTGCATCTGCTGCTGGGCCCGCTCGCCGTCAGGACCGGTCTCGCCAAAGCCGGAGCTGAGCACGATGGCAAAGCGCACGCCGCGCGCGCCGCATTGTTCCAGGACCTCGAGCACACCCGCGGCGGGCACCACCACCACGGCGACATCGGGCGTCGCGGGCAACGCCGCCACGCTGGGCCAGCAGCGGCGCCCCGCGAGCTCGGTCTTGCCGGGGTTGACGAGCCAGATGTCGCCGTCAAAGCGCGAATGCGCCAGCAGATTGGTCATGGTCCGCTCGCCGATGCTGGTCGCGCGGTCGGATGCGCCCACCAGGGCGATGGAGCGGGGGTGGATGAGACGGGAAAGGTCGGTCGTGCCGGCGGTCATGGCATGCGCTCCGGAAGACGGCCCGGATATCGGTACCGGGCAAGGGTTGGGCGGCGCGCGCAAGAAGGCGCGTACAGGGGATGCGCGGCTGCGGTGGCGCTCAGGCGATGGCAGAGATGCCGAGGATTTCCCGGCCGACGATCAGCGTCTGCACTTCGGTGGTGCCCTCGGGGATGGTGCCGCCGCGCGTGTCGCGGAAGATCCGCTCGATCGGATAGTCGGTCGCGTAGCCCAGCCCGCCATGCACCTGCAATGCCATGTCGGCGACTTCATGCGCGGCTTCGGTCGCGTAGAGCTTGGCAATCGACGCGGCGGTGCGCGCGTCGTGATCGGCATCCAGCGCCGCGGCCGCACGCATGCCGAGCGCACGTGCGGCCTCCACGCGGATCGTCATGTCGACGATGTGCTTCTGCACCAGCTGGAAGCTGCCGATGGGCCGGCCGAACTGGGTGCGGGTGCGCGCATAGTCGATCGACAGGTCCAGCGCGGCCTGCGCCGCGCCGACGGCGCCCATGGCGATATTGACGCGGGCGGCGTCCAGTCCCTTGAGCATTCGCTTGAGGGCGCTGCCTTCCGGGCCCAGCAGGTTTTCGCGCGGAATGCGCACGTTGTCGAAGCCCAGCTCCGCCGTGCCGGTACTGCGCAGCACCATGGTCTCCACGCGCCGTACCTCGTAGGGGGACACCTCGCGCTCGACGATGAAGGTCGACAGTTGCCCGTCGCAATCGGGGCTGAAGGTGCGCGCGACCACGATGGCGAAGTCGGCAAAGGCGCCGTTGGTGATCCACAGCTTGCGGCCATTGAGCACATAGCTGTCGCCGTCGCGATCGGCGCGGGTCTGGATCTGCGCGATGTTCGAGCCCGTGCCGGGCTCCGAGATCGCCGTGCAGCAGCGGCGCTCCGAGCGCAGCAGCGGCGCCAGGTACCTCTCCTTCTGTTCGGGCGTGCCCTCGCTGGCCAGTTTGAGGATGCTGCCGTTGGTGATGTTCAGCATGGTGCGAAGCGACAGCCAGGTATAGCCGGCCTCCTCCATCAGCATCGCCCACGTCATGTGGTCCAGCCCCATGCCGCCGTCCTCTTCCGGCAGGCGGCCGCCGATATAGCCGAACTGCGCCAGCGCGGGCAGGATCTCGAAAGGGAAGGTATGCGCGCGGTCATGTTGGGCGACCAGCGGTGCGACCTCGCCTTTCATGAAGCGGCGGACGCTGTCGCGCAGCATGGCCTGCTCGTCGTTCAGCACGAAATGCATGGGTGTCTCCTGTCGGCGTGATGCCGTTCTTGTGGTTGGCCACGTGCCGGCGCACGCCGCCCCTTGCCCTGGTATTCGTTCGACTTCCTGTCCGACGCTGGCCCGGCCCGGCGGGGCAACTACACCGTCGATACCCGCCGCGCCCTCGTCGCTGTCCCCCGACGCGGTGCGCGCCCGCCCGTGGACGGCGATGCCGGCTCCAGCGCTTCGCCCACCTCGTTGCGAAACACGATCGCCCGTACTTCCTGCAACGCCTGCAGTACCGACTGGCGATTCGCACGCAGCCGGTCCACCGGCCCGGCCACCGACAGTGCCAGCGGCTCCCCGCCGATGTAACCGGCCACCGCGAATGCGCCCAGCCCGTCGCCGCCTTCGTTCTCCACCCAGATCCAGCCGTCGCGTCTCGCGCGCTCGACCTGCGCCTCGAGCTTGCCCAGATCGGTGATCGTCCCCGGCGCGATGGCCTTCAGCGGCTTGAGCCGCAGCTGCCGCGCCGCTTCCTCGGGCGAGCCCAGCGCCAGGATCGCCTTGCCCAGCGCGGACACGTGCAACGCCAGCTTGTCGCCAACGTTCTGCATGTAGCGCAGCGGATGACGGCCCTCGGTGAAAGCCAGCACCCGTACCACGCCCCCCTCAACGCGGCCAAACAGCCCGGTCTCGCCAGTCTTGTCGCGCAGCAGCTCGCACGCCTCGCTGCCGATCGCGAACAGCGGGTCGCTGGACGAGATATCCCTTGCAATTGCCAGCAGCCGCGCGGTCGGATAGAAGCGCCGGCTGCGCGCCGTTCGCACCAGGTAGCCCAGTTCGTGCAGGGTATGCAGCAAGTCGGAGCAGCTGGTTTCCGGCAGGTCCATCAGTCTGGCCAGGTCCGAGTTCGACAGCTCGCGGCGCTCGCGGGCGAACACTTCGAGCAGCCCCATGGTGCGTGCGGCGGCGGGTACGAGCGAAGGCATACGTTCTCCGAAATTTCGTAAATGTCCACGGATTATAGCGATCGCCTGCGTCGCACCCTTGCGTCCGATCTCGCCTCCAGAGCCACCATAGTGCATTCCTTTGCGCATTTCCTCCTCGGGTAAACGCTCGCCCCCCAAAAGGATCGTTTCTGTGGCTATCTCCGAAATATCGTCCTATATTGCGACCTGTCGTAGCTTGAAGAAGACGTGGGACCGCGCCGATGCCCGGCATGCGCGTGCATCGGATCCGCACCGGAAGGCAAAAAACAACGAGGAGACACGCATGGACATCCTGAGACGGGCGCTGTTGCGCGGCCTGGCGGCGGCCGGCGCGCTGGGCATGGCGTCGTTGGCGCCAGCGGCCATCGCATCCACGTGGCCGAGCAAGCCGATCACGTTCGTCGTCCCGTTCACGCCGGGCGGCATCACCGACAACGTCTCGCGCATGCTCGCGAAGAAGCTGAGCGAGCAACTCGGACAGAGCGTGGTGGTCGAGAATCGGCCCGGCGCGGGCGGCTCCATCGGGGTCGAATCGGCTTCGCGCCAGCCGCCGGACGGCTACACCATGATCTACGGCACGCAGGGTACGCACGCGGCCAACCTGGCGCTGTACAAGAACCTGCGCTACGACCCCGTGACGGACTTCGTGCCCGTCCACGCGCTCTCGGCCACGCCGCTGATCCTGGTCGTCAACCCCGCGCGTCCGTTCCAGTCGGTGGCGGAGTTGGTGGCGTATGCCAAGGCCAATCCGGGCAAGGTCAATTTCGGCTCGGCCGGTCCGGGCACGGGCACCCATCTGACCGCCGAGCTGTTCCAGAAGGCAGCCGGCATCAAGATGACCCACGTGCCCTACAAGGGCAGCAACCCGGCCCTCAACGACCTGGTCGCGGGCAATGTGGACGTGATGTTCGACTACCCGATGGTGGTGATGCCGATGATCGAGAGCGGCAAGCTGCGGCCGCTCGCGGTCACGGCGAAAGCGCGGCTGTCGATTGCCCCGCAGGTCGCCACCGTCGCGGAGCTCGGCTATCCGGGCGCCGAGTCGACGGCATGGAGCGCCGTGTTCCTGCCCGCGAAGACCCCGCCGGAGATCGCGCGCAAGCTCGGCGACGAGATCGCACGGGCGATTGCCTCGCCGGAGATGCGCGCGATCACCGAGAAATTCGGCAGCACGCCACTGAAGGACGTGCGTGACGAACGGCTCGGTTCGATGGTGAAGTCGGAAATGATCCGCTGGCGCGAGGTCGTGCGCCAGTCCGGTGCGACCCTGGAGTAGCGCCATGTCGATACCAGCCTCGCTCCAACCCCTGCGACCTACGCTGTACCGGCTCGCCGCCGATGGTCGCTCGCTCGACTTCTTCTATGCGCGCTGCCCGGACTGCAGCCGCCTGACCTTTCCCGCCAACGCCCCCGGCTGCCGCCACTGCGGCACGCCGTTGTCGGAGGCCGTTCGCATCGGCATGCGCGGCGGCGGCACGCTGCTCGAATTCGTGACGCTGCACGTGCCGCTGGCACCCGGCATGGCGGCACCGGCCATCGTCGGGGACATCCGCATCGCCGGCGACCTGGTCGAGGAAGGCGTGCTCGGCGTCGATGCGGAAGCCGGATTGCAGCCGGGCATGACGCTGCGGGCGATCGCCCGTCCTTGCCCCGATGGCGCGCACTTCGACTGCGTGTTCGTGCCCGAGAACCAGGAGACGCCGCAATGACAGCATGGATCGACGGCAACGGCGGCGTATATGTCGCCGGCATCGGGCTGCACCCCTATCAATTCCCCAGCGACACCCCTTACACCCATCTCGGCCTCACGGCGGTGCGCGCCGCGCTGGCCGATGCCGGGCTGCGCTTTGCCGACCTGGACAGCGCCTACGTTGGCACTACCTCCATCGGCATGGCGGCCGGACGCGTGATGCTGCGCCACCTCGGCTCCACCGGGCTGGCGGTAACCCAGGTGGAAAACGCCTCCGCATCCGGCTCGTTCGCCTTCCGGCAGGCCTGCCAGGAGATCGCCGTAGGCCAGAGCGACATCGTGCTCGCCGTGGGCGTCGACAAGCACGGCGACGGCCGTCGCGCGGCGAACAAGGACGGGCTCGAGCGCCTGTCCGACACCGCCACCATTCCGGCGGTCAAGTTCGCCATGATGGCGCGCCGCTATCTGCGCGAGCGTGGCGCCGGCATCGACGCGATGGCCGGCGTCGCCGTCAAGAACCACGGCAACGCCGCACGCAACCCGTTCGCGCAGTTCCGCAAGCCTCGCACGCTGCAGCAGGTGCTTGCCTCGCCGAAAGTCGTGGGCGACCTGACGGTGCAGCAATGCTGCCCGCGCGGCGACGGTGCCGCCGCGGTGGTGCTGGTTTCGGGACGGGCAATGGCCCGACTTGGCCTCACCGCGGACCGCTGCATCCGCGTGCTGTCCTCGGTCGCCGGCAGCGAGCGCGAGGAAACGGAATACGGCAGCGGCGCGATCGAGCTGGTACGCCGCAGTGCCACCGCTGCCTGCGAAGCGGCGGGCGTCGGACCGCGCGACCTGGACCTGCTGGAGCTGCACGACGCGTTCTCGGTGGAAGAACTGCTGTACAGCGAGGCCATTGGCGTCTGCGAGCCTGGCGACGGTGCCGGATACCTGCTGCGCGGCGAATCGGCCATCGGCGGGCGCTGCGCCATCAATGCATCGGGCGGACTGATCGGCATGGGTCACCCGCTCGGCCCGACCGGCATCGGACAGATCGCCGAACTGACGCGCCAGCTGCGCGGCGAGGCCGGCGACCGCCAGCATTCGCGCGCGCGACTCGGCATGGCGCACATGATAGGCCTCGGCTCCGTCGCCATCGCCCACGTGCTCGCCGCGCCCCCGCGCTGAGACGCCCCCGTCCAACGACAAGGACTATTCATGACCGAACACCATCCGCCGCTGGAAACCTTGCGCTACGAAGTGCAGCAGAACGTCGCGGTCATCACGCTGAACCGGCCCGACCGCATGAACACGCTGGGCGGCAGCATGAAGCCGGACCTGGCGCGCGCCTTCCTCGACTATGCGCGGGCAGACGCGCGCGTGGGCGCGGTACTGCTGACCGGCGCCGGCGACCGCGCCTTCTGTGCCGGGGCCGATATCAAGGAACGCGCCGGCAACACGGTGGCCGGCACAGAGTACTTCTTCGCCCAGCGCGCCACGCACGACCTGTTCCGCGATATCGAGGAATTCGAGAAGCCGGTGCTCGCCGCGATCAACGGCGTGGCGCTTGGCGGCGGCCTGGAGCTGGCGCTGTGCTGCGACATCCGGATCGCGGCGAGCACCGCCCGCTTTGGCCTGCCGGAGGTCAAGCTCGGCGTCATCCCCGCGGCGGGCGGCACGCAGCGGCTGCCGCGGCTGATCGGCGCGGCACGGGCGAAGGAACTCGTGCTGACCTCCGACCTGGTCGATGCGCAGACGGCATTGCAATACGGCATCGTCACGCGCGTGCTGGCTCCGGACGCGCTGATGCCCGCCGCGCTGGCGATGGCGCAACGCATTGCCGAACAGCCGCCGCTGGCGGTGCGCTTTGCCAAGCGCGCGATCAATCGCGGCCTCGAAGGCGACATCGACTCCGGGCTCGAGTTCGAGCGCTACGCCGCCGCCATGATCATCGACAGCGAGGACCGCAAGGAGGGCATGCGGGCCTTCGTCGAAAAGCGCAAGCCGGTCTTCACCGGGCGCTGAGGCCGGTCGCCTCCGACGACCGTCGCCTCGCCAGCGCGGGGCACTCCTGCCATCACACAACACACAAGGGACACCATGAATCTGGGACTCGAAGGCAAGGTGGCGCTCGTCACCGGCGGCGGCCAGGGCGTAGGCCGGCAGATCTGCATCGAACTGGCGGCCGAAGGCGCGCTGGTGGTGGTCAACGACCTGTTTGCGGAACGCGCCCAGGCGGTTGCCGCGGACATCGAGCAGGCCGGCGGGCGGGCGCTGCCCGTGCCGGCTGACATCACGCGCCCCGAGCAGATCGACGCCATGGTTGCGCAGGCGCGCGAGCAGTTCGGCAAGCCGGTCACGGTGCTGGTCAACAACGCCGGCATCGTGCCGGAGCGCCGCGAGAAGGGCGGCCGCACCCCGCTGTTCCTCGACATGCCGGTCGCGGACTGGGCCAAGGTGGTGGACCTGAATGTCTACGGCACCATGCACTGCTGCCGCGCGGTGCTGCCCGGCATGATCGACGCCGGCGGCGGCCGCATCGTCAATATCATCTCGGAAGCCGGACGGGTGGGCGAGGCCCATCTCGCCGTCTACTCCGGCGCGAAGGCGGCGATCGCCGCGTTCGGCAAAGCCATCGCGCGCGAGCACGGGCGGCACCGGATTACCGTCAACTCGGTCGCCCTGGGCGCCGTATCGCACGCGGGCATCAAGGACGGGCCGCTGCGCGTGGACGCGACCATCGAGAACGACGAGCGCTTGCCGAAGATGCTGCCGCTCTACCCGATCGCCAAGGGCGCCGGACGGCTGTCGCGGCCAGAGGACATTTCCGGGGTGGTCGCGTTCCTGGCTTCCGAGCGGGCGCTGTTTGTCACCGGGCAAACGCTGGGCGCGTCAGGCGGCTTCGTGATGTTGTAGAAGCGCGGCTTGCCGCAGGGATCCGGAGCGGCAATGCTGCCGCTCCTATGACTGCGCTCGCAAATGGGAGGCGGTCTGCCGCAGCTCCGGCAGAAACTCGCGTACCGCCGCCGCCTCGTCGAACAAGCCGGCCGGCAAGCTCACGTTGATTGCCGCCACGACGTCCCCGTCCTGATTGCGCACGGCAACCGCCAGCCCTGCGATCGATTCATCGTACTCGCCGTCGACCCACGAATAGCCCTGCTTGCGCACCAGGTGGATCGCGTCGCGCAGCTGTCCCGGATCCACGATGGTGGCGGGCGTGCGCTGCTTCAACATCGCGCTCGACAGATATCGTTCCAGCGCCTCGTCCTCCTGTCCCGCCAGCAACACCCTCCCCATCGATACCGCGTGCGCCGGCAGCCGGCTGCCCAGCGTCGGGCTCATCGCCAGGATGCGCCTGGTGTGCTGGCGCTGCACGTAAACGATGTCCTCTTCGTCCAGCACCGAGATCGCGCACGACTGGCCAATGCGGGCGCCGAGATCCTCCAGCGCGAACTGTGCGTGCCGCCAGTAAGGCAGCGCGTACAGATAGGCGAGGCCCAGGCGCAGCACCTTCGGGGTCAGCCAGTAGTACTTGCCGTCGGTGCCGACGAAGGATAGCTCGATCAACGTCAGCAGAAACCGCCGCACCACCGAGCGGGGCAGTTCCGACGCGTCGGCGATGTCGCCAATGGTCTGGCGGGCGGCGCCCTGCCCCATCGCCTCGATGATCTTCAGCCCGCGCGCGAAGGTGCGCACGAACGACTCGCTTTCGGGTGTCGCCATGGCATGCGTTGGCCCCCGCCTGTCCTTGACAGGGGACCAGATCTTTTCCAGAATGATTCACACAGCGGTTACTCGTAGCCGCCTAGCGGACATTCTAGACCGAATGTCCAGTCCTTGCAACAGCAATCGACACCACCATGGCCCAAAGCACATTCGAAACGGACTTCTGGAAGGACGCGGCATCGCGCAAGATCTGGGACGACATCGTCCCCGGCGAGGCCCGCAAGACAATCTCCTATACGCTGACGCTGGAAGACATCCACAAGCTGTGCCGGGTCCTCGGCGATGAGCACCCGCTCTACTTCGACGAGGACTACGCCCGCCAGTCGCCCTACAAGGGCCTGATCGCGCCGCCCGCCATTCATATCCTGCTGATGTTCGCCTGCACGCCGACGGATGACTGGATGCGCAGCCCCGGCACCGTCAACGCCGGACAGTCGTGGAGCTACAACATTCCCGCACGCCCCGGCGACGTGATCCGGCTCGATGCACGCGCACTGGACAAGTTCATCCGCAAGGACCGCCTGTTCGTCGTGCACGACAACGTTTTCTACAACCAGAACAATGAAGTGATCTGCTCCGGCCGCGGCTGGACGATCCGGCCGATGTGAGGAGACCCGCCATGACGCAAGCATTCGACACCCTGTCGGTCGGCCAGGCCATCGACGGCACACCGTTCTCCCCCACCCGCGAGAGCATCCGCGCGTTCTGCGAAGCCTCGCTGGATTTCAACCCGTTGCACCTCGATGACGAGTACATGCAGGGCAGCTTCGGCAAGACGTCCTTCGGCGGGATCATCATGCACGGCATGAACAACTTCGGCGTCATCACGAAGATGATGACCGACTGGCTCTATCCCATCGGCGGCGTACAGCGGCGACTGGAAACCCGCTGGAAGGCCCCCGTCAAACCCGGCGACACCATCTATCCGCGCGCCGTCATCACCGCGCTGCGGGTCACCGAGAAGAGCCGCTGGATCACCCTCGACGTCGAAGTGCGCAACCAGCGCGACGAGACGGTCGCGGTCGGCGAAGCAATGGCCGAGTTTCCGGATTTCATTGCGGGGCTGAGATAACGCAGTCTTCAGTCTTCGCAGCAAACGAACGGCAGATTCGCAGAACACCGACAGGAGACACAACATGACTGCATGGTTGCGCGCGGCAGGCGTCGCGCTCGGAATCCTCGCGGCACTGGCTTCCCCCACGGCCGCTGCCCAATCGTATCCGGATCATCCGGTGCGGATGGTGGTGCCATTCCCGGCCGGCGGCACCACGGACATCCTGGCCCGGCTGCTCGCCACCGAGCTGTCGAAGACCTGGGGACAACCGGTCGTCGTCGAGAACAGGCCCGGGGCGAGCGGCACCGTCTTCTCCGAGCAGCTCGCCCGCAGTCCCGCGGACGGCTATACCCTGATGCTGACCGCGACGCACCATGTCATCAATCCCGCGCTGTACAAGACCCTGCGCTACGACACCCGCAAGGACTTCACGCCCATCGCCGAGGTGGCCTCGGTGCCCAATGTACTGGTCGTCAACCCTGCCTTTCCCGCCACCAACGTCGCGCAGTTGATCGACCATGCCAGATCCAACCCGGGCAAGGTCAGCTTCGGTTCGTCGGGGACGGGCGGCGCCAACCATCTGTCCGGCGAACTGTTCAAGTCCATGGCCGGCGTCGACATGCTGCACGTTCCCTACAAAGGCGCCGCGCCCGCGCTCAATGACCTGCTGGGCGGGCAGATCCCCGTCATGTTCGACTCCGTGCCCGGTGTGCTGCAACATATCAAGGCCGGCAAGTTGCGCGCCCTGGCGGTGACGTCATCGGTGCGCTCGCCCGCCCTGCCCAACGTGCCCACCATGGACGAAGCGGGCGTCAAGGGTTTCGAGGCGACCTCCTGGTTTGGCCTGTACGCGCCGGGCAACATGGCACCGGCCTTGACCGCCCGGATTTCGACCGATGTACTGGCCGCGCTGCGTTCCCCGACCATCAAGGAACAGTTCGCCCTGCAGGGAGCCGAGCCGGGCAGCAAGACCCAACCCGAGTTCGCCCGCTTCGTCGACAGCGAGCTGGACAAATGGGCGAAGGTCATTCGGGCCGCGCAGGTCACCATCAACTGAACCATGGCGAACGACCAACTTGCCGCCGCCCCGTCGGGCGGCGAAGGCGGGGCGCTTTCCCACCTGCGCGTGCTCGACCTCTCCCGCGTGCTGGCGGGACCGTGGTGCACGCAGAATCTGGCCGACCTGGGCGCCGAGGTCATCAAGGTGGAACGGCCGCGCGTGGGCGATGACACGCGCGGTTGGGGTCCGCCCTGGATAGATCCATCCGCCCAGGCTCCCGGCCCCGACTCCACCTACTATGCCGCCGCCAATCGGGGCAAGAAATCGATCACCGTCGACATCGCCTGTGCCAGGGGGCAGCAGCTGGTGCGCGAGCTCGCCGCCGTCAGCGACGTCGTCATCGAGAATTACAAGGTGGGAGACCTCAAGCGGTATGGGCTCGACTACGAAAGCCTGCGCGCGGTGAATCCGGGGCTGGTCTATTGCTCCATCACCGGCTACGGCCAGGACGGCCCCGACGCGCACAAGCCCGGGTACGACTTCGTCTTCCAGGCGATCGGGGGCTTGATGAGCATCACCGGCGAGCGCGACGACCTGCCGGGCGGTGGCCCGCAGAAGAGCGGCATCGCCATTGCCGACGTCATCACCGGCATGTATGCCACCGTCGCCATTCTCGCCGCGCTCAATCATCGGCAGGTGTCGGGCGCCGGTCAGTACATCGACATGGCACTGCTGGACTGCCTTGTCGCGCTCGGCGGCAATCAGGTCACCGGCTTCTTCGCCAGCGGCAAGATCCCCCACCGCTATGGGAACGCACATGCCAGTCTGGTGCCGTACCAGGTCTTTGCGGTCGCCGATGGCGAGATCGTCGTGGCGGTGGGCAACGACACCCAGTGGCTGCGCTATTGCGAGGCGATCGATCGCCCCGATCTCGCCGCCGACGAGCGCTGGCGCAAGGTCAAGGATCGCATCACCGGCCGCGATCAACTTGTTCCCATGCTCGCCGGGACGATGCTGCAGCGCCCCGCCGCAGAGTGGATCCGCCGGCTGGAGCAGTACGGCGTGCCCTGCGGGCGCATCAACAACTATGCCCAGGTCTTCGAGGAACCGCAGGTCAAGCACCGGCAACTCCGGGTCGACATGCCGCTGCCCGGCGGCGGCTCGGTGGGCACCATCGCCAGCCCCCTGCGATTGCAGGGGACGCCGGTTCAGTACCGGCTGCCGCCACCGGTACTCGGCAGCCATACCGAGGAGGTGCTTGCGCGCGTCCTCGGGTACAAGGCTCAGGACGTGGCGGCATTGCGCGCACAGGGAGTGATCTGATCCGGCGTGGGTCCAGCACAGGACCCGACACCGGCGTGCTCTCCATCGATTCAATTATTTTGAATGACTATGACAGCGATAGCGTCACTTTCGCTCGCCACAGGTCGCTATAGTTCTGTCCATGGCAGCGCTGCACCACAAACGAAACGGTGCAGCGCGGCCGAAGAACCTCAAATCAATTGAATCAACAAACCGGAGAAACACCATGTCGAACGCCAAACTCGAAGTCCTGACCCCGCGCAACAGCCAGCTGATCATCATCGACCATCAACCCCAGATGGCCTTCGGCGTCCAGTCGATGGACCGCCAGACCATGAAGAACAACGTGGTGGCGCTGGCCAAGGCAGCCAGGGTCTTCGACGTGCCGACCACCATCACCACCGTGGAAAGCGACTCGTTCTCCGGCTACACCTATCCCGAACTGCTCGACGTCTTCCCCGGCAAGGAAACGCTGGAGCGCACCTCGATGAATTCGTGGGACGACCAGAAGGTGCGCGACGCACTGGCCGCCAACGGCCGCAAGAAGATCGTCGTCGCCGGTCTGTGGACCGAGGTCTGCAACACGACCTTCGCGCTGAGCGCGATGCTGGAAGGCGACTACGAGATCTACATGGTGGCGGACGCGTCCGGCGGCACCACCCGGGAAGCGCACGACTATGCGATGCAGCGCATGATCCAGGCCGGCGTCGTGCCGGTGACCTGGCAGCAGGTGATGCTGGAATGGCAGCGCGACTGGAAGAACCGCGAGACCTATGACGCGGTCACTGGTCTGGCAAAGGAGCACTCGGGCGCCTATGGCATTGGCATCGACTACGCCTACACGATGGTGCACAAGGCCGCGCAGCGCACGCAGACCGCGCATCCGTCGATCGCCCCGGTCCACGCACCGGTGGTGGAACGCTGATTGGCGCCGATGCCGATCGCCCGGAAGAGCGATCGGCATCCCCGCGATTCGATCGCCATGCTGACCAGAACCAACGCGATGACAACGAACCGGACAGGCGCACGCAAGTGGGAAATGGCGGCGTTTGCTTTCATGACGGGCTTTACGGCCCACGCCCACACCTCCTTGTCGCTCGGCGTGCTGGCCGGCACGCTGCGCGCCTGCGCGCTGCTGACGGAGACGACCCTGGGTGGGCGAGAGCTGTTGCAGGCTCGGCCGGTCACACACTGACCGGTGCGCGCAGCAGGAGGCCGCCTGCCGCTGCCCACCCCGATCTAGATCTCGCCCTCGCCAGCCACACCCTCTGCCCAGTCGAGCATCGGCCAGAACCGCTGCAGCAACAGCTGGCGCGCCTGCGAGAGCGCCACCCACCGAAACTCGTGATGCTCCGGTCTTCCCAGCTGTGCATTGACGGGCAGCACGACCTCGCCAATGCGTGACAAGGCGAGATAGACGCGAACCACCTTCCCCTTGCCATACGGCTCGGTTTCGCGGAACTCCTCGCCCCAAGGCAGTTCCAGGTCCATCAACCCGGTCTCCTCGGTAGTCTCCCGCAACGCCGTCTGCAACAGGTTTTCGTCCTGCTCGGGCATGCCCTTGGGCAAGTCCCAATTCCTGTAAGCCCGCAGGATGAGGCAGCGCCAGCCATCATCGAAGGGGCGCATGACAAGGAAACCGCCGGAACGCCGCGTGGCCGTCATGCCGGTAGCCTCACGAACCGGCGTCGGAGCCAGTCAATCGCTTGCTCGTCAATTCGCTGCGGCGTTCGACGAGATCCACAGAGGTTTCGACGGTAGAGAGCATGGAGATTTCCTTTTCGGGAAATTATCCGCCCCCTGGCCCGTTTTTCAAGGAAAGTTCCCCGTTCGGGCAATTTCATGCAAGGCAAGGCAAGTGATGTACCCGCTGAAATTGCCCCGATAAGAAAATTCCCTGCGCTTACCTCAGGAACTTGAACAGGTTCATCCCCTGGATCTGGATGAACGACTGCTGCGCGGCCTGCAGCGCGGTCGAGCGCTGGTAATACTCGGTGATCGCCGCGGCGTAGTCCAGGCTCTGCAGGTTGGTCAGCGTGCCTTCGTAATTCAGGTCGCGGTTCTCGCCGATGGTGTCGAGCGCGTCCAGCTCGTTCATGCGCGCGCCAACCGAGGCGCGTACGGTCAGCACGTTGTCAAGCGAATTGGACATCTGGCGCGTTGCCGTCGCCAGCGCGTTGTCCAGCGCGGCCTGGTCGGCGTCGTTCAGCACGGGCGAACGCAGCGCATCGATGGCGCTCTGGATATTGGCGAAGACGTCGGTCCCCATTTCGCGGGCCGGAGCGATACGCATGGTGTCGCCGTCGGCCGGCGTTCCCGTCAGCGTCACGGAAATGCCGCCCACCGTGATCGATTCGCCGCTGACGTAGGGGGTTGGCGTGCCGACGGCCGCAGGCGGCACGACGGTGTTGTCCATCACGCTGTAGGTGGTCTCGCCGGTCACGCCGTCGATGGCGAAGGTGACATCGAAGTTGTGGCCGTACAGCGGATCGCTCGGGTTGGTGACCGACAGCGCGCTATAACGGACGTTGCCCTCGTTGGCGGCGCCGGCCTTCAACACGTAGTTGGCCGAGCCGGTGACGCTGAGGAACACGTCGCGGCCGTGGTCGCCGATGGCCATCTGCCGTGCAACGTCGACCTGCAGCAGCTGCGAATTGGTGTCGCCAACGTACTCGACGCCACCATTCGAGCTGATGAACGGGGGCGTGCCCGACTTGGTACCGGCGAACAGGTATTCGCCATTGCCATCGTCGGCATTGGCCAGGCCCAGCAACTGCTTGTAGTTGCTTTCCAGCTCGGTGGCGACCGCGGCCCGATCCTCGGGGCTCATGGTGCCGTTGCCGCCGTTGACCAGCTTGGTCTGGATGTTCTGGATGGTGGTGATGATGCTTTGCAGCGTCTTTTCTTCCAGCGCCAGGTTGTTGTTGGCCTGGGTTCGCGACGCGGCATATTGGCCGTTGACACCGCGAGCCTGGGAGACACTCAGCGCGCGAGTGGCCGCGACCGGGTCGTCAGAAGGCGTCAGCACGCGGCGGCCGGTGCCGAGCTGCTGCTGGGTATGCAGCAGCGAGGATTGCTGGCCATTCATTGCGGCCAGGCCGAGCTGGTAGAACGTCGAAGTTGCGACACGCATGATGTTTTCCTGATGTCCCTAGCCAGCCGGCCGTCAGCGGATGTTGATGATGGAATCGAACAGCGAATTGGCGACGGAGATCACCTGGGCGCTGGCCTGGTACATCTGCTGGTAGCGCAGCAGATTGACCGTCTCTTCGTCCATGTTGACGCCGGACACGGACTGCTGTGCCGTACGGGCCTGCGTGGTGATGCTGTTCTGCGAAGTCGAGGCGATGTCGATCGACTTGGTCTTGCTGCCGATGTCGTTGACCAGCAGGGCAAAGGCATCGTTGAAGCTGGAGACGCCATTGATGGTCTTTGCCGTCTGCAGCTTCGCCAGGGCGAGGGCGTTGCCGTTGTCGGTGGTGCCGCCGGCGTTCGACTCGATGGTAAAGCTGTCGCCCGCGCGCGGCGTGCCGCCGAAGGTCACGGTGACGCCGTTGAATTCGAACGAGGTGCCGTCCGTCCCGACCACCGGGCCGGCATCGGGCATCACCGGATTGCCGGCGGCGTCGATGAAGGTGTAGCTGGTGCCATCGTAGGTGGCGGTAATGCTCGACGCCGGCAGCGAGAACCCGTGCTCGACACTGGCCTTGACGGTACCGGTGCCCAGGTTCCCGGCGCCGGTCTCCACACGGATCGGTGCCGCAGCCGCGACCTTGGCAGGATCGGAAATCAGCAGCTGCATCCCGGCCGCGGCATTGCGCGTCGGCTGGATCTGGAAGGAGTCGCCAGCGGCCATGCCCGCGCCCGCAGTCACGCTGATGCCATCGGCCTCGAAAGTGGGACCGGTGCCGCTGGCTACCACCTCGTTGTCCGACATCCGCACCAGGCTGTAGTTGGTGCCGTCGTAGCGCAGCGTGTAGTCGCTGGTGGTCAGTGCACGCGCGTCGCTGATGCTGGCGGTCACCGTGCCGGTGCCGCTGTTGTCGTCGTTGCCGAATACCACCGGGCTGCCAATGCCGAACATGTCGCCGCCAATGGCGCCCTTCAGGTCCATGCCGAGGCGGTGCTGCTCGTTGAAGCTCTGGCCAATGGCCAGCGAGATGCGGCCGATCGAGCTTTGCGCGGCATCCAGCGTCTCGCTGCGGAACTTCAGAATGCCGCCCACCGTGCCCCCGTTGAAGAGCTTGTCTTCCATCTCGATCTCGGTGCCGTTGGGCAGCGTGTACGCGATGACGGTCCGGCTCGGATCGGCCGAGGCATTGACGGCCTTCAGTTCATAGGCGCTGCTGCCGACCACGAGGGGCTGTCCATTGCCAACAAAGACGTTGTACGACCCGCCATTCTGCTGCACCACCTTCACACCGGCGATCTTGTTCAGTTCGGCGACGACCTGGTCACGCTGGTCCATCAGGTCGTTGGGCGGCTGGCCGCCAGCAGTGGCGCTGGCGCGCTGGATCTGCGCATTTAGCGAAGCGATTTCAGCGGAGTAGGCGTTGATCTGGCTCACCGAGCTCTTCAGTTCCGCGTTGATGCCTTCCTGCTGCTGCTGGAAATAGGTAGCGGAGGAGCGCAGCTGTCCTGCCAGCGACTCGGCCGCGTTCAGCATGTTCTGGCGCACGGCGGTGTCGCCCGGCTTGTCGGCCACGCCCTGCACAGCCGCGAAGAACTTCTGCATCAGGGGTGCGAGCCCGCCTTTCTGGTCCGCCAGCAGGCTGTCGATCTGGCTGATCTGGTCGTAGTAGGCCTCCAGCTCCGCGCTGGACGTCTCGGCCTCGCGCAGCCGGCCCGTCAGGAACTCGTCGTAGACACGGCGCACCGTAGTGGTCACCGAGCCCTGGCCGAAGAAGCCCTGGCTGGTGTGCTGGCCGCCCGCCGACGAGATGATGGTGTTCTGGCGGGTGTAGCCGGCCGTAGCCGAGTTGCTCATGTTGTGGCCGACCGTGGTCAGCGCGTTCTGCGCCGTGTTCAGACCAGAAAGACCGATATTGAAGAGAGACATACGCTAGCCCCGGAATCTGTGGTTCGCCACGGCGTTGCGGATGCAACCGTGGCGGTGGATGTGGGTGGTAACGGCACTTCTGCGCCCGGACTTTAGCCCCGCCGGCAGGCAGGCTTCGCCTGGACTGCTCAGCCCTGCACCTGCTTCATGATGCGAACCAGCTTGGACCCGTACTCGGGATCGGTGGCGTAGCCCGCGCGTTGCAGGTGATGGGCGGCGGCTTCCGCCGAGCCGGCCGACACCACGCCGGCATAGCGCGGGTTGTTCGACAGCAGGCGCGCGTAATCCGCGAACGCTTCCTCGTACGAGCCATAGGCGCGGAAGCGCGCCTTCACCTTCTGCGGCTGCCCGTCGATGTATTCGGTGGTGGTGATTTCGGCGACCGGCCCCTTCCAGTTGGCACCTGCCTTGATGCCGAACAGGTTGTGGGTGGTGCTGCCGTTGGCATGCGTGATCTCGCGGCGGCCCCAGCCCGATTCGAGCGCGGCCTGGCCAAGAATCAGCTTGGCCGGCACGCCGCTGGCGCGCGAGGCCGCCACGGCCGGGCCGGCCATCCGGCTGACGAAAGCGCTGATATGAGCCGGGGCATCCTCGCCGGCCATGCCGGCCGCGCCCTGACCGCCCTGGCCGTTCTGCCATGCGCCGGGATCGTTGGCCTGGTATTGCCGCAGCCCGGCGGTGGGGTTCCAGGCGGAGCCCGGGATGGTGGTGCCGGCGCGCGGCGTTTCGCTGCCGTCGCTGAACTGGGCTTCGGCTCCCGGGGCGGCGGCGGTGGTACGGCCGTCCAGCAGCGGTCCGAGGGCGCCCGCCGCGTCGTCCATGTTGGCCGCGGCCGCCACTTCCGGCGGCAGCGCCTGGCCGCTGGCGCGCGCCAGCTGGCGCACCATCACGTCGGCCAGGCCAATGCCCTTGCTGGACAGGTGCTGGGCCATCTGCTGGTCCAGCATCGACATGTACATCCGGGTCTGCTCGTTGTCGAACAGCCCGTCCTGCGGTGTCGCTTCCCGCATGCTCTTGAGCATCATCTGCGTGAAGACGGCCTCGAACTGGCGGGCAGCGGCCTTCAACGCGCCATCGCCGCCCGAACGAGCCTGGCTCTTGAGCGATTCGAAGCCCTGGACATCGAGCGCGAAGCGTTGCGACAGATCGGCCTGGGCCTGCAGCGGATTGGTCATGCGGTCGGCACTCCGGGCGTCAGATGATTTCCAGTTCCGCGCGCAGCGCGCCGGCGCTGCGCATCGCTTCCAGGATGGTCTGCAGGTCGGCCGGGGTTGCGCCCAGCGAATTCAGCCCGCGCACCACCGCGGTCAGCGAGGCCCCGCCCTTGATCATCTGCAGCGAACCCGAATCCCGCTTCAGGCTGATCTCCGATACCGGCGCGACCACCGTCTCGCCGCCGCTGAACGGCGCCGGCTGGCTGATCACCGGCTGGGTATTGATGACCACCGACAGGTTGCCGTGCGCAATCGCGCAGTCCTGCACCGTGACCTCCTGGTTCATCACGATCGAGCCGGTTCGTGCGTTGAGGATGACCTTGGCGGCGGCCTTGGCCGGCGTGACGTCGATGTTCTCGATGCGCGCCAGCGTGGCCACGCGTTGCGACGGCTCGGTCGGCACGCGCACCTGCACCACGCGCCCGTCCAGCGCACTGGCGGCGCCGCCGCCGATATTGCGGTTGATCGCGTCCACCACCCGCTCGGCGGTGCCGTAGTCGGTGGTCTTCAGTTCAAGCGTCAGCAGGCCGTTCTCCGGCTGGAAGGACGGCACCGCGCGTTCGACGATGGCGCCATTGGAAATGCGGCCCACCGCCAGCTGATTGATCTGTACCTTGCTGCCGTTGGCCGAGGCACCGGCGCCACCCACCAGCAGGTTGCCCTGCGCGATCGCATAGACCTGACCGTCGGCGCCCTTGAGGGGCGTCATCAGCAGCGTGCCGCCGCGCAGGCTCTTGGCGTTGCCCATCGAGGACACCACCACATCCAGCTGGCTGCCGGGCTGGGCAAACGGCGGCAGCGTCGCGGTGACCATCACCGCTGCCACGTTCTTCAGCTGCATGTTGCGGCCTTCCGGCAGGGTGATGCCCAGCTGCGACAGCATGTTGCTCAGGCTCTGCGTGGTGAACGGCGTCTGCATCGTCTGGTCGCCGGTATTGTCCAGACCGACCACCAGGCCATAGCCCACCAGCGGGTTGTCGCGCACGCCCTGGAACGACGCGAGATTCTTCAGCCGTTCGGCATGCGCGGCCTGGGGCAACGCGAGCGCCAGCAGCGCCACCGCGCCGAGCAGGATCTGCGCGGCGCGCCGGCATGCAATCAGGACCGGATGGCGGACGGAGCGAAACGGGAGGCAGTCAGCCAGGCGCAAGGTCATGGTGAATCAGAACGGTGAAACGTTGAGGAAGAAGCGCTGGAGCCAGCCCATTTGCTGCGCTTCGTCGATATAGCCCTTGGCCGTGTATTCGATACGGGCGTCGGCCACCTGGGTCGACGGCACCGCGTTGTCGCCGGTAATGGTCCGCGGATTGACGACGCCCGAGAAGCGGATGAACTCCGCGCCCTGGTTGATCGCCATCTGCTTCTCGCCGGACACCACCAGGTTGCCGTTGGGCAGCACTTCGATCACGGTGACGGTAATGGTGCCGTTGAACGTGTTGGCCGCGCGGGAACCGCCGCTGGCGTTGATGCCGTTCTCGCCGCTCATCTCCGCGTTCTGGCTCGCGCCGAACAGCCCGCCCAGCGCGCGGGGCACCGCATCGAAAGTCAGCGCGGCATTGCCGGTGCGGGTCGCATTGGTGCCCGAGTTCTTCGAGGCGTTGACGTTTTCCCGAATGACGATGGTCAGGATGTCGCCGACGTTGCGCGGCCGGCGATCCTCGAACAGCGGGTTGCCCGCATACGAACCCTGGTAGATCGAGCCCGTCGGCGGCGCCATGGGACGCTGCTGTGCCCGGGCCGTGGTCGGCATCTGCACCAGCGGCTCGCGCGGTACCAGCGCACACCCGGTGGCCACCAGCGGTACGATCAGGCAGCAGAGCCGGCGGACAGCCCGGCCCAGGCAGGACAGCTTGTCGGTCATGGTCAGCCCAGTTGAGTCAGGCGTTGCAGCATCTGGTCCGAGGTGGAGACGGCCTTGCTGTTGATTTCATACGCGCGCTGCGTCTGGATCATGCTGACCAGTTCCTCGACCACGTTGACGTTGGACGATTCGACATAGCGCTGCTGCAGGATGCCGGCGCCGTTCAGGCCGGGCACGGTCTGGTTGGGCGCGCCCGAGGCGTCGGTCTGCACGTAGAGGTTCTCGCCGATGCTCTCCAGACCGGTCGGGTTCATGAAGGTGACCAGCTGCAGCTGGCCGACCTGCACGTTCAGCGCATTGCCCGGCTGCGTGACCGACACGGTGCCGTCGCGGGCGACGGTCAGCGAGGTGGCGTTGGCCGGAATGGCGATGGCCGGCTCGATCAGGAAGCCGCTGGAGGTCACCAGCTGGCCGTTCTGGTCGACGTGGAAGGAGCCGTCACGGGTGTAGGCGGCGGTGCCGTCCGGCAGGGTGATCTGGAAGAAGCCCTGGCCGATGATGGCCACATCCTTGTCGTTGCCGGTCTGCTGCGGATTGCCCTGGGTATGGATGCGTTCGGTGGCGACGGGGCGCACGCCGGTGCCCAGCTGCAGGCCCGAAGGCAGCGTGGTCTGGTCCGACGACAGCGCGCCGGGCTGGCGAATGGTCTGGTACATCAGTTCCTCGAACACCGCGCGGCTGCGCTTGAAGCCCGTCGTGGAGACGTTGGCCAGGTTGTTCGAGATCACGTCCATCTGCGTCTGCTGCGCATCGAGGCCGGTCTTGGCGATCCAGAGGGAGCGGTTCATGTTGGTCCTTGCTTGGCATGCCGCCCGGGCATGCCTGAAATCGTTCGGTTGGGTTCAGTCGCGGCCGACGTTGGGGTCAGCCATGCCGTGCGGCGATCAGTTCGATCCCAGCAGCGAATTGGCGCGCTGCTCGTTCATGTCGGCGCCCTGGATCATCTTGATCTGCATCTCGAAGCGCCGCGCGTTGGCGATCATGTCGACCATCGCCTCGACGGGATTCACGTTGCTGCCTTCCAGCGCGCCAGTGACGAGGCGCACGTTGGGATCGGCCTCGACCGGATCCGCCCCCTGCCGCATGCGGAACAGCCCGTCATCGCCACGTGCCAGCGCGTTCTGCGGCGGGTTGACCAGCCGAAGCTGGCCAATCTGCGCGAGGCCGTTGGCCGCTTCGCCGGGACCGCGCGCGGTGATCACGCCATTGCTGGCGATGGTGATCGCCGAGCCGGGCGGCACCGCGATCGGGCCGCCGTCGCCCATCACCGGGCGACCGCTGGAAGTCACCAGCTGGCCCTCGGGGCTGATCTGCAGCGATCCGGCACGGGTGTAGGCTTCGCCGTCGGGCGTCTGCACCGCGAGCCAGCCGTTGCCCTTGATGGCGATATCGAGCGGGCGCTCGGTATAGGTCAGCGGGCCGGCCTTGAAGTCGGCGCCCGGCGTGGTGGCCAGCGTGAAAGCGCGCGTCTGCGTTTCCTGCCCGACCACTGGCACGGCGCGGAACATGTTGACCTGCGCCCGGTAGCCCGTCGTCGACACGTTGGCCAGGTTGTTGGCCACCGCGGCCTGCTGGTCCATCGTCTGCTTCGCGCCCGACAGGGCGGTGTAGATCATGCGATCCATCGGCGATTCCTGATTCCTGTCGGCCCGCTACCCGAGGCAGCGGGCCGTTGCTACCGTCAGATATTGACCAGCGTCTGCAGCACCTGGTCCTGCGCCTGGATGGTCTGGGCGTTGGCCTGATAGGTGCGCTGGGCGATGATCAGGTTGACCAGCTGGCCCGACAGGTCGACGTTCGACGCTTCCACTGCGTTCGACTGCAGCTGGCCATAGGAGCCGCCAGGCGCGCCCAGCAGCGGCTGCCCCGAGGCGCCGGTCGCGGTCCACACGTTGTCGCCCTCCGGCTGCAGGCCTTCGACGTTGCCGAAGGTCGCCAGCACGATCTGGCCGAGGTTCATGGTCTGCTCGTTCGAGAAGCTGCCGAGGATCGAGCCGTCCGGTTGCACGGTATAGCCGAGCAGCGCGCCGCTGGCATAGCCGTTCTGCACCAGAGTCTTCGGGTCGTTTTCGCTGCCGAACTGCGTGGTGCCAGCCAGGTTCATCTGCACCGTCATGTCCGCGGCGCCATTCGCGCCCGCCACGGGAACGCCGACGGTGGCGCCCGCGGCCGGCAGGACCATATTGCCGTTCAGATCGAAGCGCATCGCTTCGGTGGTCAGCAGCCCACCGTTCTCGTCGGTGACGTACATGTTCCAGTTGGTACCAACCACGGGCGTGGTCGGGTCCAGCGGATCCTGATGTTCGGGACCCATCTTGCGGAAGTACGCGGTGACCTGGCGCGGGTTACCGAGCGAATCGAAGATCTCGATGGTGCTGCTGTAGTTGAACATCGCGGAATCGGGCGGATCGCCAGCAGCGGTCGCAAACGGCGTGGTCGGCGCCGTGACGCGCGAATCCAGGTTGAACTGGGCCGTGATGCTGTCCGTCGCCTTCGGCGGCATCTGCGTGTTGGCGATGACCAGCGGCTGCGGCTGCACGCCGCCACCCGGCTGCACACCGGCCGGATAGCCGGTCACCTGCAGACCCGACGCATTGACCAGGCGGCCATCGTCCAGCCGCTTGAGCTGGCCGTTGCGCGAGAAGTAGACCTGGCCGGCGTCATCCACCAGGCGGAAGAAGCCATTGCCGCCGGTGATCGCCACGTCCAGCGCGCGGCCGCTCGCTTCGATATTGCCCTGGTTGAAGGACTGCACCACCGAGTTCACTCGCACACCCAGGCCGACGCGCGAGCCGGCATAGACGTCGGCGAACGTCGCCGTCGATTGCTTGAAGCCAACCGTCCCCGAGTTGGAGATGTTGTTGCCGATCACATCCAGATTCTGTGCCGCGGCGTTGATGCCGCTGACCCCTTGACCGAAACCCATGATTTCCCCTTGTTACATGTCGTCAGTTCGCTGGCCCGCGCTGACCAGGTGCATTCGCAACCGGCCGCGCGGCGGGCGCGGTAATTAAAGAATGCGGCGGACGTCGTCCACCAGCGCGGTGCGGCCTTCGCCCAGGTCGACCAGCACGCCGTTGGCGTCGCCGCTGATCGCCTGCACCTTGCCGTAGATCAGCGACGCGCCATTGATGGCCTTGCCGTCGGCCGTCGCCACCACGCGGAAGGTGTACTCGCCGTCGGGCACCGCGCCGCCGGCATCGTTCTTGCCATCCCATGCCACGTCATGCACGCCCGCGGTCCGGCCCTTCATGTCGATCGAGCGCACCACGTTGCCCTTCTCGTCCAGCACCTCGACGGTGACCGCATCGGCGGTGGACGGCAGGTCGATGCCGAACTGGCTCGCCTTGCCCTCGACCACTTCGACGCCGTTGCCGGGCACCATCACCGTGCGGCCGATCAGCGCGGCCGAATCCATCGCACGGCTTGCGCTGACCTGCGCCAGCAGCTGCGTCATGGTCGCGTTCATGATTTCCATGCTGCTGACCGTGCTGATCTGCGCCAGCTGCGACGTCAGCTGTGCGTTGTCCATCGGCTTGAGCGGATCCTGGTTCTTCATCTGCGTCACCAGCATCTTCAGGAAATTGTTCTGAATGTCGCTGGAGCTCGACGCGCTGGACAGCAGCGATGCGCCTGCCGCGTTCGAATTGCTGTTGACGCCGGAAGTGGTAGTCATGTCGTGGTTTCCCCGGTTACGGATCGAATTGCTGACCGAATCACTGACCGATCGTCAGCGTCTTCAACATCATGTTCTTGGCCGAGTTCAACACCTCGACATTGGCCTGGTAGGAGCGCGAGGCCGAGATCATGTTGACCATCTCTTCCACCGGGTTGACGTTGGGCATGGTGACGTAGCCGTCTGCGTTGGCCAGCGGGTGCGTGGGGTTGTGGACCATGCGCGCGGGCGACGGGTCCTCCATCACGCCGCGCACCTGCACGCCGCCGATCTCGCCATTGGCGGCGTTGGGCGCGAGGCCGAACACCACCTGCTTGGCGCGATATGGCTGGCCATTCGGCGCCACCGCGCTGTCCGCGTTGGCCATGTTGGACGCGGTCACGTTCATGCGCTGGGACTGCGCCGCCATGGCGGAGCCCGACACCTCGAAGATGTTCATTGCCGGCATGATTACCTCACTGCGAAATGGCGGTCAGCATGCCCTTGATCTTGGCGCTCATTACCGTGAGGCCAGTCTCGTAGCGGACCGTGTTGTCGGCGAAGGCCACCCGCTCGGTGTCCATCTCGACCGTGTTGCCGTCGATGCTCGACTGCATCGGGATGCGATAGGCCAGCTCGAAGTCGCTGCCCACGCCTGCTTGTCCGGGCAGATGCCGTGCCGAGGTGGTCGACAGCGACACGCCTTCGGCGCGCTTGCCGCGTTCCACCGATTCCGACAGCTGGCTGGCGAAATCGAAGTCGCGGGCCTTGAAGCCCGGGGTGTCGGCGTTGGCGATGTTCGCGGCGATCACCGACTGTCGCTGGTTGCGCAGGTTCAGCGCTTCCTGCTGGAAACGGAACGCCGCGTCGAGTCTGTCCATCATTGTTGTATCCCGCTATATCAATGGAGAAAGGAGGCCCATGGCGAGGCGGTCTCTGGCAACCGGCCGCACCGCGATGCGCGGCGGCGCGGCAAAGGGAGCCCGCCCACCTTCTTCACGGCTGCCATCTTAGGTGGGGGCTGGCCAGCGCAATCGGATGAATAAGGCGAGGAAATCCGCGCATTTCACCCGGAGCCCGACGCGCTCGCTGCCTACAATGGACTCCCGTTGCGGCCCCTCGCCGCGCCGACCCGCACCATCGGGGACGGCGCCGCGGCGGGTTCCACCGTCCTTGCTGGGATGACTGAATGTTTCGAATCGAATTGCGTCCGCGCGGCGCGCGCAGCCTGTTCCGGCGCGCGGCGCGGCTATTGTTGATCGCGTCGGCGCCGCTGACGGTCGCCGCCCTGGCGGCGCCGGCCCAGGCCGCCGGGCAACTCTCCTCGCCGGGCAATGTCGCGCCGCAGGGCGGCGCGCCGGTGTTCGCCGAGGATCCGGTACGGGTGGCCGTCGAGCAGTTCCTGCAACGCGAGACCGCCGGGCTGCCGGGCAAGACCAGCATCCAGGTCATTCCGCCCTCGGGCGGCCGCGCCAGGGAATGCGTCTCGCCCGAACCCTTCCTGCCGCCGAGCGCGCAGCTGCAGGGCCGCGTCTCGGTGGGCGTGCGCTGCGGCGGCGACCGGCCCTGGACGCGCTATGTGCAGGCGCGCATTTCAGTGCTTGGGGACTACTACGTCGCCTCGCGCACGCTGGCGCCTGGCGAGCCGATCACGGCGGCGGACATCGAGGTGCGGCAAGGGGATCTGGCGAGCCTGCCACGCGCCGTGGTCACCGATCCCGGCCAGGTCGAGGGCGCGGTGGCGGGCAACCGGATCGGCGCCGGCTCGCCGCTGCGCAGCGACCTGCTGCGCAAGGCCATCGCGGTGCGACGCAACCAGACCGTGGCGGTCACCGTCGAGGGGCAGGCTTTCCAGATCCGCAGTGAAGGCAAGGCCCTGACCGACGGTGCCCCTGGCAGCAGCGTGCAGGTAAGACTGGAGAACGGGCAGGTCGTCAACGGAGTGGTCAAGGACGCGGATACCGTGGTGCTGCGGTAGCAGGCGGCGTCGGCAGCCGGATGGGCGACATGCGACAATGTCGCTCTAAAGTTCCGGCCGCCAGCGCCGTTAAGCTGTCAAACCCAGCAAGGATAGTCCCGTGAAGATCCACCAATCCACCACGCCCCGCACCGGCGAAGGTGCGGCAGGAAGCACTGCACGCAATACGTCCGCCGCGACCCCGGCGCCCGCTTCGGCGGCAGCCCCGGCTGGCGGCCTGACCATGAGCCCGCTGTCGGCGCAGGTGCGCGACATCGGCTCCAGCCTGGTCGGCGAAGCGGACAACGATATCGATAGCGCGAAGGTCGAGGAGATTCGCCAGGCCATCGCGGAAGGACGGCTCAAGATGGATTCGAGCCGTATCGCAGACGGCCTGCTGGCCACGCTGCGCGAACTGGCCCAGGGCGCCTCGCGCTGACGGGATCGCGCGGGCCGGCTCGTCGTCTTCTGGACAACCCAACCCATTGAAAAGCCGGACCGCCCATGAGCCAAGCCCTGATCGACTGCCTGCTGCATGAAGCGCAGGCAGTGCTCGCCTTCGACGATGCCCTCAAGCAGGAACGCGCCGCCATTCGCGCCGCGGACTTCGCCGGGCTCAATGCCGTCATCGAAGCCAAGACCCAGCTGACGCACGAGCTTGCGCAGCTCGGTGCCGCCCGCCAGGCGCAGATGGCCGCGCTCGGCATCCGCGTCGGTCCGCACAACGAGCTGGTCGGGCTGAATCTCGATCCCGGCGTCTCCGCCGCCTGGCACGCGCTGGTGATTGCCGCGCGCAACGCCGCCGAAGCCAACGAGCTGAACGGCGCCGTGGTGGCCGCCCACCTGCAGTTCACCGAAGGCGCGCTGAAGGCGCTGCGCGAGCGCAACAGCGCCACCGTCTACGGCCGCAACGGCCTGGCCCAGAACGCCGCCCGCGGCGTCACGCTGGCCAGCGGCTGATCAGGCCGTCGGACCCACCGCGGCCGCACGCCGGCCGCGTGCCTCCATCCAGAAGTAGCCGATTACCGCCGGCACCATCGGCGCGAGGTAGTACATCGCGCGGTAGGCCAGCAGCGCCGCGACCAGCGCGTGGTGCGGCACCCGGTCGCCCAGCAGCACGACGAACACCGTCTCCAGTACGCCCAGCCCCGCCGGGATGTGCGTGACCGCGCCGGCGATGCTGCCGATCAGCACCACGCCGAGCACGACCAGCAGCGGGACCGAACCCGGCAGCAGCGTCTGGATGATCGCCGAGATGGTCAGCCAGTTGGTGATCGACAGCGCGCACTGCAGCAGCGCGAACTTCAGCGACGGCAGATGGAAGGTGTGGCCGCGCAAGGTCCAGCGACGGCGCCGGGCACGCGCACAGGCGAACAGGTAGGCCGCCACCACCGCCAGCAGCGCGAAGCCGGCGACCTGCAGCAGCAGCGGGCTGAAGCCCCACGATTCCGGCAGGATCACCGTGCGGGCGGCCAGCACCGCGCCGAGCAGTGCCAGATAGCCGATCCAGTTGCTGACCACGCCGATGCTGTAGACCGCGGCGATCTGCGCGCCGGACAAGCCTGCGTTCGAATAGAGCCGGAAGCGGATGCCCAGTCCGCCAATCAGTGCCCCGAGGTTCAGGTTGAAGGCGTAGCTGACGAAGGCGATCGCCAGCACCCTCGGCGCGGGCAGGTGGTGTCTCGCATACCATCTGCCCAGCAGATCGAAGGCGGCATGCCAGAAGTAGCTCAGCGCCACCAACGCCGCGGCCGGCGCCAACGTACGCAGCTCGTAGGCGCGCAGCGTGACGAACGCCTCGGCCCAGTCGATCGCGCCGAGCTTGCGCACGATCATCACGAGTACCAGGGCGACGAAGGCAATGCCGAGGATCTTGCGCGCCAGCGCCCACCGGCTGCGCGCCGTCCTGCCCGGCTCCGCCGTGGCGGACTTCTCTCGCGCCGCTGCGCGCGGCGGCTCGTGCTGGGCGGCGGCCTGTGTTTTTGTGATTTTTGCCGTCATGCTAGTCCGCGCTCCGCTTTCGTAGTGCGAACCAGCCAGGGCGGCGTTCCGGCTGGGCCAGCACCAGCTTGGGGGTGTGGGCCGGCAGCCAGCCGGACCATGCCGGGAAGCGGCGCAGGAAGTGGAACATCAGCGCATTGGTGGCCAGTTGCAGCGGCGCGCGCCGGGTCTCCCGGTCGGGCGCGATCTCCTTGCACGAGCTCACCATCAGGTTCTCCAGATTCGAGCGCAAGGTGTCGGTGAAGTCCTTGTCCCGGATGATCAGGTTTGCCTCGAGATTCAGGGACAGGCTCAGCGGGTCCAGATTGCTGGAGCCAACGGTGGACCAGTCCTCATCGACCAGTGCCACCTTGCCATGCAGCGGCCGGCGGCAATACTCGAAGATACGCACGCCCGAATCGTGCAGATGCGCGTACAACATATCGGCCATCCGCTTGACCCACAGCATGTCGGGATTGCCCTGCAGGATCAGCCGGACATCCACGCCGCGCCGCGAAGCGTCGCACAGCGCATGTAACAGTCGGTAACCGGGCAGAAAATACGCGTTCGCAATGATGACCTGGCGGCGCGCCTGGCGTATCGCTTGTAAATATTCCCATTCGATGTCGGTTCGGTGCGAGTCGTTGTCGCGCGTGACGAACCAGGCTGTCGCGCCCGCTGCTTCCGGTGTGCCGGGGCGCAGTACCGGCGCGGGGAGCCGCGCCAGCCATGCGTCGCGGTCGGCATCGGCCGGCTCTTCGGTCATCGCGGCGGCCATCGTGGCGACGAGGAAGCGGTGCACCTGAACCGCGATCGGGCCTTCGACCTCGACGGCGTAGTCCTGCTTGGCCTGCGGCCCGAAGTCGCCCAGATGCTCTGCGGAGAAATTGATACCCCCGACGAAAGCGAGCTTGCCGTCGACAGCCACCAGCTTGCGGTGCATCCGCCGGAACAGGTTGGTCCGCATGCCGAGCAGCTTGCGGCGGGGCGCGAAGATATGCAGGCGCACGCCCGCGTCGACCATGCCGGCAACGAAGTCGTGGGACAGATCCGGCGACCCATAGCCGTCCACGGTCACGGCAACGTGCACGCCACGCCGCGCCGCGGCAATCAGCTCCTGGCGCAGCGCTAGGCCGACCCGGTCCTCGAACAGGATGAAGGTTTCCAGCAACACGCTGGAGCGCGCCTGTGCAATCGCGGCGAATACACGCGGGAAATATTCCTCGCCGTTTTCCAGCAGGTGTATCCGGTTTCCATGGGTCCTGATGGGTTGCATCGCAATGTCTCGCTGCCAATGTTTCGGACATTGGCTTCAAGCACATTCGATGCCACGGGGTGTCGGTTCAGGACCGACAGGAAGAGGAGGCGGAGGCCGACTTGCCTCAGCATGAGTGGTGGGGCAATCTGTCTCGTTCTGGCTAGCCCGGGCTGCCCTCTCCCCGGGCCCCTCTCCCGCAAGCGGGCGAGGGGAGAACGCCGACCGCGGGGGAGCATCCCGCTGGTTTGCTCCCCTCTCCCGCTCGGCGGGAGAGGGGCCGGGGGAGAGGGCCAGCGAGCGCCCGCAAGCCCTACCTGTAGCTGACGATCACCTGGCCGGACTGCCCCTGCAACACGGGCGTCAACGGCCCCCGTCCCGGCACCTGGAAGGCAAAGACGAAGCCCTTGCTGGCATCGTCGCCGCGGAAGGCGTCGGTGCGCCCTTGCGCGCCGTCGAGCAGCACGCAGCGGGTCGGGCTGCACAGGTAGGCCTGCAGATCGATCGGTGCCACGCCGGCGAAGCGGTAGCGCCAGCGCACGGTGGTGATCGACCCTTCCGATTGCGCCAGATAGCCGGTCGGCAGCACGGGCGCCGAGAGCGCGCGCACACCGCGTCCATGCAGCGCCGGCGGGACGACCGTAGCCGTCCACGAATGCTTCGACGCGCCCAGGTTCGCACGCACCACGCCGCCGTCCGCGAAGGCCGGCGCGCACGCCATGCCGGCGCCCAGCGCCAGCGCCAGCGCGAGCCGCAGGCGCCCGTGCCGATGCGCCCACCGCGCGGTGGGCAGCATCAAAGCAGCCCTCGCAGCTGGCTGCGCAGGCGGTTGATCGCCTGGCTGCGGATCTGGCAGACGCGCGACTCGGTGACTTCGAGCACCGCGCCGATCTCGCGCAGGTTCAATTCCTGGTCGTAGCACAGCGACAGCACCAGTTTCTCGCGCTCGGGCAGCTTCTCGATGGCGCGGATCAACGCGCCGCGCATGCCGCTTTCCATCAGGATGGTCAGCGGATTGCCGTCTTCGCTGGCGATCAGGTGGCGGTCGAGGAAATCCTCTTCCCCGGAGCGCTCGAAGTCCTCGTAGTGCAGCAACTGGCAGCCGTAGACCTCGTTGAGCACGCTCTGGTATTCGTCCAGCGGCATCTCCAGTTCTTCCGCCACTTCGCTGTCCAGCGGCGTGCGGCCGAGCTTCTGTTCCAGCGAGCGGATGGTCCGCTCGATGCGCCGGGTCGACTGCCGCAGGCTGCGCGACTGCCAGTCGTTGGCACGCACCTCGTCGAGCATCGCCCCGCGAATGCGCTGGCTGGCGTAGGTCTCGAAACGCGCGCCATGCGTGTCCTCGTAGCGCTTGGCCGCGTCGAGCAGACCGATCATGCCCGCCTGGATCAGATCGTCAAGCTGCACGCTGGCAGGCAGCTTGGCCGCCAGTTGCAGGGCGATCTTGCGCACCAGCGGTGCGTGGGTCTGGACCGTATCGGTCTGTTCGAGCTTTCCCTGGATCGTGTACATGATGGAATTCTCGTTAGAACTGGCAGGCCATCGCCGATGCCCCGGGCGCACTGGCGGCACGGGCATCGATGGCGGCGGGAATGGGCCACGCGGCAATGCCGGCGGCGATACGGCGCAAGACTGCGGTGGCCGGCGCACCGGGAAACGCTTCGACGACGCAGCGGCCCAGCGACATGCTGCGGGCCACCAGCGGATCGGCGGGCATGGCGCCGGCAAGGCGTACCTGCACCCCCAGATACTGGCCGGCGGTGCGAGCGAGATTGCCGACCACGGCTTCCACGCCCGCCTCTCCCGCGGCGCCGTTGACCACCAGCTGGAACTCGCGCCAGGCGTACTGGTGATGCAGCCGCTTGATGCAGGCATAGGCGGCCGTCAGCGAAGCGCGCTCGGGCTGCAGCACGACGATCGCGTTGTGCGCGTCGCCGGCGAAGGGCGACAGCGAGCCATCCGCGCCGGGGCGGGCGTCGCACAGCACCGTGCGGTAGCCCTGCAGCCCGGCAGCCGAGCCGGCCGCGCGCGGGTCGCCGGGCAATACCTCCGGCGCGCCAGCGCCACGCTGCCCCGCTGCTTCCTGTGCGCTCATGGTGCCGGCCAGCACCTGCGCAAGCGTGCCGCGCGGTGCGGCATTGGCGAGCCGGGTGGCGCGGGCCCCGGCGATATCCTCGTCAACCAGCAGCACGCGCTCGCCCTGCAGGGCGAGCGCGCTGGCAAGACCGAGTGCGACCGTCGTCGCGCCAGCCCCCGGCTCGCAACCGAGCACGGCAATCCGTCGCGTGGTCCGCGGCGCCAGCATTCGGCGCAGGCTCTCGGCCTGATCTGCGGCAAGCATGTTTGAACCTCAGTCTCCAAGTGCGGCCAGTTGAGCCCTGGCCTGGCGATGTGCGATGGTGGCCGCCGCCAGCGCGCTCTGCGCGTCGGCGTCGGTGTCGGTGTCAATGGCGTCGTTGGCGGTGGCGTTCATCCGTTCGGCGAGCTGGCGTGCCGCCAGCGGCATGGCTTCGGCCCGTGCGGTCCGTGCCGGCGCGACCGACGCCATCGGCGCTGCGCCGATGGCGACGACGGCAGCCTCGTCATCCAGTTCCTCGGTGAACGGGTCCTCGAAGCGGGCGAGGACGCTGTCCTCGGCCTGCATGTCGGCCTCGATGGCAACCGGCGCGGCGCGGCTCGCGGCCGGCAGTGCCGGCGTGACGGCGTCGATCGTCTCCGGGGTTGCGGCGGCCGGTCCTTCCCCGGCAGCAGCGGCAGGCGCAGCCACGCCTGCCTGACGGCCGGGGAAGTTCTCCAGCACGTCGAGCAGGGCCAACAGGCGCGCGATGCCTTCGAGCAGCGCCGCACCGCCTGGCGCGGCGTCCTTGCCAGCCGCGCGGCCGGCGAGTCCCGCAAGGCAGTCGACGGCAGCGGCCACCGGCGCATGGGCAAGACGCAGCGCGGTCAGGCCGGCCTGCATCGAGACGATCGCGGTCGGACCGCATGCCGCGCCGTCCGGTGCGGACTGGCCGAGCTGGTCCAGCGCATGGCGCAGGGTGCGGCAGTGCTGCGTGGCCTGCTCGGCCAGGCGCGCCCAGCGGACGATCTGCGGACCGGCCGAAGCCAGCGCCGGGTCGGCCAGCAGATAGTCGACGGCCAGCGTCTGGCCGGTTTCGCGGTCGATCGCGCGCCCCACCAGCAGGCCGGCGTCGAGTCCGCCCTCGGCAGCCGCGCCGCGCGTTCCGCGCAGCTGGCTCTCGATGGTGCGAACCTGGGTCTGGGCCACCCACAGCATCGCCTCGCGATCGCGCACCTGCGTTTCGCCCAGCGCGTGGAAGGTCAGCGTATCGGCCAGCGCCTCGATCTTCCAGGCCGTGCCGTCGCAGATCACGCGCGTGGTCTTGCGCGCGCTGGCGAGCCACCGCTCGCCGGCGGCCTGCCACGGCTGCACGGCGCTCGCAGCCGGCACGGCGTCGAGCAGATGCACGACCGTGCGGCGCGCCGACAGGGCGACGCGCCAGTCCTGCATTTCCGCCGTCCATTCGTCGCCGCGAGCGGCCCGGCCGGTCGGTTCCACCACAGCGGCGACGGGCATGCCGTCGCGGTCGGCCATCCATACCGTGTGCTGCCACGGTTGCGGGTTGCGCCGGCCCGGCACGTTGCACGGCAGCGTGACGCTGGCGGCCAGCAGATAACGCTCGCTGTGGCGGATGGCGTCCTGGCACAGCGCGTCACGCATCTGCCGCGACAACGGACGCAGCGCCAGATCCGGCGCGGCCCGGCGCGCCCACAACTCCCGCAGCAGCGCAAACCCGTACGGACCATCCTGCAGCGCGGCGACGCAGCTGCCCACCGCATGGCTGCTGTCGGCGATGGTGCGCAGCACGTCGTGCATGCCGCCTGCCTGCGGCGCTTCGCCCGCGGCCATCGCCGGGCTGCCGCCGGAGGCCAGCGAGCGGCGCGCCGCTTCGGCATCGGAGAACACCGAGCCGCGCCGCGGCATCATGAAGGCGCGTTCCACCAGCGCCTCGCCACGCGCCAGTTCCAGATGCTCCGGAACGCGCTGGCCGGTCGAGGCATAGTAGACGGGCAGACGGTGACGGATCACCACATCCAGCACCGATCCGAGGTGCGTGGCTTCGTCCAGCTTGCTGATGATGCAGCCGTCCACGCCGCCACCGGGGGAGGCGTCATGGCGATAGGCATGCACGACCTCGTTCAGGGTGTCGCCGTGGCTCGCGCCGTTGAGCAGCAGCACGCGCTGCACTGGCGCCGGGGCGCCCGCCAGCATCGCGATCTGCTCCGACAGGTTGCGGTCGCGCTGGCTCATGCCGACCGTGTCGATGATCACCAGATGCTTCTGTGACAGCGCGCCCAGCGCGAAGCGCAGGTCGGCGGCGTCCTTCACCGCATGCACCGGCACGCCGAGGATGTCGCCGTAGATGCGCAGCTGCTCATGCGCGCCAATCCGGAACGTGTCGGTGGTCAGCAGCGCCAGCTTGTCGGCGCCGTGCTTGAGCACGAAGCGCGCGGCCAGCTTCGCGGTGGTGGTGGTCTTGCCCACGCCGGTCGGGCCCACCAGCGCCAGCACGCCGCCCTGGCCAAACAGTGCATCCTCGTCCTCCAGCACCGGGACCTTGCTGGCGATCTCGCGCCGCATCCAGGTAACGGCGGCCGGGCGGTCGTAGCCCGACGGCAGCCGGGCCAGCAGCGTGCGCGCCAGCTGCGCCGAAAAGCCCGCGCCGACCAGCCACTCGAACAGCGACTCGCGCAGCGGATCGGCCTGCGCCTGCCCGGAGGCAGGCATGCCTGACAGCTGGCGCTCGATCATCGCGCGCATCGATTGCAGTTCGCCACGCAGGTCGCCCAGCGCATCGGGACCCTGCCCGGGCGCCGTCATCGCCATGGACGGCTGCTGCGCAACCACCACGGGCGGCTGGTACGCCGGCGCGCTGGACGACAGCGTGCCCAGCTCGGTATCGGTCATCGCGACGATTTCCACGCCGCCCTCCACCACGCGATTGGACAGTACCACCGCGTCCGGGCCCAGCGCCTCGCGCACGCGCCGCAGCGCTTCGCGGCCGTTGGCCGCCACGAATTTGGCTACGCTCATTTCGCCACTCTCATCTCAACGATCAACCCGCCCCGCCGATCATGGCGGTGATGCGGATACTGCGGTTGTCGGGAACCTCGGCGTGCGACAGCACCTTCAGCTGCGGCATCGTCCGGCGCAGGAAGCGGGACATCAGCGGACGCAGCGCGTGCGGCACCAGCAGCACGGGATCCAGGCCCAGCTGTTCCTGGCGTGCCGCGGCGGCCTGCGCCTGCTGCTGCAGCGCCTCGGCCAGCCCCGGCTCGATGCCGCCGCCGGCGTTCAGCGCCTGGGTCAGGACCCGCTCCAGGCCGGCATCGAGGCCGATCACCTGCAGGTCCGCGTTGTTGGGGAACCACTGCTGCACGATCGCGCGGCCCAGCGCCACGCGGACCAGCGCGGTCAGCTCGTTCGGGTCGCTGATCTTCGGCGCGTGTTCGGCGATCACGTCCAGGATGGTGCGCATGTCGCGGATCGGCACGCTTTCGTCCAGCAGGTTCTGCAACACCTTCTGCAGGCCGGTCAGCGTGATGGTCTTGGGCACCAGGTCCTCCGTCAGCTTCGGCGACTCCTTGGCGATGCGGTCCAGCAGCTGCTGCACTTCCTGGCGTCCCAGCAGCTCCGACGCATGCAGATGGATCAGGTGGTTCAGGTGCGTGGCGACCACCGTGCTGGCATCCACCACCGTATAGCCCAGCGCCTGCGCCTGTTCCTTCGCGCCGCTGTCGATCCACACGGCGGGCAAGCCGAAGGCCGGGTCACGGGTGGGCGCGCCTGGCAGCGTGCCGTGCACCTGCCCCGGATTGATCGCCATCCACTGCCCCGGCACTGCCTCGCCCTGGCCAATCTCCACACCCTTCATGGTGATGCGGTACGAGTTGGGCTTGAGCTCCAGGTTGTCGCGGATATGCACCACCGGCACCAGGAAGCCGATTTCCTGGGCCACCTTCTTGCGAATGCTCTTGATGCGGCCCAGCAGCTCGCCGTCCTGGGCACGGTCGACCAGCGGAATCAACCGGTAGCCCACTTCCATGCCCAGCGGGTCGACCAGCGTCACGTCGTCCCAGGTCGCTTCGGTGTTTTCGTTGGCGATCGCCGGCACCTGCGCGTCGCCACGCTTCGTCTCCTGCTTCTGCTCCTGCTTGCGCTTGGCCAGCTGCATGCCGAACCAGATCAGCGCGCCGGCCAGCAACAGGAAGGCGAAGTGCGGCATGCCCGGAATGATGCCCAGCAGGCCGACGATACCGCCGGTCAGATACAGCACGCGCGGGTCGGAAAAGAGCTGGCCCGTCAGCTGCTGGCCCACGTCCTGATCGTTCGACACGCGCGAGACGATCACACCGGCAGCGGTGGAGATCACCAGCGCGGGAATCTGTGCCACCAGGCCGTCGCCGATGGTGAGCAGCGTGTAGTTGCGTGCGGCGGTACCGAAGTCCAGGTCGTGCTGCAGCATGCCGACCACCATGCCGGCGCCGACGTTGATGAACATGATCAGCAGGCCGGCGATCGCGTCGCCGCGCACGAACTTGCTGGCACCGTCCATCGCGCCATAGAAGTCCGACTCCTGCGACACCTCGGCGCGGCGCTTGCGCGCGCCGTCTTCATCGATCAGGCCCGCGTTCAGGTCCGCGTCGATCGCCATCTGCTTGCCGGGCATCGCGTCCAGCATGAAGCGCGCGCCCACTTCGGCGATACGGCCCGCGCCCTTGGTGATCACCATGAAGTTGATCACCACCAGGATCGCGAACACCACCAGGCCGACGGCGAAATTGCCGCCCACCAGGAAGTGGCCGAACGCCTCGATCACCTTGCCGGCCGCGTCCGGGCCGGAATGGCCCTCGAGCAGTACCACGCGGGTCGATGCGACGTTCAGCGACAGGCGCAGCAGCGTGGAGAACAGCAGCACCGCCGGGAACGCGGCGAAGTCGAGCGGCTTCTGGGTGTACATCGCCACCAGCAGCACCATGATCGACAGCGCGATGTTGAAGGTGAACAGCAGATCCAGCAGGAAGGGCGGCAGCGGCAGCACCATCATGCCGAGGATCATGACGATCAGCAGCGGGCCGGCGAGCGCCTTCATCTGGGAGCCGGACTGCCCAGCGGGCAGTCGGAGCAGGGACATCAATGCGTTCATGCGGAACGTTCCGGTACGGCAAGTTCATCGGGCACCGGCAGCTCGGTGGGAGCGTCCGGCAGCGGCCCATTGGAGTAGTGCCAGTGCTTGAGCTGGTAGACCCAGGCCAGCACTTCGGCGACCGCCGTGTAGAGGCCCGCGGGAATCTCCCGCTCCAGCTCGACATGGCGGTACAGCGCCCGCGCCAGCGGCGGCGCGGACAGAATCGGTACGCGATGCTCGGCGGCGAGTTCGCGGATGCGGGCGGCAATGGCTTCCGTACCCTTGGCCACGACCCGCGGCGCGCCCATCTTTCCTTCCTCGTAGCGCAGCGCCACGGCGAAGTGGGTCGGGTTGGTGACCACCACGTCCGCGGTCGGCACCGCGGCCATCATCCGGCGCCGCGCGGCCTGGCGTTGCAGCTGACGGATGCGGCCCTTGACGTGCGGATTGCCCTCGGATTCCTTGTGCTCCTGCTTGACCTCTTCCTTGGTCATGCGCAGCTTGCGGAAGAACTCGTAGAACTGCCAGGGCACGTCGATGCCGGCAACCAGCAGCAGCGACGCCGCGGCGATCGCGCAGCACAGCATCACCAGCTCCAGCATCCGCAGCAGGGCTTCCTGTACCGGCGCATTCATCAACGCGACCGCATCGGGAATGTGCCGCCATACGATCCAGAAGCCGACCCCCCCCACCAGCAGGGACTTGGCGATTGCCTTGATCAGCTCCACCAGCGACTGCGCCGAAAACAGCCGGCCCAGACCCTTCATCAACGACAGCCGGCTGAAATCCGGCGTCAGCGACTTGGTCGAGAACAGCCAGCCGCCCAGCACCATCGGGCCGATCAGCGCGGCCACGGCAAACAGCAGCAGCAGCGGCATCACGCCGAACAGGGCCTCGACCATCAGGTCGGTAAAGCCGGTCAGCATGCGGGCCGGGTCATGCGCCTTGTCCGGGTCGAACGCCAGCGCCGAGCGCATCACGGTGTCCAGCCGGCGCCCCAGCACGCTGCCGAGCGTCCACAGGCCGATCACCCCCGCCATCAACATGATGAAGGTGCCCAGCTCCCGCGAGCGGACCACCTGCCCCTCCTCGCGCGCCTTTTCCAGGCGCCGGGGTGAGGCAGGTTCGGTTTTTTCGAGATCGCTTTCTTCCGACATTGCCGCTCCGTGGCGAAGCGGCAAGCCGCCCTTCGACCCTGTGGATTATCGAAGCGGGCGGACCGGCGTATTAAGGGGAATAGGCGGGGGATTGCGGCCCTATTTGGGCGATGGGCGGGGGCCGGCGGGGGCGCCTGGCCGGAGAAACGTCCACTGTCTGGGGTTAACGGCAGGTCGGGCGGATTCTTTCGGGCCGCTGGCACCGCCCATGCCGGCCTGGTTGCCGATTCCCATCGGGACCGGGCAATTTCGCAAGCGCACGGCCGCCAGCTACGACACGCTGGCGGGCTTACCCCCAGCCGCCTTTCCCTGCGATATCGCGAATCACTGCTGCGCTCATTTTTTGCAAAGCGACCGGCTTGCCCGCAATCCACGCTGGTCGTTTTGTGGATCATGGATTCAGGCTATCCGATCCACGCCACTGCCGGGAACGCCATCTTGCCCCTCGACGCGCGACTGCCCCACACCGCCCCTTTCCTGCACGCCGCCGGCGATTCGCGGACCGATTCATGGACCGATACACCGGCCGCAGCGGGGATGGCCACGCTTTCCGGGTCGGCCATTGCGCTGGAGGCAGTACCGGACGAACCGCTGCACCGCGTGCTTGCATTTCTCGACGACAACGCGGTGCTCGCCTTTCGCCATACATGCCGGCGATGGGCGAGCGCATCCGCGCCCTTCGCGCAAGCACTTCTTGTCAAGGCGAGCATCCGCTGGATCGTCACCGCCAGCGACGCCGAACAGGCGGCCGCACGCATCAATGCCTGCCGCAAGCCGCTGCGGACCGACCCGGTGCAGGTTCTGCTGAGGCAGATGTCGACCCTGCATCCGGACCTGGAACCGCAGGCACGTCGGGCGATACAACCGCTGCTGCCAACGCCGTGCGCGAAGACGCTGCTGCGCGACCGGCTGGACCGCCTCCCCCTTTCCGACTGCCGCCAACACATCGCCCCCTTGCCGGAACCGGACCGTTCCCGATTGCTGGCTGCCCAGGCCGCGCGTGCCCGCGACGACGACGACGGCTGGGCCGGTTTCCTGCGCGCCGCCTGCGACGACGCGCAGGCGGCGCTCGCTGGCGAGCACGGGCAATCGACCGCGGCCCTGCTGTTGCCGGCGATCGCGCAGGCGCTGCACCAACCGTCCACCCGGGATGAGGATCTGGCCCCGGCGCGCGTCCAGCTCTGGGACCGCCTGCTCGATCTGTCGCAGCACCTGACGGTGGAACGGCGTTGCCCGGTATTGCGGCAGCTTGCCCCCTGGCTGAGCCTGGCCGCCTATGCCGGCGCGGAGGCCGCGGAACTCGAGGCACGCTGCGCGCGGTTGGTCGAGGCGGCCTTCCTCCTTCCCCTGCCGGCCGACACGGCAGCGGTGCTGTCCGCCATCGTGGCCGACCCTTACCGGGACGAACAGGATCACCGGATCGAACGCCTTCCGCTCGTCGTTCGCGCGATGCAGGCGGCGGCGCGGCTGCCCGAGGCGCTGTACGCCGGCGTGCTGAGCGAGGTGCTGTCCGCTACGCCGTCGTACTGGGATGCGGATTGCTATGCGCTGATCTGGAACGGCGTCGCCGTCGCCGCGGACAGGCTGACCACCGACGCCACGCGCTCGCCGCTACTTGCCGCCCTCGCGCTGCATGTGCCGTGGACCACCCCGGCCGACGGGGACGACGATGCCGACGCAGAAGAGCGGTGGCTCGCGATCCTGCACCGGGTGCAAGACCTGGCACCGTGCTGGCGAGGCCTGCCGCTGGTCGCGCTCTCGTGCAGCATGGCATGTGCGCCGCCGGGGCTGCGGCCCGGGGAACGGCTGCTGCAGCTGGCCATCCCCGTTCCCGGCAACGAACGGGCGGAACTGCTCGACCGGCTGATACACCATCCCAACTACTGCAGGAACCGGGACTTGTGGCGCGACATGATGATCCTCTACGCGGCGCTTTCCGATGGCGACAAGACCATCGTCGCCCGGGCGCTGATCCGGGCGCTGGCCTATTTCGTGCAGCGCCACGGCACGCCGCGCGACGCGTCTGCGACGCTGCCGCCTTCTGCGCATGGACCGTCCTGGGCACAGTGGCCGGCCGATCGCCAGGATGCGCATCGCAAGCTGTCGGCGCTCTTGCGCCAGCTTCCTGAGATGACGCGCCTGCGGCTGCTGGTCCAGTTCGCCGATACGCTGGACGAGCAAAAATGGTTCGCCCCGGCGCTGCAATGGCTGCTGGAAGAAGCGCGGTCGCTGCCACCATCAGGCCGTCACGAGGCGCTGATCGTGACCCGGGCGTGCGCCTTCGCGGCCCAGGAGTGCCCGCCAGAGGACGCGGACAGCGCGCTGGCCATGCTCGCCGGCGAGATCGCCTCGCTGCCGCCTGCCCGGCGCGGCGGCGCGCTGCTGTATTGGTCCGACCTGGCGGCGCGCACGAACCGCCGGTCCGCCCACGATGCGACCTATCGCTGCCTGCTGGAACCCGTGCCGCGCGCGGATCGGGGCGGGCCGCCGCCCGCCGCCAACAGGCCCCACCAGCCCTGAACGAAGAAAAGTGCCGCCACAAGTGCCGCCATAGTAGCCTGGCCACGCGCCGCAGACTGGCACGGCAATCAGGCGCCGTCCGACAGATGGCCGTGTCCAACGTCATTACCATGGAACGGCACGCCGCCGGTGCGGCGGCGCACGGCCGGCGATGCCGGTCCTCACCGGGACTCCCATGAAAGACACCATTGCCGCTCCCCACGGCGAAGCCGATGTCGTGATCGGCGGGCGCGAGCAGCTGTTCCACCTGCTGGCCGAAGCGGCCGAGGTCGAGCATGCGCTGATGTGCTGCTACCTCTATGCCGCGTTCAGCCTCAAGCGCGGCGAAGCCGACGGACTGACGGGCGAGGAAGCCGATGCGGTCAAGCGTTGGCGGCAGTCGATCCTGTCTGTTGCGATCGACGAGATGGTCCACCTGCTGCTGGTGGCGAACCTGTCCATCGCGATCGGCGGCCGACCCCATTTCAATCGCCCCAACTTCCCCGTGTCGCCCGGCTACTTCCCCGCCGACATGGTGCTCAAGCTCACCCCCTTCGATGCGGCGACGCTGGACCATTTCGTGTACCTGGAGCGGCCGGTGGGCGTGGAATTGCAGGACGGCGCCGGCTTCGAGCCGCTCGTCCCCTATCATCGTGAAGAGGCGTATCACGGCCTGATGCCCAGCATCCAGGACTACGAGACGGTCGGCTCGCTGTACGAGGCGCTGCGCCTCAATCTGAAGGCGGCATCGGAGCGGATGGGCGACGCAAGGCTGTTCATCGGTCCCGTCACTTGCCAGGTGGGGAAGGAGGCGGTCGATCTCGACGGCGTGGCGACCATCGAGGACCTGCCTTCGGCGCTGGCCGCCATCGACACCATCATCGAGCAGGGCGAGGGCTCGCCCGCCGATCGCGAGGACTCGCACTATCAGCGCTTTTGCGCAATGCGCGACGAATATCATCGGCTGCGTGCGCTCAACCCGTCCTTCGAGCCGGCGTGGCCGGCTGCCGAGAACCCGGTGATGCGCAACCCGCCAGAGCCTGAGGGCAAGGTGTACGTTGACGACCCACGCGCCGCACGCATGCTCGACTTCGGCAACGCCTGCTACGGTGCGCTGCTGCAATGCCTGGTACAGGCGTTCGGCCGCACCGGCCTGAAGCCATCGGAGCAGACCGACGCCCAGGCGCGCACACTGTCGGCCGCCATCGGGTTGATGCACGTGCTGGGCAAGGTTGCGTCCGCGCTGGCGCGCATACCGGCCAGTCCGGATCGACCGGGTGTACACGCGGGGCTCAGTTTCACCATGCTGCGCGGCGTGGAACCGTTCTTCCGCGGCTTGCCGGAAGCCGTGCTGATGGCCGAGCGGCTGCACGAGCTGGCGGACGGCGCGCCAGCGCTGGAGCGAATGGCACCGGACCTGTCTGGCATCGCAACGGCGATCCGCCAGATGGCGCAGTCCTTCGAGCACTAGCGCGCACGCATCAGCAGGTGGCCGACTCCTGCTGCTCCTGCTTATCCTCGCGCTCCTCCACGGGCAGCGGCTCGGTGATCCAGCGCTCCACCCAATTGATCAGGCGCTGCGCCACGTCGACGCGGTAAGCCGGCGGGCCGGACTCGTAGAAGTGATGTGAGCCTCCCGGATACAGCAGCATCTCGGCGGGTGCATTACCGTGCCGCATCACCCGCACGAAGAAGTCCTCGGCCTGCCCGATCGGACAGCGCTGGTCTTCCTTGCCCTGTACCACCAGCACCGGCGTATGGACATTCGAGGCGTACTTCGCCGGCGACGGCAACCGATAGTTGTGCTCGCCGTCGAACGGCGTACTGGTCAGGTCGTACGGGTCCGAGTAGTAGCCGCTGTCCGACGTGCCGTAGTGCGTCTCCAGATTGGTGATCGGCGCGGAGATCACCGCCGCCCGGAAGCGGCTGGTGGTGGCAACGGCCCAGGCCGCCGCGTAACCGCCGTAGGACTTGCCTGCGATGGCCAGCCGCCCGTCGCACAAGCCCTCGCGCTGCAGCTGGTCGGCGGCCGCCAGGTTCTGCTGCAGATCGAGATCGCCCCAGCGTCCGCGCAGCCGCGAGGCGAACTCGCGCCCATAGCTGGTCGAGCCCGCCCAGTTCAGCGCCAGCACAGTCCAGCCGCGCGCGACCAGTGGATTCCAGTAAGGACGCGACGAGTAGGCGAGCAGCACATAGCTGGCCGGCCCGCCATGCACGTCAATCAGCAGTGGCCCGGGTCGAACCGGACCAGGCGGACGCAGCAGCCAGCCCTCGACCGTTTCCCAACCGCCGTCGCCGTCCGGCACCTCGAACTCGCGCTTTTCGAGATGAGGCTGCCGGCGCTCGTACCACCATCCGTTCAGCTGCGACAGCTGCCGTTCGCTGGCGCCATCGGCGTCGCAGATCGAAAGCTGGTTCGCCTCGCACGGCGACTCGGCGACAAAGGCGAGCCGACCGCCGCTGGTGCGGGCAAGCGCCTGCATGTGACGCGGGCCGCTGGCGATGGTCTGGTATTCGCCGCCAGGCACGGCGACGCGGCCGATTTCCTGCAGCCCGTGCCGGGCCGCGATCAGGTAGATCCCGTCACCGGACTCGGACGCGTGCCAGATCAGCGACTGTCCGTCGACGACTTCCAGATTGTCGTCCCCGAGGCGGCTGACATGGCCGGAGGGCCAGTCGATGGCCCACAGCCGGACCTGGGAGTCACCCTCGTTGATCCCCCCGGTGAAGAGAATCCTGCTTCCGTCCGGCGTCCACATGGGAAACTGCGCGGTCGCCACGTCGGTGCTCAGGCGGCGAGGATTGCCGCCGTTCGCATCCATGCACCAGATATCGGCCGCGTTGGCACATCGCCCCTCGCGGCTGCGCGAGTAGACGATGGCTTCGCCGTCCGGCGACCACGCCGCGCTCGTCACGTCGAAAGGCCCCTGCGTCAGCTGCACGGTATCGCCGGTGTCGATCTCGACGACGAACAGGTGCGTCTGCTGATTGAGCAGATAGCCCATGCCGTCAGCCTTGTATGGAAGACGCCAGACGATCTCCGGCCCGCCCTCCTCGACACGCATGCCGGGACCGCTGGCCGATACGGGGTCCATTGCCAGCGTGGCCACCACCAGCAGCCGGCTGCCGTCCGGCGACCACGACATGTCCACGACGTTCTTCTCGAAGAAGGTGGTCTGCTTGCGCTCGCCGCCCTGCATATGGATCAGGAAAACCTGCATGGATCCATTCGGTGCGCTGGACAGGAAGGCGATGCATTGTCCGTTGGGGGACCAGCGCGGCATGCAGTCCTGGGCGGTGCCCGCCGTCATCTTGATGGCGGAGCCGCCGTCTGCCGGGTACAGCCATATCGCGCTGTGATAGGAATTTGCTTCCCGGTTCACCTCCATGACTGTGCAGGCAATCATGTCGGTCGCTGCAGACCCGGAAATTTCCGGGATGGATTGATACAGATAAATGTCGTCGGCTTCAAAGCGCTCCTGCATGGCGTCCCTCATGTCCTTTCCGCGTCTCCCGGGATATCCGGTCCAGCAACGGCAGCAAGGAGCATGCCGATACGGCGTTCTGGAAATGGGTGCGATGACGGGTGCGATAGAGCGGTCGCGTCGATTTCGCTGGGAAGGCCGCCGCCTCGCGACGCCGAGCAGCACAACTCCGAGTGAACCAGGTTTGAAACAATGAGCGGTAAGCCTTCCAACTCTTGCGGCCCCGGCCATCGCCGCAAGCGGGCAAATGTGGCGAGGTCCACTACTTTCGGTGCGAATTCAAGGCTGCGCAACGCTGGCACGGTCTCTGCGACAGATGATACGGACACCCGTCCGACCCCGTTGTCCCTGGAGACAAGTCATGACCCAGCAGAACCAGCAGAACCAGCAAAACCAACAAAACAATCAGCAGAACCAGCAGAACAACCAGCAAAACCAGCAGAACAACCAGCAAAACCAGCAGAACAACCAGCAAAACCAGCAGAACCAGCAGGACAAGCAGCAGAATCAGCAAAAGCAGCAGAACCAGCAGAACCAGCAGAACCGCTAATCGGGTTCGCTGATCGTTAGAAGGGCGGCGCTTGCGTCGCCCTTGTTGTCTCGCAGCTCCCTGCAGAATTTCACAGGATTCGATTCAATCCGATAGCTGGTAAATGCGGGCGGACCTAGGCTTGAGTCTTTTTTTCTTCTCGCGTTGTCCGCGTCATGCCAGTCGATTCCCTGTCTCTTCTTCCCCCCAGCTGGTACTCTCAGACTCCCTCTCCTTCCTCTTCCGAGCCGCCCACCGGAACCGCACAGACGCTTCCCCCTCTGCGTCTCGATACACTCCCTGACTGCGTGCTTGCACAGGTCCTGCCATGGCTGGACCGGAACGCATTGATTGCGATGAGCCAGGCCTCGACAAGCGTGCACCGCGTGCTGGCCGACGGTGCGCTGCGCGGCGTGCGTCTTGCGGCCAGGATCCATTGGATGGTCACGCCAGGCGGCTTCATCGGCCTCGCCGGGGAAGTCGAACGCCTCCCGCAGGACCAGCGCGATGCGCTGATGAGGTTGATGATCGAGCATCAACGGACCATGCATCCCTCGATGCAGATGGGGGTAGAGAAGTTCCTGAGCGAGCGTCCGGAGTTCGGCGGCAATCCCGGCTGGGAATTCGAGCTCGAACGGTGGCGACGCGGGGCGCCGGCGCCATGGTCTGTTGTGCCGCGCGCGCGCATTCCTCCGCTGGCCGCCGTGCTGGCGCTCGGCGCCTCCGAGCGTGGGCCGCTGCTGGCGCGGTGGCTGGATGCGACTGGAGACACTGGCGCGAACGAACGGTCGGTCCACGAGTGGCAGGCGATATGTGCAGCGTTGCCCGAGCAGGACGCGGCCTTGCTGTGGGCCGCCCTGTTGAATCAGACCTCCGATGCAGTGCCCGAGCGCTGGACAGCGATCGTGCAGGAGGGGCTGGATCTGGCGTCGCGGATGTTGGCAGACAAGAAAACGCGCCACGCTCCGAATTGCCACGGACTGCTGGAAGCACTGGCCCATGCTGTCGGCGACGAGAACGCCTACAGCGCATGCGGCCCTGCGCAGCGGCGCCCGGTCTGGCAAGCCCTGCTGCTCCAATGCAGGAACCTGCCGGAAGTCCGGCGCCGCGCCCTGTTCCCCGCGCTGGCGGCATACCCGCTATTTGAATTGCGCCACGGCGGCCCGGAATCGGCGCCGCAGGAGGAAGCCGCATGGCTGCAGATGTGTGCCGTCATGCTGCCCCAGGCGTCGGCCGAGGAGGCCGCCGATCTGCTGTCGGCGCTGCTGGAACAGGCGCCCGATGCCGACAGCGAGCCGCCTGCGGGATTTGTACGGGAGATCCTCGCAACCGGCGCCGATCTGCCCCCACCCGGCCGCGCCCGCCTGCTTCGCGCCGCCGTGGTACACAGCGACGGGCTGCGTGCAGAAGAGGTTGCGGCGCTTTGGAGCGCCGCCTTTCAAGCTTGCGAGCAGATGCCCTCGGACGTGCAGCCGCCCTTGCTGGAGGCACTGGCTTCCACCTTCACCGACTCGCTGCTGCGACGCGATCCCGCGGTTCCCAGGGAGCTGGTCTGGCCGTCCCGCTGGCTGGCCGTGCTCGGACAGACGGCGCGGCTTGCGCCCGATCAGCGGTTTGCACCGGCTCTGGCACTGGCCAACAGCCTGATCGAAGCCGATCACGTGGAGGAGTGCGCCACCAGGCTGCTGGCGCTGGCCGCGTCCCTGAACGACGCCGAGCGCGCCCAGGTGCTTGCCGCCATGGCGAGCCATGACTACGCCTTCACCAGCCCGCGCCTTTGGGCGGATCTGGTCAATCAGGTCGTGGCCCTGCCCGGGCCGGTGCGCAAGCTGCCCCTGATGGCCGTGGCAAGCGCGCTGGTGACAAAGTGCGATGTCATCTGCAACATGCTGCCCATCGATACCGACGCATCGCCACGGCCGCAGGACTGCGTGCTGGCGCGCTGGCCGCAGACCATGGAGGAGGCGCTCTCCCTGGCCTCGGCGGCAATCGGCATGCTGTCGATACGCAGCACTGGCGCCCTGCTGTGCTCGGTCTCGCAGCAAAACCCGCCACCGCCTTCCCCGGTCATCTGCTGGATCTTGCGGGAGATCCGCGCCTGGCAGCCGGGCAACGACGCGCCCAAGGCAGCCGTCGTGACCACCGCGTGCGCCGCGCTCGCTCGCCTGGGCCGCGCGTCTGACCTTCCCGCGATCATGCCGGAAGCGTGGAAGACCGTGATGTCGGTCCCCGCGGAGTACCGTGGCGCCGCGCTGCAGTCTCTGCACGATCTGCTGCGGCGCTGCAATGCCGTCGAGCCATGGCGCAACGCCCTGGCGAAAGCGGTGCAGGAGCTGCCCGCAAGCGACCGTCCGCTTGCGGGCGGCACCAAGCGCAAGGAGCCACCGGCCTGAGTCGGTGGCCCCTTGCAATACGACGAGATACAACGAGAAACGAGACAGAGGGGGCCGTCCTCGGCCCGCCCTCAGAACCCGAGGCTGGCCAGCAGATCGTCGACCTGGGATTGATCCGCGACCACGTCGGTCTTTCCTTCCGGATTGACCTGCGGCCCGTTGAGCAGCGTGGCAGGCGCGGCCTCGTGGCGGCGTTCGGCCGGCACATTGTCCAGCAGCATCTGCAGCAGTTCCTGCTCCAGCGTCTGGATCATGTCCATCATCTTCTTGATCACCTGGCCGGTCAGGTCCTGGAAGTCCTGGGCCATCATGATGTCGAGCAGATGGGTGCCGGTGGCACGTGCCTGCACCGGAACGTCGGTCAGGAAGGCGCGCGTGTCCAACACCAGTTCGCGGGCATCGCCCAGTTCGACCGGTTGGGCAAACCAGGCCTCCCAACGCTTGTCCAGCGCGTCGGCCTGCTTCTCCAGGCCGGCCTGGATCGGCTGTGCGAGCTCGACCGCGGTCAGCGTGCGCTCGGCCGCCTTCTCGGTCATGTTGGCGATATAGCTGAGTCGGTCCCGCGCGTCCGGAATGGCCTGGGCAGCCCGCTCGATTTCCTTGTCGAGCCCCAGTTCGCGCATGCTGTCGCGCAGCATGCGCGTCAGGCTGCCGATACGCTGGATGATCTGCTCGGCCGATTCAATATTGTTGTTGGGAGTCGTGGACATGGCCGCTACCTTTATGCACCTTCCTTGGCGATCTTCTCGAAGATCTTGGTGATCTTCTCATCCAGCGTCGCGGCGGTGAACGGCTTGACCACATAGCCGTTGGCACCGGCCTGCGCGGCCGCGATGATGTTCTCCTTCTTCGCCTCGGCGGTCACCATCAGCACCGGCGTCTTGGCGATATTGGGATCGGCACGAATGCCTTGCAGCATCGTCAGCCCGTCCATGTTCGGCATGTTCCAGTCGGAAACGACGAACTGAAAGCTGCCGTCCTTGACCTTCTCCAGGCCGGCGGCGCCGTCTTCGGCTTCCTCGACGTTGTTGAAACCGAGTTCCTTCAACAGGTTGCGGATGATCCGACGCATGGTCGGGAAGTCATCGACCACCAGGATCTTGATGTTCTTGTCCACTGTTAAGACTCCAATACGATACGGTTGTGGATGATTTCAGTATTCCGGAGCACAGCGCGCCGTCCCTGCCCCGGCACGCCCTGCTCCCGATCCGTCAAACGCGCTGGGCGCGTTGCCCGAAGGTGGCCAGTCGCGCCATCACACGCTGGCTCATCGCCTGCAGGGGTACTACCTCATGCACGCCGCCGGCGGCGATCGCCTCCTTCGGCATGCCGAACACGATGCAGCTCTGCTCGTCCTGGGCCAGGTTGTAGGCGCCGGCCTCGCGCATGCGCATCATGCCGCGCGCGCCGTCGCGGCCCATGCCGGTCAGGATCACGCCGATGGCATTCTTGCCCGCGTGCAGCGCGGCGGAGTCGAACAGCACGTCCACCGAAGGGCGGTGCCGGTTGACCGGTCCGTCCTGCGACAGATGCGCGACGTAGTTCGCGCCGCTGCGCGCGAGCAGCAGATGCTGGTCGCCGGGCGCGATGTAGGCATGCCCGGGCAACACCCGCTCGCCGTGCTCGGCTTCCTTGACCTTGATCCGGCACAGGCCGTCGAGCCGGTGCGCGAAGGACTTGGTGAATCCGGCCGGCATATGCTGCACGATCATGACGGCGGGCGAGTCCGGCGGCAGCGGCATCAGGAATTCCTTGATCGCCTCGGTGCCACCCGTCGAGGCGCCGACAATAATCAGCTTCTCGGTGGACAGCAAGGGGCTGCGCAACATCGGCGCCGCCGGGGGCGGTTCCGCACCGGGCGCCGCCGCCGCTCGTACCCGGGCACGCGATGCCGCGCGCAGCTTGTCGGCGATCGTGTCGCTGTATTCGATCAGGCCGTCACGGATGCCCAGCTTGGGCTTGGTGACAAAATCGACCGCGCCCAGTTCGAGCGCCCGCATGGTGATTTCCGACCCGCGCTCGGTCAGCGACGACACCATCAGCACCGGCATCGGGCGCAGGCGCATCAGCCGCTCGAGGAAGTCGAGCCCGTCCATGCGCGGCATTTCGACATCCAGCGTCAGCACGTCGGGGTTGTGTCGCTTGATCAGATCGCGCGCCACCAGCGGGTCCGGCGCCGTGGCGACGACCTCCATGTCGGGGTGGCTGTTGATGATCTCCGTCATCAGGCTGCGGATCAGCGCGGAATCGTCCACGCAGAGCACCTTGATCTTGGCGGCGGCGGTCATGAGAAAAGGCTGAGTCCTTGTCGGTTCAGGAGGTGGACGACGGCGCCGGGGCGCGCTGTCCGAACAGTTCGACACCACTGCGCAGCGGCTGCGACGAGATCGCGCGGGCCAGTGCGCGCTCGCTGCGCTCGACCACGACCTGATCGTCCTGCCTGGTCAGCCGGCGCACCAGCGCGAGTCCGGTCTGCGGGAAGTAGCTGACGCGGCGGGCATGCGGCCCGCGCAAGTCCTGCGCGGCGACGCGGATGCCTTCCGTCTTCAGATATCGCAGCACGAACTCGGCGTTGCGGTCGCCGATGTTCAGCGTGGTCATGTTGGCCAGAACAGCGCCGCCCCCGAAGACCTTGGCTTCCAGCCGCTCGCGGCGCGCGCCCATCTTCAACAGCTCGTTGATCAGCACCTCGAGCGCATAGCATCCATAGCGCATCGATGCGGACAGCACGCGGTCGGGGCCGGCATTCTCGTCGTCCGGCAGCATGAAGTGGTTCATGCCGCCAACCCCGGCCTTCTCGTCGCGGATGCACGCGGCCACGCAAGAGCCCAGCACCGTCGTCAGCACCACGTCGTCGGCGGTGACGTAATACTCGTTGGGCAGCAGCTTGATCGCCTGCTTGCCGAACTCGCGGTCGAAATAGGTCCGCGTCGCGATGGCTTCCGGTTGTTGCGGGGTCCGCATCACGGCGCTCCAGTCCTCGCGCCAGGCGGCGAGAGTTCGTACACCGTCTGGCCGCGCAGCTGGAAGGCCCGCGTCACGTAGGAGAAGTTCTCCGAATGGCCGGCGAACAGCAGGCCATGCGGCTTGAGCAGCGGAACGAAGCGCTCCAGGATGCGGCCCTGCGTCGGCTTGTCGAAGTAGATCATGACGTTGCGGCAGAAGATCGCATCGAAACGCTCGCGGATGCCCCAGTCGGGCGCCAGCAGGTTCAGCGGCTCGAACGAAATGGTCGATGCCAGCTCCGGCTTGACCTTGACCAGGCCGGCGCGCTGTCCGGTGCCCTTCAGGAAGAAGCGCTTGAGCCGGTCCTGCGACAGCCGCGACACCTGCTCGGCGGTATAGACGCCTGCCCTTGCCTTGGCCAGCACCTGTGTGTCGATGTCCGTTGCAAGCACCGTCGAGGCCCGGTCGCCCAGCGCCTCCGCCAGCGTGATGGCGATCGAGTACGGCTCCTCGCCGGTCGAGGCGGCGGCGCACCAGACCGAATAGGGCCGGCCGATCTTTTTGGCGTGCTCGGCCAGCAACGGGAAGTGATGCGCCTCGCGGAAGAACGAGGTCAGGTTGGTGGTCAGCGCGTTGGTGAAGTACTCCCACTCGTCGCAGCTCTCGTCGGCTTCGAGCACGGCCAGGTAGGTGGCGAAGTCGTTCAGGCGCAACGCGCGCAACCGCCGCGCGAGGCGGCTGTAGACCATCTCCCGCTTGTGGCTGCCCAGCGAAATGCCGGCGCGCCGGTGGATCAGCGCGCGGATCCGGTCGAAATCCCGCTCGGTCAGCAGGAAGTCGCGCGCGTCGTCCCGGGGGGCGATGATATTGGGAGCGGAGGGGCGAAGCGGCGTCATGTGAGGTCCAGCGGCGTTACCCGGCGCCACGCAGGGAAGTGCGCGGCGCCGTCATGCTTCAGGCGGTTTCCACCTCGACCAGCTCCATCTCGGGGCTGGTCATCAGGCGCTCGATGTCGAGCAGGATCAGCATGCGTCCTTCGACGGTGCCAAGGCCGGTGACGAAGTCGGTCGAAACCGACACGCCAAATTCCGGCGCCGGCTTGATGGCTTCGCCACCGAGCGTCAGCACGTCCGACACGCCGTCCACCACGATGCCGACCACGCGGCCGGCAATGTTCAGGATGATGACGACGGTCTGGTGGTCGTAGCGGACATTGCCCAGACGGAATTTGATGCGCAGATCGACGATCGGCACGATCACGCCGCGCAGGTTGGTCACGCCCTTGATGAAGTCAGGCGCGTTGGCGATGCGCGTGACGCCGTCGTAGCCGCGGATCTCCTGCACCTTCAGGATGTCGATCCCGTATTCTTCCGAGCCGAGCGTGAAGACCAGGAACTCCTGGCCTTCGCCTTCCTTGCCTTCGGCTTCGATATGTCCAATGCCGGCCATGGTTTGCTTCTCTCCCTTCCCTAGATTGCTTGGTTCCTTGCCAGGACGCGATTACTGCGCCAATGCCGGCTCCTGGCGGCGCACGCCGGTGCGCTGCAGCGCCGCGACGTCGACGATCAGCGCCACGCTGCCATCGCCGAGGATGGTCGCGGCGGAGATGCCCGGAACCTTGCGGTAGTTCGTTTCCAGATTCTTCAGCACGACCTGGTGCTGGCCGATCAGCTGGTCCACCAGCAGGGCGAAGCGCTTGCCTTCGGCCTGCAGGATGATGGCGATGCCCTGCGTCGGTTCCTGGACCGCGTTCTCCACGTTGAAGACGCGATGCAGTTCCAGTAGCGGCAGGTATTCGCCGCGCACATGCATCACGCGCTCGCTGTTGGCGGCGGTGCGCACGTCGTCAGCCTTCGGTTGCAGCGACTCCATCACGCAGTTCAGCGGCAGGATGAAGGTTTCCTCGCCCACGCGCACCGACATGCCGTCGAGAATCGCCAGCGTCAGCGGCAGCACGATGCGGGTGGTGGTGCCCTGGCCCGGACGGGAGCTGATCTCGACGTGGCCGCCCATCTCCTGGATGTTCCGCTTGACCACGTCCATGCCCACGCCGCGGCCCGACAGGTCGGTGACCGCTTCCGCAGTGGAGAAGCCCGGCGCGAAGATCAGTTGCCAGACTTCCTCGTCGCTGATGTTCTCGGAGACCGGCAGGCCGTTCTGGATGGCCTTGGCCAGGATCTTGTCGCGGCGCAGGCCGCCGCCGTCGTCGCTCACTTCGATGACGATATTGCCGCCATGGTGCTGGGCGGACAGGATCAGCTGGCCGGTCGGCTCCTTGCCCGCGGCCACGCGCTTGTCCGGCGTCTCGATGCCGTGATCCAGGCTGTTGCGCACCAGGTGGGTCAACGGATCGATGATCCGCTCGATCAGGCTCTTGTCCAGCTCGGTGGCCTTGCCGAACGTCACCAGATCGATCTGCTTGCCGAGCTTGCTCGCCAGGTCGCGCACCAGACGGGGGAAGCGCGAGAAGACGTAGTCCATCGGCATCATCCGGATCGACATCACCGCTTCCTGCAGGTCGCGCGCATTGCGCTCGAGCTGACCCATGCCGGAGAACAGGCGGTCGAACAGCACCGGATCGAGCGACGAGGCCGTCTGTGCCAGCATCGACTGCGTGATCACCAGTTCGCCGACCAGGTTGATGATCTGGTCGACCTTTTCGGTCGGCACGCGGATCGAGCCGGATTCGGCGTGCGCGGCGGCGGCCGCGGCGGGCTTGGCCTTTTCCTTGTCCTTGGCGCCCGCTGCGGGGGCCGCGGCAACCGGGGCAGCAACCACAGGGGCCGCAGCGGCTTGCGCAGGTGCGGGCGCCGCCGCTTCGGCAGCCGGTGCCGCCACTGCCGGCGCGTCGCCACCGGCTTCGATCACGATCTGCTTGTCGTCAATGATGAAGCAGCAGACCGCGATGATGTCGTCGGCGCTGCATTGCGTCGACAGCCAGATCGTCAGTTCGCCGTTGCTTTCGCTCTGGCCGGTGATCTCGCCGAGGTTGCCCAGTTCTTCGCGCAGCAGCGCCTGATCGTCCGCCGACACGCCCAGCAGCCGCACCTTCAGGCCGCCGCCCGCGCCAGCGGGACTGGCCGCGGCGGCCGGCGCGGGCGCCGCAACCGGAGTCGGAGCCGGAGCCGGCGCGGCGGGGGCTTCGCCACCGGCTTCCAGAGCCAGCTGCTGCAGCACCGCGCAGATGCGGGCCATCGTCTCGGGGTCGGGTTCGGTGCCGTTGCGATAGGCGTTCAGCTGGTCTTGCAACACGTCCTTGGTTTCCAGAAAGGTGTCGATGATGGTCCTGGACAACGCCATTTCCCGGCGCCGCGCGCGATCGAGCAGGTTCTCCAGCAAGTGGGTGGTCTCGGTCAGCGCGGTGAAGCCGAACGTGGCGGCGCCGCCCTTGATCGAATGGGCCGCGCGGAAGATCGCGTTCAGATCCTCCGAATCCGGCTCTTCCAGATCCAGCCCGAGCAGCAGCTGCTCCATTTCAACGAGCAGCTCTTCCGCTTCCTCGAAGAAGGTCTGGTAGAACTGCGTGATATCGATATCGACAGACATGACCGTCCTGACTCACTGATTACTGATGCGAAACGCCGTTGCCTGGTCTTGTTATCGACCTGGGTGACGATCTTATTAAGCGTGCTTACAATCTGGCTGGCGCTGCGCGGTGCCGCGTGCCCTCAGCGGGCCGGCGCGGCAGGCGCGGCCGGCGGTGCAGGCGGGCGCGGCGCTGGCTGGGCCGCCGCGCCATTGCCGCCCACCGCGGGCTGCGGCTCCAGGCTTTGCTGCAACTCGCCCGCGACCTCGCCGGCCCTGGCCTTGACCGCGACGTCGGCGGCGCTGGCGTTCTCGGCCTCGAAGCGCGATTGCGCGCGGTGATTCAATACGACGATGCTGATCCGGCGGTTGATCGGCGCCATCAGGTCGTTCTTGTCCAGCGGCATGGTCTGCGCCAGGCCCAGTACGCGCAGCACCTTGCCCTCCTGCATGCCGCCCCCGATCAGCTCGCGGCGCGACGCATTGGCGCGGTCGGCCGACAGCTCCCAGTTGCTGTAATTGCGTTCGCCGTTGATGTAGGTGGCCGCGTCGGTATGGCCCGACAGGCTGACCTTGTTCGGCATCTCGTTGAGGACCGGACCGATCTCGCGCAGGATGGTGCGCATATACGGTTCGACATTGGCGCTGCCGGTGCGGAACATCGGCCGATTCTGCGTATCCAGGATCTGGATGCGCAGCCCCTCGCTGGTGATATCCAGCAGCAACTGCGGACGGAACTGCCGCAGCACCGGGTTGTTCTCGATGATCTGCTCCAGCCGGCGCTTCAGATGGCGCAGGCGCTCGCTGTCGATCTGGTCGCGCCGCCGCTGCGCCGCCGACTGATCGTCCTCGTTGGCACGCCGCACTTCCGCATCCTCGCGCGTCGGGTCCTGCCCGCCGCCCGGAATCACGCTCTGCGACAGGCTGCTCTTGTTGCCGCCGGCGATGGCGACCTTCAGCGGCGTCCGGAAGTACTCCGCCACCTGCACCAGGCCCTTGGGCGTCGAGGAGCTGAGCAGCCACAGGACCAGGAAGAAGGCCATCATCGCCGTCATGAAGTCGGCATAGGCGATCTTCCAGCTATGGTTGCCGTGCGGCTTGTCGTGCTTCTTGGCGCGCCGGACGATGATAGGGCGAGCGTTGTCGTGCATGCTGCCGCTGCTCATGACTTGGTGCCTCGATGAGTTTGGGGGATCAGGTCAGGCTCTTGACTTCGCGCACGTGGTCGTCCAGTTCGAGGAACGACGGGCGAACGCTGGAGTACAGGACCTTGCGACCGAATTCCACCGCGACCAGCGGCGCATAGCCGTTGAGCGAGGCGAGCAGCGTAACCTTGATGCACTCGTACATCTTCACGGTCTCGGAGACCTGGTGCTCGATGCGCGAGGCCAGCGGCGAGATGAAGCCGTAGGCCAGCAGAATGCCGAGGAAGGTACCGACCATCGCGTGGGCAATCAGCGCGCCCAGCTCGGCCGGCGGCAGGTCCGCGGAAGCCAGCGCGTGCACCACGCCCATCACCGCGGCAACGATGCCGAAGGCGGGCAGGCCGTCGCCGACGCGGGACAGCGCGTGGGCGGGAACCTCGGCTTCATGACGGAACGTCTCGATCTCGTGGTCCATCAGGGCCTCGATCTCGAAAGCGTTCATATTGCCGTTGACCATCATGCGCAGGTAGTCGGTCAGGAACTCCATCATCTGCGGATCGGCGAGGATGCGCGGATACTGGCTGAACACGCTGCTGGCGGCGGGGTCGGCGATTTCCTTTTCGAGAAACAGAATGCCCTCGCGGCGCGCCTTGGACAACAGCACGTACAGCAGTGCCATCACTTCCATGTAGAGCGCCTTGTTGTACTTGCTGCCCCGGAACAGCTTGGGCATGGCGCGCATGGTGGCCTTGATGGCCTTGCCGCTGTTGGCGCTGATGAAAGCCCCGACCGCTGCGCCGCCGATGATCACCAGTTCTGCCGGTTGATACAGCGCGCCCATGTGGCCGCCGGTCATGGCGTATCCGCCAAGCACCGCCGCAAGCACGACGATATAGCCGAGAACTACTAGCACGATCGATTCCCCGTCAGAAAAACACGCGTCGGACACGCCCTCGAACCGCCGCTTGCCTGGCGGCGCTTGCGCACCGCCCTGCCGCCGGAGATTCGCCGCGCTCCCGCGTGTCTCAGTGGGGTTGCGCTGGCGTGGCGTCCTTCGGGAGCTTTTTCGCCTTGCCTGCCCGCGAAGGCGGGCGGCACAAGCTGCAGACGAAGTTCGCGTTCGGCTCGTAGGCGTGCGTCACGAACTCCCCTCCGCAGCATGTGCAGCTGGAAAGCTGCAGCATATTGCTCTCGAAGAACCTTACTAACGTCCAGGCACGGGTAAAACTTAAGACAATTTCACCGCCCAGCAGCCGCACATGTTCCAGGTACAGCCGGTATGCGGCGACGACCGCGCGGATGCCGCTGGCCTCGCCCTGCTCGACCATGAAGTGGTAGGCGGAATAGAACAGCGAGGAGTGAATATTCGGCAGCCAGGTGATGAACCAGTCCGTCGAGAAGGGCAGCATGCCCTTGGGAGGCGAGACGCCGCGCAGCTCCTTGTACAGCCGGATCAGCCGGTCGCGCGACAGCGTCGTCTCGGCTTCGAGCACTTGCAGGCGTGCACCCAGGCCAATCAGCTCGATGGCGAGCTGGGTCTGGTTGGCATCCTGCAGGACACTCTTGCGCTGGGGAACCGGGGGAGCTGCAAAGCTCCGTTCGGGTTGGGCTTGCAGCAGGGCGTTCAATTCAGCGACTCCACGGGCTGACGGGCGAGCAGGATAGCCGCGTGAATCTGCTGCATATCGTGGCTCTTGGCCGTGTGAGTCAGCGTCGACAGCAACGCGTGATCGTCGAAGCGAAAGCGGCACAGCACCATGTTGGACGCCGCCAGCTTGACCAGCTGTGCTGGCGTCAGCTTCGCCAGGATGTCGGCAATCTCCTTGCTGACACCGAGGCGGAACATTGCCTCGAGGTGGTTTTCTCGCACCAGGCGCTGCGCGAGCAGCAGATAGGCGAGATTCACCTCCCGGATCTCATGGAGAACTTCGCTATTTTCCAATTTATCCCCGCTACCAAGGGCCCTTCCACGCTTGTCCAGTGCTTACCGGGAGATGCCCGGCGACCGGATCGTTATGTTGCGCGGCGAGGGATACAACGATCAATTACTGCACCTTTTTCATCACATTCAGCAGACTCGTAACGATTACCCGTAACAAGTGTTACCGAATGTAAATGAAACTGACCGTTTTATATCGGGAATCGACCGGTGCTGCCAATCCCTACTTTCGTTGGGAGTCGCCGGTTGTCGCATGAAAGATACATTGCGGGTGCGCTTTGTGATTTTGTAACCGCACTGAAACACCAAAAGGCGCCTGCGGCGCCGTGTGCGAGGTCCAGTGTCATGGCGCGGCGACGCGTGCGCGCAACACGCTCCCGTCAGCGCCGCTTCTTCGGTCCTGCCGTCGGCGCCGACGCCGGCACCGGCTTGAAGACGCGTCTGAGCCACGCAGCAAACCGCGTAAAGACGTCGTCCGGCTCCTCCTCGAACAGCTGGGGCCGAGTATGTTCGACTTGCTGCATGACCCGGTCCGCCTCCTCGGCGTCCATGGAGCCATAGTCGAGCGCCAGTCCAAGCATTGCCCGCAGCTCTCCCAGACGCGACAAGGCCGCTGCCGTGCTGCGTTCGGTCTGGACCAGGTAGAGCAGGTCGTAGACCCTGCGGCGCAGGCTGTCCGCCAGCCGCCACGCCGGCGTCTGCATCTGTTCCTCGATCGTGCGCACGTCCACGGCCGCTGCGGTGATCTGCTGGGCGAGGTTGTCGGCCAGCGCGGGGTCTGCCCCCGCCTGCTCCAGGATTTCCACCGCCCACTCGCGCGCATGGGTCAGGCGCTCCGGCGCCTCCCAGTCCGAACGCACGGCCAGACCGAAGCCGAAGCGCTGGGCATCGCGCATCAGGTTGGCGATCGCATGGGGCAGCTGCTTGTCGAACACCTTCCTGGCCCACGCGTACTCGCCGCCGGTCAGCAGGCGCGTGACCGCCCGCTCCGTCAGCGGTCCCTCCTGGTGCATCACCCTCGCTCGCAGGAAGTCCTCGAAGGACGGCGGCACGAACTGGCGATCCAGCCCGGTGGAGACGCGGACGAAGTGGTCGAACTCGCCGCGCAGCTTGTCCGCCGCGTCGCGCGGCATGGACAGGGTGATTTCGCTCGTCATCGTCTTCATTCGCCCATCGTCAGCCATGTCATTGCATGACGGCGGTGGGGCCACGGCATGCGTGGCCCACCGCCGCCGATCAGAACGCGCTCCAGTCGCCGTTGTCCGACGCGGCCGAGGCCGGCGCGGCGGGGGCCGTGCTGGCTGCCGGACGGGCCGCCTTGCGCACCGTCAGCCGAGGCGCCTTGGCCGCAGGCGTGGCGGCTGCGGCCGGCTCCTGCGCCGGCTCTTCGCCAGCGCCCGCGTCCTTCGCCGTGCTCGCGGGACGTGCCTGCGCGGCGACGGCAGCGGCGGGAGCGGCGGAGGTGAAGGCAGGGGCCAGGCGGGCAGGCTCGGCAGCAGCGCCGCCCAGCAGTTCGGCCTGTGCCAGCCGGAAGCGCGCCAGCGACGCCATCAGGCGCGCGGCCTGGTCTTCCAGCGAGCCGGCAGCGGCGGCAGCTTCTTCCACCAGCGCGGCGTTCTGCTGCGTGACCTCGTCCATCTGCGCCACAGCCTTGTTGACCTGCTCGATGCCCGAGCTTTGCTCTGCCGACGCCGCGCTGATCTCGCCCATGATGTCGGTCACGCGCTTGACTGCCTGCACGATCTCGTCCATGGTCTGGCCGGCCTGGCCCACCAGCGCCGAACCGTTGTCCACGCGAGCCACGGTATCGCCGATCAGGCCCTTGATTTCCTTGGCGGCGTTGGCGCTGCGCTGCGCCAGGCTGCGCACCTCGCCGGCCACCACCGCGAAGCCGCGGCCCTGTTCGCCCGCCCGCGCCGCTTCCACCGCGGCGTTCAGCGCCAGGATGTTGGTCTGGAAGGCGATGCCCTCGATCACGCCGATGATGTCGACGATCTTCTTGGAGGCGCCGTTGATCTCGTCCATGGTCTGCACCACGCGGCCGACCACTTCGCCGCCGCGCACGGCGGTTTCCGACGCATTGGCTGCCAGGCCGCTGGCCTGGCGGGCGTTGTCGGCGTTCTGTCGAACGGTACCGGTCAGCTCTTCCATGCTCGACGCGGTTTCCTCCAGCGACGCCGCCTGCTGCTCGGTACGCTGGGACAGATCGCTGTTGCCCACGGCGATCTGGCGCGAGGCAGAGGCCATCGATTCGGTGGCCATCTTGAAGTCCTGCACCATCGACGACAGCTGCAGCTGCATCTGCCTCATGGCAAACAGCAGGCTGCCGCGGTCGCCCTTGCGCAGCTGGATCTCGGTCGCGAAGTCGCCATCGGCGATACGAGCGGCAATGCCCGCGGCGTAGGCCGGTTCCCCACCGAGCTGGCGCGACAGCGCGCGGGCCAGGAACACGCCAAGCAGGATCGACAGCGCGACGCCGCCGAGCACCAGGCCGAGCATCAGCAGGCGCGACTCTTCATAGACGGAGCGGGCCTCGTCCATATTGGCGCGGGCACCATTGTCGCGGCGCTTGACCATCGCGGCCATCGCTTCCTCGATGGCATGGCTGTCCTTGAGCAGGGCACTGCTTTCCTCGAACACGGTGCTTTCGAACTGCGAGGTGTCCAGCGGCTGGCGCGACACCAGCTCGATGAACTTGTTCATGCGATCGCGGTAGGCCGGCAACAGCGTATCGAACTGCTTGATCAGCGCCAGCCCTTCGTCCGTGCGGAACGACTCGCGCGCCACCTTCATGCGCTCCTCGACATTGGCGAACGAGGTATCGATCAGCTTCTTCTCGCGATTGCGCTCGCCCATCGTCGATGCCGACAGCAGCGCGATCTGCGCACGGCTTGCGTACAGCAGGTTGATGTTGCTGTCCTGCACTGCCTTGAGCGCCTGCAGGTCGTTGTTGTAGATCCGGCTGGTCCAGTCGGTCATCCGACCCATATTGATGACGCCGAGCAGCCCCATCACCAGGGCGATGACGGAGACGATCAGAAAGCCGGCGATCAGCTTGGTCGCCACCCGCATTTGATTGAACCATTGCATAAGGACTACCTCTTCTTCTCCGATGACCTTGGCCGATGGCGTCACCGCGGCCCCTGTGGACGCAGATGAAGCCGTTGCGAAACGCGATCGGTTTCCCGTCGATTTTCGATTTCCCCGCTCACAATCCGCTCATGGCGAACGGCCACTGGACCATTCGCCATGGGTGGAGCCGGCGTCTGTCGCGCCGATCTCCGGTTTCAGCCGCGCGCCAGGCGTGCCGGCTGGTTCTTGCTGCCAAGCACGGCCCTGCCACGCTCGGGCCGCACTTCCGCGGTCAGCGTCAGCCGGAATACCGAGATGGCGTCGCGCAGCCGGGTCGCCTGATCTTCCAGCGAGCCGGCGGCAGCAGCGGCCTGCTCGACCAGCGCGGCGTTCTGCTGCGTGACCTCGTCCATCTGCACCACCGCCTGGTTGACCTGCTCGATGCCCGTGCTCTGTTCCACCGACGCGGCGCTGATCTCGCCCATGATGTCGGTCACGCGCTTGACCGCCTGCACGATCTCGTCCATGGTCTGGCCGGCCTGGCCCACCAGCGCCGAACCGTTGTCCACGCGGGCCACGGTATCGCCGATCAGGCCCTTGATTTCCTTGGCGGCGTTGGCGCTGCGCTGCGCCAGGCTGCGCACCTCGCCGGCCACCACTGCGAAGCCGCGGCCCTGTTCGCCCGCCCGCGCCGCTTCCACCGCGGCGTTCAGCGCCAGGATGTTGGTCTGGAAGGCGATGCCCTCGATCACGCCGATGATGTCGACGATCTTCTTGGAGGCGCCGTTGATCTCGTCCATGGTCTGCACCACCCGGCCCACCACCTCGCCACCCTTGACCGCGGTGTCCGAGGCATTGACCGCGAGGCCGCTGGCCTGGCGGGCGTTGTCGGCGTTCTGATGCACCGTGCCGGTCAGCTCTTCCATGCTCGACGCGGTCTGCTCCAGCGACGCGGCCTGCTGCTCGGTGCGGCGCGACAGATCGATATTGCCCGCCGCCACCTGGCGCGCGGCGGCGCTGATCGCGGTCATGCCCTCCTGGATCTCGTGCACGACGGAGATCAGGCTGTGCTGCATGGTCTTCATCGCCTGGCCAAGCCTGCCGATCTCGTCGCCGGTGCGCGGCTCGTAACGGGTGGTCAGGTCGCCGGCGCCCAGGCGTAGTGCGAAGTCCAGCATCTCCTGCAGCGGACGATTGACGGTGGCCAGCAGCGCGGCACCGGTGCCGAAGGCCGTCAGTACGGCGAGGCCGAAGCCGCCCCACAGCCAGGGACGCAGGGCCGCCTTGGCTGCCGGCTCCGCCAGCATCTCGAACATGCCCAGCGCAATCAGGAACCACAGCAGCCCGGCACCCTGCGACAGCATGATGCGGCCGCGGACACCGGCGCGCAGCAGCCTGGCCGGCCAGCCCAGCGGGCCCTTGCGCACCACCGTGCCATTGCGGATCGCCAGGCCTGCGGCGCGCCCTTCGCGGAAGCGGGCGTAAGCGGCCTCGGCCTGGGCGGTCTGCTCCGCCGATGCCATCGAGCGCACCGAGGTATAGCCGACCACCTGGCCGTCGATACGGGTCGGGGTGACCGTTGCCATCACCCAGTAATAGTCGCCGTTCTTGCGGCGGTTCTTCACCAGACCCGACCATGAGCGGCCGCTCTTGAGCGTGTGCCACAGGTCCTCGAACGCCTCGGGCGGCATGTCGGGATGGCGCACGATATTGTGCGCGGCGCCCATCAGCTCGTCGGCGCTGAACCCGCTGGCCTGCACGAAGGCATGGTTGGCGAAGGTGATGCGCCCCTTCAGGTCGGTACGCGAAATCAGGTAATCGGTCGGTGCGAGCTTGTACTCGCGCGCGGTGACTGGCTGGTTATTTCTCATGACAGAACGATTGACTGCTTGGAATCCCGCGGGAGGCGGCGGGGGGTCAGCCCATGGCCGCGGCTTCGATGGCCGCGAGCTCTTCGGTGGCGAGCAGTTTCTCGATGTCCACGAGGATCAGCATCCGTTCCTCGACCGATCCCAGGCCACGGATGTACTCGGTATTCAGGTTGCCGTTGAAATGCGGGGTCGGCTTGATCTGTGCCGGCAGCAGGGTCAGCACGTCCGACACGCCGTCGACCACGATGCCGGTGGTGCGGTCGTTCAGGTCGACGATGATGACGACCGTGTACTGGTCGTAGCTGATCTTCTCCTGCTCGAACTTGATGCGCAGGTCCACGATCGGCACGATGATGCCGCGCAGGTTGATGACACCCTTCAGATAGGCGGGCGCGTTGGCGATCTGCGTCACGGCCTCGTAGCCGCGAATCTCCTGCACCTTGAGGATGTCGATACCGTATTCTTCGCGGCCCAGCGTGAAGGCGAGGAATTCCTCGCCGGCGCCGTCCGGCTTGTTGCTGACTTTCATGGTGCGCTCCCGCTCCCCTCGGTGGCTCTGGATACAAATCCGGCGGTTGCCCGGCCACCTGCGTTTCGACCGCCGTTTTCGGCTGGCACGCGCCAGACCTGGCACACACCGCCTCTGACCTGATATCGGCTGCGCAAGATAAAAACTGAAGGCCCGATCGCCTCGGGAATCACCCCTCGCTGGAGGGGGACATCAGCGCGTCGACCGACTGCATCAGCTGCTCCGGATCGAACGGCTTGGGCAGGAAGCCGCTGGCGCCCGCGGCGCGCGCCTTCTCGCGGATCTGCCCTTCACTCTCGGTGGTGAGCATCAGCATCGGAATGGTGGCGTAGCGAGGCTCGGCACGCAGCCTGCTGATCAGCGTCAGGCCGTCCATTCCCGGCATCACCTGGTCCGTCACCAGCATGGCGAACGGCGCGCCCTCTTGCGCCCGGCAAGCCAGCTGGTGGGCCTCGTCGCCGGCCGACGCCTCCGTGACCTCGTACCCGCCAACGCGCAGGCAGGCAGCGATCATGCTGCGGATGGAGGGCGAATCATCGACGACGAGGATGGGTTTTGCCGGCATGGCGACTCCTTCAGGCAGGCCAGGCCCTGCATGGAAGCAAGGCGCGGGCGGTCTCCTGCACAGCCAGCCGAGGTGGGATCAGACAAGACCCCGGCAACGCTGTGCGCTACCCGTCTTATCGGCGGCCCGGATCGCTTCTTTAGCGTCCGGGCCGGAAGGGAATCAAAGACGTACCGGCCGGGGATCGGCCAGCAGCGCGGCAAAGGCGGTCGCTTCCACGGGGCGGGCCAGCAGGTAGCCCTGCACCTCGTCGCAACCCATGCGAGCCAGGATGTCGAGCTGGGCGGCCGATTCGACGCCCTCGGCAACCACGCGCATCCGCAGCTCGTGGGCCAGCGCGATCATCGAGCTGACGATGGCGCGGCCCTGCGCATCCGACTCCAGCCCGCCGATCAGCGTGCGGTCGATCTTCAGCGTGCCCACGCGCAGGCGCTTCAGATAGCCCAGGCTCGAATAACCGCTGCCGAAGTCGTCCAGCGCCACATGAATGCCACGCGCCTGCAGTTCCACCAGGGTCTCCAGCGATTGCGCGATGTCCTTCATCGCCGCCGTCTCGGTGATCTCCAGGGTGATGGCCGACGGCGGGATGTCGTGCTGGTGGATCTGGTCCAGCAGATAATTGGGGAAGTCCCGGCTGGCGAAACGCAGGCCCGACACATTGATGGCCACCGGCACGACCGGCAGCCCGGCATCCTGCCACTGCCGCACCTGGCGGCAGACGCTGGCGATCACCCAGTCGTCCAGCTTGTCGATCTGGCCGGACTGCTCCGCCACCATGATGAATTCGGCCGGGTTCACCGCGCCCAGCGTCGGATGACGCCAGCGGCACAGCGCCTCGGCGCCGATCAGCGTGCGCCGGTCCACCGCGAACTTGCCCTGGTACTCCAGCGACAGTCCGTCATCCTGGATCGCAAGCCAAAGGTCGCGGCGAATCACGCGCAGGCGTCGCGCCCGCTCGCCGGCGGCGGTATTGAAGGTGCGCACCTGGTTGGAGCCGCTTTCGCGCGCCTCCGCCAGGCTCACGCGGGCGGCCTGCAGCAGCGCTTCGGAGCTTTGCGCGTCGCGCGGGTGGATGGCGATACCAATATTGATGCCGATCTGCATCTGCAGCCCCCGCGCCGCGACGAACTCGCCCAGCGACAGCAGCAGCCTGGCGCTGACTTCCTGCGCCCGGTTGGACCCCAGCGGCGCCGGCACCCCGACGGCGAACTCGTCGCGGGCAAGACGCGCGAGGAAATCGTGCGGCTCGAGCACGGCCTGCGCCAGTGCGCCGACGTCCTGCGCCAGGATGTCGTCGGCCCGCACCTCGAACACTTCGTCGACCTCGCGGAAGTCGGCGATATGCACCAGCAGCACGGCGCAACTCGTTTCCGACAGGCGGGCCTGCGCCATCGACTTGTCCAGCCAGCGCGCGAAGGCAGTGCGGTCGGGCAACTCGGTCGCCACGCGGTATTCGCCCACCGGCGCGTGGCCACGGCCGGTCGCGCGCACCGTCAGCTGCCCTGGCGCGCGCCCGGGCCGCCGCGTCATGCGCAGCGGCAGCAGGCTCTGCATGGCGCCGGCCGCCATCAGTGGAGCGCCGCCGGCCGGTGCGAGCGCCCCGCGCTCGCTTCCCTCCAGATGCAATTCGTCTCCTTCGGGGTCGCCCCTTGCGACGGTCTGGCGGCGTTGCAGCAGCATCAGCAGCACGAAGGCCGTGGTGGCGAGCAAAGCCAGGCCCAGCGCGAACCAGCCGGGGTGCACCATATTCGAATTCAGGCAGCTGACCGCGGAACCGGACGAGCCACCGCACTGCCGGCCCAGGGTGACACCGACGCCGGCAATCAGGGTAGCGCCGGCCATGGTCGCCACCATCGCGGCACCACGCCAGTAGAGGACGCCGCGCTGGAACCAGTCCAGCAGGTACGCGGCGATGAGGCCGGCAATCAGGCTCACGAACGCCTCGCCCAGCTTGCGGGTACCGGGCACCACGCCAGAGGCCAGTGCTGCCCAGAACGGCAAGCCGACCAGCGCTTGCGCGACCAGCCCAGTGGCAACGGCGAACAGCCGCACCAGACGGCCATGGCCATCGCGCCCGCCCAGCAGGCCCAGGCCGGCGGCGAGTCCCATCAGGGCAGCGAGCAGCAGAACGCTAATACTCATATCGGACATGCGCAGCGCGGATGATCTTCAGGGCCGGCTCGCAAGAGCCGGCCCTGTCCGCATGCGGCGGATAACGACAAAAAAACGTGGCTGGCGCCCTCGCGCGTGCCACGTGACAACAGACTGCCCGGAAACCGGGGCGATGCGGGTGTGTTCGGTGCCCCGCGGCGCCAAATACCACCAAAACGCCACTTGCCCGCGGGAAGGTAGCACAGGAGGGGGCCACCGTGCGAGGTCGGCCGCTTCCACCACGGCCCGCCGTGCATCACCCCGCCTGCAGTGGCCGCCATGGCGCCAGCACGGCACGCATCGCCGCAGGAAGGGGCATGGCTCGGCAAAGGGGCAAGGGTTGACATGACGATGCAATCGAGTGTTCGAAACCGCCGCCGCTCCCGCATGCGGGGCGACAACGGCTGTCGGCGTTCTGGTGATAACGGCGCCGCTCCCTGTTCCTTGAGGCGTAACGTCCCTTTGGGGAGCAGACAGCGGCCATGCTACAGACCTTGCCGACGGGGTGCGGGAGCACGCCCTTAGATTAATTGCCTTTTATTTCGCAAATAAAAAATGCGCGTCGCATCCCGGCCAGGACCGGCTTCCGGTCAGTATTCAAAAGAGTCGGGCTTATTTGCGCACGTTTCGCGGCTTGCGGCCGGACACGACCGCGATCATCGGGTAAAGTTCAGTGGAAATCGATTCGCTCGATTTTGTTAGAGAAATGTACCGACTTGTGTCCGGTATTTGCAGTGCTTACCCGGACGGATATAATTCATCCCGTTCCACATACTCACTCACTTCGAGGTCTCGGATGCCCACCTACCAGGAAATCGTTCAGAAAATCAGCGAACTACAGAAGCAGGCCGAAGAGATCAAGGCCCGCGAGCAGGCCGCAGTAATCGACGATATCCGGAAGAAAATCGAGGAATATGGTCTTACCGCGGACGATCTGGGTTTTGGCGGCAAGCCCGCGCCGGGCAAGAAAGCCAGCCGCAAGGTGCCGGTGCGTTATCGCGACAACGCGGGCAATACGTGGACCGGCCGCGGCAAGCGGCCGGGCTGGCTGACGCAGGCCCTCGCCGCCGGCAAGTCGATCGAAGACTTCCTGGTTCGCTGATCGGCAGGACGGGCAACGGCCGGTGCGATGCGCCGGCCGTTGCCATTCAACCCTCGAACCCGAGCGGGTTCATCGACTGCCAGCGCCAGGAGTCGACGCACATCCGGTCCAGGTCGTACTGGGCACGCCAGCCGAGAAGCTGTTCGGCCAGGGCGGGATCGGCATAGCAGCTCGCAATATCTCCCGGACGGCGCGCGACGATGTCGTAGGGAATCTCCTTGCCGCTCGCCTGCGAATAGGCGCGGACCACTTCCAGCACGCTATAGCCGCGGCCGGTGCCCAGGTTTACCGTCAGCCCCTTCGCCTGTCCGCTCAAATAGCGCAGTGCCGCCAGATGGCCATCTGCGAGGTCGCAGACATGGATGTAGTCGCGCACGCCGGTTCCGTCCGGAGTCGGATAATCGCCACCAAATACCATCAGCCTTTCCCGCCGTCCGGCCGCTACCTGCGCCACATAGGGCATCAGATTGTTCGGCACGCCGCGCGGGTCCTCGCCGATCAGGCCGCTGGCATGCGCGCCGACCGGATTGAAATAGCGCAGATAGGCAATACGCCAGGACGGGTCCGATCGCTCCAGGTCGCGCAACACCTGCTCGCCCATCAGCTTGGTCTGGCCATAGGGATTGGTGGCGGAAAGCGGAAAATCCTCCTGGATGGGGACGGTATGCGGATTTCCGTAAACAGTTGCCGAAGAACTGAACACCAGCTGCCGCAACCCGGCTTCCTGCATCGCCGCGCAGAGTGTCAGCAGGCTGTTCATATTGTTGTCGTAGTAGGCGAGCGGCATCGATACCGACTCCCCGACCGACTTCAGCGCCGCGAAATGGATCACGCCAGCGACATCGTGCTCACGAAAGAGCCGGTCCAGCAGCGCGCGGTCCCGCACATCGCCCTGCACAAAATCCGGAGTGCGCCCGCTGATGGTGGCGATCCGCTCCACCACCGTGCGGCTGCTGTTGCAAAGATTGTCCAGTCCGATCACGTGGTAGCCGGCTTCGAGCAGCGCGACCCAGGTGTGGGAAGCGATATAGCCGGTGGCTCCGGTCAACAGCAAGGTGTCTGGCATTGTCGTTGGGTTCTCGATTGAATGTTCGTGCACGGGCGCCATGGTAACGCGCGGTCAGCGTCGCCCGGCCCCTGGAGAGGCGAGGTCCGGCGGCAGCTGGCCGGCCGCGAGCAGGCCGCTGCGCGCCAGCCAGGCGGCATGGGCGGCATGCAGGCGCCATCCCGATTCCACGTCCCGCAGGCCGAGGTAGGCAGCGACCTCGGCGGGCGGTTCGCCGTTCTCGAAATGCAGCGCAGCGTAGCTATTGCGCAAGGTCTGCGGCGACGCCCGCTCCGTACGCGACTGCAGCACACCCGCTTCCTCCAGCAGGCGCTCGACACGCCGGTACAGCGACACGGCGTGCAGGGGGCGCCCGCCGGGTTGCGCCGGAAAGACCAGTTGCCCGAGCGTACCGCCAGCCTGGCGCACCGCCAGCCAGGCGAGCAGCGGGGCGCGCGCAAAGGAGAAGACCGGCACGCGGTAAGTCCGGCCGTTCTCGGGGCGCGTCATGGCGATTTCGCCACCGTCCGCGGCAAGCTGGTCCAGCCGTAGCGTGCGGACCTCGCCCACTTTCAGGCCTGCACCGAGCAGGACCGCCAGCAAGGCGACATCCCGCGCGCGTTTCCAGGCGGTGGGCGACAGCTTGCGGGGCGGCTCGTCGCCGTCGGGCCCGGTCGGCGCCGCCGCCGGCGCCAACAGCTTGCCGATCAGTGCGTCGCGCTCGGCCGGCAGCAGGAAGGCGGTCGGGTCATTCTCCCCTTCGGCAAGATGGCTGCGTACCGCCTGGCTGCCGGGGTTATGCAGCCCCGATTGCAACAGCGCCAGATGGTGAAAGACCCGCTCGATCAGCCTGGCGTAGCGATAGCGATGACGCTTGTGCAGGTCCTGCGCGTCAAGAAAGGCGGCGATCTCGGCCGACGACCAGGCCAGCGGCGCCAGTCCGCGTCCGGCCGCCCAGCGCAACCACTTGCCCCACATCGCCCGGTAAACCACGGCGGTGCGCTGGCCGAAGCCGCGCGACGCCATCCAGTGGTCGAAGGCCTGGGCCGGATCCGCGCGCCAGCTCGCCAGATCGCCGGCAAACAAGTCGCGCTCGTCCGGCGCCGGCGAGGGGGAAAGGGAAATCATGGGGTCGGCAGAGTGCGCAGATTCGCTACCCGGGCATTGTAGCAACCCGGCCGCCGCGCAATGTGCGCCGAACCGCTCTGGCGCCCCGAAGCCGACCGGCTTCGCCGATTGTCGATGCCAGCCTCTATTGAAACGTGGCGGGGCACGTGCTACCTTGCGAAGCCAGTATGCAACTGGTTGCATAGCGAATGGCGATGCCCGGCATCGTGCCCGCTCGATCGCTTGCAAGGCCCTTCCGCGTGGCAGCGGAAGCTCCGTCAATCCGTCTTCGGTATCCCGTCATGTCCCTGCCTCCCGTGCTGCAAAACCGGCTGCGCCTGCCCATGGTCTGCTCGCCGCTGTTCATCATTTCGAACCCGGATCTGGTCATCGCACAGTGCAAGGCCGGCGTGGTCGGCGCGTTCCCTGCGCTGAACGCGCGGCCGGCGAGCCAGCTGGAGGAGTGGCTGGACCGGATCACGACCGAACTGGCCGAGCACGATGCGCGCCACCCTGACCGCCCGGCGGCGCCGTTCGCGGTCAACCAGATCGTGCACAAGTCCAACGACCGGCTCGAGCACGACCTGGAACTGTGCGTCCGCTACAAGGTGCCCATCGTCATTACCTCGCTGGGCGCCCGCGTCGAGGTCAACGATGCGGTGCATTCGTATGGCGGCATCGTGCTGCATGACATCATCAACAACACCTTTGCACGCAAGGCGATCGACAAGGGCGCAGACGGCCTGATCGCGGTGGCGGCGGGTGCGGGCGGTCATGCGGGCGTGCAGTCGCCCTTCGCGCTGCTGCACGAGATCCGCGAGTGGTTCGATGGTCCGCTGCTGCTGTCGGGCGCGATCGCCAGCGGCGACGCCATCCTGGCGGCGCAGGCTGCCGGCGCGGACCTGGCCTATGTCGGTTCGGCCTTCATCGCGACCGAGGAGGCCAACGCGCAGCCGGCGTACAAGCAGATGATCGTCGACAGCAACGCCTCTGACATCGTCTACTCCAACCTCTTTACCGGTGTGCACGGCAACTACCTGCGGCAGAGCATCGTCAACGCCGGCCTCGATCCGGAGGCGCTTCCCGCCTCGGACCCGACGGCAATGAACTTCGGTTCGAACCGGGTCAAGCCGTGGAAGGACATCTGGGGCGCCGGCCAGGGCGTCGGTTCGATCAAGCGGATCGTGCCGGCGGCCGAACTGGTGGAGCGCTTCGCCCAGGAATATGCGCAGGCGCGGCAGCGGCTGCAGCTGGCCACGGCGAGCTACGAAGGGGCGGCTTCGGCCGCCTGAGCGCTGCTGTCCCTCTCCCCCGGCCCCCCTCCCGCGAGCGGGAGAGGGGAGCAAGCTAGCGGGGGACTCCGTATCCTGTGGGTGTTCCCCCTCTCCCCTTCAAGGGGAGAGGGTCGGGGAGAGGGGTTGGTCCCGACCGCAGCTCACAGCAGCGGCAACAACTCCCGACCCCACTGCACCCAGTCCTCCTCGTACCGGATCCCCCGGCGCAACAGCGCAAGCTGGAGCTGCTGCGCGCGGTCCAGTTCGCGTCCGGTGAAGTCGCGCTGCTCGATGGCGCGATAGGTGTCCAGCCTTTCCTGATGCAGGGCGATCATCCTGTGCATTTCGTCGCGCAGTCCGAGCGGACCCGCCACCGCATCGGCCCGCAGCTTGACCAGGATTTCGTCGCGCTGGTCCAGTCCCGCGGTGGGCGATTGCACCCACCGCACCAGTTCCTCGCGGCCGGCGGGCATCACGCTATAGGTCTTCTTGCGCATGCGCGCATCGCCGTCGTCGTCCTGCGCGGCGATCCAGCCGCGTTCGGCCATCCTGCCCAGCTCGCGATAGATCTGCTGATGCGTGGCGTGCCAGAAATAGCCGATGGACTTGTCGAAGCGACGCGCGAGTTCGTAGCCGGAGGACGGCTTTTCCAACAGGGAGGTCAACAGGGCGTGCTGGATCGACATGCGGCCGGAAGAGATCGCGCCGGGCTGGCGCGCAAGCGCCAATGGTAGCGCATGCGGGCAAAGAAAAAGCCGGCCCGCGGGCCGGCTTTCTCGCTCGGAGGCGTCGCTTGCGCGATCAGTCCACCGTCGCGCCCGAATCCTTCACGACCTTGGCCCATTTGGTGGCCTCGGCCTTCATGAAGGCAGCCAGTTGCTCCGGCTTTTCCGGGTGCGGCTCGGCGCCCTGGCCGGCCATCTGCTTCTGCACTTCCGGCATGGCGAGGATCTTCACCACTTCGGCGTTCAGACGGTCGACGATGGCCTTGGGCGTGCCGCCGGTGGCGTACAGCGCGAACCACGAGGTCGCCTCGTAGCCCGGCACGCCGGCTTCGGCGACGGTCGGCACATCCGGCAGCGCCGGCGAGCGCTTGGCCGAGGTCACGGCCAGCGGACGCAGCTTGCCAGCCTTGACGTGCTGGTGCGACGACGGCAGGTTGTCGAACATCAGGCCGATCTGGTTGCCCAGCAGGTCGTTGACCGCGGGAGCGCTGCCCTTGTAGGGGATGTGCTGGATCTTCAGGCCGGTCATCGAGTTGAACAGCTCACCCGACAGGTGCATCGACGAGCCGCTGCCCGACGAACCGTAGCTCAGCTTGTCCGGATTGGCCTTCACGTAGGCGATCAGTTCCTTGACGGTCTTGACCGGCACCTGCGGATTGACGACGACCAGGTTCGGCACCATCGCGATACGGGTGATCGGCGCGAAGTCCTTCACCGGGTCGTACGGCAGCTTGGAATACAGCGACTGGTTGATGGCGTGCGTGCCGATGGTGCCCATGAACAGCGTGTAGCCATCGCCGCCGGCCTTGGCCGCCAGCGAGGCGCCGATGTTGCCGCCCGCTCCCGGACGGTTGTCCACCACGACCGGTTGGCCCAGCGCCTTGCCCAGTTGCAGGCTGACGATGCGCGCCAGGATATCGGTGGTACCGCCAGCGGAGAACGGCACGATCATCGTGATCGGCTTGGTCGGATAGGTGCCCTGCGCCATGGCGCTGCCGGAAATCCCGGCGAAAGTGGCTGCCAGCGCGACGCCGGCGGCCAGCAGGCGGCGACGCGCCTGAGTCGAATTGGTGTACTTCATTGTTGCTCCAGTTTTACCTCGGTGCCCCTCGGGCCTTGTGGTCCCTTGGGCCTCTACTGCCAAACGGCGACGCGCTCAGACCGGCGCGACACCCAACGTGGTACCGCCGCAGACATATAGCACTTGTCCTGTGACGAAACCGTTTTCCGGCGACAGAAAGAACAGCGCCGCCCGTGCGACATCCTCCGGCGTGCCCATGCGCTTGACGGCAATGCTGGCAAGGATGCGCCTGGTCTGCTCGCTGCCGTCGGGATTGCTCTTGCGGAACAGCTCGGTGGCGATCGGACCGGGGCCGATGGCGTTGACGGTGATGCCGTCACTACCCAGCTCCATCGCCAGCGTGCGGGTCATGCCGATCATGCCGGCCTTGGTGGCGGAATAGACCACGCGCTCGGGCTTGCCCAGCGCCGCGCGCGAGGACATGTTGACGATGCGGCCAAAACCGGCCGCGCGCATCGCGGGCAGGCAGGCCTGGGTCAGCAGCAGGCTCGCCTGCAGATGCAGGCCAACCACGTAATCGAGATCGTCGACGGTCGCGCTGTCGGCCGTGCCGGGGCGCGTGGCGCCAGCATTGTTGACCAGCCGCGTGACGGCGAAGCGGGACGTCACTTCCGCGGCTACCGCGCGCGTCGCTTCCGCGCTGGTCAGGTCCGCCTGGAAGAACGTCATGTTCGGATGCGACCACGCCGGAGCGGCATAGTCGATATTGACCACCTGGGTCGTGCCATCGGCCAGCAGCATTTCGCTGATGGCGCGACCGATGCCGGAACTTGCACCGGTGACAACGGTGGCAACGGGTAGAGACATCACATACTCCATGCCGGACATTCTGGTCCGGAACGCCGGGAGAAAGGATGCGGCGGGACCGGCGAGCCAGTCGGCCCCGGCCGCAAAGCTTGCTGCGTTGGGAAATCTGCGAAGCTGCGGTACTGACCGTTTTTATTGCGCCGGCAGCGCGTGCTGCACTGTCCGGCACAGAGGGAATAACGGCGCACTGCAGCAAAACTTGAGGGCCGCGCCGTCATCCGCGGCGCCGCCCCTGCTGCGGATCAGACGCGCTCGATCACCATGGCGATGCCCTGGCCCACGCCGATGCACATCGTGCACAGCGCGAAGCGGCCGCCGGTGCGGTGCAGCTGGTACATCGCGGTGGTGACCAGGCGCGCGCCGCTCATGCCCAGCGGGTGACCCAGCGCGATCGCGCCGCCGTTGGGATTGACGCGCGCGTCGTCGTCGGCCACGCCCAGCTGGCGCAGCACGGCAAGGCCTTGCGCGGCGAACGCTTCGTTCAGCTCGATCACGTCGATCTGGTCCATCGTCATGCCCAGTTGCTTGAGCAGCTTCTGGGTTGCCGGTGCCGGGCCGATGCCCATCACGCGCGGCGCCACGCCGGCCGTCGCCATGCCGACGATGCGGGCACGCGGGGTCAGGCCGTGCTGCTTGATGCCCGCTTCGCTGGCCAGCAGCAGCGCGCACGCGCCGTCGTTGACGCCCGACGCATTGCCGGCCGTCACGGTGCCGTCCGGACGCACCACGCCGCGCAGCTTGGCCAGCGCTTCCATGCTGGTCGCACGCGGGTGCTCGTCACGCTCGACCACGATCGCCTCGCCCTTCTTCTGCGGGATCGTCACCGCGGTGATTTCCTGCGCCAGCGTGCCGTCGGCCTGCGCACGCGAGGCCTTCTCCTGGCTGCGCAGGGCCATCAGATCCTGGTCTTCGCGGCTGATCTTGTAGTCGGTGGCGACGTTCTCGGCCGTCTCCGGCATCGAATCGACGCCGTAGGCCGCGCGCATCGCCGGGTTGATGAAACGCCAGCCAATGGTGGTATCGAAGATTTCCGCATTGCGCGAGAAGGCGGTGGTGGCCTTGCCCATCACGAACGGCGCGCGGCTCATGCTTTCCACGCCGCCAGCAATCATCAGGTTCGCTTCGCCGGACTTGATCGCACGGGCAGCGGTGCCGGTGGCGTCCATGCCCGAGCCGCACAGGCGGTTGATGGTCGCGCCTGGCACGTCCTGCGGCAGGCCGGCCAGCAGCAGCGACATGCGGGCGACGTTGCGGTTGTCTTCGCCGGCCTGGTTGGCGTTGCCGTAGATCACGTCATCGATGGCGGACCAGTCCAGATCCGGGTTGCGGGCCATCAGGGCCTTGAGCGGGACCGCGCCCAGATCGTCCGCGCGCACCGCGGACAGGCTGCCGCCGTAGCGGCCGATGGGGGTGCGGATGGCGTCGCAGATAAAGGCTTCGGTCATGGTTGTCTCTTCCTTGGTCGTCAATGGTGGGTACGCGCCGTTCTCAGGCGGGCACGCCTTGCTTCAGGGGCACGCCGGTCAGGCGTTGCAGCTCGTCGAACGACAGGCCCTCGACGAGGTCGCGTGCCACCAGTCCGTCCGGCGTCACGTCGATGGTAGCCAGATCGGTATAGATACGGGTCACGCAGCCGATGCCGGTCAGCGGATAGGAGCACTGCGGCACGATCTTGCTCTCGCCCTGCTTGGTCTGGTGTTCCATCATCACGAACACCTGCTTGGCGCCGATCGCCAGGTCCATCGCGCCGCCGACAGCCGGAATCGCGCCCGGCGCGCCGGTATGCCAGTTCGCCAGGTCGCCGGTTGCCGACACCTGGAAGGCCCCGAGCACGCAATAGTCCAGGTGGCCACCGCGCATCATCGCGAACGAGTCGGCATGGTGGAAGTAGGCGCCGCCGGCCTTGATGGTCACCGGCTGCTTGCCGGCGTTGATCAGGTCGCCGTCCTCCTCGCCGGGCGCCGGCGCCGGGCCCATGCCGAGCAGGCCGTTCTCGCTGTGCAGCAGGATTTCGCGGTCGGCGGGCAGATGGTTGCCAACCAGCGTGGGAAGGCCGATGCCGAGGTTGACCACCGCGCCATCGGGAATATCGCGCGCCACGCGCGCAGCCATCTGATCACGAGTCAGGCGTTGCATATCGGTTCTCCTTTCCGGATCAGGCCGCGGCGCTGGCGCCGGCGGTGTCGTTGACCTGCACCACGCGCTTGACGAACAGGCTCGGCGTCACGATGTGCTCCGGATCCAGTTCGCCCAGTTCGACCACGCGGCTGACCTGCACGATGGCGCATTTGGCGGCCATCGCCATGATCGGGCCGAAATTCCGGGCGGTCTTGCGGTAGGTCAGGTTGCCCCAGCGGTCCGCGCTGTCGGCCTTGATCAGCGCGAAGTCGGCATGGATCGGCGTTTCGAACACATAGCCCTTGCCGTCGATGATGCGCGTTTCCTTGCCTTCGGCCAAAGGAGTGCCGTACGCGGTGCGGGTGAAGAAACCGCCGATGCCGGCGCCCGCCGCGCGGATCCGCTCGGCGAGGTTGCCCTGCGGCACCAGTTCGAGTTCGATCTCGCCAGCGTGATACAGCGAGTCGAACACGTAGGAATCGACCTGGCGCGGGAACGAGCAGATGATCTTGCGCACGCGCTTGGCCTTGAGCAGCGCCGCAAGACCGGTCTCGCCGTTGCCGGCGTTGTTGTTGACGATGGTCAGGTCGCGGGCGCCCTGCTCGATCAGCGCGTCGATCAGTTGTGCCGGCATGCCGGCGAGCCCGAAGCCGCCGATCATCACGGTGGCACCGTCATGGACGTCGGCTACCGCCGCTTCCACCGAGTCATATAGCTTGTTGATCAATGTCGTTCCAGTACGAAAGGCCGGCGACTACCGGGGCCGGCCATGGCGGCGCTTGCGGCCGCACGGAACGCTGTCTCCGGTGGTTGCCTGGCGAGTGATCGAACGCGCCGCGACAGACGGCACGCACAAAATCCTGCGCCAATCGGCTCCGCTCGCAAGCAAAGGGCTGGTTGCCCATCGAGGAGGAAGGTCATTGGCGTTGCCAGCGGCCCGTTCGAGCAGGCTCTTGTTGTGGTGGCGAAGCGAAATGTTCGGTATGCGAACTTCAATTCGCAGAATGAACAGAACAATCGGAAGGGTACACCTCGGCCGGAACCGGGTCAAGGCAAGCGCCGGCAGCCGCGCAGGGGCGGCGCGGCAGAGGGCAAGAACGGGAGGTGAGGCGGCAGGCCAGGCGGCCCGCCGCTGGGCGCGCAGGCGCCCAGGGACGCGGTGGGCTATTCCACGCGGAAGCCGACTTTCAGCGTCACCTGATAGTGGCCGACCTGGCCGTCAACGATATGGCCGCGGATCTCGCTGACCTCGAACCAGTCCATGTTCTTGATCGATTCGGATGCCTTGGCCAGCGCGCTGCGAATGGCGGCATCGCAGCCGTCCGGCGACGAGCCGACGATCTCGGTGAGCTTGTAGGTGTGATTGGTCATCGCTTTCTCCATTTTTGAGGCCTTCCGGTGTGCAGTACACGGCTTGCGCCGATGCGTGTGCGCTGCTAGCCTTGCCGGCCGTTGTTGTTACCCATGTGTTTCGTCGCAACGCCGGCCGCTCCTCTCGAGGACCGGCTCGCCGCGACGGCCGTTGCTGTAGAACCGTTCATGCCTTTCCTGTCCGTTGCGGCTGCCTCCGAGGTGCGCCGCTCCATGCCGTGTCCGCCTGAATCGCGGCGTGCATTGCGGCGCCTGCTTGCATCGTCCCTTTGCGTCGCCATGCTGCTTGCGGCCGCCTCCCTGCAGGCGCGCACCGTGTCCCAGAATGCGCCGCTACCGGAAGCCACGCCCGCCGGTACCCGCGGCTTCGCCCAAGGGGCCACCTACGCGCTGTGTTTCACTCCCGACGGGGAGAGCTGCCAGTCGATGCTGATCGACGCGATCGGCGCCACCCGCCGCACGCTGCTGATCCAGGCCTATTCGTTTACCAGCAAGCCAATCGCCGAAGCGTTGCTGCGTGCAAGAAAACGCGGCGTCAAGGTGCGCGTCATCGTCGACAAGAGCCAGGCCTCGGCTCGCTACACCAGCGCGACCTTCCTGAAGAACCAGGGGATCGAGGTGGTGATCGACCGCCGGCCCGCGATCGCCCACAACAAGGTGATGATCTTTGACGGCGAGGCCGTCTTTACCGGCTCGTTCAACTTCACCAAGGCCGCGGAAGAGCGCAACACCGAGAACGGCATCCTGATCCGCGGCGATCAGCGCCTGGTTGCCCGTTACCTGCACAACTGGGAAACGCGGCACCGGTTGTCCGAGCCGTACTGACCGCCTGCCCAAGACAGCTGCTGAGCGTTCCGGCACCAGTCCGCATCAATCGTTGGCATCGCCGCCCGCAGGGCCGCGCGGTTGACGCTGGCCTCGCGAGCCATAGAGATCGGTTTCCTCCAGCCCGCGTTCGAGATCGCTGGCCGCCTGCCGCCCCACCGGGCGGGCGCCGGTATGCTGGCTCTGATGCGATTCGTCGCGCTCGTGCGGCATGCGCGGCAGCGGCTCGCCGCCGGCCTTCTGCGCCATGGTGCCCGGGTCCTGCCCCGAACGTTCGGGTTCGGCGCCGGTGGGCGAGCGTCCCTCGGGGCCACCGTCGCGGCCGCTGGTGCTGCCGCTATTGGCGGCGCCGGTGTCGCCCTTTGCCGCGGTGGGCCCGGTGGTCTGCGCAGACTTCGTGGCCTGAGCCTCCGGGGACTGGTTCTGTGTCGTGTTCATCGTTCCTCCGCTTGCTGGCCGTGGCGGGCAATCCCGCGCGCGGCGAATGTCAGACGTTGAGGAAACCACGCAAACGCCATACCCGTGCCGGAAGGCGCGGAAAAAGCGCGATTTTCGTTGCGGACTGAAAGACACCGACCTGCATCGCCGGCCCCCCTTGGGCTGCGCTTGCAAAAAGTACCGGTACGGCGGGAGTGGCGCCCCTGCCGGCGCCAATCCCGATCGTGAAGGTCCACGCCGGCCGAACGGGGGCGCAATCCGATGCCGTGCCTCTTCCTCCATCCCCTGCCAACAGCGACGAGGAGTTCGGCGGGGTGAGGCGCCGACTACTTACCTTTTGCAGGCACAAGGGTCGGTTCGGCGCAGGTTATTGCCGGCGGGCGTTTGACTTGGCATGTCCGTTGCACCGATAAGGCATGCGGCATCCAGCCGCTGATGGAGGCAGGTAATGAAACAGCAACAACAGGGCGGCCAGTCGTCGCAGGGCCAGAACCAGCAGAACCAGCAGAATCAGCAAAACCAGCAAAACCAGCAGAATCAACAAAACCAGCAGAATCAGCAGAATCAGCAGGACCAGCAGAAGCAGCAGAATCAACAGCAGAATCAGCAAAACCAGCAGCAGAACAGACAGCAGGGCCAGCAGGACCAGCAGCGCAAGCAATAACGCCGGCGCCTGCTGCTGGGAGCACCCCCCGCAAGCCAGCCCTGGCTTGAACCCACCTGAGTGTGGACGGACGCTTCGATGAAGCGGGCCGACGGACGGGACCGATACCTTCGGGTACGGTCCCGTTTTCCTTTGCAGAGCGCCCGCGTCAGCGGCCTCGCCACCCGCCTTTGATTCCCCACTGTCATCCTCGTGCCGACAGGTCGATTCGCAAACCTCCTAGTCGTTTGCGCGCAACACACCGACGCAGCCCCTGCGTGCGGATGTCTATGCTGCATGACATAGGCCGCCGGTGTCATGCAGCGCGGCACCTGCCGGTCAATCCCTCCAGGAGGATGGCGAGCGCAATGAAGACTTCCAACCGGCCTCTTTCCCTGCACGCGGTCGCCCGCAAATGGCTGCCGCTCTCCGATGCCAACCCACCGCGCGTCACGCGCTTCGGCCACACGGCATTGCGGGTGCCCTATGCCTGCGTCGCCGCCGAGCACGCCGGCCGCCTGTTCTCCATCGTCTTCTTCCGTCACCGGGACGGGGGCTGGTATGTCTTCCCGCCGATGCGGTAGACGGACGCAGCCTTGCGGGCCGCCCCGGTCCGCACCGCTTGCAGGACGAAAAAACGCCCGCGTCAGCGGGCGTTCGTCATTCCGTGGACCGGCCCTTAACGATCAGGCCCCGTCCAGGAAATGGCTGCGCATGCCGGTGCGCGAGCCCAGCGAGTCCAGGTCGCGATAATGGGTATCCCGGTTCTCCATGCGCGGGTCGTAGCGGCCCGACATCATCTGGTCGCTGCTGCCCATCGGCTGCAGATTCTGTTGCGTCGACTGGTTGGCGCCCTGCGTGTACGGGTCGAACCTGTCGGTGGAGCGCGCACCGCTGCTGTACGGATCGCGCGTGCCGCCGACGGCGGAGCTGCCTTGGTGCCCCGCGGTGCCGCCCTGATAGCCTTGCTCGCCCATCGACGACGACTGCGCCAGCGCGGCGCCGGTTGCAGTCATTGCGAGGGCGGCAAGGGTCGTGCCGAGAACGGTTCGGATGGTCATAGATATCGCTCCTGTGATGCTTGCCATGAATGCCCCGGTGCCGTAAAAAACGACGCGCGATGATGCGCCCCGTCAGCGACAGCCGGTCCCACGGCATCGTTGGATGAACAGACCTTCTGGCAGGCTTTGCGGCGGTTCGCGAAGCGCCACCGGCAGGTCCGGCTTGCCAGGCAGTCAACGCGAAACGCATGCCAGTTTTTTTCGCTCCAGCGCCATCGGCACCGCTGTGCGAACGACTGCGAGAGCACGGGAAGCCAGTAGACACAAGGGAATATGGCATTTGCGTGACGCCTCCGGAACGGCATCGCAAGCCCTCGATCCGTGCCGCACTCCTGCGCAGCGGCGCGGGCAAACCCGCCGCGCCGCTCGTAGTTTTTACGTAGCGGTGCAGATGTTCCCCGCCCCGATGCGCGCACCTGGACGACAAGCCGGCGGCTTCGCCGACACGCCTGTAGGACCGCTGCGGATGTTCCGGCGGTGTCGCATTTTCTATAAGCAAGGGAGAAACTTGAAAAGGCACAACGCGGCGCGACCGCAACCGCCCGCCCCGTGACCGGCGCGGCGGACGAGTTACGACGCCGCTCGCAAGGAGCCGACCGATGGCAACCTCACGCACCGGCAAATCCGCCGCAAAGACGGGCACAGGCGCCGCCCCACCGGCAACGGCGGCCGGCTCTGCCACCCGCAAGCGCCGCACGACCGCGGCAGCCGGCAGTGCAAAGGCCAGGCAGCCGCGCGCGGCGGCCCGCGCCGCGCAAGCACCGGCGCAGGAGGATGCGCTGCAGCGCTATCGCAAGATGCGCGACTTCGGCACGACGGCCGAGCCGTCCGGGGCGCCGGTGCAAGCTGGCGTGCGCAAGTCCGCCCGCAATGCGCCGCAGGCGCTGTCCTTCGTCGTGCAGAAGCACGCGGCTCGGCGCCTGCACTACGACTTCCGGCTGGAGCTGGACGGCACGCTCAAGAGCTGGGCGATCCCGAAAGGGCCAAGCCTGGACCCGGCGGACAAACGGATGAGCGTGCATGTCGAGGACCACCCGCTCGAGTACGCGACCTTCGAGGGCGTCATTCCCGAGAAGCAGTATGGCGCCGGCACGGTCATCGTCTGGGACCGTGGGGTGTGGATACCGGAAGGCGATCCGCATCAGGGCTATCGCGATGGCAAGCTCAAGTTCCGCCTGGAAGGCGAGAAGCTGCAGGGCGGCTTCACGCTGGTGCGGATGAAAGGCCGCGGCGATGAGCGGCAGGAGCCGTGGCTGCTGATCAAGGAGCGCGACGAAGCGGCCCGTCCCGCGTCCGAATTCGACATCACGGCCGCGCTGCCGGACAGCGTGCTGGCCACGTCGTCCGATCCCGCGGCGAGCGAGGGCGGGAAGACGAAGACGAAGACGAAGGCGCGCGGCGCCGGCAAGGACGAGCAGAAGCCGGCGGACGCCACCGCGGGCAAGACGCGCGCTCGCAATCGCAAGGCAGACGATACGCCCGTGCCGGAGGGCGCGCGCCCGGCGGCGCTGCCGCTGACGCTGGCGCCGCAGCTGGCGACCCTGGTCCAGGGTCCGCCAGCGCGCCCGGAAGACTGGCTCTATGAGGTGAAGTTCGACGGCTACCGCCTGCTCGCACGCATCGAGGGCGACGATGTCCGCCTCTTCACGCGCAACGGGCACGACTGGACGGCCAAGCTGAAGACGCTGGCGCGCGCGATCGCGGCGATGAAACTGCCCTCGGCATGGCTCGATGGCGAAATCGTCGTGATCGGCAAGGACGGCACCACCGACTTCCAGGCGCTGCAGAACGCCTTCGACAACTCACGCACCGAGTCCATCGACTTCTTCGTCTTCGACCTGCCCTTTCACGATGGCTACGACCTGCGCAAGGTCGCCCTCGCCGAGCGGCGTGCGGTGCTGCGCCGTCTCTTCGAAACCCACAACGTGTCCGCGCACGTGCGTTTCAGCGAGAGCTTCGAGGCCGGTCCCGAGGAAATCCTGACCGCCGCCTGCCGGATGCGGCTCGAAGGATTGATCGGCAAGCGGGTTGACGCGCCGTATGTCAGCGGCCGCTCGAACAGCTGGATCAAGCTCAAATGCAGCGAGCGGCAGGAGTTCGTCATCGGCGGCTTCACCGAGCCGGCCGGTACCCGCACCGGCCTGGGCGCGCTGCTGCTCGGCATTCACGACGAAGCGGGTCGGCTGGTATACGCGGGCAAGGTCGGCACCGGTTTCGACACGGACATGCTGCAGGCCCTGCGCGAGCGACTGGAGGCGCTGCGCACCGACCAGTCTCCTTTCGAACGCATGCCTGCGGGAACGCGGGTAAAGGGAATCTGGGTCCGTCCCAGGACCATCGCGGAAGTCTCGTTCGGCTCCTGGACGCGGGAAGGGTTGATCCGCCATGCCGTCTTCCACGGTCTGCGCGCCGACAAGAGCCCGACCTCGATCGGCCGCGAGAAGGCGGTGCCGCCGCCGCAAACGCTGGACGAGGACAACCGCGAGGACAACCACGAGGACAACGACCAGCGCAAGCGTGCTGCAAAGCCGGCTGCCAGGAGCAAGGGCAAGGCGGGCGGCACCGCCTCGCGTACCGCCTCCGGGGTGCGGATCAGCCACGCCGACCGCGTGATCGATCCCTCCACGGGCGCCACCAAGGGCGACCTGGTGCACTACTACGAGGCCGTTGCCGAGCGCATGTTCGTCGAGCTGCAGGGCCGGCCGCTGGCGGTCGTGCGCGGCCCCTCCGGCGTCGGCGGCGAGCTTTTTTTCCAGAAGCACGCCGAAACCATGAACATCGCGGGGATTCGCCGGCTCGATCCGTCGCTATGGCCCGGCCACCCGCCGATGATCGAAGTGGCTACCCCGCAAGGGATCGTCGCCGCGGCCCAGCTGAACGTGATCGAGTTCCATACCTGGAATGCGGACAAACGGACCATCGAAAAACCGGACCGCATCGTCTTCGATCTGGATCCGGGCGAAGGCGTGCCCTGGCAGCATGTGGTCGAGGCGGCGGCGCTGGTGCGCGGGTTCCTGGAGGAGCTTGGCCTCGTCGGCTTCCTCAAGACCAGCGGCGGCAAGGGGCTGCATGTCGTGGTGCCGATCGCCAAGCGTCTCGAATGGGATCCGGTCAAGTCCTTCGCCCAGGCGGTCGTCGAGCAGATCGCCCGCACCATCCCGCAACGCTTCGTCGCCAAGAGTGGCCCGCGCAACCGGGTCGGCCGGATCTTCATCGACTATCTGCGCAACGGGCGCGGGGCAACCACGGCGGCGGCCTTCTCCGCCCGCGCCCGGCCGGGCCTCGGCGTGTCCATCCCGGTGCGCTGGGAAGAATTGCCGACCCTGACCTCCGGGGCGCACTGGACGATCGCCAACGGCGCCGAGCGTGTCGCCGAAATGGCCGGCAACGATCCCTGGGCTGACTACGCGGCAACCCGCCAGCCCCTGGGCAAGGCAATCCGGCTGCTGCAGGGAGACTGACCCCTCCTTCCGCCCCCCTCTTCCTCCGGGGACGGAGGGGGCATGGTTCTTGCCACTTCGCCAGGTATGCAACTGCATGCTTCGGATTTTTGCATTCTGCGCGAGACCATCATGAACCGTGACCACGCCCTTGGCCGCCATGCCGGCCGTATCGCTGCCGTACTGGCATTGACCCTCGCTTCCGGTGTCCTCCATGCCCGCCTCCCGGCGCCGACCGAGGAGCAGCAGCGCGCCGCCGACGCGCGCAAGGCCAAGGAGGCGGAAGCCGCCAAACAACAGGCCGACGCGCTCGCCCGCGTGCAGGATGACCTTGCCGCGCGGTTCGGCGAGGGCAGCCAGACAACGGCGCGCACGCCACCCTCCGAGGTATCGCAAAAAGCGGCGGAAGTGAGCCCGAGCGGCCCGCATGGCGGCACCGCGCCGAGCGCGGAAGCCCATTCCGGCGAAGCAAAACGCCGCTAGAAAGCGGAGAGATGAGCGCTTTCCATTAAATAAAGTGGCCTGGAATCAACTACAAGAGTTGGAGAGCTGAAGTGGTAAATCTTACAAAGCGCGGCAGCGCGGGGGTCCGGGGCCTGATGCTGTCTTGCAAACGTTGCCCGGGTGACAGTCCTCAGGCGAGATAAAAATGAGTCTTATCGATCATCGACCGTACGCGGGGAACCGTGGCGACCACCGTCCTCTCGTGCTGGTTGTAGACGACAACGAGGGCGCCCGCTATATCAAGGGACGGATTCTGCGGCAAGCCGACTATGCGGTGCTGGAAGCCGCCACCGGCGAATCCGCGCTGTCCCTGGTGCGCCGCTATGCGCCTGACCTGGTGCTGCTGGACCTGAAGCTGCCGGATATCGACGGCCTCGAGGTGTGCCGCATCATCAAGGACGATGCGCAGAGCTGCCGCACGCTGATCCTGCATACCTCCGGGACCGGCACCGACCCCCGGCATCGCGTGCAGGCACTGGACCACGGCGCCGACAGCTACCTGGTCGAGCCGGTCGAGCCGGAGGAGCTGGTCTCCAGCGTCAAGGCGCTGCTGCGGCTGCGGCAGGCCGAGGAGGCCTTCCATCGCACCTCCCAGGCGCTGCGCGACAACGAGTTCCTGTTCCAGCAACTGGCGGACAACCTGTCCGACGTGCTGTGGATCTTCGATCCGAGCGAGCGCAAGTTCCTGTTCGTCGGCCCGTCCTTCGACGCGCTGACCGGCCACGCCGTGCAGGAGCTGCACCAGCGCGGCCGCGGCTGCTTCCAGTGGATCGCCGAGCCCGACCGGGAGCGCTTCGAGCAGGCCTGCCAGGGCGTGCTGCGCGACGGCCGCATGGACATCGAATTCACGCTGATCCGGGGCGACGGCGAACTGCGCGATGTGCGCGCCCGCGCCTTTCCGGTGACCAACGCGGCCGGCGAGTTCTACCGCGTGGTCGGCGTCTGCGAGGACATCACGCAGCAAAAGCGCGCCGAAAAGATGCTGCGCGACGAGGAGCGCCGCAAGGACGACTTCCTTGCCATGCTGGTGCACGAACTGCGCAACCCGCTCGCGCCGATGCGTTCGGCCGCGGACCTGCTGATGCACTGCGCGCCCTCCCGCGAGGACAGTTTCAAGGCCCGCGACATTATCGCCCGCCAGCTTTACCACCTGACCCGGCTGGTCGACGACCTGCTGGACATCTCGCGCTTCACGCGGGGCACCATCACGCTGCGCGACGACCTGGTCGAGCTGCGTTCCGCGCTCAGTACCGCGGTCGAGACGGTCCGCCCGCTGATCGAGTCGCGCGGCCACACGCTGCGGCTGTCGGTGCCGGAGGGGCCGATGCCGGTGCGCGGCGACCTGGTGCGCCTGACGCAGATCTTCGGCAACCTGCTGAACAACGCCGCCAAGTACACGCCGCCGGACGGCGTGCTGACGATCGAGGCGCAATCGGATCAGGGCTTCGTCACGATCAAGGTCACCGATAACGGCACCGGCCTGTCGCCCGAACGCCTGCAGGGGCTGCGCGAAGCCTTCGACAGCCAGGCGGACGACGGCACCATCGCCATCAGCGGCGGCGGCAATGGTCCGGGCATTGGCCTGTCGCTGGTACACCGGCTGGTCAGCATGCACGGCGGCCGCCTCTCGGTGGAAAGCCTCGGGCCCGGGCATGGCAGCAGCTTCATCGTGCAGCTGCCCGTGCAGCCGTGGCGCAGCTGGCAGCCGGCCCTTGGCAGCCGGCGCGCGTCCGCGGGGCATCCGCGCACGGTGATGGTGGTGGATGACAACGTCGATGCGCTCGAAGCCATGGCAATGACGCTGGAGGCACAGGGTCACACCGTCATCACGGCGCTGGACGGCGCCGCGGCAATCGTCCGGGCGGTCAAGTACAAGCCCGAACTGGTGCTGCTCGACCTGGGCATGCCCGGCATGGATGGCTTCGAGATCGCCCAGCGGTTGCGGGCGATCCCCGAGCTGCGCGGCATGAAACTCGTCGCCCTGACCGGTTATGGCCAGCCGGGCGACAAGCTGCGAACCAAGGCCGCCGGCTTCGACGGCCATCTGACCAAGCCCGTCGATCTTGAAGTTCTGGCGCGCCTGCTGGAGCAGGCCGGACCCCAGGACGGCGTTACCGGCGGCGACGGAACCGACCATGGCGACAACCCGGCGATGCGCGCCGGACAGGAGAACATGCGGATGCATACGACACCGGAACCCGATCAAACCCCGGATACCCCTCCCGTCACCCCGGAACCGGAGGTGCCCGATATCGAGCCGCACGAGCCGGTCATGGACCCGCCGCCGGGCGACGTTCCCCCACCGCCGCCGCAGCGCGCCTGACGGCCCTCCCCGGGCGCAACGACGCTTCGTTCCCGCTCGGTGCCGCCCCGGCGCCGCCCCGGTGCCGCCTTTGCGGCGCCGGTGGCGGGCCGGTTCATCCCTTCCACAACGGACCTGCAACGTGCCCCGCACCATCTGGAAAGGCGCCATCTCCTTCGGCCTCGTCAATATCCCGGTCGTGCTCAAGGCCGCCGCACGCGACAACGCGCTGGACTTCGACTGGCTGGACGAACGCGACATGGCGCCGGTTGGCTACCAGCGGATCAACAAGCGCACCGGCAAGGTCATCGACAAGGACAACATCGTCAAGGGCTATCAGTACGAGAAAGGCGAGTACGTGCTGATGTCCGACGAGGACTTCCGCCAGGCCAATGTCGAAGCGACACAGACGGTGGACATCGTCAGCTTCGTCGAGGCCGAGCGCATTCCGCCCTATTACTTCGAGACGCCCTATTACCTGGAGCCGGACCGGCGCGGGGAGAAGGGCTATGCGTTGCTGCGCGAGACGCTGCGCCGCACCGGACGCGCCGCGCTGTCACTGGTCGTCATCCACAATCGGCAGCATCTGGCAGCGGTACTGGTAACGGGCGATGCCCTGGTGCTGAACACCATGCGCTGGGCGGAGGAAGTGCTGCCGATGGACGAGCTGAACCTGCCGGACAGCACCAGCAAGCGCAATGCCGTCAGCCCGCGCGAGGTCGACATGGCGATGAAGCTGGTCGAGGACATGCAGGAAGACTGGTCTCCCGAGGCGTATCACGACACCTATCGGGAAGACCTGATGAAGCGCATCGAGCAGAAGATCGCCGCCGGCCAGACCCATCTGCTGACGCCCGCCGATCCGGACGCCGCCGAACCGCGCCGCACTGCCGAGGTGATCGACATGATGTCGCTGCTGCGCGAGAGCATCAAGCGCAGGGGCGGCAAGAGCCCGGCGAGCGAGCGGGACGACCAGGACGAGCGGGAGGACGCCGCGGACAGCGGCAGCGAGGCAGCCGACGACGAAACGCCGGCCCGCAAGAGCACGGGCAGGAAGACAGCCAGCCGCTCTTCGTCGCCGGGCAAGGCCGGCTCCGCGAAGAAGCCGGCGGCAAAGAGCGCGCGCAAGACGGCGGCGAAAGCCGCTGGCGGATCGGCTACGAAGTCGGCAAGCGCCAAACGCGCCTCATCCGGGTCGAAGCGCTCGACCGCGGCAAAGTCTCCTGCCCGCAAGACCGCTTCGCGGCCGGCCCGCAAGGCTGCCTGACGTCAGCCACGGCGGGTGCGGGGGAAAGAGGCCTTGAGCGCGGCCAAGACCATCAAGCCCACGGATCGTAAGACTCTTCCTTCCAGTACGGCGAGGCCCCGTAATACTGATGAATGCTGGTCGCCCATTGCGGGTCGGCCATCGCGGGCCAGTGATCCTTGTCGAAGCCCGGCGCTGCCTTCAGCTTCTCCTTGTCCACGCCGAGCACGAAACACTTGCGCCGCGTGTCCAGCGTCAGCGCCGACCACGGGACAGCGAACAGCTTCTCGCCGATCCCAAGGAAGCCGCCGAACGACAGCACGGCGTAAGCCACCCGGCCTCCCTGCACGTCCAGCATGATGTGGTCGATGGTGCCGAGATCCTCGCCGCCCGGGCCGATGACGGGATTGCCCTCCAGCGTGTCGGCAGCCATCACGAAGGGGCCCGGCCCCTCCGAATGACCGTCGAGATCGCCGACGATGGCAGCGCCGCTCGGCGCACGGCCCTGGGGATTGTCGATTGGGTTCATCTGGACTTCCTCCTTCCGAAAGCGGGGACTGCATGATCGCGGGGCGAAGCCACCGCGCAACGTGTTGCAACGCAATTCAGGGGCGGCTTGCCGGGACCGGGGGCGTCAGCGGGTCGAAATCGACCCAGCGGCCCTCGCTCCATCGCCCGTGCGCCCGTTCGACATCCTTGGCCCCGGCCGCCCGCAGCACTTCCGCGGCGACCTCGCGCGTCTGCGCGTCGACGTGGACGGCAAGCAGCACACCGGCGTCACGCTCGGCCTTGACCTGCTCGCGGTTCGCCGGGGCCGACGGGACCCGCTCGGGATCGCGGGTCATGGCAAGCGCGCCTACCAGCGAGCCCAGATAGGCGCCCAGGCCGGTGGCCAGCGCCAGTACCAACACCGAGGCCTGCATCATCGCGACCGCGACGGCACCGACCACCGCGCCGCCGATCGCGCCGATCACGATGCCTCGCCCCGCTCCGCCGCCGGACTTGTGGGCGCCATGATCGGCCGCCACATCGCCACCGATGGGAAAGCTCCCATGCTGGCCCGGAGGATTGACGAAGAACAACGTGACATCGTCCTCGGCGAACCCGCGCGAGAACAGCTGGCTGGCGGCGGCTTCGGCCTGGGGAAAGGTATCAAAGCGTCCGGCGATGATCAGTGACATGCTGACTCCTTCGATCGGTTTGACGTGTTGGCGTCCCGCGAAGCAGGGAGCGATGGGAAGCGTGGGCAGTGGCGCAGCCCCGGCTGTGCGAGCTACTTCTTGCCGGATTTGGCCCCCTTGGCACCGGCGCCACCCTTCTTGTCCTGCTTGGCGTCCGCGGGTCCGGTGGGCGAATGCGCACTGCCCGGCTCCAGCTCCCAGTCGGTGTCGTCCACCGCGGTGCTGGTTTCCTTCTCGGCATGCATGGCCGCGCTCGGGGAAATCGGGTCGCTGGCGGGAAACGTCATGTCGACGGACTCGTCCACCGCCTGCTGATACGTGGTCGCGCGCTGGTCGTCGCCACCAATGCCGGCCTCGTTGTCGGTCTTGCTGGCTTTCTTGCTGGCTTCCTTGCTGGGCGTCTGGCTGCCCTTCTGGCCGCCGGTCTGGCTCGCCTTGGTCGCCTTGTCGTCCGCCGCTGCCGCGCCTGCGGACGAACCGCCTGATTTACCCTTCTGCATCGTGGGCTCCCGGTTGAACAGGATGCCTGCGGTGATGCAAGCCACGGGCCAGCCACAGGGAAGAGGAATCGCAGGGCGCTTGCCTGCGCGAATCACCGGCCGGCGGCCAAATGGACGGCGGCTTGGCGGGGAAGTGGGGGACGCGAGAGGACAGGGGGAGAATGGCGCGCGCGGGCAGCCGCCGGCCCACTGGTAAAAATTACCTCGCGCGCGTCAAGTTCGCGATGCAGTCAGGCGTCGTCGGCCGGATTGCGGGGAAACACGATACTGATGCACGCGCTTGCCTGCTCTGCGCCAGCCAGGTCCGGGCAGTCGTCTTCTGCAACGAGGGCCGCGCCGTGCAACTCGCTCAGGCGCCGGGTAAGCAGCAATGCCGAACTCTGACGCGGCTGCGAGCCACCGCTTGCCGGCTCCCGACGGAAAAAACCGGTCAGCGCGTGCAAGCGCTCGCGCACCCGCTCGGTGCTGGCCCGGCTTTCGGTGATACGCAACTTGACCTCTTCGGCCGAGGCGAGCAAGTGCGCGACGATGGTATCGCCGGTGCGTACCTGCTTGAGGCAATGCAGCAGCAGATGCCGCAGCATCGGCTCCAGCCGGCGCGGATCGGCCTGGATCACCAGGTTCGAGGAGCCGCCAGGGTCGCGATCGATGACCTCGGCGAGTTCGACCCGGCGCGCCTGGGCGAGCGGACGAACCGACTCGATTGCCTCGGCCAGCGTGGCGGCCAGGTTGACCGGCTGCCATTGCGGCTTGCTGTCATCGGCCAGCAGCCGCACCGATTCTTCCAGATGCTGGATCAGCACGACCTGCTGCTGCATCGCGGTACGCAGGCCCGACAGCGCGCGCTGCGCCGGCGCCGGAGGCGTATCCAGCGATTGATCGAGGACGTATGCCCAGCTTTGCACGCCATTGAGCGCCGAGCGCAGGTCGTGCGAGATCTGATCGATCAGCGCGACCACTTCCGTCGCCGTGTCGACGTCGGCTTCAGATTCCTCAATGGCGGCGGCAAGGGCACCGCCCGAATGCTCGGCGCCCTGGGTGCTGTCTGCACGGGCGTAGGGAAAGGGTTGCTTGAACATAACGGAACTACCGGTCGAAGAGCGTCTTTGGGCCGGCGATCATGGCCAGATGCCGAGGCCAAGCATACCTTGGGCCAGCCGCTTCCCGACGCCGGAGCGGGCGGAAAGCGGCGTGCCCCGGGCTGCCATGCCCTGCAGCGCAGTCGGCTGGATCGGGGACGAACGGGGGGCGCGCTTCACGTGCCGGTCTATTGTTTTGTGTTGTTATCGAGACGGCCACGGGCACGGCGGTGAAGCCTTGCACGGTGGCCGGAGGCGCTTCCAATGATGCGATCGGCGGCTCAGTTCGCCGCGGGCGGCCGCTCATGGGCGGCATTGCCATTACCGCCCTTGAACCAGTCCGGCAGCTTGCCACCCGCTGCGTACTCTTCGAGCCGGTTGTAAAGGGTTTTCAAACTGATACCAAGAATTTCCGCCGCATGTTTCTTCACCCCGGCGCATTGCTCGAGCGTGGCGAAGATCAACTCGCGGTCCGCGTCGGCCAGGGACATGCCAACCGGCACCGTCACGATGGCCGTCGCGGGGACCTGGGAAGCCGCGGCCTGCAGCGGTACCGGCGATTCGGCTATCAGGTCGCCTTCGGCCATGATGAAGGCGCGCTGGACGAAATTGCGCAACTCCCGCACGTTGCCTGGCCAGGAATGCAGCCGCAGGTTGGCCTGCACCTCAGGGCCGAAGTGACGCTGCGTGCCGTGCTCCGCATTGAGCTGGTCCAGGAACGCGTTGGCCAGCTGCACCACATCCTCGCCGCGGCCGCGCAGGGGAGGCAGCTCGATCGGAAAGACATTGAGCCGGTGATACAGGTCGGCGCGCAGCTTGCCCTCGGCCACCGCCTCCTCGGGATTGCGGTTGGTCGCCGCCACCACGCGCACGTCGGCCCGCAGCTCCCGGTTGGTGCCCACCCGCATGAAGGTGCCGGCTTCGAGCACCCGCAGCAGCTTGACCTGCAGCTCGATCGGCATCTCGGTGATTTCATCGAGAAAGAGCGTACCGCCGGCCGCGCGTTCGAAATAGCCCTTGTGCTGCCGTTCGGCCCCGGTGAAACTGCCGCGCTCGTGACCGAACATTTCCGATTCGATCAGGTTGGGGGAAATCGCACCGCAGTTGACGGCGAGGAAGGGCTGCCGCCGGCGCGGCGACAACTCGTGCACCGTTTGCGCCGCCAGTTCCTTGCCGGTACCGCTTTCGCCGACCAGCAGCACCGTCGCCTCGGTCGGCGCGACCTTGCCGATCTGGTCATAGACCGCCTGCATGGCTTCCGAGCTGCCCAGCAGCCGGCCGAAACGCCCGTAGCGACGCAGTTCGCCGCGCAGCGACCGGACCTCGGCCTTGAGGTCCCCCGTCGTGGCAATGCGCTTGAGCACGGTCTGCAGGCGCGCGACATTGATGGGCTTGACCAGATAATCGGTGGCGCCCAGGCGCAGCGCGTCGACGGCGCTCTCCACGCTGGCATAGCCGGTCATCAGGATGATGTCGACGCCGGCCGAGCCGACCTCCTTGAACAGGTCCTTGCCGTCGCCGTCGGGCAGCTTGAGGTCAGCCAGTACCGCATCCGGCATCTGCCAGCCGATCTGGAGGCAGGCTTCGCGCAGATCTCCAGCAGTGGCGGCCGTGAAGCCCTCCGCCGCGGCAATCTCGGCCAGTGCTGCACAGGTATTCTCGTCGTCATCGACGATCAGGATGTGAGGCATAGGCTTGAAGTGACGCCGGCCGGGGAGCGGCCGGGATGGTGGAATAAGGCAGGGCCGCAAGGGAAGGTGCAAGGCCCGGAGGCACCGCGTCGGTGCCTGAACACACCACATTCTATGCAACGGCGTACCCACACCATACCAGTGTCCGTCTGACATCGCCGACTTCGTTGTCGGACAAAAAGCAGTGGTGGACGCCGCAGGCAGGCGCTAGCATTGCGGTGCGGGGCGTTTTCCTGCAAGCCTTCCGCTGCCGTGGGGACGCCATGGCCGGCCCAGGAAGACCGCCGCCCCCGCCCCATCGGCGGGTACGTCGGCGGGTACCGTCCCAACTCCCCGGCGCAGTCCGGCAGCGAGTCCCGATGGCCCGCCCCGCCTGTCGGACTATCGATCGCCGGCCTCCAGACGGAGCGGCGGAATCCCCGAACCGGTCCTGACGGATTTTCAATCAACTGCGCCTGCCGCCCTGCCAACGCTTCATGTCGACCAGCACAACACAAGAATTGCCCGACACGCTGCGCCCCCGCCATCGTGAGCCCGCGCGGGACGATTTTGCCTTGCTATGGCAAAGTACTTCGCCTGCCATGCGGCGGCTGCTCGAGCAGATTCCACGGGTTGCCGCCACCGACGTTGCCATGCTGGCCGTCGGCGAGAGCGGCACCGGCAAGGAACTGGTGGCGCGCGCCATCCACGAGCGCAGCAACCGTCGCGACAAGCCCTTCATCGCCGTCAATTGCGGCGCCATCACGCCCACGCTGATCGAATCCGAACTGTTCGGCCACGAGAAGGGCGGCTTCACGGGCGCCGTCCAGCAGAAGGCCGGCTACTTCGAGCAGGCCCATGGCGGGACCCTGTTTCTCGACGAAGTCACCGAGATGGCAGCGGACATGCAGATCAAGCTGCTGCGGGTGCTTGAGACCCGGACCTTCCACCGGGTGGGCGGGGACCAGCAGGTGGTATGCGACGTGCGCATCGTTTCCGCGACCAACCGCGATCCGCTGGAAGCGGTGCGCAGCGGCGTGCTGCGCGAGGATCTGCTGTACCGGCTGGCGGTGGTGCCCCTGCATATCCCGCCGCTGCGCGAGCGCAAGGAGGACATCGTGCCCCTCGCGCGGCATTTCCTTTCCGAGCTGAACGCGGCCGAAGGCACCGACAAGGTGTTCTCGGCCAGTGCGCTGGACCGGCTGTGCCAGTACGGCTGGCCCGGCAATGTGCGGGAGCTGCGCAATACCGTCTATCGCGCCTTCATCCTCGCCGACCGCGTCATCGAGCTACCCAATCCCAATATCGCCTCGCAGCCGCCGCTGCCGACCGCTGCCGACGGCGTTCTGAACGTGCGCATCGGCACCACGCTGGCCGATGCGCAGCGCGGCCTGATCCTCGCCACGCTGGCGCGCTTCGACGGCGACAAGCGTCGGGCCGCCCACGCGCTGGGCATCAGCCTCAAGACGCTGTACAACCGCCTGGACGCCTACCGGGACGGCTGAACCGGGACCCGGACCCGACGCAGGGGCTCGGGGCCGGCTCAGCGCCGGCTCAGGGCCAGTTCTGCGCCGGCGGAAGATGGGTCTCGTCCAGCGAGAGCGCGGCGACCAGCGGCAGATGGTCGGAAGCAAGACGCGCCAGCGGACTCTCGTGCCGGCGAATCGAGGCCAGCAATGCCCGCGGCGAACTCCAGATCCGGTCCAGCGCGAATAGCGGCAGGCGGGAAGGGAATGTCGCCACGTGCGGCGCACCCTCGAAATAGGCGTGCAGCCAGCGCAGCGGCCTTCCCCACAGGAACCATTCGTTGACGTCGCCCAGCAGTACGGTGCCCAGGCCCCGCTGCTCGGCCAGCGACGTCAGCAGGCGCCGCACCTGAATGCGCCGCTCCCCGGGCCACAGTCCCAGGTGCGTGGCAATCACGCGCAGTGGCACGGGTTCCCGGCCCAGCCGGCAGCTGAGCGTCGCGTCGATGGCACCCCGGGGCTCATGACTGTCCACGCTCAGGTCGATCTGGCGCACCCGGGACGGCGGGAAGCGGGTCAGCAGCGCATTGCCGTATTCCCCGTCCGGACGAATCAGCGTCGGGCCAGGGATGGCGTGATACCCGGTCGCATCGCGCAGATAGCCGAGCATGTCGAAGCCGGTCGTACGCGACTCGACCTCCTGCAGCGCGACGATATCGGCATCCAGCTCGGCCAGCACACGCGCGATACGCTTGGGCAGGAAGCGGCCATCGACGCCGATGCCGCCGTGGATGTTGTAGCTGGCCACCACGATGCCCGCATGGGCAGCGGGCGGCGGAGCGGTGCGTGGCGGCTCCGGGAGTTCGCCGATGGGCAGGGTCGCCGGCTGGAGCGTGTCGTTCGCCTCGATCTCGGGCGCGTCGGCGGTCGCCAGCGTGGAAGGGGGGCCGTTTCGGGAAGGAGGCAACGTCGTCGTCATGCGCGTCCACCGGTGCTGGCGCGGCCTGGTTCGCCGTCCGGCACCGGAGCTTGTTTGTTTTCGCCGGGCGCCGCCCCGGACTTCGCAGCGGTGGCACGCCGCCGCCGGCGCAGCAGCCACAGCACCGCGGCAGGCACGAGCAGCACCAGCACCAGCAGGGCGATGGTGACGGGATTGGGATTGCGGGCCACCGCGGCGATCCGGTCCACCAGCGACGCGCCGATGACGATACCGGGTGTCATGCCGATCAGCGTGCCGAGCATGCAGTCCCGGAAGCTGATGCGCGATGCGCCGACCACCAGGTTGACCAGCGTGAAAGGCGCCACGGGCACCAGGCGCAGCACGATCATCGCCAGCAGACCGTGCTGTCCGACCTGCTGGCTCAGGGCATTGAGCCGCTTGCCGCCATAGCGCCGCACCGCGTCCCGTCCGGCGAACCGCCCGATGCCGTAGCCGACCGCGGCGCTCAGCGCCACCCCGCACAGCGCGAACAGCGCCCCGCGCACCGGCCCGAACACCACCACGGTAACGACGATCAGCAGCGTGACCGGCACCATCAGCAACCCCGCGCCGACAAAGCCGGCGATCACCGCCAGCGGCGCCAGCGGCATCTGCTCGATCCGCTCGACCAGCCCGAGCACGCGCCGGAAGTCGGCCCATTCGGCCAGTGGCGTATAGCGCCACGCCGCCGCCAGCGCGGCAAACGTGGCCAGCAGGGCGATCAGCAGCGTCATGCGGCTGACCACCCGCGGGCGGTCCTCGTGCGTCAGGAAATCATCGACCAGCCCGTCCGGGTCGATCGGCTCGATCGGGTCGATGAGACGCGCGTCCGGCAGTGCGGCATCCAGGTCCTTCGGCAGCGGGGGGTCGAACGCTTCCAGCGTCCGGCCGCCGGAGGTATGCAGACGGGCGATGGTCGTGTGCAGCGGCTCGCCGGCGGCGTGGGCCTGCTCCAGCTCAGCCGGCTCCACCCCCAGATGCTCGCCGACCAGGCGCGCCCGCATCCGCCGAATCGCCTGGGCAATGCGCGGATCGCCGCCGGACTCGATCACCACATTGCATTCGGTGTCCAGGCCCATCGAGCGATTGTTCAGATTCGCCGAACCGATGGTGATGAGGCTGTCGTCGACGATCATCACCTTGCTATGGACATTGATGCCCTGCCGTGCCACGGCGTCGGCCTGCTCCTGCGTGGCGCCGTCGACCGGGACGGCGGGAACATGCGGATAGTAGAGACGGTAGCGGTGGTGCTCGTCTACCGCGCGCAGCTTGCGATGCGCTCGCGCCCGCAGGATGCCCATGCTGTGCTCTTCCAGCCAGCCGCTTTCGCTGCGGCGCGAAACGAGCACGACTTCAGGTCCGTCCTCTTCGGGCAACCGCTGCGCCAGCGCTTCGGCGATCAGCCCTGAACTGAAGTACTGGTTCTCCAGATACAGCGTGTGGCGAGCCGAGGCGATCGCGTCCAGATGCAGCGCGCGGATTTCGCCCACGCCGGGCTCGCCGTCGTAGGCAGGCGCGGTCCGGGCGATGCCCACGTCGATATCGGTCAGTTCGGGCTCGACGCCTTCCGGCCACAGGCGCGGGGAGACGGCATACGGCTGGCGCGGTGTGCGCGGCGGCCGGCCCGTGGCGCGCCGCCAGCGCTGCGCCGCGAGTTCGCCCAGCGCACGCGCGGCGTCGCCCTCGATCACCGCCTGCACGTCGTGGAACGCGCCGTACGGCTTGCCGTCCGGATCCACGCGCAGCGGCTCGTCATGGGCATGACTGCAGGTGTCCCAGCGACAGCGGGTCAGGTCCAGCCCGCCGGTATAGGCGACCGCGTGATCGATCACCACCAGCTTCTGATGATGCGACGCGCTGACCGGATGCTTGCCGTCGAGCCGGAACGACAGGCGGCGATGCGTGCGCCAGTCGAGCTTGACCGCGGGCAACCATTCCCGCTCCATGGCATACACCATGGCGAAATCCCAGCTCAGCACGTAGATGCGCAACCGGCGCCTGCGGCGCACCAGCGCATCGAGAAAATCGCGCAGGCCGGCGGGAAAGCCGTCGTTGGCTCCGCCGGGCACCAGCCGGCAGCGGCTGTCGATATCCCAGCCGAGGATGAACACGGTGTGCTGCGCCTCGATCAGCGACTTCCTCAGCGCGCGAAAATAGTTGTCGCCATCGACCAGCATGCCGAAGCGCGACGCTCGCTCGACGCGCCAGCAGTTTCGTCCCGGCTGCAGCAGGCGTTGCCCACCGGGCAATGCCGCCTCGCCGGCAGGCCGCGCAGCCGCGCCGCCGGGCACTGCCGCGGCGGCCGGCTCGGGCGAAGACGGGAGGTGTGCGTCTCGAGGGACGGTTTCGGCGTTCATGTTGGCGATCGTGGATCCTGGGACGCCCGCCGGCGGGGCAGCGCAGGGCGCGTGCCGAACGCCGGTCAAGGGAACGCGCTGCAGAGCACGCGCGTTGGGGCGCATCCTCAGAAGTATCGCAAGCGCGCGGCGCGGCTGCCGTCCGCAGGCCTTCGCCGGCCTGCGTCGGAATTCGCCTACACGGTCCGTCGTCAGCCGCTCACTGGCGGCCCAGGCCCTCGTCGTTGAAGGCCGTCAGCCGCGCGATGCGGAAGGTGTCGCGCAGGGACTCCAGCTCGGTACGATGCAGCATCGCCAAACGGTTCAGGCACCGCTCGCCCTTGGCCAGCAGGTGCACCTGCACCACGCGTCGGTCATCCGGATTGACGCGGCGGCGCACCAGGCCAGCTGCCTCGCAGCGGTTCACCAGCGCCACCACGCCGTGCTGCCGCGCCTGCAGCCGCTCGGCCAGCTCTCCGATCGAAGCCCAGTCACGGCCAGGGAAGCCGCGAATATGCAGCAGCAGCAGGTATTGCTGCGCCGTGATGCCCTCCTGGCGGGCGGCATCCTCCGAGAACCGCAGGAAACGGCGCAGCTGGTAACGGAAATCGGACAGCGCCTCGAAGTCCTGCTTTTCCAGCTGGGCGCGGGTAGTAGAAGAGGAACGGGCCATGGCAGGATCGCAAGGGCGGATGACGGTCGGGCCGAGACCGGGAGAACTGGCTGTTGCCGCACATTATATGAGCCCGCCATGTCGGGCCGTGACACTATCACGCAGCAAAGATGGGCAGACAACAGAGTCTCGCTTATGTCGGGCCTTGCCGGTGTGGCAGAATCTGTGCGTCCGCAGACACCTGCGCTCACCGACCACGGATACTGGAACCGATGCTTACGGAAATCGCGATCTTTCTGCTCGACACCGTCTTTACCCTCTTCGGCATGGCGCTGCTGCTGCGCCTGTGGATGCAACAGGTCCGGCTGCCCGCCCGCAACCCGGTATCGCATGCGGTGTTTCAGGTCACCGACTGGCTGGTTCGCCCGCTGCGGCGGATCATTCCGGGCGTCGGCGGCATCGACTGGGCCACGGTAGTGGCCGCATGGCTGACGGCCGTGGTGTTTCTCGCCGCGGTACTGGCGGTGACCGGCGGCATGCCGCTCGAACTGCTGCCGGCCATTCTCGCGATCGCCGTGCTCAACGTCGTCAAATGGGGAATCAGCCTGATCATGTGGGTCACGCTGCTGATGGCCATCCTGTCGTGGGTCAATCCGCATTCGCCGGTCACGCCGGTGATCCAGCAACTGACCGACCCGCTGCTCGACCCCATCCGCCGCATCATGCCCCGGCTCGGCGGCTTCGACCTGTCGCCGCTGGTGCTCTTCATCATTGCCCAGATCCTGCTGATGGTCCTGGCCGGCATCAGTGCCAACGTATTCGGCTTCCGCCATCTGCTGTAACCCTGCTGCGCGAAGGGGCAGCGTGATTGTGCGAGGCCGTGAACACTGTGTTGATCGCAGGCCTCTTTTTTCCTTCGCCGCGGAGGCATAGAGTCGTTCCGTGTGCTGACAAGCACGCGGCATTCATCAAAGGAAAAAAACCATGAAGACTCTTGCACAATCCCGCCGCCTCGTTTTCGCCCTGCTTTGCGCCAGCGGACTGGCCGTGTCGGCGCTGCCCGCCCACGCCCTGACGCTGGATGCGGACGGCAGCGTGGCACATGTCGGCAAGGCCGATCCCTATACCGACGGCGCCGTGAAGTCGGCCGACCCGTACACCGATGGTGCCTTCGGCAAGCGCGATACCTTCACCGAGGGTGCGCACGTGGCCGACCGCCGCGACGCATTCGGCCAGGGCGCCTGAGCGGCTCGATCCCTCGCAGCACAAGAAGGCCGGCGTTCATCGCCGGCTTTTTTGTTGCCGGAACGCCGGGCCGGGACGCCGGGGCCGCCATTGTTCGGGCCGATGCACGGTGTATCCACTGCAGGCGGTTTTTCCGTTGCAGGAGGGCCGGTATGCTGCGCCCATGTCGCAAAGTCCCTCCGCTTCCCAGCCCGGCTCCACTGCCAACCCGTCCGCCGCGGCACGGCCGCCGGGACTCGCTTCGCATCCCGAGATGGGACCGCTGCGGCTGTCTGCGTTTGGCCTGACGCTGGGGCTGGTGACCGGGCTGGACTTCTCCGCCTCGCTGATGATGGCGGTCGCCAGCCAGCATATCCAGGGCGGGGTCAGCGCCACGCCGACCGACTATCTGTATGCGGTCAGCGCCTATGCCGCCGCGGCAGTGCTGATGAACATGCTGCTGGACCAGATCGCACGGCGGATCACCTACAAGCGCTTCACGTTGCTGTCGCTCGCGGTCTTCGCCCTCGGCGCCCTGCTGTGCGCGGAAGCGGGCAGCCCGGCTGGCCTGATCGTCGGCAAGACCGTGGAAGGCCTGGGCGCGGGCGGACTGTTCGCGGCCTCGCGAATCCTCGTCCAGCTGCTTGCCGCGCCACCCGAACGTGGCCCGCTGCTGCTGCGCTTCGGACTGGGTTCGTTCGGCATGCTGGCCGTCACGCCATGGCTGACCGGGATCTTCCTGGACGACATCGGCTGGCGCGCGGTCTTCCTGTTCCAGGCGGCGGTTGCCCTGCCAGTAATTGCCGCGGTTGCGCTGACCTACCCCAGGCGCGGTCCACGCGATCCCCTGCCGCCCGTCACCACGCTGGACTGGCCGGCCGCGACCGCCGGCGCCGGCGGTGCCCTGGTGCTGCTGCATACGCTGCAGGAGCTGCGTTACACGCGCTTCTTCAGCACGCCCGAGATGCCGCTGATGGCGGCGCTGGGCGTCGCGCTGCTGGCCTTCTGCGCCTGGCGGCTGCACCGCCATGACGATCCGTGGATCGACTTCTCGCGCCTGGTCGGCCGCCGCTACCTGTATGGCCTGGGCTTCTACACGCTGTACTACCTGCTGTCCGCGATCTGGGCCTACCTGATGCCGACGCTGACGCAGAGCGGCCTCGGGTTGACCTTCCGCACCACCAGCATGCTGCTGTCCGTCAGCGGCACCGTGGCCGCCATTGGCGCGGTGGTACTGACGCTGTCGATACGCCATGTGTTCCGCAAGCGCCGCGTCATCGTCGCCGGCCTGTTGTGCTACGCCTGCGCCGCGATGCTGCTGTCGCAGCGCCTGGTTCCCGGCGCACCCGACTACGCCCTGATTCCAGTCGTGCTGCTGGAAGGACTGACGCCCGTGCTGCTGATGATCCAGGTCGCCTCGATGACCTACCTCGATCTGCCGGTCCAGGACTTCCCGCACGCCTACCAGTTCAAGAACGTCTGCAAGCAGATCGCCACCGCGCTCGGCACCGGCCTGGCCAGCATCTGGATGCAGCAAGGGCAGGCGACGCATCGCACCCATCTGGTGGAACACATCACCCGTTTCGAGCCGATGCTGCAGCAGCCCGGCGGCTCCACCGCCAGCACGCTGGCGCAGCTGTCGCAGGAGGTGGACCGCCAGGCCACGCTGCTCGCCGGCATGGACCTGCTGCACGGCTTTGCGCTTGTCTGCGTGCTGGTAGCGGTGTTCGTCGCCGTGCAGAAGAGCTTCCGGTAGACGGGACTTCGGGTACCGGGCGCCGGCGGCCCTCTCCACCTGAAGGCCCGCCATACTGGCGAATCCGCGCCAATTCCACTACCCTTTCGGCCTTTCCGTGTGCATGCGGCGTCCCGCCGCCATTACGATGGCCAGCCCTGCTTCCAACGATCCCAGCGCTTCCGGCGACGACCGCGCGCCCGCTGCGGAAAAGCCCAGCGACAGCTATGTGCAATCGTTCGCCCGTGGGCTCTCCGTCATCCGCGCCTTCAATGCGAGCCGCCCGGCGCAGACCCTGACCGAGATCGCGCAAGCCAGCGGCCTTACCCGTGCCGGCGCGCGGCGCATCCTGCTGACACTCGTCAGCCTGGGCTATGTCCAGGCCGAGGGCAGGCTGTTCCGGCTTACACCGAAGATCCTGGACCTCGGCTTCGCCTACCTGACCTCGATGCCCTTCTGGAACGTGGCCGAGCCGATCATGGAGGCGCTGTCGCAGGAGGTGCACGAGAGCTGCTCGGTGTCGGTACTGGACGGGACCGAGATCGTCTATGTGCTGCGGGTACCCGCCCGCAAGATCATGACGATCAACCTCTCCATCGGCAGCCGGCTGCCGGCCTACTGCTCCTCGATGGGCAGGGTGTTGCTGGCAGGCTTGACCGACGAAGAACTGGACCGGACACTGCGGGCCAGCGACCTTCGCCAGCGCACCGGACGCACGGTGACCGATATCGACCGACTGAAGGCCATCGTTGCGCAGGTGCGCCAGCAGGGCTGGGCCCAGATCGACCAGGAACTGGAAGAGGGCCTGGTGTCGCTGTCCGCGCCGATTCGCAATCGCTCGGGACAGGTCATTGCCGCGATGAACATCAGCGGCCAGGCCAACCGCACCAGCGCGGAAGAGATGGTCCAGCGCTTCCTGCCGCCGCTGCTGGCGGCATCGGAGAAAATCAGCTCGCTGGTCGGTCTGCGCAGTTGAGCGGCAGGTCGATCACCGGCGAGGCGGCCGAGCGCGAGCCGGGCACCGGCCGATTGCTTGCGCCGAGGTAAGCAAAGGCAACCGACAGTTTGACAGCCGTGCCGCGATTCTGCCCGGCGCTGTGGAACAGCCGGCTGTCGAAGAACAGCACGTCTGCCCGCTGCAGCGACAGCGACTGGCTCGCCTCGAGCAGGGGGCGGCTGGCCGGGTGGTCTTCCACCAGGAACTCCGCCGCATCCAGCTGACCCGGCTGCAGCTCGACTGCGTGCGAACCGGGAATGACGCGCAGGCCGCCGTTGCGCTCGTCTTCGTTGCCGAGTGCCAGCCACACCGTCACCAGTTCCGGACGCTCGAAGGACCAGTAGCGCGTATCGCGATGCCAGCCGGTCTGGCTGCCATAGGCCGGATGCTTGGTCATGACGCAGTTATGGTGCGCGAGGGTCAGCCGGGGCCGCTCGCCCAGCAGCGCACCGACGACAGCGGCCAGCGCCGGCGCCTGCGCCCATTGGCGAAAGGCCTCGCCCCGGTCGAAGGCTTGCCGCAGGCGCCGGATGGTAGCGCCTCCGGCGGCGTCGCGACTGCTCGGCGCGCCCGGATATCCGAGTTCCGCCTCGTACTCGACCGGCGCGACCGCTGCGGCGAGCTGCTCGCGCGTAGCCTGCTCCAGCGCTGCACAGACGCTCTCGGGGGCAAAGCCTCGCAAGACGACGTAGCCGTCGCGGCGGAACGTCTCGGCCAGCGCCTGCAGCGTTTCCGCGGCGGCCGTCGTCGTCAGGTCGTCAGCGCTCGACCGCGGGTGCGGCGCGTTGACGAGAGGCTGGGAGGGAACAGGGTCGGATGAGGTCGGCATGGCGACTGGAAGCGCGGCGAGGCAGACGTGAAGACACAGGGTGTGGAGTCGTGCCACGCCGGCATCGCGGCCGGGTCGCGGCAACCGCCGTGGTGACCGACAGCGGCCTGCCTATGATGCCAGAAGGTGCGCCGGCGCGCAGAACAGGCCCGGACGCGATGCGCCGGTCGGCCGGCGCAAGGAAGAGGAAGGGATGGCGGGGTAGCGGTAGAAGCGAGGCTCAGAACAGCGGCAACTGCCGCATGCCGAAGCCGACCGTCTCCTCGACGCGCATGCGTGCATGCGCGAGCGAACCCTCCGCGCCCGAATAGTTGCCGGCGGACCAGCGATAGACCACCGGCACTTCGCCGCGCTCGGACAGGCGGACTTCGCCCAGCTTCTCGCCGCGCTCGTTGCGATAGTAGTGCGAGCGATAGCCGCGCTCCCAGTACGTAACCGGAACCTTCTTGCGTCGCCGCGTTGTCGTCGACGCGCCAGTGGAACGTCGCATCCTGTCGGTTGCGATCCCCGTCGCTGCACGCGTGAAATCCAACTGCATAGACTTCCCTTTGATCAGAGTCTGCTGGACGAAGACACCAGTGTTTCGTCTTGCATTGCAGTCGTGATGATACTCGCTGAAACGCGTTCCGTGTATCGGTTGTCGCCCGGAAAGCCGCTTGCAGCAAGGGTTTCCGGGCGATCGGGTATACGTATACATGCTCAGGTATACGTAACGTATACGCGCCGAACGGACGTATACGCGGCCTTCATTCAAACGGATGATGGAGTCATGTTTACCGCCTCTCGCATGAGCGGAAATATCACGACGTGATACTTCCGGCGTGGTTGAAGCAGCCCGCGGCCGCTCAACCGAGTTCGATCGGCACGAACAGTCGCGCATCGCCGCGCTGCACGAGCAGCGCGACGTCCTTGCTGGCCTTTGCGGTCAGGGAACGCAGCTGTTCCACGCTCGTCACAGGGGTGCCGTTGATCGCCAGGATAACGTCCCCGGGTTCGATACCCACCCGCGCCGCAGGGCCGCCCACGTCCTCGACCACCAGCCCACCTTGCAGGCCGCCTTCGCGCTGCTCCGCCGGGCTCAACGGGCGCACGGCCAGACCGAGCTTGCCGCCAGACTGCGCGCCGTCCTCGCTCCTGGCCACCGCCTGCTCCTGCATCGAGCCGATCGTCACGGCCAGCGTCTTGGCGTCCCCCTTGCGGATGACCTTCAGCGCCGTCTTCTCGCCCGGCTTCAGGTCGGCCACCCGTTCCGGGAGCTCTCCCGAGCGATCGACCTTGTGATCACCGATCTGCACGATGACATCCCCGACTTGCAGACCGGCCTTTTCCGCGGGACCGCCCGGCTCCACCGTGGTCACCAGCGCCCCCTCCGGCCGCGGCAGGCCGAACGACTGCGCCAGGGCCTGGTTCACTTCCTGCACGCCGACGCCGAGGCGCCCGCGCGTGACCTTGCCGTGCGCGACCAGCTGCTGTTGCACCTTCGTCGCGACGTCGATCGGGATGGCAAACGACAGCCCCTGGTAACCACCGGTCTGGCTGTAGATCTGCGAGTTGATGCCGATCACCTCCCCGCGCTGATTGAACAGCGGGCCGCCGGAATTGCCGGGGTTGACTGCCACATCGGTCTGGATGAACGGCACATAGGTATCGTCGGGAAGCGAGCGGGACTTGGCGCTGACGATGCCGGCGGTGACCGTGTTTTCGAAACCGTAGGGCGAACCAATGGCAACCACCGGTTCCCCCACGCGAATACGCGAGGGGTCACCCAGCTGGACGGTCGGCAGGTCCTTCGCCTCGATCTTGATCACGGCGACATCGGTCTGCTTGTCGGTGCCCAGCACCTTCGCCTTGAACTCGCGGCGGTCGGTCAGCTTGACGACGACTTCCTGCGCGCCGTCGACGACGTGCGCGTTGGTCAGGATCAGCCCATCCGAACTGACGATGAAGCCGGAACCAAGACCGCGCAGCAATTGCGGACGGTCGGGTTGCGGAACCTGGAACTGCGGCCCGAAGCGCTTGAAGAACTCGAACATCGGGTTGTCCGGATCGATGCCGGGAGGCAGCTGCGCGGCCGTGCGCTGCTGACGCGCCGTCACGCTGATGTTCACCACGGCCGAACCGTAGCGGTCGACAATCCCGGAAAAATCGATGGGCGCGGCATAGGCGCCGGCTGGCTGCGCCGTCGCGCTGATCGGTGCGGGCGCGGCATGGCTGGAGGTTACCGCTTCCTTCTGCAGGTACTGGTAGCCACCAGCCATCGCGCCCACTGCGGCGATGGCGATGGCGGTACGGGCAACGGACTGGCGAATCATATGCATCTCCTGATTGGACTGCCGCCCACGGCAGGGGCGATGAGGAGATGCTACGGAGCCAGACTTAACGCAGACTTAAGGATCGAGTGGCGAGTCAGGTGGACCGCCGAGGCCCTTGCCGCGGGGCGCGGCAAGCCATGCAAGGACGGCGGCAGGCTCGCTGCTCCGGATGCGCTGCACGAGTTCGTGCTTCTTCTCGGCGCGCAAGCGCTTGACCGCCGCCTCCAGACGCGATGCCTCCGAGCGGTCGGCACAAGGCAGACTGCCCATTACCGCAACGGGAGTGCGCGAACGCGTGTACCGGGCGCCAATCCCGTTCCGATGCTGCTCGAAGCGCCGTTCGACATCGGTCGTGATACCCGTATAGACGCTGCCATCCGCGCATTCGAGCAGATAGAGAAACCATTGGCTGGCAGGCGCGGCACGGGTGTCGGGCATTCAAGGGGCACTACGGACGACGTTTGGCGCATTATGGCGCACGTTGCGCTACACGAGTCAGTGCGTTTTTGCTGGCGCCACAAAGCAAAACGCCCCAGACCGGATGGATCTGGGGCGTTTCTCAATAAGAGCCTGGCGATGACCTACTTTCACACGGGTAGTCCGCACTATCATCGGCGCGAAGTCGTTTCACGGTCCTGTTCGGGATGGGAAGGGGTGGTTCCGACTTGCTATGGTCACCAGGCATAAGGGGTTGCGCGGGCCGTGCGAGGCACGTCCTGCGCGAATCTGGAATGTAGCAAGGTGGGTTGTGCTGTACCGGTTGGCACATTTGCAGCTCAACCAGGCAAACACACTGGTTATAGGATCAAGCCTTACGGGCAATTAGTACTGGTTAG
>NZ_JAIMCG010000013.1 GCF_019795295.1 Cupriavidus sp. AU9028 | reverse complement strand
TCGAGCTGCCGAAGGACAAGGAAATGGTCATGCCGGGTGACAACGTGTCGATCACCGTCAAGCTGATCGCCCCGATCGCCATGGAAGAAGGCCTGCGCTTCGCTATCCGCGAAGGTGGCCGTACCGTTGGCGCCGGCGTCGTCGCCAAGATCCTGGACTAATCGTCCATTCGCGAATGGGACGGGCTCCTGGCCCGTCCCTTCCCATAGCGGGCCAGACAGCCCATCGCTCTTTTAAGGAAACATCATGCAGAACCAGAAGATCCGTATCCGCCTGAAGGCTTTCGACTACCGCCTGATCGACCAGTCGGCTGCCGAAATCGTGGATACCGCCAAGCGCACCGGCGCGATCGTCAAGGGCCCGGTTCCCCTGCCGACCCGCATCGAGCGCTTCGACATCCTGCGTTCGCCGCACGTGAACAAGACCAGCCGCGATCAATTCGAGATCCGCACCCATCAGCGTCTGCTGGACATCGTCGACCCGTCGGAAAAGACCGTCGACGCGCTGATGAAGCTGGACCTGCCGGCTGGCGTGGACGTCGAGATCAAGGTGTAAAGTCGGGCCGCCTCGCGCGGCTTCGCTGCAGCAGAACGGCGAACCTCGGTTCGCCGTTTTTGTTTTTGGGCTAGTGGTTCATTGCCCTCTCCCCCAGCCCCTCTCCCGCAAGCGGGCGAGGGGAGCACCCCCACCGGATTCTCAAGGGCTGCCAGTTAGCTCCCCTCTCCCGACCAGCGGGAGAGGGGCCGGGGGAGAGGGCATCGAGCGTCCCATAAACCACCTAGCAACACCCAAGCGCCAACCCCCAACCCCTTGACAAATTTGCAGTTGCTCTTTCGTATAGCCTGCGCTATAGTGTAAGGCTACCCGTTTAACTACGGGTAATGGGCTGGCCGTCTTGGCCGCGCGCGTCTTCTTTGCGCAAGCCCATCCACACCAGAAACGCACAGTTTCGTGTATCAATCAGCCCCGGCCAATCGCAGCCGGGAATGGAGCAAACCATGAGCCTTGGCCTTGTAGGTCGCAAGGTTGGCATGACCCGTATTTTCACGGACGACGGTGAAGCGATTCCCGTGACCGTGATCGAGGTCGGCGACAACCGCGTGACGCAAATCAAGACGGACGAGACCGACGGTTATACCGCGGTGCAAGTCACCTTCGGCGCCCGGCGCGCAAGCCGCGTCACCAAGCCGCTGGCGGGTCATCTCGCCAAAGCCGGCGTGGAAGCGGGCGAAGTCATCAAAGAATTCCGCGTGGACGCAGCAAAGGCTGCCGAGCTGCAAGCCGGCGGCGCGCTGTCGGTCGACCTGTTCGAGGTCGGCCAGAAGATCGACGTGCAGGGCGTGACGATCGGTAAGGGCTATGCCGGTACCATCAAGCGTTACCACTTCGCGTCGGGCCGTGCCACGCACGGTAACTCGCGTTCGCACAACGTGCCGGGTTCGATCGGTATGGCGCAGGATCCGGGCCGTGTGTTCCCGGGCAAGCGCATGACCGGCCACCTCGGTGACGTCACGCGTACCGTCCAGAACCTGGTCATCGCCAAGATCGACGCAGAGCGCAAGCTGCTGCTGGTCAAGGGCGCGATCCCCGGTTCCAAGGGCGGCAAAGTCATCGTTACCCCGGCCGTCAAGGCCAAAGCTGCGGCTTAAGGAGCGGACACATGGAACTTAAGCTCCTCCAGGACAACGGTCAGATCGGTGCGGGCGTCGCTGCCTCGCCCGAAGTCTTCGGCCGCGATTACAACGAAGCTCTGGTTCACCAGATCGTCGTCGCTTACCAGGCCAACGCGCGTAGCGGTAACCGTAAGCAAAAGGACCGCGAAGAGGTCAAGCACACCACGAAGAAGCCGTGGCGTCAGAAGGGTACGGGTCGCGCCCGTGCCGGTATGTCCTCGTCGCCGCTGTGGCGCGGGGGCGGCCGTATCTTCCCGAACTCGCCGGAAGAGAACTTCACCCAGAAGGTCAACAAGAAGATGTTCCGTGCCGGCATGCGCTCGATTTACTCGCAGCTCGCACGTGAAGGTCGTATCAACGTGGTGGAAGGTTTCTCGGTCGACGCGCCCAAGACCAAGCTGCTGGCCGACAAGTTCAAGGCCATGGGTCTGGACTCGGTGCTGATCATCACCGACAACCTCGACGAGAACCTCTACCTGGCTTCGCGCAACCTGCCTCACGTGTCGGTTGTCGAGCCGCGCCATGCAGATCCGCTGTCGCTCGTGCACTACAAGAAGGTGCTGGTGACCAAGGCGGCTGTCGCGCAGATCGAGGAGTTGCTCAAATGACGCAAGTAGCCAAGAACGATCATCGTTTGATGCAGGTGCTGCTCGCGCCGGTGGTTTCCGAAAAGGCAACCCTGGTCGCCGACAAGAACGAACAGGTGGTGTTCGAAGTCGCCCGCGACGCCAACAAGGCGGAAGTGAAGGCGGCAGTCGAACTGCTGTTCAAGGTCGAGGTGCAGTCCGTTCAGATCCTGAACCAGAAGGGCAAGCAAAAGCGTTTCGGTCGCTTCATGGGTCGTCGCAACCATGTGAAGAAGGCCTACGTCGCGCTGAAGCCGGGTCAGGAAATCAATTTTGAAGCGGAGGCCAAGTAATCATGGCACTCGTCAAGACCAAGCCGACTTCTCCGGGCCGTCGCTCGATGGTGAAGGTTGTCAACAACAACCTGCACAAGGGCGAGCCGTACGCTCCGCTGCTGGAAAAGCAATTCCAGAAGTCGGGCCGTAACAACAACGGCCATATCACCACCCGTCACAAGGGCGGTGGTCACAAGCATCACTACCGTGTGGTCGACTTCAAGCGCAACGACAAGGACGGCATCCCCGCCAAGGTCGAGCGCCTGGAATACGATCCGAACCGCTCCGCGAACATCGCACTGGTGCTGTTCGCCGACGGCGAGCGCCGCTACATCATCGCCACCAAGGGCATGGTCGCCGGCCAACAGCTGATGAACGGCGCGGAAGCGCCGATCAAGGCTGGTAACAACCTGCCGATTCGCAACATCCCGGTCGGTACCACGATCAACAACGTGGAAATGCTGCCCGGCAAGGGCGCCCAGATCGCGCGTGCCGCCGGCGGTTCCGCCGTGCTGCTGGCCCGCGAAGGCGTCTACGCCCAGGTGCGTCTGCGTTCCGGTGAAGTGCGTCGCGTGCATATCGAGTGCCGCGCCACCATCGGTGAAGTGGGCAACGAAGAGCACAGCCTGCGTGTGATCGGCAAGGCCGGCGCAACGCGCTGGCGCGGTATTCGCCCGACCGTCCGCGGCGTGGTGATGAACCCGATCGACCACCCGCACGGTGGTGGTGAAGGTCGTACCGCTGCTGGTCGCGATCCCGTGTCGCCGTGGGGTACCCCGACCAAGGGTTACCGTACGCGCAGCAACAAGCGCACTGCCAGCATGATCGTGCAGCGCCGCCACAAGCGTTAATCGGTAGGTAGGAGCTAAACACATGACTCGTTCCGCAAAAAAGGGTCCGTTCTGTGACGCCCACCTGCTGAAGAAGGTGGAAACGGCAGTCAGCGGCAAGGACAAGAAGCCCATCAAGACCTGGTCGCGCCGCTCGACCATCCTGCCGGAATTCATCGGCCTGACGATCGCCGTGCACAACGGCCGTCAACACGTGCCGGTGTACGTCACGGAAAACATGGTTGGCCACAAGCTCGGTGAATTTGCGCTGACGCGCACGTTCAAGGGCCACGCGGCTGACAAGAAAGCGAAGAGGTAAGGTGCCATCATGGAAGTGAAAGCGATTCATCGCGGTGCCCGCATCTCCGCCCAGAAGACGCGTCTGGTCGCTGACCAGATCCGCGGTCTGCCGATCGAGCGCGCGCTCAACATCCTGACGTTCAGCCCGAAGAAGGCCGCCGGGATCGTGAAGAAGGTGGTCGAGTCGGCCATCGCCAACGCCGAGCACAACGAAGGCGCCGATATCGACGAACTGAAGGTCAAGGCCATCTACGTCGACAAGGCGACCTCGCTCAAGCGCTTCACCGCACGGGCGAAGGGCCGCGGCAACCGCATCGAGAAACAAACCTGTCACATCACTGTGACGCTCGGCAACTAAGGAGTCACGATGGGACAGAAGATTCATCCGACTGGCTTCCGTCTGGCCGTCAGCCGCAACTGGGCTTCGCGTTGGTACGCCAACAACGTGAAGTTCGCGGACATGCTGAAAGAAGACATCGAGGTTCGTGATTTTCTGAAGAAGAAACTCAAGAACGCCTCGGTGGGCCGCGTCGTCATCGAGCGCCCCGCCCGCAATGCCCGCATCACCATCTATAGCTCGCGTCCGGGCGTGGTGATCGGCAAGAAGGGTGAGGACATCGAACTGCTGAAGGCCGAGCTGCAGCGTCGCATGGGCGTGCCCGTGCACGTGAACATCGAGGAAATCCGCAAGCCGGAAACCGATGCGCAGCTGATCGCCGATTCGATCACGCAGCAGCTCGAGCGCCGCATCATGTTCCGCCGCGCGATGAAGCGCGCGATGCAGAACGCCATGCGTCTGGGTGCCCAGGGCATCAAGATCATGAGCTCGGGCCGCCTGAACGGTATCGAAATCGCGCGTACCGAGTGGTACCGCGAAGGCCGCGTGCCCCTGCACACCCTGCGTGCCGACATCGACTACGGCTTCTCGGAAGCGGAGACCACCTACGGCATCATCGGTGTCAAGGTTTGGGTCTACAAGGGCGACCACCTCGGCCGCAACGATGCGCCGGTCGTGGAAGAGCCGCAAGACGAACGTCGTCGTCGCCCGGGTCGTCCGGACGGTCGCCGTCGTGACGGTGAAGGCCGTCCGGGTGGCAACCGCCGCGGTGGCGCTGGCGCCGGTCGCCGCGCTGCGCCTGGCGCAGACGCGAAGAGTGGAGAATAACGATGCTGCAACCTAAGCGCAGGAAGTATCGCAAGGAGCAGAAAGGCCGCAACACGGGTAAGGCTACCCGTGGCAACGCCGTGTCTTTCGGTGAATTCGGCCTGAAGGCAATGGGCCGTGGCCGCCTGACCGCCCGTCAGATCGAGTCGGCACGTCGTGCAATGACCCGCCACATCAAGCGCGGCGGCCGTATCTGGATCCGTATCTTCCCGGACAAGCCGATTTCGAAGAAGCCGGCCGAAGTCCGTATGGGTAACGGTAAGGGTAATCCGGAGTACTACGTGGCTGAGATCCAGCCGGGCAAGATGCTGTACGAAATGGATGGCGTGAGCGAAGAGCTGGCGCGTGAGGCGTTCCGCCTCGCGGCCGCCAAGCTGCCGATCGCCACCAACTTCGTGGTGCGCCAGGTCGGGACGTAAGGAGAGCAGGGATGAAAGCATCCGAACTTCGCGGCAAGGACGCCGCTGGCCTGAACCAGGAGCTCTCCGAGCTGCTGAAGGCCCAATTTAGCCTGCGCATGCAAAAGGCCACCCAACAGCTGCAGAACACCAGCCAGCTGAAGAAGGTGCGCAAGGACATCGCGCGGGTGCAGACCGTGCTGAACGAAAAGGCGAACTCGAAATGACTGAAACTGCAAAAACGGAATCGTCGCTTCGCCGTACGCTGGTCGGCCGCGTGGTAAGCGACAAGATGGACAAGACCGTGACGGTCCTGATCGAAAACCGTGTCAAGCATCCGCTGTACGGCAAGTACGTCCTGCGCTCGAAGAAGTACAAGGCGCATGACGAGCTGAACCAGTACAAGGAAGGCGACAAGGTCGAGATCCAGGAAGGTCGTCCGATCTCCCGGAGCAAGTCCTGGGTGGTTTCCCGTCTGGTCGAAGCAGCGCGCGTCATCTAAAAACCAACAGGTTTTTGGTTGGCTTGCAGGGTCCAGGGTTATGTGCCATAATCCTGGACTTCCGCTTTATTGCGTCCGCCTTCCGCAACACCACCCAGGCGAGCCGGTAAAGCGAACTCCGGGTCAAGCGACGTCGAGTACATATCTTCACCGTACCGGCCGCCTGGCCTCCACCGACTTCTAAGTTGATCAACCCAAGCGACGCTGGCGCAATGCCGGGAGTCGACGGGACCAAGACTGACCGGCGGGCATGATGTTTCGATCGTGCGCGTTGGATTAAGTTGGGAAGACAAACACCATGATTCAGACAGAAAGCCGGCTCGAAGTGGCCGATAACACTGGTGCGCGCGAAGTGCTGTGCATCAAAGTGCTGGGTGGGTCCAAGCGCCGCTATGCGAGCGTAGGCGACATCATCAAGGTGACCGTCAAGGACGCAGCACCGCGCGGTCGCGTGAAGAAGGGCGACATCTACAACGCCGTCGTGGTCCGCACCGCCAAGGGCGTGCGCCGCGCCGACGGTTCGCTCGTCAAGTTCGACGGCAATGCCGCCGTCCTGCTGAACAACAAGCTCGAGCCGATCGGCACCCGCATCTTCGGGCCGGTGACTCGTGAACTCCGTACCGAGCGTTTCATGAAGATCGTGTCGCTCGCACCGGAAGTGCTGTAAGGAGCCGCCATGAACAAGATTCGCAAAGGCGACGAGGTCATCGTCCTGACCGGCAAGGACAAGGGCAAGCGTGGCAAGGTCCAGGCTGTGCTGGGCGACAAGGTCGCCGTCGAAGGCGTGAACGTCGCCAAGAAGCACGCCCGTCCGAACCCCATGCTGGGTACGACCGGCGGCGTGATCGACAAGGTCATGCCCCTGCATATTTCCAACGTTGCGCTCGTGGATGCCAATGGCAAGCCGTCGCGCGTCGGCATCCAGGAAGTGGACGGCAAGCGCGTGCGCGTGCTGAAGACCACCGGTGCCGTCGTGGCAGCTTGATTCTGGGCACGGATAGGAGTTGAGCATGACTGCACGTCTGCAAGAGTTTTACAAGAAGGAAGTTGTGCCGAAGCTGGTCGAACAGTTCGGTTACAAGTCGATCATGGAAGTGCCGCGCATCACCAAGATCACCCTGAACATGGGTCTTGGCGAAGCGATCAACGACAAGAAGATCATCGAGAACGCCGTTGGCGACCTGACGAAGATCGCGGGCCAGAAGCCTGTCGTGACGAAGGCGCGCAAGGCAATCGCCGGCTTCAAGATCCGCCAGGGCTACCCCATCGGCGCGATGGTGACGCTGCGCGGCGAGCGCATGTTCGAATTCCTCGACCGTTTCGTGACCGTGGCGCTGCCGCGCGTGCGTGACTTCCGTGGTGTGTCGGGCCGTGCTTTCGATGGCCGTGGCAACTACAACATCGGTGTGAAGGAACAGATCATCTTCCCCGAAATCGAGTACGACAAGATCGACGCACTGCGTGGTCTGAACATCAGCATCACGACGACGGCAAAGAATGACGAAGAAGCGAAGGCGCTCCTGTCGGCATTCAAGTTCCCGTTCCGCAATTAAGGGGTAACCGTGGCTAAACTGGCTCTGATTGAACGTGAGAAGAAGCGCGCCAAGCTCGTGGCGAAGTATGCCGAGAAGCGCGCTGCCCTCGAAGCCATCATCGACGACCAAAGCAAGTCGGAAGAAGAGCGTTACGAAGCGCGCCTGAAGCTGCAACAGCTCCCGCGCAACGCCAACCCGACTCGCCAGCGCAACCGCTGCGCGATCACCGGTCGTCCCCGCGGTACCTTCCGCAAGTTTGGCCTGGCGCGTAACAAGATCCGCGAGATCGCCTTCAAGGGCGAGATTCCGGGTCTGACGAAAGCCAGCTGGTAATTACGCACAGGCTACAGGAGAAACAGTATGAGCATGAGCGATCCTATCGCCGATATGCTGACGCGCATCCGCAACGCCCAGGGCGTGCAGAAGGCGTCGGTTGTCATGCCCTCGTCCAAGCTGAAAGTCGCGATTGCCAAGGTCCTGAAGGACGAAGGCTATATCGACGACTACGCGGTCGCCGAGGATGGCGGCAAGGCGCAGCTGACGATCGGCCTGAAGTACTACGCCGGCCGTCCGGTCATCGAGCGCATCGAGCGCGTGTCCAAGCCCGGCCTGCGCGTCTACAAGGGCCGCAGCGAGATCCCGCAGGTGATGAACGGCCTCGGCGTGGCGATCATCTCGACCCCGAAGGGTCTGATGACCGATCGCGCGGCACGTGCCACCGGCGTGGGCGGCGAAGTTCTGTGCTACGTCGCGTAAGGAGTAACCATGTCCCGTGTAGGTAAGGCTCCCATCGCGCTGCCGAAAGGCGCGGAAGTGAATGTGGCGGCTGGCGTGCTCACCGTGAAGGGCCCGCTCGGTACGCTGTCCCAGCCGGTTCACGGTCTGGTCAAGGTCAACGTCGAGAACGACACGCTGACCTTCGTCCCGGCCGACGAATCGCGCGAAGCAAACGCTCTGCAGGGCACCATGCGTGCTCTGGCGGCCAATATGGTCAAGGGCGTGACCACCGGTTTCGAGCGCAAGCTGAACCTGGTTGGCGTGGGTTACCGCGCCCAGGTTCAAGGCACTGCGCTGAAGCTCCAGCTTGGTTTCTCGCACGACGTGATCCATGAGATGCCGGAAGGCGTGAAGGCGGAAACGCCGACGCAGACCGAGATCGTCATCAAGGGTGCGGACAAGCAGAAAGTCGGTCAGGTTGCCGCGGAAGTCCGCGCGTACCGTCCGCCTGAGCCCTACAAGGGCAAGGGCGTTCGCTACAGCGACGAGCGTGTCATCCTGAAGGAAACCAAGAAGAAGTAAGGGGTGCAGTGATGAACAAGAAAGACGCTCGTTTGCGCCGTGCCCGTCAGACCCGTGCCAAGATTGCCGAGCTGAAGGTCAATCGTCTGACGGTGTTCCGGACGAATACGCATATTTACGCCCAGGTCTACTCGCCGTGCGGCACGCAAGTCGTGGCATCGGCATCGACGCTCGAGGCGGAAGTGCGCAAGGAACTGACCGGCAGCGGTGCAACCACCGCCGCCGCCACGCTGATTGGCAAGCGCATCGCCGAAAAGGCCAAGGCCGCCGGCGTGGAAACCGTGGCCTTCGACCGCGCGGGCTTCCGTTTCCATGGCCGCGTGAAGGCCCTGGCGGATGCCGCTCGTGAAGCCGGCCTCAAGTTCTAAGCGCTAAAGAGAGATACGTCATGGCAAAGATGCAAGCAAAAGTCCAGCAGGACGAACGCGACGACGGCCTCCGCGAAAAGATGATTTCGGTCAACCGCGTCACCAAGGTGGTGAAGGGCGGCCGGATTCTGGGTTTCGCTGCGCTGACCGTGGTGGGTGACGGCGACGGCCGCATCGGCATGGGCAAGGGCAAGGCGAAGGAAGTGCCCGTGGCCGTGCAGAAGGCAATGGACGAAGCCCGTCGCAAGATGGTCAAGGTTCCGCTGAAGAACGGTACCCTGCAACACGAAGTCGTTGGCAAGCACGGCGCCGCCAAGGTGCTGATGATGCCCGCGAAGGAAGGTACCGGCGTGATCGCCGGCGGCCCGATGCGCGCGATCTTCGAAGTGATGGGTGTGACCAACGTGGTGACCAAGTCCCACGGTTCGACCAACCCGTACAACATGGTTCGCGCCACGCTGGACGGTCTCCAGAAGATGAGCACGCCTGGCGAAATCGCAGCCAAGCGCGGCAAGTCGGTCGAAGACATCCTCGGCTAAGGCAGGTGAACGAAATGTCGCAGAAAACCGTAAAAGTGCAACTCGTGCGTAGCCTGATCGGCACCCGCGAGGATCATCGCGCCACCGTTCGTGGCCTGGGCCTGCGCCGCCTGAACTCGGTGTCGGAGCTGCAGGACACGCCCGCCGTGCGCGGCATGATCAACAAGGTCTCGTACCTCGTCAAGGTCCTCGGCTAAGCCGGCCTGAGTTCGGGATTTGGAGAGCAAAATGCAACTGAACAACCTGAAACCGGCCGCCGGTTCGAAGCACGCCAAGCGTCGCGTCGGCCGCGGTATCGGCTCCGGCCTGGGCAAGACCGCCGGTCGCGGTCACAAGGGTCAGAAGTCGCGTTCGGGCGGCTTCCACAAGGTCGGCTTCGAAGGCGGTCAAATGCCGCTGTATCGTCGCCTGCCCAAGCGTGGTTTTACCTCGCTGACCAAGCCGTTCACGGCTGAAGTGACCCTGCGCGACCTGGAGCGCCTGGAATCTGCCGAAGTCGACCTGCTCGTTCTGAAGCAGGCCGGCATCGTCGGCGAGCTGGTGCGCAGCGCCAAGGTCATCAAGGCAGGCGAGCTGACCCGCAAGGTGTCGATCAAGGGTCTGGGCGCCACCGCTGGTGCCCGTGCCGCGATCGAAGCCGCGGGCGGTCAGATCGCGGAGTAAGTTAGTCGATTTCGCAGCATAGGCGAGTCAACAGTCGGAGCATCGTTTGGCCACGGCGAAACCCAATGCAAGCGCGCAGGCCAGGAACACGGCGAAGTACGGCGATCTCAAGCGCCGGCTGATGTTCCTGGTGCTGGCCCTGATCGTCTACCGCATCGGTGCGCATATTCCGGTGCCGGGGATCGATCCGGATCAGCTCGCGCAGCTTTTCCAGAGTCAGTCGGGTGGCATCCTCGGGATGTTCAACCTGTTCTCGGGCGGTGCGCTGTCGCGGTTCACCGTGTTCGCGCTCGGCATCATGCCGTACATCTCGGCGTCGATCATCATGCAGTTGCTGACGATCGTGTTGCCGCAGCTGGAGGCGCTGAAGAAGGAAGGGCAGGCCGGACAAAGGAAGATCACCCAGTACACCCGTTACGGAACGGTGGTGCTGGCAACCTTCCAGGCTTTCTCGATCGCGGTCGCGCTCGAGTCCCAGCCGGGACTGGTGATCGACCCGGGCATGGTCTTCCGCGCCACCGCGGTGATCACGCTGGTGACCGGTACGATGTTCCTGATGTGGCTGGGTGAGCAGATTACCGAGCGCGGTCTGGGCAACGGCATCTCGATCATCATCTTCGGCGGTATCGCGGCGGGTCTGCCCAACGCGATCGGCGGTCTGTTCGAGCTGGTTCGCACCGGTTCGATGAGCATCATCGCGGCGATCTTCATTGTCGCCATCGTGATTGCCGTGACCTTCGCCGTGGTGTTCGTCGAGCGTGGCCAGCGCAAGATCCTGGTGAACTATGCCAAGCGTCAGGTCGGCAACAAGGTGTACGGCGGTCAGTCGTCGCACCTGCCGCTGAAGCTGAACATGGCCGGGGTGATTCCGCCGATCTTCGCATCGTCGATCATCCTGTTCCCGGCGACGATCGCGGGCTGGTTCACGTCGGATTCGACGGGCGCGGTCGGCAGGTTCATCAAGGACCTGGCGGCGACGTTGTCCCCGGGTCAGCCGGTGTACATCCTGCTCTATGCTGCTGCAATCGTGTTTTTCTGCTTCTTCTATACGGCGCTGGTGTACAACAGCCGGGAAGTCGCAGACAACCTGAAGAAGAGTGGAGCCTTCATTCCGGGCATCCGTCCGGGCGAGCAGACGACGCGCTATATCGACAAGATCCTGGTGCGACTGACGCTGGCTGGTGCGATCTACATCACGCTGGTCTGCCTGCTGCCGGAATTCCTGGTGCTGCGCTGGAACGTCCCGTTCTATTTCGGTGGGACTTCGCTGCTGATCATCGTGGTCGTCACGATGGACTTCATGGCTCAGGTTCAGTCCTATGTCATGTCGCAGCAGTACGAGTCGTTGCTGAAGAAGGCGAATTTCAAAGGTAACCTGACCATGCGCTGAGCGCGGTCAGGGCAGGCTGGGTGTGGCTAAGGACGACGTCTTCCGGACGAAGTGAGCCGAAACAGGAATTGAAGGAAGAGGAAAATCATGAAAGTGCTGGCTTCTGTTAAGCGCATTTGCCGCAACTGCAAAGTTATCAAGCGCAACGGTGTCGTGCGCGTGATCTGCTCGTCGGATCCCCGCCACAAGCAACGCCAAGGCTAATCGTAGAGAGGATTGACGAATGGCACGTATTGCAGGGGTTAACATCCCGAATCACAAGCATACCGAGATCGGCCTGACGGCCATTTACGGTATCGGCCGCTCGCGCGCCCGCAAGATCTGCGAGGCCACCGGCGTTCCTTATGACAAGAAGGTCAAGGACCTGACCGACGCGGACCTGGAAAAGCTTCGTGACGAAGTGGGCAAGGTCACGGTCGAGGGTGACCTGCGTCGTGAAACCACGATGAACATCAAGCGTCTGATGGACCTTGGTTGCTATCGTGGCCTGCGTCATCGCCGTGGTCTGCCGCTGCGCGGTCAGCGCACCCGTACCAACGCCCGTACCCGCAAGGGTCCGCGTAAGGCCGGCGTGGCTCTGAAGAAGTAAAGCCGAAGGCAGAGGAAGATAACTAATGGCAAAAGGTCCGAACAACGCCGCCCAGCGCGCGCGTAAGAAGGTCAAGAAGAACATTGCTGACGGCATCGCGCACGTTCACGCTTCGTTCAACAACACCATCATCACGATCACCGACCGCCAGGGCAACGCCCTGTCGTGGGCGACCTCCGGTGGCCAGGGCTTCAAGGGTTCGCGCAAGTCGACCCCGTTCGCTGCCCAGGTCGCTGCCGAGAACGCCGGCCGCGTCGCGCAGGACCAGGGTATCAAGAACCTGGAAGTGCGCATCAAGGGCCCGGGCCCGGGTCGTGAATCGGCTGTCCGCGCACTGAACGCGCTGGGCATCAAGATCGCCGTAATCGAAGACGTCACGCCGGTGCCGCACAACGGCTGCCGTCCGCCGAAGCGTCGTCGCATCTAAGCGAAAGCCGTCCCTCCCAGCGAAGCCGCATCGGAATTTCCGATCGCGGCTTCGTTGTGATAGAATGCTGCCTTTTTCAGCCATCCGGTTTCGTGCCGGTCCGGTTCGCTGCCGGGCGCGGCTGGCGCCGAGCGCCTGTCCACGCATGGTCTGAGAGCGAGGGAGCCGCTGCGGCTGTGCCGCGGCTGTTCCCAGTCGGTCCCATTTGTTGCGCGTCCCATCCGGTGACGCGTGTTGATAAGCCCACCGTTCGCCGTTTTCTCGTGCCATTTGCCTCGAGAATGATGCGGCGGACTCGCGACGCGCTGACAGGCGCCGCGATCGATCAGCAAGGAAGATAACGTGGCACGTTATACCGGCCCGAAGGCCAAACTTTCCCGCCGTGAAGGCACCGATCTGTTCCTGAAGAGCGCACGCCGCTCGCTCGCCGACAAGTGCAAGCTGGACAGCAAGCCTGGCCAGCATGGCCGCACCTCGGGCGCCCGTACCTCGGACTATGGTACCCAGCTGCGTGAAAAGCAGAAGGTCAAGCGCATCTACGGCGTGCTGGAGCGTCAGTTCCGTCGCTACTTCGCCGAAGCTGACCGCCGCAAGGGCAACACCGGTGAAAACCTGCTGCAACTGCTGGAATCGCGTCTGGACAACGTCGTCTACCGCATGGGCTTCGGTTCGACCCGCGCGGAAGCCCGTCAGCTGGTTTCGCACAAGGCGATCCTGGTGAACGGCCAGACCCTGAACGTGCCGTCGGCGCAGATCAAGGCTGGCGACATCGTGTCGATCCGCGAGCAGTCGAAGAAGCAGGTCCGTATCGCCGAAGCGCTGTCGCTGGCTGAGCAGACCGGTTTCCCGACCTGGGTGTCCGTGGATGCCAAGAAGTTCGAAGGCACCTTCAAGCAGGCCCCGGATCGCGCCGATATCTCGGGTGACATCAACGAGAGCCTGATCGTCGAACTTTATTCGCGTTGATCGCAGCGGTCCGTACGCATACGGCGCCAGCTTGCGCATTATCGTCGAGCTCCTACTTCAGCCCGGCGCGCTTTCGCGCGCCGGGCTTATTGCCCATCGTACGATGGGTTTCAGGTTCCAAAGGTCAGCCTTATCGGTGTAACGAGCCGAGGGTATTGAAAAGGACAACCTAATGCAAACAGCACTCCTCAAGCCAAAAATCATCGCCGTCGAGCCGCTGGGCGATCATCACGCCAAAGTCGTGATGGAGCCGTTCGAGCGCGGCTACGGCCATACGCTCGGTAACGCCCTGCGTCGCGTGCTGCTGTCGTCGATGGTCGGCTATGCCCCGACCGAAGTGACGATCGCTGGGGTGGTCCACGAATATTCCACCATCGACGGCGTGCAGGAAGACGTCGTCAACCTGCTGCTCAACCTGAAGGGCGTGGTCTTCAAGCTGCACAACCGCGACGAAGTCACGGTGTCGCTGCGCAAGGAAGGCGAAGGTGTGGTCACCGCAGCCGATATCGAGCTGCCGCACGACGTCGAGGTGATCAACCCCGACCACGTGATCGCCCATCTGTCGGCCGGCGGCAAGCTGGACATGCAGATCAAGGTCGAGCAAGGCCGCGGCTACGTGCCGGGCAACGTGCGCAAGTTCGGTGACGAGTCGACCAAGGTGATCGGCCGCATCGTGCTGGACGCCTCGTTCTCGCCGGTGCGCCGTGTGTCGTACGCCGTCGAATCCGCTCGGGTCGAGCAGCGTACCGACCTGGACAAGCTGGTGATGAATATCGAAACCGACGGCGTGATCTCGCCGGAGGAAGCGATTCGCCAGTCGGCCCGCATCCTGGTCGACCAGCTGTCGGTGTTCGCCGCGCTGGAAGGCACCGAGTCGTCGTCGGAAGCGTCGTCGAGCCGTGCCCCGCAGATCGATCCGATCCTGCTGCGTCCGGTGGACGACCTGGAGCTGACGGTGCGCTCGGCCAACTGCCTGAAGGCCGAGAACATCTACTACATCGGCGACCTGATCCAGCGTACCGAGAACGAGCTGCTGAAGACCCCGAACCTGGGTCGCAAGTCGCTCAACGAAATCAAGGAAGTCCTCGCCTCCCGTGGCCTGACTCTGGGCATGAAGCTCGAGAACTGGCCGCCCGCAGGTCTGGAGAAGTAATCCGCGTGGCGGACGGTTCGCCGTCCGCCATCGGCCACCGCCGAGCCGGCCCTGCCGGCAAGGTGCAACCGCTACCGGCCCGCGCCGGCGACTCCACAGGAGCGCTGGCGATAGAAGAGCTGGTCAAACACTGCAATCAAAGGAATCATCATGCGTCACCGTCATGGTTTGCGGAAACTGAACCGCACCTCGTCGCACCGTCTCGCGATGCTGCGCAACATGTCCAACTCGCTGTTCCAGCACGAGCTGATCAAGACCACGCTGCCGAAGGCCAAGGAACTGCGCAAGGTCGTCGAGCCGCTGATCACGCTGGCCAAGAAGGACACCGTTGCCAACCGCCGTCTGGCGTTCGCCCGCCTGCGCGACCGCGACATGGTCACCAAGCTGTTCACCGAACTGGGCCCGCGCTACGCGACCCGTCCGGGCGGCTACACCCGTATCCTGAAGTTCGGCTTCCGCCAGGGCGACAACGCGCCGATGGCGCTGGTCGAGCTGGTCGACCGTCCCGAAATCACCGAGGCTCCGGCCGAGGAAGCTGCGGAATAAGTCCCGCCGCTGCCTGGCCCGCAAGGGCCTGGCGAACCGCTTACAATCGAGCCAGGCTGATGCCTGGCTCTTTTGTTTTGCGGGCCGGTTGCAACGTGAGGATAGGCGATGACGCAGGCGGAACCGCGGGACGACGACGTCCTGCTTGTACTGACGACGGTACCGGATGCCGATACGGCGGCGACCGTGGCGCGCGCGCTGCTGGAAGCGCGGGTGGCGGCGTGCGTGAACCGCCTCGCCGCCTGCGAATCGCATTACTGGTGGCAGGGGAAGCTGGAATCGGCCAGCGAGTGGCCGCTGCTGATCAAGACGACGCGGGGTCGCTATCTGGCGCTGGAACAAGCGCTGCGCGCGGTCCATCCGTACGAGGTCCCCGAGTTGATCGCGGTGCCGGTGCTGGCGGGATTGCCCGCGTATCTGGGTTGGGTACGCGACGAGGTCGCGCCGCGGAATCTGGACAAGGAATGACGCAATACGGCTGGTGGGCGCCCGCGGCGCGATCGGGGCAGGAGATGGTGACGGCAGCGTGGCTGCGCGTGGTACTGATGTCATGGTTGCCGGCGGTGGCGTTGCTGGCGGCGCTGGTGCTGCTGCCGGCGACGGCGCGGGCGGCGGGCGATGATGACTTCCTGCCGCCTGAGCAGGCGTTCCGCTTCGCCGCGCGGGAAATCGATCCGCGCACGATCGAGGTGCGCTTCGATGTCGCCGAAGGCTATTACCTCTATCGGGAGCGCTTTGCCTTTGCGGCGCGGCCGGCCTCCGTACGTCTGGGCGAGCCGCAACTGCCGCAGGGCAAGGTCAAGTTCGACGAGACCTTCGGCAAGGAGATGGAGACGTACCGCGACACGGTGACCATCCGCATTCCGGTCGAGGCGGCACCGGAGGATGGTCGCTGGACGCTGGTGGTGACATCCCAGGGTTGTGCGGACAAGGGCCTGTGCTATCCGCCGATGGAGAGCGTGCACGAGGTGGGCGCGGCGCTCCCTGCCTGGCTGCCGGGTGGCAAGGGCGGCCAGTCCGCTGTGTCCGTGCCGTCCGGCGGCGCCGTGGCATCGACTGCCGGGACAGCGGCGGCGACGAGCCCCGCCGCGCGCGCCGCGGCGCCGCTGGACGACACCGGCCGCATTGCCCGGACGCTGGCCAGCCGCAACCTGCTGCCTATCGCGGCGCTGTTCTTTGGGCTCGGCCTGCTGCTGACCTTCACGCCCTGCGTGTTGCCGATGGTGCCGATCCTGTCGTCGATCGTGGTCGGCGAGCATGCGCGGCGCGGACGTGCGCTGCTGGTATCGCTGTCCTATGTGCTGGGCATGGCGGTCGTCTATACCGCCGTCGGCGTTGCCGCCGGCCTGCTCGGGGAGGGCCTTGCCGCGGCACTGCAGACGCCCTGGGTGCTGGGTCTGTTTGCCGCCCTGATGGTGGCGCTGTCGCTGTCGATGTTCGGGCTGTACGAGTTGCAGCTGCCGCAGCGCTGGCAGTCCAGGCTGACCGATTCGGCCAACCGCCGTGCAGGCGGCCAGATCGCCGGGGCGGCGGCGATGGGGGCCATCTCCGCGCTGATCGTCGGCCCGTGCGTGACGGCGCCGCTGGCCGGTGCGCTGGCCTATATCGCGCAGAGCGGCGACGCGATGACGGGCGGCGTGGCCTTGTTCGCCATGGCGCTGGGCATGGGCGTGCCGCTGGTGCTGGTCGGGGTCGGTGCCGGCAATCTGCTGCCGCGCGCGGGACGCTGGATGGAGGCGACGCGCCGCTTCTTCGGCTTCCTGCTGCTGGGGCTGGCGCTATGGATGGTGGCGCCGGTGCTGCCGGTGTGGGTGTCGATGCTGGGCTGGGCAACACTGCTGCTGGTGGCGGCGGTCTTCCTGCGCGCGTTCGATGGACTTGCCTCCGACGTGCATCCGCTGGTGCGGCTGGGCAAGGGCTTCGGCGTGCTGGCGGCGATGGCCGGCGCGATCCTGCTGGTGGGGCTGGCCTCCGGCGGCCGGGATCCGCTGCAACCGCTGTCGCACCTGTCGCTGCGCGCGGCCGTGCCGGCAACGGGCGCCGCCGGCAACCAGGGTGGCGCGGCGCACGCGGTGCGCTTCGAGCGGGTGCGCTCGGTGGCGGAGCTCGATGCGCGCGTTGCCGCGGCGAGCGCAGCCGGCAAGCCGGTGTTGCTCGACTTCTATGCGGACTGGTGTGTCAGCTGCAAGGAGATGGAGCGCTTCACCTTCAGCGACCCGCGCGTGCAGGCGCGTCTGGCGGACGTGGTGATGCTGCAGGCGGACGTGACCGCCAACAACGCCGACGACAAGGCGCTGCTGCGCCGCTTCGGCCTGTTCGGGCCGCCCGGCATCATCCTGTTTGGCGCCGACGGCAGGGAGTTGCCGGTGCGGGTAATCGGCTATCAGGCGGCGGGGCGCTTCCTGGCCAGCCTGGAGCGGGCGTTCGGTCCCGCCGACGCATGATCCACGCGGGCAGCCACGCCGGCAGCCAACCCTGCAGCCGCCCCGGCATCGGCGCTATTCGCGCCGCAACAGCCGGGTGACCAGTCCGATCGCCAGGATCGCGACGATCACGCCGCCCATCAATCCAAGCGACAGCCAGAAGCCGTCGGGCCGCGCCAGCCAGGGCATCCGCTCGAAATTCATGCCGAAGATGCCGGTGATCAGCGTGAGCGGCATGAACAGCGCGGTGATCATCGTCAGCGCGCGCATGGTGTTGTTGGTCCGGTGCGCCACGGCGGAGAAGTGGATCTGCACCGCGGACTCGATCGAATCCTCCAGCCGCCGCGCATGGGCGAGCACCCGCAGGATGTGCTCCATCACGTCGTTGATGCGCACCAGCAGCACTTCGTCGCGCGCGGCGCCGCCATCGCCCTGTGGATCGCTGTAGCGATTGTCGAGCAGGCTGTCGCGGAATTCCTGCAGTGCGTCGCGCTGCTCCTCGCACAGATGTTCGAGCCGGCGCAGCTGGATGCGGGCATCGAGCAGCCCTTCCCAGCTGGAGAACCCGCTGCGCGCATTGAGCAGCGCGCGTTGCCAGCGATCCAGTTGTCGCGTCAGCGGTGCCCGCAGTTCCAGGTAGCGGTCCACCATGGCATTGAGCAGCCGCAGCATCAGGTCCTCGGGCCGGGTCGGTGGCCGGATGCCATGCACCAGCGCGGCGCCGCCGTTCAGCGGGCGCGGCTCGCCCTGCGTCTGGGCGGGGCGGGCCGTGCGATCCAGTTCGAGCAGCCGCTGCCGCACCTGGTCGATGGTGCGCGACTGGCCGGGGCGCACCGTGACGAGGACGTTGTCGAACACGAAGAAGGTGACCGGCTGGGTATCGATGCGCGCCAGCGCCGGCGTGAAGCCGGGCTTCTGGCGCTTGCGTGGCGGGGGCCGGTCGTCCCGGGGAGGGGACCCGGCGTTGCCGCCGGTTGCCTCGGCCGCTGCGGCGGCGGAGGCGGCGCCGGACACGCCGTTGGCGTTCCCGTTGCCGGGAAGAGGCAATCCTTCCGCGCGTCCGGCCTCGGCGAACAGCCGACTGGTCTCGAAGGTCAGCTTGCGGAAGATCACCATGTCGTAGGCATTGGTCGTGTCGAAGAACGACGGATGCGCCACGTTCAGGGCGTCCTTCAGATGCAGGTCGAGGATCGGTGCACCGGTCAGCGACTGCAGCCGCTCGCGCCACGCTGCCGGCTCGGCGGCGACGTCGGCCTGCGGGCAATCGATCCAGACGAAGCGGGCGGCGGCGTTGCCGGTGAGGAAGTCGCGCGCCGCCTCGAGCGACGCGAGCGGATGCACCTGGCTCGCGGAAAAGCCGAGTACCTGCATGCGGGCGGTCAGCGCGTCAACAGGCGCGCGGCATCCAGCGCGAAGTAGGTCAGGATGCCGTCGGCGCCGGCGCGGCGGAACGCCAGCAGGGATTCCATCATCACCTTGTCATGGTCCAGCCAGCCGTTCTGCGCGGCGGCCTTGAGCATCGCGTATTCGCCGCTGACCTGATAGACGTAGGTCGGGAAGCGGAACTCGTCCTTGACCCGGCGCACGATGTCCAGGTACGGCATGCCGGGCTTGACCATCACCATGTCGGCGCCTTCCATGATGTCCTGCGCGACTTCGCGCAGGGCCTCGTCGGTATTGGCCGGGTCCATCTGGTAGGTCATCTTGTTGCCCTTGCCCAGGCTTGCCGCCGAGCCGACCGCGTCGCGGAACGGGCCGTAGAAGGCGGACGCGTACTTGGCCGAGTAGGCCATGATCCGGGTATGGATATGGCGGCCCTCCTCGAGCGCGGCGCGAATGGAGCCGATGCGCCCGTCCATCATGTCCGAAGGGGCGACGATGTCCACGCCGGCCTCGGCCTGGGTCAGCGCCTGGCGCACCAGCAGTTCGACGGTTTCTTCATTGATCACATAACCGTCTGCGTCCAGCACGCCGTCCTGGCCATGGCTGGTGTAGGGGTCCAGCGCGACATCGGTCAGCACGCCCAGTTCGGGGAAGCGCGCCTTCAGTTCGCGCACCGCGCGCGGCACCAGCCCGTTCTCGTTGGTGGCTTCGATGCCATCGGGCGTCTTCAGCGACGGATCGATGACGGGAAACAGCGCGATCACGGGAATGCCCAGCTGCACGCACTGCTCGGCCACCGGCAGCAGCTGGTCGACCGACACGCGCTCCACGCCCGGCATCGAGGGCACGGCGTGGCGCTGGTTCTGTCCTTCCAGCACGAAGACGGGGTAGATCAGGTTGTCGGGGCTGAGCCGATGCTCGCGCATCATGCGGCGGGAGAAATCGTCGCGGCGCATGCGACGGGGACGGAAATCGGGGAAAGTGGACATATGGCGTCAGTGTTGGGCAGCGATCGTGGTTCGCGGTCCGCGTATTGTCACGCACGGGAGCCGAACAACGGTTCGATACGATCGGTGAGACCGGACCGGTCCGCCTGACGCGGGCGGCGGAACGTGTCGCACCGAAGGCGGGGAGCAACGTTCCGGAGGAGGGTGGCAAGGTGCGGCGGGCTGTGGCCAATCCGGAAAAAGCCAAAAGAAAATCTAAACTTTTGGGCGTGGCCGTTATCATACTCGCGGACGCCCTGCGTTGCGCCACGGTGCGGCGCTGCGTCCCCCGCTACTCCTCCCTGAGCGGGTACCCGCCTCACGGCGGGATCATTGATCCCCGTTGCCTGGCAGCGGGGTTTTTTTTGTCCGATGCGGTCGCGGTCCGCAGTCGCGGCCGGCGGCGTCGGTTCAGTCCTGGCTGTCCTGGCTGTCCTGGCTGTCCTGGTCCGGGGCACCGTCGACAGGGCGCGGGCGATCGGAACCCGCGTCGCGCGCTTCCTTGGGGCGCGACTCGGGCAGCTCGAGCCAGCCGGCGATATGCCGCTGCGCCTCCTCGATGCCGCGCCGCTTCAGGCTGGAGAACAGCTGTGCCGTCATCAGCGGCGGGTTCTCCAGCTGCGCGGCATAGTCGGCCAGCACACGGCGGGTTTCGCGCAGCGCCTGGGCGTTTTCGCTGCTGCCGAGCTTGTCGGCCTTGGTCAGCAGCACGTGGATCGGCTTGCCGGTGGGCAGAAACCACTCGACCATCTGGCAATCGAGGTCGGTGAAGGGGCGGCGCGCGTCCATCATGATCACCAGCCCCGCGAGCTGCGGCCGGCTTTGCACGTAGTCGCTGAGCAGTCCTTGCCAGTGATACTTGGCCGAGCCGGAAACCTGCGCGTATCCGTAGCCGGGCAGGTCGACCAGGAAGGCGAGCGGGTCCGGCGCCTTGACGGGCGCCACCGCGAAGAAGTTGATGTGCTGCGTGCGGCCCGGCGTCTTGGACGAGAAGGCGAGCCGCTTCTGGTTGCACAGCACGTTGATGGCGGTCGATTTGCCGGCATTGGAGCGGCCGGCGAACGCGACCTCCGGCACCGCCGTGGCTGGCAGATCGCGCAGGTGGTTGACGGTGGTGAAGAAGCGGGCCTGGTGAAGTAGGGACATGCGCGACTGCGGGTGGGCTGCCCGCAGAGAGAAGGAAAGTCGGCCGGAAACGCCGGCGGGAACCGGGCTGTACGAGCGTCGGGGGAGGGGTTGCCGGCACCTGCTCGGGGTTTGATCCAGGTCATGCCGCCCGCCCCCGGGGCGGGATTTCCGGGAAGCGATTTATTGTACAATAACGCGGTTTACGGCCTTTCCGTCGTGTGGCTTGCGGCGTCCTTTCCGGCCTTCGGCATGCCGCGCAAACCACGCGGAAGCCGCGGTCCGGCAGGTTGCTGCCCGGGTGTCCCCCCGGCGCCATCACCGAGGCCGCGTTCGGTCGGAGAGACCGTCTGGTGGAAGTTCGGCGCTGGGGTCTTGCGTGGTATGCCCGGATGTCCGCCTGACGATTCCCCACCGCCTGGGGAAGCCGAACGGCACGCGGTACAGTATCCAAAACAAATCAGACAAGGTGTGCGAATGAACCGCATTGGGAAGCTTCTGGTTGTCGTGGCGCTGGCCTTGCCGGTAACGGCCATCACGGGGGTGGTATTCGCAGCGGCGCCAGCCGCGAAGGCCGATCCGGCCAGGGGCGAAACACTCTATACGCAGGGTGCTCCCGATCGCAACGTTCCTTCCTGCCTGAGCTGCCACGGCGCCGCCGGCAATAGCGCCGCGGCGATCAATCCGAAGCTGGCCGCGCAGCATCCGGAATACATGCACAAGCAGTTGCAGAACTTCAAGGAGAAGTCGCGCAACAACCCGATCATGACCCCGATCGCCTCGGCGCTGAGCGAGCAGGAGATGCGTGATGTCGGCGCGTACCTGGCGCGGCAGCAGCTGAAGCCGGCGACGGCACGCAACAAGGAAACGATCGAGCTGGGCCAGAAGATCTATCGGGCCGGCATCGCCGACAAGGGCGTGCCTGCCTGTGCGGCCTGCCACGGGCCGACCGGCACCGGTATCCCCGCGCAGTATCCGCGCATCGGCGGCCAGTTCGCCGAGTACACCGAAGCGCAGCTGGTCGCCTTCCGGCAAGGCGCGCGCAAGAACAACGCCGTGATGACAGCGGTCGCGGCCCGGATGTCGGACGCCGAGATCAAGGCCGTGGCCGACTACGTCGCGGGCATCCGCTGACGGTGTCGATGCCGCTGTCCACGGGTCCGGCTCGTGGGCAGGGGCGGCAGCAGGCGTGTCAGCACGCTTCGCCATCGATGCAGAAGGGTGGCCCGTGAAGTGCCCGGGAACGGTGCACTTTCCCTTTCACCCAGCGTTACCAACGGTTCACCGCACATGTCGACCGCTTCCACTTCGGGTCTGCGCCTGAAGACTTCCCACCGCCCGCTGCGCGAATCGGTCGAACTGCTGTCCTCGATGCGCTTCGCCATTGCGCTGCTGGCCGTGATCGCCATCGCCAGCGTGATCGGCACGGTGCTCAAGCAGAACGAGCCGTATCCGAACTACGTCAACCAGTTCGGGCCGTTCTGGGCCGATCTGTTCCACGCGTTGTCGCTGCAGAAGGTCTACGGCTCGTGGTGGTTCCTGCTGATCCTGGCTTTCCTGGTCCTTTCCACTTCGCTGTGCATCACGCGCAATGCGCCCCGGATGCTGGCGGACATGCGGTCGTGGAAGGACCACGTGCGCGAGCGGACGCTGCGCGCCTTCCATCATCGCGACGAATTCGAGGCAGCCCCCAACCGGCAGCAGGCCGCCGCCCGGCTCGGCACGCTGCTGGTCAACCGCCGTTATCGGGTGCGCCAGGTCGAGCATCAGGGCGCGACGCTGCTGGCGGCGAAGGCCGGGGCGGCCAACAAGCTTGGCTACATCCTTGCCCATACCGCGATCGTCGTGATCTGCGTGGGTGGCCTGCTCGACGGCGACATGCTGATCCGTGCCCAGATGTGGCTGGGCGGCAAGACGCCGATCGTCGGCAACGCGGTGATCAGCGACATTCCGCCGCAACACCGGCTGTCGAGCAGCAATCCCGGCTTCCGCGGCAACGCCTTCGTGCCGGAGGGGGCCACGGTCTCGACCGCGATCCTCAATATCGCCGACGGCGCGCTGGTGCAGGACCTGCCCTTTACGCTGACGCTGAAGAAGTTCACGGTCGAGCATTATTCGACCGGGATGCCCAAGCTGTTCGCCTCGGATGTGGTGGTGACCGACCGCGCGACCGGCAAGCAGACCGAGGCGACCATCGAGGTCAACAAGCCGCTGATCGTCGATGGCATCGCGATCTACCAGTCCAGCTTCGAGGATGGCGGCTCGCGGCTGCGCTTCGTCGGTTATCCGATGCAGGGCGGCAAGCTGGACACCTTCCAGATGGCGGGTACGGTCGGGGACAGCGCGCCGCTGCAGGGCACCGGCACCGGGGCCGATGCGCAGGGCCTGACGGTGGAGTTCACCGATTTCCGGCTGATGAACATCGAGAACGTGACCGATGCCGACGGCAAGGAGGACGCCCGCGGCGTGGCACGCAAGTCATTGAACGACCGGCTGGAGGCGCGCCTTGGCGCGGCGGTCAATCCGGATCGAGAGAAGACGCTGCGCAATGTCGGCCCGTCGGTGCAGTACAAGCTGCGCGACCGCACCGGCCAGGCCCGCGAGTTCCACAACTACATGGTGCCGGTCCAGCTCGATGGCCAGCCGGTGTTCCTCGCCGGCACCCGCGACAGCCCCTCGGAGCCGTTCCGGTATCTGCGCATTCCGGCCGACGACCAGGGCTCGGTGGCAGACTGGATGCGACTGCGCGCGGCGCTGCAGGACAGCGCGCTGCGTGGCGAAGCGGCACGGCGCTTTGCAGTGTCGGCGATGCCGGGCGACGACAAGGCCGAGGTGCGCATGCAGCTGACCGAGAGCGCACGGCGGGCGCTGGACCTGTTCGCCGGCGCCACCCGCAACGACCCCGACGCGCCCCCGGGCGGCTTTGCCGCGGTGGCCGCGTTCCTGGAGAAGTCGGTGCCGCAGGCCGAGCAGCAGAAGGCGGCCGACGTGCTGCTGAAGATCCTGAACGGCGCGATGTGGGAGCTGTGGCAGCTGGCGCGCGAGCGGGCGGCGCAGCCGGCCGTGCCCAATACGGCGCAGACCGGTGCCTTCCTGCAGCAGGCCATCAACGCGCTGTCGGACAGCTTCTTCTATCAGGCGCCGGTCTTCCTGCAACTCGATGACTTCCAGCAGGTCACCGCAAGCGTGTTCCAGATGACCCGCGCGCCGGGCAAGAACATCGTGTATCTTGGGTGCCTGCTGCTGGTGCTGGGTGTGTTTGCCATGCTCTATATCCGCGAACGCCGCATCTGGGTCTGGATCACCGACAGCGGCGCGGGCTCCCGGGTGCTGATGGCGATGAGCACGCAGCGGCGCACGCTGGACTTCGAAAAGGAGTTCGAGGCGCTGCGTGGCGATATGCGTGGCATCGCGCAGGCCAGTGCCGGTCCTGCTGGTCCTGCCGGTCCTCCCGGCGCTGCACCGGCGTCCGATGCCCATCGCGGCCCGTCAGTCGCGCCCCGGGATCCTTCTTCCCCTCCGTCCCCCGGACCGGAGAACCGGTAGAACCCTGCCATGACCTCCAATTCCTCCGACTTCAAGGTGCCTGCCGGCGTAGCCGGCTCACAGCCGCAATATCTGGATCCGCCCCTGCTGCGGCGCCTCGGCTGGCTGGACTGGCTGTTTGCAGTGTTGCTGGCGGTCGGCGCCGGCTTCTCGCTGGTCCAATACGGCGAATGGATGGACGCCTACGAGAAGGGCGTGCTGATCGCGGCTGTGCCCACTTTCGCGCTGCTGGGCTGGTACTGGAAGCCGGTGCGTCCGTTGATGGCAGGGCTGGCGGTGCTGTCACTGCTGGCCGTGCAGCTGTACCAGGGCGAACTGGCGCGCGCGGAGCAGGTCTTCCTGCTGAAGTACGCGCTGTCGAGCCAGTCGGCGATCCTGTGGATGTGCGCACTGGTCTTTCTTGCCACGCTGTTCTACTGGGGCGGCCTGCTGGCGCGCTCGGAAACCGGCTATGCCATCGGCAGCCGCATGGTCTGGGCCGCGGTCGTGCTCGGCTTTACCGGCATGCTGGTGCGCTGGTATGAGTCGTACCTGATCGGTCCCGACATTGGCCATATCCCGGTATCGAACCTGTACGAAGTGTTCGTGCTGTTCGTGCTGATTACCTCGCTGTTCTACCTGTACTACGAGGGCCGTTATCGCACCCGCGCATTGGGGCCGTTCGTGCTGCTGGTGGTGTCGGCCGCTGTCGGCTTCCTGCTCTGGTACACCGTCAGCCGCGATGCGCACGAGATCCAGCCGCTGGTGCCGGCGCTGCAGAGCTGGTGGATGAAGATCCATGTCCCTGCCAATTTCGTCGGCTATGGCACCTTTGCGCTGGCCGCGATGGTGGCGGTCGCCTGGCTGCTGAAGCAGCGCGGCATCCTGGCCGAGCGGCTGCCGTCGCTGGAACTGCTCGACGATGTCATGTACAAGGCCATCGCGGTGGGCTTCGCCTTTTTCACCATCGCGACCATTCTGGGTGCGCTCTGGGCCGCGGAAGCCTGGGGCGGCTACTGGAGCTGGGACCCGAAGGAAACGTGGGCGCTGATCGTCTGGCTCAACTATGCGGCCTGGCTGCATATGCGGCTCATCAAGGGGTTGCGGGGCGCCATGGCGGCGTGGTGGGCACTGATTGGCCTGTTGATCACGACCTTCGCGTTCCTCGGCGTCAATATGTTCCTGTCCGGCCTGCACAGCTATGGCGAGCTGTGACTAAAGGGATACTTTTCTTGAGAGACGAAAGAAAACCTGCCGCTGTTGGCAGGTTTTTTTTTGCTTCAAGGGAACAACACGCCGCGTGGCGGTGTTTACTACAGAGCGAGGCGCCGACAGTCGGCGCCCCTTTTCTGGAGAACGACACCATGGCTCTTACGCGCTTTCTTGCTCGCCGCAGTCCCGGTACGTCCGTCGCAACCCTTGCCTCGCCTTCAGGCAGGCGCGCGCGCGCGGGGTCCTCGGCCGTTCTTCGCGCGGCCGTGCCGGCTGCGGTTGCCGCGGTACTGCTGAGCGCATGCTCCGGGATGGGAGGAAAATCGGCGGATGCGGGTGCGAAGGGCGGCGGCAACATGCCGCCCACCGTGCGCGTCACCAATGGCGTACTGACCGATCCGCAGGGGCTGACGCTGTACACCTTCACGCGCGACCAGGCGGGCAGCGGCAAGAGCGTCTGCAACGGGCAGTGCGCGGTTGCGTGGCCGCCGCTGCTGGCGCAGCCGGGAACCGCCCCGACCGGCGAGTACACCATCATCACGCGGGACGACGGCACCCGGCAGTGGGCCTATCGTGGCATGCCGCTGTACCGCTTTGCGAAGGACGCCAATCCGGGTGACCGCTCCGGCGATGGCGTCAACAATGTCTGGCGGATAGCCAGGCCGTAACCAGCGCGGGCGCCGCACCGTGCCGTCGCAGACGGGGGTGCGGCGCTTCGCCAGACTCAGGCATGCGAGGCAACACCATGCGCAATCCATCGCTGCGCCGGCTGCGCGGAGACCATAGCGACCATCGCGAGGCGATCGCGCCGAGCGAGATCACGCCACAGGCATTGTTCGAGTCGCGCCGACGATGGATGGCGATGGTGGCCGCAGGGGCGGCCGGCGGTGCGCTGGCCCCGTGGGCCGCGCGGCAGGCCTTTGCGCAGAACGGCGCGCATGGCGCCAGGCTGCCGGCCACGCCGAACAAGGCCTACGCGCCGCCCGACAAGCCGACGCCCTGGGAGGACGTCACCACCTACAACAACTTCTACGAGTTCGGCACCGACAAGCGCGATCCGGCCCGCAATGCCGGCAGCCTGCGTCCGCGCCCCTGGCAGGTATCGGTCGAAGGGCTGGTCAGGCAACCGAAGGTGTACGACCTCGATTCGCTGCTCAAGCTCGCGGGCATGGAGGAGCGGATCTACCGTTTGCGCTGTGTCGAGGGCTGGTCGATGGTGATTCCGTGGGTGGGCTATCCGCTCGCGGAACTGATCCGCCGCGCGGAGCCGCTGGGCAGCGCGAAGTACGTGCAGTTCGTCACGCTGGCAGACCGCAAGCAGATGCCGGCTCTGGGCAGCCCCGTACTGGACTGGCCGTACAGCGAGGGGCTGCGGCTGGACGAAGCCATGCACCCGCTGACGTTGCTGACCTTCGGCCTGTACGGCGAGGTGCTGCCGAATCAGAACGGCGCGCCGGTGCGGCTGGTGGTGCCGTGGAAATACGGCTTCAAGAGCGCCAAGTCGATCGTGCGCATCCGCTTTCTGGACAGCGAGCCGCGCACCAGCTGGAACGTGGCCGCGCCGCAGGAGTATGGCTTCTATGCCAACGTGAACCCCGAGGTCGACCATCCGCGCTGGAGCCAGGCGACCGAGCGCCGCATCGGCGAGGACAATGGCGGCGGGTTTGCGGCGCTGTTCGCGCCCAAGCGCAAGACCCTGCCTTTCAATGGCTATGCTGCCCAGGTCGCCTCGCTGTACCAGGGCATGGACCTGCGCAAGTTCTACTGATGGCGGCCGATCCCCGGCCGGCGACGCCGCCTGGACCTGCCGCGGGAACGCGGCGGGCCGCGCCATCGCAGTGGTCCGCCACGCAGGTGCGGGGGCTAAAGGCGGCGATCTGGCTGCTGGCCCTGCTGCCGTTCGCCCGGCTGCTGTATCTGGGCGCGACCGGCCAGTTCGGCCCCAACCCGCTCGAATTCGTCACGCGCTCGACCGGGACATGGGCGCTGGTGCTGCTGTGCGTGACGCTCGCCGTGACGCCATTGCGGCGCCTGACCGGCTGGACCGGGTTGCTCCGGCTGCGCCGTCTGTTGGGGCTGTTCGCCTTTTTCTACGCCGCGCAGCACTTCCTGCTGTGGCTGGCGGTGGACCGCGGCTTCGACCTGGGCTCGGTGGGCGCGGACGTGCTGAAGCGGCCGTTCATCACCGTGGGGTTTGCCGCGTTCGTGCTGATGCTGCTGCTGGCGGCGACGTCGCCGCACGCGATGGTGCGCCGGCTCGGCGGCAGGCGCTGGCAGGCGCTGCACCGTTCGATCTACGCGATCGCGGTGCTGGTCATCCTGCATTACTGGTGGCACAAGGCAGGCAAGAACGACTTCGGGGAGGTGTCGATCTATGCCGCCGTGGTAGCGGTCCTGCTTGGCTGGCGGCTGCTCTGGTGGTGGCGCGGCCGCAAGAACCGGCAAGGCGCGACGACCGCCAGCGCGCGCTAGCCTTGCCTGGTGCCGGCCTTGGCTGCGTGTGCCGGCGCTCAGGCGCCCGGCAGCAACCGCTCGTTGCGGAACAGGTCCTCGACCCGCTCGCGCTCGCGCACCAGGTGGATCGCTTCGCCATCAACCATCACCTCGGCGGCACGGCCACGGGTGTTGTAGTTCGAGCTCATGACGAAGCCATAGGCACCGGCGGACATCACCGCCAGCAGGTCGCCCGGCTGCACCGCCAGTTCGCGGTCACGGCCGAGCCAGTCACCCGATTCGCAGACCGGGCCGACCACGTCGTAGATCGATGCTTGCACGCCGGCCTTGGCCGCCGCGACGGGTTCGATGCGGTGATAGGCCTCGTACATCGCCGGACGCGCCAGGTCGTTCATCGCCGCATCGACGATGCAGAAGTTCTTGGCGGCGCCGGGCTTCAGGAACTCGACCGTGGTCAGCAGCACGCCGGCATTGCCGACCAGCGAGCGGCCCGGCTCGAACAGCACTTCCCGGTGACCGTGGCCACGTTCGGCGACGCGATCGAGCAGGGTGCGGGCGAAGCCGGTGGTATCCGGCGGCGTCTCGTCGGCGTAGGTAATGCCCAAGCCGCCGCCCACGTCGATATGCGACAGCACGATGCCTTCGCGCTCCAGTGTCTCGACCACGTCGAGCACCTTGTCCAGCGCTTCCAGGTACGGCGAGACCTCGGTGATCTGCGAGCCGATGTGGCAGTCGATGCCGACCACCTCCAGATGCGGCAGCGCTGCCGCGGCGCGGTAGGTCGGCAGCACGTCCTCGAACGCCACGCCGAACTTGTTCGCCTTCAGACCGGTGGAGATATACGGGTGCGTGCGCGCATCGACATCCGGGTTGATCCGCAGCGAGACCCGGGCCCGCTTGCCGACACGGCCGGCGACCGCGTTCAGGCGGTCCAGTTCGGGGATCGATTCGACGTTGAAGCACAGCACGTCGTGCGCCAGCGCCAGTTCCATCTCCGCTGCGGATTTGCCGACACCGGAGAACACCACCTTGCGGGGATCGCCGCCGGCCGCGATCACGCGCTTGAGCTCGCCACCGGAGACGATGTCGAAGCCGGCGCCCAGTTGCGCGAACACCTGCAGCACGGCCAGGTTGGAGTTGGCCTTCATCGCATACTGGATGCGGGCACGCCGGCCTTCGCAGGCCGCGGCGTAGGCCCGGTAGGCGGCGGTCAGCGCGCCGCGGGAGTAGACATAGGTGGGCGTGCCGAACTCGGCCGCGATGCGCGCGAGCGCAACCTGTTCGACGGCGAGGGCGCCGTCGCGACGATGGAAAAAGGGGGTCATCTTAGCGGGAGGGGGCGGGCTGGGACGGCGACGCAGCGGCGCCGTTGCCGGCGCCAGTGGTTGCGCCGGTAGGTGCGCCGGTCGATGCACCGGTCGATGCACCGGTCGATGCACCGGTCGATGCGCCAGAGGAGGCGGCCGGCGCCTCTGGCTGCGACAGCCCCGGATCCGGCACGCTCGGGGGCACCGGCGCGGGCGGGCGCTGCGGCATGTAGAGCGGGCCGCGGATTCCGCAACCTGCCAGCAGGGGCATCGCAAGGCTGGCGGCAAAGGCCGCTACAATCGCAACACGACGCAACATCGGGTCGTCCTTCCATGGGTCCGTCCGGACCCGGTCAATCAATCGATATACGCCAGCACGGCCGGCGCGCGGGGTGCCTGGCGGTCTTGGAGTGTAGCATGCCCCTTTTGAGCGAAAGCGAGTTCCTGGCCCTGGCCGAGCAAGAGCTGGACCGCCTGGAAAACGCCATCGAGGCCGCCGCCGACGCGGCCGATGCCGACATCGAGATCAATCGCACCGGCAATGTGATGGAGCTGGAGTTCGAGGACGGATCCAAGATCATCATCAACAGCCAGGCACCGATGCAGGAACTGTGGGTCGCGGCGCGCGCCGGCGGCTTTCATTTTCGCCGCGATGGGGAGCGCTGGGTCGATACGCGAGAAGGCACCGAGATGAATGCGGCGCTGTCGCGCTACCTGAGCCAGCAGGCCGGGGCGACGATCCAGCTGGGCTGACCGTCGCCGCCGACGGAGCGGTTCCCCCGAGGGGGAAACCGCTCGATCAACCTCCGCCGAACATCTCCAGCACGCGGCGCTTCTCGGCTTCGTGCTCGGCCTGCGATTGCGGTGTTTCCTCGGCCTTGCCCGGCCACGGATCGCCCAGGCCGACCGACGCCACACCCGCACCACCGGCGTTCTCTTCGAGTGTCCAGTCGCCTGCCACCATCAGCACGCCTTCGGGCGGCTGACGGTCCGGACTTTCCGGCACGCCCTTGAGCATCTTGCCCATGTAGCTGATCCAGATCGGCAGCGACAGGCCGCCGCCGGTCTCGCGCACGCCCAGGCTCTTGGGCTGGTCGTAGCCCATCCATGCGACCGCCACCAGATTGGGCGTATAGCCGGCGAACCAGGCATCCACCGCGTCATTGGTGGTGCCGGTCTTGCCCGCGAGGTCGTTGCGGCCCAGCCGCTGCTTGGCGCTGTAGGCAGTGCCGGTGCGCACCACGTCGCGCAGCATGCTGTCGGCGATAAAGGCGGTGCGGGCGTCGAGCACGCGGACGGCGTCCTCGTCGGCCCGCTGCGGCTTGGTCTCGGACAGCACATGGCCGCGCGAGTCGACCACCCGTTCGATCAGATACGGATTGACGCGATAGCCGCCGTTGGCGAATACGGAGTACGCGCCCGCCATCTGCAGCGGCGTGACGCTGCCAGAGCCCAGTGCCATCGGGAGGTAGGCCGCGTGCTTCTCGGCGTCGAAGCCGAAGCGGGTGATGTACTCCTGGGCGTACTGCGTGCCGATCGCGCGCAGGATGCGCACCGACACCAGGTTCTTGGACTTGGCCAGCGCGCGACGCATGGTCATCGGACCTTCGAACTTGCCGTCGTAGTTCTTCGGCTCCCAGACCTGCCCGCCGGTATCCGGACCGATCGACAGCGGCGCGTCGTTGATGACGGTCGCGGGCGAAAAGCCCTTCTCCAGCGCCGCGGTATAGATGAACGGCTTGAAGCTCGAACCGGGCTGGCGCCATGCCTGCGTGACGTGGTTGAACTTGTTGCGGTTGAAGTCGAAGCCGCCGACCATCGCGCGGATGGCGCCGTCCTTCGGGTTCAGCGAGACGAAGGCCGCGGCCACTTCCGGCAGCTGGGTCACCGTCCAGGCGCCCTTGCTGTCCTGCGTCACGCGGATGATCGCACCGGGGCGGATCTTGACCTTGGGCTGGGCATTGGCCGCCAGCGACGAGGCGATGAAGCGCAGCGCCGGGCCTTCGATCACGACCTCTTCGCCGGAGATCAGCACCGCGCGCACCTGCTTGCTGGACGCCGCGGTGACCACGGCCGAGCGCATGTCGTCGCTGGCCGGGTGCTCGAGCAACGCGTCGTCGATGGCCTGCTCGCGCTCGGCCGCGCTGGCGGGCAGGTCGATGAACGCCTCCGGTCCGCGGTAGCCGTGCTTGCGCTCGTAATTCATCACGCCGTCGCGCACCGCTTCATAGGCGGCATCCTGGTCGGCCTTGGTCAGCGTGGTGTAGACGGTCAGGCCGCGGGTATAGGTTTCCTCGCGATATTGCGTGTACATCAGCTGGCGCACGATTTCGGCGACGTACTCGGCGTGGGTCGAGAACTCGTTGCCCTCGCTGCGCACCTTCAGTTCCTCGGCGATCGCCTGCGCGTACTGTTCCGGCGTGATGTAGCCAAGCTGGTGCATGCGGGTCAGGATGTATTCCTGCCGCACCTTGGCGCGCTTGCGGTTGACCACCGGGTTGTAGGCGGACGGCGCCTTGGGCAGGCCGGCCAGCATCGCGGCCTCGGCCACGGTGACGTCCTTGATCGACTTGCCGAAGTAGACGCGCGCGGCGCTCGCGAAGCCGTAGGCGCGCTGGCCCAGATAGATCTGGTTCATGTACAGCTCGAGGATCTGATCTTTGCTCAGGTTCGCCTCGATCTTGTACGCGAGCATCATCTCGTAGATCTTGCGCGTATAGGTCTTCTCGCTGGAGAGGAAGAAGTTGCGCGCCACCTGCATGGTGATGGTCGAGGCGCCTTGCGACAGACCGCCGCGCAGGTTGGCCAGGCCCGCGCGCAGCACGCCGACGAAGTCCACGCCGCCGTGCTCGTAGAAGCGATCGTCCTCGATCGCCAGCACGGCTTTCTTCATCACATCGGGAATCTCGGCAATCGGCACGAAATTGCGGCGCTCCTCGCCGAATTCGCCGATCAGCACGTTGTCCGCCGTATAGATGCGCAGCGGAATCTTCGGCCGGTAGTCCGTGATGGTATCCAGCGACGGGAGGTTCGGGGCCGCGACCAGCAGCGCGTAGCCGAGCAGCAAGGCCGCGGTGACGACACCCGCCGCCAGCAGACCCAGCCCCCAGTACATCGCGCGCAGCCAGAGCGGGCGGCGAGCCGGTTGGGCCGGCTTCTGTTGTGCTGTAGCCATGGGAAATACCTAGATTGGAGTGCCCGGATTATATCGCCCGGTCCGCCGGCATACCGGGGTGGCCGACCGCACATTGCGCCGGGGCGCTGTTACAAGTTGTAAGGCTGCGCGCCCTCGGGCAGGTGCGGTGGCGTGCCAGCCGCCTCATGCGTGCGCGCATCTGAGAACCGGGTGCCTGTCTCATTGCCGGTGGGCGGGCGGCATGGAGAATGAAGCGGTAGCGGTCGCGGCAGGGGTGAGGACCCGGGAAAGGGCGCGGCCCGGATGACGTCGGGCGGACCTTGCTCCTCCCGGTGGACGCCCCGCTTAGAGCGGCCCGGGACTGCCGAGTTCAATCAGGGGAGAGCCGATGACGGATGCATGGTGGTCAGTCGCGGGCAGGGCGTTCGGCCGGCCGATCTGGGCGCCCAACTGTGAGGCGGAGCGGCAGGCGGCGGTCTGGCCGGACCTTGCGCTGCCGTCGGATCGGGAGCCGCCGGCAACGAGGGAAGGCAGCGACGAGGCGCTGGTCCTGCGCTATCGAGCCGACCTGGCCGCGCGCCGGCGGCGGGTGGCGTGGCGGCTTCTGCTCGCCGGCGCCATGGGCACGGCGTTGGCGCTTGCGGGGGCGCTGCTCGCGTCGGTCGCGCTGGCGCGGCAGCTCGAGGCGGCGCAATTGCGTAACGCCCCGTTGCGCGAGCGTCTGCACGGACTGCGGCAACGCGGCGGGGCGGCGGCGATGCTCCAGCAGCGTATCGCCGCGCTCGAGCAACGCGAATCGATGCTGCGCACGCTGCGGGACCAGGCCGGCGTGCTGGCAGGCCAGTTGACGAGCATGGCGCAGGCGGCGCCGGAGCGGTTGACGGTGACACGGATGCGGCAGGTGGGCGAGACGCTGCAGGTGCATGGCGTGGCGGCGTCCCAGCGGCAGGTCGCGCAGTGGCTCGCGGCGCTGCGGGGGCTCCCGGGCCAGCCGGGCCTCGGGGCGACGCTGGAGGAATCGCACGCGGCGGACGAGCGGCCCGCGGGCGGCGCCTCCACGGCATTTACGGTGCGGATTGCCGGGCTGGCGCTGCTGCCGGGGCCGCATGACAACTGAACGCGCGGGAGAGCGGCCGCCCATGCTGGCCGGCGCCGTGGCCATTGCCATGGTCATGCTGACCGGGGCCGCGGCATGGCACTGGCATTGTGGGCCGGCATGGCAGGCGCTGCGGCGAGAGGAGGCGCGCACCGCGGCGCTGCATCACGCAATGCTGCAGGCCGGCGCGGCGGCCGCCGAGCTCGCCAGCCTGCGCCAGAGGGATGAGGCCGTGCGCCGGCGCGTGGCGGAGCTTGAGCGGGAATGGCAACCGTATCCGGTTCAGGCGCTGCTGCTTGCCTTGCCCGGTGCGGCCAGCGCATCGGTAGCGGTGGAGTCGCTGCGCCCGCTCGGCATGGGCGCGTCCGGGTCCGGCGCACCGGTCGGCCTGGCGATGCAGCTTGCCGGCCGATTTCCGGCCATCGTGCAATGGATCGCGCGGGTCCCGACGCTGCCCGGCGTGACGGCGATCGACCGCTTTGAACTCGCCTCGACCGGGGCCGACGGGATGGCACGTCTGAGCGTACGCCTGCAGGCGTACCTGGATGGCGCGCCCGTGGGGTCGATGGTGCCGCCGCTGCCAGCGGCATGGGCGCGGCTGGGGGCGCCTGCAGCGGGTCCCATTCCGGACCTGCTGGCCGGCGATCGGCAGCGGGCGGCTGAGCGGCGGTCGCTGCCCGGCGAGATCGCCGTCGAAGCGTTGCAGCTGCACGGCACCATCCGCTCCGGCCGGGACGCGGCGGCGCTGCTGAGTGCGCAGGGCGAGCTCTTCCTTGCCAGGGCCGGGCAGCAGCTGGACCGGCAGGGAACCCGGCTGTGCCGCATCGAGGCGCGGCAAGTCGAACTCTGTGTGCCGGAGGGGCATGCGGGCCGGCGCGGATCGGCCAGTCGGGTGACCCGGCAGCAGGGGCCGGCATGAGGACCGCATCGCTGCCGAGGCTGGCGCTCCTGCTCGCCCTGGGTCCGCTGGTCACGCTCGCGCCGGCCGTGGCCGCAACGGACGATCTGCCCGCCGATGCGCCACAGCGGCGCATCTCCCTCGATTTCACCGGCGTCGGCGTGCGCCAGCTGCTGCCGGTATTCGGCGACTTCACCGGCCTGAACATCATCGCCAGCGATAGCGTGCGGGGAGAACTGACGCTGCGGCTCAAGGACGTGCCCTGGCCCCAGGCCCTGCAGGTGGTGCTCGATGCGGCGGGCCTCGCCTCGCGCAGGGAGGGCAACGTGCTGTGGATCGCCCCGCGCGCGGAGATCGCCGAGAAGGAGCGTCAGGCGCTGCAGGACTGGCAACGGCGGGCCGCGCTGGAGCCGGTGCGCACGGAGGTGTTCCGGCTCAACTACGCTAAGGCGGAGCAGGTGCACGGCATGCTGAGGGGCAATTCGCGACCGGCCGCCCGAGGGGGCGCGTTGGCACAGCTGCCAGCGGCCGCGTCATGGCCGGCTGGCCGGTCGGCGCTTGCGGCCGGTACCGCTGCGGGCGCGACGGAGGCGCAAGGGCAGGCGGGCGACACGCCGGAGCAGACGCCGTCGGTGTTGCACGCGACGGGCGAGCCCGGCGCGGACGGGGCATCGCGCCTGCTGTCGTGGCGGGGCAGCGTGACGGCGGATTCCCGGACCAACCAGCTGATTGTCTCCGACCTGCCGGAGCGCCTCGACGCGGTGCGGGCGCTGCTGTCGACCATCGATATTCCGGCCCGGCAGGTGCTGATCGAGGCAAAGGTAGTGGAGGCGGACGACACCTTCAGCCGGAATCTGGGCGTCAAGCTGGGCTTTGCCAGCCGGCAGGGGCAATCGGCGGTGGCAAGCCGCTATGGCAGCGCACTGCCCAGGGTGCCGGCCGCCGCGGCGGAGAATGCCGATGCCGAGCACGCGCTGTTCAGCATGCCGGCAGGGGCGCTGCGCGGCGTGGCGCCGGCCAGTATCGCGGTCAGCCTGTTCAGCCGGGCGGCGGGGCGGCTGCTGGCGCTGGAGCTGTCCGCACTGGAGGCGGACGGCGAGGGGCGCATCCTGTCCACGCCGCGAGTGGTCACCGCCGACCATGCGCGCGCGCTGATCGAGCAGGGTACGGAACTGCCTTACCAGTCCGCCAGCGCGAGCGGCGCGACATCCGTGCAGTTCCGCAAGGCGAACCTGCGGCTGGAGGTGACGCCGATGATTACGCCCGAGGGCCATGTGCTGATGGACGTGGATATCAGCAAGGACAGCGTCGGTATCCAGACCACGCAGGGGTTTGCCATCGACACCAAGCATGTGCAGACGCAGGTGCTGGTGGAAAACGGCGGCACGGTGGTGCTCGGCGGCATCTATACGCAGACGCGGCGCACGGACGTGACGCGCGTACCGGGGCTGGGCGACCTGCCCGGCATCGGCCGCCTGTTTCGCGGGCAAGCAAAGGTGGACGATCGCACCGAGCTGCTGATGTTCCTGACGCCCAGCATCCTCGAGCCGTGACGCTGGCGCGTGCAATCGCTGCCGGTGGGATCGATGCAGTAGACTGACGGGCTTGACCGAGATGAAGGCAGCGTCGCCCAGGGCCGCAGACCCAGGATGGCAGCGGCGGCATCGCTTGCCCCATCGGTCCCGACAGACGAAGATGATGCCGTTACCACCCTCCGATCCGTTGCCGATGCTGTCGTGCGGCAGCGGCCAGCCCAACGTGAGCGAATCTCGCCCCAACCTCTTCTTCGTCGGCCTGATGGGGGCCGGCAAGACCACCGTGGGACGCGCCGTGGCGCGGCGGCTGGGCTATCCCTTCTTCGACTCCGACCATGAAATCGAGGAGCGCTGCGGCGTGCGGATTCCGATCATCTTCGAGCACGAGGGCGAAGAGGGCTTCCGCGAGCGCGAGGCGCAGATGATCGACGAGCTGACAGGCCGCAGGGGCATCGTGCTCGCGACCGGTGGCGGCGCCGTACTGCGGCCCGGCAACCGCGACCGGTTGAAGGCGCGCGGCACGGTGGTCTATCTGCGCGCCAGCGCGCACGACCTGTGGCTGCGTACCCGGCACGACCGCAACCGGCCGCTGCTGCAGACCGAGGATCCGAAGGCGCGGCTGGAAGCGCTGTACCAGCAGCGCGATCCGCTGTACCGGCAGGTGGCGGACTTCGTCATCGAGACCGGCCGCCCCACTGTCGCCCAGCTTGCCAACATGGTGCTGATGCAGCTGGAGATGGCCGGCTTTCCGCTGGCGGGTCAGCCCGGCGGCGACCGGCGCGGCCCGGCCCGGCATTCCGCGGCACCTTCCCCGGCACCTTCCGCGCAATCCTCGTCCGCTCCCACCCAACCTTCACCGTCTTGCCCGGATTCCGATGATCACGCTTGAAGTCGCGCTCGGCGAGCGCAGCTATCCCATTCATATCGGCGAGGGACTGCTCGACCGCGCCGACCTGCTCGCGCCGCACGTGCGCGGCAGCCATGCCGTCGTCGTGACCAACGAGACGGTCGGTCCGCTCTACGCCCCGCGCGTGGAGGCGACGCTGGCCAGCCTTGGCAAGCGCGTGCGCACCGTGACGCTGCCCGATGGCGAGTCCTTCAAGCACTGGGAAACGCTGAACCTGATCTTCGATGCGCTGCTGGCGGCGGGGGCAGACCGCAAGACCACGCTGATCGCGCTGGGCGGCGGCGTGGTGGGCGACATGACCGGGTTTGCCGCGGCCTGCTACATGCGCGGCGTGCCGTTCGTGCAGATGCCGACCACGCTGCTGGCCCAGGTCGATTCGTCGGTGGGTGGCAAGACCGGCATCAACCACCCGCTGGGCAAGAACATGATCGGCGCGTTCCACCAGCCGCAGGCGGTGCTCGCCGACATCGGCACGCTGAAGACGCTGCCCCCGCGCGAACTGGCAGCGGGGCTGGCCGAGGTGATCAAGCACGGAGCGATCGCCGACGCTGCGTACTTCGGCTGGATCGAGGCCAATATCCGCGCGCTGAACGATTGCGACACCGCGGCCATGGCCGAGGCGGTGCGCCGCTCGTGCGAAATCAAGGCCGGCGTGGTGGCGCAGGACGAGCGCGAGGGCGGCATCCGCGCGACGCTGAACTTCGGCCACACCTTCGGCCACGCGATCGAGGCCGGCATGGGCTACGGCGAATGGCTGCACGGCGAAGCGGTAGGTTGCGGCATGGTGATGGCGGCGGACCTGTCCCAGCGGCTGGGCTTCATCGACGTCCAGACGCGGGCGCGCATCGAGCGGCTGGTGTCGGCGGCGATGCTGCCGGTAGTGGCCCCCGACCTGGGCGTCGACCGCTATATCGAACTGATGAAGGTGGACAAGAAGGCCGAGGCCGGCGAGATCCGCTTTATCCTGCTGCGCAAGCTCGGCGAGGCGCTGATCACCAGCGTGCCGGACGCCGACCTGCGGGCGACGCTGCGCCATGCCGTGCTGCGGCCGCCAACGGAGAATCCGGTCGCCTGAGGACGGTAGCCAGCCCGACCCGATTGCAGCGTTTCGCCAATCGTGACCGTTTGACTGTTTGATACCGTTTGACTGTTTGATACCGTTTGACCGTTCGGCTGTTTCACCGCTAGCGAACCCGACCCTGGAATTGCGCATGCCCGACCTCGAAAGCCATCTCGCTCCCTATGCCTCGCACGCGTCCCAGAGCCGTGGACGGCTGCATGCCGAGCCGGCTTCGACCTCCCGCAGCGAATTCCAGCGCGACCGTGACCGCGTGATCCACAGCACCGCCTTCCGCCGGCTGGAGTACAAGACCCAGGTGTTCGTCAACCACGAGGGCGATCTGTTCCGCACGCGGCTGACGCACAGCCTGGAGGTGGCGCAGATCGCCCGCTCGATCGCACGCCAGCTGCGCCTGAACGAGGATCTGGTCGAGGCGATTTCGCTGGCGCACGATCTGGGCCATACGCCGTTCGGCCACGCGGGGCAGGACGCGCTGAACGCCTGCATGAAGGAGCACGGCGGCTTCGAGCACAATCTGCAAAGCCTGCTGGTGGTCGATCAGCTGGAGGAGCGCTACGGCGGCTTCGACGGGCTGAACCTGACCTTCGAGACGCGCGAGGGGATTCTCAAGCATTGCTCGCGCGCCAACGCCGCCGCGCTGGGTCCGCTGGGCAAGCGCTTCCTGGAAGGTACGCAGCCCTCGCTGGAGGCGCAGCTGGCCAATCTGGCCGACGAGATCGCCTACAACAATCACGATATCGACGATGGCCTGCGCTCCGGCCTGCTGACGCTGGAGCAGATGCAGCAGGTGCCGATGTGGGAGCGGCATCGCGCCGAGGTGGAGGCGGCCTTCCCCGGTATCGGCGGACGCCGGCTGATCAACGAAACGGTCCGGCGGATGATCAACACGCTGATCGTCGACCTGATCGACACCACCAGCCGCAATATCGCCGAGGCCGGCCCCCGCAATGTCGACGAGGTTCGGGAGGCGCGGCCGCTGGTTGCCTTCAGCGAGCCGATCCGGCAGGAGGCGCAGACCCTCAAGCGCTTCCTGTTCCAGCACCTGTACCGACATTATCTGGTGATGCGCATGTCGGCCAAGGCGCAGCGCATCATTTCGGACCTGTTCGCCGCCTTCAGCGACGATCCCCGGCTGCTGCCGCCACAGTATCAGGCCAGTGTGGGCGGGCCAGATCAGGCGCGCCTGATCGCGCACTACATCGCCGGGATGACCGATCGCTACGCCATTCGCGAGCACCGCCGGATGTTCGCCGTCGGCGAGCAGAACTAGCCCAGCGCCCGTCCCCGAGAAAATGGGGACGGATCAGGCTATCATGGCGGCCTGTTCCGTGAAGGACGCTCCATGGCTCGCCTCCCGCGCTTTTCCCCCATCGATCTTCCCGCCCTCGTGTTGCAGAGGGGCAACAACCGCCAGCCTGTCTTCGCGGACCCTGAAGACTATCGCTTCTATCTCGACTGCCTGCGCATGGCATCGCGGGAGCACGGTCTGGCCGTACACGCCTACGGGCTGCGGCCTACGCATATCCATCTGCTCGTCACACCGAAGCAGCCCGACTCGCTGAGCCTGACCATGCAGGCCATCGGCCGGCGCTACGGCCGCTACTTCAACCGCAAGGCCGGGCGTACCGGCACGCTGTGGGAAGGGCGCTTCCGCTCCGCGGTGATCGATGCCGATACCTGGCTGCTGCCGGCCATGCTCTACGTCGAGGGCAACGCCGTGCGCGATGCCGAAGTCAACACTCCCGACCGCGATCCCTGGTCCACCCACCGGCATCATTGTGGCCTGGAGTCGAGTCCGGTTGTGAGCGACCACTCCGTCTACTGGGCGCTCGGCAACACGCCTTTCGAGCGCCAATCGCGTTACCAGTCCCTGGCGGCGGAAGGGCTGTCGCAGCGCACGCTGGCGACCTTGCGGGAGCACGCGCACAGCGGCTGGCCGCTTGGCGACGAAGCGTTCCTGATTCGTCTGGAGCGGCTTGCCGAGCGTCGCGTCAAGCCGTTGCCGAAGGGTCGCCCGCGGGCGGCAAGAACGAGCGAAGAGTCTGCTGGCTGAACCGGGAGCTAGCGACGAGGTGCCTTCTCATGCCCCAAGTTGGTGCCGCTAGTAATCTGTCCCCAATTAAAAACCATCACCAAAAGAGGGCATGAGTTAATGTTATCTGACCCCATTTAATATTTTTGCGGGTGGAAAGCGATTCTTTTATAGTGGCTGCACCCACAGTCATTGTGCGGCGCGTCATGCACGCGCACGCCGATACGGTCCCCTTGCGCCCGCTCGCCTTCCAGATGGCGGCGCCGTGCCCGGTCCGTGCGGCCTGCCCGTTTCAGATGCGCGCCGCGATCACCGGAATCGAAGCCCGTGGACCAATCGCAAAACCCGTCCGTCCCGCAGGCACAGGGCCTGTACGACCCGACCAACGAGCATGACGCCTGCGGCGTCGGCATGGTTGCCCATATCAAGGGCAAGAAGAGCCACGAGATCGTCCAGCAGGGCCTGAAGATCCTCGAGAACCTGGACCACCGGGGCGCGGTCGGGGCCGACCACCTGATGGGCGACGGCGCGGGCATCCTGATCCAGATCCCCGACCAGTTCTATCGCGAGGAAATGGCGCGGCAGGGCGTCAACCTGCCGCCGGCCGGCGAATATGGCGTCGGCATGATCTTCCTGCCCAAGGAGCATGCCTCGCGCCTGGCCTGCGAACAGGAGCTGGAGCGCACGGTGCGCCTGGAAGGCCAGGTCGTGCTGGGCTGGCGCGATGTGCCGGTCGACGCCGACATGCCGATGTCGCCGACGGTGCGCAAGACCGAGCCGGTGATCCGCCAGATCTTCATCGGGCGTGGCCGCGACATCATGACCACCGACGCGCTGGAGCGGAAGCTGTACGTCATCCGCAAGACCGCCAGTCACGCGATCCAGGCACTGAAGCTCAAGCACGGCAAGGAATACTTCGTGCCGTCGATGTCGGCGCGTACCGTGGTGTACAAGGGCCTGCTGCTGGCCAACCAGGTCGGCCAGTACTACCTGGACCTGCAGGACCCGCGCGCCATCTCGGCGCTGGCCCTGGTGCACCAGCGCTTCTCGACCAACACCTTCCCGGCCTGGGAACTGGCGCACCCGTACCGGATGGTGGCGCACAACGGCGAAATCAACACCGTCAAGGGCAACGTCAACTGGATCAACGCGCGGACCGGCGCAATTTCCTCGCCGGTGCTCGGCGACGACCTGCCCAAGCTGTGGCCGCTGATCTATCCGGGCCAGTCCGATACCGCCTCGTTCGACAACTGCCTCGAACTGCTGACGATGTCGGGCTACCCGCTCGTGCACGCGATGATGATGATGATTCCGGAGGCGTGGGAGCAGCACACGCTGATGGACGACAACCGTCGCGCCTTCTACGAGTACCACGCCGCGATGATGGAGCCGTGGGACGGCCCCGCGGCGATCTGCTTCACCGACGGCCGCCAGATCGGCGCGACGCTGGACCGCAACGGCCTGCGTCCGGCGCGCTTCTACGTCACCGAGGACGACGTCGTGGTGCTGGCCTCGGAAGCCGGCGTGCTGCCGTTCCCCGAGTCGCGCGTGGTGCAGAAGTGGCGCCTGCAGCCGGGCAAGATGTTCCTGATCGACATGGAGCAGGGCCGCATCATCGACGACAAGGAACTGAAGGACAACCTGGCCAACGCCAAGCCGTACAAGAGCTGGATCGAGGCCGTGCGCATCAAGCTCGACGAGATCGATGCGAAGCCGGAGGACGTCGCCGCCGAAGCCAAGCCGGCCGCTCCGCTGCTGGACCGTCAGCAGGCGTTCGCCTACACCCAGGAGGACGTCAAGTTCCTGATGGCGCCGATGGCGGTGTCGGGCGAGGAAGCCACCGGTTCGATGGGCAACGACTCGCCGCTGGCGGTGCTGTCGTCCAAGAACAAGACGCTGTACCACTACTTCAAGCAGCTGTTCGCCCAGGTCACCAACCCGCCGATCGACCCGATCCGCGAGAACATGGTGATGTCGCTGGTGTCCTTCATCGGACCCAAGCCGAACCTGCTGGAGCTGAACAACATCAACCCGCCGATGCGCCTCGAAGTGTCCCAGCCGGTGCTGGACTTCAAGGACATCGCCAAGATCCGCAACATCGAGCACTACACCGGCGGCAAGTTCCGCTCGTACGAGCTCGATATCTGCTATCCGGCCGACTGGGGAAAGGAGGGCATCGAGGCCCGCCTGGCGTCGCTGTGCGCGGAAGCGGTCGATGCGGTCAAGTCGGGCTACAACATCCTGATCGTCTCGGACCGCCGCGTCGATGCGGGCCACGTCGCGATTCCCGCCCTGCTGGCCACCTCGGCCATCCACCACCATCTGGTGGAGAAGGGCCTGCGCACGTCCACCGGCCTGGTGGTTGAGACGGGCTCGGCCCGTGAAGTGCATCACTTCGCGCTGCTGGCCGGCTACGGCGCCGAAGCCGTGCATCCGTACCTGGCGATGGAAACGCTGGCCGAGATGGCCCAGGGCCTGTCGGGCGAGCTGTCGGCCGAGAAGGCCATCAAGAACTTCACCAAGGCGATCGGCAAGGGCCTGCAGAAGGTGATGTCCAAGATGGGCATCTCCACCTACATGTCGTACACCGGCGCGCAGATCTTCGAGGCGATCGGCCTGTCGCGCGAGCTGGTGCAGAAGTACTTCCACGGCACGGCATCCAACGTCGAGGGCATCGGCATCTTCGAGGTCGCCGAGGAAGCGCTGCGCCTGCACCGCGACGCCTTCGGCGACAGCCCGGTGCTGCAGAACATGCTGGAAGCCGGCGGCGAGTACGCGTTCCGCGTGCGCGGCGAGGAACACATGTGGACGCCGGATTCGGTCGCCAAGCTGCAGCACGCGGTGCGCGCGAACGACGGCGAAGGTGCGTACCAGACCTACAAGGAATATGCGAACCTGATCAACGACCAGAGCCGCCGCCACATGACGCTGCGCGGCCTGTTCGAGTTCAAGGTCGATCCGGCCCGCGCGATTCCGCTGGACGAGGTCGAGCCGGCCAAGGAAATCGTCAAGCGCTTCGCCACCGGCGCGATGTCGCTCGGCTCGATCTCGACCGAGGCGCACACCACGCTGGCCATCGCCATGAACCGCATCGGCGGCAAGTCGAACACCGGCGAAGGCGGCGAGGACGAGAAGCGCTATCGCAACGAACTGCGCGGCATCCCGATCAAGCAGGGCGATACGCTCAAGGGCCTGCTGGGCGACGGCGTGGTCGAGCGCGATATCGAACTGAAGGACGGCGATTCGCTGCGCTCGAAGATCAAGCAGGTGGCGTCAGGCCGCTTTGGCGTGACCGCCGAATACCTGGCCTCGGCCGACCAGATCCAGATCAAGATGGCGCAGGGCGCCAAGCCGGGCGAAGGCGGCCAGCTGCCGGGGCACAAGGTGTCGGAGTACATCGGCAAGCTGCGCTACTCGGTGCCGGGCGTGGGCCTGATTTCGCCGCCGCCGCACCACGACATCTACTCGATCGAGGATCTGGCCCAGCTGATCCACGACCTGAAGAACGTCAACCCGCAGGCCGACATCTCGGTCAAGCTGGTATCGGAAGTGGGCGTGGGCACCGTGGCCGCGGGCGTGGCCAAGGCCAAGGCGGATCACGTGGTGATCGCCGGCCATGACGGCGGCACCGGCGCTTCGCCGTGGTCGTCGATCAAGCACGCCGGCACGCCGTGGGAGCTGGGCCTGGCCGAGACGCAGCAGACGCTGATGCTCAACGGCCTGCGCAACCGCATCCGCGTGCAGGCCGACGGCCAGATGAAGACCGGCCGCGATGTCGTGATCGGCGCGCTGCTGGGCGCCGACGAGTTCGGCTTCGCCACCGCGCCGCTGGTCGCCGAGGGCTGCATCATGATGCGCAAGTGCCATCTGAACACCTGCCCGGTCGGCGTCGCCACCCAGGATCCGGTGCTGCGCGCCAAGTTCCAGGGCAAGCCCGAGCACGTGGTGAACTACTTCTTCTTCGTTGCCGAGGAAGCGCGCGAGATCATGGCGCAGCTGGGCATCCGCAGCTTCGACGAGCTGATCGGCCGCGTCGACCTGCTGGACACCCGCGGCGGCATCGAGCACTGGAAGGCGCGCGGGCTGGACTTCACCCGCATCTTCTACCAGCCGCCGTTCCCGGGCGACCAGCCGCGGTTCCACACCGATACGCAGGACCACGGCCTCGCGCCCGAATCGGGCAAGGCGCTGGACCACACGCTGATCGCCAAGTCGCGCGCAGCGATCGACAAGGGTGAGCGGGTCTCGTTCATCCAGCCGATCAAGAACGTGAACCGGACCGTCGGCGCGATGCTGTCGGGCGTGGTGGCGCGCCAGCACGGCCACGACGGCCTGCCGGACGACACCATTCACATCCAGCTGCAGGGCACCGCTGGCCAGTCGTTCGGCGCGTTCCTCGCACACGGCATCACGCTGGATCTGGTCGGCGACGCCAACGACTACGTCGGCAAGGGCCTGTCGGGCGGCCGCGTCATCGTGCGCACGCCGCACGAGTTCCGCGGCGATCCGACCCGCAACATCATCGTGGGCAACACCGTGCTGTACGGCGCCATCGCCGGTGAAGCGTTCTTCAACGGCGTGGCCGGCGAGCGCTTCGCAGTGCGCAACTCCGGCGCCGTCGCGGTCGTGGAAGGTACGGGCGACCACGGTTGCGAGTACATGACCGGCGGCACGGTGGTCGTGCTGGGCGGCACCGGCCGCAACTTCGCAGCCGGCATGTCGGGCGGCGTGGCCTACGTCTTCGACGAGGACGGCATGTTCGACAAGCGCTGCAACACCTCGATGGTGGCGCTGGAGGCGGTGCTCGGTGCGAGCGACCAGGAGAAGGGCCAGAGCCCGGCCACCTGGCACAAGATCGGCGGCCAGCGCCAGCTCGACGAGGTGATCCTGAAGAACCTGATCGAGCAGCACTTCCGCTACACCGGTTCCGAGCGCGCCAAGGCGCTGCTGGCGGACTGGACCACCGCACGACGCAAGTTCGTCAAGGTGTTCCCGACCGAGTACAAGCGCGCGCTGAGCGAGATGTACGCGCAGGAGCAGGCGGCCCAGGGTACCGGCAAGCGCGCGATCGCAGCCTGAACCGGCGCCCGGCCTGCAGGCCGGGCCTACAACAAATGACCTCACGAGGGGCTGCCGCCACGCATGCGGCAGCCCGGCAAGACCAAGGAAGCAACATGGGTAAGGCGACTGGCTTTCTCGAATTTCCCCGCCAGAGCGAGAGCTATGAGCCCGCTCCGGCGCGGGTGAAGCACTACAAGGAATTCGTCTTCCGCCTGGCGGACAACGAAGCGAAGGTGCAGGGCGCGCGCTGCATGGACTGCGGCATTCCGTTCTGCAACAACGGCTGCCCGGTCAACAACATCATTCCCGACTTCAACGACCTGGTGTACCGCCAGGACTGGAAGTCGGCCATCGACGTCCTGCATCAGACCAACAACTTCCCCGAGTTCACCGGCCGGATCTGCCCGGCACCGTGCGAAGCGGCCTGTACGCTGGGCATCAACGAGGACCCGGTCGGCATCAAGTCGATCGAGCGGGCCATCGGCGACAAGGCCTGGGAAGAAAAGTGGGTGCATCCGCAGCCGCCGAGCCACAAGACCGGCAAGGCGGTCGCCGTGGTCGGCTCCGGTCCCGCGGGGCTGGCGGCCGCCCAGCAACTGGCGCGCGTCGGCCATGACGTCACCGTGTTCGAGAAGAACGACCGCATCGGCGGCCTGCTGCGCTACGGCATTCCCGACTTCAAGCTGGAGAAGACGCTGATCGACCGCCGCGTCGAGCAGATGCAGGCCGAAGGCGTGACCTTCCGCACCGGCGTAATGGTGACGGACGGCGCGCTGCCGGCCGGCATCAAGAACTACGCACGCGAGACCATTGGCGCGAAGGAGCTGATGGACCAGTTCGACGCGGTCATCCTGGCCGGCGGCGCGGAAGTGCCGCGCGACCTGCCGGTGCCTGGCCGCGACCTGGACGGCGTGCATTACGCGCTCGAATTCCTGATCCCGCAGAACAAGGAAGTGGCCGGCGACGGCCCCAACGAGATCCGCGCCGACGGCAAGCATGTCATCGTGATCGGTGGCGGCGACACCGGTTCGGACTGCGTGGGCACCTCCAACCGCCACGGGGCGGCGTCGATCACCCAGTTCGAGCTGCTGCCCCAGCCGCCCGAGCAGGAGAACAAGCCGGTGGTGTGGCCGTACTGGCCGATCAAGCTGCGCACCTCCTCCTCGCACGAGGAAGGCTGCGAGCGCGACTGGTCGGTTGCCACCAAGGAGTTCATCGGCGAGAACGGCAAGGTCAGCGCGCTCAAGGCATGCCGGGTCGAATGGAAGGACGGCCGCATGCAGGAAGTGCCGGACAGCGAGTTCGTGCTGAAGGCCGACCTGGTACTGCTGGCGATGGGCTTCACCAACCCGGTGGGCTCGGTGCTGGACGCGTTCGGTGTCGATACCGATGGCCGCAAGAATGCCAAGGCCGGCACCGAAGGCGAGCGCGCCTACTACACCAACGTGCCCAAGGTGTTCGCCGCGGGCGACGTGCGCCGCGGACAATCGCTGGTGGTGTGGGCCATCCGCGAAGGCCGCCAGGCCGCGCGCTCGGTCGATGCCTTCCTGATGGGCAGCAGCGAATTGCCGCGTTGAGCCAGGGACGGCCGCCCGCTGCCGGGCGGCCGCAACCGGCAGGGAACAAAGGGTCCGCGCTCCGGCGCGGGCCCTTTTTCGTTAACCCTCGCTAGCGGAGCCCGGCCGGGCCCGTGGTCGCCGCATCCAGGCGCCGCTCCATCATCAATGCCCCCTCGCCGTAGTGTGCCAATACCGGCGCCAGCCGCGCCAGGTCTTGCGCCGGCAGTGCCACCGGCGCATATCCCATCCGCCGCCACCAGCGCGCGGCCGCCTGCACCGCTACCAGTCGGGAGCAGCGCAATCCCGCCTGCCGCGCTGCCCGGCAGGCGGCGTCATAGAGCCGCCCGGCCAGGCCGTGGCCCTGCGCCATCGGCGACACTGCCATGTCGTGCACATACCAGGTAAGAGAGGGCGGGACCGCAGATTTTGCATCGCAGCAGGGCGGCTCCAATACCGCCCCGAGCGCCGGCAGCGTCTCTCGATTCCAGCGATGAGTGAGCAGATAGGCCGCCACGGAAGGCTGGCCGTCATCGGCAGGATTTTTGCGTGTTGCGACCCAGCAAAGCTGCGGGTCCATCGCCAGCCGGCTTTCGAGCGCCTCGCGCGCTTCGATCAGGTCGGGCCGATAGCACTGCGCCTGCACCGCCAGCACGGCGGGCAGATCGGCCGCCGCCATCGGCCGCAGAAGAAATTCGGACATGGCGGTAATTATAGAAGAGGCGCCTTTCCTCCTTTTGCGGCCCCTGGCGCGCTGCCGTCCCGAGGGTTGTCCCGGCTATGGTTAACGCGGTCTGTGCCCCTCTGGCGGGCCTACTTACAATGGAGACAAAGAAAAGCCAAAGACTGCCTCGCTAATCCCTTGTCATTCAATCCAGACGCGCCGCCTGGCTGGCGCGCCGGAGGAATTTGATGCCCGAAGTTCGCATGCTTGCGCGGCTTTGGCAAGGAAAGGCGAGCCAGCACTTCCTTGCCGTGCCCAGGCCGCCGGCCGATTCACCGATCCGGGCCGATGCGTCGGCTGCGGCGCCACGGCGGCGCTTCCTGCGCCGGGCCGTGGTGCTGCTCGCCGCGCCTGGCGCCGCGCCGCTGCTCGCGCTGCCGTTGGCGGCGCCGGCCCAGGCCGCCGCCGGCAACGGTCGCGGCGAACCTGCCGCGGCACGCTTGACCGATCGCTCGCCCCATTCCTGGCCCTCGCGGCCGGTCCGGCTGATCGTGCCGTTCCCGGCCGGCGGTGTGCCGGATGCCATCGCCCGCTTTCTGGCGGAGCGCTTGACCCAGCACCTTGGTGTGCCGGTGGAGGTGGACAACCGCCCCAGCGCCAACGGCACTACCGCCAGCGATGTGGTCGCGCGCGCCAGCTCGGACGGTCATACCCTGCTGCTGCACCAGTCCACCGTGCTGATCCAGCCCGGCGTCGAGCCGCAGGCCCACGACGTGCTGCGCGACTTCACACCGGTGGCCCGGGTGGTGTCGATGCCGCTGTTTCTGGCGGTGAACGGGCGCCTGCCGGTGCGCACCCCGCAGCAGTGGCTCGATGCCGCCCGCGCCAATCCCTCCGCCTACAGCATCGGCACGGCACAGCCCGGTACACCGGCCCATCTGTACGCCGAATACGCGATCCGCGGCATCCCGAACGGGATTCCGCTGGTAACGGCGAAAGGGGAGGCCGCGCTAGTGCAGGAAGTGCTCGCCGGGCGGGTCAGCGCCTGCTTCTGCAACTATGCGGCGGTGGAGCCGCACCTGGCGAGCGGCGCGCTGCGCCTGCTCGCGGTCGCCGGCTCGAGCCGTTCCTCGCTGGCGCCCGGCGTGCCGACGCTGGCCGAAAGCGGCATGGACGGCTACGGCGCCGGGCCCTGGCTGGGCATTCTGGCGCCCGCCAAGACGCCACGTGTCATCGTCGGCAAGCTGGCTGGCGCGTTGGACCAGATCGTGCGGGAGCCGCAGGTGCGCGAGCGCCTGCACGAGGTGGGGCTGACGCCGCTGCGCGATTCCCCGGAAGCGTTCGCCACCGCGATCCGCTCGGAATCGATCCAGTGGCAGGTGATTCTGCGGCAGGCGGGCCGACCGGTGGAACCCTGACGTGGGGCCGGGACCCGACCGCTCGTCGCGGCGGTTTGCCACCCGGAGTTGTTTTGGCGCCACTCGTCGCCCAGGTGTTGCGAGGCACGGTCACGGGCAAGTATAGGTGTTAGCACTTATAATGCCGTCCGTCCCTCGCGATGCCACCGTGACCGAACTCAATTCCACCCTCGTCGAACTGCAAGCCGTCGACTTCGCCTATGCGGCGGGCGGCAAGCCCATCCTCTCCGGCCTCTCCATGCGTATTCCGCGCGGCAAGGTGGTGGCGGTCATGGGCGGCTCCGGCTGTGGCAAGACCACCGTCCTGCGTCTGATCGGGGGCCAGGTGCGCGCCACGCGCGGCGAGGTGCGCTTTGATGGCGCGGATATCGGCAAGCTCGACCGCGCCGGCCTCTATGCGGCACGGCGGCAGATGGGCATGCTGTTCCAGTTCGGCGCGCTGTTTACCGATCTGTCGGTCTTCGACAACGTGGCCTTCCCGCTGCGCGAGCACACGGACCTGCCGGACGCGATGATCCGCGACCTGGTGCTGATGAAGCTGAACGCGGTCGGGCTGCGTGGGGCGCGCGACCTGATGCCATCGCAGATTTCCGGCGGCATGGCGCGCCGCGTGGCACTGGCCCGGGCGATCGCGCTCGATCCGGCGCTGCTGATGTACGACGAGCCGTTCGCCGGACTGGACCCGATCTCGCTGGGCCTGACCGCCCGGCTGATCCGCACCCTGAACGATGCGCTGGGCGCAACGACCATCATCGTCTCGCACGACGTGAACGAGACCTTCCAGATCGCCGACTACGTGTACTTCATCGCCAACGGCCGTATCGCCGCCGAGGGCGAGCCTGACGCGCTGCGCGCCTCGACCGACCCGTTCGTGCATCAGTTCGTCCATGCCGAAGCGGACGGCCCGGTGCCGTTCCACTACGCCGGACCGTCCCTTGCGGAAGACTTCGGTGCGGGAGGGCGGGGTTGATGGGCGCGATCTACGGTTTCTTTGCCTCGATCGGCGGCGCCGTGCGACGCAGCATCGAGGGGCTGGGCCGCGGCACGCGGATGTTCCTCACCATGCTGGCCATGTCCGGCTCGCTATTGCGGCGCATGCGGCTGGTGTCGGACCAGATCTTCTTCGTCGGCAACCTGTCGCTGGTGATCATCGCCGTGTCGGGCCTGTTCGTCGGCTTCGTGCTTGGCCTGCAGGGCTACTACACGCTGAACCGCTACGGGTCGGAACAGGCGCTGGGCCTGCTGGTGGCGCTGTCGCTGGTGCGCGAGCTGGGCCCGGTGGTCACGGCGCTGCTGTTCGCCGGCCGCGCGGGCACGTCGCTGACGGCCGAAATCGGCCTGATGAAGGCCGGCGAGCAATTGAGCGCGATGGAAATGATGGCGGTCAACCCGTTGCAGCGCGTGGTGGCGCCGCGCTTCTGGGCGGGGGTGATCGCCATGCCGGTGCTGGCCACCATCTTCAGCGCGGTGGGCATCCTGGGCGGCTATATCGTCGGCGTGCAGCTGATCGGCGTCGATGCCGGCGCGTTCTGGTCGCAGATGCAGGGCGGCGTCGATGTGCGGGCTGACGTCCTGAACGGACTGCTCAAAAGCTTTATCTTCGGCATTGCGGTGACATTCATCGCCCTGTATCAGGGGTATGAGGCCCGGCCGACACCCGAGGGCGTTTCGCGCGCCACCACCCGAACCGTCGTGATCGCGTCGCTGGCCGTGCTGGCGCTCGATTTCCTGCTGACCGCGCTGATGTTCAGCACCTGAGCTGTGCATCGATACGCGGTCGACGATTGATTGAAAAGAGAATTCCGATGAGAAAGAACGCACTCGACTTCTGGGTGGGGCTGTTCGTGGTGGCCGGCATCCTGGCCTTGCTGTTCCTGGCCTTGAAGGCCGGCAACATGAGCACGTTCAGCTTCGAGGACACGTACCGGATCCAGGCCCGCTTCGACAACATCGGCGGGCTGAAGGCGCGCGCGCCGGTCAAGAGCGCGGGCGTGGTGGTCGGCCGGGTGGCGGCGATCACCTTCGACGACAAGACCTATCAGGCTACCGTGGTGATGGATCTGGAGCAGCGCTACCAGTTTCCCAAGGACACCTCGGCCAAGATCCTGACGTCGGGGCTGCTCGGCGAGCAGTACATCGGTCTGGAAGCCGGCGGCGACACCGCCATGCTTGCCGAGGGGGCCCGCATCACGATGACGCAGTCGGCAGTGGTGCTGGAGAACCTGATCGGACAATTCCTATATAACAAGGCCGCCGACGCAGGCGGCGCGGGAGCAGAAAAATGACGGGTTCGGGGGTTCACAAGCGATGGCTGCTCGCCGCCGCGGCGGCAGTGGCGTTGTCCGGTTGCGCGACCGGGCCGGACAGGAATCCGCGCGACCCTCTGGAGCCGTTCAATCGCGAGGTCACGAAAATCAACGAGGACCTGGACCGCGGCATCTTCCGTCCGGTCGCCGAGGTCTACTCGGATATCGTGCCGTCGCCGATACGCACCGCCGTCACCAACGTGTTCTCCAACTTCAGCGACGTCTATTCGGCGCTGAACAACCTGCTGCAGGGCAAGCCGACGCGCTTTGCCGAGGACACCATGCGGGTGGCGATCAACACGGTGCTTGGCCTCGGCGGCCTGATCGATATCGCCACGCCCGCCGGCCTGCCCAAGTACAACGAGGACTTCGGCCAGACGCTGGGCGTCTGGGGCGTGCCGTCCGGCCCGTATCTGGTACTGCCGCTGTTCGGACCGAGCACCTTCCGCGATACGACGGGCATGATCGTCGACCGGCAGGCCGATCCCGGTGCCTACATCTATCCGGTATCGTTGCGCAACTCGCTGACCGGGCTGCGGCTGGTCAATACGCGCGCCAACCTGCTCGGCGCCACTTCGCTGATCGAACAGGCGGCGCTGGACAAGTACGCCTTCACCCGCGACGCCTACCTGCAGCGCCGTTCGTACCTGATCCATGACGGCAATCCGCCGGACAGCGACGGCGACGATGCGGACACCGATGCGGCAGCCGAGGGGGAGGCCGCTGCCGATGCGGCGCAGGGCACCGAGCCCGCGCCCGCCTCGCCGACCCAGCCGGCGATCGATCCGAGCCAGCAGCCCATGCCCGTGCCCCCGATGGGACCGACGCCCGGCCTGCGTTTCTGACGCTGGCCGCGCCACGGCGCCTCGTGACGGCCCGGGTATTTAAGCGGATCGAGCATCACTTGTGAACGCTCGGTCAGCGCTGCAACAAGTTGTGAGAAGCAGTGCAGTAGCGTGCATCCCGAGGCAGCATGAACTCCGGACCGCCCGCCCATCTCCAATAACGACAAGTCGGCCGGCACGCCATTCGGTGTGCCGGAGCCGGCAGGCGACGCAAGCCCCTTGCGCTCGCCGGTACTGATAGACAAGGAAATCCATGCTTAAGCGACTCTTGCTTCCCTTTATCGCCGCCTTCGCCCTGAGCGGCCCCGCGCTGGCCCAGGCACCGGACACGTCGACGCCCGACGGCCTGGTCCGCTCGCTGGTCGAAGACGTGATGGCCACCGTCAAGGCCGACAAGGAAATGCAGGCCGGCAGCATCCCCAAGATCACGGCGCTGGTCGAGCAAAAGATCATGCCGAACGCCAACTTCACCCGCACCACGCAGATCGCGATGGGCCGCAACTGGTCCAAGGCGACCCCGGAGCAGCAGAAGCAGATCATCGAGGAGTTCAAGATGCTGCTGATCCGCACCTACGCCGGCGCGGTTTCGCAGGTGCGTGACCAGACCGTGCAGTTCCGTCCGTTCCGCGGCGCGCCGGAGGACACCGAGGCCGTGGTGCGCACCCAGGTGATCAACAAGGGCGATCCGATCCAGATGGATTACCGCCTGGAGAAGACGCCGCAGGGCTGGAAGGTGTACGACATCAACGTGCTGGGCGCCTGGCTGACCGAAGCCTACAAGGGCAGCTTCAACACCATCGCCAGCCAGCAGGGTATCGACGGGGTCATCAAGACGCTGCAGGATCGCAACCGCCAGCTGGCCAGCGCCAAGAACTGACGGCCCGGCGGGCAAGCGCCGCGGCTCCTCCCCTGCGGACAGGGGGCGGGCCGCGGCAACGAAACCCGCTACAATCCGCGCGGCATCCCTGCCGCCATGACCCACCGCTTCACGGAAAGACACCACGAATGATCTCGCTTGGCACCGAACTGACCAATCGCAATGCGACCGCCGTGCTGCGGGGCGCGCTGGATGCGGTCGCGCGGGGCGAGGCGCGCGTGGACTGCGGCAAGCTGAACCGCGTCGATTCGAGCGCCGTGGCGGTGCTGTTGGCCCTGCACCGGGCGGCGCAGGCCCGCGGCGGCCGGATCGGCTTCGTCGCGGTGCCTGCCCAGCTCCTCTCGCTCGCGGCGCTGTATGGCGTGGACGGACTGCTCGATCTGGACGCCACGGCCGACCAGCCGCGACATTGACCCGGCATCCACAGGCCCGGCGCGGTTCGCCCGGCCTTGTGCGATGCCACGGTGACGGCTCCCTCGTCACCGCGCCTGGTACGGATGGCTGGAGCGGCCCCCTGGGCTGCAAAGCGGACCGACCCCTCCATCCCCTATAATCCCCGGTTATCCGTTTTGTTGGCGCCTGTCTGCCAGCGTTCGCGCTGGCGACGTTTCCGGTCTGGCACCGGAGCGCCGGCAAATGCCCCGTCCGGCGCCGGCACGTCCGATGCATATGCATCCGCGATGCCCCCGCCAGCAGCTCACGCGGCGGCTGCCACGTCTGACCGGGCGGTCCCGCCATTTTTCCGGAGGCCGGCGCGGCGCGCAGCCCATCGCGCGTCCCCGCCCACGCAATACGGCCATGAAAGCCATCGAAATATCCGATGTCCGCAAGCGCTACCGCAGTCTGCAGGCGCTCAAGGGCGTGTCGTTCAGCGTCGAGCGCGGCGAGTTCTTCGGCCTGCTCGGGCCCAATGGCGCCGGCAAGACGACGCTGATTTCCATCCTTGCCGGCCTGAACCGCGCGGATTCGGGCAGCGTGCGCGTGCACGGGCACGATGTCGTCGACGACTACCGGATGGCGCGCCGCATGCTGGGCGTGGTGCCACAGGAACTGGTCTTCGATCCGTTCTTCACCGTGCGGGAGACCTTGCGCCTGCAATCGGGCTATTTCGGCCTGTCGCGCAACGACGACTGGATCGACGAGATCATGGCCAACCTGGACCTGACCAGCAAGGCCGACGCCAACATGCGCCAGCTCTCGGGCGGCATGAAGCGCCGCGTGCTGGTCGCGCAGGCGCTGGTGCACCGCCCGCCCGTCATCGTGCTGGACGAGCCGACCGCCGGCGTGGACGTCGAACTGCGCCAGACCTTGTGGAAGTTCATTTCGCGTCTGAACCGGGAAGGCCACACCATCATCCTGACCACGCACTACCTCGAGGAAGCCGAGGCACTGTGCGATCGCATCGCGATGCTGAAGTTCGGCGAAGTGGTGGCGCTCGAGCGCACCAGCAACCTGCTGACGCAGTTCGCCGGCCTGCAACTGGTGCTGACGCTGTCGCGCGGTGCGCTGCCGACTTCGCTGGAGCCGCTGCGGATGCCGTCGAACCCGGGCGAGCGGGCGATCCGGCTGCGGCTGTCCGGCTACCAGGTAGTGGAGCCGATCCTCGCCGCCTGCCGCGAGGCTGGCTGCGACATCGAGGACATGGAAATCAACAAGGCCGATCTGGAGGATGTGTTCGTGCAGATCATGAAACGTGACGGCCGGCTGCCCGAGATACAGGGCGCCGGCGCCGTGGAGGGCGCGGCATGAAGATCCCCCACGATGTCAGCCAGGGCGCGGCAGGCGCTCGCGGAGACGACCCCATCGCCGAGCCAGGGGGCAGTCTGCCGGGCGGCGTGCTGATCGGTTTCCGCACGCTGCTCTACAAGGAAGTGCTGCGCTTCTGGAAGGTCAGCTTCCAGACCGTCGCCGCGCCGGTGCTGACCGCCATCCTGTATCTGCTGATCTTCGGCCATGTGCTGGAAGACCGCGTCAAGGTCTACGACCAGATCACCTACACCGCCTTCCTGGTGCCGGGCCTGGTGATGATGAGCGTACTGCAGAACGCCTTCGCCAACAGTTCGTCGTCGCTGATCCAGTCCAAGATCACCGGCAACCTGGTCTTCGTGCTGCTGCCGCCGCTGTCGCACTGGGAGATGTTCGGTGCCTACGTCGGCGCCGCGGTGGTGCGCGGCCTCGCGGTGGGCCTTGGTGTGCTGCTGGTGACCGTCTGGTTCGCCGATCTGCACGTCTTCAACGTCGGCTGGATTCTTGCCTTCGCCCTGCTGGGCGCGGCGATGCTCGGGACGCTCGGCCTGATCGCCGGCATCTGGGCGGAGAAATTCGACCAGCTGGCGGCGTTCCAGAACTTCCTGATCATGCCGGCGACCTTCCTGTCCGGCGTGTTCTATTCGATCCATTCGCTGCCGCCGTTCTGGCAGGCGGTGTCGCACGCCAATCCGTTCTTCTACATGATCGACGGATTCCGCTACGGCTTCTTCGGCGTCTCCGACGTCTCGCCCGTGGTCAGCTTCGGGCTCGTCGCCGCCGCCTTCGCCGTGGTCGCCACCATCGCACTGCGCCTGCTGCGCAGCGGTTTCAAGCTGCGGCACTGAGCCGCGCAGAACCCAACGAGGACAGCCATGCTGCCTACACCGGAACAAGTCAAGCAATACATCGCCAACGGCCTGCCCTGCGAGCATCTGGAAGTCGAAGGCGATGGCCAGCACTTCTTCGCCACCATCGTCAGCGCCGAATTCGAGGGCAAGCGGTTGATCCAGCGCCACCAGCGCGTCTATGCCGCGCTGGGCGACCGCATGCGTGCGGAAATCCATGCGCTGTCGATGAAGACGCTGACGCCGGCCGAATGGCAGGCGGGGGCGGGGCAGGGCTGACGCCGGGACGAGGATGGACAAGCTCGAAATCCAGGGCAACGGCCCGCTGCGCGGCGAGATTCGCATCTCGGGCGCCAAGAATGCGGCATTGCCGATCCTGTGCGCCGGACTGCTGGCGGCCGATACGCTGACGCTGGACAACGTGCCCGACCTGCAGGACGTGCGCACCACGCTGAAGCTGCTGCGGCAGATGGGCGTGCGCGTCGAGCAGCAGGGCAACCGCGTCTCGCTGGACGGCCGCGACATCACTTCGCCCGAGGCGCCCTACGAACTGGTCAAGACCATGCGCGCGTCGATCCTGGTGCTCGGCCCGCTGCTTGCCCGTTTCGGCGAGGCGCGCGTGTCGCTGCCCGGCGGTTGCGCCATCGGCGCCCGTCCGGTCGACCAGCACATCAAGGGCCTGCAGGCCATGGGCGCCGAGATCCGCATCGAGCACGGCTATATCCACGCCCGCGCAGCCCGGCTCAAGGGCGCGCGCATCGTCACCGACATGGTGACGGTCACCGGCACCGAGAACCTGCTGATGGCCGCCACGCTGGCGGAGGGCGAGACCGTGCTGGAGAACGCCGCGCGCGAACCCGAGGTCGGCGACCTGGCGCGGCTGCTGGTGGCGATGGGGGCCCGCATCGAGGGCATCGGCACCGACCGGCTGGTGATCCAGGGCGTCGAGCGGCTGCACGGCGCCAGCCATGCGGTGATCGCCGACCGCATCGAGGCCGGCACCTTCCTGTGCGCGGCCGCGGCGACGCTGGGCGAGCTGGTGGTGCGCGATGTCTCGCCGCGCATCCTCGAAGCGGTGCTGGACAAGCTGGCCGAAGCCGGCGCGGAAATCGAGCGCGGCGCCGACTGGGTGCGGCTGGCAATGCGCCGGCGCCCCACGGCCGTCGGCTTTCGCACCGCCGAGTACCCGGCGTTTCCGACCGACATGCAGGCCCAGTTCATGGCCCTGAACGGCGTCGCCGACGGCTGTGCCCGGGTCACCGAGACGATTTTCGAGAACCGCTTCATGCACGTGCAGGAGCTGAACCGGCTTGGCGCGAACATTTCCATCGAGGGCAATACCGCGGTGGTCAATGGCGTGCCGCGACTGTCCGGCGCCCGCGTGATGGCCACCGACCTGCGCGCCTCGGCAAGCCTGGTGATCGCCGGACTGGTGGCGGAGGGCGAAACGGTCATCGACCGCATCTACCATCTGGACCGTGGTTACGACCGGATGGAGGACAAGCTGTCGGCGGTGGGTGCGCGCATCCGCCGCATCCATCCATGACCCGACGCGCGGTGCGGTCGATGCAGACCGCTTCCTGCGATGCTAAAACCAATACGACAATGAGCCCTTCTCCGAACCAGCTGACGCTGGCCCTATCCAAAGGCAGGATCTTCACCGAAACGATGCCGCTGCTGGCCGCGGCAGGCATCGAGGTCACCGAGGACCCGGAAACCTCGCGCAAGCTGATCCTGCCGACGACCGACCCTGACGTGCGGGTCATCATCGTGCGGGCGTCGGACGTGCCGACCTACGTGCAGTACGGGGCGGCCGACTTCGGCGTCGCCGGCAAGGATGTGCTGATGGAGCACGGCATGGCGGGCCTGTACGCGCCCATCGACCTGAACATCGCCCGCTGCCGCATGTCGGTCGCGGTGCCGGCCGGGTTCGACTATGCCACTGCCGTGCGGCAGGGGGCGCGGCTGGCGGTCGCCACCAAGTATGTGCAGACGGCGCGCGAGCATTTTGCGAAGAAGGGCGTGCACGTCGATTTGATCAAGCTGTACGGTTCGATGGAACTCGGCCCCCTGGTGGGACTGGCCGACGCCATCGTCGACCTGGTCAGCACCGGGGGGACGCTGCGGGCCAACAACCTCGTCGAGGTGGAGGAAATCGTGCAGATCTCCTCGCGCCTGGTGGTCAATCAGGCGGCTCTCAAGCTCAAGCGCGAGAGACTGGCCCCGATTCTCGACGCATTTGACAGGGCTTCCGCCGCGGTGGCTTGACGCCAGGGCGCGGACCCAGGAACGGACATGAACGACAAGACCGAACAGACGATGACCATTCGCCGGCTCGATTCCGGCGAGGCCGGCTTTGCCATCGCGCTGCGCCAGCTGCTGGCCTTCGAGGCAGGCGAGGACGAGGCCATCGACCGCGCCGCCGCGCAGATCCTGGCGGACGTGCGGGTACGGGGCGATGCCGCCGTGCTCGAATACACGCTGCGTTTCGATCGCCTGGAGGCCGACTCCCTCGCCGCGCTCGAACTGTCCCCGGCCGAGATGGAAGCGGCGCTGGAGGAACTCGAGCCCAAGCGCCGTGCGGCGCTGGAAGCGGCCGCCGCTCGCGTGCGCGCCTACCACGAGAAGCAGAAGATCGAATGCGGCAGCCATAGCTGGGAGTACGCGGAAGCCGACGGCACCGTGCTCGGGCAAAAGGTCACGCCGCTGGATCGGGTCGGCATCTACGTGCCGGGCGGCAAGGCGGCCTATCCGTCGTCAGTGCTGATGAACGCGATCCCGGCGCGGGTCGCCGGCGTCAGGGAAGTCATCATGGTGGTGCCGACTCCCGGCGGCACGCGCAATCCGCTGGTGCTGGCCGCGGCGGCCATCGCCGGCGTGGACCGCGTGTTCACCATCGGCGGCGCGCAGGCGGTCGGCGCGCTGGCCTACGGCACCGAGACGCTGCCCCAGGTCGACAAGATCGTTGGCCCCGGCAACGCCTATGTCGCCGCCGCCAAGCGCCGCGTGTTCGGCACCGTCGGTATCGACATGATCGCCGGCCCGTCCGAAATCCTGGTGATCTGCGACGGCACGACCGATCCGGACTGGGTGGCGATGGACCTGTTCTCGCAGGCCGAGCATGATGAGCTGGCGCAGTCGATCCTGCTGTGCCCGGACGAGGCCTATCTGGACCGCGTGGAGGAGAGCATCCGTCGCCAGCTGGACGACATGCCGCGTCGCAACGTGATCGCCGCCTCGCTGGCCGGGCGCGGCGCGCTGATCCGGGTACGCGACATGGAAGAGGCGTGCGAGATCGCCAACGCGATCGCGCCCGAGCATCTGGAGATCTCCTCGGTCAATCCCCGTCAGTGGGCCGAGAAGATCCGCCATGCGGGCGCCATCTTCCTCGGCGCGTACACCAGCGAATCGCTGGGCGACTACTGCGCCGGACCGAACCACGTGCTGCCGACCTCCCGTACCGCGCGCTTTTCTTCGCCGCTGGGGGTGTACGACTTCCAGAAGCGCTCGAGCCTGATCGAAGTATCCGAGGCCGGCGCCCAGATGCTGGGCCAGATCGCCGCGGAACTGGCCTATGGCGAAGGGCTGCAGGCGCATGCGCGCAGTGCGGAGTATCGGTTGAAGCGGCACGGCTAGCGCGCCTCTTTTTCCAAGCGTTCGCTTGCCCTCTCCCCCGCCCCTCTCCCCCGCCCCTCTCCCGCAAGCGGGAGAGGGGAGAAAACCGCCGGCTTGCCCGATGCCCCGGGTTTGCTCCCCTCTCCCGCCCGGCGGGAGAGGGGCTGGGGGAGAGGGCAATGCACCACAGGCACCACAGGCACCACAGGCACCACCACAAGGAACCCCATGTCCACCCCCGAGCCCACCCTGATCCAGCGAATCATCCGTGACGACGTCCTCGCCATGGGCGCCTACCACGTGCCGGATTCGCATGGCATGGTCAAGCTCGATGCCATGGAGAACCCCTACCAGCTGCCGCCGGCGCTGCGCCAGCAGCTGGCCGACCGGCTTGCCCAGGTGGCGTTGAACCGCTACCCGGTGCCCAGCAGCGCCGCCCTGCGGGCCCGCCTCAAGACCGTGATGGACGTTCCCGACGGCATGGAAGTGCTGCTCGGCAACGGCTCCGACGAGCTGATCAGCATGCTGGCGATGGCCGTGGCCAGGCCCGGCGCGAGCGTGCTGGCGCCCGTGCCCGGCTTCGTCATGTATGCGATGTCGGCCCAATTCGCCGGCCTCGGCTTCGTCGGCGTGCCGCTGCGCGCCGATTTCTCGCTGGACCGCGAGGCGATGCTGGCGGCGATGGCCGAGCATCGCCCGGCGGTGATTTACCTCGCCTATCCCAACAATCCGACCGGCACGCTGTTCGACGCCGACGACATGGCGGCGATCGTGCGGGCCGCGCAAGGGGAGGTCTGCGACAGCCTGGTGGTGGTCGACGAGGCATACCAGCCGTTCGCCCAGCAAAGCTGGATGCCGCGGCTGACCGAGTTCGGCAATCTGCTGGTGATGCGCACCGTCTCCAAGCTGGGTCTGGCCGGCATCCGGCTTGGCTACCTTGCCGGTGCGCCCCAATGGATCGAGCAGCTCGACAAGGTCCGCCCGCCGTACAACGTCAACGTGCTGACGGAGGCGACCGCGCTGTTCGTGCTCGAACACGTCGATGTGCTGGACGAGCAGGCTGCCCGGTTGCGCGAGCAGCGCACCGCGCTGGCTGCGGCGCTGGGCCGTTACGACGGCGTCACGGTGTTCCCCAGCGCCGCCAATTTCCTGCTGATTCGCGTCCCCGACGCGGCCCGGATCTTCGACGCCCTGCTGTCGCGCAAGGTGCTGATCAAGAACGTGAGTAAAATGCACCCGTTGCTGACCAATTGTTTGCGCGTCACCGTCAGCACCCCCGAAGAAAACGCGCTGTTTCTCGAGGCCTTTGCCGCCTCGATGCAGGATTAACACCATGCGTGTTGCAGAGGTCACCCGCAATACCTCCGAAACCCAGATTCGCATCGCGCTGAATCTGGACGGTACCGGCCGCCAGACGCTCAATTCCGGCGTGCCGTTTCTCGACCACATGCTGGACCAGATCGCCCGGCACGGCATGATCGACCTGGAAGTCGAGGCGACCGGCGACGTGCACATCGACGATCACCATACGGTCGAGGACGTGGGCATCACGCTGGGGCAGGCGGTCGCACGCGCCGTCGGCGACAAGAAGGGCATCACCCGGTACGGCCATAGCTACGTACCGCTGGACGAATGCCTGTCGCGCGTCGTCATCGATTTCTCCGGCCGGCCGGGCCTGGAATTCCACGTTCCCTTCACGCGGGCACGGGTCGGGACGTTCGATGTGGACCTGACCATCGAATTTTTCCGCGGATTCGTCAATCACGCCGGCGTAACGCTGCACATCGACAACCTTCGTGGCATCAACGCGCATCATCAGTGCGAGACCGTGTTCAAGGCCTTCGGGCGCGCGCTGCGCATGGCGGTGGAACTGGATCCGCGTGCTGCCAATACGATCCCTTCGACGAAAGGCACGCTCTGACCGGCCGGGTGGCCGGCCGACCGCCGCAGCGAAGCCGCGCCTGTCCACGAAACCCGACTGATGGCCGGCGGCTCACGCCGCGGCCCGTTCAACCATCATGACTACGATTGCTATTGTGGACTACGGCATGGGCAACCTGCGCTCGGTGGCCCAGGCGCTGCGTACTGCCGCGCCGGAAGCCGAAGTGCGGATTGTCGACGTGCCGCAGGGAATCCGCGGTTCCGACCGCGTCGTGCTGCCCGGCCAGGGCGCCATGCCGGATTGCATGGCGGCGCTCGACGCCTCGGGTCTGCGCGAGGCCGTGATCGAAGCGGCGGCGACCAAACCGCTGCTCGGCGTGTGCGTTGGCGAACAGATGCTGTTCGATTCGAGCGCGGAAAGTAGGGCTGGCGCAAGCCGCACACCCGCGCTGGGCCTGATGCGCGGGGATGTGGTCCGCTTCGAGCTGGACGGCATGAAGCAGCCGGACGGCTCGCGCTACAAGGTGCCGCAGATGGGCTGGAACCGTGTTCGCCAGGCCGCCGCGCACCCGTTGTGGGACGGAATTCCGGACGAAAGCTGGTTCTATTTCGTGCACAGCTATTATGTGCGGCCCAGCGACCCGGCGCACGTGGCCGGGGAGACGGACTATGGCGTCGTGTTTACCAGCGCAGTAGCCCGGGATAATATTTTCGCCACGCAGTTCCACCCCGAGAAGAGCGCGGACGTGGGCCTGCAGCTGTATCGGAACTTCGTCCACTGGAAGCCGTAATTCCTGCCGCCGTCAGAACGGGGCCGGCTTCGGCCGGCTCAGCCAAAATAATTTCTTTTTCGAAACGCTCGTCAAGCTTATGTTGCTCATTCCGGCCATCGACCTGAAGGACGGTCAGTGTGTTCGCCTCAAACAAGGCGATATGGACCAGGCCACCGTCTTCTCCGAAGAGCCCGCCGCCATGGCACGACACTGGTTGGAGCAGGGCGCGCGCCGGCTTCATCTGGTGGACCTGAACGGTGCCTTCGTCGGCAAGCCGCGCAACGAGGCGGCCATCAAGTCCATCATCGCCGAGGTTGGCGACGAGATTCCCGTGCAGCTGGGGGGCGGCATCCGCGACCTGAACACCATCGAGCGCTGGCTCGATGACGGCCTGTCCTATGTCATCATCGGCACCGCCGCGGTCAAGAACCCCGGTTTCCTGAAGGACGCCTGCGCGGCCTTTGGCGGCCATATCATCGTTGGCCTGGACGCCCGCGATGGCAAGGTCGCCACCGACGGCTGGAGCAAGCTGACCGGCCATGAGGTCGTCGATCTCGCCCGCAAGTACGAGGATTACGGCGTCGAGGCGATCATCTATACCGATATCGGCCGCGATGGCATGCTGCAGGGCCTGAATATCGACGCCACCGTCAAGCTCGCCCAGTCGGTGACGATCCCGGTGATCGCCAGCGGCGGCCTGTCCGGCATGGCCGATATCGATCGGCTGTGCGAGGTCGAGCCGGAAGGCGTCGAGGGCGTGATCTGCGGTCGCGCGATCTACTCGGGCGACCTGAACTTCGCGGACGCGCAGGCGCACGCGGACAAACTCGGCGCCGCGGAATAAGCCCGGCGCCCAGCGCCACACCGGCGCACCGGCTGCGGCCGCACGACGGCAGCCGGCAAGGATTTCCATGCTAGCCAAACGTATCATCCCCTGCCTGGACGTGACCAACGGGCGGGTGGTCAAGGGGGTCAACTTCGTCGAATTGCGCGACGCGGGCGACCCGGTCGAAATCGCGCGCCGCTATGATGAGCAGGGCGCGGACGAGATCACCTTTCTGGACATCACCGCCACCAGCGATGGCCGCGACCTGATCCTGCATATCATCGAGGACGTCGCGTCGCAGGTCTTCATTCCGCTGACCGTCGGCGGCGGCGTGCGCACCGTCGAGGACGTGCGCCGGCTGCTCAACGCCGGTGCGGACAAGATCAGCGTCAACTCGTCGGCCATCGCCAATCCGGACCTGGTATCCGAGGCCACCTCCCGCTACGGCTCCCAATGCATCGTCGTCGCCATCGACGCCAAGCGCAGCTCTGCCGACGGCGAACCGGCGCGCTGGGAGGTGTTCACCCATGGCGGCCGCAAGGCCACCGGCCTTGACGTGGTCGAGTGGGCGCGCGAGATGGCGCGCCGCGGCGCGGGCGAACTGCTGCTGACCAGCATGGACCGCGACGGCACCCGCAGCGGCTTCGATCTGGAGCTGACGCGAGCGGTCAGCGACGCGGTCGGCGTGCCGGTGATTGCCTCCGGCGGCGTCGGCGGCCTGCAGGATCTGGCCGATGGCATCACGACGGGACGCGCCGATGCGGTGCTCGCCGCCAGCATCTTCCACTATGGACAACACACCGTCGGCGAGGCCAAGCAGTTCATGGCCGGCCAGGGTATTCCGGTACGGCTCTGATCATGGCGACAACATGGCTGAACAAGGTCCGCTGGGACGATAACGGATTGGTGCCGGTGATCGTCCAGGAAGTGGAGTCGAACGACGTGCTGATGTTCGCCTTCATGAATCGCGAGGCGCTCAAGCGTACCGTCGAACTGGGCGAGGCGGTGTTCTGGTCGCGCTCGCGCAAGCGGCTCTGGCACAAGGGCGAGGAATCCGGGCACGTGCAGAAGGTGCATGAGATTCGGCTGGACTGCGACGAGGACGTGGTGCTGCTGAAGGTCACGCAGATCCATGGCATCGCCTGCCATACTGGCCGGCACTCCTGCTTCTTCCAGAAATTCGAGGGCACCGCCGAGGACGGCGAGTGGCAAACCGTGGACGCGGTGATCAAGGACCCCTCGACCATTTACGGCAGTCACTGATGACGCAACTCCCCTCCGGCCAGCCCGACGTGCTGGCCCGGATCGCCGCGACGCTGGAGTCGCGCAAGCCCGAAAACGGCGGCGATCCCGATCAATCCTATGTCGCGCGCCTGTTCAAGAAAGGCGACGACGCGATCCTGAAGAAAATCGGCGAGGAAGCCACCGAAACCGTAATGGCCGCCAAGGATGCGCGCGCCGACGGGCTCTCGCCGGCAGCGCTGGACAAGGTCGTCTACGAAGTCGCCGATCTGTGGTTCCATAGCATGGTGCTGCTGGCACGCCTCGGTCTGTCGCCCGAGCAGGTGGTGGCCGAACTGGCGCGCCGGGAGGGGCTGTCGGGCCTTGCCGAGAAGGCGAGCCGGCCCGCCGACCAGGGCTGAAGCAGCGCCACTCGGCACGCGACGGCAATCACGGATTCAGGAGCAGGGCCATGCAGAACGACTATAGCGGCGCGGTGGTGCGCTCGCCCCAGGCGCGCGAGGACAGCATGCGCAAGCTGACGCATATCCTCTACGCCTTGTACGCCATCTTCTGGCTGACCGGCGGCATCACCGCGCTGATCGCCATCGTCATCAACTACGTCAAGCGTGACGACGCGCGCGGCACGCTCTGCGAGAGCCACTTCGCCTGGCAGATCCGCTCGTTCTGGTGGTCGGTGGCCTGGACCGCGGTCGGCGGGGTGCTGTTCGCGACGGTTGTCGGCATTCCCTTTGCCTTTGGCGCCTGGGCCGTATTGTCGGTATGGATTCTTTACCGTATCGTCAAAGGCTGGCTGTACCTGAACGACCGCAGGCCCATGTATCCCGAAACGACCCAACGCGCGTTGTAAGGGTGTGCAACCGGGCAGCAGGCCCGCTGCGGGCGCGCTTTGTTTGACTTCGAAATGAAACTTTCATGAACGGACACGAGAATTGCATATTCTGCAAGATCGTCGCCGGCCAGATCCCGTCCCGCAAGGTGTATGAGGATGCCGACATGCTGGCCTTTCACGATATTCATCCGAAGGCTCCGGTGCACTTCCTGATCATCCCGAAGCTGCACGTCGAGTCGCTGGCGGCCTGCGATGCGAGCCATGGCGACGTGCTTGCTAAAATGCTGCTCAAGGCGCCGGAACTGGCCCGGGAGACCGGGTGCGGCAACGGTTTCCGGACCGTGATCAACACGGGTCCGGACGGCGGCCAGGAGGTCTATCACCTGCATCTGCACGTGATGGGCGGCCCCCGCACCGAATGGAAGGCGGCGCTGCCCTGACCGGGGTGGCCTGCCTGGGCAGAACATCCAATCGCGTCGGCCGCATGGCTGGCGCACGCGCCGGCTCCCGTCGGCCGGCGCGGCAATTCAGGACGGAACAACGGGTTCGGGAAGCCGGACCGCGCGAGGCTTTACAGGAGCAGGAAAATGGGTTCGTTTAGCATTTGGCATTGGCTGATCGTTCTGGTGATCATCATGCTGGTCTTCGGCACGAAGAAGCTGCGCAACATCGGCCAGGACCTCGGTGGCGCGGTCAAGGGTTTCAAGGACGGCATGAAGGACGCCAACGGCAACCCGGTGGACGACACCGCCGCCGCTGCCCAGCCGAAGGAACTGCGCGACACCACCACCATCGACGTGGACGCCAAGGAAAAGGCCCGTCAGCAGCAGTAAGGACCGAACCGCGCCGGGCTGCGGCATCCGTGCCGCTGCCAGGCGGGTTTGCTCCCGGCCTTTCCCGGCCGATGGTTTCCCGGGCGACGGCGCCGGCCCCGATGGCCGGCGCCGCTGCCTTTCCGGCGATCTGTCCGTGGATGTATCCGGCGATGCCTCACGAGCACGCGCTGGCACCCACGCTGGCCACGCTGACTGGCACCGACGCTGGTCCCCACGCTACCGCCGCAAGTTGAGTCTCGAATGTTGAGCCAGAAGGTTTCCCACCCCGCATGATCGATCTCGGCATTTCCAAGCTGGCGCTGATCGGCGCGGTCGCGCTGATCGTCATCGGTCCCGAGCGGCTGCCCAAGGTCGCGCGCACCGTCGGTGCGCTGATCGGCCGCGCCCAGCGCTATATCGCCGACGTCAAGGCCGAAGTCAGCCGCGAAGTCGAGCTCGAGGAGCTGCGGCGCATGCGCACCGAGTTCGAACAGGCGGCGCGCGACGTCGAGCAGACCATCCACAAGGAGGTCAGCGAGCAGAGCCAGGCCATCAACTCGGCTTTCTCGGGCGACGCCTACGGCGAGACGGCCGGCGAGCAGGGCGGAGGCGTGAGCGGCATCGGCAGCAGCGCCTTCCCGCCCAGCTGGGACTCGGCTCACAAGTCCCACAATGGCCGCAAGAGCTGGCGCGTCAAGCAGGGCGCGGTGCCGAAATGGTACAAGCGCCAGCACAAGATTCGGGGATGGGCGCAATCCGGCGCGGCGCGCGTCAAGCGTCACCGGCCTGCCACCGGCCCGTCCCGTTCCTTCTTCGATTGATATAGCCGTACCTTGCCGCCACGACCGGCGGCTCCCGCCATGAGCGAATCCCGATCCCCCGATCCCCAAGACGAATCCCAGCAGGAAACCTTCATCTCGCACCTGGTCGAGTTGCGCGAGCGCGTCGTGAAGGCCGTCGCCGGGGTGATCCTGGTCTTTGTCGCCCTGGTTTACTGGGCGCCGGACATCTTCAACCTGTTTTCCCGCCCGCTGATCGAGTCGCTGCCCTCGGGCGGCAGGATGATCGTCACCGACGTGACCGGCTCCTTTTTCGTGCCGATGAAGGTGACCATGCTGGTCGCCTTCCTGATCGCGCTGCCGTGGGTGCTCTACCAGATCTGGCAATTCGTCGCGCCGGGCCTGTACCAGCATGAAAAGCGGCTGATCATGCCGCTGGTGACCAGCAGCTACCTGCTGTTCCTGGCCGGCGTCGCCTTCGCCTACTTCCTGGTGTTCCCGACGGTTTTCCACTTCATGGCGCACTACAACGCGCCGCTCGGGGCCGAGATGTCCACCGACATCGACAAATACCTGAGCTTCGCGATGACCACGTTCCTCGCCTTCGGCATCACGTTCGAAGTGCCGGTGGTGGTGATCGTGCTGGTGCGCTTCGGCGTCGTCGAACTGGAGAAACTCAGGGAGATTCGTCCCTACGTGATCGTCGGCGCGTTCATCATCGCCGCCATCGTCACGCCGCCGGACGTGCTGTCCCAGCTTCTGCTGGCCGTGCCGCTGATCCTTCTATATGAACTGGGCCTGGTGATGGCCAAGGTCATCGGCCGGCCGCTGCCGGAGGCCGCTGCAGCGGGAGACGGCTCGGCGGACTGAGCACAACGGCGATTTGCCGTTGTCGTTTTCTTTCTCCTGCTCTTCCCCTTTCCCTTTCGCGGCGCAATTGCCTCTACAGGGTTGGCAGGCGCTGTCGTTTACCCCCGACAAGCGCCGCCAGCGCTGCAGCAGTGCGGCCTTTTTCCACAAGGGGAGTGCTGTCCGCCCCCCGTCCGAAGGGGAAAATCGACTTTTCCCTTGTTGCTGTTCAGCAACAATTTGGGACTCCCATCACGGTTTACGACGAAAAAGCCTTCTGAGCGCCGGGGGGGCTGACACATAATACGCAGCAGACGTGATGGTGCATGCGTCGCCCAAGGACTTGGGCAACCCAAGATTTCCCAATCAGTTGACAAGGAAAGTGTCGATATGAAGATGAAACTGTTTGCAGCTGCAGTCGCCGCCCTGGCCGCTGGTGGCGCCTACGCCCAGTCGAGCGTGACCCTGTACGGCGTGGTCGACGCTGGTATCGAGTACAACAACAACGCTGGCGCTAACGGCGACAATCTGTTCAAGATGCAGTCGGGCGGCCAGTCGGGCTCCCGCTGGGGCCTGCGTGGCGTCGAGGATCTGGGCGGTGGCCTGAAGGGTCTGTTCGTGCTGGAAAGCGGTTTCGACGTCGACACCGGCCGCTCGGGCCAGGACAACCGCCTGTTCGGCCGTGCTGCCTACGTTGGCGTGCAACACCAGCTGGGTACCCTGACCATCGGTCGTCAACAGACCACGATGTATGACTTCGGTCTGATGTACGATCCGGCCGCGATCTCGCCGCGTTACTCGATCACCGCCCAAGCTGCTGAATTCCAGTCGCGTGCTGACAACACCGTCAAGTACGTCGGCAAGTTCGGTGGCCTGACCGGTTCGGCCTACTACAGCTTCCAGCAGAACGGCGCGGAAGTGGCTGGTTCGAACGTCTTCGGCCGCCGCATGGGCGCCCTGCTGGCTTACGCCGCAGGCCCGTTCTCGCTGGGTGCTGCTTATGACGACGAGCACGTCGGTACCGTCGCTGACCAGTCGCCGGTGATCCGCCGCGCTACCGTTGCTGGTACCTACGCCTTCGGCCCGGCCAAGGCATTCCTGGGCTACCGTTGGGCGAAGGCTTCGGACGGCGCGGTTCTGCCGGGCGCTGCCGACATCGACTCGACCACGTCCAACCTGTACTGGGCTGGCCTGGCTTACCAAATGACCCCGGCCTTCTCGGTGACCGGCGCTGCGTACTACCAAGACTTCCGTCGCAGCGGTGCAGATCCGTGGCAATTCGTCCTGACCGGCGACTACGCTCTGTCGAAGCGCACCGACGTGTACGCTTCGGTGTCGTACGCCCTGAACAAGGACGGTTCGGCTCTGGGCGTTGGTGGCTTCAACACCGGCACCACCTTCAACGTGGAGCCGGGCAAGGACCAGATCGGCGCCATCGTTGGTGTTCGCCACAAGTTCTAATTTGACGCGAGCAATCGCATCAAGTTAGCTTGATCGAAACGCCGGCATCCTTCGGGATGCCGGCGTTTTGTTTTTGGGGCGCGGGGATGTGTCACCCATGTCCTCGAACACGTGTCACTCATGTCCGAGCCCGCGGGGCCGCGCTGGTCCCCTCGCTCGCTTGCGGAAGAGGGGCCCGGGGGAGAGGGCAGCGGACGCTGAATCGGCCATAGTGGCAGGAAGAAGCGCCGCAGCCCTCTCCCCCAACCCCTCTCCCACAAGTGGGAGAGGGGAGCCACGGCGGCGGTGTCTGGACACGTGTCAACCATGTCCCCGCACACCTGTCACCCATGTCCTCGCACACGTGTCACCCATGTCCTCGCACACGTGTCACCCATGTCCTCGCACACGGGCCCGGGCCGATTTTCTCCCCTCGCCCGCTTGCGGGAGAGGGGCCGGGGGAGAGGGCAAACGGCGCCCAATCCCCAGGTGGCGCACATCACCCAAGCCCCAAAAACAAAACAGCCCCAGGCCATCACCGCACCCGGGGCTGTTCGCATCCGGACGGCCAGGCCGCCCGTCGCGTCGTAGAACCTTACTCTTCTTCCTCGTACGGCAACACGCGCCGCGGCGGAGGCGGGCGCTTGCCGATGGCGACCGTCACTTCCACTGGCTTGCCGCGCCGGACCAGTTTCATCGTCACATCGGTACCTGGCTTGAGCTGGGCGATCGCGTTGAGCAATGCCGTCGTGTCGCTGATGCTCAGGTCGCCCACGCCCACCAGCACATCGCCCGGCCGCACGCCGGCCTTGTCCGCCGGCCCGCCCTGGACGATGGCGGCGATCAGCGCGCCTTCCTTCGCTTCCAGCCCGAACGACTCGGCAATCTCCGGCGTCATGTCCTGCGGCTCCACGCCGATCCAGCCACGCGTGACCGAACCCGTCGAGATGATCGATTCCATTACCTGCTTGGCGGTGGAAACCGGAATCGCAAAGCCGATGCCGAGCGACCCGCCCGAGCGCGAGTAGATCGCCGTATTGATGCCCAGAAGATTGCCCTGCGCATCGACCAGCGCGCCGCCCGAGTTGCCCGGGTTGATCGCCGCGTCGGTCTGGATGAAATTCTCGAAGGTATTGATGCCCAGATGGCTGCGGCCCAGCGCCGAGACGATCCCCATCGTCACGGTCTGGCCGACGCCAAAGGGATTGCCGATCGCCAGCACCACGTCGCCAACCAGCACGTTCTCCAGCCGGCCCAGGGTGATGGCCGGCAGATCCTTCAGGTCGATCTTCAGCACCGCCAGGTCCGTCTCGGGGTCCGATCCCACCACCTGTGCGTTTGCCTTGCGACCGTCGGTCAGCGCGACTTCGATCTCATCCGCGCCGTCCACCACGTGATGGTTGGTTAGAATGTACCCCTCGGCGCTGACGATCACGCCCGATCCGAGGCTGGACACCGGCTCCTGCCGCTCGGGCAACCGGTCGCCGAAGAAGAAGCGGAACCACGGATCCTCCGCCTGCGGATGCGGAGCCCGGCGCGAACCGTTCTTGCTGGTGAAAATATTGACCACCGCCGGCATGGCAAGCTGGGCGGCCTCGCTATAGGACCGCTCCGCGGAGGGGCCCGTGACATTGGGCACCACCTCCTTCAACGCCACGATAGGCGAACCGGACTGCACCGCCACGCGCCCACGCTGCAGCCATTCTGGCTTCAGTGTCGCCACGACGAACCACACGGCCAGCACGATCGTGACAGCCTGAGCGAAGAACAGCCAAAAGCGGCGCAACATATTGGAGTTTGAGCTGAAAATGAAATCAAAAGAGCTTGAATTGTACTTGAACGACCTGCTCGAAGTGCCGCGCTACAAGGACTACTGTCCCAACGGCTTGCAAGTTCAGGGCCGGGTCGAAATCGAGCACATCGTCACCGGCGTGACCGCCAGCGCGGCGCTGTTGGACGCCGCCATCGAGGCGAACGCCGACGCGATTCTGGTGCATCACGGGTACTTCTGGCGCGGCGAGGATCCGCGCGTGATCGGGCAGAAGCACGGGCGGCTCAAGCGCCTGCTCACCTCCGATACCAATCTGTTCGCCTACCATCTGCCGCTGGACAGTCATCCGGAACTGGGCAACAACGCCCAGCTGGCGCGCGAACTCGGGCTGGTGCCGACCGGGCGCTTTGGCGACAACGATATGTGCTGGAGTGGACGGCTGCCCCAGCCGATGGACCTGCATACCTTCGCCGAGCACGTCGGTGCCGTGCTGGGCCGCCAGCCGCTCGTGCTGGGCAGCGCGGTGCAGCCGGTGCAGACCATCGGCTGGTGCACCGGCGGCGCCCAGGGCTATTTCGACGCCGCGGTCGCTGCCGGGGTGGACGTGTATATCAGCGGCGAGGCCTCCGAACAGACCACCCACCTTGCCAACGAAAGCGGCGTGGCCTATCTTGCTGCGGGGCACCATGCCACCGAGCGCTTCGGCATCCGCGCCGTCGGCGAACATCTGGCGGCGACGTTCGGGCTGCGGCACACCTTCATCGACCTGCCCAATCCGGTGTAACGGGGCGGTCCGATGCGGCCCGCCCGTATGCCCGGACCGCCTTAGGTCTTCAGCGAATCGCGGATTTCGCGCAGCAGTTCGATCTCTTCCGGCGTCTTGGGCGGCGCCTTGGGCTCCTGCGCGCGCACCCGGTTGATGGCCCGCACCATCATGAAGATGATGAAGGCGAGGATCAGGAAGTTGACCAGGATGGTCAGGAAGTTGCCGTAGGCGAAGACGGGCACGCCCGCCTTCTTCAGCGCGTCCAGCGTCATCGGCGTGCCTTCCGGCGGGGCCGCCAGCGCGATGAACAGGTTCGAGAAGTCCAGTTTGCCGATGACCCGGCCGACCAGCGGCATGATCAGGTCATTGACCACGGAATCGACGATCTTGGAAAAGGCGGCACCGATAATCACCCCGACCGCGAGGTCGATGACGTTTCCGCGCACCGCAAAGGTTTTGAATTCCGAGATAAGGCTCATGCGAGATTCCTTGTTGTTGGTGTTCTTTCCATACCACAGTCGCCCAAGACTGCCGCATCGGGCGCCGGAACGCAACCATCGAGCCATGCGCCTGCCGCCCCGGGAGCCGGCCCAGGCATTCCGATAGGAAAGCCGTTCGTGCCTTTTGTCCTGCGTCAATACACGTTCTTGTGGCGTTTTCCCGGTCTATCGGTGCCGAATGTGCCTCGCGTATAATTTTTGGTTGACGCAAAATCCTAAATTGACATCCCCTGGGGTTTGGAATGAGTGACCAGCAAAGCGTGAAGAACGTGGACAAAGGTCGCCGCAATTGGCTGATTGCGACGTCTGTAGCTGGCGGCATCGGAGGAGTTGCGGTTGCTGTGCCGTTCGTCAGCACGTTTGCACCATCGGAAAAGGCCAGGGCGGCCGGGGCTCCGGTAGAGGCCGACATCGGCGGCCTGAAGCCCGGCGAAATGATGACCGTCGAGTGGCGTGGCAAGCCGGTCTGGATTCTGCGTCGCACCGAGGAGATGCTCGCCTCGCTGGAAAAGACGCAGGGTGAGGTCGCCGACCCCAACTCCGAGATTCCATTCACCATGGAAACGCCGGAGTACTGCAAGAACCCCACGCGCTCCCGCCCCGAGCACAAGGACGTGCTGGTCGTGGTCGGGATCTGCTCCCACCTGGGCTGTTCGCCCTCCGGCCCGTTCCCTGCCGGCGCCAACCCCACCCTCGGCGCCGATCCCGGCTTCCTCTGCCCGTGCCATGGCTCGACCTTCGACCTGGCTGGCCGCGTCTTCCGCAACAAGCCGGCTCCGCAGAATCTCGACGTTCCCCCGTACCAATTCCTGACCGACACCACCATCGTGATCGGCAAGGACGAAAAAGGAGAGGCGTGATCATGGCGGCGGACAAGCAAGTCAAGACCACTGGTCTGATGGGCTGGATCGATGCCCGTTTCCCGGCGACGCAGCTGTGGGAAGACCACCTCTCCAGGTACTACGCGCCGAAGAACTTCAACTTCTGGTACTTCTTCGGCTCGCTCGCCCTGCTGGTGCTGGTGATCCAGATCGTCACCGGCATCTTCCTGGTGATGAACTACAAGCCGGACGGCACGCTGAACGCGGCCGGCATCCCGGTCGCCTATGCCAGCGTCGAGTACATCATGCGCGAGGTGCCCTGGGGCTGGCTGGTGCGCTACATGCACTCCACCGGCGCCTCGGCCTTCTTCGTCGTGGTCTACCTGCACATGTTCCGCGCGCTGCTGTACGGTTCGTACCGCAAGCCGCGCGAGCTGGTCTGGATCTTCGGCTGCCTGATCTTCCTCGCGCTGATGGCCGAGGCCTTCATGGGCTACCTGCTGCCATGGGGCCAGATGTCCTACTGGGGCGCCCAGGTGATCGTCAACCTGTTCTCCGCGATCCCGGTGATCGGCCAGGACCTGTCGCTGTTCATCCGCGGCGACTACGTGGTCAGCGACGCGACCCTGAACCGCTTCTTCGCCTTCCACGTGATCGCCGTGCCGCTGGTGCTGCTGGCGCTGGTCGTCGCGCACATCATCGCGCTGCATGAAGTGGGTTCGAACAACCCGGACGGCGTCGAGATCAAGGCCAACAAGGACGAGAACGGCATTCCGCTGGACGGCGTGCCCTTCCACCCGTACTACTCCGTGCACGACCTGCTCGGCGTCGGCGGCTTCCTGATCCTGTTCTCCGCGGTGATCTTCTTCGCACCGGAGATGGGTGGCTACTTCCTCGAAGCCAACAACTTCTTCCCGGCCGACCCGCTGAAGACCCCGCCCCATATCGCGCCGGTCTGGTACTTCACACCGTTCTACTCGATGCTGCGCGCGACCACCTCGGCCTTCCTGCCGATCCTGTGGGTGTTCTTCGCGGTGCTGCTGGCGCTCCTGTTCCTGCGCAGCCGCAGCCTGCTCGTCAAGGGCATCGCGGTGGCCATCGCCGTCATCCTGGCGCTCGGCTTCTACTTCATCGACGCCAAGTTCTGGGGCGTCGTCGTGATGGGCGGCTCGGTCGTGATCCTGTTCTTCATGCCGTGGCTCGATCATTCGCCGGTCAAGTCGATCCGCTACCGTCCGAACTTCCACAAGACCATCCTGACGGTGTTCGTCGTGATGTTCCTGATCCTCGGCTATCTCGGCGTGCAGCCGCCGTCGCCGGTCGGCGAGAAGGTATCGCAGCTCGGCACGCTGCTGTACTTCGCCTTCTTCCTGACCATGCCGTTGTGGAGCCGCGTCGGCCAGTTCAAGCCGGTACCCGAGCGCGTCACCTTCAAGCCGCACTGAGCCAAGAGAAGAGGACAAGGAAAACTCACAATGAAAAAGCTGCTTTCCATTCTCGCGCTCGTCACGGCCTGCTTCGGCGGCACCGCCGCCGTCGCCGCCGAGGGCGGCTACCCGCTGGAGCCGGCGCCGGTCAATACCACCGACCTGTTCTCCCTGCAGCGCGGCGCCAAGCTCTTCGTCAACTACTGCCTGAACTGCCACGGCGCCTCGATGATGCGGTACAACCGGCTGCGCGACATCGGGCTGACCGAGGACCAGATCCGTGAAAACCTGCTGTTCACCGGCGACAAGGTCGGCGATGTGATGACCGTCGCCATGCGCAGCAAGGACGCCAAGGAGTGGTTCGGCGTCGCGCCGCCCGACCTGTCCGTGATCTCCCGCGCTCGCGGCGACGCCTGGCTGTATACGTATCTGCGCACCTTCTACCGCGACGACACCCGCGCGACCGGCTGGAACAACCTGGTGTTCCCGAACGTCGGCATGCCGCACGTGCTGTGGGAACTGCAGGGCCAGCGCGCCGCCAAGTTTGTCGAGCAGGAAGAGCACGGCCAGAAGGTCCACAAGTTCGTCGGCTTCGAACAAATCACCCCGGGCCAGCTGAGCTCCGTCGAGTATGATGGCGCCGTTGCCGATCTGGTCGCCTACCTCGACTGGATGGGCGAGCCCGCGCAGAACCAACGCCGGCGCCTCGGCGTCTGGGTGCTGCTGTTCCTCGGCGTGTTCACCTTCCTTGCCTGGCGCCTGAACGCCTCGTACTGGAAAGACATCAAGTAGCATCACGCCGCAAAAGGGCTGGAGCGGACGCCGCATTCGCGGCGCCGCTTTGGCCCTTTGCCATTCCGGCGCCGTCGCCGGTGCACGACAGGGCCCGCAGAGGCCTCCCGGGCCACAACCCGGTATCAGACCACCTCCAGGTGGTCTTCGAGCAATCCGGGGTTCGCCCTATTTGTAACCAATTTGCTTTCCGCTAGTCGGTTCCGGCAGAATGTCCGACCCAACTTCGGTCTGCACCCCCAAGGAAACTCGCCATGATGGTGTTGTATTCGGGCACCACCTGCCCGTTCTCTCAGCGTTGCCGCCTCGTCCTGTTCGAAAAGGGCATGGATTTCGAGATCCGCGACGTCGACCTGTTCAACAAGCCGGAAGACATCTCGGTGATGAACCCGTATGGCCAGGTACCCATCCTGGTCGAGCGCGACCTGATTCTGTACGAATCCAACATCATCAACGAGTACATCGACGAGCGCTTCCCGCACCCGCAGCTGATGCCGGCCGACCCGGTCCAGCGCGCCCGCGCCCGCCTGTTCCTGTTCAACTTCGAAAAGGAACTGTTCACCCACGTCTACGTGCTGGAGAACGAAAAGGGCAAGACCGCCGAGAAGAACCACGAGCGCGCCCGCGCCGCCATCCGCGACCGCCTCACCCAGCTCGCGCCGATCTTCGTCAAGAACAAGTACATGCTCGGCGAAGAGTTCTCCATGCTCGACGTCGCCATCGCCCCGCTGCTCTGGCGCCTGGACCATTACGGCATCGAACTGTCGAAGAACGCCGCCCCGCTGCTCAAGTACGCGGAACGCATCTTCAGCCGCCCCGCCTACATCGAAGCGCTGACCCCCTCCGAAAAGGTCATGCGCCGCTAAGCGGCCCGGCCCGAGGCATCTCGGGCCGTCCGCCCGAGCTGCAACTGGAAGTCCCATGCCCGAGACCTCGACCAAGCCCTATCTGATCCGCGCCATCTACGAATGGTGCACGGACAACGGCTTCACGCCCTATATCGCCGTCTTCGTCGACAACTCGACCAACGTGCCGCGCGAATTCGTCAAGAACAACGAGATCGTGCTGAACGTCAGTTTCGACGCCACCAGCGGCCTGGATATGGGCAATGAGTGGATCACGTTCAGCGCCCGCTTCGGCGGCGTGTCGCGCAAGATCGACGTGCCGGTGGACAACGTGCTGGCGATCTATGCGCGGGAGAACGGGCAGGGGATGGCGTTCCCGGTGGAGCGCAATGCTTCGGCGGCGTCGTCTTCGGATGCTTCCGATGAGGCGGATACTCCGGCACTGGCCGGTGATGCTGCGGATCGGGAAGAGGGCGCCGGGCCCCGGCTGGCATCCGTGGACAGCGATGCTTCTCGCGAGGAAGGCTCGGACGATGACGAGCCGACGCCGCCGAACATTCCGCGGATCGGCGCTCGGAAGCCGTCGCTGAAAGTGGTGAAGTAGGACATCCTCAAGTGCAGCCGCGTGAGGTAGAATCGCGGTCTGCACATATGCCGGCTTAGCTCATCAGGTAGAGCAGTTGATTTGTAATCATCAGGTGGCGGGTTCGAGTCCTGCAGCCGGCACCAAAGATTTCAAGGGGTTACGCGAGTTTTGCGTGACCCCTTTGCTTTTGGGGGTGACGGAAAGTACAGTTCCGGTACAGGGTTGAAGTTCGGACGCTGTTTAACGACTGCGGCGCGTGCGCCGTTGGCAGCCGTGGCGATCACCTCCACCTTAGCGACCTGGTACTTCCTTCAGTTGATATCCATCTTCTCCACCACAGCTTGGAGCAGATCCACGTCCAGCTTGTTAGCGAGGCTAAACAAATAAACCAACCATCCGCCATTTCATGCCGGACAGCGGTCAACTTGGCCTCACCAAGTTCCTCCTTCTGGCCAGTTTCCAGCCACTGAAAAGGCTCGAGTAATTCGCTAGCTTCAACGCTGAGCGCCGTGCGAGGTTCTTTGGTGTGTGGAATCTCTCCCAGCCAAGTTTAAGGACAGTTTGGCGAACGATATCTCTAATGATGGCCAAATTTGCTTGGTCTTTGTGATTAACTATTTTCGCCCCTTAGACGTGCTTTTTTTCCATTCTATAGGCATTATCTTTCGCGGTGGTCGAGCGTAGCGAGGTAACTCCAATATAGGTGCGTGAGTACCGGAGGCCTTTGCCGAATCTCGATCTATTGGGAATAGCTTCGCTCATCGACCGATCACTCGCCGCCAGTAAGGGACCGAATCTCGCTCCATAAGGCGCTGGCGGGCTCCCCATTCGCCAGCCCTCGAGTTCGAACATACGCCTCAAGCAAATGCGGCGAAAGTCCCCGAATCCACTGGGCCTGCTCCAACCACTGTAACTGCACGCACCAGTAGCTTCCACGTGGCTCTTGATAGCCCATCGCTGCCATCCCGGCAATCGAAACCTCTTCTGCATCAGAAACAATACGAGCAAGTGCGACCTCATGCATGGCGGGGCAGTAGAGGAGCAGCAGTTGGCTTTGCAGGAGTGCCGCACCAGCATGAACTCCTCCATGTCTTCCTTCGGCACGCACGTTGTATGCCTTACGCTCCTGAATCCAACTCCAGTGCTCGCGGCTCTTCACATATCCCAGGAGTACGCTTGTACTTGGCGGCGGCGGTGCGAGCGAATGAGTCAGCCTGCTTAGCAGTGACCGGCCATGTGCATCTTCCAGCCAGTATCGGCCGCGCTCATGTTTAGTTAGGCGGGTTGCAACGTGATCCAGTACGTCGTTGATGAATCGTCTTAGGGCCGGTGCACCGCTCGCACTACCAGTGCCAGTTGGTCGCAATACGAAGGCTCCTAACCCTGGTAGAAGCTCGTGGTATTCCGGATACTGGAGGCCACTCCCTTCGTTGTCGCCGCCGGGATACAGGACGTACGCACCTGCTGTTCGATGGATAGCATCACGGTACGCATGCATCTTCAGTAAATCCGCCCGCAAGGCTCCGCCGCGTTCTAGATTCGGCGCCGGCTGTAGGCTGTCGGCATCCTCGTCCTCAGCGCCGAAGATCTCTTTGACGAAATCGACCCGATACTTCGCGTCAAAATGAAGAACAATTGGTTCGAAGGTTGCTGGCTCTCCTTCAGCCGGGCTGATAAGCAAGGAATAGTCCGGGCGCATAGGCTTGGTCCAAGATGCAATGGGCGACGCGCCACGGCGATATGTTCGATTAAAGCAGAGCTCTACTTTCATGCGCCGATCGAAGCGTTCGATCAGTCCAGCTAGAACGGTCTCCACACCGGTACGAATGCCAACCGTTAGGCCGTCCGGTCGAGACTGCACGAGCGGACCCATATCAAACGTTTGTCCAACCACGTCGCCCACCACTTGCGACAGCTGAATGAATGCCCAGTACTCGTAAAGTGCCGCAACATCGCGCTGTCCTGCGCCATAGTCCTCGGGCGATGACTGCCAGGAGAGGCGAGCCGCAAACTCGGTCTCTACATAGGCCTTGAAGATGTCTCGGTAGCCTTCGCCCTTTTGAAGCACCTGATCATCTGCAGGAAATCTTGCAAGCCGGCCAACATCAGCGAACACGTCGTGGTGAACTACTTCCTCCAACTGCGACATCACCGCTGCGATTTCCCGGCGCCCACGCGTCGCAGCGGGCGTTGGTTGAGCATTGGCAAGACCTTGATCTATATCGCCCAGAATCTGGCGCCAGTGTTCCAGGGCGAACTTCACGAAACGGTTGGGGGCAGTATCGTGTGTTGCCACGGTCCGCTTACGCTCCAGCCGAGACGGGATGGATGCGATCGGCCCTCCCGGCCAAGCCGACCGAGGCCCTGCCTTTGCGAACTGCCGTAGTATGTGCGAATCTGCTCGCATGCCAGCACCTGGCCGCACAGTCTCACTAGTTGTCACCCACGCAGTGTGAGGGCGCCGGATGATCTCGTGAAGCCCAGCTTGGAAGTTCTCGCTTTCAAACAAGGCGCGCAGAAAGGTGAAGCGCTGATAGAGAGTAACCGCGTCGCGCGTGTCGTCGGGTTCGAAGCGCGCGTCGCTGATCGCGAAGCGGTCCATCACTAGCTCCGTCATCCGTTCCGCGATATCACGTAGCATCCAGCGGTATTCGGATAGGTAGGAGAGCTTGCGAGAACGGACGTCGAGCTCTAGCTGGCCTATGGTGCTAGCACCGGCGCGTAGCACGACGCGTATGGTGCCCGTCGCAAGTCCAGGGCGTAGGCGCCCAGATTTTCCCTCCAAGGTATCCGGTTGAAAGATTTCTTCGGGATCGACAATCAGACTGCCGATGTCTGGTTGGACATCTTCCCAGGCATATCGATATTCCATGCCCTCCAAAAGCGCGACAGCGCCCGCCGAGTCAACGGAGGCTGCGGTACTATCGGAGGACCAAAGGGTAGCGCCGGGAGACGCTCCCCTGCGTGGCAGCACCGCAATGTGCAACTTTGCGGTGATCTTCCCAGTCGGACCGTGGAGCGGAGTGGAAGCCTCTGAAACAGCTCGCACGGACTATTCCGTAAAGCTAGCGAACTGATTGGCGCGCAGGCTTCGGAGCATGCGGGTGACCTTGGCGTAGGCGATCGGTAACGCTGCGCCTCGCTCCGGCGTCTCTTCCACCGCTACCGTTGGCAGCGTGTCGTCCCTCGCAACCTGATCTGGCAGCTCTCGGCAGAACTGCGCGAGCGCTAGCAGAGGCAACTCCAAACGTCTGCGCGAACCATGCAGCCTTGGGAGTACCTTCTGCATAATTATCCGGTCCATGATCGCTCTCAGGTCCCGAATCCCCGATTCTTCTGCGAGAGCCGCAAATCGCATTGCCTCATAGAACACGCGGTGGCCAAACTCGAGGTTGTATCGGCTTAGCAATTCGTGCAGTTGGCGCAGTCGATCGGTTAGCTCTCCAGCCACCTCATCTAATCGATCCCGATGCCAATTATCATCCCGCGCAATGCTTAGCAGACCTCTCACCAATTCCTGGTCGCCGGGTTCACACGGCTGGGGCTTGATGGCTTCGATCGACAGATCGTTTGAACGCACGCGAAACTCAAAGGTGTTGGCTCGGTCGAGTACTTTTGGAGAAAACATATAGGTTGTCTCGTCGATGTTGACCGTGCCGACAATCCACAGATTTCTCGGGAAGGCACTTCTCGGTCCTGCGCCGCTACGTAGTCGCCAACAACCGTCTGCGCCCTTCTGGAGATTAGGGATACACGGCTGCCCAGACTCCATACCTGATAGTACATCGGCAAAGTAGCGCTCAACGTGTGCCAAGTTCATCTCATCCAACAGCAGCACATAGGGATGCTGCGGGTCTGCCGCGGCCTTCAAGATGAATTCCAGCGGAGCAGGAACTGCCCAGGCGGGGCGCCCGTCGAGCTCCCGCCTGAGCGCATCTTCGTAGCCGAACAAGGCCTCTGCGCCGGTCCAGTCTGGACGCACTGCGGCGACGTGTAGCCTGTCTTTGCCCAGCCATTCGCCGAAGCGGATGGCAATTTGCGTTTTGCCGGAGCCAGACAAGCCTGTCAGTATGACTAGTGGCTTGGTGACCATACTAGAGATAAAAGACGAGACAAGCCCATCATGCTGCTCGCCAAACTGCACACCGCTGGCGCGCAGAGCGCTGCTGAATGCTTCGACCGCTTCGCGAAGATTGGCCCTGGCCGGGAGAGGGGCATCAGACGGATCTGACACAGCAGTTTCAGGCAATGCATCCTCACCGACGACGGCAAGCACTCCGTTATAGATGTCGATGACGTCGTCCAAATCTTGCTTCAGTTCCGCCATTGACAACGGCTGTGAGAGGTCATATGCCGCGCGGACGAAGGAAGTACCGTAGCGGCCAGGCGTCTGACCATATCGTCCTTTGAACCAATCTCTTACAGTCTGAGCACCATCGAGCTCGCCCCAGCTCAGATGCGCCGCCGCCTCCTCACTCACCCCATAGCACAGGAGCAGCTGTTGCTGCTCCTGGTAGAAAAGCAGCACTGGGTAAATGCCCTCGGAAACTGACTGTCCCTCACCAAGAAAGGCGATCCACGGGATGCGGGCAAAGTTACCCTTGCCAAAGCTCACACGAACGTTAAGGCCACGATACCTGCTCAGGTAACCCTGGGTGCCAAGCTCCTTCCCTTCGTTCGCCTGCTGGAGAAAGCGGTCCAAGAGCTCGGGAATGCCTCCTACAGACTCCTCCTTTGCTCGGACCTCAAAACCCAGGCGTCGCAGCAAACGAAAGGCCGAAGATGACTCCCCCCCAGAAAAAGCAGCGCGATCTAGTGGCTCCCCAGTTGCGTACTTGACTGCCAGCGACAAAACCAACTTCGGCGGATAGCGCTTGCCTTCGTAGAACAAATCGTAGCCAGTGGATTCGGCATCCTGGGGAACGCCTTCTAGATCTATTTCGTTCAATGCCTGCCGGACGTGATCCTTCGTTACGCCCTCCGTTGCGGCTGCGAACGTTTCACTTCGCCACTCGCCTTTCAACGGCGGTACGTAGTAGTCCAGTTGTGTTGTCCCTCGCTCCACTTCAAGGCGTTTGCGGATGGCTTGTAGTTCCCGATCCAACTGGAACGCATCCATCCGATTGACCTCGCGCAGCTGACGCTTCGAGTAATGTCGAACGATAGTTTTGCGGTCGTTCTGTCCGAAGATGCGCTCAAAGTCGTCCGGGAATAGTAGGAAGAGGAGCATATGACGAAACTGCCTTGCTTCCCAATCCGGGACTTGGCGCAGCCACTCATCAAACTTCCAACCGTCTTCCGTCAGCGCACGTTTTTCATCGGTGCTCAGCTCACAAAACCTGCGGAGGAAGTTGATGAGGAAGACGAGCTCACGCCACTGGTTCTGATTGAATCCCGGGCCGGCACTACCAACGCCAGCAAGAACATCATCATCCAACCAACGCGAGTCAGTAGGTGATGGCTCACCCGACCACGCCCAGATGGATTGGACGGTCTTCCGCTTGTGCGCTGCGGTCAGGCTGCTCGGGCAGAGGTAGAGCAGCCACATCATCTCTGCTACCAACTGCTTAGCTGCGCCCTCAACTGGCGCGAGCTGCTGTTCCAGCTTTTCCAGGAACTTACCGTCGCCGAGATCAGGTCTTCTTACGAAATACTCGTCGAGTAGTTCCAGTGCCGATGATGTCCAAAGCTGCCTGCTTGTAAGGACTGAGCCGTTGCCTAGTAGCGCTGCATCGCGCCAATGTGCGGCCGCCTCCAGGATGGATTTGGGATCGTCGTCTCCGCAATACCTGCTCATACCTCGCCCCCTCAAAAACTATTAGGTACGCCGGCACAGAGGGTGCACTACAGGCACAGCCGCGACGGCTAGCAGGAGAGTACTTTAAATGTGACTGCGGCGATACCCTGCTGGAGGTTTGGTGCCGGGCATTGATTGAAGGGGCGTGATCTTAGTCGGGGCGGTCAGCGCGCTGTCGACCGGCGGGAGAAAGAAGACAACCTGCCACTGGTCCGGGCGGCAGATGCGCTTATCTGATCAACTGCTAAACTCGAGCAGCGTACCGCCGATGATGGTACGCGGAGAGGTTTTCCCAGCCCCACTTGCTTTCGCTCAGTTACTGAATCTAAAGTACAGTGGTTTTTCGTTGCTTACGCTTTCTTTCCCTAGTCTCATAACTTATTGATATAACTGTATATTTGTAATTATCAGGTGGCGGGTTCAAGTCCTGCAGCCGGCCCCAAGACCTCAAAAGGGTCACGAAAGTCTTTTCGTAACCCTTTTTTATTAGCCGCCCATCCTGTCCTGGCCAGCAGTCCCTCCCACGTTCGCAGTATGGCTCCTTCTCAATCGAGACAGGAGAATCGAGCCTACCCAATGCCGTGCATGTCAAACGTATACAGGGCCAGAGCCATGATTCAAACGAGGGGACTTAAAATATCGCCATCCCGGAGTGCCACTATCCAAAAGGTGATTGTCGCAATGATGGCGATGGTGGTTTCGGTAGTTGCGCAGACCGCTTCAGCGCATGGGGGAGGACTTAACGCTGAGGGCTGTCATACCAACAGAAAAACAGGTGAATACCATTGTCATCGGGCTGGGCGCAACCAGGACGTCCGTGGTCTGGAGGATCGGGCAACACGTCCAACTACGGCTTCGGGCGCCTTCCGTACGCCGACACCTACCACCTCAGGGCCGACCTGTTACACAGGTCCGAGAGGTGGCACCTACACCATTACTGCGAGCGGGCGGAAGAACTACGGCGGTTGCTAGCGGGTAGCCGATTAGGGCGGTGTTGTGATGCCGCAATGGGGTTCAAAGGGTAAGGCCAGCAAGTGCTTATCTAATGGCATACTGCCCTCCACACGCCCTGACCCGCGCCGCGCTGGCGCGCCGTAATGACCCCCACCCACGACCCCCTCCTGGTCCTCTTCTCGGTCCTCGTCGCCATCCTGGCGGCCTACACCGGCCTGGACCTCGCCAGCCGCGTCTCGTCCGCGCAAGGTAGAGCCGCGCACGCCTGGCTCCTCGGCAGCGGGGTGGCGATGGGCATTGGCATCTGGTCGATGCATTTCGTCGGCATGCTGGCCTTTCAGTTGCCGATCCCGCTGGGTTATGACCCGCTCCTGACGGTGGTGTCGCTGCTGGTGGCGGTTGGCGCGTCGGCATTTGCGCTATGGCTGGTCTGCCAGAAATCCCTGACCGCCGGCAAGCTGCTGCTGGGCGCTGTGCTGATGGGGTCGGCCGTGGCCGGCATGCATTACACCGGCATGGCGGCGATGCAGATGCGGCCGGGGATCGATTACGACCCGGCGCTGGTCGCGCTGTCGGTCGCGATTGCCGTGGTGGCGAGCGGTGCGGCACTCTGGATCGCCTTCCAGTTGCGTCAGCGCGTACAGCGTTTCCAGCAGGCGAAGCTGGGCGCGGCGATCGTGATGGGCCTGGCGATTGCCTCGATGCATTACACGGGAATGGCCGCGGCGGACTTTCTGCCGGGAAGCGTTTGCCTTGCCGCGGGCTCGGGGCTCGATGGCAACGAATTGGCATTGCCGATCCTGCTGACGACGATTTTCGTGCTGGCGATTGCGTTGCTGATGTCGGTGCTGGATATGCGGATGGAAATGCGGACCGCGGTGCTGGCCGAGTCGCTGGCGCAGGCGAATGCCGAGCTGACGTTTCTCGCATTGCACGACAAGCTGACGAAGCTGCCGAATCGCGCGCTGCTGGAGGACCGGTTCGAGCAGGCGATCCAGTCGGCGGCGCGCATGGAGGAGCGGTTCGCGGTGATGTTCGTGGACCTGGATGGGTTCAAGGGCGTGAACGATGCCTACGGGCATCAGGCGGGCGACCAATTGCTGATCGAGGTGGCGAACCGGATCCGGTCGGCGGTGCGGGCGGAAGATACGGTGTCGCGGGTCGGTGGAGACGAGTTCGTTCTGCTGGCGCGGGTGAAGGCGCCGGAGGATGCGGGCGAGCTGGCGAACCGGTTGTTGCTGTCGCTGCGCGAACCGATTTCGGCTGCGGGGCAGTCGCTGAATGTCTCGGGCAGTATCGGCATTGCGGTGTATCCGGAGGATGGCACGGAGCAGCGTGAGCTGATGCGCCATGCCGACGCGGCGATGTATCACGCGAAGGGGCTGGGCCGGGATGGCTTCTCGTTCTTCGAGCCGTCGATGAATCAGCACGCGCAGGCGCAGCAGTCGCTGGCGCAGGATCTGCGGGTGGCGTTGCGCCAGGGCGGGCTGGAGCTGCATTACCAGCCGAAGGTGGCGGCACCGAATAATCGGGTGCTGGGAGCGGAGGCGCTGCTGCGCTGGAACCACCCGACGCTGGGGATGGTGTCGCCCGATACGCTGATTCCGCTGGCCGAGCGCACCGGCCTGATCGTTCCGCTTGGGCAGTGGGTGTTGAATACGGCGTGCGAACAGTTGGCGAAGTGGCACGCGCACGGCAATACCGACTGGACGATGTCGGTGAATCTGTCGGCATTGCAGTTCGCCGATCCGCATCTGGTGGAAATGGTGCGCTCGGCGATCTCCCGGCATCGCCTGAATCCGGGGCGGCTGATTCTCGAAATCACGGAATCGGTGGCGATGCGGGATGTGGACCTGAGCCTGGCTGTCCTGCAACAGCTGCACGATATGGGCGTGCGCATCGCGATCGATGATTTCGGCACGGGGTATTCGAGCCTGCTGTACCTGAAGCGTATTCCAGCCTGCGAGCTGAAGATCGACCGCGGTTTCGTGCGCGATCTGAAGGAGGAGGGCGAGGATGCAGCGATCGTGTCGGCGATTATCGCGCTGGGCCAGACGCTGAAGCTGAATATCGTGGCCGAAGGAGTGGAGACGGCGGCGCAGCAGGATTTCCTGACCCGGCTGGGCTGCGACATGCTGCAAGGCTATCTGCTGGGCAAGCCGGTGCCGGCGGACGAGTTTCCGGACGGTGGCAGCGGGCGGCTGCTGGTGTCGATGCCCGCGCCTTCCCTGGCCTGATCGCACGAGTGGCGCGGCGCTTTCTCAGGCGCCGCCGGCATTGGTCTGTTTGACGGTCAGGCCACCGGTGACATAGGTAATGGTAATGGTGCGCTTGTCTCCTTCGCCGCCTTCCTGGGTCGTCGACGTGCTGCCCTTGACTGACAGGATTTCGTAGGACGATGTGATCTCGTTGCCGTATTCGTGGACGGTTTTCTTGTCGTTGCTGACTTCCTTGGTGACGGTGACGGTGGTCGGCGCGACTTCGAAGGTGACGACCCTGCCCGATTTTGGCGCGTCATAGTGGCCGGGTCCGCTGAAGTGCATGGTCTTGGTCGAGATGTCGAGCAGCTTCTGGTCTTCGTAGAACACGCCGGTGATGAGGCTGGCACCGCTGACCACTTCGACGGTGTAGTCGGCTTCGACCACGACGTCGCCCGGTGCGGTCGCATCGGCGGTCCCCATTGAGATCGCGCTGTCGCTGATCGGCACGTTGCGATATTCCTTCGGCACGACGGTGCCTTTGGGCGGCGGGCCGATGGTGGTGCCGGGGATATAGCCACCGAATTCTCCTTCGGGGACGACCGCGGTGGATGAAGGGGTAATCCGGATCGTCGCCTTGCCCTGCACGGGCGTTCCCACTACCGCACGACGGAAACTGAAGGAAAACGACAGGCCATTGGCGGCAGTGGTGACATCGCCTTGTGGCTTCCTGGGTTTCGGCACGGGTGCCGGCCCCGGCTTGCCGGTGGGGGAGGGGGCGGTTCCCTGTGGAGGCACGGGACCGGGTGTCGGGGCAGGTTCGGGCTTTGGCTCGGGCTTGGGTTCCGGTTTGGGCCCTGGCGCCGGAGTCGGGGTTGGCGCTGGCGGCGTCGGCGCGGGCGCGGGCTTGATCCGCCCGGTCAGATATTCGCCGATCAGATCCGATTTCTGCTGCGGGGAGAGATTCGGCGCGCTGTTGATGGTGTCGATCATGCCCTTGACCTGCGCGCCCTTGAGCCCTTCCATCGCCAGTTTGGTAGCGTTATCCGATAGCGTGCCGAGGAGCGCGGCGGTTTCCTTGCTGCCCGACATATCGCGGAAAATGCCCGACGCGGTGAGTGCGGAGATGGCGCCGGCGGTGCCGGTTGGGTCGGGCAGCCCCTGTGGATTGACGATATTGACCAGGCTCTGCGGGAATGGCGTGGGGGTCATGCCGGCAGGGGGCGGCTGGTATTTGGAGCCGGCGTCGGCCCCGGTAATGGCGGGTGCCTCGTCGGGGATGGGCGAGGTCTGCCAATCCCAGAAGCGCGTGTTGTCGATGACCTCGTTGGCATTGCAATGACCGAGCTTGGCTTCGGCGAAGATGCCTCTTGTGGGAAGCGTGAGCAATTGCTCGATATAGATGTCGCCGCTGCTGTTGTCGATCTTGTCGAAAACGGAGAGCTCCCGTTCCCGCCCGCTGAAGACTTCGAAGGCGACCATGTCGCCGAGGATTTCCAGCGGTTTGTTGACGATCCAGTCGAGCACGGGCTCGCCGCGGAAGTTGCGGTTGGCGAAACGGGCGGCGCGGTCGTTGGGATCTTCGGATAACCAGTACGCGCGCAGGTAATGGTAGAGATTGGCCTGGAAATGGCGCGTGAGCAGGGTGATTTTCGCCTCGTCTTCCAGCGACAGGAACTGGCGCAAGGTGGGTTGGGGCGGTTTGGACGCGGCCGGTGGCGGGCCGATGGTGATCAACTCCGGCAGGGTGGTGTCATCGGGCAGCGGCACATTCAGTTCCTGGTCGTAAAGCAGGGCCTGCTGGCCGGTCATGCTGAATCCCAGCAGCTTGACGTGCTTCAGCGACCAGTCGCCGCCGCCATCGAGTCCGATGACGAAGCCGCGCAGATCGGACCATTTGAAGGTGGGTTTCTGTTCGGGCCGAATGCTGAAGGTATCGATGTCGCCGGATTCGAAGTCATCGAAACCGGGCCGGCCAAAACGCCGGGGATTGCCGGTGTCGGTGGGGCCGATCTGCTGTGTGTTGCACGCCGTTCCATCCTTGAAGAACAGATCGACGTAGGGAGCGCCGTCGGTGCCATCGTCGCCGGTGGTGAAGGTGATCTCCAGCCGGTTGATTTCCATGTCGCCCGGATCGACGATCTTGGGCAAGGCGTTCCAGCGCGTGGTTTCCTCGCCGAGCCTGGCCTTGGCCAATACCGCTTTTTCCAGCAAATCGAAGATGGGCAGCAGCCGGCGATCGAGCAGGACCTGTTCGAGCAGGGCACGATGGTCGAGCAGCCACTCGGTATCCTCGAAGTCGGGTTTGAAATCGCTGTAGTCGAGCAGGATGGCATTGCGCTCGCGGGCGACGCGGGTAATCAGCCGGAAATGCCGCAGCACCTGGTAATACAGGATCGTCAGCGCATGACCGTGGTTGTAATTGGCGACGGTACGCGTTTGCACGTTGCTCGATTCGGACTGGTCAACCTGCATGACGACGGTCGATTCGAGTTCGCGGATCGCGCTGGACGACTGGTGAAACGCGTCCGCGATCTGCTGCATGGTGTCGGTCTGCACATCGCGCATGCCGCTGCTTTCCGCGGTGCCGCCGCCGATGGCGTTGGTCAGGCCGGCTCCCACGTCGACGATTCCCAGGCTTGCGCCGGCGCCAACGGACGAGGCCATGCCCGCCTGGAAATTGCTGCCTTCCTGCAATTCGTTCAGCACACCATGCACGGTTTCGAACAGGGTGCGATTGCGTTGCTGCTGGTGGGTCAGCTGTTCGGAGAGCTTGGTTTTCTCGTCGCGTTGCGCGCTGTCCTGGCGGGACCAGTCGACGATGGCGATCTTGACCTTTTCGGCTGGCGCGAGCGGCAGGCTGTATTCGATGCGGCCAAGTGAGTGGCCGATGGAAAACCACTCGGACAGGTATTCGACGACGCGTCCCAGTCGGTCGTCGTAGCGCGGGTGGCGATTGGGAATGACTTCGCGATCGCGGGCCAGACGGACGACCTGCCGGAAACGCACCTGCTGCGTGGACAGGTTCGCCGGTAGCAGGGTTTCACAGCCGTCCTCGCCAATCAGCAGCGCGGACGACAGCGAGAAGGAACTGGGCGAGATGCGCCAGTCGAGGATGCTGGGATTCTGCATCGACGCCATCGGCGTGCGGTAACTGCGCGGCACCAGGGTGTCGTCGTCGAATTCCAGCCGCAGCACGATATGGTCGGGCCCGACATCTCCGCTGACGAGGGCATCGGTAATCAGCTGGGTGTCGGCAAATGGAAATACCCACAGATGGGTCATGCCGACGGTCAGTTGCAGTTCGGCGTTGTCGCGGATGACGCCGGCCGTCCTTCTGGCCGCGTCGATGAAGTCCTTCAGCGTGGAAGCCAGTCCGATGACGGACAGATCGAAGGAGCCATAGCCGACGTGGTCGGTGCCGATCTGGCCGAGCGGTACATGCGCCCGCAAGGCGCGAAAGCGCTCGGCAATGGGATCGACCAGTTCTGGCCGGCTGGGATAATCGAGTACGCCGAGCTGGGCAATCGCATAGACCGGTAGCGATTGCAGTACCGCACTGCTTTCGTAATGGCGCGCGAAAACGCTCAGCGCGGTGTACGGCAGATGGACGTTGACCTTGACCTTGGCGGGTTCGGCATCCAGCAGCACCATGCCTTCTGGCCTGGGGAGCTGGATTTGCCTGTGCATCCGCACAAAATTGCGTTCCATCCAGCCCCTCCCGCGAATCGGCTTGCCCGCGCCACATGTTCGACGCGCGCGGGTTGCGGTTTATCGTAGGAGTCGGGAATCGGACTGCAAAGGCGTCCGGTTGCGCCAGTGTTCGCTGGGGAACATTGCCCCGGGGCAGCGCGCGGGCTGCCCGCCAACGTATCAGTGGTGATGATGGTGGTGGTGCGCCCAGTGGATATCGTTCGATTCCACGAAGGAGGCCACCGCATCCTTGTCGCCGGTGGCATGGCGCATCAATTCACCGCATTTGCAGACGCCCTGGTACGGGGTGATATGGGAGCAGGCGGAAACCTTCTGCAGATACAAGATGACGGGTTTGGCGCACTGCTTGCACTTGAAGGTGAGGGTGCGGGCGGGTTTGCTCATGACGATGTTCTCGGGAAAGGCGTGGACGGCATGGTGCCGGTCGAACCCGTGATGATACCGCCGCAGGCAAGACCTCGCCGGGCGCTCGCCCCGTCCAGCTTCTTCCGCCGATTGTCCCGCTGTCCTATCGGTTCCGCGGCAGCGGTTTGCTACACTGCCGCCATTCCCGATCCCAGCAATTCAACTCCAATTTTCCGGTAAGCCGCATGGCACAGTACGTCTATACGATGAACCGCGTGGGCAAGGTCGTTCCGCCCAAGCGTCAGATCCTCAAGGACATTTCCCTGTCGTTCTTCCCCGGCGCCAAGATCGGCGTGCTCGGCCTGAACGGTTCGGGTAAATCGACGCTGCTCAAGATCATGGCGCAGGTCGACAAGGACATCGAGGGCGAAGCCATCCCGATGCCCAACCTGAACATCGGCTACCTGCCGCAGGAGCCGCAGCTCGATCCCGAGCAAACCGTGCGCGAAGCGGTCGAGGCGGGCCTGGGCGAAGTGTTCGAGGCGCGCAAGAAGCTCGACGAAATCTACGCAGCCTATGCCGAGCCGGACGCGGATTTCGACCAGCTTGCCGCCGACCAGGCCAAGTACGAAGCGATCCTCGCGGCCAGCGATGGCAGCAATGCCGAGCACCAGCTGGAAGTCGCGGCCGATGCGCTGCGTCTGCCGCCGTGGGATGCCAAGGTGGGCAACCTGTCCGGTGGCGAGAAGCGCCGCGTTGCGCTGTGTCGTCTGCTGCTCTCCCGCCCGGACATGCTGCTGCTGGACGAGCCGACCAACCACCTGGACGCGGAGTCGGTGGACTGGCTGGAGCAGTTCCTGACGCGCTTCCCGGGCACGGTGGTCGCGGTGACCCACGATCGCTACTTCCTCGACAACGCGGCCGAGTGGATTCTCGAACTGGACCGCGGCCATGGCATCCCCTGGAAGGGCAACTACAGCTCGTGGCTGGACCAGAAGGAAAACCGCCTGAAGCAGGAAGAGGCCAGCGAGTCGGCACGGCAGAAGGCGCTGAAGAAGGAGCTGGAGTGGGTACGCCAGAATCCGAAGGGCCGGCAGGCGAAGTCGAAGGCGCGTCTGGCCCGCTTCGATGAGCTCAGCAGCCAGGAGTACCAGAAGCGCAACGAGACGCAGGAGATCTTCATCCCGGTCGGCGAGCGCCTGGGCAACGAGGTGATCGAGTTCGAGAACGTCAGCAAGGCCTATGGCGACCGTCTGCTGATCGACAACCTGAGTTTCAAGGTGCCGCCGGGCGCGATTGTCGGCGTGATCGGACCGAACGGCGCGGGCAAGTCGACGCTGTTCCGCATGCTGACCGGCAAGGAGCAGCCGGACAGCGGCCAGATCAAGATCGGCCCGACCGTGAAGCTCGCGTATGTCGACCAGAGCCGCGACGCGCTGGATGGCAGCAAGACGGTATTCGAGGAGATCTCGGGCGGGGCCGACGTGCTGACCGTGGGCCGCTACGAGACGCCGTCGCGCGCCTATATCGGCCGCTTCAACTTCAAGGGCTCGGATCAGCAGAAGCAGGTGGGCACGCTGTCGGGCGGTGAGCGCGGCCGGCTGCATCTGGCCAAGACGCTGATTGCCGGCGGCAATGTGCTGCTGCTGGACGAACCGTCGAACGACCTCGATGTGGAAACGCTGCGTGCGCTGGAGGATGCGCTGCTCGAGTTTGCGGGCTGCGTGATGGTGATCTCGCACGACCGCTGGTTCCTCGACCGGATCGCCACGCATATCCTGGCCTTCGAGGGCGAGTCGCACGTGGAGTTCTTCGCGGGCAACTATCAGGAGTACGAGGCGGACAAGAAGCGGCGCCTGGGTGAAGAAGCGGCACGGCCGAAGCGGATTCGCTACAAGCCGATCGCCCGCTGATCGGGGGGCGTCCCCTGGAAGCTTGCCGGCTCGCGCGGCAATTTGTTATCGCGCTGCGCCGGCTGGCTCTCGCGTGAGCCGGATCAGCGTGATCTCCGACGGCGCGCCGAAGCGCTTGGGCGGTCCCCAATACCCGGTGCCGCGGCTGACGTAGATCCACATGGTTTCGTGCCGGTGCAGCCCTGCAACGTAGGGCTGCTGCATCGGCACGAACAGGTTCCAGGGCCAGAACTGCCCGCCGTGGGTGTGTCCCGACAGTTGCAGGTCGAAGCCTGCCGCTGCAGCAGCCGGGGCGGAGCGCGGCTGGTGGGCGAGCAGGATGCGCACTGCCTCGGTGGCCGGCGCTCCGGCGATGGCCCGCTGCGGGTCGCTGCGATGGGTGGGATCGAAGCCGCCGGCGGTGAAGTCGGTGACGCCGGCCAGCACCAGCGTGGCCGCGCCGCGCTGTACCTTGACGTGCTCGTTGAGCAGCACGCGAAGCCCGAGCCGTCGCAGTTCGGCGATCCACGCCCTGGCCCCGGCGTAGTACTCGTGGTTGCCGGTGACGACGTAGACGCCGTGCCTGGCGCGCAGGTCCGCCAGCGGCGCGGTGTGCGGCTGCAACTCCGGTACCGATCCGTCCACCAGATCGCCGGTCAGCGCGATGGCGTCGGCGTGCAGGCCATTGACCCGCTCGACGATGCGTTGCAGGTAGCCTCGCTTGATGGTGGGGCCGACGTGGATGTCGCTGAGCTGCGCGATGGTGAAGCCGTCGAAGGCTGGCGGCAGATTGGCGATGGGCACGTCGACCCGAACCACGGGGGCGACGCGCCGCGCATTGTAGAGCCCGGCCAGCGTGACGGCGAGCGCCAGCCCCAGCGTGATCGCGGCGCTCCAGGCCTGGAGTTCGAGCGGGTACCAGCCGGCCAGCAGGCATACCAGCAGCACCAGCTCGCGGACGACCGACAGCACCAGCAGCGTGGAGAACAGGCCCATCGCGGTCATGCCGAGCCAGCTGACGCGATCCTTCCAGGGCCGCTCCAGCCGGCGCGAAATCAGCGCGGCGGGCATCGCCACGGTGGAGATCGCCAGCCAGAGGGCGATAGCGACCTTCCAGCCGAAGGCGACCGGCAGCGGTGGCAGCAGCCGCATGCCGATGGCCAGGTGAAGCAGGGCAACCAGCGCGGCGGCGGTGAGGATGGAGCGGCGAGGGGACATGGTGCTCCGACCGCCGCGGCGCCCGCGGGTTCTGTCCGGCATGTCCTGCGCGACTAGCGTCCGCTCCAGACGCCGGGGCGCACGCCCAGCGCCGTGACCACGCCATAGGCGGTGATGCCCAGCGCCACGCCAAGGAAATGCCCGTCCAGCCCCATGCCGGCGACGTTGGCCAGCAGCCATCCGCCACCGGCCGCGAGCGCGATGCGAGCGATGCCCGCCGCAATCGGCCAGCGCATCCGTGCCGCCCCCATCGAGGCGAAGTACAGTGCCATGCCCAGGCCAAAGCCGCCGAACGCGGGGCCGACCCAGGACAGCGCCTGCGTGGCGATGGCGGCGACCTCGGCGTCGCTGGTGAACCAGTTGGCAAAGCGCGCCGGCGTCAGGCCAACGGCCAGGCCGGCGCTGCCAGCGATGCCAAGCGCCAGCAGCCCGCCGACCCAAGCGGTGCGGCGCGCCGTCACCCAGTCGCCGCCGCCGACCGCTCGGCCGACCAGCGCGGTCAGCGCGGAGCCCACGCCGAACGCCAACGGAATCATCAGGAATTCAAGGCGCGCGGAGATGCCGTAGGCGGCCACCGCGGCAGTGCCGTATTGCCGCAGTTGGGCGGTGACCAGGATGGTGGCGAGGTTGGCGAGTGCCGCCAGTCCGCAGGCGATCAGCCCGACCGCCAGGATGCGCTGGAACAGGGCGGCATTGGGCCGGATGCGCAGCGTCGGCACGAAGCCTGCGCCGCCGCGCAGCACGACCGCCGCCATGGCCAGCGCCGCCGCCCACGACACCAGCGCGAGCGCGGCGCCGATGCCGGCAAGACCCATCCCGGCCGGCTCGGCCAGCGCCCACGAGGCGAAGGGGAAGGCCAGCCACATTACCCCGAGCACTTGCGCCGCCAGCGCGTGGCGCCCGCCGCCGCGCAGTACCGAGGCCAGCGTATTGGCGAGCCATGCCGGCACCGCGCCCGCGCCGAAGAGCCACAGCGCATAGGTGGCGGCCGCCGCCGCGGCTTCGTTGCCGCCGACCGCGCTCAGCACCGCGTGCGGGAATACGGCGAGCGCAAGGGCGAAGGCCAGGCCGGCGGCCAGCGCGATCAGCACGGCGTGGAGCACCAGCGCGGAGGCATCGTCGCGCTTGCCGGCGCCCAGTGCCCGTGCGATCGCCGAGGACACGCCGCCGCCCATCGCGCCGGCCGACATCTGCTGCAGCAGCAGTGCGAACGGCAGCACCACGGCCCAGCCGGCCAGCGCGGCTGTGCCTTGACGCGCCGCCAGCCAGGTTTCGACCAGCTGCGCTGCCGCCTGCAACAGCGCGATGGCGCTGGTGGGCGCCGCCAGCTTCAGGATGCCGCGCAGCAGGGTGGAGGTGGAAGCAGATGCGGCCACCGGCGCTGCGGTGGAGGCGGCGACCGGGGGCACGGAAGCGGCAGCGGGCCCGAGCGGCGCCGCTGCCGCTGCAATCTTGCCGTCAGACATGGCCGGTCTCCTTTGCGGGCGTGGTGTCGGCGCCGTCCAGGCGTGCGCTTTCGGCGCTGCCGTCGCCAAAGCGCCGGCGCAGCCGCTCCCCCGCACCCGGGCCCGGGGTCACCAGCAGGTCGTCGACGGTAATCGCACTGCCATCCGCGCGGGTCAGCGCAGGGCTGGCGATCTCGTCTCCGGTGACCGCATCGCGCAGTACAGTCAGCGGCCCGGTCGCATCGGTCATCCAGCGGTCCGCCCAGGCCTTGAGCGCGACGAAGGCCGGGAAAAAGTCGCGGCCCCGCTCGGTCAGCCGGTAGATATGGCGGGCGCCTTCCTCGGCCACCTTCTCGAACACGCCATGCTCGACCAGCGTCTTCAGGCGCGCGCTGAGGATGTTGGGCGCGATGCCGAGATTGCGCTGGAAGTCGTCGAAGCGCGTGCTGCCGTAATACGCCTCCCGCATCAGCAGGATGGTCCAGCGCTCGCCGAGCACGGCCATCGACCGCGCGATCGGACACGCCATGCTGGCGAAGTCGGTATGTCCCATGTCTCCCCTTTCACTCTCACTTTCACTTTCAATTTGCAAGTATTGTAGCTTGCAAATTGAAAGTAGGAGGGGCGGCATGATGTTGCCGCCTTCGGAGCGGCGTATAGTCGCGCTGCCAAGTGCGAACAGGCGGAGGGAGAGGGAAGGGTCCTCGGCGGGGATCACTTGGGGAACACCCGGTTCGCGCACCTCTCCAATGCCGGAGCTTTCAACAGGAGTCTCAATGCTTTCCAAGAATGCCGGCCGCGACACGATGCGGCCGACGCCGCAGGGGCGCCTCGTCCGTGCGGGTTTGATGGCGGCCACCCTGCTGGCACTGAGCGCCGCCGCCCATGCTGCCCCGGCGGCGCCGGCTTCCGGTGCAACCACGGGTAGCGCCGCGAACGGCGGGCCTTCCGCCCCGGCCGCCGCAAAGTCCAACGGCGCCGACGCCCTCGCTCCCCTGCTGGAGATGCTGACCATCGGCAATCCGTTGCCGCAACTGCCCGATTGCGCGGACACCCGCACGCCCGACGGCCGCGATGTGCGCGCCTTCTGCGTGGAGTTGCGCGGCGACGGCGTGATGCGCCAGATCGGCGTGCCGCGCGACCGGCGCCCCGCCTTCATGGACGGACCGCACGCGCTGGCGCTGGTGGACCGCAACGCGCTGGTGGGCGTGATCGTGCCAACCGACGGGCTGCGCAACGAGAACCGGGCGATGCAGGCGCTGACCGCGCGCTTCGGCGAACCCTTCCGCCAGGAGCGGGTGCCGATGCTGGACCGCAGCGGCAACAAGGTCGAGACGATTCACGCCGGCTGGAAGGCGCTACCGCTGACGGTGGAGCTGTATGCGATTCCGGACGACCCGAATACCGGCACCATCGAATTGCTGCTGCCCAAGGCGCGCGCGCTGATGGCGCAGCAGGACCAGGCCGTCGCCCAGCAGCTGGAGCCGGCCTCGGCCGCGCAGGGCAAGGCGGCCCCGCAGCAGAAGACGCCGCAACAGAAGGCGCCTCAACAGAAGGCGCCGGCAAAGCCGCCCGAGCCGGGCAAGCCGGGGAGCTGGTAAAGCCGGGGAGCGGGCAAGGGAGTCGGCTGGACAGGGAAGGACCCGGGCGGACCGCGAGGGCCGCCGTGTCCCCGGGTTGCGTCCTATCCCGCCGCCCGCCGGCGATCGATCTTGCGCGCCAGCACGATGCTGGTGCTGGTCTGATTGACCCCATCGAGCGCACCAATTTCATCGAGCAGCGCATCCAGCCGGCTGTGCGATTCGCAGCGGATCACGGCCATGTAGTCGACCGCGCCGCTGACCGAACTGAGTTCGACGATCTCGGGAAAGCGCTGCAGCGCCCGCAGCACCGCCGGCGCGGTCTTGGGCTGCACCGACAGCCCGCAAAACGCCAGCAGGGCGTTGTCCTCCATCTGCTGCCCGAGCCGCACGCCATAACCGGCAATGACGCCGGTTCTCTCCAGCCGCGCGATCCGCGCCACCACCGTCGTGCGCGCGATGCCCAGCTTGCGGGCGAGGTTGGCCGCGCTTTCTCGGGCGTTGGCCTGCAGCAGGGACAGCAGGTGGCGGTCGGTGTTATCGAGAGGGTCCATCGCGGGGACAGGTGTGAAGGGAGGGTGGCAGGCGAACAAGGCGCGCGTCGCGCTAGCAAAACGTCGGCATTCCACGTCAGAACGACGCAGAGTGACGCCTTATCGTCGAACTTATAGCTTCATTCCGACAGGGACGCAAACCATACTTCAGACCGACGCCGCCGTCCGATGCGGCGCAGAACAACGGTCTGGAGTTCATCATGCGTACCGAGCCTATCCTTGCCACCCTCGCCGGCCTGTCCTCCGCGAGCCTCTTCCCAGTCACCGTGCTCGGCGCCGGCAGGATTGGCCGCGCGATCGCCGGCATGCTGGCCGCGACCGGCGACTATGCGGTGACCATTGCCGATCGCGATGGCAGTGCGCTTGCCGGTCTTCCCGACAACGTGCGGGCGATCGCCACCGACGCCGCCGATCCCGGCGCCTGTGCGCAACTGCTCGCCGGAGCGGGGGCGGTGCTCAACGCGCTGCCGTTCCATGTCGCCGTCCCGGTGGCCACCGTTGCCGCCGACATGGGTGTGCACTATTTCGACTTGACCGAGGACGTTGGCTCGACACGCGCCATCCGGGCGCTCGCCGCCGACGCGCGCTCCGTGCTGATGCCGCAGTGCGGGCTCGCGCCCGGCTTCATCGGCGTGGTCGGCCACGCGCTGGCCAGGCGCTTTCTGGATGCGGGGGGCGAGCTGCGCGCGTTGCGCATGCGCGTCGGCGCGCTGCCCCGTTACCCCAGCAATGCACTTAAATACAACCTGACGTGGAGTACCGAGGGGCTGATCAACGAGTACTGCAACCCCTGCGAGGCCATCATCGATGGGCGCCGCGTCGAGGTGCCGGCGCTCGAGGGGCTGGAGCACTTCGCCCTGGACGGCGTGGAGTACGAGGCGTTCCACACGTCCGGGGGCCTGGGCACGTTGCCGGAAACGCTGGCCGGGCGCGCGCGGCAGGTCGACTACAAGTCGATCCGCTATCCGGGGCATAACGCGGTGATGAAGCTGTTGCTGGACGATCTGCGCCTGCGCGAGCGGCGCGACTGGCTGCGCGAGCTGTTTGACAGCGCCATCCCGCAGACCGGGCAGGACGTGGTGGTGGTGTTCGCTACCGCCACCGGGCGGCTGCCGGATCGGCACGGTCGCCCGGGACCGCTGGTGGAAGAGGCGTTTTCGGCGCGGATCGGCGGCGTGGGAACAGGCGCGGGGCATCTGAATGCGATCCAGCTGACCACCGCCGCCGGCATCTGCACCGCACTCGATATGGTGGTGGCGGGGCAGCTGCCGCAGTCCGGCTTCGTGCATCAGGAACAGATGCGGCTGGACGCCTTTCTCGCCAACCGCTTCGGCCGGCACTACACCTGCCACCCGCTACAGGAGGCCATGGTATGAACGCAAACGGGACAGCGCAGCCAGGAGTCAGGGGTGCGGTGCGGGCCTGCTGGGAGTCGATGGGGCTGGAGCCGCCGTGGCAGGACGCCGACGAGGTCGGCGGACACGCAGCCGGGCGGGAGCCGGCGGTGCTGCCCGCACGCTCGCCAATCGACGGCCTCGCATTCGGGCAGTTGCCGGTGCACGGCGCCGCCGAGATCGACGAGCGCATCCGCCGCGCGCACGAAGCGCAGGCCGGCTGGGCCATGGTGCCCGCCCCGGTGAGGGGCCAGGTGGTGCGGCAACTCGGCGACGCGCTGCGGCGACATCGCGAGGCGCTAGGGCGGCTGGTGTCGCTGGAATCGGGCAAGATCCTGCAGGAAGGGCTGGGCGAAGTGCAGGAAATGATCGACATCTGCGACTTCGCGGTCGGCCTGTCGCGCCAGCTGCACGGGTTGACGATAGCCAGCGAGCGGCCGCGCCATGTCATGCGCGAGGTCTGGCATCCCTATGGCGTCTGCGGGGTCATTACCGCGTTCAACTTCCCGGTGGCGGTATGGGCGTGGAACGCCGCGCTGGCGCTGGTCTGTGGCAATGCGGTGGTGTGGAAGCCATCGGAGAAGACGCCCCTGTGTGCGCTGGCGGTGCAGGGGCTGCTCGACCGCGTGCTTGCCGAGGCCGCGCCGGACCATGCCGACATCGCCACGGTGGTATGCGGCGGACGGGAGGCCGGCGAACGGCTGGTGGCGCACCGCGCCGTGCGGCTGGTCAGCGCGACCGGCTCGACGCGAATGGGACGAGGGGTTGCCACCGCCTGCGCGGCAACCTTCAAGCGCAACATCCTGGAGCTTGGCGGCAACAACGCGGCCATCGTGACGCCATCGGCCAACCTCGGACTGGCGCTGCGGGCAATGACGTTCGCCGCGGCAGGGACGGCCGGGCAGCGCTGCACGACGCTGCGGCGCGCCTTCGTCCATGTCGATCATTTCGAGACGGTGCGGGACCGGCTTGCCAGCGTGTTCGCCGGGCTGCCGGTCGGTAATCCGCTGGAGGACGGCACGCTGGTCGGGCCGTTGATCGACCATGTGGCGGGCGACGCGATGGCCAACGCGCTGGCCAGTTGCCGGGCGCAGGGCAATCGCGTGATCGGCGGCGAGCGGCTGCTGGCCGAGCGCTATCCGCGCGCCTGCTATATGCGCCCGGCGCTGGTGGTCACCGACGAGCAGCACGACACCATGCTGACCGAGACCTTCGCGCCGATCCTGTATCTGATGCCCTACACCTCGCTGGACGAGGCGATTGCACTGAACAACGGCGCCGCGCACGGGTTGTCCTCCTGCATCTTCACCGAATCGCTGCGTGAGGCCGAAACGTTCCTGTCCTCGGCCGGCAGCGACTGCGGCATCGCCAACGTCAATATCGGCACCAGCGGCGCGGAGATCGGCGGCGCGTTCGGCGGGGAGAAGGATACGGGCGGGGGCCGGGAGTCTGGCTCGGATGCCTGGAAAGCCTATATGCGGCGGGCAACCAATACCATCAACTATGGCGACGCGCTGCCGCTCGCGCAGGGCGTCCGGTTCCAGTGGTAGGGATGCCTTCGGCCGCTTTGTAGGGAACCGTAACGTGCCTTACATGGGCCTGACCCCGTATTACAGCCCCGCCCCGTATAAAGCGTGCATCTACAATGGTTTTGAAACAGAGGCCGACATGCGCGCGTTGACGATGGGGCTGTTACTGGCAGGGGCGGCAGCCTTGGGCGGCTGCGCCGTCTATCCGGCGTCCTACGAGCCGGTCTATACCGTGCCGCCGCCGGCCTATGTCGGCCCACCGGTGGTGGTGGCACCGCGGCCGTATTACTACGGGCCGCCGCCGATCTATGGCGGCATCTATTTTCGCGGGGGATCGGGCGACCATCATCACCATGGCTGGCACGGTGGGCATCACCGGGGGCATCATCACGGCGCGCATGGCAGGGGCCATGGACGCGGCCACGGTCATGGGCCGGGGAGGGGGCATGGAGGGCATGGCCGAGGTCACGGCCGCTGAGCTGGTCGGTAGTTCCTGCTGAACAGCCGGGTTCGGCATACTGCTGGAGCCGAGCGTGAGCCCCTGATCCCCTGACCCCCTGACCCTCTCCCCGGCCCCTCTCCCGCAAGCGGGCGAGGGGAGCAAACCGGCAGCGCTTGAGTCTCGTCGGTGTTCCCCTTTCTCGCGAGAGGCAAGGGGCGCGAACCGGCAACGCACCCGGATTCCTTCGGTGTTCCCCCTCTCCCGCTTGCGGGAGAGAGCCGGGGAGAGGGCATTCCGGCGCCGATGCAGCACGCCCGCAATCAAACCTGCCCGTTCAATCCCGCCCAGCTCGGCGCCAGGGTTTGCGGCACGTCGATCAGATCGAGCACCCGCCCGACCGTGTGGTCGACCAGTTCCGCGATGGTGGCCGGCTTCTGATAGAAACCGGGCACCGGTGGAAAGACGATGCCGCCCATCTCGGTAACGGCCGTCATATTGCGCAAATGCGCCAGGTTCAGCGGCGTCTCGCGCACCATCAGCACCAGCCGACGCCGCTCCTTGAGGATGACATCCGCCGCGCGCGTGATCAGGTTGTCCGACAGGCCGTTGGCGACAGCGGCAAGGGTGCGCATCGAGCAGGGCGCCACCACCATCGCTTCGGCGCGGAACGATCCGCTCGCGATGGTGGCGCCGATATCGCGCACGTTGTGCACGACGTCGCCGAGCGCCTCGGTGTCGGCCTTGCCCAGGCCGAGTTCATGCTGGACGTTCATCATGCCGGCCGGCGAGACCAGCAGATGCGTTTCGACCCCGGGCGCGGCGCGCAGCACCTGCGCCAGCCGCACGCCGTAGATCGCGCCAGTGGCGCCGGTAATCGCGACGATCACCCGGCGCGGGGAGGCCGGCGCGTTCACGGTCGAAGCAGCCACGGCAGAGGAGCGGGAGCGGTCAGGGCCGGACCCGGATCAGCTCTTGAGCAGGGTCTGCAGTTCGCCGCTCTGGTACATCTCCATCATGATGTCCGAGCCGCCGACGAATTCGCCGTTGACATAGAGCTGCGGGATGGTCGGCCAGTTGGCGTATTCCTTGATGCCCTGGCGGATGCCGTCGTCTTCCAGCACATTGACGGTGGTCGGCGCATCGACGCCGCACGCCTTGAGGATCTGGATGGCGCGGCCCGAGAAGCCGCACATCGGGAACTGCGCGGTTCCCTTCATGAACAGCACGACGGGATGGCCCTTGACGATCTGGTCGATCTTTTGCTGGACGTCGCTCATGGTTCTTGTATTCCGGATAACGTTGAGGTGCCGCCTGGGCCGGGCATCGCACGGCGCCGGGCGGCATCGAGAAAGGGCGAGCGCAGCCTGGTCGGAAGCCGCGCCGGAGAATGCGGTGATTTTACCGGAATCGGCCCGCCGCTTCAGGACAGCGCCCGTGGGGCTTCAGCCGGCGCCCGCCCGCCGGTGCAGCGCTCGTTGTCGCCCAGATCGCGCTCGGTGAAGACCGCCTCGAAGCCGGCCGTCGCAAGCAGCTCGCGCGCCGCCGCGCCCTGGTCGTGGCCGTGCTCCAGCAGCAGCCATCCTCCGGCCTCCAGGCGGGACAAGGCGCCCGCGGCGATGGTGCGCAGGTCGGTCAGGCCATCGGCATGGTCCGTCAGCGCATCGACCGGTTCGAAGCGCAGGTCGCCCTGGCCCAGATGCGGGTCGCCGGCGGCGATATAGGGCGGGTTGCTGACGATCAGATCGAAGCGCTGCGCCGGCACGGCGCCATACCAGTCCGACAGCAGGAACGACACCTGCGCGCCCAGCTGTCCGGCGTTCTCGCGGGCGATCTCCAGCGCGGCCGGGGAGATGTCGGTTGCCCAGACCAGGGCATCCGGCCGCTCGCACGCCAGCGTGATGGCGAGGATGCCCGAGCCCGTGCCCAGGTCCAGCACGCGCGGCGCGTGGCGGCCTTCGAGGCAAGCCAGCGCCCGCTGCACCACCACTTCCGTATCGGGCCGCGGAATCAGCACGCCGGGACCGACGCGGAACGGTCGCCCATAGAACTCGCGCTCGCCGGTCAGGTAGGCCATTGGCTCGCCCGCCAGGCGCCGGCGGACGAGGTCCGTCAGCCGTTGCTGCTGGCCGTGGTCCAGCACATCGGCGTCGCGAGTAATCAGCTGCGTGCGCGTCAACCCGGTGACCAGACCCACCAGCATCCTCGCCTCGAGGACCGGCAGCCCGGCGCCGGCCACCCATCGCAGGGCGTCGCGCACGGTCAGGGTCGGGTTGCCGGCGAGCGGATCGGAGTCGGGCAGGGCAGGTGGATTGACAGGATGCTGGGTCATGCGGATGCATTGGAAAACCGCCCCGCGAGGCACGGGCCGGGCGGGGCGGTTCGGGTGCGGACAGGGTACTGCATCCTGGCCGGGCAGGACGCGAAATTACCTGGCGTTGGCGTCGCTGGCAGCGGTGGTCTCGTCCTTGGTGCGGGCGTCATCGACGGCGTTGCGCGTAGCGTCCTTCGCTTCGCCGTATGCCTCGACGGCCTTGTCCTTGGTACGGGACGCAGCGTCGCCAACATCGGCGGCGACATTGCCCGCCGCGTCCTTGGCGGCGCTCGCTGCCGAGCGGGCGGCAGCCGCGGCATCGCTGGCCGCGGCCCTGGCGGATTCTGCCGCCTGGTCCATCGCCTTGTCGGCGCTGGTTTCAGGGGCTTCTTCCTTCTTGCTGCAGGCCGTCATGGCAACCGTCAACATCAGCATGGCGAGCAGTTTCTTCATCGTTTCGCTCCTCAGGTCGAATGGAATAATCGGAGATCGCTGGATTGGCGCCGGCCTTGATATTGACGTTCTGAGCGCGGCCCGATATCCGCTGCCACCATTATTGCGCCACCACAAAATGCGGCGAAATCGGCGCGATGGATGAGCGGCATGCCTCGCCACCGGGCCGGCGCAAGGGCGCTTTTCGGCGTCTCGGGCTGCGGCCGATTATATCCGTCTCGCAGGGACCGGCTACTGCTGTTGCATGCATTTACATGCGATAGCCCGATTTTGTAAGAGGAATGCGGACACCGCCGAAAATAACCGCGGCGGCATTTTGCCCGCGCCTCCGCCAGTCGGTTTCCCGTTCAGCTGTCGTCGCCCAGCGCCGCCAGCTGGTCCGCCTGGTGCTCGGCCGACAGCGCGCCGATCAGTTCCTCCAGATCGCCGTCCATGATCATGTCGATCTTGTACAGCGTCAGGTTGATGCGGTGATCGGTGACCCGGCCTTGCGGGAAGTTGTAGGTACGGATGCGGTCGCTGCGGTCGCCCGAGCCGATCAGGTTGCGCCGCGTGGTCGCTTCCTTCGCCTGCGCCGCGCGCAGCTGCATGTCCTTCAGGCGAGCCGCCAGCACCTTCATCGCCTTGTCCTTGTTGCGATGCTGGCTGCGGTCGTCCTGGCATTCGACCACGATGCCGGTGGGAAGATGGGTCAGCCGCACCGCGGAGTCGGTCTTGTTGATGTGCTGGCCGCCCGCGCCTGACGCGCGGAAGGTATCGACGCGCAGGTCGGACGGGTTGATCTCGATCTCGGTGAGTTCGTCGGCTTCCGGCATTACCGCGACTGTGCACGCCGAGGTGTGGATGCGGCCCTGCGCTTCGGTGGCGGGGACCCGCTGCACGCGGTGGCCGCCGCTTTCGAACTTCAGGCGCGAGAAGGCAGCCGCGCCGGCAATCCGTACGATCACCTCCTTGTAGCCGCCCAGGTCCGACGGCGACTCGCTCATGACCTCGACCTGCCAGCGCTGCCGTTCGGCGTAGCGGGTGTACATGCGCAGCAGATCGGCGGCGAACAGCGCGCTTTCCTCACCGCCGGTGCCGGCGCGGATTTCGAGGATCAGGTTGCGCTCGTCGTTGGGGTCGCGCGGCAGCAGCAGCGTCTGCAGGCTCGCCTCCAGCTCGGTCAGCTGCTGCTGGGCCGCGCCGATCTCGTCGGCGGCGAAGGCCTTCATTTCCGGATCGTCGAGCAGCGCCTGCGCCGTCGCCAGATCCTCCTGGGCCTGCCGGTAGCGGCCGTACTGCTCCGCTACCGGAGACAACTCGGCATGCTCGCGGGTGAGCTTGCGGTACTGGTCCATGTCCGCGGTCGCATCCTCGCGGGCGAGCAGGGCATTGACTTCATCGAGTCGCTCGGCCAGTTGGTCGAGCTTGGCAAGCATGCTGGCTTTCATCGGAATTCGCGGTTGGAAAGCCGGGCCGGACGAGGCGGCCAGCGGCGTATGACGGGAGGCAAGGCGGAAAGGCTGGGCGCCGGCGGGTGGGCGCAGCGGCGCGGCGCAAGGCGGCACGGGATGGGCCGCCGCGCCGCGCGGTTCGCTAGCGTTCGGAGTGGCTGCTGTGCCGGAACATCGCCGGCACCAGCCGCAGCAGGGCTTCGCGGTCCTCGCCCTGGGTGTGGTTCAGCGCGTGGGTCGGACCATGCAGAAATTTGCGCGTCAAGGCGCCGGACAGCGCTTCGAGTACCGCTTCCGGATCGTCGCCGCGCGCCAGCATCTTGCGCGCGCGCTCCAGCTCGGCCAGGCGCATGGCCTCGCCGCTGGCCTGCAGGTCGCGGATCACCGGCACCACGCTGCGCGTTTCGAGCCAGTGCATGAAATGCTGCACCCGCGTCTCGATGATGGCCTCGGCCTGCGCGACCGCGGCCTGGCGCATCGCGTTGCCCTCGCGCACGATCGCGCCGAGGTCATCGACGGTATAGAGAAAGACGTCGTCCAGGCGCGCGACTTCGGGCTCCACATCGCGCGGCACGGCCAGGTCGACCATCATGATCGGCCGGTGCTTGCGCTGCTTGACAGCCCGCTCCACGGCGCCCAGCCCGATGATGGGCAGCGAGCTGGCCGTCGACGACACCACGATGTCGAACTCGTGCAGCCGGGAATTAAGGTCCGCCAGCCGGATCGCCTCGGTCTGCAGGCCTTGCGCGGCCAGTTGCTCGGCGAGCTTCTCGCCGCGCTCGATGGTGCGGTTGGCCACCACCATCTGGCGCGGGCTCTGCGCGGCGAAGTGCGTGGCGCACAGCTCGATCATCTCGCCGGCGCCGATGAACAGCACGCGCTGATCGGCGATGCTCTCGAAGATGCGCTGGCCCAGGCGTACGGCGGCGGCGGCCATCGATACCGAATGCGCGCCGATCTCGGTCTGGCCCCGCACTTCCTTGGCGACGGCGAAGGTGCGCTGGAAAAGCTGGTTCAGGTAGGTGCCGAGCGCGCCGGCTTCGCCGGCGGTGCGCACCGCGTCCTTCATCTGGCCCAGGATCTGGGTTTCGCCCAGCACCATCGAATCGAGGCCGCTGGCGACGCGGAAGGCGTGGCGCACGGCCTCGGACTGCGGCAACGCGTACAGGTGCGGCGCGAGTTCGCCAGCCGGGATGTTGTGATGCTGCGCGAGCCAGCGCAGCGTGTGCTCGAAGCCCTCGGAGCCGGACAGCACCAGATCGGTGGCGCAGTAGATTTCGGTCCGGTTGCAGGTCGACAGGATCGCGGCTTCCGTCCCGCGCGACCCGGCCAGATGCGCACGCAATCCGGCCAGGGCAGGCTTGACCTGCTCCAGCGGAAACGCCACCCGTTCTCGCAGCGAGACGGGCGCCGTGGTGTGATTGATGCCGATGGCGAGCAGTTGCATGATGGGGACGTTCTTCGGTTCGACCTTCCGGGCCGGAACCGGAGCGCCTGCGCTTGCGCGGCCAGGCGCGCTGCCCGCCGTGGATTGCGCCGCTGGCAGCGAACGAGATTATACCGCCCGGGCGCGATCCTTGCGTTGGGGCGCGCGCCACACTCTGGACCGCCTGTCTCTCCTTCCTATGGCCGGACCATCCACTTTTGGGCTATGGTATCGGCCGCCGACGCCCCGTCGCCCGTGGCGGGGAATCGGTCGGGGAAGGGCGAAGTGCCGCATGCGGCATCGGTCGATCAGAAAAGAGAGCGGAGAGGGAGCGAAAGCGCGATGCTCGGAACGTTCGTGGTAGGGCTGGCAGTCGGAGCCGCCTCCAGAGCATTGCATCCGGCTGGCCGCGTGCCGAGCCTGGCCATGGCGCTGCTGCTGGGCGGCGTCGGCGCGCTGGGCGGGTTCTACCTTGGGCGCGCCTTCGGCGTCTTCACGGATGGGAAGATGATGGGCTGGGTCGCGTCGATCCTCTGCGCCGCATTGCTGGCCGGTGTCGGTGGCATTGTCGGCAGAGTGCGTGCGGGCCGCTGAAGGTTCGCCGCTGCCGCTCATCGCGACTGGCGCGCTCGGTCCTCGAGAAAGCGCCGCAATATGCCCTCAGAATACCGGCTTGCCACCTCGGCGAGAAACGCCGGGAAGTCCACATGGGCGGTATCGTCCGCCCGGTCGGACACCGTTCGCACCAATCCATACGGCACGCCGTATTCGTGGCAGACCTGCGCCACGGCGGCGCCCTCCATTTCCACCGCGAGCAGCTGCGGCAGCCGCTCGCGCAATTCCGCCACGGTCATCGGCGCGTTGATGAACTGGTCGCCGCTGGCGATCAGCCCCTGGTGCAGCCGCGGAGCGTCGACGGCGAAACGATGTCGTACCTGCGCCGGCACGGCTCGCTCGAGGTCCTGCGACAGGAAGCGGTCGGACGCACGGTGCAGCGCTTCGGTCAGCTCGGGGTCGGCGGCAAAGTCGGCATGGCCGAGCAGCGGCACCTCGTGGCGAGGGAAGAGCGGCCGTGCATCGAGGTCATGCTGCAGGGACGAGCCGGCGACCACGACGTCTCCGACCCGGACATCGGCGCCGACGCCGCCGGCCAGGCCGGTGAAGACGATCTCGGTCACGCCAAATTCGCGAATCAGGGTGACGGTCGTGGCGGCCGCGGCGACCTTGCCGATGCGCGCCAGCACCAGCACGCAGGGCTGGCCGTAGAGTTCGCCCGCGTAATAGTCGCGCATGCCGATCCGGCGCACCGTCGCGCGCGCGTCCTGATGCCGCATCGCGGCAATCAGGTCGTCCACTTCATCATGCATCGCGGCGAGGATGCCCAGGGTCATGATCGGTAACGGCGCTGCGGCGCCGGACTGGCGGGTTGGCGAAGGCGCCAGCATACGCGATGGCGCTGCCCGCGGGCTGTCGTCCGGCTCCGGGACGATTTTGAGACGGCGCGCATGGTGCGATGCCGCCCGGGTTTGCTACAGTGCGCGAGCGTCCACCCGGGGCGCCTTCAACATCCATTCGAATTCACACTTCGCGCCGTCATGCCGCTGCGTCATTTTGCCATCGACTTCCGCGCCGACGATGCCGTGCGACACGCGCTGGCCGGCTGGCGCGCCGAAGGCCGCGCGACAGAGGAGGCCGTGGCGCCCCTGTGGGATGCCACCGAACCCGCCCCGGCGCATTGGCACCGCTGGCTCGTACGCGCGCTGCTGATCCTGGGCGTCGCGCTGCTGGCTGCCGGCGTGATCGTCTTCCTTGCCTTCAACTGGCAGGCGATGCACCGTTTCGCCCGCTTTGCGCTGGTCGCCGCGCTGCTCGCCGTGCTGGCGGGCGTGGCCTGGCAACGGTCCAGCCCAGATCTTGTCGTGCAGGCCGCGCTGTGGGGGGCCCAATTGATGACCGGTGCGTTGCTCGCGGTGATCGGGCAGGTTTATCAGACCGGGGCCGACCCCTGGCAACTGTTCGCAGTGTGGGCGGCGCTGTCCGTGCCATGGGCGATGGCGGCCGGGGCCGCCCCGCACTGGTGGATGGTGGTGGTGCTGGTCAACCTTGCGCTGCTGCGCTGGTTCGGCGTGCGGCTGGGCGCCGACACGCCGCCGGAGCTGCTGTTTGGCGTGCCCGGTGGCAAGCGGGCTGCGCTCATCCTGCTGGCGGCAACCGTTGGACAACTGGTTACCTGGCTGCTGCTGCAGGCGCGCTGCCCGCAGCTGGGTCTGCGCGGGCAGACCGGTCCTCGCATGCTGGCCGTGCTCGTCTGCGTCCATGCAATCTGGCTCGGCCTGCATACCCTCTTCGCGACAGATGCGGATCTGCCCGCGCTTGCCCTCTTCCTTTCCCTTTCCCTGGCAGCGCCGCTGCTGCTGGCATGGTGGTTCCGCTCGCGCGGGGCGGACCTCTTCGTACCGAGCGTGTCCGCATTGGCCGTCATCACCTTGATCGTCGCGGCGGTCGGCCGGCTGATGGCCGAAGCCAATACGGGCTCGGAGATCTTCCTGCTGCTCGGCGTACTGACGGTGATGCTGGCGGCTGCGGCGGCCAGCTGGCTGAAGCGGATGGTGGTGGCGCAGCGGGCGGTGCAGGGCGACGTGCCGGATCGGCAGAAGCATCGCGATCCGATCGCGGCGGCCGTCACCCGCGCGTGGCACGCTGTCCGCACCTCCAGGGGCGGCACCTCCAACCAACCGCCGTCGGGACCGCCGTGGGCGATCCGCATGCTCACGGGCGCAGCGGGCTGGCTCGGCGGCCTGTTCTTCCAGGTGTTTCTGCTCGGCACCGTCTTTGTCGCGCTGCGGGAGAGCCCGGGCGTCATGCTCGGCTGCGGCGTGGTGCTGATCGCAATCGCGACGGTGCTGTATCGGCGCGGCCGGCAGCGCCCCGGCATACAGGCGTTTGCGCTGGCGACCAGCATGATAGGACAGGCGCTTGCCGTCTATGCCGCGGCCGATCTCCTTGGCGGCGACGAGGCCGTCGAAAGCGTGGTGTTCTGGATCGGACTGGCCTTGGTGGAAGCGGCCTTGTATCTGCTGGTGACCGACCGGCTGCACCGGCTGCTTTGCGCAATGGCGGCATGCGGGGGCATCACCCTGGCGCTGGCCGTGGCAATCGCGCGAGGCGAGCCCGACCGCTGGCAGGGCGCGGCATGGGCGTTGGCGCTGATGTCGCCCTTGACCTGCGTGCTCTGCGCGATGTTCTGCCGTGTCGAAGCCCGCTTGGCTCGGCAGGGCCGCCAGCCGCGACTTGAGCCCGGCGCCGACGCGCTGCTGCTCTCCGGCCTGGTGGCCGGGCTGCTGCTGACCGGCATCGGTCATCCGTTGCGTGGCCCGCTCGAGCCGCACGGCGATATCGGGCCGGCGCTCTGGATCGGCGGCTGCGCACTGGCGCTGGTGCTCGCCGGATTTTGCTGGATCGAGGCGGCCCGCCTGCGGCTGCCGCGCGGTCAGCGAATCGGCATGACGCTGCTTGTGACGGCGGGAGCGGCGTTGCTTGCCGGCGCCCCGGGCGTACTGGCCGGCGTACTCGCCTTCGCGATGGCCTTGCGACGGTCCTCGGTCGCCTGGCTGGCCTATGCCCTGCCCAGCATCGGCGCCGGCTTTCTCTGGTACTACAGCGCGCTGCACTGGACGCTGGCCGCCAAGTCGGCAACGCTGGTTGCCGCGGGCGTCATGGTGCTGGCCGGCTGGCGCTGGCTGGTTCGGCGTGGTGCGGTGCTGCCCGAGGGCAAGCTGGAGCAGGCGCGATGAACCGGACGCGCGCATGGATCGCCGCGGCACTGCTGCTCACGCTCGCGGTTGGCGGCTTCGGCATCGTTTCGAAGGAGCGTCTGCTCGCCACCGGGCAACCGATGCTGCTGCGTCTGGCTCCGGTCGATCCACGCTCGCTGATGCAAGGCGACTATATGGCGCTGCGCTTTGCCATCGGCGAGCCGATCCTTCAGGCTCTGCATGCGGAGGGCGAGGGCGCGCCCGGTGACAGTCCACGCATCGCGGTGGTGCGGCTGGAGCAGAACGGCGAAGCGGTGTTCGTGCGGCTGCATCGCGGCGAGCCGCTGGCCGAGGGGGAGCGGCTGCTGCGGTTCCAGATCGTGAACGCCGGCTGGCCGGGCGGCAGGGTACAGGTGTCGACCGATGCCTGGTTTTTCCAGGAGGGCCACGCCCAGCGCTATGAAGCGGCCCGCTATGGCGAGTTCCGTGTCAGCGGCAGCGGGGAAGCCTTGCTGGTGGGGATGCGGGACGAACAAGGAAAGCCGATGGGGGCGGAGGGCTCCGGTGGCCAACTGGACTGACCTTCGCTCCAACAAGCCCTATTGATCGCGTTGCAGATCTTCCAGCAGCTTGCGGCGCTCGCTGCGCTTGCGTACCTGTTCGGTATCCACCTTGCAGGCGTGCAGTTCGAGCCGGTCCTCGGTCCTTGTCAACAGGAAGCGCCGACGAGCGCCCACCGGGAGATCTTCGGAGCCGTAGGTCCCAAGCACCACCACGGTAATTGCCTGGATGCGCTCGGAGCGGCTGTCCGCCTCCTGTAGTGCATGCCCCATCAGCCGCTGGAACGAGCCAATGTCGCGGATGCCACCCGGCTGCAGTGGCCCCTGCCGGGTCCGCTCCAGCGGTCGCGACAGCCCTTCGCTATCGGCGTCCTGGATATTCGTGGCCGACCGGACCACGGTGCCGTCCGACGTTTCCAACGTGACGAACACGCTCAACACGTAGACCGGCCCCGAGCTCATATTGGTCAGGAAACAGCTGGAGGCCAGCCCGTCCCCCGGTCCTCGCGTGATCAGCAGGGTCGCGCGCAACTGCCGTCGGTAGCTATGAACGAATACCTGCAGGTAAATGACCCAGACCAGCAGGGTGCCGACGCTGGTGAGCGCGGAAATCAACTGGCTGTGGTCGGTAATCCATTGCAAAGGGTTCTCCGGGCTTCGTTTGTCACACCCTTGTAGCGACTGGTTCGCGTCCGGAAGGTTCGCGCCACATGACAGCCTCCACGCCATCTCGCTCGGCCGGCGAGGCGTCGTCAAGCATCAGGGCAAGAAGCCTACTGCGCGACTCCCCGGTCGCGGCCTTCGTCCATCTCGCCGGCCAGCTCCGCTTCTATCTCTTCGATGCTCGGCAGGTTTTGAGCCAGCGGTTCCTGGAGGTTCTGCAGTAGCTGGAACTCTGCGACGCCTATGGGCTTGTCTATCCCATTCACCGCGTACTGGGCCACGAGCCGGTTCTGTTTCCGGCACAGCAGAAGCCCGATGGTGGGTTTATCGTCTGGCGCTCGCACCTGATCATCGACGACAGACAGATAGAAGTTCAACTGGCCTATGTGCTCGGGCTTGAACGCGCCGGCTTTTAGCTCGACGACCACATAGCACTTCAGGCGCGTGTGATAGAACAGCAAATCGATGAAAAACTCGTCGCCGCCCACATCCAACCGGAATTGGCGGCCAACGAAGGCGAAACCCGCGCCCAATTCCAGCAGGAAACGAGTGATATGGCGGATCAGGGCGTTTTCGATGTCCCGCTCGTGAGCATCATCCGCGAGCCCGAGGAAGTCGAACAGGTACGGGTCCTTCAGCGTTTCGTGGGCAAGCGCCGAATCCGGCGCAGGAAGCCGCAACTGAAAATTGCTGATGGCTCCCCCCTGACGCTCATGAAGCCGGTTCTGTATGTGGCGCTCCAGCGCCAGACGCGACCAACCGTGCGTTACAGCTTCCACTGCGTACCACTCACGCTGCTCTCGCGGGAGTTTGGTCAGCAGGGTGACGATGTGGAACCAGGGCAATTGGTCAGCGGCCTGCTGACCGAATCGGGCGTCGGGGCAGTGCTCTGCGAAGTAGCGCATGTACTTCAGATTGCTGCCCGAAAAACCTTTCATGTCGGGGAAGGCGGCTTTAAGGTCGCGCGCAACCCGCTCAATGACTTTCGATCCCCAGCGTTGCCGTGTCTGCCGCTCGAGGATGTCCCGCCCGATCTCGTGGTATAGCCGGACGAGTTCCGCATTGACGGCCAAGGCCGCGCGGCTGCGAGCAGCACTGATACGGTTCTTCAGCGCTTCGAGCCAATCGATGTAGTCGTTGAGAACAAGATCAGAGGCCATGCTTCAAACGCTCAGGGGTCCAGTTACGGCCTTGGGACGTGCGCTGCCTCGGATACCGACATAGCGGCCGGCTTGATCTGTTGCTACTCCGGCGCAGCGTGCCGCCTCTCCGTCCGTCCCTCGAAAGACGTCGCGATAAGCGAGGGCTACTACTTTGATGCGCTACAACGCCGGGCGAGATCAGGATGACCGGTATTGGCTCGGGATGACGGCCATCCCTTGCTCTCGTCTGCGTCTGCGGACGACCCACAGGATCAAACGTTGAACAAGAAGTTCATCACATCCCCATCCTTCACCACATACTCCTTGCCCTCCGCGCGCATCTTGCCCGCTTCCTTCGCGCCCTGTTCCCCCTTGAAGGCAACAAAGTCCTCGAAAGCGATCGTCTGCGCGCGGATGAAGCCGCGTTCGAAGTCGGTGTGAATCACGCCCGCGGCCTTCGGCGCGGTGTCGCCCACGTGAATGGTCCACGCGCGCACTTCCTTCACACCAGCGGTGAAATACGTTTGCAGCCCCAGCAGCTTGAAGCCGGCGCGAATCACGCGGTCCAGGCCCGGCTCTTCCATGCCCAGGTCAGCCAGGAACACGGCCTTGTCCTCGTCTTCCAGGTCGGCGATCTCGGCCTCGATGGCGGCGCAGACGGCGACAACCGGCGACTTGGTCTGCTCGGCGTACGCGCGCACCGCATCCAGATGCGGGTTGTTCTCGAAGCCGTCCTCGCGCACGTTGGCAACGTACATGGTCGGCTTGGCGGTGATCAGGCAGAACGGGCGCAGCGCGTCCCATTCTTCCGGCGCCAGGTCGAGGGTGCGGACGGCCTTGGCCTGGTCGAGCACGCCCTGGGCCTTTTCCAGCACGCTGACCAGCCGCTGCGCTTCCTTGTCACCGGCGCGGGCCGGCTTGACGTAGCGGGCCAGCGCCTTTTCGACGGTGGCGAGGTCGGCCAGTGCGAGTTCAGTATTGATCACCTCGATGTCGGACAGCGGGTCTACCTTGCCGGCGACGTGGATGACGTTCGGGTCCTCGAAGCAGCGCACCACGTGGGTGATGGCGTCCGTTTCCCGGATATTGGCCAGGAACTGGTTGCCCAGGCCTTCGCCCTTGGAAGCGCCCGCGACCAGCCCGGCGATATCGACGAATTCGACGGTCGCCGGCAGCACGCGCTCCGGTTTCACGATCTCGGCGAGCGCGTTGAGCCTCGGATCCGGCACTTCAACGACGCCCACATTGGGTTCGATGGTGCAGAACGGATAGTTTTCGGCGGCGATGCCGGCCTTGGTCAGGGCATTGAACAGCGTGGACTTGCCGACGTTGGGCAGGCCGACGATGCCGCATTTGAGGCTCATGGTGTCAGGCGTTGGATAGCAAAGCACGTATTCTAGCGGATGGACAGCCGGCTGCCGGAGCTGGCGACGCCGCGGAAACGGGCACGGCGGGCAGTAGGGAAGCCGGCCACACGGTGCGACATCAAGGCCGCGCCGCCCCCGCTGGCTATAATCGCCACATGACCCCAGCCACTGTGTCCGCACGGACGTCTCCCTCCCGCTACCAGATCGCCGTGGTCGGTGGCGGCATTGTCGGAAAGACCTGCGCGCTGCTGCTCGGCCAGCAGGGGATGCAGGTGGCGCTGATCGCCCCGCCTGCCAATGGCGCGCTGGCCCCCGGCGGCGCCGCGCTGGCGCCCCAGCCCGAAGGCCAGTGGGACAGCCGCATCTATGCCTTCTCGGTAAGCTCGCAGCAGTTGCTGTCGCAACTGCGGATCTGGGAGGCGCTGGACCCGGCCCGGGTGCAGCCGGTGCGCGACATGCGGATTTTCGGCGACGACACCGCCGCGTCGCCCTCGGCGGGGCTCAAGGGCGATCTGCATTTTTCGTCGTACGCGGCCGCGGTGCCGCAGCTTGCCTGGATCGTCGAATCGGGCCACGTCGAGCGCGTGCTCGACACCGCGTTGCGCTTCCAGCAGCAGGTTCACCGCCATGAGGTGGCGGCGACCGGCTTCGAGCGGGACGCCGAGGGCGTGACGCTGACGCTGGCGGACGGCTCGCGCGTGCGCGCGAACTGCGTGGTCGGCGCGGACGGGGCGCGTTCGTGGGTCCGCCACCAGAGCCATATCTGCGTGACCACGCGCCGCTACCGGCAGCTTGGCGTGGTCGCCAATTTCGCCACGGAGCTGCCGCACCACGACACGGCATGGCAGTGGTTCCTGGGCACGCCGGCCAAGCTGATGGCGGACGAGGAGCCGTGCACCGGTGAGGTGCTGGCGATGCTGCCGCTGCCGGGCAATCTGGTGTCGATGGTGTGGTCGGCAGACGAGGCGCACGGGCGCGATCTGCTGGCGCTCGATCCGCAGGCGCTTGCGCAAGCGGCGATGGACGCGGCCAGTGGCGCCGTAGGCCGCCAGTTCGGTCGGCTGCGCTGCATCACGCCGGCGCAGGGTTTCCCGCTGATGCTGCAGCATGCCGATTGCATGGCGCAGCCGCATGTGGTGCTGGTCGGCGACGCGGCGCACGTGGTGCACCCGCTGGCGGGACAGGGTATGAACCTGGGCCTGCGGGACGTTGCGGAACTCGGCCGGGTGATGGCCGCCAAAGAGTCGTTCCGCCAGGAGGGCGACCTGCGCCTGCTGCGCCGTTACGAGCGCGCGCGAGCGGCGGATCTGCTGTCGTTGACGGCAGCGACCGATGGCCTGCACCGGCTCTTTTCGCTGCAGGGCTCGGCTGCGCGCTTCGTGCGCAATACCGGACTGCGTGCCGTGGGCGCGCAGTCGATGCTCAAGCGTTTCCTGATCGGGCGCGCGCTCGGCTGACCCGCAGGGTCCGCGCCTTGTGGACCGGCGTCCGCGCATCAACGTAATTTCGGAGAACCCATGCTGCAAATCCCGGGGCGGCCCGCTCCAAAGGCCCACCACTCGTCCGCTTCCCGCCCCCTGCGCGCGCTGCTGGCCGCGCTGATGCTCGCCACCGTGACCGCGGCTGTCGCGGCGCCGGACCCGGCGGCCGAGCGCATCAAGTCGTCGGTGCAAAAGATGGTCGGCGCGCGCGCGGAAGTCAAAAGCGTGGAAAAGACCCCGATCGCCGGCCTGTACGAGGTCAATATCGGCGGGCAGCTCGTCTATGCCGACGCGAGCGGGCGCTACATCCTGAATGGCGAGCTGGTCGATACGCAGGGCGGCGTCAGCCTGACCGAACAGCGGCTGGCCGAGATCAACCGCATCAAATGGTCGGACCTGCCGCTGTCGCAGGCGATCAAATGGACCAAGGGCAACGGCAGCCGGCAGATCGCGGTGTTCTCGGATCCGAACTGCGGCTACTGCAAGCGGATCGAGCAGACCTTCGAGCAGATGGACAACATTACCGTGTACACCTTCCTGTACCCGGTGCTGTCGCCGGACTCGGAAGTCAAGTCGCGCCAGGTCTGGTGCGCGTCGGACCGCACCAAGGCATGGCGCGACTGGATGCTGTCGAAGTCGACCCTGTCGGGCAACGCCAACTGCAAGACGCCGCTGGAGAAGAATGTCGCGCTGGGCCGCAGCCTGAACGTGACCGGCACGCCGGCGGTGTTCTTCACCGACGGCAGCCGCATTCCGGGCGCGGCCGATGCGGCCACGCTGGAGAGCAAGCTGGCCAGCCTGAAGAAGTAAAGCAGTCGTCCACGCGAAAGCGGGGACCCAGTGCCTGCCAAGACGCTGGATTCCCGCTTTCGCGGGAACGACGGGTTGGTTGTTCAAGCTTCGTTCGCAATCCGACCTTGCGCGCCCTCCGCTGCGCGCCAGTTGCCGCACACCACAATCAAAGGAGACATGCATGACCTTCCGGGCCTTGTTGTTGACACAGAACGATGGCGCGACGCAGGCGCAGGTTGCCGATCTGGATGAGGACCAGTTGCCAGCCGAGGGCGACGTGCTCGTCGCGGTCGAGTATTCGACCGTCAACTACAAGGACGGGCTGGCCATCACCGGCCGCGCGCCGGTGGTGCGCAAGTGGCCGATGGTGGCCGGCATCGATGGCGCCGGCACCGTGCTGGCGTCGTCGCACCCGCGCTGGAAGGCGGGCGACAAGGTGGTGCTGAACGGCTACGGCGTTGGGGAGACGCATTGGGGCTGCCTGTCGCAGCGGGCACGCCTGAAGGGCGACTGGCTGGTGGCGCTGCCGGACGGTTTTTCGACGCGGGATGCCATGGCGATCGGCACTGCCGGCTATACCGCCATGCTGTCGGTTCTGGCGCTGGAGCGGGCGGGACTGACGCCCGACGACGGCGAGGTGCTGGTCACTGGCGCCTCCGGTGGCGTGGGGTCCGTTGCCATCGCGCTGCTGGGCAAGCTGGGCTACCGCGTGGTTGCCTCCACTGGCAAGACGGCGGAGGCGGATTTCCTGAAGGCGCTGGGCGCTGCGGAAATCATCGATCGCAACACCTTGTCCTCGCCGGGCAAGCCGCTGCAGAAGGAACGCTTTGCCGCGGTGGTCGATTCCGTTGGCTCGCATACGCTGGTCAATGCCTGCGCACAGGTGCGCTACGGTGGACTGATCACCGCCTGCGGGCTGGCGCAGGGGATGGATTTTCCGGCGAACATGGCGCCGTTCATCCTGCGCGGCGTGACGCTCCTTGGCATCGATAGCGTGATGGCGCCGATGGCACGGCGGGAGCAGGCATGGCAGCGGCTGGCGCAGGATCTGGCGCCGGACCGGCTGGCGGCGCTGACGAGCGAGATCGGGCTTGGGGACGCGATTGCAGCCGGGCAGCGGATCATGGAAGGAGGAGTGCGAGGGCGGGTGGTGGTGGATGTGAACCGCTGAGTCGCTGACGGTTAGGGGGGCAGTGCCGGGGCTGGCGCTCGCTGCCCTCTCCCCCGGCCCCTCTCCCGCGCGGCGGGAGAGGGGAGCAAACCGGCAGCTTGCGTTAGGCCCTGGGGGTTCTCCCCTCGCCCGCTTGCGGGAGAGGGGCCGGGGGAGAGGGCAATCGAGCGCGTCCAATCCCTCCGCGCTCCCCGCACCACGATTCCACATGCCTGGGACGATACAATCCCGGCATGAAGCCGATCCACTACGCCATCGCCCCGCTTCAGCCTGAAGCACATCTGTTCGCGGTCACCGTTACCGTGGACGATCCCGATCCCGCCGGTCAGCGTTTCTCTCTGCCCGCCTGGATTCCCGGCAGCTACATGATTCGCGAATTCGCGCGGCATATCGTGCGGATCGAGGCCCGTACGCCTCGCAAGGGCCGAAGCCGCTCGACCGAGGGCGCGGCTGGCGAGCCGGTGGCGCTGGTCAAGCTGGACAAGCACACCTGGCAGGCGGCGCCGGTGGAGCCGGGCTCGGGACCGCTGACGCTGTCCTACGAGGTCTATGCCTGGGACCTGTCGGTGCGGGCCGCGCATCTGGACGCGACGCACGGCTTCTTCAACGGCACCTCGGTCTTCCTTGCCGCCGAAGGCAGGCAGGACCGTCCCTGCATCGTCGATATCCATCCGCCCCAGGGCGAGGCGTACCGCAATTGGCGCGTGGCGACCGCGCTGCGCGAGGCGCCGGGCCGGCTGGGCGCCCGGCGCTACGGCTTCGGCCGCTATCAGGCCGACGACTACGACGAGCTGGTCGACCATCCGGTGGAGATGGGCGAGTTCGCCCTTGGCACCTTCAAGGCCTGCGGCGCGCAGCACGACGTGGTGTTCACGGGCCGGGTGCCGAACCTCGACATGGAGCGGATCTGCCGCGACCTGAAGCAGATCTGCGAGGCGCAGATCCGGCTGTTCGAGCCGCGCACGGCGCAGGCGCCGTTTCTGGACAGCAACCGTCGCTATGTCTTCATGACGATGGTGACCAGCGACGGCTACGGCGGGCTGGAGCATCGCGCCAGCACGGCGCTGATGTGCGCGCGCGGCGATCTGCCGGTACGCGGCAACGCCGAGATGAGCGAGGGCTATCGCGGCTTCCTCGGCCTGTGCAGCCATGAGTATTTCCATACGTGGAACGTCAAGCGCATCAAGCCGGCGGCGTTCGTGCCGTATCGGCTGGAGAGCGAGACCTACACGCCATTGCTTTGGCTCTTCGAGGGCTTCACCAGCTACTACGACGACCTGATGCTGGTGCGCAGCGGCTGCATCGACGAAGCGCAGTACGTCGCGCTGCTGGAAAAAAGCTGGAACGGCGTGCTGCGCGGCAGCGGCCGCACCAAGCAGAGCGTGGCGGAAAGTTCGTTCGATGCCTGGACCAAGTACTACCGCCAGGACGAGAACGCGCCGAACGCCATCGTCAGCTACTACGCCAAGGGCTCCCTGATCGCGCTGGCGCTGGACCTGACCATCCGCTCGCGCACGGCGGGCAAGCGTTCGCTGGACGACGTGATGCGCGCACTGTGGCGCCGCTACGGCCGCGATTTCTATGCGCCGGGCGCGGCCCAGCGTGGTGTGACCGAGGCCGAGGTGCATGCGCTGGTCGACGAGATCGCCGGTGTGCGCCTGTCCACGCAGTTGCGGGCCTGGACCGAAGGCACCGGCGAGTTGCCGCTGGCGCCGCTGCTGCGCGGCTTCGGCATCGAGACGCAGGCGCGCAAGCCGGGCCGCACCGCCGCCCTGGGCATCAAGACCCGGGCCGAGGACGGCTGGGTGCGCATCGCCCAGGTGCTCGACGGCGGCGCCGGGCAGGCCGCAGGGCTGTCAGCCGGCGACTTGCTGGTGGCGATCGACGGGCTGCGCGTCACGCCGGGCGGTGCCGGACAGGCGGACAAGCTGCTGGCGCGCTATCGTGCCGGGGATACCGTCTCCTGCCATGTGTTCCGCCGGGACGAACTGCATGCGCTGACGGTGACGCTGGCGCGCGAGCCGGCGACCGAGTACAAACTGAAGCTCGGCGAAGCGCGCCACCCGGTCCGGAGCCGCTGGCTGTCGCGATAGCGCCTGGCCGGCGCAAGGCGCCGGACCGCCGTGGCACTGCATGCGCGCCGCGGCTACCGGCAGTACCAGGCAGCACCAGGCAGCACCAGGCAGCACCAGGCAGCACGGATGCCGAGCGTCTGGCTGACCTGCAATCCATCGACTGAACGAACGCGCCGCTACGCATGCAATACGCGCACGATCCCCGCACCTTCCTGTTCTCGCATTACGTCTATCGCGGCCTGCGTTCGGCCACGGGCGTGATCGGCGCCACGCTGATCGCGATGCACTTCGGCGACCTGCCCACGGCGATGGTGGTGTCGATGGGGGCGCTGTGCACCAGCCTGATGGATTTGCCCAGCCCGGTCCATCACAAGTTCAACGAGATGCTGGCCAGCGTGCTGCTGTGCACGCTGGTGACGCTGGTGGTGTCGCTTGCCTCGCCGTTTCCGCGCGTGCTGCCGCTGGTGGTGATCGCCGTGACCTTCCTGTCGGCGATGATGACGGTGTATGGCAACAAGACCATGCCGTTGCAGTTCTCGACGCTGTTCGTGATGACGCTGACGCTCAGCGAGGATTTCGTCGTGCGGCGTGCCTTCGAGCACGCGCTGCTGTTCTGCGCGGGCGCGTCGGCGTACATGACCTATGCGCTGGCGGTCAGCTGGCTACTGCAGCGGCGCACCCGGCAGCAGATCCTGGCCGAGTCGCTGTACGAGCTGGCCGGGTACCTGGAGATCAAGGCCGGGTTCTACGACGCCGGCAACGATTACGAGGAGCAGTTCAACGCGCTGGTGCGCCAGCAGATCATCGTCGCGGAGCGGCAGCAGGCCGCGCGCGACCTCGTGCTGCGCGGCAACCGCACGCCGCACGACGGCCTGCTGGTGCAAGTGCATCTGCGCATGCTGGACCTGTACGAATACATCCTGTCCACCAACACCGACTATCCGCTGCTGCGCCAGACCTTCGGCGGCACGCCGGTGCTGGACGACCTGCGCCGGCTGGTGCGGTTGATGTGCCAGGACGTCGAGACCATTGCCTACGATGTCACGCGCGGTCGGCCCTCCTACAGCGAGACCGATTACCGCGAGGCACTGCGCGCGGCGTCCGACCATATCGCCATGCTGCGGCACCACCATGTCGATCCGGCCGCGATGACGGCGCTCACCGAGACGCTGGACATGATCCGCGGGGCGATTGCACTGGTGGAACAGTTGCACGTAGCCTCGCGCACGCCGGTGGAGCCACGCAGCGTGATGCCGGGCCCGGACATGAAGCCGTTCCTGACACGGCAGCGCTACGAATGGCGGGCGATGCGGGACAACCTGCGCTGGCGCTCCCCAGCCTTCCGCTTCGCGCTGCGCGTCACGCTCGCCGTGTCGGTGGGACTGTGGGTCGCCAACCAGCTGCCCTATGCCTCGCACAGCTACTGGATCCTGCTGACCATCGTGGTCATCCTGAAGCCGAACTTCAGCATGACCAAGCAGCGCTACAACGACCGCCTGATCGGCACGCTGATCGGCTGCCTGATCGCGCTGGGCATCCTGCGCTTCGTGCAGGAACCCCTGGTGCTGCTGGCCGTGCTGTTCGTCTCGCTGGTGGCCAGTGCCACCTTCGTCACCATCAAGTACCGCTATACCGCGATCGCCGCCTGCGTGCAGGTGCTGGTGCAGATCAACCTGCTCGCGCCAGGCAGCCCGCCCATCGTCGGCGAGCGGCTGATCGACACGGTGATCGGCGGCGTGCTCGCCTCGATCTTCAGCTTCGTGCTGCCCAGCTGGGAGTACCGCTCGATTCCGAACCTGGTCGAGAACGTGCTCAAGGCCAATCGCCGCTATATCGCCGCCACCCGCGACCTGCTGCTGCGCCGCAGTGAGGACGACTTCGCCTACCGGGTGGAACGCAAGCAGTTCATGGACAGCCTGTCGGCGCTGATCGGCTCGTTCCAGCGCATGCTCGACGAACCGCGGAGCCGGCATCGCGCGGTCGACAACCTGAATCGCTTCATCGTGCAGAACTACCTGGTGGCCGCGCATGTGGCAGCGGCCCGGGTGCAGGTGCGGCAGCACTACGACGAGCTCGATATGGAAGCCGCCCGCGCCGCCATCGACGAGGCTACCTCCGCGGCAATGCACAGCCTGCTGCTGGCGAGCGACCGGCTGCGCGCCGGCGAGCGGGCGGAGAGCCGGGGAGCCGGCTTCATCCGGCAGCGACAGGCAGCGGCGCAAGCAGCGGCGCAAGCAGCGGCGCAAGCAGCGGGTGGCGATTCGCAGGCCGGTGTCGCGGACGGCACCGGTGCAGGGAGTACGGCAGCGGAGATGCAGCCAGCGGAGCAGGGGGCAGAGCAAAGGGCGGAGCAAGGGGTAGAGCAGGTGCAGGTGGCAGAGCAGGGCGCAGAGCACGGGGCGGCCGTGTCCCAGCAACGTGCCGCACCAGCAGCCGTGTCCGATGCTGACGCTCCTCCCGTCGATGCCTCCGCCGAACTCGACGACCGCCGCGTCCGCATGGCCGACACGGCGGACCGCTGGCACACGGAAACGATGGCGCACCGCGCCGCCGAGCCCGAAGCCGGCCCTGGCGCAACCGAGCGCGGCGCCAACGCCGTGCTATCGCGCCGCCTGCGCGCCCTGCGCACCGACGCCGCCAAGATCGCCCTGCGCACCGGCGCGATCGGCCGCGCCATCCGCGATCCGCGCTGAGCGCGGCGCTTGGGGTGTCCTGCAGGCTCGAGCCGGCTGCGCTACGCTAGCGATGAACTGACCACGGATGCGCTCCCCTCTCCCGCTTGCAGGAGAGGGAGAACACCGGCAGCACTGGAAACGCCGCGGATGTGCTCCCCTCTCCCGCCTGCGGGAGAGGGGCCGGGGGAGAGGGCAGCGGGCGCTGGCCAAGCCTGCCGCGGCCGAAAGACCAACCCCTCTCCCCGACCCTCTCCCCTTGAAGGGGAGAGGGGGAAAACCCCCAGGCATGGCAACACCGCACGATTGCAAGGAGACCCGGCAATGGAAACCTGGCACATGGTCGCGCACGGCAGGGTGCAGGGCGTGGGATATCGCGCCGGCTGCGAGGATCTGGCGATCCGGCTGAACCTGGGCGGTTGGGTCCGCAACCGCAATGACGGCACGGTCGAAGTGATGGCCTACGGCCCGCCCGAGCGGCTGGCGCAGCTGCGCGAGTGGATGGAGAAGGGGCCGCCCGGCGCGCAGGTCCAGCGGCTGGAGGTCGAGCCGGGCGAGGGCGAGTTCGAGCTGTTCGAATGGCGTCCGACCGCCTGACGCCATCGCGACGTCAGGCGTTACGCCGCCGGCGCGCCGTGCCGGCTCCAGTCGATCGGCTCCCGGCCGTGCTGGACCAGCCAATCGTTGGCCTGGCGAAAGTGGCCGCAGCCGAGAAAGCCACGGTGCGCCGACAGCGGCGACGGGTGCGGGGCTTCCAGCACGCAGTGCTCGCCGCGCAGCAGCGCTTTCTTCGCCTGCGCGTGGCTGCCCCACAGCAGGAAGACCAGATGCGGGCGGCTCGCCGCCAGCGCGCCGATCAGGCAGTCGGTGACCGCCTCCCAGCCGCGCCGGGCGTGGCTGGCGGCGCGGCCCTGCTCGACCGTCAGCACGGTGTTCAGCAGCAGTACGCCCTGGCGCGCCCAGCCTTCCAGATTCCCCGACGCGGCCGCCTTGCCGCCACAGCTGCCGGCGCCATACTCGGCCTCGATCTGCTTGAAGATATTGCGCAGGCTGGGGGGCACCCGCACCCCCTCGGGCACCGAGAACGCCAGCCCGTGCGCCTGCGCGATTTCATTGCCGTCCACCACCCCAACGCCGTGATACGGGTCTTGTCCGAGGATCACGACCTTCACGTCGTCCAGAGCGGTCAGATGCAGGGCATGAAAGACTTCCAGCGGAAAGACGGGCTTGCCCGCCGCGCGCTCGCCGTCGACGAAGGCGACCAGTTCCTGCCATGCCGGCGTGGCAAGGCACGGCGCGAGCAGATCGTGCCAGGCCGGCGGCAGCGCGGCCGCCTGTTCTTCCAGCGAGCGCCATGCCCCTGGCGTGGCGCACCGCGATGCCGGGGCCGCCGCTTCCAGGAACAGGTCCGGCTGTGTCTGGGCACGATCGTTACGCCGCTTGCCCACCGCGCGCCCGGCCATCAGCGCACCTCCGACGGGAAGCCCGCCAGCCGGTAGCCGCGCGCGGCCTTGCTGCGATCCGACGGGGTCAGCGCGGCTACCTGCGCCAGTTCGGCGGCCAGCGCGCGCAGCGCCGGTGCGGCCGCCGCAGTATCGCTGCCGATCCATTCCAGTTCGAGCTCGTCGATGGGCTCGCTGCGCGATCCGGGCGGCAGGCTACCGCCGTTGCCCGCGCCGCCGGAGAAGTCGCCCGTCGCGACGATGCTGCCCCGGTCCAGCGCCACCTCGATCTCGCCGCCATCGCGCCGGATACGCCAGACACGCCGGTGGAAGTCCGTGCGGAATACCGGCACCAGCCGCGCCATCAGCGGCGCCAGCAACGCCTGCGCGGCAGGCGGCAGCCGCTCCGGCTGCAACGCCTCGCCATCGACCGGGGTTTCCCATTCATCGCGCACCGCCAGCCCCGCTTCGCTGCGGCCGGCGGTCTTCAGCGTCTGCAGCCATTGCGCGCCGTGCCGGCGCAACCGCAGCGCGGCACGGTTGCGGGCCAGTTCGCCCGCCGGCGTATCGAAATACAGGTTCGCCAGCTCGAACGCGCCACGCGGCTCGCCCTGGCGGTCCAGCCACTGTGCCACTGCGGAGGCGGCGCCCGCATCCGGTATCGCCAGCTTCAGCTCGATTTCCTTGGCCATGCCGTCCCTGTTCCGTCCGGCTCAGGCGAACAGCCGGGCCAGTTCCTTGCCCGGTTCCGGCGCGCGCATGAACGCCTCGCCGACCAGGAAGGCGTGGACATTGGCCTCGCGCATCTTCGCCACATCCTCCGGCCCGAGGATGCCCGACTCGGTCACCACCAGCCGGTCGGCCGGAATGGAGGGCAGCAGGTCCAGCGTATTGTCCAGCGACACCTCGAAGGTGCGCAGGTTGCGGTTGTTGACGCCCACCAGCGGCGTGCGCAGGCGCAGCGCGCGCTCCAGCTCGTCGCCGTCATGCACTTCGACCAGCACGTCCATGCCCAGCTCGTGGGCGCACGCTTCGAGCTCGACCATCAGGCCGGTATCCAGCGCGGCGACGATCAGCAGGATGGCGTCCGCGCCCCAGCTGCGCGCCTCGTAGACCTGGTACAGGTCGACCAGGAAGTCCTTGCGCAGCGCCGGCAGCGGACACGCCGAACGGGCCCGCTTCAGGAAGTCGGCATGGCCCTGGAAGAAGCGCTCGTCGGTCAGCACCGACAGGCAGGCCGCCCCGTGCGTCGCGTAGCTCTCGGCGATTTCCTCCGGCACGAAATGCTCGCGCAGCACGCCCTTGGAGGGCGAGGCCTTCTTGACCTCGGCGATCACGGCGGCCAGGCCAGCGTCGATCTTGCCGCGCAGCGCCGCGCCGAAGCCGCGCGGTGCCAGTCCGCTTTCGTTGCGCAGGCTCTCGGCCTCGGCGCGCAGGCTGGCCAGATCGCGGCGCTTGCGCGCCGCCGCGACTTCCTCGCGCTTGACGTCCAGGATCTTCTGCAGGATGTCGGACATGATTCCTCCTTAGCGGTACTGGCTCGTCGCGCGGACGAACTGGTCGAGCTTGGCACGGGCGGCACCGCTGGCAATCGCCTCGCGCGCCCGCTCGATGCCGTCTTCGATCGAGCTGGCCACATTGGCGGCATACAGCGCGGTGCCCGCATTCAGCGTGACGATCTCGCGCGGCGTGCCGGCGACGTTGCCCAGCGCTTCGAGCAGCATCTCCTTCGATTCCATGGCGTCGGCCACCTTCAGCCCGCGGTTGGAGATCATCGACAGGCCAAAGTCCTCCGGATGGATCTCGTACTCGCGCACCTGCCCGTCCTTGAGTTCGCCCACCATGGTGGCCGCGCCGAGCGACACCTCGTCCATGCCGTCCTTGCCGAACACCACCAGCGCGTGCTGTGCGCCCAGGCGCTGCATCACGCGTACCTGGATGCCGACCAGATCCGGATGGAACACGCCCATCAGGATATTGGGCGCGCCGGCCGGGTTGGTCAGCGGGCCCAGAATATTGAAGATCGTGCGCACGCCCATTTCCTTGCGGATCGGCGCGACGTTCTTCATCGCCGGATGATGGGTGGGCGCGAACATGAAGCCGATGCCGGTCTGCGCGATGCACTCGCCGACCTGCTCGGGCGTCAGCATGATGTTGACACCCAGCGCCTCCAGCACGTCGGCGCTGCCGCTCCTGGAACTGACGCCGCGGTTGCCGTGCTTGGCGATGCGCGCGCCCGCCGCGGCGGCGACAAACATCGACGCGGTCGAAATATTGAAGGTGTGCGAGCCGTCGCCGCCGGTACCGACGATATCGACGAAGTTCTCGCGGTCCTTGACTTCGACCTTGTTGGCGAACTCGCGCATCACCTGCGCCGCCGCCGAGATTTCGCCGATGGTCTCCTTCTTGACGCGCAGCCCGGTCAGGATTGCCGCGGCCATCACGGGCGAGATCTCGCCCTGCATGATCTGCCGCATCAGGTGCAGCATCTCGTCATGGAAGATTTCGCGGTGTTCGATACAGCGCGTCAGCGCTTCCTGGGCGGTGATGGTCATGGCGGCCTCGCTGGCGGAAGAAGGGGTTACGGGGTTCGGGGACGGGGTCGAGGCGAGTGGGGTATCCAGCCGTCTCATGCCGTCGCCTTCAGGAAGTTGGCGAGCATCTCGTGCCCGTGTTCGGACAGGATCGACTCCGGGTGGAACTGCACGCCCTCGACGGCCAGCTTGCGATGGCGCACGCCCATGATCTCGCCGTCGGCGGTCCACGCGGTCACTTCGAGGTCTTCGGGCAGCGTCTCGCGCTCGATTGCCAGCGAATGGTAGCGCGTCACGTCGAATTCGCGCGGCAGGCCGGAGAACACGCCCTGCTGGGTGGTCTCGATCCGGCTGACCTTGCCGTGCATCACCTGCTTGGCGCGGATCACCTTGCCGCCGAAGGCTTCGCCGATGGCCTGGTGGCCGAGGCACACGCCCAGCATCGGTACCTTGCCGGCGAAGTGCTGCAGCACCTGGACCGAGATGCCGGCTTCGGCCGGGCTGCACGGTCCCGGCGAGATGCAGATGCGCTCGGGCGAGAGCGCCTCGATTTCGTCCAGCGTGATCTCGTCGTTGCGGTAGGTGCGCACATCCGCGCCCAGTTCGCCGAAATACTGGACCAGGTTATAGGTGAAGGAGTCGTAGTTGTCGATCATCAGCAGCATGGCCGTTCCCCGTCGTCTTAGAAGTCCGAGTCCAGGCCATCCTGGACCTGCTCTGCCGCGCGAATCACCGCGCGGGCCTTTGCCTCGGTTTCGCGCCATTCGGCTTCCGGGTCGGAATCGGCAACGATGCCGGCGGCCGCCTGCACGTACAGATTGCCGTCCTTGACGATGCCGGTGCGGATTGCGATGGCAAGGTCCATCTCGCCACCGAACGACAGGTAGCCCACCGCGCCACCGTAGATGCCGCGCTTGCGCGGCTCCAGTTCGTCGATGATTTCCATCGCCCGCACCTTGGGCGCGCCGCTCAGCGTGCCGGCCGGGAAGGTGGCACGCAACACGTCCAGGTTGCTGATGCCGTCCTTCAGCGTGCCCTCGACCGAGCTGACGATGTGCTGCACGTGCGAGTACTTCTCGATCACCATCTGGTCGGTCACCTTGACCGAGCCAGTCTGCGCGATGCGGCCGATATCGTTGCGGGCCAGGTCGATCAGCATCACGTGCTCGGCGATTTCCTTCGGATCGTTCAGCAGTTCGGTCGCCAGCTGCGCATCGCGCTCGGGCGTATTGCCGCGTGGACGGGTGCCGGCGAGCGGGCGGATCGTAACGATGCGCTTGTCCTGCGCGTCGGCGCTGTCGGTACCGGCCTTGCGGGCCACCTTGCGCGTCTCCTGCCGCACGAGGATTTCCGGCGAGGCGCCGACGATCTGGAAGTCGCCGAAGTTGTAGAAGTACATGTACGGCGACGGGTTCAGCGAGCGCAGCGCGCGGTACAGCGACAGTGGCGCGTCGCGGTACGGCTTGGTCAGGCGCTGGCCGATCTGCACCTGCATCATGTCGCCGGCGACGATGTACTCCTTGGCCTTGTGCACCGCCGCCAGATAATCCGCCTTGTCGAACTCGCGGTAGACCTCGGTCTGCACCGAGGGGCTGGTCACCGGCACATCGACCGGCTGGCGCAGCTTCATGCGCAGCTCCCGCAGCCGCTGACGGGCGCGCGCGTAGGCTTCGGGCATGGCGGGGTCGGCATAGACGATCAGGTACAGCTTGCCCGACAGGTTGTCGATGACCGCCAGTTCCTCGCACAGCAGCAGCTGGATATCGGGCAGGCCGAGATCGTCCGGCTTTTGCGTGCCGGCCAGCTTCTTCTCGATATAGCGGACCGTGTCGTAGCCGAAGTACCCGGCCAGGCCGCCGCAGAAGCGCGGCAGGCCCGGGCGCAGCGCGACCTTGAAGCGCTGCTCGAAGGCGGCGATGAAGTCCAGCGGGTTGCCTTCATGCTGTTCCACGACCTTGCCGTCGGTGACGACTTCGGTCAGGTTGCCGGTGGCCCGCAGCAGCGTGCGGGCATGCAGGCCGATGAAGGAGTAGCGGCCGAACCGCTCGCCGCCCACCACCGACTCGAGCAGGAAGGTGTTGACTCCCCGGGTTTGCGACTGCGCCAGCTTCAGGTACAGCGACAGCGGCGTTTCCAGGTCGGCGAAGGCCTCGGCGATCAGCGGAATGCGGTTGTAGCCCTCGTCGGCCAGGGATTTGAATTCGAGTTCGGTCATGTCGATCCTCTTGGGACGGCAGCGCCGGCTCAGCGGCCATGGCGCAGCGTCGTGCAATTCGGAAGGGGCTGGCCAAGGCCGCTGCCCCGAGGGCGAGCCGGCGGACACTGCGCCGCTGGCCCGAGGGGGCGTATCGGACGTTCGAGGGTGCGCTGCGGGATTGCCGGAACCCGAAAGGTTAGCACCGGCGCTTCGCAGCGGAGGAGCGGATATGGGCTGACCGGGCAACCGGAACCGCGGGATCGTTCTGCGGGGAAGGATCGGTGGGTCCGGCGCTGGTCCGCTGACCCGCCGGACTGGCCGCCTTGTCAGCCGCGGGTCGCGGCAGGGGCGGTCAGGGGGACTCGCGAACGCTCTTTACGCCTGATGAGAGGCGCGCCAGCGACGCCAGGGCCAAGCCTGCCGGTCACTGTCGGAAAAGATGCGTTTGCGATTCAGGAACATGAAGAGTCGTGTTCTGCGAAGGAATGGGGGCGGGCATAAGCCGGGGCGGATTGCCGAGCGGATGGGCCGGTCGAATCGTTCCCGGTGTGCCGTCACCGATGTGCGGTCAGCAGCTCAGCTGCCTGGACGAGCGAATCGACTATACCATCGGCGTCGACGCCTTGTACAGGGTTGCCATGGTTGTAGCCGTAGGGCACCAGCAGCACTCCCATGCCTGCCGCCCGGGCCGCCAGCGCGTCGTTTTCCGAGTCGCCGATGGCCACCATCGCTTGCGGCTCGAGCCGGAAGGCTTCGGCCACCTTCAGCAGCGGATGCGGATCGGGTTTGCGGAAGGGGAAGGCATCCCCGCCATAGACCAGCTCGAAGTACTGGCCGAGACCGGTCCTGGCCAGCAGCGGGTCGGTGAAGGCATGCGGCTTGTTGGTAACGCAGGCCAGCCGCAGACCGGCCGCCTTCAAGGCCGCCAGCCCCTGCGCGACACCCGGGTAGACCGAGGAATGGGCGCCGTTGATGCGCAGGTACTCGCTGCCGTACAGCGCCAGCGCATCGGCGAACATCGCGTTGGCCGCCGCTGGCGGCAGGCGCACGTCCAGCACCCGGCGGATCAGGTTCTCCGAACCCTTGCCGACGAAGCTGACGATCTCCTGCTCCGACAACGGTGCAATGGGCTCGGCCATGCCGTGCTGACGGGCCAGCGCCAGCAGCATCGCATTGACCGCCGCATGGAAGTCGCCGGCGGTATCCACCATGGTACCGTCCAGGTCGACGATCACCGCGCGGATGCCGCGCCAGTCGGTGCGACGCAGCGCTCCCTTCACCGGCAGGGCCGTCATTGCCCGACCTTCGCCAGTTCGGTGCGGAAGGCCGACAGCACGCCGCGATAGCCGCCATCGGCGTCGGGCTTGCCGAACACGGCCGAGCCGGCGACAAAGGTGTCGGCGCCCGCCGCTGCGATCTGCGCGATGTTGTCGACCTTCACGCCGCCGTCCACCTCCAGCAGGATGCGCCGACCGGTGCGTGCTTCATAGGCATCCAGGCGCTCGCGCACGGCACGCAGCTTGTTCAGCGTCTCGGGAATGAAGGCCTGGCCGCCAAAGCCGGGGTTGACCGACATCAGCAGGATCACGTCGAGGCGGTCCATCACGTGGTCCAGGTAATGCAGCGGCGTCGCCGGGTTGAACACCAGTCCGGCCTGGCAGCCGTGATCGCGGATCAGCGCGAGCGAGCGGTCCACATGGTCGCTGGCTTCCGGATGGAAGGTAATGATGTTGGCGCCGGCCTTGGCGAAGTCCGGGATGATGCGGTCGACCGGCCGCACCATCAGGTGCACGTCGATCGGCGCGGTGACGTGAGGGCGGATCGCCTCGCAGACCAGCGGGCCGACCGTCAGGTTGGGGACATAGTGGTTGTCCATCACGTCGAAGTGGATCCAGTCGGCGCCGGCTTCGGTGACGCGCCGCACTTCCTCGCCCAGGCGGGCGAAGTCGGCGGACAGGATGGACGGGGCAATGCGGAAAGTGGGCTGGCTCATCTGCGCGGCTCTGAAGTCGGGATACGCTGGAACGGCAATACGACGAATCGCCCGCCGGCACGCCGGCCGGAGCGGGCCGCCGGGCTGGGCGCGGAGTCGGCCATTTTACGCTGCCCGGGCGCCACCTGCCGGCGACCGTCACTTGCCCGCCCCCGGGGCTTGCCGCACAATGCCGCTACCCTCTGCAGTCAATCACGCCCCGGACAATGAGCGAGTACGCGTTTTCCGTGTCGGTCAGGACCCAGTACCTGGCCGACCAGTCGGACCCCGATCGAGGGCGCCATGCCTTCGCCTATACCATCACCATCCGCAATACCGGCGAAGTCGCCGCGCAGCTGATCTCCCGCCACTGGTGGATCACCGACAGCGACAACGGCACGCAGGAGGTGGCCGGCCTGGGCGTGGTCGGACACCAGCCGCTGCTCAAGCCGGGCGAGCATTTCGAATACACCAGCTGGGCCACCATCTCGACGCCGGCAGGCTCGATGCGCGGCAAGTACTTCTGCGTGGCCGAGGACGGCCACCGCTTCGAGGTGCCGATCCCCGAGTTCGCGCTGGTGCTGCCGCGAATGCTGCATTGAACCGCGGCGGGCCGGCCAGCGCGCCGCGCCCGGGGCCGAAGCGCTCGCAACGTCGTGCCGCCTTGACTGCCTGAGCCGGCTTGACCGCCTAAGCCGGCGGGTTATCCTTCGGTTGCTCCGTTCCCGGGCCAGGCGCGGGCGTTGCCTTGTCCGCGCGCTGGACGGCCTCGCCGCTGCGCGAAGGATGATCGGCCGGCGCCCGCAGCGGACGCGGATTCTTCTTCGCCGTGCCCATCGTCCACACCACGATGAAGACCAGCAGCAGCAGCGCCACGCCGGCTTCAAGTGCGAACAGCAGCATGGGATGGTCCTGGAAGAACTCGCTCATGGGATTGGCAGGTTTCGCGTTGGCAGGAGCCGCTGGCGCACAGCGGCCGAGCCATTGTAGAGGATGAGACGCCGCGCCGGTCACGGAACTCCGGCCGCCGTCCGGTTTCATATAGCCGCTTCGAGACAAGATGAATCACAACACCCGAACCGCTTCTTCGCTATCCGTTCCGCTCGCCGTGTCCGATTTCCCCTCGCTTCGTTCCGCCTCCTTCTCGTCTACCTTCCACCACGCTCGCGGCACGCCGCTGCTCGCCGGCTGGCGCCGCGCCGCCCTGGGTGGCGCCGCTGCCATCGCCACGCTGCTGGCGGGCTGCATCACCGCGCCCACCCCGCGCGTGGAAGGCGGTACCACGCCGCCGGTGCCGCCGGTCGCCAGTGGCAAGGGCAGATTGCAACCGGCCAGCTGGCAGGAGATCGGCGGCTGGACCCAGGACGACGTGCGGGCAGCGTGGCCGGCGCTGCAGGCCAGCTGCCAGGCCCTGAAGAAGCGCGCGGAGTGGCGCAGCGTCTGCGCCGCCGGCCTGATGGTCGATTCCAGCGACGTCGCGGCGATGCGGGCCTACTTCGAGCAGAATTTCCAGCCCTATCGCGTCATCAATGGCGACGGTACCGACAGCGGCCTGGTCACCGGCTACTACGAACCGATCCTGCGCGGCTCGCGCACCCGGCAGGGCCCGTACCAGGTTCCACTGCACCGCAAGCCGCCGCAGTGGGGCAACCGGCCGCTGCCGGCCCGCGCGGAACTGCTGCGCGACCCCGCCCTGCAGGGCAACGAGGTGGTCTGGGTCGACGACGCGGTCGAAGCAGCGTTCCTGCAGATCCAGGGTTCGGGGCGCATCCGGCTGCCGGACGGCACCATGATGCGTGTGGGCTTCGGCGGCACCAACGACCAGCCGTTCCGCTCGTTCGGCAAATGGCTGCTGGACCGTCGTGAGATCACGCCGGCGCAGGCCACCATGCAGGGCATCAAGGCGTGGGCGCGCGCCAACCCCGGCCGCGTCGAGGAGATGCTGAACGTCAACCCGCGCTATGTGTTCTTCCGCGAGCTGCCGCCCAACAACGACGGCCCGATCGGCGCGCTGGGCGTGCCGCTGACCGCCGAGCGCTCGATCGCCGTCGATCCGGCGACCATTCCGCTGGGCGTGCCGGTATTCCTGTCCACCACGCGGCCGCTGTCGGCCGAGCCGATCCAGCGGCTGATGTTCGCCCAGGACACCGGCAGCGCCATCAAGGGCGGCGTGCGAGCCGACTTCTTCTGGGGGGCCGGGGACATGGCCGGGGAAACGGCAGGGCGCATGAAGCAGGCCGGCCGCATGTGGGTGCTGATGCCGCGCAGCTAGGCGGCAGCGAGGCAGAAGCGAGGCGACGGCGGTCCGGGCGGTCGTCCTCGCGCCAGCGGGGACGACCGGCCTCACCGATCAACGCGGCCGCTGGTCCACGATCCGCCGCGCCTTGCCCACCGAGCGCTCCACGCCGCCCGCCGGCAGGACCTCCACGCTGACCGTCACGCCGATATAGGCCTTGATCTCCTGCACCAGCGCCTCGCGGGCGCCGGCGGTGCTCTCCGGCGTCACGCCCTGCGCGCATTCGACTCGCACGGTCAGCGTATCGAGATGGCCGTCCTTGGCCAGCACGCACTGGTAGTGCGGCGCCAGCTCGGCGCGCTTGAGGATCAGTTCCTCGATCTGCGACGGGAACACGTTGACGCCGCGCACGATCATCATGTCGTCGGAGCGCCCGGTGATCTTCTCCATGCGCCGGAACGCCGCCCGCGCCGTGCCGGGCAGCAGGCGCGTCAGGTCGCGCGTGCGATACCGGACGATGGGCAGCGCTTCCTTGGTCAGCGAGGTAAACACCAGTTCGCCGAAGCTGCCGTCCGGCAGCACTTCACCGGTATCGGGATCGATGATCTCCGGGTAGAAGTGGTCCTCCCAGATGGTCGGGCCATCCTTGGTCTCCGCGCATTCGTTGGCGACACCGGGGCCCATCACCTCCGACAGGCCGTAGATATCGACTGCCGAGATCCCCATGCGCTGCTCGATGGCACGACGCATCTCGGGCGTCCACGGCTCGGCGCCGAAGATGCCGACCCGCAGCGAGGTGCTGGCCGGATCGATGCCCTGGCGCTCGAATTCGTCCGCGATCGCCAGCATATAGCTTGGCGTCACCATGATGATCTCCGGGCGGAAGTCCTGGATCAGCTGCACCTGCCGCTCGGTCTGGCCGCCGCCGAACGGAATCGCCGTCAGTCCGGCCTTCTCCACGCCGTAGTGCGCGCCCAGCCCGCCGGTGAACAGCCCGTAGCCGTAGCTGATGTGGACCTTGTCGCCCCGCCTTGCGCCCGAGGCGCGGATCGAGCGCGCCATCACCGTGGCCCAGGTGTCGATGTCGCGCAGTGTGTAGCCCACCACGGTCGGCTTGCCGGTCGTGCCCGAAGACGCATGGATGCGGGCGATACGGTCCTGCGGCACCGCGAACATGCCGAACGGATAGTTGTCGCGCAGGTCCTTCTTGGTCGTGAACGGGAAACGCGCCAGGTCCGCCAGCGTCCTGACCTGCTCGGGGTGGACGCCCGCCTCGTCGAACTTGCGCCGGTACACCGGCGAGTTCTGGTACGCATGGGTCAGCGACCATTTCAGGCGCTCCAGCTGCAGTGCCTGCAGTTCGTCGCGGCTGGCGGTCTCGATCGGCTCCAGCGGCAAATCGGTCAGGCGGGTGCTCATCGTTGTCTCCTGATGCTGAGCGGTATCGGTTGCGGGCCTCGTCATCTCGTATGCAGCCCGTCGAATTCTCTGGTGGGTCAGGCGTCGGCCAGCGGCACCACGTGCCCCTTGATCTGCGCCGACTTGCCCCGGAACATCGCCACCACCTCGCCGTCGCGATTGGTGACGCGGATGTCGTAGATGCCATGCCGGCCCGACAGGATCTGCTCGGTCGCCTCCGCGGTCAGCAGGTCCCCGCCGCGCACCGGCTTGAGAAACTCGATGGCGCAACCCGCCGCCACCGTGTTGATATTGTGGCTGTTGCAGGCGAAGGCGAAGCAGGAATCGGCCAGCGTGAACATCAGCCCGCCGTGGCAGATGCCGTGGCCGTTCAGGAATTCGTCGCGCACCGGCATCGTCAGCCGCGCGTAGCCGGGGCGGACCGCTTCTACCGTCATGCCGAGCCACTGGCTGCAGCGGTCCGATTCGAACATGCTGGCGGCCGCGGCTTCGGCCAGGGTCTGGGGATCGCTGTCGGCGGACAGCGCAGCGTGCGGGGAAGCAGGGGGCAAGACAGGCTCCTCGTCGTGATGGTGATGGCCGGCCGTTCGGAGCCGGCGGAATCCGTGGCCAGAATCAGCGGCCGCTGAATCGTGCCGGCCGCTTCTGCAGGAAGGCGTTGACGCCTTCGGCATAGTCGTGCGAGGCGCCCAGTTCGCGCTGCAGGTCGCGCTCCATGTCCAGCTGGGCGTCCAGCCCCTGCGTCGCGCTCGCATGCATGGCGTGCTTGATCGCCGCCAGCGCCCGCGTCGGTTGCGCGGCCAGCTGCGTCGCCAGCGCCATCGCCTGCTCGGGCAGCAACGGGTCGTCCATCGCCTCCCAGATCAGCCCCCATTGCTCGGCTTCGTCCGCGGACAGCTTTTCGCCGGTCATCGCCAGGCCCATCGCGCGCGCCATGCCGATCCGCTTGGGCAGGAACCACGTGCCGCCGGAGTCCGGCACCAGGCCGATGCGCACGAAGGCCTGGATAAAGCTGGCCGAGCGGGCCGCCAGCACGATGTCGCAGGCGAGGGCGAGGTTGGCACCGGCGCCCGCCGCCGTGCCGTTGACGGCGGCGATCACCGGCAGCGGCAATGCCTGCAGCCGGCGGATCAGCGGATTGAAGTGCGTGTCGATCAGTTGGCCGAGATCGGTCATGCTGCCCGGCGTGAAATCCAGGTCGGCCAGATCCTGGCCCGCGCAGAAGCCGCGTCCGGCACCGGTCAGCAGCAGCGCCCGCGCGCCGCCGGCCTCCACGCGATCCAGCGCCTCGCGCAGCGCGCCGTGCATCTCGCGCGTGAAGCTGTTGAGCTTGTCGGGGCGGTTCAGCGTGATGGCAGCGACATCGCCGTGCCAGGCAAGCAGGATCGGACCGCTGTCGATGCCGCTGCGGCTGCCGGAGCTGGTAGGGGCGTCTTGCATGGCTGTCTCCTGTTGGCAAGGCGTTCGATGCCGCCTGCCGGATATTCTTGATTTGCGCCCGGGCATCGCGGGCGCCCGCAGAGCGGGCAAGCCGGACAATTAACCGACCGAGCGGTCGGCTAATGGTAGCACCAACGTTCGCCACAGGCCAGTTGTCGTCCGCACGCAGGCGTTTCGTTGTCCCGGCGCCTGGGCATCGCGTCGCCAAGTGCATGCTCGCCATGGACGCCATCGTGCAGATGAGCCCTCGCCCCAGCCGCCATATCGGCACGTCGCATCTGCCGGGCAGGACGGCCGCCAGGCAAGTACGTGGACAGGGGAACCGAAGGTTTCTTGATTGGGGCAAAAATGGAGAAGAACCTTCTCGCTTCCGTGCGGGAACGAGCGGAATCAGGGAAGCTTCTCCCCGCCACCTGTCCTACCATTGCTGTCTTGGCGCCCAGCGGTCGCCGCAGACAGGAATCCGACATGACCTTCACCGATACCCCCGTCCTGATCACTGGCGCGGCAGGCAACCTTGGCCGCGCCGTCGCTTCCGCCTTCGCCTCGGCGGGAGCGCACCTGATCCTGCTCGACCGCGACGTCTCCGCCCTGGTCGAATACGACGAGGCGGACCACCTGCTGCGGCCGGTGGACCTGCTCGACGAGGCCGCCGTGCGCGAGGCGGTGGACGGCGCGCTGCAGCGCTTTGGGGCAATCCGCGTGGTTTGCAATCTGGCAGGCGGGTTTGCGATGGGGACGCCGGTCCATGCCCTCGCTGCGCAGGATTGGGAGCGCCTGCTGGACCTGAACGTGCGCACCCTGCTGAACGTGGCGCGCGCGGCGGTCGCGCCGATGATCGGCAACGGCGGTGGGCGCATCGTCAACGTCGGCGCCCAATCCGCCTCGCGCGGGCTGGGCCTGATGGGAAGCTACTGCGCCACCAAGGACATGGTGGCGCGGATCACCGAATCGATGTCGGCCGAGCTGCGCGACGCCAACATCAACGTCAATGCGGTGCTGCCGAGCATTATCGACACCCCCGAGAACCGCGCCGCGATGCCGGACGCGGACTTCGGCCGCTGGGTAACGCCGCAGGCCCTCGCGGATGTTATTCTCTTCCTCGCTTCCGACGCGGCGCGTGCCATCCATGGCGCGCTGGTCCCGGTGACGAACCGCGCATGAGGAAGCCCGCGTTGTCATGAGGCAGCAGCCCGGGCAACGCAGGGACAAGACAGCATCGGCCGGACCGGCCCTTCCAAGAGCACATACCGAACCTCAGGTGCATTCCATGTTTGAGCATATCGAAGCCTTCCCCGGCGATCCGATCCTCTCGCTGAACGAGGATTTCCAGCAGGACCCGCGGACCGACAAGGTCAACCTGAGCATCGGCATCTACTTCGATGACGAGGGCCGTTTGCCGGTGATGCGCGCAGTCGCGCAGGCCGAAGCGGCGCTGCTGGGCGACCTGGGGCCGCGTCCCTATCTGCCGATGTCCGGCCTGGCGGCGTACCGCGAAGCGGTGCAGACGCTGGTGTTCGGCGAGGATTGCGCTGCCCGCACCGAGCGCCGCATCGCCACGCTGCAGACGCTGGGCGGCTCGGGCGCGCTGCGCGTCGGCGCCGACTTCCTGCGCCGCTACTTCCCCTCCGCGCAGATGTGGATCAGCGACCCCAGCTGGGAAAATCACCGCGTGGTGTTCGATCGCGCCGGCTTCACCGTCAACAGCTACCCGTACTACGATGCGGAAACCGGCGGCCTGAAGTTCGACGCCATGCTGGCGGCCATCGAGGCGATCCCCCAGGGCGACGTGGTGCTGCTGCACGCCTGCTGCCACAACCCGACCGGCGTGGACCTGAACGAAGACCAGTGGCGCCAGGTGATCGGCGTGCTGAAGGCGCGCAAGCTGCTGCCGTTCGTCGACATGGCCTACCAGGGCTTCGGCTCGGGTCTGGACGACGACGCCTTCGCGGTGCGCGAACTGGCACGGCAAGGCGTGCCTTGCCTCGTGGCCAACTCGTTTTCGAAGAACTTCTCGCTGTACGGCGAGCGCTGCGGGGGCCTGAGCGTGGTGTGCGCCAGCGCCGACGAAGCCGGCCGGGTGCTCGGCCAGCTGACCGGTGCCGTGCGCGCCAACTACAGCAATCCGCCGACGCATGGCGCGCGGGTAGTCACGCGCGTGCTGACCACGCCGGAACTGCGCAAGAGCTGGGAGGAGGAGTTGACCTCCATGTGCCAGCGCATCGCCCGCATGCGCCAGGCCATCCACGACCAGCTGCGCGAACATGTCACCGGCGAGAAACTGTCGCGCTATATCAAGCAGCGCGGCATGTTTACCTACACCGGCCTGACGCCGGAGCAGGTCGACCGCCTGAAGAACGAGCACGGCGTCTACGTGCTGCGCTCCGGTCGGATGTGCGTGGCCGGCCTGAACGACCGCAATGTCGGCGTGGTGGCCGACGCGATCGGCAAGGTGCTGGCCGCCTGACGCAAGCCGCCCCGGTATCCGCTTCGGGGCTGTCCCCGCATTTCCCCGCTTGAACGGATCCGCTGCCAACCGGCACGGAATAATGAGAAGGAGGAGAAGAGATGCCGTTTGAACATATCCTCGTGGAGCAGCGTGGCCGGGTTGGGCTGGTCACGCTCAATCGTCCCAAGGCGCTCAACGCATTGAACGACGCGCTGATGGACGAAGTGGGCGAGGCGCTGCTCGCCTTCGATGCCAACGATGACGTGGGCTGCATCGTCATCACGGGGAGCGAGCGCGCCTTCGCCGCTGGCGCCGATATCGGCATGATGGCGTCCTACTCCTATATGGATGTCTACCGGGGCGATTACATCACCCGCAACTGGGAAACCATCCGCCGCATCCGCAAGCCGGTGGTCGCCGCAGTGGCCGGGTACGCGCTCGGCGGCGGGTGCGAACTGGCGATGATGTGCGACATCGTCATCGCCGCGGACACCGCGAAGTTCGGACAGCCCGAAGTCAAGCTCGGCACCATGCCAGGCGCCGGCGGCACCCAGCGCCTGCCGCGGGCCGTGTCCAAGGCCAAGGCCATGGACATGTGCCTGACGGCCCGCATGATGGACGCGGCCGAAGCGGAGCGCGCCGGCCTGGTGTCCCGGGTCGTGCCCGCCGACAAGCTGCTGGACGAAACCATCGCGGCGGCCGAGACCATCGCCGGGTTCTCGCTGCCGGTGGTGATGATGATCAAGGAGTCCGTCAACGCTGCCTACGAGACCTCGCTTGCGGAAGGGGTGCGCTTCGAGCGCCGCCTGTTCCACGCCACCTTCGCCACCGAGGATCAGAAGGAGGGCATGGCCGCCTTCGTCGAGAAGCGTCCGCCGCAATTCCGCCACCGCTGAAGGCTGGGCCGCTCGGGAGGAGCCGAACAGGGCACCTTTCATAAAATGATGACAGGGGTATTGCGTTTCCCGTTTGGCTCCCTTAATATTCGCCCCCTCGCTGCTGAACACGCAGCGGGGTCAGCGGAAAGGGGGCGGCAAAGTCGCTCCCGCAGGTGTGCAGAAGAAGGACCAGCACCTGCCGCGCAACGAGCGATGCTCTGAAAAAAGTTGCGCGAAACGGTTGACGAGAAGCGAAAACGTCTGCATAATCTCGTTTCTCTGCTGCTGACGCAGCAACGCAAGACGGCAGGCAGCACGACGTGCTGCGCGGCTCGAAGCGACAGGCTCTTTAACAACACGAACAACCGATAAGTGTGGGCGCTTGATAGCGGAGCGAACCG
>NZ_JAIMCG010000012.1 GCF_019795295.1 Cupriavidus sp. AU9028 | reverse complement strand
CCCCCCCCCCTTTTTTTTTTAAACGCACACCCGGCAATCCGACATAGAGCTGCCTGTCTCGTGGGCTCGTATATCTGTATAACAATAAACTGGGGCGCCATCCGGGTGCGCCGCTGCTGGCCGCGCGCCTCACAGGAGCCGAACATGATCGCCCCTTCCCTCCCGGCCGCCGGCGCGGACGAGCCGGAGCCGCTGACCGCTGGCCGCGCACCGTTCCAGCCGCTGCCGCTCGCATTGCGGCGCGCGCTGCCGCTGTTCGCCCTGACGCTGGCGTGCGCAGCGCCGCTGGCGCACGCGCAAACTGACGCGCAAACTAACGCGCAAGCGAGCCCGGACAACGGCGCGCTGTCGCAGCAGGAGCTGAACGAGATCAACAACCAGCCGATCGCCCCGTCGCAGCGCACCCAGATCAACACCCCGCGCCAGCCGACCTTCCAGCTGAACGAGGCGGATGGCACGCAGGTGCGCGAGTATCGCGACCGCCGCGGCCAGGAGGCCGATATCGAGGTCCGCTCCGGCGCCGGTACGCAATACCAGATGAGCCGACCCGAAGACAGCTCGCCCCGTATCCGCGATCGCGAGGTCAACCGGGTACCGTCGGTGCGGGTGCTGCAGTTCTAAGCGAGCACCGCACCTCGGTGCGTACGCGCGGCTGCGCCGCGACCACCCGCATCCCTGCTCCCGGCGCTGCCGGGAGCGCGCCGGACGCCAGCCGCGAAAGCGCCAGCGTCCGTCCTGCCGGCCTGTGCCGGCGCCATTCAACTGACTCCGTATGGCTGTTTTCACCACGGTCTCGCAGGACGAGATCGCGCAATGGCTGCTTGACTATGACATCGGTACGCTGCGGGACCTGCGCGGCATCCCGACCGGCATCGAGAACAGCAACTTCTTCGTCACCGTGGAGCGCGACGGACGCGCGGCCGAATATGTGCTGACGATTTTCGAGCGGCTGCGCTTCGACCAGCTGCCGTACTACCTGCACATGATGGCCCACCTGTCCGCGCGCGGCATTCGCGTCCCCGCGCCGATCCCCGCGCGCAACGGCGAAATCCTGCGTGCCATCAAGGACAAGCCGGCCACGCTGGTCACGCGCCTGCCCGGCAGATCGCAGCTGCAACCGGGCACGGCGCACTGCGCGGAAGTGGGCGACATGCTGGCGCGGATGCATCTGGCCGGCCAGGACTACGACCGCCAGCAGCCGAACCTGCGCAGCCTGCCGTGGTGGCGGCAGACCGAGCCGGAGATCCGGCCGTTCCTCGCCGCCGAACAACGCGAGCTGCTGGCCGCGGAGCTCGCGCACCAGAGCGCGTTCTTCGACAGCGCCGACTACGCGGCGCTGCCGGGCGGCCCCTGCCATTGCGACCTGTTCCGCGACAACGTGCTGTTCGAGGACGATGGCGAGGGCCGATCGCGGCTGGGCGGCTTCTTCGACTTCTATTTCGCCGGCAACGACAAGTGGCTGTTCGATCTGGCGGTGACCGTCAACGACTGGTGCATCGACCTGGATAGCGGCGCGCTCGACGACGAGCGGGCACGCGCCATGCTGCGCGCCTATCATGCGGTGCGGCCACTTGGCGACGTCGAGGCGCGCCACTGGCAGGACATGCTGCGTGCCGGCGCGCTGCGCTTCTGGGTGTCCCGGCTGTGGGACTACCATCTGCCGCGCGAGGCCGACATGCTGCAGCCGCACGATCCCACTCACTTCGAGCGCATCCTGCGCCGGCGCATCGACGCGACGGCGCTTCCCTGGACCTGATCGTCATGCAATTACTGGAAGTCCCCGCCAAGGAAGGCTACGTCTGGTTCCGCCAGGGCATCTGGCTGTTCCGCAAGAACCCGCTGACCTTCCTGATGCTGCTGTTCATCTACCTGATCGCCGCGCAGATCGCGATCTTCATCCCGCTGCTGGGCATCATCGCGCTGCTGGTGCTCACACCCGGCCTGTCGGTCGGCATCATGACTGCCTGCCGGGAGGTGATCCAGAACCGCAGGGTAATGCCGACCGTGCTGCTTGCCGGGTTCCGCAACAACGGCAAGCAGGCCGCGCGCAACCTGCTGATCCTCGGCGCCATCTATGCGGGCCTGGTGTTCGTGCTGAGCCTGATCGCCGGCAGCCTGATCGACATGCGCGCGCTGCTGCCCGTGCTGCTGAAGGAGGAGGCGCCGACGGAAGAGGCGATCCGGCAGCTGTATTACGCGCTGCTGGTGGGCGCGGCGCTGTACACGCCGATTGCGATGATGTTCTGGTTCGCGCCGCTGCTGGCCGCCTGGCACGAGGTACCGCCGGTCAAGGCACTGTTCTTCAGCTGGACCGCCTGCTGGCGCAACCGGGGTGCGTTCTTCACCTATGCGCTGCTGTTCGCCCTGCTGCTGGTGGCGGTGCCGTTCTTCCTCGAAGCCCTGTTCACCGCGCTCGGCGCCGAGGGCATCCTGTCGTTCCTGGTGACGCCCTACTCGCTGCTGATGCTGGCGATTCTCTACTGCTCGTTCTACGCGACCTACCGCGGTTGCTTCAACATCGCGCCGCCGGCGGCGGCCGCCTCGTCCGCGCCGGAAAACGGCGCGCCGTGATCGTGAAGCGGACCCGCCGGCGCTCAGTCGATCGGGTCCAGCTTGGCCACCGACAGCGCCAGCCACTTGGCACCGTGGCGCTTGAACTTGATATTGGCGCGGGCATCCGCGCCGTCGCCTTCCAGCGCCGCGATCACGCCTTCCCCGAACTTGTTGTGAAACACCTGCTGGCCGATGCGCCAGCCGGAGGCGGCCTGCCGCTTCTCGTCGGCATAGCCATTGCCGGTGTCCATGCCGCCGGTCGGGCGGGTGCCGGAGTACGGCACGTCCTCGGCGCGCTTGAACCAGTCGCGGCCCCAGGCGCTTTCCGATGACTGCCGGCGCTGCGCACCATAGCTCATCGAGGCCGGCGTCAGCCACTTGAGCGCCCCCTCGGGCAACTCGTCGAAGAAGCGCGAGCGGATGTGATAGCGCACCTGGCCGTGCAGCACCCGGCTTTGCGCGAAGGACAGATAGAGCCGTTCACGGGCGCGCGTGATGGCGACATACATCAGCCGGCGCTCTTCTTCCAGGCCATCGGCATCGAGCATCGAGTTCTCGTGCGGGAACAGCCCTTCCTCCAGCCCGGTGATGAACACCACGTTGAACTCCAGCCCCTTGGCCGCATGCACGGTCATCATCTGCACCGCGTCCTGGCCCGCCTGCGCCTGGTTGTCGCCCGCCTCCAGCGACGCGTGGGTCAGGAAGGCGACCAGCGGCGTCATCACCTCGGGCGTCTGCTCCGGGTCCAGCAGCTGCTGGGACTGGTCGCCTTCGGCCAGTGCCGGCAGCGGCCGGTCCAGCCCGCGCGGCACCGGGATGGCGCTGGCCAGTGCGTCCAGCCCGTAGCCCTCCTCGACGACGAAGGCCTGCGCGGCGGTGACCAGTTCGCGCAGGTTCTCGATGCGGTCCTGGCCTTCCTTCTCCGACTGGTAGTGCGTGATCAGGCCGCTGGTATTGATGACGTACTCAACGGTCTCGGGCAGCGACAGCTGCCGGGTCTCGAAGCGCATCTGGTCGATCAGGCGCACGAAGGCGGCCAGCTTGCTGCCCGCGGTGCCGGCGACATACGCCACGGCTTCGGATAGCGCGCAGTCGTACTGGCGCGCCGCATCCTGCAGCGCCTCCAGCGAGCGAGCGCCGATGCCGCGGGTCGGGAAGTTGACCACGCGGCCGAAGGCGGCGTCGTTGCGCGGATTCTCCAGCAGCTGCAGGTAGGCCAGCGCGTGCTTCACTTCGGCGCGCTCGAAGAAGCGCAGCCCGCCGTAGACGCGGTACGGGATGCCCGACGAGAACAACGCATGCTCGATCACGCGCGACTGGGCGTTGCTCCGGTAGAGGATGGCGATCTCGGAGCGGCTCGCGCCCTGCGCGATCTGGTCGCGGATCTCCTCCACCATCCACGCCGCTTCCTGACCGTCGGAGCCGGCCTGGTAGACCCGCACCGGCTCGCCGTGCCCGGCGTCGGTGCGCAGGTTCTTGCCCAGGCGCCGGGCATTGTGGGCGATCAGATGATTGGCCGAGTCGAGAATGTTGCCGTGCGAGCGGTAGTTCTGCTCCAGCTTGATCAGATGGCGCACGCGGAATTCGTGCTCGAAGTCGCGCATATTGCCGACGTTGGCGCCGCGGAACGCATAGATGCTCTGGTCGTCGTCGCCGACCGCGAACACCGCGGCGGGATTGGGCGTGCCATGGCCGGCCAGCAGCTTCAGCCACTGGTACTGCAGCACGTTGGTGTCCTGGAACTCGTCGACCAGCACATGGCGGAAGCGGTGCTGGTAATGCTGGCGGATCGCGTCGTTGTAGCGCAGCAGCTCGTAGCAGCGCAGCAGCAGCTCGGCGAAGTCGACCACGCCCTCCCGCTGGCACTGCTCGTCATAGGCCGCGTACAGGTCGACGAAGCGGCGGTTGAAGTCGTCGTTGGCCTCGACGTCGGCCGGCCGCAGCCCCTGCTCCTTGGCGTTGTTGATGAAGTACTGCAGGTTCTTCGCCGGGTATTTCTCGTCGTCGACGTTCAGCGCCTTGAGCAATCGTTTCAGTGCCGACAGCTGGTCCTGCGAGTCGAGGATGGAGAAGGTCTGCGGCAGGCCGGCGTCGCGGAAATGCGCGCGCAGCATGCGGTTGCACAGCCCGTGGAAGGTGCCGATCCACATGCCGCGCGTGTTGATCGGCAGCATCGACGACAGCCGGGTCTGCATTTCCTTGGCCGCCTTGTTGGTGAAGGTCACCGCCAGGATGCCCGCGGGCGAGACCCGCGCGTTCTGGATCAGCCAGGCGATACGGGTGGTCAGCACCCGGGTCTTGCCGCTGCCGGCGCCAGCCAGAATCAGCGCCGGTTCGTCGGGCAGCGTGACGGCGGCGAGTTGTTCGGCATTCAGATTGGCAAGCAGATCGGACATCGGGAGGGGCCTTGAGGATTGCCGGCCATTATAACGGCCCGCTTCCCCGCGGCCCCTGCATCCTGCCGGCCTGCCGCGCCCTGGCGGGCGGGTGCCGGGGCGTCAGCCGGCCGGCTCGAAGCACGGCTCCAGGTACGCCTTCAGCGCGCGCCGGGCCTCGTCCCGATAGCGCGGCCGCTGCGGCACCGACTCGCTCTCCGCCAGGTCCAGCAGCGCCGACAGCAGCTCGATCGCGCAGCGCGCGACGACCTCGGCGTCCTGTCCGGTGACGTGCTGGCGGGCGGCGATCCAGCGGGCCACCAGTTGCGCCGCATCGCGGCTCATGTCCTCGTGGATGCGCCGCAGCTCGGGCGAGGACAGCATCGCCCGGCGCAGTGCCGTGTTGCCCGGCTGCTCGCCGCGGGCGGCATAGAGCGCATCGACCAGCGCATCCGCTACCGCGCGCCAGTCCGCCGCCACCTCCGGCGCGGCCAGCATGGCCAGCGCGTCGCCCGCCCGCTTGCGCATCTGGTGGTCGAACAGCGCGCAGACCACCGACAGCTTGTTCGGGAAGTACTTGTAGACCGTGGCGATATTGACCCCGGCGCGGCTGGCGATCAGGTTGGTCGACAGGCGCTCGACGCCGACCTCGTCCAGCAGCGCGGCCGTGGTGTCGAGAATCCGCTCGAAGGTGATGCGGCCGCGGGCGCGCACCGGCGCCCGCCGCAGCCGCAGCAGCAACGGTGCCATCCCCTGTACGTTCTCGCGCGGCTGTCCATCGGCCGCGCCCTGCTCGCGCGGCAGGTCCCCGTGCGGATGCGATTCGTCATGGCTCATATCCTGCAATTCGCGCTCCCTGGTGCTGTTATTCCGCCGATCGCGCGGCGGCGCTCCTTGTCCCGTTCCTGGTGTCCACCGGTTTTTTCCCAGTGGATCGATTGCAACGATAGGGCCGGCGCCGTCACCCGACCGTGCCCTAGCGAACGAATCCGGCGCGCCAGGGCGCGCGATACTCGCGGTCGGCGCGAGCGGCGGACGAGCGGTTCCCGGCCAGGGGCGCGGATGCCGGTTCCGGCGAAAACTGGGCGGCAGGCAGGCGGCTCCCCTATAATTTGGGGCTTACTTTCGTTTTCCTCGTTCTCGGGCGCAGCCCTGGACGAACGGGCGGAAACGAATGCCAACCCGTGCGAAACCCGTGGAAGCGGCCGGCAACGCGGCCGAACAGGCCTTTCCGCCTTTCCCCGGCGCTCGAAGACCAGCATCGATCCAACCCCAAGCATGAGCGCTCAAGACCAGTCCCTTGCCAAAAGCTTCGAACCCGCCGCCATCGAGGCGAAGTGGGGCCCCGAGTGGGAGAAGCGCGGCATCGCGAAGCCTTCCTTCGATCCCGATCGACCCGACTTCGCCATCCAGTTGCCGCCGCCGAACGTCACCGGCACGCTGCACATGGGGCATGCGTTCAACCAGACCATCATGGACGGCCTGGCGCGCCACGCGCGCATGGCAGGCGCCAATACGCTATGGGTGCCCGGTACCGACCATGCCGGCATCGCCACGCAGATCGTGGTGGAGCGGCAGCTTGACGCCAAGGGTGTCTCCCGCCACGACCTCGGACGTGCGGCCTTCATCGACAAGGTGTGGGAGTGGAAGGAAGAATCGGGCTCGACCATCACCCGGCAGATTCGCCGCATGGGCGCATCGATCGACTGGAGCCGCGAGTACTTCACGATGGATCCGAAGATGTCGCGCATCGTGACCGAGGTCTTCGTGCGGCTGCATGAGCAGGGGCTGATCTACCGCGGCAAGCGGCTGGTCAACTGGGACCCGGTGCTGGGCACGGCGGTGTCGGACCTGGAGGTGGACAGCGTCGAGGAAGAGGGCTCGCTCTGGCACATCCGCTATCCGCTGGTCGAAGCCGACGCGAAGACCGGGATGACGCATCTGACGGTGGCCACCACGCGGCCGGAAACCATGCTCGGCGACGTCGCCGTGATGGTGCATCCGGAAGACGAGCGCTATGCCCACCTGATCGGCAAGTCGGTGCAGCTGCCGCTGACCGACCGCACCATCCCGGTGATCGCCGACGACTATGTCGACCGCGAGTTCGGCACCGGCGTGGTCAAGGTGACCCCGGGCCACGATTTCAACGACTACGCGGTCGGCCAGCGCCATGGCCTGCCGCAGCTGTCGGTGCTGACGCTGGACGCGAAGATCGCGGCCGGCGCGCCGGTCCAGTACGTGGGACTGGACCGCTACGAGGCCCGCCGCCGCATCGTGGCGGACCTGGACGCCCAGGGCCTGCTGGCCGAGACGCGCAAGCACAAGCTGATGACGCCCAAGAGCGAGCGCACCGGCAGCGTGATCGAACCGATGCTGACGGACCAGTGGTTCGTCGCCATGACCAAGCCGGCGCCGGAAGGCACCTTCAATCCGGGCCGCTCGATCGCCGAGGTCGCGCTGGACGCGGTACAGAGCGGCGAGATCCGGCTGGTCCCGGAAAACTGGATCAGCACCTACAACCAGTGGCTGGCCAACATCCAGGACTGGTGCATCTCCCGTCAGCTGTGGTGGGGCCACCAGATTCCGGCCTGGTACGACGCCGACGGCAACGTCTACGTCGCCCGCACCGAGGACGAGGCGCGCGACAAGGCGCGCGCAGCGGGCTGGAGCGAGGACAAGGGCCCGCTGCGCCGGGACGAGGACGTGCTGGACACCTGGTTCTCGTCGGCGCTGGTGCCCTTCTCCTCGCTGGGATGGCCGGAGCAGACGCCGGAACTGAAGCACTTCCTGCCTTCCTCGGTGCTGGTGACCGGCTACGACATCATTTTCTTCTGGGTGGCGCGCATGGTCATGATGACCAAGCACTTCACCGGACAGGTGCCGTTCCGCGACGTCTACGTGCACGGCCTGGTGCGCGACTCGGAAGGCAAGAAGATGAGCAAGTCCGAGGGCAATACGCTGGACCCGGTGGACCTGATCGACGGCATCGAGCTGGACCCGCTGCTGAAGAAGCGCACCACCGGCCTGCGCCGCCCCCAGGACGCGCCCAAGATCGAGAAGAAGACCCGGAAGGAATTCCCCGAGGGCATTCCCGCTTTCGGCGCGGACGCGCTGCGCTTCACCTTCGCCTCGCTGGCGACGCTGGGCCGCAACATCAACTTCGATACCGGCCGCTGCGAGGGCTACCGCAACTTCTGCAACAAGCTGTGGAACGCGACCCGCTTCGTGCTGATGAACACCGAAGGGCACGATTGCGGCATGGGTCCGTGCCAGGACGATTGCGGTCCGGACGGCCACCTCGACTTCTCGCAGGCCGACCGCTGGATCGTCTCGCTGTTGCAGCGGGTCGAGGCCGAGGTCGACAAGGGCTTTGCCGAGTACCGCTTCGACAATATCGCCAACGCCATCTACAAGTTCGTCTGGGACGAGTACTGCGACTGGTATCTGGAACTGGCCAAGGTGCAGATCCAGAACGGCACGCCGGCGCAGCAGCGCGCCACCCGCCGCACGCTGCTGCGCGTGCTGGAGACGGTGCTGCGGCTGGCGCACCCGATCATTCCCTTCATCACCGAAGAGCTGTGGCAGAAGGTCGCGCCGCTGGCAGGCCGCGCCAAGGGCGACGGCAGCGAAACGCTCGCCCTGCAAGCCTACCCGCTGCCCGCCGCCGCCAAGATCGACGAAAGCGCCGAGGCATGGATGGCGCAGCTCAAGGCCATGGTGGACGCCTGCCGCAACCTGCGTGGGGAAATGAACATTTCTCCGGCGCAGCGGGTTCCGCTCTATGCGCACGGCGACAGTGCGCTGCTCGGCGCTGCGGCACCCTATGTGCAGGCGCTGGCCAAGCTGTCGGAAGTGAAGGTGTTCGAGGACGAGCAGGCGCTGATGCACGAAGGCGCGGGGGCCCCGGTCGCGATCGTCGGCGGCAACCGCCTGCTGCTGAAGATCGAGATCGACGTGGCCGCCGAACGGGCGCGCCTGTCCAAGGAGATCGAGCGCATCGGCGGCGAGATCGGCAAGTGCCGCGGCAAGCTGTCGAACGAGAGCTTCGTCGCCAAGGCGCCGCCGGCCGTGGTCCAGCAGGAAACCCAGCGCCTGGCTGACTTCGAACAGACGCTTGCCAAGCTGCAGGAACAGTTGCAGCGACTGCCGGCCTGACCGGCCGGCAACACGCACGCAGGCGCCGACGGGCGCCTTCGTGCGGTCGCCCACCGAGGCCACGCGCCAAGGTGGACCAAGGGCATGGGCCTTGCTTTACGGCAAGGCTTACGACATAACACTGAGAAGGAGCCTCTCAATATGGAAACCCGCGTCACCAAGGCCGTATTCCCCGTCGCAGGGCTCGGCACCCGTTTCCTGCCTGCCACCAAGGCGAGCCCCAAGGAGATGCTGCCCGTGGTGGACAAGCCGCTGATCCAGTATGCGGTCGAAGAGGCGATGGCCGCCGGCATTAGCGAGATGATTTTCGTCACCGGGCGTTCCAAGCGCGCGATCGAGGATCACTTCGACAAGGCCTATGAGCTGGAAGTCGAACTGGAAGCGAAGAACAAGCAGGCGCTGCTGGAAGTGGTGCGCTCGATCAAGCCGTCGCACGTCGAATGCTTCTATGTGCGTCAGCCCGAGGCCCTGGGCCTGGGCCACGCCGTGCTGTGCGCCGAGAAGCTGGTCGGCGACAGCCCGTTCGCCGTGATGCTCGCCGATGACCTGCTCGACGGCGAGCCGCCCGTGATGAAGCAGATGGTCGAGCTTTATAACCATTACCATAACTCCATCCTGGGCGTGGAAGAAATTTCACCGGAGCAGAGCAAATCTTACGGCGTGGTCGACGGCCGAGAGTGGGACGAGAACGTCATCAAGGTCTCGGGCATCGTCGAGAAGCCGTCGCCGGAAAACGCCCCGTCGAACCTGGGCGTGGTCGGCCGCTATATCCTGACGCCGCGGATCTTCGAGCATATCCGCAACCTGAAGCCAGGCGCGGGCGGCGAACTGCAGCTGACCGACGCGATCCAGTCGCTGCTGGGCAACGAGCAGGTGCTGGCCTACCGCTACCAGGGCGTGCGCTACGACTGCGGCAGCAAGCTGGGCTATCTGAAGGCCACCGTCGAATTCGCGCTGAAGCACCCGGAAGTCAAGGACGAGTTCGGCAGCTATCTGCACGAGCGTCTGTTGTAAGCCGTCGTCAGTCAGGCTCCTTGCAATGAACAAAGCCGCCCGTTGGGCGGCTTTTTTTCATTCTGGGGTGTGGGTGGCTTGTTGCCCTCTCCCCCTGCCCCTCTCCCGCAAGCGGGCGAGGGGAGCAAACCGCCAACGTACCGATGGCCCGTGGTGTGCTCCCCTCTCCCGCCGTGCGGGAGAGGGGCCGGGGGAGAGGGAAACGGGCGCACGAACAGGCGAACTCGCCCGCCCAGCCTACCGCCGCTTCATATAAAACACGAACACCTTGTCCACTTCCTCGTGCGACAGCAGCTCGTTGCCGGTCTGCTTGGCGAACGCCTGGAAATCGCGCGTCGCGCCCGGGTCGGTGGCCAGCACCTTCAGCACGTCGCCGCTGGCCATGTCGGCCAGTGCCTTCTTGGTGCGCAGGATCGGCAGCGGGCAGTTCAGGCCCCGCGCATCCACTTCCTTCTGAAATTCCATCTTGTCTTCCCTGATGTTGCCTCGTGTTGCCGCCGGCCGCTGACTCAAGCCGCGTCCGTGCAGTGCGAGGCCGTCATTGTAGCGTCGTGGCGTCCGCTTCCGCCCGTGCCGCACGCGGATCAGGGATGTCGGCGCCGGTCTGCCGATCGAAGAAACGCACCGGGTAGCCGCGGGCCGCAAGCCAGTCGGCGACGGCGAAGCCGGTTCCCGCGTTCCAGATGCGCATCTTCTCGGGCGCCACCAGCCGGTACTCGGCCAGCTCATCCGACAGCGCGATGGTGCCACTGGCTTTCACGTGATACGCGATGATCAGCTCGTTCTTGCGCATGAACTCGTAGACCCCGATCAGCGCGACCGATTCCGCATCCAGATTGGTCTCCTCCTTCAGCTCGCGCGCGACACCCGCCTCCGGTGTTTCGTCACGTTCGAGAAAGCCGGTGACCAGCGCGAACATCCCTTCCCGCCAGGCAGCGTTGCGGGCCAGCAGCAGCTTGTCCTGGTATTCCACGACGGCGGCGAGCACCGGCAGCGGATTGTCCCAGTGCACGAAGCCGCAGTCGTGCCCCGCACAGGCCAGGCGCTCCCGGCCCGACAGCGGCAGGGTCATCAGCTCGTCGCCGCACTGCGGGCAGAAGCGATAGGTCGGCATGGTGTCTCCTGGTGATGGTGTTGCCCCGCCCGGGGCAGCCGGTGGCGGTCAGTCAGCGCGCGCAGACCTCGCGCATGTCGGCCGCCAGCGCCTCCACCGTCTCGGGTTGCAGATCCCACGAGCACATGAAGCGGCAGCCGCCCGCGCCGATGAAGGTATAGAAGCGCCAGCCCTTCGCCCGCAGCGCTTCGATGGCCTGCAGCGGCAGCTCGGCGAAGACCGCGTTGGCCTGGGTCGGGAACATGATGCGTACCTGCGGGATCGTCGAGATGCGCTCGTGCAGCAGCTGGGCCATCGCATTGGCGTGGCGGGCGTTGGACAGCCACACGTCGTTCTCCAGCAGGCCCAGCCAGGGCGCGGAGATGAAGCGCATCTTCGAAGCCAGTTGCCCGGCCTGCTTGACGCGGTAGGCGAAGTCCTCGGCCAGCTTGCGGTCGAAGAACACCACGGCTTCCCCGACCGGCAGGCCGTTCTTGGTGCCGCCGAAGCACAGCACGTCGACGCCCGCGCGCCAGGTGATCTCCGACGGGTGGACGCCGAGCGAGGCCACCGCGTTGGCGAAGCGGGCGCCGTCCATATGCACCCGCAGCTGGCGGCGCTTGGCGATGGCGGAAATCGCGCGCACTTCCTCGACGGTGTAGACGGTGCCGACCTCGGTCGACTGCGTCAGCGACACGACCTTGGGCTTGGGGTAGTGGATGTCGTTGCGGCGCGTGACCAGTGCCTCCACCGCGTCGGGCGTCAGCTTGCCGTTCGCGCCCGGGGCGGTCAGCAGCTTGGAGCCGTTCGAGAAGAATTCGGGGCCGCCGCACTCGTCGGTCTCGATATGCGCCAGCTCGTGGCAGATCACCGAATGGTAGGACTGGCACAGGGCCGACAACGCCAGCGAATTGGCCGCGGTGCCGTTGAAGACGAAGAACACCTCGCAGTCGGTCTGGAACAGGTCGCGGATGCGATCGCAGACGCGCTGGGTCCACGAGTCGTCGCCGTAGGCCTGCTCGTGGCCGCTGCCGTTGGCTTCCAGGAAGTACTTCAGGGACTCGGGGCAGAACCCGGCATAGTTGTCGGAAGCGAAATGCTGCATGGAATGCCCTATTGCTTGTCGGACCACAGTACGCCGCCGGTAGCCCAGTTCTCGCGCTTGACGTCGGTGATGATGATATCGACGGCGCCAGCCGAGCAGCCCAGTGTCTCGCAGGTGACGCGGGTGATTTCCTCGACGAACTTGCGCTTCTGCTCGGCAGTGCGCCCCTCGAACATCTCCACGTGGAATGTCGGCATCTGTAGCTCCCTGGTGTCCTGATTGGCATGGCGCCGGCGCGTGCCGGCGGTGAAGCCGATACTGTAGCGGAAGCGCGGGCCGGCGTCGCTGCGGTTGCGGGATTCGGGGCCGCGTCAGGCCTGCCGCATCGGCGCCAGCCGGCGCAGCATCAGATACAGACCGGCGCCCATCAGCAGCGCCAGCGCCGCGCCGGCCAGCGAGGCGGCAAAGCCGCCCGTGCGCGTCACCAGGGCGGTGGCGAACGGCGGTCCGGCGATCTGTCCGAGCGCGTAGGCCGAGGTCATCAGCCCGATCAGCCGCGGCGCGTCGGCGCCGGCCAGGCGCCTGGCCTCGTGCATGGCAAACAGCACCAGCGCGGTGAACGGCAGGCCGGCCAGCAGGCTGCTCAGCGCAAATCCGGCCATCGTCGGCCATAGCGCCGCGATGCCGACCCCAACGGCCTGCATGGTGTATGCCGCTGCCAGCAGGATGCGGTTGTCGTGCTCGACGCCCAGCCGGATCGCCAGCAGCGCTCCCGCAGCCACCGCAAGCCCGAACAGCGGCCAGAACAGGTCCGCCCACAGCGAGCCGGGCATTGCCTCGCGGGCGATCACCGGCAGGAAGGTCGCGGTAATGATGTAGCCGAATCCCGCGAGGCCATAGGCGGCCGTCAGGATCCATTCCTGCGCGGACAGCCGGCCATGCGCCCTCGCGGGCGGCGCGGAAGAAGGGGCGCCGGCCGCCGGCGCCGCGCGCGCCCCGAAGATCCGCCAGACCACCGCCACCAGCAGCAGAGCCAGCAGGCCGAACGCGATCCATCCGGAGGCGGCGCGCCATTGCAGCCCGACCATGCCGAAGGCGGACAGGCCGGTGGCGGCGATACCGAGTCCGGGGCCGCAGAAGATCATGCCGCTGAGCGCGGGACGGCCCAGCTCGGCCAGCCTCTGCATGCACCAGGCGGTGGTGTAGACAAGCACCACCGCGCTGGCCACCCCCGCTGCCGTGCGCCACAGCGCCCACGCCGCCATGCCCAGCGGCAGTGCCATCGCAAGCGTCAGCAGCACCGTGGCGGCAAGCCCGAGCCGGACCATGCGCGCGGGGTCCGGGCGCATCCACAGGCAGGCGACCGCCCCGGCAAAGTAGCCGATGTAGTTCCAGGTCGCCAGCCAGCCGCCCTGATGCAGATCCACCGCGCCGTCATGCAGCATCAGCGGCAACAGCGGCGTGAAGGCGAAGCGGCCAATGCCCATCGCCACCGCCAGCGCGACCAGTCCGGCCAGTGCAACAGCCCAGGCCCCCATCGCACGGCCGGCCGCGGGTCCGGCGCCGGCTTCCATGGTATGCAGTTGTCGATACGGCACGGTGCGCTCCCCTGCTGTGCTTGGCGGCCTGCACTGGCCCGTCCGGGCGCCCGGTAGCGGCGGCGCAGCACCTCCGGGCAGTCGCGCTATCGTACCCAACCTCGCCGCACTTCGCTGATCGGAGCCTGGCCCACCGCCGGCACGTCGCCTACACTGGATGGAACCGATGGTCATGCTGGCGCCGTCTGCGCCTCGTCCCGCCTGACGCGCCCGGGCATCCCGGCGACGTCCTCCGCCATGCCGACTGCCGCTACGCCCTTCCGATGGCCGCTGGCCATCCTGACGATCGTCGTTGCGCTGCTGCTTGCTGCCCTGGGCAGCACGAGCGGCGCAGTGGCCGATGTCGGCAGCGCCGCGCAGCCCGCGGCCGCCGCGCCTGTGCACGTGATACCGGTGCGCGGCGCCATCGGCCCGGCCACCGCCGCCTTCGTGCAACGCGGACTGGAGCGCGGGCAGGAGGCCGGCGCCCAGCTGATCGTGCTGACGCTGGACACGCCGGGCGGGCTGGACACCGCCATGCGCGACATCGTGCGGGCGATCATCACCAGTGCGGTGCCGGTCGCCGCCTACGTGTATCCGGGTGGGGCAAGGGCGGCCAGCGCCGGTACCTACATCCTCTACGCCAGTCACCTGGCCGCGATGGCGCCGGGCACCAACCTTGGGGCCGCGACGCCCGTGGCGGTCGGCATTGGCGGTTCGCAGCCGGAGCGCGGCCGCGAAGGGGGCAGTGGCAGCGGCGACGCCAGCCGGGCCGAAGGATCGCCCGCGCCGTCGGGTGACACCATGGCGCGCAAGCAGATGCACGACGCGGCGGCCTACCTGCGCGGCCTGGCGCAGCTGCGCGGGCGCAACGCCGACTGGGCCGAACGCGCGGTACGCGAGTCGGTGAGCCTGTCGGCGACCGAAGCGGAAGCGCTACGCGTGATCGACCTGGTGGCCGCCGACGTGCCGGCGCTACTCAAGGCGGCCGACGGGCGCAGCGTGCAGGTGGCCGACGCCCGGCGCACGCTGCGCACGGCCGGCGCCGCGGTGGTGGAGCTCGAACCGGACTGGCGCATCCGTCTGCTGGCGGTGCTGACCGAGCCGAGCGTGGCGCTGATCCTGATGATGATCGGCATCTACGGCCTGCTGTTCGAATTCTCGACACCCGGCATGGTGGTGCCCGGCGTGGTGGGCGCCATCTGCCTGCTGCTCGGCCTGTTTGCGCTGCAAATGCTGCCGATCAACTATGCGGGCCTGGCGCTGATCGCGCTGGGGATCGGCTGCATGGTGGCGGAGGCGTGGCTACCCAGCTTCGGCGTGCTGGGGCTGGGCGGGGTTGCCGCCTTCGCGCTCGGGGCAGTGATGCTGATCGACACGGACCTGCCTGGCTATGGCGTGCCCCTGTGGTTGGTCGGCACGCTCGCGGTCTGCGCCGCCGCGCTCAGTTTCGGCATTTCCCTGGCCGCGCTGACGGCGCGCAAGCGCCCGGCGGTGATCGACGACACCCGGCTGACGGGCGCGGCCGGCACCATGCTGGACGGCGAGTGGGGCGAGTTCCAGGGCGAACGCTGGCGGGTGCACGCCAGTACGCCGCTGGCTGCGGGGCAGCCGGTCCATGTCACGGGAAGGCAGGGACTGGTGCTGCTGGTCGAACCGCTGGAAACGACACCGTCAACAAGGAGAGACCGACCATGATCTTCAGCTTCGGCGCGGGTACGCTGATCCTGCTGCTCGTCATCCTGATCGTCTCCGCGATCCGGGTGCTGCGCGAGTACGAACGCGGCGTGGTGTTCATGCTGGGGCGGTTCTGGCGGGTCAAGGGACCCGGGCTGATCCTGGTCATCCCGGTCATCCAGCAGATGGTGCGGGTGGACCTGCGTACCATCGTCATGGACGTGCCGTCGCAGGACGTGATTTCGCGCGACAACGTCTCGGTCAAGGTCAATGCCGTGGTCTACTTCCGCGTCGTCGATCCCGAGAACGCCATCATCCAGGTGGCCAATTTCCTCGAGGCGACCAGCCAGCTGGCGCAGACCACGCTGCGGGCGGTGCTGGGCAAGCACGACCTCGATGAAATGCTGTCCGAGCGGGAAAAGCTGAACCTCGATATCCAGAAGGTGCTGGACGCGCAGACCGACGCCTGGGGCATCAAGGTCTCCAATGTCGAGATCAAGCATGTCGACCTGAACGAATCGATGGTGCGGGCGATCGCGCGACAGGCCGAAGCGGAGCGCGAGCGGCGCGCCAAGGTCATCCACGCCGAAGGCGAACTGCAGGCCTCGGAGAAACTGCTGGAGGCGGCGCAGATGCTCGCGCGGCAGCCGCAAGCGATGCAGCTGCGCTATCTGCAGACGCTGACCCAGGTCGCGGGCGACCGCAGCTCGACCATCGTGTTCCCGGTCCCGATGGAGATCCTGGAAGCGGTCAAAGGCTATGCGGCATCCCGTCCTGGCGCGGCCGCGGCGCCCGCAGCCTCGCACGCGCGCGAGCCCGCCGCAGAGCCATGGCCCGACGACCCGGCCAGCTGACCGCAGGGACTCGGCGCGACAAGGCCTTCTCGCCGCAAGTTACAGGCGAGCACGGATTGCGATAACCCGGTCGGCATTCCAACAGCCGCCGCCGGGCCTCCTCCTACAGTACTCCGATGGCCGTCACGGCCGATACCCGTCACCGCAACGAACGGCGTGCCGCCCGCTCGCGCACGCCATCCAGCCAAGGAGCCCGCATGTTGTCCATCGCCAATCACAACGCGTTTTCCGCGCGCGCCGGTGCGCTTCACCACAATCTGTCGAACAGCGCGCTGGAGCATCACCCCCGCGCCGCGCCTCTGGAAGACCTCGAGCGCTGGATCTGCCGCCGCGTGCAGGTGCTGGAATTGCAGGTGTCGCTGCTGAACCAGGGGCTGCTCGGCTCGGTCACCCCGGCGCAGCTGCAGCGCGCCTATCGCGACGGCCTGAGTCGGCTAAACCAGGATCTGCGCACCAGCTTTCGGGAAACCATGCAGGCGCGCATCTTGCCGGACAAGCCAAGCTACATCATCGCCGAGGACGGCGGCAGTTTCGTGCTGCTCGACCGCGCCGAAATGGAACGGCGGGTGCAGCGCTTCGGTGAACGGCTGGACGAGGAGATGCAGGTCCATGGCAACTTCACCTTCGGGCCGGCCTCGGGATGGCAGGCGATGCGAGCCGACCGGCATCTCGAACTGGAGCAGATGGAGCAGGTGCGGGAGGAGATCAAGGAGAAGCAGAACGCGATCAACCTTCCCCTGGTGGAAACCGGTGCCCGCATCGCCGAGCAGATGCGCCAGCTGCACCAGGAGCGCCGCGATGCGCTGCGCGACGCGGCGTTTCACCAGAGCTGGCTGGCCGCGTGCGAGCGCGGGGATATCGCGCAGATGTGGGACGTGCTGCGGCACCTGGGCAGGCGCGACGCGCTGCACGAGTTCATCGACCGCCTCGGACCGAACGGGATGAATGCGCTGCATATCGCCTGCCAGAGCCACGACATCGCGATCGCGGCAGAGCTGCTGCAAGCGGGAGCGAGCCTGACGGCGGCAAACGACATGGGACGGTTGCCCATCCATATCGCCGCCCGCGCGCATCACGGCAGACCGGAACGCGCGCGGACCTTTCTCGCCTGGCTGGAAGCGTCGGGCGCCGAAGTGGGCGCATGCGACCCGAGCGGGCGCAGCGCGTTGAACGAAGCCTGTTACTTCGGCAATCAGATCGCGGTGGAATGGCTGGTCGGCCGCGGGCTGCGCCTGGACGAGCGCGACTGCCATGCGCGGACCCCGCTGCATGTGGCCGCGGCGGGCGGGCACGGCCACCTGATCCGCTGGATGCTTGCGAACGGCGCGGATGCCGATGCCCGCAATGCGGCCGGGGAGCGGCCGATCGTCGAAGCGTGCCTGTCGGGCAAGCCCGACGGCGTGCAGGCGTTCCTGGACGCCGGGCACTGGCTGACGCAGGCCGAACTGGAGGAGATGGACCGCCGCGGCATGCTCGGCTCGGCTGTCGTGCGCAATGCCTGCGCGGTGCCGCTCGCGGCAATGATGGCGCGGCTCACGCCGGCGCCCCTGCCGCAGCCGCTCACGCCGCTGCCGCCCGCCGTCACCGACGCGATCGCGCAAACCGCGCCGCAAGGCGGGCCGGCGATGGTACGGATGGTGGAACGGATTGCCGAGCCCCGCAGCGCCGCGGGGCCGGTGATTTCGCTGCGCCGCTGGGTGGCGGAACGGTGGCGGTGAAGCCGTAGCGGCGAGGCCGGAGACGCCGGGCTTCCGGGGCGCGGTGTCCGCCCTCTCCCTTTCAAGGGGAGAGGGAAGAGGCCAGCCCGGTCCTCAGACCTTGGCGGCGACCCACTCCTGCACGCCAGCCAGCGCGGCGGGCAGGCGGGCCGGTTCGGTACCGCCGGCCTGCGCCATGTCAGGGCGGCCACCGCCCTTGCCGCCGACCTGCTGGGCAACGAAGTTGACCAGGTCGCCGGCCTTGACCCTGGCGGTCGCATCGGCGGTCACGCCGGCGATCAGGCTGACCTTGCCGTCCTGCACCGCGCCGAGCACGATGGCCGCGCTCTTGAGCTTGTCCTTGAGCTTGTCCATCGTTTCGCGCAGCGTCTTGACGTCGGCGCCTTCGAGCTGCGCGGCCAGCACCTTCAGGCCCTTGACGTCGATCGCCTGTCCGGCCAGTTCGTCGCCCTGGGAAGCCGCCAGCTTGCTCTTGAGCCGCTCCAGTTCCTTCTCCAGCGAACGGACCTGCTCCTGGACCTGGCCAATGCGCGACACCAGTTCGCCCGGCTGCGCCCGCAGCGCCGCGGCCGCTTCGTTCAGCCGTGCGTCCAGCGATTGCAGATAGCGCAGCGCGTTGTCGCCGGTGATCGCTTCCACGCGGCGAATCCCGGCCGCCACGCCGCCTTCCATCACGATCTTGAACAGGCCGATGTCGCCGGTACGGGTGACGTGCGTACCGCCACACAGTTCCTTGGAGCTGCCGATCGACAGCACGCGCACTTCGTCGCCATACTTTTCGCCGAACAGCGCCATCGCGCCGCTCTTGACCGCGTCGTCGAAGCCCATCAGTTCCGCGCCGGTGGCTTCGTTGCGCAGGATTTCGGCATTGACGCGCGCCTCGATCTCGCGGATCTGCGCATCGGTCAGCGGCGCGTTGTGCGAGAAGTCGAAGCGGGTCTTGTCGGCATCGACCAGCGAGCCCTTCTGTTGCACATGGCTGCCCAGCACCTCGCGCAGGGCCTTGTGCATCAGGTGGGTCGCGGAGTGATTGCGCATGGTTCGGGCGCGGCGCTCCGCATCGACCTGCGCGACCACGGCGTCGCCCACGCGCAGCGTGCCGGCCGCCAGCGTGCCATGGTGGCCGTAGACGTCGGCCTGCACCTTCGTCGTGTCATTGACGGCGAACACCGCAGCACCGGCGCGGATTTCGCCCTGGTCGCCGGCCTGGCCACCCGATTCGGCGTAGAACGGCGTGTGGTCCAGCACGATCACGCCGGTCTGGCCGGCTTCGATCGCCTCCACTGCCGCCCCGTCGACGTAGATCGCGGTGACGTGCGAATCCTCGACCAGCAGCTTCTCGTAGCCGTGGAAGGTGGTCTTGGCGCCGGCGTATTCGAGGCCGGCCGCCATCTTGAACTTGCCGGCGGCGCGGGCCTGCTCGCGCTGGCGCGTCATCGCCGCGTCGAAGGCGGCTTCATCCACCGACACCTCCTGCTCGCGGCAGACGTCCTGGGTCAGATCCAGCGGGAAGCCGTAGGTGTCGTGCAGCTTGAACGCCAGCTCGCCGTCCAGCACCTTGCCGCCGCGGCCCTTCAGCTCGGTCAGCGCGGCATCGAGAATGCTCATGCCGTTCTCGATGGTCTCGAAGAAGCGTTCCTCTTCCGCCTTCAGCACTTCGACCACGCGGTTCTGCGCCTCGGCCAGCTCCGGGTACGCCTCGCCCATCTGCGCGACCAGGTCGGGCACCAGCTTGTGGAAGAACGGTGCCTTGCGGCCGAGCTTGTAGCCATGGCGGATCGCCCGGCGCACGATCCGGCGCAGCACGTAGCCACGGCCCTCGTTGCCCGGAATGACGCCGTCGACGATCAGGAAGGAACAGGCGCGGATATGGTCGGCGATGACCTTCAGCGAATTGTTCGACAGGTCCTCGACGCCAGTCTCGCGGCCGGCGGCGCGGATCAGCGCCTGGAACAGGTCGATCTCGTAGTTGCTGTGCACATGCTGCAGTACCGCGGCGATGCGCTCCAGGCCCATGCCGGTATCGACGCAGGGCTTGGGCAGGGGCGTCATGTTGCCCTGCTCGTCCCGGTTGAACTGCATGAACACCAGGTTCCAGATCTCGATGTAGCGGTCGCCGTCTTCTTCCGGCGATCCCGGCGGGCCGCCCCAGACGTCCGGCCCGTGGTCGTAGAAGATCTCGGAGCACGGACCGCAGGGGCCGGTGTCGGCCATCTGCCAGAAGTTGTCGGAGGCGTAGCGCGCGCCCTTGTTGTCGCCGATCCGGACGATACGCTCGAGCGGCACGCCGACTTCCTTCGCCCAGATGTCGTAGGCCTCGTCGTCCTCGGCATAGACGGTCACCCACAGCTTCTCGGCCGGCAGCTGATAGACCTTCGTCAGCAGCTCCCACGCGTACTGGATCGCCTCGCGCTTGAAGTAATCGCCGAAGGAGAAGTTGCCCAGCATCTCGAAGAAGGTGTGATGGCGGGCGGTATAGCCGACGTTTTCCAGATCGTTGTGCTTGCCCCCTGCCCGCACCGAGCGCTGGGAGGACGTCGCCCGGCTGTAGGGCCGCTTGTCCGCGCCAAGGAAGACGTCCTTGAACTGCACCATGCCGGAGTTGGTGAACAGCAGCGTGGGGTCGTTCGCCGGCACCAGGCTGGACGAACGGACCACGGTGTGACCCTTCGATTCGAAGAATTGCAGGAACTTGCTGCGGATGTCGGAGACTTTCATGTTCAGGGCAAGGCGTCCCGCGCGGGGCTTGCCGGACGCGGACAGATTGGATTATGCAAACGGTTGATTATACGGGGAACAATCCCGCCACGTCGCGGTCGGCGTCGGCTTGCGGTGATAGTCCCAAGTGCGTCGCGCTTCCCGCAGGTGGTACAGTTCAGCCTGTCGCGCACGGGACCGGCCCGGCGCCAGCCTTCTATACCGCCGCATGGGAGCTCTCAGCCACCTCCGCGTCCTCGACCTGACCCGCGTGCTCGCCGGGCCGTGGTGCGCACAGAATCTCGCCGACTTCGGCGCGGACGTCATCAAGATCGAACGCCCCGGCGCGGGCGACGATACCCGGACCTGGGGCCCGCCCTGGCTGCGCGACGAGCAAGGCCGCGACACCGCGGAAGCCGCCTACTATCTTGCCGCCAACCGCAACAAGCGCTCGGTCACCTGCGACATCAGTACCCCCGAAGGCCAGCGCCTGGTGCGCGAGCTCGCCGCGCAGAGCGACGTGGTGCTGGAGAACTACAAGGTCGGCCAGCTGAAGAAGTACGGGCTGGACTACGAGTCGCTCAAGGCAGTCAAGCCCGACCTGATCTACTGCTCGGTCACCGGCTTCGGCCAGACCGGGCCGTATGCGGCCCGCCCCGGCTACGACTTCATCATCCAGGGCATGGGCGGCTTCATGAGCCTGACCGGCGAGCGCGACGACCTGCCCGGCGGCGGACCGCAGAAAGCCGGCGTCGCCATCTCGGACCTGATGACCGGCCAGTACGCGACCATCGCGGTGCTGGCCGCGCTGGCCCACCGCGACCGCACCGGCGAAGGCCAGTACATCGACATGGCGCTGCTGGATGTGCAGGTGGCCATGCTGGCCAACATGAATACCAACTACCTGGCCAGCGGCATCGCGCCCAGGCGCTGGGGCAACGCCCATCCCAACATCGTGCCGTACCAGACCTTCCAGGCCTCGGACGGCTGGATCATCGTCGCGGTGGGCAACGACGGCCAGTTCCGCAAGTTCGTCGATGCCGGCGGCCGCCCAGAGCTGTCGGCCGACCCGCGCTTTGCCACCAATCCGCAGCGGGTGGCCAACCGCGATGTCCTGGTGCCGATCCTGGCCGAGATGGTGCGCCCGCGCACCCGCGCGCAATGGATCGCCGATCTGGAAAAGGCGGGCGTGCCGTGCGGGCCGATCAATACGCTGGACGACGTGTTCGAGGACGAGCAGGTCAAGGCGCGCGGCCTGCGCGTGGACCTGCCGCACCCCAGCGCTGGCGAAGTCAAGCTGGTGGGCAGCCCGATCCGGATGAGCGCAACGCCGCCACAGGCGCTGCGGCACCCGCCGCTGCTGGGCGAACACACCGAGGACGTGCTCGGCGACATGCTCGGGTATTCGGCAGACGAGATCCAGGCGCTGCGCGACAAGGGCATCATCTGATTCGCAGGCCGCCTGGCCGGCCGGGCCGCTACCGGCTGGTTGCACACACGCAGTGACACGACAGGAACACCCACCACCCCTTCCTAGCCCGGAGACACCATGCTGCTCGACGCGACACTGGCCTTCCTGCATTTCCTGGCGATCTTCCTGCTGATCACGTTCCTGACCGCCGAGGCGGTGGTGTTGCGCCCGGGCATCACCCCGGCGACAGTGCGCCGGGTGGGCATCTACGACCTGCTTTACTTTCTGTCGGCCATGGCGGCGCTCGCCAGCGGCCTGCTGCGCCTGTTCCTCGGCGCCAAGGGCGCCGGGTTCTATACCCCGAACCCGTGGTTCCACGCCAAGATGACGGTGTTCGTCGTGATCGCGCTGTGCTCGCTGCCGCCGACCTTCCGCTTCCGACGCTGGCGCAGGCAGCTTGCCAGCCGCGCGGACTTCGTGCCGGCCGACGCGGAGCTGAAGTCGGCGCGCCGCTGGGTCATGCTGCAGGCGCACCTGATCGTGCTGCTGCCGCTGTGCGCCGTGCTGATGGCGCGCGGCATCGGCATCCGCGGTTGAGCGCTCATGGACGAGCTGCGCGGACCGGCCATCAACAACCGACTATCGAATGAAGAGGCGCGCACCACGAGGCGCGCCCACCGATTCCCAACCTTCCTCTGCCACCCCATGTTCAAGACGCTCGTAGCCGCGGCACTGTCCGCCGCCTCCTTCGCCGCCGCGCTCGCGGCCGGCCCTGCCGCCGCCGCGGAAACCCACGGCTCCTGGCCGCAGAAGCCGGTGCGCTTCGTCGTGCCCTACCCGGCCGGCGGCCCGCTGGACACGGTGGCCCGCGCCATCGGCGACAAGCTCAAGGACAGCCTGGGCCAGCCGGTGATCGTCGAGAACCGGCCCGGCGCCGGCGGCAACCTGGGCGCCGACTATGTGGCCCGGCAACCGGCCGACGGCTACACCATCGTGATGGGCGCGGTGGCCACGCACGCGATCAACCCGACGCTGTTCGCCCGCATGCCGTATGACCCGATCCGCGACTTCGCGCCGATCACGCTGGTGGCCGACGTGCCCAACGTGCTGGTGATGCACCCAGGCAAGGCCGCCGAACTGAACATCCACAACCTGCGCGACCTGGTCGAATACGCGCGCAAGAACCCGGGACGGCTCGACTACGCCTCGGGCGGCAACGGCAGCGCCGGCCATCTGTCGGGCGAACTGTTCAAGAGCCTGGCCAAGGTCAGCATGGTCCATATCCCCTACAACGGCGCAGCGCCGGCCCAGCTGTCGGTGCTGTCGGGACAGACCGACCTGATCTTCGACAACCTGGCCTCCGCCAGCCCCAACATCAAGGCCGGCAAGCTCAAAGCCTTCGCCGTGACCACGCCGGCGCGCGCCGCCGCGCTGCCCGAGCTGCCGACGATCGCCGAGGCCGGCAAGGGCCTGGGGCTGGAGAGCTTCGACATCTCGACCTGGTTCGGCGTATTTGCGCCGGCCAACACGCCGCGCGAGATCGTCGAGCGGCTCAACCGCGAGATCGTCGCGGTGCTCAAGACCGAGGACATGAAGGCGCGCATGGCCCGGATCGGTGCGCAGCCGGCCCCCACCACGCCGGAGCAGTTCGGTGCGCTGGTGCAGCGCGAACTGAAGAAGTACGCGCAGATCGTCAAGGCGTCGGGGGCGAAGGTGGACTGAGCCGCCCCCTGCGTCTCGTCAGCCCGCGTTCGTCGCGGGCTTTTTTTCGCCGCTGCCGTCCCTGTGCCTGGTTTCGACGTGAGACAAGGGCGCACCGGCGGGCCGGCGCGTGTCGTTTGCCAGATTTGCGCAAGTCCCGGCTGACGCCAGTCCCTACCGTTGGCTAGACCGTCCGCGATGCCGCGGCTACCCTGGGCAACCGACCATGACGATTTCCTCCGTCGCAGCACCTCGCATTCCTCTGCCCGCCTCTCTTCCCCTCGCCGCAGTGCTGTCCGCCGGGCCGGACGGCTCGCTGGCGATCCGCCCCTCCCCTGGGATGGCCTGGCGCAGCGCCCTGCACCGAGTGTTCGGCATCGGCAAGACGCGCGCCGATACCGCGGTCAACCGCGCCTCGTGGCAAGCGCTGCTCGACGCGATCGAGCGGCTCGGCGGGGCAACGGTGCGGCAGCGGCTGTGCCGGATGGAAATACGGCTCGCGGGCGATGCCGCCGCCGGACTGAGCCTTGCCGATCGCCTGCAGCGCGGCAGCTACATCGGTCCCAGGGCGCTTACGCAAGTGGCCGAGGCGTTCTGTATTGCGTGCGGGCTCGAGCGCGACTGCGAACAGGCACGGGCCGCATTGCTGTCCCGCGGACAGGAAGGGACGGCACCATGCCCGCTTGAAGCGCTCTTTTCCCGCATCGCCAACGAGCCCCCCGTCGCCGCGGCAGGCGAGCTGCCGGACACCCGTCGTTACGTCGCCAACCAGCTGATGCTGGCGCTACGACCGCCGTCGGCATGGCCAGCCGGCCCTGCGCTGGACGAGGCCCGGGCCGCACTCGTCCGGGAAGGACTCGACCCTGTCCAGCTGGAGTCGCCGGCGCTGCGCAAGCAGCTGCTGCAGAAGCTGGAAGTCCGTGCGCTGAACGGCGCGATGCCGGGGCCCGGCCTTCATCCGGCGGGCCAGCGGGCGGTCCGCCAGCTGGCGTCCGTCGGTCTGGCGCTGTCCGCGTGGCGGCGCGCCGAGCTGCTGACCGCCCTGATGCGCAACCAGCAGGAAATCGACGCGCTGATGGCGGCCGAACTGACGCTGCCCGATTCCCCGTTGTTGCATGCCCGACCGGGGAACGGGCCAGGTACGATGCTGCACGACCTGGAGGCGCAATGCGAACTGGTTGCACGCGCGGAGGAATCCCCGCAGCTTGCGCACTTGCTGAGCATTCGCGCCCCGCTGCTGGACGAACTCCACAGGAGACTGCGGTTCGAGGGCCTCTGGCATGGCGAAGTGGAAATGCTGCGACTGGAGGCAGGCCCCCAGCTTGAAGCGATACGGCGACGGCGCAGCGAGTTGCAGACGTGCTTGCGCAGCGGGGCCGTGCCGGCGGAGCGGGTGCGCGATGCGGTGCGGCTGGAACAGCTCCTCAAGCTTTGCCGGATGCTGCGCACACTGGCCAGTGAACGGCTGATGCAGGGCGCCAGGATCGACGCGCCGCTGCTGCTGGAGATGGCCGATGAACTGCTGCGCGAGCGCCGCTACCTCGGTCAGTTCCTTGCCGCGCGCAACCTGGAATATCTGGCGCAGATCGCGCGAGGCCCGGGTCGCCAATACGAAATCGCGATGGCGGTGCGCGCTTGCGCGGACGCCGTGCCATCGAATCAACGTGGGGACGTGTGCAACGACGATCTGTTCTGGCTGGCGGACCAGCTCGGCCGGCGGGACCATACCGTCTCCGCGCTGGGCGCCCTGGCGTTGCGCAGCGGCGCGCGCGGCCGATTTTTCGGCGATGCGGCGCGCCAATGGACGGTGGACGAGGTTTGCGACAGGGTGGCGGAGGCCATCGACCGCATCGTCGAAACGCGCGAACGCTGGCGCGCGCTGCGCGCGGACAAGACCGCTGCGCTGGAGGACCGCTGGCAAGCGTGCAAGGAAGGCCTGCGCGATATCGTCCGCACGCGTGAATTGCGGCCGGCGGACCTTGCGCCACTGGTATTCGAGGCAACGCGGCCCTATCTGGAGGCTCGCCACATGTCGATGCGCGAGTTGAACGACGAGCGCCGCGAGGCGGACCGGCGCATGACACGCTATCGCAAGCTGTTCCCTTCGCTGGCAAGCTGGCATGGCGGCACCGAAGAAGGTCCGGTCGCCGGGAACCTGTTCGACATTGCCGGCGCGCGGATCACGGCCCCGCTGCTGCGGATTGCCGACCTGTGCATGGACCGCCAGGGCGAGCCGGCCGCGTTGGGGCCGCAGGGATGGTCGATGGCGGCGCTGCTGGCCCTGCCCGAAGATGACCGCGAGCAGGCCCGGCGGCGAGAGCGGTTGCGCAACGGCATTCTGGATCAGTTGAACGGCGTCGGCACCCGCGACGGCCTGCTCGGCCTCGCCTGCAGCACGATCGGAACCTTTACCGAGCTGTGGCCATCCTGGAGCGCGCGTCGCGATGACATCGGCGAAGTCGTCTTCTCCAGCCACCGCGAACGGGGCGAAGCCCAGGCGCTGATCGAGCAGGCAAGGGACCTGGCGGGGGCGCTCGGTCGCCTGAAAGACGACGTCACGGGGCGGATACCCCTGGCGTCGGTCGTCGGGACCGATTTGCGCGAGATCCAGGGCAACCAGCGGATCGCCTGCGACGGGATTGATGCCCTCGCTGCCGCGCTGAAACGGATCGAAGCGGTGCTTCGCATCAGCCCGCACCTGCAGCACGAGCGCGCGACGCGGCACGGTGCCGCCGCTGGGCCACGCTGGGCCGCTCCCCCCGAGGGCTGGTGCCCCCCCAGGATCGGCGACGGCCGCCCGCCGCTCCCCGAGCGGGTGGCCAACTGGGTGAACGAATCGATCGAGGTGCTGCGGCGTCGGTTCCGCGAGTGGGGGAGGACACGCCGGGCGACAATCTGGAACGCCGGCCCCTCAACCTATCGATGATGCTCGGGCGCCCAGGCGCGCCTAGCCCTGCCCCTGCCCCTGCCCCTGCCGAGGCAACCGCAACCCGACCTGCACGATGCGGCCGCGGTCCATTCTCGCGGCTGTCAACGTCAGTCCCGCCAGCTCGATACTGTCGCCCTCGACCGGCGGCGTGGGAAACGCCGCCAGCATGGCGTCCTCCAGCGTCATCGGCTGCTCGTCCGGCGTCAATGGCCGTACGCCGTACAGGCCCGCCACGTCGCGCAGCATTGCCTCGCCAGCCAGCACGAAGTCGTGCGGCACCTCGGCCCAGGCGGTAGGCCGGCTGGGCCGGTGGAACAGCTGCCCCAGCGCGGGCGCGCTGCTGGCCGGACCCAGCACCGACACCATGTCGCCGGCGGCCAGCGCGGCGCCTTCCGCGGGCAGCAGCCGTTCGTTGCGGGCAATGGTGACGATGCGGCAGCGCGGCGGCAGTTCGATCCGGTCCACCCGCTCGCCCGCCGCCGGGGACTCGGGCTCGACTTCGAACTGCATCAGGTCGAACGCGGGTTCGCGGGTGCCCTGCATGCGCGTCCTGGATAGCGGCTCCGGGTAGGACGGGCGCTGCACCCGGGCAATGCGGGCGGCCAGCGGCACCGTCATGCCCTGCAACAGCAGGCTGGCCAGCACGACGGCGAAGGCGACGCGGAACAACAGACTCGAGTCCGGCATGCCTTGCAGCATCGGGAACAGCGCCAGCACGATCGGCACCGCGCCGCGCAATCCCATCCAGCCGATGAACCCCTTCTCGCGAAGATTGAAGCGAAACGGCAGCAAGGCCAGCCAGACGGCAATGGGGCGCGCCACCAGCATCAGGAACAGCGCGACCGCCATCGCCGGCAAGGCCACCTCCCAGATCCGGTGGGGGGTGACCAGCAGCCCGAGCAGCAGGAACATGACCGACTGGGCCAGCCACGCCATGCCATCCATCGCCCGCATGGCGTCGGCCCCGACGGCGCGCTCCCGGTTGCCGATCAGCATGCCGGTCAGGTACACCGCCAGGAAGCCGCTGCCGCCGGCAGTCTGCACGATGGCGAACACCATCGCCCCGCCCGAACAGAGCAGGATCGCCTGCAACCCCTCGGCGACGCGGACGCGCTCGAGCACCCGCGCCAGCACGTAACCCAGCGCCAGACCGAGCGCGCCGCCCACGCCGAACTGCACCAGCAGGCGCGTGGCCAGGGCCCCGGCGCTCAGCCCATGCGGCGCGTTGATCCATTCGATCAGCGTCAGGGTCAGGAAGATCGCCATCGGATCGTTGATGCCGGACTCGATCTCCAGCACGCTGGCCACCCGTTCCTTGAGCCGCACCCCGCTGCTGTTGAGCAGCGAGAACACCGCGGCGGCATCGGTCGAGCCGACGATGGCGCCCAGCAGCAGCCCCAGCTTCCAGTCGATCTGCAACACCCAGGCGGCGAACAGGCCGACCAGCACCGTCGTGATCAGCACCCCGACGGTGGCCAGCGACAGCGACGGCCGCAGCGCGACGCGGAAGGTCGCCAGCCGGGTGCGCAGGCCGCCGTCCAGCAGGATGACCGCCAGCGCCACATTGCCGACCAGGAAGCTCAGCCAGGTATTGGCGAAGCGGATGCCGCCGGGGCCGTCCACGCCGGCCAGCATGCCGACCAGCAGGAACACCAGCAGGAACGGCACGCCAAGGCGCGCCGAGATGGCGCCGAAGACAATGCCGAGCGACATCACCGCGGCGCCGATCAGGATGACATGATCGATGCTTTCCAAGAAATCTCCCTTGCAGCCCGGCTTCTGCGGCATTGCGGCGCCCGGGCAATACGCCAAGGCGGCCGATGATATATGACCGCGCGCTGCGCCCCTGACCGGGGGGCAAACCGAAGCTAGGGAGATACCCTCACATTGGTCAAGTTTGCAGACATCTGAAAGGTGGCTGAAAGGTGCCGCCCTTAACTTCCCCCTGCCTGCGGACGGGGAGGGTGAGGGGCGCATTTTCGCTGCACTGCACAACGCTCCGAACCGTCGCCTTGCACCATCCGGGAACTGTCGCCGCGCACGCCATCATGGCCTGACGGGAACGGAATCGGAGGGCGTTGGCGGCAGCGCCGCGGCATGGCAGTACTGCCGTACCGTTTTGTCAAATCGAGGAGAATCATTTTGCGCATACGAAGCCAAAAGGACTTTGCCTCCGGCCTGATGTTCATTCTGGTCGGCTTGGGCTTTTCCTGGGTCGCGCGCGGCTATTCGATGGGAACCGCCGCGAAGATGGGCCCCGGGTATTTCCCGTTCTGGCTGGGCATGGTGCTCGCCCTGCTGGGCGCGCTGGTGCTGGTCGGCTCCCTTTCCAGCAAAGGCGAAGACGACAAGCTCGCCCGCTGGGACATCAAGCTGTTGCTGTGGATCCTCGGTTCGGTGGTGCTGTTCGGGCTGCTGCTCAAGCCGCTGGGCATGGTGCTGTCGGTGATCGTGCTGGTACTGGTGTCGTCGATGGCGAGCCACGAATTCACCTGGCGCGGTGCCATCCTGAACACGATCGTGCTGGTGATCATCAGCATGGGCGCGTTCGTCTACGGCATCAATCTGCAGATGCCGGTGTGGCCGGCCTTCATCACCGGCTAAGGAGCGCCCCATGGAATTGATCGAGAACCTGGGCCTTGGCTTTGCCACGGCCCTGACCTTCCAGAACCTGGCCTACGCCTTCCTCGGCTGCCTGCTCGGCACGCTGATCGGCGTGCTGCCGGGCCTCGGCCCGCTGGCGACCATCGCCATGCTGCTGCCGATCACCTACACGCTGCCGCCGGTGGCCGCGCTGATCATGCTGGCCGGGATCTACTACGGCGCGCAGTACGGCGGCTCGACCACCGCGATTCTGGTGAACCTGCCAGGCGAGTCGTCCTCGGTGGTGACCACCATCGACGGCTACCAAATGGCTCGTCGCGGACGCGCCGGTGTCGCGCTGGCAACCGCCGGCCTGGGCTCGTTCTTCGCCGGCTGCGTGGCTACCCTGATCCTGGCCGGCTTTGCCGCGCCGCTGTCGGAACTGGCGTTCAAGTTCGGCCCCGCCGAGTACTTCTCGCTGATGGTGCTGGGCCTGATCGGCGCCGTGGTGCTGGCGTCCGGCTCGCTGGTCAAGGCGATCGGCATGATCGTGCTGGGCCTGCTGCTGGGCCTGGTCGGCACCGACGTCAACTCGGGTGTCGCGCGTTATTCGTTCGACGTGCCTGAACTGACCGACGGCCTGAACTTCGTCGCGGTGGCAATGGGTATCTTCGGCTTCGCGGAAATCATCGCGAACCTGGAGCAGCGCGAAAAGCGCGAGACCTTCACCGACCACATCACCAACCTGTTCCCGACCAAGGAAGACTTCAAGCGGATGATCCCGGCCGTGCTGCGTGGCACGGCGCTGGGTTCGGCGCTGGGTATCCTGCCGGGCGGCGGCGCCTCGCTGGCTTCGTTCGCCGCCTACACGCTGGAAAAGAAGTCGTCCAAGTACCCGCAGGAATTCGGCAAGGGCGCCATCGAAGGCGTGGCGGGTCCGGAATCGGCCAACAACGCCGCTTCGCAGACCTCCTTCATCCCGCTGCTGACGCTGGGCATTCCGCCCAACGCGGTGATGGCGCTGATGGTCGGTGCGATGACCATCCACAACATCCAGCCGGGTCCGCAGGTGATGACCAGCAACCCGACGCTGTTCTGGGGCCTGATCGCCTCGATGTGGATCGGCAACCTGATGCTGATCGTGCTGAACCTGCCGCTGATCGGTATCTGGGTGAAGCTGCTGAAGGTGCCCTACCGCTTCCTGTACCCGGCCATCCTGACGTTCTGCTGTATCGGCGTCTACTCGGTCCAGAACACCACGTTCGACGTGTTCCAGACCGCGGCCTTCGGCGTGGTGGGTTATCTGTTCCTCAAGCTCAAGTGCGAACCGGCGCCGCTGCTGCTGGGCTTCGTGCTGGGACCGATGATGGAAGAGAACTTCCGCCGTACCCTGCTGCTGTCGCGCGGCGAGTTCACGGTGTTCGTCACCCGCCCGCTGTCGCTGAGCCTGCTGATCGCCGCCGCGATCCTGGTGATGATCGTCGCCCTGCCGTCGATCAAGGCCAAGCGCGAGGAAGCGTTCCAGGAAGAGTAAGCGTGGTATCGATCCCTGCCGCCGCTGCCGTGCATGCGGCGGGCGGCAGCGGAAAGAACAAAGGGGTGCCGCTCGGCACCCCTTTTTTTCGTCTGCGCGTCCGAGGACCTGGCGTCAGCCGTGGCCCGGCGCACCGAACAGCTCCGCGCAAGCAGTGCGGATCGCCTCGGTGATATGGCGGCGCGCGTGGTCGCGCCGCTCCAGCATGCCGACGGTGCGCATCAGCGGGCGTCCGCCGGTGTCCAGCGGCAGCACCCGCAAGCCCTCCTCCTCATGCCAGCGCGCGCGGTTCAGCTGCGGCACGACTGTCACGCCGACTCGCTGCCGGACCAGCTCCACCAGCGCCTCGATGGAATTGAGTTCGAGAAATTCCCGCACCGGCAGATGCGCCCGGCGCAGCGCCCGCTCGACCAGCATGCCGGTGCGCTGCGCGCGATCGAAACGCAGGAAGGGCTGGCGCGCCAGCGCCGTGCGTGCATCGGCGGCATCGGCGCCGTCGCTGCCGGCGGCGACGATGGCGACCAGCGGCTCCTGATACAGCACGCTCCAGCGCAGCGTGCCCGGCAGCCGGCCCGGGCCCTCGACCAGCAAGGCCGCGTCCAGCTGCCCTGCCTCCACCTGGGCGGCAAGGTCGATCGACTTCGCGCCGACCAGCCGCACGTCCAGCGCCGGGTAGGTGCGCTTCATGCCGGCGACCACATGCGACAGCCCGCCCATCACCGACACCACCGCGCCCAGCGCGACCGAGCCGGACATCGCCTCGGGACGCTCGGGCGAGGCGCGCATTTCGTCGTACAGTGCCAGCAGGCGGCGCGCGCGCGGCAGCAGCTCGCGCCCCTCGGCGTTCAGCGCCACCATGCGGCCCGACCGGTCGAACAGCTCGCGGCGCAGTTCATCCTCCAGCGCGCGCATTTGCAGGCTGACCGCTGCCTGTGTCAGCGCGACATGCCCGGCGGCCGCGGCGAACGAGCCGTGGTCAGCCACGGCTACGAAGGTTCGGAGAAATCGGATGGTACTCATGGAGGCGACGCTGGCGGGCCGCACCGGGAAGGGGCGGCCCATACGCAAGCGGGTCTTATGCAATCGGAAAGAAATATTAGCTTTTATTATGCGCGCCTGGGGTCAATAATTCCCGGTGGACCCGCGTCCGTGCACTTGTTTCACTGGAGACCGAGATGACCCCCTGGCTGCGCCGTGTCGGCACAAGCCTGGCCGCGAGCTTCGCGCTGGCCGCCACCCCCGCCTTCGCGCAAGGCTATCCGAACAAGCCGATCCGGCTGGTGGTGCCCTTCCCGGCCAGCGGCGCCACCGACCTGCTGGCTCGCGCCATCGCACAGAAGGTCGGCGAGAACATCGGCCAGCAGATCGTCGTGGACAACCGACCAGGCGCCGGCGGCGCGATCGGCTCGGACATCGCCGCCAAGGCGCCGGCCGACGGCTACACGCTGCTGATCGCCACCAGCAGCACGCACTCGATCGGGCCGCATATCCACCGCAAGCTGCCCTACGACGCCGAGAAGGACTTCACCCCGGTCGGGCAGGTTGCCACCGCCACCAACCTGCTGGTGGTGTCCAACTCGCTGCCGGTGCGCAGCGCCAAGGACCTGATCGACTACGCGAAGAAGCACCCCGGCGAGCTGAACTACGCCTCCAGCGGCAACGGGACGGTGGTGCACCTGATGACCGAGGCGTTCAACACGCAAGCCGGCATCACGATGACGCACATCCCTTACAAGGGCACCGCGCTAGCGGTACCGGACCTGATCTCCGGCAAGGTCCACGTGCTGTTCGACAGCATCGTGACCGCCCTGCCGCACGTCAAGGACGGCAAGCTGAAGGCGCTGGCGGTGACCAGCCCGAAGCGCTCGCCGCTGGTACCGGACGTGCCGACGGTCAGCGAGACCGGCCTGCCCGGCTACGTCAGCGAAACCTGGTTCGGCATCTATGGCCCGCGCCAGCTGCCTGACGATATCGTCAAGCGTCTGAACGCCGAGTTCAACAAGGCGATCCAGGCGCCGGAAGTGCGCGAGCGACTGGCCCGCCTGGGCGCCGAGCCGGTGGGCGGCACGCCGGCGCAGCTGGCCGCCATCGCCAGCAAGGAAAGCGCCCGCTGGGGCAAACTGATCAAGGACCGCAACATCACCGCGGATTGAATGCGACGGACCGCGAGGCCATAGGCCCCGCGGCGACAGAACCAGAGAGACCGACCATGCAGACCTTCGACTGGACCAATCCCTATCCCTCGGTGCGCATTCCGCTGTTCGCGCGCAACGTGGTATCGACGTCGCACCCGCTGGCCGCGCAGGCCGGCCTGCGCATGCTGCTCAAGGGTGGCAATGCCGTCGACGCGGCCATCGCCGCAGCGGCCGCCATCACCATCGTCGAGCCGGTTTCCTGCGGCCTGGGCAGCGACGCGTTTGCCATCCTGTGGGACGGCAAGCAGCTGCACGGCCTGAATTCCTCCGGCGTGGCGCCGGCCGCCTGGAACCCTGAATACTTCCGCTCGCGCTACGGCGAGGACGCCAATGGCATCGCCAAGCGGCCCACCCGCGGCTGGGATTCCGTCACCGTGCCGGGCGTGATCGCTGGCTGGGCGACGATGCACGAGCGCTTCGGCAAGCTGCCTTTCGCCGACCTGATGGAACCGGCGATCGAAATCGCCGAGCGCGGCTACGCCGTGCCGCCGGTGGTCGCCCACAAGTGGGCCGCCGCGGTGCCGGATCTGAAGGACCAGCCCGGCTACGCCGACACCTTCATGCCCAATGGCCGCGCACCGGCCACGGGCGAGCGCTTCGTGATGAAGGCCGCCGCGCAGACGCTGCGCCGCATCGCCGAAAGCAAGGGCCGCGACTATTACGAGGGCCAGATCGCCGAACGCATCGCCGCGTTCAGCCAGCAGTGCGGCGGCGCGATGACGCTGGAGGACCTGCGCAACTTCCGCCCGGAATGGGTCAAGCCGATCAGCAAGTCGTACCGCGGCTTCGAGCTGCACGAGATCCCGCCGAACGGCCAGGGCATCGCGGCGCTGATCGCGCTGGGCATCCTGGACAAGTTCGACGTCGCCAGCATGCCGGTCGATTCGGTCGATTCGCAGCATCTGCAGATCGAAGCGATGAAGCTGGCTTTCGCCGATCTGTACCGCTACGTCGCCGACCCGCGCACGATGGAAGTCACGCCCGAGCAGATGCTCGACGACGCCTATCTGGAATCGCGCGCCAAACTGATCGACATGAGCCGCGCCACCCAGTTCAAGTTCGGCATGCCGAAGTCGGGCGGCACGATCTATCTGACCGCCGCCGACGAAAGCGGCATGATGGTGTCGTTCATCCAGTCGAACTACATGGGCTTCGGCTCCGGCGTGGTCGTGCCGGAAACCGGCATCAGCCTGCAGAACCGCGGCGTCGGCTTCTCGATGGATCCGAAGTCGCCCAATGTGGTCGGCGGCGGCAAGCGCCCCTTCCACACCATCATTCCGGGCTTCCTGACCAAGGGCGGCCAGCCGGTGATGAGCTTCGGCGTGATGGGCGGCGACATGCAGCCGCAGGGCCACCTGCAGACGGTGGTGCGCATGCTGGACTACAAGCAGCAGCCGCAGGCGGCCTGCTGCGCGCCGCGCTGGAAGGTCAACCGCGACTTCACGCTCGACATCGAGGGCACCATGAATGCCGCCACCGTCGAGGGCCTGAAGGCGCGCGGCCATCAGTTGAAGTCGGTGCAGGACCCGTATATGGACTTTGGCTCCGGCCAGTTCATCTGGCGTCTGTCGGAAGATCCCGAGCACGGCTATGTGGCGGCGAGCGACAGCCGCCGCGACGGCCAGGCCGTCGGCTTCTGACGCCGCGCGACGGTTCGCTCCTGTGCTGCACGGCCCGCCCCTCGGCGGGCCGTTTTCGTTTTCCGCACCATGCGGTGGACCGGGCCGTGGTCAACTGGCCCGATCGCGGGTGCCACAACTGTCTATGGCGCGGCCGGCGCGGCTCCCTACACTGACGATATCTTCCCAACGCCGCGCCATCGCCATCGCCATGACCCAGTACGCCTTCCGCCTGCTCAACGTCTTCGCCGAATCGACCTTCGGCGGCAATCCGCTGTGCGTCTTCGAGGACGGACGCGGGCTGGACAGCGCGACGATGCAGGCCATCGCGCTACAGTTCAACCTCTCCGAGACCACCTTCATCCTGCCCTCCGAGCGTGCCGATGCGCGCGTGCGGATCTTCACCACCGGCTACGAGATGCCCTTCGCCGGGCACCCGACCCTCGGCACCGCGCAGGTCGTGCGGGCGTTGCGCGGCAGCGGCGACCGGTTGCAACTGGAGTTCACCGCTGGCGTCGTGCCGGTGTCCGCGCAGGGCAACGTCTGGACCTTCACCGCGCCCCATCGCGGTCAGCCGAAGACGGCCCCCTCGGGTCTTGCCGATGCCGAGATCGCCGCGCTGCTCGGCCTGGACGCCGCGGACCTGGCGGGCTCACCGATCTGGGTAGACACCGGCGCCGACCAGCTGCTGGTGCCGCTGGCCAGCCCGGATGCCGTGCGGCGCGCGAGCCCCGACAGCGCTCGGCTGCACGAGTGGCCGCAAAGCAGTCTGGGCCGCAAGACCGCCTACGTGTTCGCCTTCGACCCGCAGAACCCCGGCCGCGTGCTGTCGCGCTACTTCTTCACCAAGCAGGGCGGCGGCGTGGCCGAAGACCCGGGCACCGGCTCGGCCTGCGCCAATCTGGGCGGCTGGCTGCTGGCGACCGGGCACGCGTTGCCGGCGCGCTTCGAGGTCGACCAGGGCGAAGCGGTGGACCGGCCCTGCCGGCTGCGGCTGCAGGTAAGCGAAGACGGCGCGATCCAGGTCGGCGGGCGGGTGGTGGAGATCGGACGGGGGACGTTGACGCTATGATGATGGGAGTGCTTTGAACGTTGCCGGGGTTGCTGGTGCACGATGCCCTCTCCCCGGCCCCTCTCCCGCAAGCGGGCGAGGGGAGCAAACCAACGGTTTTCCAGGACATCCCCATGACCGACCACGCCATCCGCACCGTTGCCGAACTCGAAGCCCGCTACAGCGAGCCTGGCCAGGCGTCGCTTGCCAAGGAGGTCGATTACCTGCACCCGCTGTACCGCGCCTTCGTCGAAGCCTCGCCGTTCTGCCTGCTGTCCACCGTGGCCGAAGGCATGGCCGAATGCTCGCCGCGCGGCGATGCACCGGGCTTCGTCAAGGTGCTGGACGAGCGGACCCTGCTGCTGCCCGACCGGCGCGGCAACAACCGCATCGACAGCCTGCGCAATATCGTCGAGGACCCCCGGGTCGGGCTGCTGTTCCTGGTTCCCGGGGTGGAGGAGACGCTGCGCGTGGCCGGCACCGCCATCGTGTCCACCGATCCGGCGCTGATCGCCCGGTGCACCGTCGACGGCAAGGCGCCCGCCACGGTACTGGTGATCGCGGTGCGCTCGGTGTTCTTCCAGTGCGCCCGCGCGCTGGTGCGCTCGCGCCTGTGGGATCCACAGGCGCAGGTCGAGCGCAAGGCGCTACCGACTCCAGGCGCCATCCTCGCCGCGCTGACCCAGGACGGCATCGACGGCCGGGCCTACGACGCCGACCTGCCGCAGCGGATCCGGCAAACCCTCTACTGAATCAGCTCTGCCACGCGGGCTCGTCGTGGCCCAGCGGCACCGAGGGCGCGTCCCAGTGGGCCGGCGTCTCGGACAGGTGGGCGGCGTGGCGCACCGTGGTCAGCATGCCGAAGCCCGATGGCACCGCTTCGAGCAGATCGCTGATGTCCTCGATGCGCTGGTCCGGCACACCGAAGCCGTCATCGATCCGTCCCAGCGTGCGCAGCCACTGGGCGGTCTGGGCCAGCGAGACGCGCACCAGCCAGCTGCCGCCCTCGCTGGCACGCCGGTGCAGCGCCGCCATGGTGCCCAGTGCCAGCAGATAGCCGGCGGCGTGGTCCAGCACCTGTGCGGGCAAAGGCTGCGGCGTGTCCTTGCCCGCCGCCTGGGCCTCGGCATGGTTGAAGCCGGTGGCGGTCTGCACCAGCGAATCGAAACCCCGCTTGCCGGCCCACGGCCCGAGGTGGCCGTACGCCGACAGCGAGGCATAGACGATGCCTGGCCGCGCTCGCGCCACCTCCTGCGGGCCGATGCCAAGATCGGCCAGCCCGCCGGGACGGTAGCCCTGCACCAGCACGTCGGCGCGGTGCAGCAGCTTGTGCAGACAGCGCTTGTCGTCGGCATCGCGCAGGTCCAGCTGGCAGGAACGCTTGCCGCGGCCGGTGTCGATCACCAGCGGCGCCACCGACGGCAGATGCGGCGCGGTGACCAGCAGCACCTCGGCCCCGTGCGCCGCCAGCGTCCGGCCGGCCACCGGCCCGGCGATGATCCGCGTGAAGTCCAGCACACGTACGCCGGAAAGCGGCCGGGCGTCGACCCGCGGCAGCGCCGGCAGCGGACGGGGCGGCGCGTCGCCGATGCGCTCGATCGTCAGCACCGGCAATTCGCGCAGGGCCAGTGCCTGCGGATGCTGGTCCCATTCCTCGAAGGTGCGCATCGCGGCCACCACCAGGTTGGCGTCCGACGCTGCCGTCTCGAACGCCAGCCCCTCCCATTTCTGCAAGGCGGCCTGCACCGACGGGCGATCGTGCCCGCAGCCAAGCAGCCGCAGCACGCCGTCACGGTGATGGGGAAAGTTGGTATGCAGCCGGACCCAGCGGCCGTCGCCGCAGCGGTAGGCGCCGGCGATGGCGTCCCACAGCTCCGGTGCCGGCCCGCCGTCCACGCGCAGATAACGCTCGCTGCGAAACTCGGCGGCGGCATGCGCCATCTCGACCGACACCTGCTGCCAGCGTCCGCTGCGTTGATGCCAGAGCGCCGCAGCGGCCAGCGCCGCGGCTGACAGGCTCGCCTGCGCCGCGGTGCCGATGGGGAACGACGATGGCAGCGCCGGCTCCGCCCCGCTCAAGCGCAGATGGGCGAGCGCCTCGTCGGGCAGCGCGCAGTGGCGCCACAACGCCCGGACGGCATCGATGGGGTCCTTCAACGATGACATTGCCTTCTCCTGTCAGCCGGAAGTGCCGGCACACGGTAAAATGCCCGGTTCCGGCCAAAGCCGGCGCAGGCGGCAAGTTCGTCGCCCGCGCAGCACCATCGGCCGCCCCGAACGTTCGGCCCAACCATCCGGCCCACCACGGCCCAGCCATGAGCCAAGATCTCAATACCCAAGACAGCACGCCCGCGGCATCGAACTTCCTGCGGAGCATTATCGACCAGGACCTCGCCGCCGGCACCTATAGCGGCCGCAAGGACAAGCAGGGCCGCCCGCTTCCCCCGGTCATCACGCGCTTCCCGCCGGAGCCCAACGGCTACCTGCATATTGGCCATGCCAAGAGCATCTGCCTGAACTTCGGGCTGGCCCGCGACTATGGCGGCCGCTGCCACCTGCGCTTCGACGACACCAACCCGGTCAAGGAAGACACCGAGTACGTCGACTCGATCATCGACGCGGTCCGCTGGCTAGGCTTCAGCTGGGACGACGCCAGCGAAGGCAGCGACGGCCAGAGCCACCTGTACTACGCCAGCGACTACTTCGACCAGCTGTACGCCTTCGCGGAAACGCTGATCCAGCGCGGCGTGGCCTATGTCGACAGCCAGAGCGCGGAGCAGATCGCCGCCTCGCGCGGCAACTTCTCCGAACCGGGCACGCCCTCGCCGTACCGCGACCGCAGCGCCGAGGAGAACCTGCAGCTGTTCCGCGACATGCGCGACGGCAAGTACGCCGACGGCCAGCACGTACTGCGCGCGAAGATCGACATGGCAGCGCCCAACATCGTGATGCGGGATCCGGTGCTGTACCGCATCCGCCACGCGCATCACCACCGCACCGGCGACAAGTGGTGCATCTACCCGATGTACGACTTCACGCATTGCATCTCGGATGCGCTGGAGAACATCTCCCACTCGCTGTGCACGCTGGAGTTCGAGAACAACCGTCCGCTGTACGACTGGGTGCTGGCCCAGCTGCGCGATAGCGGCGTGTTCACCGAACCGCTGCCGCACCAGTACGAGTTCGCCCGGCTCAACCTGACCTACGCCATCACCAGCAAGCGCAAGCTGCTGCAGCTGGTGACCGAGGGCCGCGTGGACGGCTGGGACGACCCGCGCATGCCGACCATCGTCGGGATCCGGCGCCGCGGCTTCACGCCGGAATCGATCCAGCTATTCTGCGATCGCGTCGGCGTGGCCAAGTCCGACAGCTGGATCGACATGAGCACGCTGGAAGGCGCGGTCCGCGACGATCTCGATGGCCGCGCCGCCCGCGGCGTGGCAGTGCTGGACCCGCTCAAGCTGATCCTGGACAACTACCCCGAGGGGCAGGAAGAGGAATGCTCGGCGCCGGTGCACCCGAAGCGTCCCGAACTGGGCCGCCGCGTGTTCCCGCTGTCGCGCGAACTGTGGATCGAGCGCGAGGACTTCAACGAGAATCCTCCGAAGGGCTACTTCCGCCTGTTCCCGGGCAACAAGGTCCGGCTGCGCTATGGCTATGTAATCGAATGCACGGGCGTGGACAAGGACGCCGAGGGCAACGTCATCGCGGTCCATGCGAACTACCTGCCGGACACCAAGAGCGGCACGCCGGGCGCCGACAGCGTCAAGGTCAAGGGCAATATCCACTGGGTCAGCGCGGCGCATGCCTATGAAGCGGAAGTGCGCCTGTACGACCGGCTGTTCAAGGACCCGCATCCGGATTCGGGCGGCAAGAACTTCCTCGAGGCGCTGAACGAGGACTCCAAGCGGGTGATCACCGCCTATCTGGAGCCGGGCCTGCGCGACGCGGCCGCGGAGGACCGCTTCCAGTTCGAGCGGCACGGCTACTTCGTCGCCGACCGCGTGGACAGCCAGCCGGGCCGACCGGTCTTCAACCGCATCGTCGGGCTGAAGGACAGCTGGGGCAAATAAGCCGCCAGCCAGCCCAATGGCGGGAAGCGGACGAGCATCGTCCGCTTCCTGCCGCACCGAACCTTTCCATGCAGACCATTACCTTTACGCTGGACCGCGAGTTCATCGCGCTGAACGACCTGCTGAAGCTGACCGGCGTGGCCGATAGCGGTGGCGCCGGCAAGGCGCTGGTCGCCGCCGGCGACGTCACCGTCGACGGCGTGCCCGAGGCGCGCAAGACGGCCAAGATCCGCGCCGGCCAGGTCGTCCGGCTGCCCGGCGTGACGATTCGCGTCGTCGCCGCCTGAGCCAGCGCCCGCTCCAACGCCTCCCCTCAACCGACCCAACCCTCCGGGACCGCCATGCCAATCGCTTTCTGGTGCGTGCTGATTGCCGGTATCCTGCCCATCGCGACGGTGGGCATTGCCAAATGGGGAGCGCCCGGTTTCGACAATCACGATCCACGCGCCTGGCTGGAGCGCCAGTCCGGCCGCGCCCGCCGCGCCGACCTCGCCCATCGCAACCACTTCGAGGCGTTCCCGCTGTTCGCCGCCGCGGTGCTGTGCGCAAGCCATCTGCAGGCACCGCAGGCGCGCATCGACGAGCTGGCCATCGCTTTCATCGTGCTGCGGGTGCTTTACACGGTCTGCTATCTCGCCGACCGCGCCACGTTGCGCTCGCTGTGCTGGACGCTGGGGTTTTTGTGCATCGTCGGGCTGTTTCTGTTGCCCGTTCTGGTGCCTCAGTGACGCCGGTGCCTCACCGCCGAAATTTCCGCAGCGGAAGGTGTGGCACATCGCCCTACCACATTTGAATCTTCTGTAGAATCAGCGCTTTGCTGATTTTGGCCCCTGCCGCAGAGCCGGGGCATGAGGAACGGGGCATAGCATGTTCGGCATTGGAGTAGGGGATGTGGTGGCTGCGTCACTGGCTGCCGCAGGGGCCTGTCTTGTCTGCAGTATTCCGCGCGATTTTCTCGCGCATTTCCTGCGCAACTTCCCGGCATGGGTGCTGCGCACCTATGGCAAGCGCTCCCTGGTCACCCCGATCCTGACCGTGCTGGTGATCGGCCGCCTGATCGCACTGGGCGTCAACGGCCAGATCGACAGTGCCGCCGGCCAGGCGATGGTGATCGCCGCTGCCTTCCTGGCACTGGTCGCCGCCGCCGCGCTGCTGCGCTTCTACCTCAGCGATTACCGCAAGTCCCGCTGAAGCCGACGCGCCGCGTCGTCGGCTTCAGCCGTGGGGCGCGCCGCTGTCGGCCGCGCCCCATTCCGTTCGCCCCGCAAGGCGTCCCGGTCCTCGTGACCGCATCCCCTGACCCCTGATCCCTCGCCGCATGGCACTGAAGTCGACCATCTGCAAGGCCGAGCTGTCGATCTCCGATATGGACCGGCAGTACTACGGCAGCCACACCCTGACCATCGCCCAGCACCCGTCCGAGAACGATGCGCGCATGATGGTGCGCCTGCTCGCCTTCGCCTGCGAGGCGAGCGAGGACCTGGCGCTGACGCGCGGCCTGGACGAGCCGGACGAGCCGGATCTCTGGGAAAAGACGCTGACCGGCGACATCGCCCACTGGATCGACCTCGGCCAGCCGGACGAGGCCCGTCTCAAGCGCGCCGCCTCGCGCGCCGACCGGGTCACCGTCTTCGTCTACCAGCCGGCCAGCGCGCGGGAATGGTGGAAATCCGTCTCCGGCAAGGCCGGCAAGCTGCGCAACCTGACCGTGCGGAGCATTCCCGGCGAAGCGGTCGAGGAGCTGGCGCAACTGGCCCGCCGGGCGATGCGGCTGACCGTGACGATCCAGGACGGCGAGATCTGGGTCAGCGATGACGAGCGCAGCGTGCAGTTGCGGCTGGACACCTGGCAGCAGGCCGGCTGAACGGCAGCCGGCGCCGCGCGCACCGGCGCTGCCAAAACCGCTACACTGGCGCATCCGGGGCGGGCGATGGCTCTCATCGCCCGCCGTTTTTTTCCCGCCCGTCACGAAAGGAAACGGCATGATCACCACCCCCTCCGGCCTGCAATACGAAGACACCGTCCCCGGCAATGGCGCCGAAGCGACCGCCGGCAAGCACGTCACGGTCCATTACACCGGCTGGCTCTACGAGAACGGCCAACCGGGCCGCAAGTTCGATTCGAGCAAGGACCGCAACGACCCCTTCGTCTTCCCCCTCGGCGCCGGCCATGTGATCCGCGGCTGGGATGAAGGCGTGCAGGGCATGAAGGTGGGCGGTACCCGTCGCCTCGTCATTCCGGCGGACCTGGGCTACGGCGCGCGCGGCGCCGGCGGCGTGATTCCGCCCAACGCCACGCTGCTGTTCGAAGTCGAACTGCTGTCGGTCTGACCGGCCGGCTGTCAGAAGCCGATCGAGGCGTTCCCCACGTCCACCCGCACGCGGTCGCGTCCCAGCAGATGCGCCGCGTGCCGCGCATAATCGCGCGCCCAATCCGTGTCGTTGGCAAAGCGCTGCTCGCCCGAGAAGCGCGCCACGCTCAGGATCTTGTCGATCACCAGCACCTTGCCGACCGGACTCGACGCCTTGCAGTCCAGCTCGGCATATTCGCGGTCGAACCACGCCCAGCCGGCATCGTCGCTGATGCCCGCCAGTTCGCTGTCGCCAATCGTGTATTCGAACTCCCGGCCGGTGCCGAAGGCCACCGTAAGCGTTCTCGCCATTGCCCCTCTCTCCTTGCAGTGATGCGTCGTAGATTCGACTGCCGGCGGCGCATGCGCCACAGCAGCCGCACCGGCCTTCCGGCGGACGTTGCCGTCAACCGACATACCGGCGTCCATCCCCTTGCGGTCGACGGCCATGCGACTGTGCTGCCGGCCTTTGCATTATCCTTGCACTCATGGCCATCACCCGACAAGATCTCGAGGCGGACCGGCTGCGGGCATCCCTGAACAGCACCCCGGTCGCCTCGACGCTGCTTTCCGACGAAGCACTCGATCGGTCCGTGCGCGCCGCCCTGCAGAGCCGCCCCCGGATCGCCACCGCCGGCGCAGGCGCCGATGACAGGCACGGCGGCGATGTCTGGCTGTTCGGCTACGGCTCGCTGATCTGGAACCCGATGGTGGTGCACACCGAGCGGCGCCTGGCGACCGTGCACGGCTACCATCGCGGCTTCTATCTGTATTCCCGCATCAATCGCGGCACCTGGGACCGTCCCGGACTCGTGCTCGGGCTGGACCGCGGCGGCTCCTGCCATGGCATGGTCTTTCGGATACCGGAGGCGGTTCTTGAGCAGGAATTTCGCGTACTGTGGCGCCGCGAGATGATGACGGGGGCCTATCACCCCCGCTGGCTGCGCGTGAAACTGGCGGGCGAGCCGACCCCCCAGCGAGCGCTCGCTTTCGTGATGAACCGCTCCCATGAAGCCTATGCCGGCCGGCTGCCGGACGAGCAGATCGTCGGATGCCTGCAACACGCCTGCGGTCTGTACGGCCCGGCGCGGGACTACCTGCACCAGACCGTGCTGGGACTGGCCACGCACGGCCTGGACGATCCCTACCTGAGCCGGCTGTGGCGGCAGATCCAGGCCGCGGATGCGCTGGCCGCGCAGGCGAGGAGCGCCGACCCGGCAAGGCCGGCGCCCAGCGACCCGGTGACCGAACCTGCCGCCGATCCCGCCCCCGGCCCGCGCCGCGCCGCCGCCTGACGGCACACCCGACCATGTCCACGCCCACTGCCCATCCCCGCCGCCTGAAGGCCGCCGAGGCACTGGGACTGGGAACGCTGCTGCTGGGAGGCGCCCTGCTGGCCAGCGCAGGCGCGATGCCGCCCGGCATGCGGCCCGCATCGATCGCCACCTCGCCAGGGCCTGCCAAGCCGCGCCCTTCCCCGCCACAGGGCTCGACCGCGCGCCGCACCGGCGGCGTTACCGCGCTGGACCGCAACCTGCTGGTCGCCGCTGCCGCCGGAGACCTGGAACTGGTGCAACGGTTGATCGCGGCCGGCGCCTCGGCCCATGCACAGGACGAGCGCGGCCGCACCGCGCTGCTGGTCGCCGTCAACCTGCGGCACGCCCGCATTGCGCGGGCGCTGATGCAGGCGGGGGCGGACGTCAACCATCAGGACCGGGAATCGAACAGCGCCATCCTGCTGGCGGCGGCGACCAACCAGGTCGAGCTGGTGCGGCTGGCGCTGGCGCACGGCGGCGACCCCAACGCGATGGACCGCTACCGGGGCACGGCGTTGACGGTGGCCGCGCAACGCGGCAACCCGGAGGTGGTCCGGCTGCTGCTGCAGGCGGGCGTGCAGGTCGACCACGTGAACGGGCTGGGCTGGACCGCCCTGCTGGAAGCAATCGTGCTTGGCGACGGCAGTGCGCGCTATGAACAGGTGGTGCAGCTGCTGCTCGATGCGGGCGCCGACGCCAACCTGGCCGATCGGGACGGCAACACGCCGACGCGCCATGCCCGCCAGCGCGGCTACAAGACCATGGTGAAGATGCTGATGCGGGCGCGAGGCCACTGAGACCCGCGCGCCGCCCCCGCCCCGGCACAGGATCAGCCGCGCCGGGCCGCGTTCTCCGCCTCCTGCAACTGCCGCCACATCACCTTGCCGGTACCCGACTTGGGCAGCGCATCGACGAACTCGACCACTCGCGGGTACTTGTAGGCCGCCATGTTCTCCTTGGCCCAGTCGATGATCTGCTCCGGCGTGGTCTTGCCGCGGGCGTGGGCCTTCAGCACGACCACCGCCTTGACGGTCTCGCCGCGATACGGATCGCGCGTGCCGATGATGCAGGCCTCCTGCACGTCCGGATGGCGATACAGCAGGTTTTCCACCTCGGCGGGCCAGACCTTGAAACCCGACGCGTTGATCATCCGCTTGAGCCGGTCGGTGATGAAGTAATACCCGTCCTCGTCCATCCGCCCCAGATCGCCGGTGCGGAAGAAGGTCTTGCCCTCGAACTCGATGAAGGCCTCGCGCGTCGCGTCGGGCTTGCCCCAGTAGCCCTTGAATACCTGCGGGCCCGACACGATGATCTCGCCCACCTCGCCCGGCGGCAGCTCCTGCAGCGTGGCGGGATCGACCACGCGCGCATCGGTGTTGAAGGTCGGCACGCCCAGGCACTGCAGCTTGGGACGGTCGTAGGGATTGCTGTGGGTCGGCGCCATCGTTTCCGACAGGCCGTAGCCCTCCAGATAGTTCAGCCCGAACTGTTCGCGCAGCCGCTCGGCGACGGCCTGCGGCATCGCCGCGCCGCCCCCGCCGATATAGCGCAGGCTCGACAGGTCGAAGCTCTCCAGGTTCGGGCTGGCGAGGAAATCGATCACCATGGTCGGGATATTGGTCCAGTGCGTGACCTGATACCGCGAGATCAGCCGCCCGGCCACCTCCCGGTCCCAGCGCGGCAGCATCACCACCGTGGCACCGCTGTAGATCGGCCCGTTCATGCCGTACTGCATGCCGGTGACATGGAACAGCGGCAGCACCGACAGGATCACCGACTCCGCGCCCCCGCCGGACCAGGTCGCGCCGCCGACGACGTTGTGCATCACCGAGCGGTGCGTATGGATGCAGCCCTTGGGAAAGCCGGTGGTGCCCGAGGTGTACGGCATCACCGCCATGTCGTCCGGCCCGGCGGTATGCGGACCGGGCTGCAGCCCCGCCTGCATCGCCTCGGTCCATGGCGTCGCTCCTTCCGGCAGCGGATGCTCGGCGGTGAGCCAGGCCGGCGGCTCGTCCTCGGGATGGACATGGGACGACGGCAGCGCGTCGGCATAGTGGGTGACCAGCAAATGTTGCAGCTGCTGCTCCGCCGGCAGTTCGGCGTTGGCGGCGGCGACACCGCCGGCCAGGTCGGCGCTGCAGATCGCCACGGTGGCGCCGGCGTCGGTCACATAGTGCTTGAACTCCTCGGCCCGGTTCATCGGGTTGACCGGCACCACCACCGCATCGGCGCGCAGGATGGCGTAGTAGGACAGGATGAACTGCGGGCAGTTCTGCATGTACAGCAGCACGCGGTCGCCCTTGGCAACGCCGGCCTTCTGCTGCAGCCAGCCGGCCAGCGCCGTGGCCTGCTCCTCCAGTTCCCGGAAGGTGATCGCCTTGCCAAAATAGCGGATCGCCGCCTTGTCGGCGTAGCGCCGTGCGGACACCTCCAGGTTGTACCAGAGCGAGGTTTCGGGCAGCACGATCGCCGTGGGAAGGCGCTTGGGCCAGAACTGGAAATGAGGGCGAGGCTGCTGGTCGGGCATGGTGTCTCCTGGCTGTCTTGGCCGTCTTGGCTGTCGCCAGGCACTGGCGGGCGCGGGCGACGTGCCGGTTTTCGGATCGTCAGTCAATATAACTGAACGATCGTTCTATTTCCAATGGGGGACAATCCCCAAGGCCCGCCCGGACGGCTTGCGATGTCCGCGCGGCGGGCTGCACTGAACATGCTTGATTCGCTGCGGTCCGACCTTACCTGTTCCACGGAACCGAGTGTCCGGAATGTGCCGGACAGCGAACTATCGAGGCAACCGATGAGCGACGTAACCCTGCAGAACTTCGAAAACGACGTGGTCGAGCTGTCGCGCCGCGTGCCGGTGCTGGTCGACTTCTGGGCCCCCTGGTGCGGTCCCTGCCAGACCCTGGGCCCGTTGCTGGAGAAGCTGGAGCGCGAGGCCGGCGGGCGCTGGAAGCTGGCGAAGGTCAACGTCGACGAAAATCAGCCGCTGGCGGCGCATTTCGCCGTCCGCAGCATTCCGCACGTGATCGCCTTCGTCGACGGCCGGCCAGTGGACCAGTTTGTCGGCGTGCTGCCCGAATCGGGGCTGCGCCAGTTCATCGAGCGGGTGACCCCGAACCCCGGCCAGGTGTCGCTGCGGCAGGCCCGCGCAGCGCTGGCGCAGGGCGACCGGGAAGCGGCCCGCGCCGCGTTCCAGGCCGCGGTGGCGTTCGATCCCGGCTTCGACGAGGCCCGCATCGAGTACATCGGCTTCCTGCTGGACGAGAACGCGATGCAGGCGGCCGAGACCGAGTTCGGCATGCTGACCGAGCGCGCCGCCCAGGAGGAAGGCCATGCGGCGCTGGTCACGCGGCTGGAGGCATTGCGCGGCCTGGCCGGCCTGCCCGACGAGGCCACGCTGGCCGGCCGCGTGCAGGCGGACCCGAGCGATCTGCAGGCCCGGCTGGATCTCGCCCAGCTGCTGATCGCGCGGCGCCAGTACGAGCCCGCGCTGGCACAACTGCTGGAGATCGTGCGGCAGAACCGCGCCTTCGGCGACGATATCGGCCGCAAGACCATGCTGTCGGTGTTCGGCATGATGCCCGACCCGCAGAGCGTCGCCAGCTGGCGACGCCAGTTGAGCGCCGTGCTGAACTGACGGCGGGGCGGCCGCAGTCAAAGGCGCCAGGCAGGCCCGGCGTTACGGCGCGGCCTGCCCTTGCACCGGCCCTTCCACCAGCGTGAAGCCGTTCTCGCGCATATGCGCGACCATCGGCGCATCGCGCTGGCCAATGTGCTGGGCCAGCCAGCCCGGCAGTTCCGCGATCAGGCGGCGTCCGGTTTCGGCATCCCCCTGCTCGACGCAGCCGCGCGCCCGCGCGGCAATCGCCAGCATCTGCTCGTGCTCGGTGCGATGGCAGTCGCGCGGGCCGTAGCCCATCGCTTCCATCCACGCCTCCTCCTGGCCGAAGTGGTAGCGGGTATGGTCCAGCCACTCGTCCAGCGCGGCGAGCAGCGCCCCATCGGGCGCCTGCGCCGCCTGTTCGAGCAGTAGCAGGAATTCGGCGTGCAGATGGTCGGTGACCGGCTCGCCCAGCCGCAGTGCCGGCGGCAGGGCACTGCAATCGAGGTCGGGATCGCCAGCAGGCGGGTTGCAGGGTTCGCGCATGAACTCGCTCATCGGGATGCCGCGATCGCGGTCAACGCCGCCGAAGCGGCAACAAAGCCAAACACCGCCGTCACGCCGACCGAGGAGCCAAACCCCGCGCACGCCAGCCCCTGGGGCCCGCTGCGTGGCGGGTGCGCGGCATCGGTGAAGGGCGCCTCGTCGAGGCCGCAGGCCTGCTGCTCCGGCTCGGGGTAACGCAACGGCTCGTCGGAATACACGGCCGGCACGCCGAACGGCTTTTTCGGATCGCGCGGCCAGCCCCAGTGCTTGCGCAGGCCGGAGCGCACCTTGGCCAGCAGCGGGTCCTGTACCGTGCGCGACAGGTCGGCAATCCGCACGCGGGTGGGATCGAGCTGACCGCCGGCGCCGCCGCAGGTGATGATGCGCGCTGCCTGCCGGCGGGCCCAACCGAGCATCCCGATCTTCACGCGTACCGAGTCGATCGCGTCGATCACGTAGTCGTGCCCGGCCAGCAAGGCTTCGACATTCTCCGCTGTGACGAAATCGTCGATGGTGCGCACGCGAATACGGGGATTGATCTGCATCATCCGCTCGGCCATCGCCTCGACCTTGGCGCGGCCGTACTGGTCCCCGAGCGCATGAATCTGCCGGTTGGTGTTCGAGGCGGCGATGTGGTCCAGGTCGATCAGCGTGACCCGCCCCACCGCATTCCGCGCCAGCGCCTCGGCGGCCCAGCTGCCGACCCCGCCGATGCCGACCACGCAGATGTTGGCCGCCTCCAGCCGCGCCAGGCCCGCGGCGCCATACAACCGCGCCACGCCACCGAAGCGGCGGTCGTAGTCGTCATCGACTGGGGTCGGCGGCGCCGGCAGCGGTTCGGCCGGCGTCATTGCGGAGAAAGCGGCAACGTCGCCGGGGCGATCGTTGCGGAAGTCGTCTTGCGCCATGCAGCGGGTACTCGGGACAGCGGCCGGCCCGCAAGGGGATGGCCGCAGCGTGGGGAATTGAAGAATCGGCTGGCATCGATGTCAGCCAGTGGCGGACAGGAGGCCCGGAGGTGCCAAATATACAATAGCCTCACGATGGTCCGCATGTCGCCTGGCTGCCGGCACCAGCAGGTCAGCGCGGCGACCAGGAGTTCCAATTCATGTCCCTGCGCATGTCCCTGCGCCGCAAGGTACTGCTCATCAGCGCACTGACACCCGTCGTGCTGATTGCGGCAGTGGTGATCTTTATCCTCGTCTTCGACTGGAACCGGCTCAAGCCGTGGCTGAACCAGAAAGTCAGCGATGCCATTGGCCGCCCCTTCGCGGTCAACGGCGACCTGGTGCTCACATTCCGCCGGCCCGAGAACGAGGCCGGCTGGCGCAGCTGGGTGCCCTGGCCCCGACTGTCGGCGCGGGACATCACCGTGGGCAACCCGGAATGGGCCGAGCAGCCCAACATGGCGACAGCGCGCGAACTGATCTTCGTGCTGCGGCCCCTTCCCCTGATCACCCGCACGATTTCGCTGCCATCCGTCACTGTCGACGGGCCGGCCGTCTGGCTGGAACGGCTGGCCGACAAGCGCAACAACTGGACCTTCCCGAAGAAGGAAGACGAAGAGCCATCGCGCTGGCAACTGGACCTGGGCGAGATCGTGCTGACGCGCGGCAACCTGTCGCTCGACGATGCCGCCAGCAAGATCCAGCTGCGCGCCAGCATCGACACCATCGACCACGCCGCGCTGTACGACCGCGAGCGTGACGGCCCGCTGACCGGCAGCAGCAGCGCCCCGGCCGCCGCGAGCGCACCGCCGCCGGCAGCCGATGCCGCCAGCACGCCAGGCGCCACCGGCAAGGCCGGCGGCGACGCGCCGTACGGCATTCGCTGGCGCGCCACCGGCCGCTACAACCAGGCCACCATCAACGCCAGCGGCAAGGCCGGCGCGGTGCTGAGCCTGCGCGATGCCAGCCGCCCCTTCCCCCTGCAGGCGGACGTGCGGGTCGGCACCACGCGCGCGCAGATCGAGGGGACGCTGACCGACCCCGCACGGCTGGCCGCGCTGGACCTGCGGCTGCAACTGTCGGGCGAAAGCATGTCTCACCTGTATGCGCTGACCGGCATCGTGCTGCCGGAAACCCCGCCCTACCGTACGGAAGGCCGGCTGGTGGCCAATCTGGAGAAAGGCGCGTCCGTCTTCCGCTACGAGAAGTTCACCGGCCGCGTCGGCAGCAGCGATCTGTCGGGCACGCTCGGCTATACCCAGCGCGAGCCGAGGCCGCTGCTGTCCGGAGAACTGGTGTCCAGGCAGCTGCGGTTCGCCGACCTCGCGCCGGTGGTCGGCACGGAGTCCAAGCGCGACCGCGCCGATCCCTCCTCCCCGGTGGTCAAGCAGCCGGCCAACAAGGCGCTGCCGGTGGCGCCGTTCCGCACCGACCGGTGGGACAGCATCGACGCCGACGTGCGCTTCACCGGCCAGCGCATCGTGCGCGACGAGGACCTGCCGATCACCGACCTGCGCACCCATATCAAGCTGCAGGACGGCGTGCTGCGGCTGGACCCGCTCAACTTTGGCGTGGCGGGCGGCAACCTGGTATCGACGCTGCAACTGAACGGCAAGCGGGAGCCGATGGCCGCGACCATCGACATGACCGCGCGGCGCCTGAAGCTCAAGCAGCTGTTCCCGGACCTGGAGTCGATGCAGGCCAGCGTCGGCGAGGTCAACGGCGCGGCCAAGCTGTCCGCGACCGGCAATTCGGTGGCCGCGCTGCTCGGCTCGTCCAATGGCGAGGGACGGCTGCTGATCGAGAACGGCACCATCAGCAAGTTCCTGCTCGAAGCGATGGGGCTGAACGTAGGCAGCGTCATCATCGCCAAGCTGTTCGGCGACAAGCCGGTGCAGATCAACTGCGGCGTGGCCGATTTCACCTTCACCGACGGCATGGCGCGCGCCCGTACCTTCGTCGTGGACACGCAGGACGCGGTGATCAATGCCACCGGGGTGGTCAACCTTGCCAACGAGCAACTGGGCCTGACCATCAACCCGGACTCCAAGGGCCTGCGGCTGTTCTCGCTGCGCTCGCCGCTGTACGTGGGCGGCACGCTGAAGAACCCGCGCGTCAGTCCCGATATCGGCGTGCTGGCCCTGCGGGCCGGCGGCGCGGTCGCGCTGGCGCTGCTTGCACCGGTGGCCACCGTCGTGCCGCTGATCGACCTGACGCCGGAGGAAGACAGCCAGTGCAGCAAGCTGCTGGCAGAGCTGCGCAAGCGTCCCACCGCGCCGCCGCCGGGCAAGACCTATCGCGGCCGCCCCGCCGACGCCAGCGCGCCGGCCGCGGCGGGCAAGACCGAGCCGGGAGCTCAGGGCGGGCAAGGGCAGCAGGGCACGGCCGGGAAGACCGCCCCCGTGCCCGACAATGCGCCCGCAGGCGGGCAAGGACGCACCTCGGACCGCAACTCCATGTTCGGCGGCGGTTGAGGCTCCCGCGCAACACCGGCCCTCCCTTCCGACGGTGGCCGGCGCGTCTGGTGCGGCAACGCAACACTTGGTGCGCCGCTGCACCAACTTTGCGCCGCCTTTGCCCTGGACCGTTGTGCAATGTTCACAACGGTTTCATAATTAAACGGCCATTTACATTGAAGCCGGCACCGGAAGGCGCCGCTCGATGTGACGCTTGCCCGGTTCCCGCCCCCTCGAACCGGCCTCTTGCCCCTCCTCCGAATCCGAACCCGCGCATGACGCCGACACCCGCCGCCGCCCTGCCGATCAGCGTGCTGATCGCGCTGACGGTGTGCAACCACGTTGCGTTCAACGCCAGCCGGGTCGTCGTCTCGCTGTTCGCGCTGTCCCTGAAGGCCTCCCCGCTGACGCTGGGCCTGTTGATGTCGCTGTACGCCCTGTTGCCGATGGTGCTGGCCATCCACGCCGGCCGCCGCATCGACGAAATCGGCCCGCGGCGGCCGATGACCGCCGGTTCGCTGATGGTGGTGGGTGGCACGCTGCTGCCGGCCCTGTGGCAGAGCGTCAGCGCGCTATACCTGTCGTGCGCGCTGATCGGCGTCGGCTTCATGCTGGTCCAGGTCGCGATGCAACTGCTGATCGGGCAGATCTCCACCGACCAGACCCGCTTGCGCAATTACACCTGGCACGCGCTGGGCCTGTCGGTGTCCGGCACGCTCGGTCCGGTGGTGGTCGGCTATGTCATCGAGCACGCCGGATTCCGGCCTGCGTTCCTGGTGCTGGTGGCGGTGGCGCTGATCGGCCAGGTGGGGCTGCGGCTCGTGCACGACCGGCTGCCGGCCAGCGGGGCCCGCGCGGCGCAGCGCGCCGCCGAGGACGGCAGCCGTCGCTCGGCGCTGGATCTGCTCTTCTACCCGGAACTGCGCGCGGTATTCGTCGCCAGTGCCGTGCTGTCGGCCGCCTGGGACCTGCATGCCTTCCTGATTCCGATCCAGGGCACGCGCGTCGGCCTGTCGCCCTCCTCGATCGGCTGGGTGCTGGGGTCGTTTGCCATCGCCACGCTGGCGATCCGCATCGCCATGCCGCTGATCGCGCGGCGGCTGTCGGAATGGAAGATCATCCGCGCCGCGCTGATGGTCGGCGGCTTCGCCTACTTGCTCTACCCCTTCGTTTCCCAGTTCTGGCTGATGTGCTGCCTGGCGTTCCTGCTCGGCCTCGCGCTGGGCAGCGCGCAGCCGAACGTGATGAACATCCTGCATAGCGCCTCCCCCTCGGGTCGCGCGGGCGAAGCCCTCGGCTTGCGCTCGGCGGTGTTGAACACCAGCCAGGTGGTGTGGCCGCTGACCTTCGGCGTGGTGGGCACGGCGCTCGGCATGCTGCCGATCTTCCTGTCGATGGCCGGCGCGATGGGCATGGCGGGCTACTACTCCCGGCACCAGGCGCGCAAGCTGCAGCCGCCGGGCTGAGCGACCTGCAAGCGGCGCGACTGCGCCAGCGCAAGGGAAAGCGGCATCGCGTTCGCTATACTCGAAGGCAGTGCCGCGCACAACGCCGCCAGCGTGGACGCCAGCCAATCCGAACGACTCCCTCACGCCGTGCCATGACCCAACTCGCCGACCTGCGCCGTTCCTATGTTCTCGGTTCCCTGACGGAGAACGACGTCGCCGCCGATCCGATCGACCAATTCCAGCGCTGGTTCGACGAAGCGCTGAACGCCAAGTTGCCCGAGCCGAACGCGATGACGCTGGCAACCGTCAATGCCGACGGCCAGCCCTCCGCGCGCATCGTGCTGCTCAAGGGTCTCGATGCCCGCGGCTTTACCTTCTTCACCAACTACCAGAGCCGCAAGGGCCTCGACCTGGACGCCAATCCGCTGGCGGCCCTGCTGTTCCATTGGGTGCAGCTGGAGCGCCAGGTGCGCATCGAAGGCCGGGTACAGAAGGTCAGCGACGCGGAAAGCGACGCTTACTTTCTGTCGCGCCCGCTGGGCTCGCGGCTCGGTGCATGGGCGTCGGAGCAGAGCGCGGAGGTGCCGGATCGCGCCTTCCTGGAGCAACGGGAGGCGGCCTTTCGCGAGCGCTTCGGCGACGATCCGCCGCGCCCACCGCACTGGGGCGGCTACCTGCTGGTGCCGACCCGCGTCGAGTTCTGGCAGGGCCGGCCGTCGCGGCTGCACGACCGCATCGTCTATCTGCGCGAGCCCAATGGCGCGTGGCGGATCGCGCGTCTGTCGCCGTAAGGAGTCGCCCGCCGGCCACAATTGCAGTGGTGGCTGTCGTTTGCCCGGCACAGGCCACAGCATCGCCGACCGCTTTGGCGTATAAAGCACCAACGGGGCGCGAAAGCAGTTCAAGTCGTTGTTTCGAGAAGTATGCCGCCATTCATCGGGAGGAAGCCGCATGTTTTTCAAGCAAGCACTGGACACGCAACTGGACCGCTGGATCGCGGGCATGCGCGAGCAGGCCGACCTGCCGGTCAAGCTGCGTCTGTGGGATGGGCACGAGTATTCGCTGGCGCGCAGCACCCAGCCGGCGGTCACGCTGACCGTGCGCGAAGCGGCCGCGCTGCCGCTGCTGCTCAGCCCGACCCTGGACAACCTGGGCGAGGCGTATGTCCAGGAAAAGATCGACGTCGACGGCAGGCTCTCGGACATCATCGAGGTGGCCTACGGCCTGTCCAGCGCGACCAGCAAGCTGGCCGGCAGCGCCATCGCCCGCGTGGCAAGGCACTTCTCGCACACCCGGCAGGAAGACAAGAAGTCCATCGAGTACCACTACGACGTCTCGAACGACTTCTACCGGCTGTGGCTGGACCCAAACATGGTCTATTCGTGCGCCTACTTCGAGCACGGCAACGAAGACCTGGCCACCGCCCAGCTGAAGAAGATCGACCATATCCTGACCAAGATCCGCCTGCAGCCGGGCCAGACCCTGCTCGATATCGGCTGCGGCTGGGGTGCACTGGTGCTGCGCGCCGCGCAGAAATTCGGCGCGCGCTGTGTCGGCATCACGCTGTCGGAAAACCAGTTCGCCCTGGCGACCGAACGCGTGCGGGAGGCGGGCCTGTCGGACCGCATCGAGATCCGCCTGCAGGACTATCGCGACGTTGGCGGCACCTTCGACCGCATCACCAGCGTCGGCATGTTCGAGCATGTCGGCAAGGACAATCTGGTCCGCTATTTCTCCCGGATGTGCGAGCTGCTGGCCGACGACGGGGTGGCCATGAACCATGGCATCACCACCCCGGATGCCGACAACGGCAAGGAGCCGATGGACGGCGCGGAGTTCATGAATCGCTATGTGTTCCCGCAAGGGGAGCTGCCGCATATCGGCCTGGTGCTCGATACGCTCAGCAAGGGCGGGCTGGAGGCCTTCGATGTCGAGCTGCTGCGCCGGCACTACGCGACGACGTTGCGGCATTGGGCCGACAACTTCGAGGCCAGGGGCGACACCATCCGCGAGATGATCGGCGAGCGCAAGTACCGCATCTGGCGCGTCTACCTGGCCGGTTGTGCGCAGGCCTTCGAAGGCGAGAAAATGTCGATCTATCAGGTCGTCTGCCACAAGGCCAGCCGCCGCGCCAGCACCTTGCCGTGGTCGCGCCGCTATATCTACGAGACGACGCTGGACTGACATCGATACCTGGACGAGGACATTGACCGAGGATTTGTTCGCAGACGTGCCGGCTGACCAGCAGCCGGACAGGCAACAGGCAGACGCAGGCGGCAAGGGCCGCACCGGCGCGGTGATGCCGGCCCCGCCCGATCCGGCGCTGATGGCCCTGGCGGCGCGTCTGCCGCGGCATCTGTATCTCGGGACCTCGACCTGGTCCTATCCCGGCTGGAAGGGCATGGTCTGGGCCGGCGATCACAGCGAAAGCACGTTGTCGCGCAAGGGACTGGCCGCCTACTCGCGCCACCCGCTGCTGCGGGCAGCAGGAATCGACCGGGGCTTCTACGCGCCGATTCCGCTGGCCGATTACCTGTCCTACGGGGCGCAGGTTCCCAGCGACTTTCGCTTCGTCGTCAAGGCGCCGGCCAGCGTCTGCGATGCCTGGCTGCGCGCGTCGAACGGCGCCGGGCGACTGCCCAATGCGGCCTTCCTCGACGTGGCCATCGCCGTGCGCGACTTCATCGAGCCGGCCACCGCGGGGCTCGGCGCCAAATGCGGGCCGCTGCTGTTCCAGCTGTCGCCGCTTGGCGCCATGGCTGCCGATGCCGGAGCCTTCCTGGCGCGGCTCGACGCCTTCCTGTCGGCGTTGCCGCCGCTCGATCCGCAGCGCAATCCGCACGCCTGCTATACCGTCGAGCTGCGCGATGCCGCGCTGCTGACGCCGCGCTTCATCAAGCTGCTGAAGGCGCGCGGCGTGCGCTTCGGTTGCGGCGTACGGGAGCGGATGCCACCGGTGGCGCGCCAGGCGTCGGCGCAGGCGCTGCTGGACGAGGGCGCACCCGGTCCGCTGGTGCTGCGCTGGCTGCTGCGCGAGGGCTATGGCTACGAACAGGCCGAGCTGGCCTTCCAGCCTTTCGACAAGCTGCGGGCCCCGGACGACGAAACCGTGCAGGCAGCGGCCGAGCTCGTCGCGGCCACCCTGCGCAACGAGCAGCCGGCCTACGTCATCGTCAGCAACAACGCCGAGGGCTGCGCGCCGCTGACACTGGCGCGGCTGGCCCAGGCCATCGCGCAGCGGCTGTAGCTCGCGCGCGTCGCGGTCAGCTCGCCTCGGCGCGCAGCCGGTGAGCGAAACGCTGGCGGAACTTCGACACCTTGGGCGTGATGACGAACGCGCAGTAGCCCTGTCCGGGGTGGGTGCGCCAGTAGTTCTGGTGATAAGGCTCGGCGGCCCAGTAGGGCTGCTCGGGCTCGATTCGTGTCACCAGCGGTCCGTCGTACAGTTGCTGCGCGGCGATATCGGCCATCACCGCCTCGGCGGTCTGGCGCTGCGCGTCCGAATGGGTGTAGATCACCGAGCGGTACTGCGTGCCGACATCGTTGCCCTGACGGTTCAGCGTGGTCGGATCGTGGATCGCGAAGAAGATCTCCAGGATCTCGCGGTAGGAGATCGCCGCGGGATCGAAGCGCAGCCGCACCACTTCCGCATGGCCGGTCTCGCCGCTGCAGACCTGTTCGTAGCTCGGGTCGTCCACATGTCCGCCGGTGTAGCCGGATTCGACCGCCAGCACGCCCTCGACCTGCTGGTACACCGCTTCGAGGCACCAGAAACATCCGCCGCCGAGGGTGGCGATCTCGCTTTGTGCTGCCCTGTTGTCGCTTGCGTCGGTCATCGCCGCTCCTGAAAGCCTGAATGCCGCCGGGCTGGCGGCCTGACGACCGATGATACCCGCCCGTCCGACGCCTTGCAGGGCCCGGGGTCAGGGAGCGGGCGCCGGACCGCCGTCGCGCCGCGCCGCCTCCAGCATGGCTCGCAGGCGCGGCTTGACCACCTTGCCCAGCGCACTCTTGGGCAGCGCATCGACCAGCACCACCTCGCGCGGCAGCTTGAAGCGGGCGATCCGTGCCGACAGCGCCTCGCGTATCGCCTCGGGCTGCAGCCGCGCCGGATCGGCTCCGCTCGCCGGCACGATCGCGGCGACGGGCACTTCGCCCCAGCGCGGATCCGGCAGCCCGACCACGGCGCATTCACCGACCTCGGGCAGCACCACCAGTTCGTTCTCGATCTCCGCCGGATAGATGTTCTCGCCACCGGAGATGATCATGTCCTTGCTGCGCCCCACCACCTCGATGCAGCCATCGACGTCGCGGTGCGCCAGGTCACCGGAACGGAACCACCCGTCCACGAAGGCCGGATGCGCCGGGTCGCGCCAGTACCCGCGCATCAGGTTGGGCGCGCGCAGCCAGATCTCGCCGACCTCGCCGTCGGCCACTTCGCTGCCGTTCTCGGCGGTCAGGCGTACCTGCGCCTCCGGTTGCGGCCAGCCGGCATACCCCGGCCGCGCCATCGCCTGATCGAGGCGCAGCACCACGGACACCGGACCGGTCTCGGTGGCGCCATAGATCTGGCCCAGCGGCACCCCGCGCGCATGAAAGGCGTCGATATAGGCGAGCGGTATGGTCGACGAGCCGGCCATCACCCCGCGCAGCGAGGACAGGTCGGTGCCCGGCCACGCCGGGTGCTCCAGCACCGCCCGCAGCGTAGCGGGCACCATCAGCGACAGCGTCGGCCTGGCGTGCGCCACCGCGTCCAGCCAGTCGGCCGGCGCAAAGCGTTCGTGCAGCGTGACGCGGGCGCCGGCCAGCAGCGCGGGCAGCGTCTGGATGCACAGGCCCCCGACATGGAATAGCGGCAACGTGCTCAGGACATGGTCGTCGCCCGTCATCCCGTGCGCCCACCAGCTGGCGCGGGCATTGGCCAGCAGCGCCGCCTGCGTATGCAGCGCCCCCTTCGGCTGCCCGGTGGTGCCGGAGGTGTACACCAGCAGCACCGGTGTATCGTCCGGCATCGGCCCGGGGTCCGGGTCGGCTGGCGCGGCGCGGTCGATCAGCCGGTCGATATGCGCGTGCGCCGGTGCCTGCGGCAATGCGGCCGGCACCATCGTGCCGGCGATCGGATCGGCGAGGATCTGCGCGGCGCCGGCGGCGGCGGCCTCGCCCAGTTGCATGCATACCGCATCGGCCAGCCCGGCGTGCGCGTCGTCGTGGAAGATCGCCCGCACGCCAGCATGCGCGGCGATCGTGGCCAGTTCGGGCACGGCGAGCCGGTAGTTCAGCGGCAGGAAGATCGCCCCGAGGCGAGCGCAGGCGAACAGCATCGCCAGCTGCAGGTCGTGGTTGAAGCATAGCGTCGCCACGCGGTCGCCCTTGCCGACGTCCCAGGACGCAGCAAGGTGGGCAGTGACGCGTTCGATGCGGCTCCACAGCTTGCCGTAGCCGATGGTGCTGCCCTGGAAGTCCAGCGCCGGGCGCAACGGCTCGGCCAGTGCCAGCGCATGCAGCGGCTTGAGCAGCGCGCCGAGACGGTCCGCTCCGATGTGGGGCGGCCCCCCGGCGCCGCGGCCCCGCTGCTTGCGCGCCGGCCCCGCTGCATCGCCGGAGGGTCGATCTGCCATCGTCATTCGTCGCGCTCGCCCGGCTCGTACAGCGTTTCCCGCCCCATCCGGTCGAGGATCAGCTCGGCCGTCCACGGCAGCATCAGCGCGCCGCAACGCGAATCGCGATACAGCCGTTCCAGCGGCAGGTCCTTGAGCATCGACTGGCCGCCACAGGTGCGGATCGCCAGCCGGGCGATATCGTTGGCGCCCTCCATCACGCTGTAGTGGGCGGCGTACAGGCGCAGACGCTGGTCGCGCGACGGATTGGGGCCGGCTTCATGGATCGCCCGCCAGAACAGCGAGCGCATCGATTCGAGCTGGATGCGCATCTGCGCCACCGCGATCTGCTTGGTCGGGTACATCCGCCGCTTGACTGGCGGCTGGCCCGGCACCTCGCCGCGCAGGTACTGCACCGTGAAATCGTATGCGGCCTGCGCGATGCCCAGGTAGGTCGGCGACAGCGTGAAGAACATCGCCGGCCACGTCTGCGCGGCCTTGTAGTAGACCCCGCGCGGCATCAGCTGCTCGTGGTCGGCGACGAACACGTCCTTGAGCAGCAGCGTGCGCGACACCGTGCCGCGCATGCCCATCGGGTCCCAGTCGCCCGTCACCGTCACGCCCTCGGCGCTGGCGGGCACCGCGATATAGAGCGTGTCGCGCATGTCGGGATGCTGGTCGCCGCGGTCCTCGGTGCAAAGGATGCCGTAGTAATCGGCCGCGCCCGACAGCGAGGCGAAGATCTTGCGGCCATTGAGCACCCAGCCGCCCTCGACCTTGCGCGCCGCGGTACCGAAGGGCGCCTTGCCGGCGGCCGCGGCCGATCCTTCGGAAAACGGCTGCGCGTAGACCGCGCCGTCGCGCACCACCCGCTCGAAATGCAGGCCGCGGCGCGATGCATGCTCTTTGCGCTGCTCGGGCGTCATCGGGATGCCGTCGGCCAGCACGCCTGTCCACATCGTCGAGCAGATGTGCATGTTGTAAGTCAGCGCGGTGGCGCCGCAGAAGCGGCCGATCTCCGCGCCGATCATGCAATAGGTGGCGAAATCCGCGCCCTGCCCGCCGAATTCGCGCGGCACGCACAGCGCCAGCAGGCCGGCCTCGCGCAGGTCGTCGTAGTTGGCGAAGGGGAAGCTGGCCTCGCGGTCCCACTGCGCCGCCCGCGGCGCGAAGCGCTCGCGGCCCAGCCGGTTGGCCAACGACAGCAGGCGCGCCTGCGCCTCGGTGAAATCGGCCTCGCCAACGGCCGGAATGAAGTCGAGCTGCATCGGGGTTCCTCGCAAGGGCGGCTGTGCCGATCGGAGCGTTCGGTCAGGCCGGCGTGGTCATCACAGCGGAAAGCGGCGCTGCAGGAAGTCCAGCAGCGCGGCATTGAACAGGTCCGGCCGTTCCATGTTGGCCAGGTGGCCGACGCCTGGCAGGCACCGGTATTCGGCATCGGCGATGCGCGGCGCCATCCGCTCCATCACCGCCGGCGCGGCATTGCGGTCGTGCTCGCCCGCCAGCAGCAGCACCGGCACGGCAATGCGGCCAAGCGCCTCGCGCCGGTCGAAACGCACCAGCGCACCGAGCGCGGCGCGATAGGTCTGCGGCGGCACGGCCGCCATCACCGAGGTGGCCAGCGCCACTCCCTCGGCCGGCGCATCGGGCGCCACCATGCCGCGCACCAGGCTGGCGGCCAGCGACGCCATGCTCTGCCCCGCATCCAGCGGCGCGGTGCGGGCGGCGACGAACTCCTGCTGCCAGTCGCCATCCGGCTTGCCGAAGGCGGCCGACGTGCCCGACAGCACCATGCCGTCGATCCGCTCCGGCGTGGCCGCGCAGGCTTCCTGCGCCACCATGCCGCCCATGCTGTGCCCGAGCAGCACCACGCGGCGGCCCTGCTGCCGCTCGGCATCCAGCACGGGCACCAGCGCCGCCGCCAGTGCGGCGAAGTCGTAGGGGTCGATCAGCGGCGAGTCGCCGTACCCGGGCATGTCCCACGCCACCGCCCGGTAGCCGCACGCGGCCAGTGCGGCGAGCTGTCCGGGCCAGGCCGCCTTGCCGCCGCCGATCCCGTGCAGCAGCACGAGCGCCACCGGCCCGGTGCCGGCGGTCAGGGTGGCGATGCCGTTGGCATGGCGCTGCAGTTGGGGAGAGGGCAAGGCGTCCGGATCGGTTGGCATGGAAGCGTGTCTCGTGACGGAAGGGAAGGCGTTGACGTTACCCCTGGGCGCCCGGCTCCACCAGCTGGCCCTGATCGACCTCGTTCACGCCATCGAGCGCGACCGTGCAGTTGCGCAGCGGCAGGTCGAAGTGGCCCAGCGTGTGCCGGCCCGCCACCTCGTTGGCGCCGGTCGAATAGAGGAAGTTGCCGGCGAAGGCGCGCAGCTCGGTGCCGTTGCAGTCGCGCTTGTCGTAGAAGGCCAGCGCATCCCAGCGCGCGCGCCGGTTCAGCCCCCAGCCGACATGCGACACCGCATAGGCGGCCTGGCTGCCCTCGCGATCCGCCCACGCCGCGTAGTACCCGCGCATCATCTCCGCATCGACGCCGCTGCCCTCGATGGCGACGATATGGTCGTTCTCGATCTGGCAGACGATGCGGTCGCGCAGATAGGTCTTGAAGGTCAGGTTGACGTCGCCCGGCGCCAGCACCAGCGTGCCGCTGACCTGACCGGCGCCGGGGAAGGCCAGGCATAGGCCGCCCGGCCAGTGGGCGACCTGGCCTGGCTTGTTGCAGTAGCCCCAGACCCCGCCGACGCGGGCGCCGTCCAGGCCGATCTGCAGCGACGTGCCGGCGGCGGAGCTCACCTGCATCTGGCGCGCACCGCGCAGCCGCCGCATTGCCGCCCGGACCGTGCTTTCCAGCTGGGCATCGGGCAGGCAGCGTTCGAGGATTTCCGGATGTTCGTTGCTGATCATCAGCAGGCGGGGCACCACGCCGTCGGCGCCCGCCAGAATGCGCGGCAGCTCTGGCGCATGCAGCAGGCCCTCCACCGTGCAGTCGAGTACCAGCTGGCAGCGCGACAGCGCCGCGATCACCGGCTCCAGCTGCTGCAGCGCGTCGCTGGCCCCGGTCGAGCGCACCGGCGCCGGCACGTCGAGCGCGGGCGTCGGCACGCGCAGGCGAACGGGCGTCGCTCCCATCGCCTGCACCGCCAGGTCGGCCAACTCCACAAGGACTTGTCGGGATTGCGACTCCGTTACAATCCCTACCACATCGCCGGGCGCCAGCGCGCAAAGCTCCAGCGTGCGGCGAAAGGCCGCCAGCCAGCGATGTTCGATCTGCTCGAGCAGCATGTCTCTCCTCCTGACGGCGCGGCCCGCCGGACACCGGGCATGACTGTTGCGGGTTTCGGGCAGTCGAGAGAGAACGGCGCGCCCGACGCCGCCGCCAGCGCAATGGCCGCGGCGCTTGTGATTCCCCCGTCTGGCGCCAATAATATATGAAATTTCATGAAATTCAGTGGTGCCTCAGCTATGGGATTGCCTGACACCAACCCGTCCCGCCAGGGTCAGGCCGCCGCGCCCGACTTCGATGCCCGGCACTTCCGCCGCGCGCTGTCGCAGTTCGCCACCGGCGTAACCGTGATCACCACACGCGGGATCCGGCAAACGGCCGGCGACCCGCCGTTCGTTGGCGTCACCGCCAGCTCGTTCAACTCGGTCTCGCTGGACCCGCCACTGGTGCTGTGGAGCATGGCCACCAGCGCCAACAGCCTGCCGATGTTCCGCGGCGGTTCGCACTACATCGTCAACGTGCTGGCCGCCACGCAGCTGGACCTGTGCCAGCGCTTCGCGACGCTCAAGGGAGACCGCTTCGCCGGCGTCGACTACCGGCTGTCCGAGACCGGCCTGCCGATCCTGGGCAATGCGCTGGCCTGGTTCGAATGCCACAACCGCAGCCGCTATGACGAAGGCGATCACGTGATCTTCGTCGGCGAAGTCGAGCGCTGCGGCATTCGCGAAGGCGGCGGGCTGCCGCTGATCTTCCAGAGCGGCGAGTTTTCCACCATCTGTCCGCTGCGCGACTGAGCGGCGCGACAGCACAGCGGCGGGCGGGCACGGACCGACCATGACCTTCGTCGACGGCTACCTGCCCTATCTGCTTGCGCGAGCCAGCCACCTGATCTCCGGCGAATTCCATCGCAAGGTGGAGGCGGCGGGCCTGAGCGTGCCGGAATGGCGGGTACTGGCCACGCTGGCCGACCGCGAGGCCTGCACGGTGGGCACGCTGGCCGACATCACGCTGACCAAGCAGCCGACGCTGACCAAGCTGATCGACCGCATGCAGGCGGACGGGCTGGTGGTGCGTCATCGCGGGAGCGCGCCGGATCGCCGCCATGCGCTGGTGTCGATCACCGACAGTGGCCGCCAGCGCGCGCAGCCGCTGCTGCAGCAGGCGGCGGCGCACGAAGCCCAGGTGCTGGCCGCCTTCGGCGGCAGCGACAGCGAACGGCTCAAGCAGACGCTGCGGCGGCTGATCGCACTGCACGCCGGCACCACGCGCTAGCTCCCTCCCCGCCGCATCCCGCCATCAGCCCGGCACCGTGTCGCGGGGGGCGCCGGGCTGCAGCAGCGCCAGCGGCGATCCCCCGGTCTTGATCCGCTGCAGCACGATGTTGGAGCGGATATCCATCACGCCCGGCGTCCGATACAGCCGGTTCACGATGAAGTCCGAGTAGTGCTTCAGATTGCGCGCCTGCACGCGCAGGATGTAATTGCTATCGCCGGTGATCACATAGGCGGACAGCACCTCCGGCCAGCCCTGCACCGCGGCGTTGAAGGTGTCGTGCCAGCCCTCCACGTCATGCCGCATCGACACCTGCACGATGGCTTCCAGCTCCAGCCCCAGCCGCTCGGCGTCGAACCAGGCGTGATAGCCGCCAATGATGCCGCTCTCTTCCAGCAGGCGAACGCGCCGCAGGCAAGCCGATGGCGACAGCGCCACGCGCTCGGCCAGTTCCTGGTTGCTGATGCGCCCATTCCTTTGCAGGCACTCGAGGATGCGCAGGTCGGTGGCGTCGAGGTTCATTCGAAAATTCTTGCCTGATTTCTTGAATTCCTCGCATGATATTCGACTATTCCGCGTTTCGCCCCACCAGATAGCAAGCTCATTCGAGGCGAGATTGACTATCATGCCCCCATCCCGACCGTCGCCGCCGCGCGCGCCTGACCATGGACCACGCCATCGCCTCGGAAGCCTTGCACCACTCGGAACAGCGCCGGCTGTGGGACATCAGTCCGCCGCTGTCGCCGGCCACGCCGGTCTGGCCGGGCGACACGCCCTTCCGGCAGGAGGTCGCCTGGCAGCTTGACCAGCATTGCCCCGTCAACGTCGGACGCATCACGCTGTCGCCGCACACCGGCGCGCACGCCGACGCCCCGCTGCATTACGACGCCGCCGGCGTACCGATCGGCGAAGTCGACCTGACCGCCTACCTCGGCCCTTGCCGTGTCATCCATTGCATCGGCGCGTCGCCGCTGGTCGAGCCGGCGCACCTGGAGGGCCAGCTCGATGGCGTGCCGCCGCGCGTGTTGCTGCGGACCTACGCCAACGCACCGCTGGCGAGCTGGGACGCCAACTTCTGCGCGGTCGCCCCGGCCACGCTCGATCGGCTGGCCGCGCATGGCGTGCGGCTGGTCGGCATCGACACGCCGTCGCTCGACCCGCAGCAGTCGAAAACCATGGACGCGCATCACACCGTGCACCGGCACCGCATGGCGATTCTCGAAGGACTGGTGCTCGATGCGGTCCCGCCCGGCGACTACGAGCTGATCGCCTTGCCGCTGCGCTTCGCCACCCTGGACGCCAGCCCCGTGCGCGCCGTGCTGCGCAGCCTGCGCTGAACCGCGGCCAATTTCCCCGCCCTTCCACTGCAAATCGAACCGGACACCATGACGATCCAAACCCGCGAGCAATGCCTGGCACTGGACCGGCAAGATCCTCTGGCCCCCCTGCGCACGGCCTTCGCGCTGCCCGAGGGCGTGATCTACCTCGACGGCAATTCGCTGGGCGCGCGCCCGCGCGCGGCCGCTGCCCGTGCCGCCCTGGTGGTGGAGCAGGAATGGGGCGAGGGCCTGATCCGCAGCTGGAATACCGCCGGCTGGTTCGCGCTGCCGCAGCGGCTGGGCAACCTGCTGGCGCCGCTGATCGGCGCCGGTCCGGACGAAGTGGTGGTGACCGACACCACCTCGGCCAACCTGTTCAAGGTACTGGCCGCCGCGCTGCGCGTGCAGGGACAGCGCGATCCCGCGCGCAAGGTGATCGTGTCCGAGCGCAGCAACTTCCCCACCGATCTCTATATCGCGCAGGGGCTGGCCGACCTGCTGCAGCAGGGCTACAGCCTGCGCCTGGTCGATTCTCCGGACGCCATCGACGCCGCGGTGCGCGAGGACGTCGCGGTGCTGATGCTGACCCACGTCAACTACCGCAGCGGCGAGATGCTCGACATGGCGGCGCTGACCGAGCTGGCGCACGCGCGGGGCGCACTGACGGTGTGGGACCTGGCGCATTCGGCCGGCGCCGTGCCGGTGTCGCTGAACGGCTGCGGCGCCGACTACGCGGTCGGCTGCACCTACAAGTACCTGAACGGCGGCCCCGGCGCGCCGGCCTTCCTGTGGGTCGCCCCGGCGCTGCGCGACGCCTTCTGGCAACCCCTGTCCGGCTGGTGGGGTCATGCGCAGCCGTTCGCGATGGAGCCGCATTACCGCCCGCGCCCGGGCATCGCGCGATTCCTCTGCGGCACCCAGCCGATCACGTCGCTCGCCATGGTGGAGTGTGGGCTGGAGATCTTCGCGCGCACCGACATGCAGGCGCTGCGGGCCAAGTCGCTGCAGCTGACCGACCTGTTCATCGAACTGGTGGAATCGCGCTGCGGGCGGCATCCGTTGACGCTGGTCACGCCACGCGCGCACGCCTGCCGCGGCAGCCAGGTCAGCTTCGCCCATCCCGAAGGCTACGCCGTGGTGCAGGCCCTGATCGCGCGCGGCGTGATTGGCGACTATCGTGAACCGAACATCATGCGCTTCGGCTTCACGCCGCTGTACACCGGCTTTGCCGATGTCTGGGATGCAGTCGAGGCGCTGCGGGACGTGCTCGACGGCGAGCAGTGGCGCGACCCGGCGTTCCAGGAACGCGGGGCGGTAACGTAACTGGCCGCACGGCTGCCCTCGCCACCACGCAACAACCATGCAGGACCCACAAATGCAATCCGGCAACAGCAACGACGCACCGGCCAGCCCCGCAGGCGGCTGCCCCTTCCACGGGGACGCATCGAAGGACGCCCAGTGGCACGGCGCCCAGATGTCCTTCGAGCAGCAGATGAGCTACGGCGACTACCTGGCGCTGGACCAGATCCTGAACGCGCAGCATCCGCTCTCGCCCGATCACAACGAGATGCTGTTCATCGTCCAGCACCAGACCACCGAACTGTGGATGAAGCTGATGCTGCACGAGCTGCGCGCGGCGCGCGAGGCGGTCAAGCGCGACGATCTGCCGCCGGCCTTCAAGATGCTGACCCGAGTTTCGCGCATCATGGACCAGCTGGTGCAGGCGTGGAATGTGCTCGCCACGATGACGCCGCCCGAGTACTCGGCGATGCGGCCGTACCTGGGCATGTCGTCCGGCTTCCAGTCCTTCCAGTACCGGGAGATCGAGTTCATCCTCGGCAACAAGAACGCCGCGATGCTGCGCCCGCATGCCCATCGCGCCGAGCATCACGCGCTGGTCGAGGAGGCGCTGCGCACGCCATCGCTGTACGACGAGGCCATCCGCCTGATGGCGCGCCGCGGCTTCGCCATCGACCCCCAATGCGTCGAGCGCGACTGGACCCAGCCGGCCGGTGAGAACGCGTCGGTCGAAGCCGCCTGGCTGGAGATCTACCGCAAACCCGAGGCGCACTGGCAACTGTACGAACTGGGCGAGAAATTCGTCGACCTGGAGGACGCCTTCCGCCAATGGCGCTTCCGGCATGTCACCACGGTCGAACGGGTGATCGGCTTCAAGCGCGGCACCGGCGGCACCGCTGGCGTCAGCTATCTGCGCAAGATGCTCGACGTGGTGCTGTTCCCCGAGCTGTGGAAGCTGCGCACCGACCTGTAATCCGCTGCCGTCGCCTGCCTCGTTCAGGCACCCGACAGCCGCTGCGCCAGCTCCATCAGCGCCGGCGCCAGCCTGTCATGGAAGGCTGCCTCGTCGACCGCCACGTAGGAGGCGCTGCAGCTGAGCATATGCAGCTCCTTCTCCCCCACGGGCTTGAATGCCACCGCGCACGCGTGGATCGCCGGGTGCCAGTCGCGGAACGACGAGGCGTAGCCCAGCTGCTGCGCCCGCTCCAGCGCGGCGCGCATCGGCGCCTCCTGGCTGCGCCACTGCTCCGGATAGGCCGCCGCCAGTTCGCCCAGCAGCTTCTCCCGCCGCCCCGTGGGCAGCGCGGCCAGATAGGCCCGTCCCATCGAGCTGGACAGCAGCGATAGCCGCGAACCGACGCCCAGGCCCAGCATCGCGCCCGCATCGTTGCGGATCGACTCCAGATAGACCACTTCCAGCCGCTCGCGCCTTCCCAGCGACACCGACACGCCGTGCGTCTGCGCGAACGCCAGCATATGCGGGCGCGCCAGCGCCACCACGTCCGAACTGGCCAGATAGGCGAAGCCGAGCGCGAGCACCCCGGCATCGAGTGCGTACTTGCCCAGGCTGTCGTCGTAACGCAGATAGCCCAGCTGCACCAGCGTCCCGGCCAGCCGGCTCACGGTCGCCTTCGGATAGCCGGTGCGGCGCACGAAGTCCTGGTTGCCGAGCATGGTCTCGCCGGTACGAAAGCACCGCAGCAGCTCCAGCCCGCGCGCCAGCGCGGTAACGAAGTTGGGGTCGCTTTCGCGGGCGGCGGCTGGCGCGGACGGCAGAGGCTGGGTGGACATCGTCAAGTGCACTCCAATGGACAGGAGGCGGACCGGCGAGACGGCAAGGGAGGATCGCCCCAGGTGCTTGCATCCGCCGACAGCCTTTGCGCTATACTAGCCTATCGGAACACTGTTCCGCAATGCGGAACTTGCAGTACCGACCGTCCCGATCCGATTATCCTTGAGTGCCGGGAGCAGCAGCCTTGCGCCGACTCCCGCCGTAACGCCATCGCCTGAACCGAAGGAGACCTCCATGGCAGCCAATGCCGAATTCCACTGGGCCGACCCGCTGCTGCTGGACCAGCAGCTGAGCGACGACGAACGCATGATCCGCGACGCGGCCCAGGCGTACTGCCAGGACAAGCTGATGCCGCGCGTGCTGGAATCGTTCCGCCACGAAAAGACCGACATCGAGATCTTCCGCGAGATGGGCGAACTGGGCCTGCTCGGCCCCACCATTCCCGAGCAGTACGGCGGCCCGGGCCTGAACTACGTCAGCTACGGCCTGATCGCCCGTGAAGTGGAGCGCGTCGATTCGGGCTACCGCTCGATGATGAGCGTGCAGTCGTCGCTGGTGATGGTGCCGATCAACGAATTCGGCAGCGAAGCGCAGAAGCAGAAGTACCTGCCCAAGCTGGCCACCGGCGAGTGGATCGGCTGCTTCGGCCTGACCGAACCGAACCACGGCTCGGACCCGGGCTCGATGGTCACCCGTGCGAAGAAGGTCGACGGCGGCTATGAGCTGAGCGGCGCCAAGATGTGGATCACCAACTCGCCGATCGCCGACGTGTTCGTGGTCTGGGCCAAGCTGGCCGGCGACGATGGCAAGGACGCGATTCGCGGCTTCATCCTCGAGAAGGGCTGGAAGGGCCTGAGCGCACCGGCCATCCACGGCAAGGTGGGCCTGCGCACCTCGATCACCGGTGAAATCGTCATGGACCAGGTGTTCGTGCCGGAGGAGAACCTGCTGCCGAACGTCAGCGGCCTGAAGGGTCCGTTTACCTGCCTGAACTCGGCCCGCTACGGCATCGCCTGGGGCGCGCTGGGCGCCGCCGAGTTCTGCTGGCATACCGCGCGCCAGTACACGCTGGACCGCAAGCAGTTCGGCCGCCCGCTGGCCGCCACGCAGCTGGTGCAGAAGAAGCTGGCCGACATGCAGACCGAGATCACGCTGGGCCTGCAGGGCTGCCTGCGCCTCGGTCGGATGAAGGACGAAGGCACCGCCGCGGTCGAAATCACCTCGATCATGAAGCGCAACTCCTGCGGCAAGTCCCTGGACATCGCCCGCGTCGCCCGCGACATGCTGGGCGGCAACGGCATCTCGGACGAGTTCGGCGTGATCCGGCACGTCGTCAACCTGGAGGTGGTCAACACCTACGAGGGCACGCACGACATCCACGCGCTGATCCTGGGCCGCGCGCAGACCGGTCTGCAGGCCTTCTTCTGATCGGCCAATGAAAAAGGCCCGGCGAGAGGCCGGGCCCGAAGACTGTCCGAAGCATCATCGAGCGCCGCCGGCATTGCCGCGCGGCGCTTTTTCATTGTCACTTGTCGGGCTGGGGCGTCATCCGCAGATAGGGCCGCAGCGCCTTGTAGCCCTTCGGGAATTTCTGCTTGATCACCTCTTCGTCCTTCAGCGACGGCACGATCACCACATCGTCGCCCTGCTGCCAGTTGCCCGGGGTCGCCACGCTGTGGCTGTCGGTCAACTGCAGCGAATCGATGACGCGCAGGATCTCGTTGAAGTTGCGCCCGGTGCTGGCCGGATAGGTGATGATCAGGCGGACCTTCTTGTTCGGATCGATCACGAACAGCGAACGGACGGTCAGGGTCTCGTTGGCGTTCGGATGGATCATGTCGTACAGCTCGGACACCTTGCGGTCGCTGTCGGCCAGGATCGGGAAGTTGACCTGGGTGGACTGGGTCTCGTTGATGTCCTCGATCCAGCGGCGATGCGAATCGGCCGGGTCCACCGATAGCGCGATCGCCTTGACGTTGCGCCTGGCAAACTCTTCCTTGAGCTTGGCCGTCAGACCGAGTTCGGTGGTGCAGACTGGAGTGAAGTCGGCCGGGTGAGAGAACAGCACGCCCCAGCTGTTGCCCAGCCACTCGTGGAAGCGGATGGTGCCTTCACTGGAGTCCTGCTCGAAATCCGGCGCGATATCGCCAAGTCGTAGTGCCATGGTGAGCCTCCTTTCTCGATCGGGTGGGATTCAGTCTATTCCGATTGCGAACAGACACAAACAAATATAAAGTCACTACAACATCACCTGAAGTCATTAGGTGCCTCGCGCCGCCGGTGCAGCGGTCCAGATCGGAAGGCGCCCCAAGGTCCGCCGATGGCAGCGGGAATCCTCCTGCACGGTTTTCTACCGGTTTCGGCCTTCCAACCGTCAACTTTCGCTCCGCTGCGCCGATGTCCTACATGCCTTGTAGGACTCGTTGTCTTGAAACCTTTGGAGCCTGCCGCATATCCTAGGAAGAACTTAGCATGCAGCACGGCGAGAAGACCCACTTCGACGAGCGAGGAAGGAAAAATGCAAATACCCGAAACGACCGCCCGCAACCAGGAGAAACTGATGAGCGATGTCAAGACCGTCCTGTCCGATGCCGAGGAGCTGCTCAAGCAAGCCGCCTCGACCACCGGCGAGAAGGCCGCCGAGCTGCGCGAGCGCGGCATGGGCCTGCTGAAACAGGCCAAGGAGAAGGCGCAGGACCTGCAGGACGCCGTTGTGACGCGCGGCAAGGCTGCCGCCCGCGCCACTGACGATTATGTCCACGATCATCCGTGGCGCGCTGTCGGCATTGCTGCCGGCGCCGGTCTGCTGATCGGCCTGCTGCTGAACCGCAAGTAAGCGTCGGCAGGCATGTGCCGGCGGTCTGGCGCCGGCGCGGCTCGCGCAGATTCCGTCTGCGCCGTCGCTCCTGCCCGACCCCGGCGTGGCGGGCGTGCCGCGGCCTCCGTGGCACCCCCCTCCCCGATCGCCGGCCCTCGCGCCCGCGTGTTGCAGTCGTGCCGCGCCCGGCATGATGGCGCACCGCCAGCATGCTGGCCGGCGGCGTCCTTCCCACCTAACCGCGCATCCGCATGACCGACGACACCTCTCCTCCCAAGCTGTTCGAGTCCCTGCGGACGCTGGGCAGTTCCATCGTCGCAATGGTGCTGACCCGGCTCGAACTGGCCAGCGTCGAACTCTCCGAAGAGAAAAGCCGCCTGTTGCGCATGGCACTGCTGGCGCTGGTCGGCCTGGTGTTCTTTGCGCTGGCGCTGTTCGCGTTGACCGGCCTGATCGTGCTGATGTTCTGGGACGAATACCGCGTCCAGGCGCTCAGCGCGCTGCTCGTGATCTACCTTCTGCTGGGCGGCGGCTGCCTGCTCGCTGCGCGCAAGGTCCTGCGCGACTCGCCGCCCCTGTTCGAGGCCACGCTGGCCGAGATCGACAAGGACCGGGAGAGCCTGCGCCAATGACAGCCAACCGAATCCCGGAAGCGCCGATTCCGCCTACCACGGTCGAAACGTCCGTCCCGCCGGCCGCGGACCCGCATCGCCCGACGCGGATGACCCGCGAAATCAACCTGCCCCTCGAGGTACGCAAGGAACTGCTGATCACGCGGGCAGCACTGGAGCGCTACGACTGCGTGCATGCGCTGCACGACGTGCGCAACAGCGCGCGTTCGCTGCTGCGCTTCGGTGCCTGGGTGCCGCGTATGGCGCGGCCGCAGTCGATGTGGAAGATGTTCGGCCTGGCGCAGAAATACCCGGTGCTCGGCACGGCGGTATCGCTGGCGCTGCCGCTGCTGCGGCGCGTACCGGTGCTGCGCTGGGGCGTCAAGGCGTCGAAATGGGGCGCGCTGGGCGGCGCCGCCTACTGGCTGTACCAGACCTGGCAGCAGGCCAGGGCGCAAAGCCCCGGCGAACGGCCGGAGCGCCCGGCGCGCGCCAGGCGGCGCCAGCGCCAGCAAGGCGACGCTGCCACCGTGACTGCCGATCCGGCGCTCGCCGCTGGCGGGCGCGATGCCACTGGCTTTCACGATCCGCTGGTACGCTGAGAGGATGCCGTGCGCGCGTTGGCGACGCGCGGCCATGCCGCAGCTTTCATCCCTGCCGGGCGCACCGCCGCGCGTCCGGGTCGTTCGGCATCCATGTCCGGCGCACGCGCTGCGGTAGCGCCCCTCCCGGTAGCAACCTGAATCCATGCAACAGAAGGCGTTCTATATCCTGCTGGCGATCGTCACCGTCGCCTTTTTCTGGGTGCTGCTGCCGTTCTTCAGCGCGGTCTTCTGGGGCGTGATCCTCGCCATCATCTTCACGCCGGTCAACAACTGGATGACGCGCCGGATGAACGGCCGCGCGAATACGGCTTCGCTGGTGACCCTGCTGCTCTGCCTCGTGGTGGTGGTGGTGCCGATGTTCCTGGTCGGCGCTTCGCTGATCAGCGAAGGCACGTACGTCGTACAGCAGATCCGCTCCGGCCAGATCAACTTCGGCGCGTATTTCGAACAGGCCATGCGGGCCCTGCCCGCTCCGATCAGCGCGCAACTGACGCGCCTGGAACTGACCGACTTCGCCAGCGTGCAGGAAAAGCTGGCCAATGCCGCCGGGCAGGCCAGCCAGTACATCGCAACCCAGGCCCTGAGCATCGGGCAGAACACCGCCCAGTTCGTCATCAGCTTCGGCATCATGCTGTACCTGCTGTTCTTCCTGCTGCGCGACGGTGCCCGCATCAGCCGGCGCATCCGCATGGCGCTGCCGCTGGACGACCAGCACAAGCTGCTGCTGCTGCAGAAGTTCACCGGGGTCATCCGCGCCACCATCAAGGGCAATATCGCCGTGGCGCTGCTGCAGGGTCTGCTCGGCGGCCTGCTGTTCTGGGGCCTGGGCATCCAGGGCCCGATCCTGTGGGGGGTCGTGATGGCAGCGCTATCGCTGCTGCCCGCCATCGGGGCGGGCCTGATCTGGGCGCCGGTGGCGATCTACTTCCTGCTGACCGGCGCGATCGTCAAGGGCGTGATCGTCATCGCCTTCGGCGCGGTGGTCATCGGCTCGGTGGACAACGTGCTGCGCCCGATCCTGGTCGGCAAGGACACCAAGATGCCGGACTGGGTGATCCTGATCTCCACGCTGGGCGGACTGTCGCTGTTCGGTATCAATGGCTTCGTGATCGGGCCGCTGATCGCCGCGCTGTTCATCGCCAGCTGGGACCTGTTCGCGTCGATGCGGGACCACGACAAGGGGCTGTAGGCCAGCGTCCCGCTTGCCCGCGCAAACAAAAAGGGCCTGTGACTTGCGTCACAGGCCCTTTGCAATGCTGGTGGGTCGTGCAGGATTCGAACCTGCGACCAACGGATTAAAAGTCCGCTGCTCTACCGGCTGAGCTAACGACCCAAAAAACAGAAGCCGCGATTATAGACAGATAGCTTTTATGCTGTCAACGACAGGCGGGCTCAGACCATCCGCTCCAGGCGCCACATCTGATAGCGGAACGCCAGCACCGCGCCGGCGAGAATGCCGGCCAGCGCGATGAAGGAGCCGATCGCGAGCGTCGACACACCGGACAGGCCCTGTCCGATGGTGCAACCCAGCGCGGTGACGCCGCCCGCTCCCATCAGGATGCCGCCAACGATATGGTTGGCGACGTCCTCGGCGTTGCCGAAGCCTTCCCAGCGGAAGGTGCGCGTGGCCAGCGCATAGGCCGCCGCGCCGGCGATCACGCCGATCACGCTGACGATCCCAATGGTCAGCACCTTGCTCTTGTCGCTGAACATCATCAGCCAGTCCAGCGTGTAGGCGTAAGGGGCGACGAAGCTCAGGCTCTCCATGCGGCCGCTGTTGGTGGCGACGAAGACCTCTTCCAGCGTGTCCGGGTCCTCCGGCACGAAGCCGACATGGCCGGAGACGTACCACATCGCCACGATGATCAGGCCGACGGCGATGCCGCCCAGCAGATTGTCGAAGGTGCGAAAGCCCTTGCCGGCCAGCGCCCACAACGACAGCACGCCGCCGAGCACGAGCCCCAGCACCAGTTGCAGCGTGTTGCGCGCCATGCCGCCGCCCTGCGCCAGCAGGGACGGCAGGTCCTGCGAGGTGGGCAGCGCGACGGCCACGCCATCCACCGTGTTGACCCGGATGACGCCGAACAGGCCGCGCAACGTCATATAGGCAGACAAGCCCAGGAAGACGAACACCACCAGCGACTTGAGGTTGCCGGCACCGATGCGCACCAGCGTCTTGCTGCCGCAACCGGAGGCCAGCACCATGCCGAAGCCGAACAGCAGGCCGCCGACCAGCGCCGACAGCCAGTTGAGCTGGCTGGCCGCGTAGATGGTGCGGGCGGGGTCGATCAGGCCGCCCCAGGCCAGCAGGCCGGTGCCGATCATGGCCACGCCAATGGCGAGCACCCACATTCGCATCCGGGTCCAGTCGCCCATGTTGACGATGTCGGAGACGGCGCCCATGGTGCAGAAGTGGGTCCGTTGCAGGACCGCCCCGAACAGGAAGGTCAGGCCGAAGGTGCTCAGCAGCACGAGGCGGCTCAGTGCGGGGACGTCGATGTCAGGCATAACGAGTGGCCACCGGGGCGGTGATGTGCTTGAGTTGGAGGAGTCAGCGGAAGCTTCAGCCCTGATAGCGCGTGGGGTCTGCCACGCCGGCCGCGTCGAAGCCGGCGCGGCGGATACGGCAGGAATCGCAGAGGCCGCAGGCCCGGCCGTCGTCGTCGGCCTGGTAGCACGACACCGTCATGCTGTAGTCGACCCCCAGCCGGACGCCTTCCCGGATGATCTCTGCCTTGGTCATGTCGATGATCGGCGCATGGACGCGAATCCGCTCGCCTTCGACGCCGGCCTTGGTCGCCAGGTTGGCCAGCGCCTCGTAGGCTCGCACGTACTCGGGGCGGCAATCCGGGTAGCCGGAATAGTCCACGGCGTTGGCACCGAAGAACAGGTCGCGCCCGCCCACTGCCTCGGCCCAGCCGAGGGCCAGCGACAGCATGATGGTATTGCGCGCGGGCACGTAGGTAATGGGAATGCCTTCGCTGGCGCCGTCGGTCGGCACGTCGAGCGCGTCGTCGGTCAGCGCGGAACCGCCGAAGCGGCGCAGATCCAGATCGACGATTTCATGGCGCTTCGCGCCCAGCGCCGCGGCAACGCGCCGGGCGGCGTCCAGTTCCGAGCTGTGCCGCTGGCCATAGCGCATCGACAGCGCATAGGTTTCGAAGCCCTGGGCGCGGGCCATGGCGAGCACGGTGGCGGAGTCGAGTCCGCCGGACAACAGGACGATTGCGCGTGGCGTCATGATCGGGACGGCCGCCAATGCCTCGGCCGCTATGAAAATGGGTAACCCGATATTGTAGCGCCACGGCAAAAGGCCCGCTGGTCGCGGGCCCCTCTGGTTCTCCCCTGCGTGCGCAGAAGAAGGTGCGCAGCCGGCCTACTTCAGCGTCTTGAGCCGGTTGCTTGCCGCCTGGGCGCCTTCCGTGCCGGGGTACTTGGCCACGACCTGTTCCAGCGTCTTGCGCGCCGCCACCTTCTGGTTCGATTCCAGCTGGTTGTTGGCGATGGCGATCATCGCGTCGGGCACCTTGGCGTGGGTCGGATACGCGGACACCATGTTCTGCAGCACGGTGATCGATCCCTTGTAGTCGCGCTGGGCGTACAACGAGTTGCCGAGCCAGTACTGCGCCAGCGGCACATAGGGGCTCTGCGGATACTTCTTGATGAAGTTCGAGAACGTGGTACCGGAACCCTTGAAGTCGCCGGTCTGGAACTGCTTGAGCGCCGCATCATATTCGGCCTTCTCGCCGGGCTGGGACAGGCCCTCCTGCCCTTCGACGTTGACCTGCTGCGGCTCGAACTTCTTCAGCCGGCCGTCCAGATCGGCATAGAAGTCCTTCTGGTTGCGCTGCAGCGTCGTCAATTCGTTCTGCAGCACTTCATTCTGGCCGCGCAGGCGCGCGACTTCCTGCCGCATGCCTTCGAGCTGGTTCTGCATCTCGATCTGGGCGCGGCTGTTCTGCTCGATCCGCTGCGTGGCCGTGGCCTGGAAGCCGTTGAACTGGTCACGCAGCGTGATGATGGCGCGACGCGCCTCGTCATCGTCGAAGACACCTGCCTGCGCCTGGCAGACCGGCAACAGGCCGGAGCAGACCGCGGCGACAAGCCAAGACAAGGAAGAGACGCGTGCTTTCATGTGATCGAGCTTCCGGCGGGATTAGTAGACGATATCGGCGCGGCGGTTTTCAGCCCACGATGCTTCGTCGTGGCCGGTGGCCTTGGGCTTTTCCTTGCCCAGGCTGACCGCTTCCATCTGGCTTTCGGGCACGCCCATGGTCGACAGCGAACGGCGCACCGCTTCCGCACGCTTCTGGCCCAGCGCCAGGTTGTACTCGCTGGTGCCGCGTTCGTCGGTGTTGCCCTGGATCAGGATGCGACGGCTGCGGTTGCCCTGCAGGTACTTGGAGTGCTCGGACAGCATGCCCTGGTACTCCGGCTTGACGGCATAGCTGTCGAAGTCGAAGTAGACGCTGCGCTTGGCCAGCGGGCTGTTCGGGTCGTTCAGCGGATCGCGCGAGACGTCCACCGGCGCGACCGCGCGCGGGTCCGTGCCGGCTGCGCCCGCGCCGGCACCGGCGCCAGCGTTGGCCGTGTCGTCCAGCTTGACGCCGGAGCTACAGGCGCCCAGCGCCAGCAGCGCGGCGAGGGCAAGGGACTTGGTCATCATTTTCGACATGGTGAGACGCTCCTGTTGGTGTTATTGCATAAACGGTCCCCAGGACGGCTCGCGAACCTCGCCGGACTGGAGGGACAAAACCTGTTTGGACCGTCCATCGGTAGACACCGCGGCCAGTACCGAGCGCCCACCCGAGCGCGTGGCATACAGAATGTACTTGCCGTTGGCGGCGAAGCTCGGCGCTTCGTCATTCGAGGTGTCGGTCAGCGAAGTGACATCGCCCGTCGCCAGGTCCATCAGCTGCAGCTTGAAACCGCCTCCGCGCGTAATGTACGCCAGTTGCTTGCCGTCCGGGGAAATGCGCGGACTGACGTTGTAGCTGCCCTTGAAGGTCACGCGCTGCGCCCCGCCGGCTTCCTCGCCCTCGGCGGACATCCGGTAGATCTGCGGCGCGCCGCCGCGATCGCTGGTGAAGTAGATGCTGCGGCCATCGGGCGAGAACTGCGGCTCGGTGTCGATGGCGCTGCTGCGGGTCAGGCGGCGCAGGCCGGAGCCGTCGGCGTTGACCAGGTAGATCTGGGTATTGCCGTCGCGCGACAGCGCCAGCGCCAGCTTGCGGCCGTCCGGCGACCACGACGGCGCGCTGTTGTTGCCCTTCTGGTTCGACACCAGCGTGCGCTTGCCGGTCGCCAGGTCGTGCACGTAGACCACGGGCTTCTTGGCTTCGAACGAGACGTAGGCGACCTTGGCGCCGTCCGGCGACCACGACGGCGAGATGATCGGCTCGTTGCTGGTCAGCGCCACGCGGGCGTTCTGGCCATCCGAGTCGGAGATCAGCAGCTGGAAGCGGTTGCCCACGCGGGACACGTAGGACAGGCGGGTGGCAAACACGCCGCGCTCGCCGAGCAGCTTCTCGTAGATATAGTCGGCGATCTTGTGCGCGGTGACGCGCAGCTGGTCCTGGCCGACGGTGAAGGCCAGGCCGCCGAGGCTGGCGCCCTTGACCGTGTCGTAAAGGCGGAAGCGCACTTCGTAGCGCCCGCCGGCCGCCGGCGTCACGCTGCCGGCGACGAAGGCGTCGGCACCGCGCGTCTTCCACGAGGCCAGGTCGACATTGGCGGTCTCGGCCACGGTGGCACCGGCGACATCGACATTGCGAAAGCGCCCGCTGCGCTGCAGGTCGGCGCGGATGATCGCGGTCAGGTTGGTCGGCGCCGCGCTTTCACCCTGGAAGTTGGCGACGGCCACCGGGAACTGGCTCGAGCCGACTCCGGTGATCTCCACGTTCAGTTGCGCCCGGGCGGCGCCGGACATCAGGGTCATGGCCATGGCCATGGTCAGCCACGCCAGGATGGCGTGACGGGCGGATCGGCGATGGCGGACAGTGCCATGCAGGAAGGCCCAAAGCGATCGCATACTGCTCCTCACTCGAGATCGTCAAACAAGTTGTTTCGACATCGCCGCGGGGATCCCTTCTCGGGCCCCGGACGGCCGGTCTTGCCCCGACACGCGGCGTCCGTGCCGCTTGGGGCGACCGCCGATGGTAGCCATCGGCTTCGCCCGGCAGGATCGCGGTTGCACAATGTTGCAAATCATGGCCGCAGCGGCCCTAGTCCTTCGGCCGGAAAGTGATCGTGAAGTTCGCCGGGGCCTTGCCGTTCTCGTCGCGCGGCAGCGGATCGGACCGCTCGACGGCGCGCAGCACGGCATTGTCCCAGGCGGAATTGCCGCTGGACTTGGACAGCCGCGCCGACAGCAACGACCCGTCCGGCGCCAGCGACACGGTCACCACCGCGGTCGGATTGCCCGGCACATCTTCGGTGAAGACGATATTCGGCTTGACGCGGCGCCGCACGCGGTCGGCATAGCCGGGCGAGGCGCGCCCGCCCGAGCCGACGTTGTCGCCGCTGGTGCCGCCACCCGCGCCGCCCCCGGCCAGCGCCTTCAGGCGTGCCAGTTCGCTCTGGCGCTGCGCATTGGCCGCTTCCTGGCGCGCCTTCGCTTCCGCGTCCGCCTTGGCCTTGGCAGCCTTCGCCTTGGCGGCGGCCTCGGACTTCGCCTTCGCTTCGGCCTGCTCCCGGGCCTGGTCGCGCTTCTTCTGTTCCTCGGCGAGCTTGCGCTGCTCTTCCTTGCGCTGCTCTTCCTTGCGCTGGGCCTCTTTCCGCTGCTCTTCCTTGCGTTGCGCTTCCTTCTGCTGGGCTTCCTTGCGCTGGGCCTCTTTGCGCTGTTCTTCCTTGCGCTGTTCTTCCTTGCGCTGCGCGGCCTCGCGCTCCTCGCGCTCCTGCCGTTCCTTGCGCGCCTGTTCTTCTTTCAGGCGAGCGGCCTCGCGCTGCTCGGCTTCACGGCGCTTCTGGCGCTCCAGCGCGATGTCGGCGTCCTCCTCGGCGCGTGGCTGGACCACGGGCCGGGGCGGAGCCGGCGGCGCGACCGGCGGGGGACGCGGCGTCTCGGGCGGCGTCGGTACGTCTGGAATCTCTTCCCACAGCTCGGCCTCGACGCCGGCCGGCGTGCTGATCTGCCAGTTGATGCCGTAGTACAGCGCCAGGCCCAGCAGCAGATGCATGAAGAGCGCCAGCAGGAAGGCGCGCAGCGTTCCGCGCTCCTTGACCGGCTGATACGGGTAGTCGGCGTTCTTCATCGAAAACGGGCGAACCATCCTGTCGTGATCCGGGCGCTGTCCGCCCGCGTTATTTCGACTTGACCATCAGGCCGACGCGCTTGACGCCATCGGCCTTGAGCACGGACATCACGTCCAGCACGGCTTCGTACTTGACCGAGCGCGCGGCGGCGATCACCACCGGCTGGTCGGGATTCTCGTTCTGGCGCTGGTGCACGAAGTCGAGCAGCCCCTGGTTGTCCAGCTTGCGCTCGAACGACTTGCCCTCGGCGTCCTTGCCGGCCGCGGTCAGCTTGCCGTCCTCGTGCACGGTGACGACGATCGGCGGGGTCTTCTGCTGCGGGGTGGCATCGGCCACGGTCGGCAGATCGACCACCGCGGGGCTGACCAGCGGTGCGGCCACCATGAAGATGACCAGCAGCACGAGCATCACGTCGATGTACGGCACGACGTTGATTTCGGCGCTGGCCCGGCGGCGGGAACCGCCGCGGCGCTGGATCGCTGCCATTGCTTCGCTCTCCTCGTCCGGTTGCCGTCAGCGGGTCTGCCGCTGCAGGATGTTGAGGAACTCCTCCATGAAGCTCTCGAAGCGGATCGCCAGCCGGTCGATCTCGGTGGCATAGCGGTTGTAGGCGATCACCGCGGGAATCGCCGCGAACAGGCCGATCGCGGTGGCCACCAGCGCTTCGGCGATGCCGGGGGCGACGGCGGCCAGCGTGGCCTGCTGCACGTTGGACAGGCCACGGAACGCGTTCATGATCCCCCAGACCGTGCCGAACAGACCGATGTACGGGCTGACCGAACCGACCGAGGCGAGGAAGGGCAGATGGGATTCGAGCACGTCCATCTCGCGCTGGTAGGCCGCCCGCATCGCGCGGCGCGCGGCGTCGAGCAGCGCGCCGGCATCCGTGCTGCGTTCGCGCGTCTTCAGGTATTCGCCCATGCCGGACTCGAAGATGCGCTCCAGCGCGCCAGTGCTGTGGCGGTTGTTGGCCGCGCTCTGGTACAGCGCCTGCAGGTCGCCGCCGGCCCAGAAGTCCCGCTCGAACCCTTCGGTTTGCGTGCGAGCCGCGCGCAGCGCCATGTGCTTGCGGAAAATATAGGTCCAGGAGAACAAGGACAAGGCGACCAGCAGGGCCATCACGGCCTGCACCAGGATGCTGGCCTGCATCACCAGCGAAATGATCGACATGTCTTGCGTGACGGTCACAGGATTCATCGAGCGGTCTTGATGGTTGCGAGAACGGATGCGGGAATCGGGGCCGGGCGGAAGGTCTGGCGGTCCACGCACCCGACCCGGATGTTGCCGGCGGCGAGCATGTGCTCGTCGCGCCACGCTTCCTGGGCGAATTGGACCGAGGCGGGTCCTACCCGTTCAATTCGGGTGCGGATCTCGAGCAGGTCGTCCAGCCGGGCGGGCGCATTGTATTCCACCGCCGTGCTGCGCACGACGAAAACCACGCCGGCTTCGTCGGCGAGGGCCTGCTGGCCGATGCCGAGTGCGCGCAGCCACTCGGTACGCGCGCGTTCGAAAAACTTCAGATAGTTGGCGTAGAACACCACGCCGCCCGCGTCGGTATCTTCCCAATAGACGCGTAACGGCCACACGAAATTCGTCATGGCCGCGATTGTAGCGGAGAGCACGCCTGGATCGGTGTCAAGAGGTGTCCGACATTGCAACGCCGTATCGTCCGACAGACTTGGAGCGCCAGGTGAGCCTGCACCGCGGGGGCGGTCGCTTGCGGCGGCCCCGGCGCTCGCGTAAACTCCCGCCCAACCATTCCACCTTGCGCGACTGGCGAAGTCAGTGGGTACTACCACGAGGAAGCGCAAGTTCTCTGGCGCCACGTTGCGGCGCAGGCCCCGAAAGCACAACCGGGGCCGTTCCCGCAGCCGCCGCGCCTGCCGCTCGCCTGGGCAGCGAATGGGAAGCAGGGTGCGCCCTGCGCCGTGCGCTCCGGTCGATCCGGTGCAGCCGGCGCGGTGCGCTCGGCTCTCCCCAGCGCGCCCTTCGATCCCATCGAACCATCGCGCCGTGGCAGACCGGCCCCGGCATTCCGATCCAGCCTTCTTTTCACACGAGTTCCGCCATGTTCGAACGCAGCCGCTATACGATCGACCAGATCGACCCCGAGCTCTTCGCCGCCATCGAGAAAGAGAATCAGCGCCAGGAAGACCATATCGAGCTGATCGCTTCCGAGAACTACACCTCGCCGGCCGTGATGGCCGCGCAGGGCTCGCAGCTGACCAACAAGTACGCCGAGGGCTACCCCGGCAAGCGCTATTACGGCGGCTGCGAATACGTCGACATCGTCGAGCAGCTGGCGATCGACCGCGTCAAGCAACTGTTCGGCGCGGATGCCGCCAACGTGCAGCCGAACTCCGGCTCGCAGGCCAACCAGGGCGTGTTCTTCGCCATGCTCAAGCCGGGCGACACCATCATGGGCATGAGCCTGGCAGAGGGCGGCCACCTGACCCATGGCATGGCGCTGAACATGAGCGGCAAGTGGTTCAACGTGGTCAGCTACGGCCTGAACGAGCAGGAGGACATCGACTACGACGCCCTCGAGAAGCTCGCGCAGGAGAAGAAGCCGAAGATGATCATCGCCGGCGCCTCGGCGTTCGCGCTGCGCATCGACTTCGAGCGGATCGCGCGCGTGGCCAAGGCGGTTGGCGCATATTTCATGGTCGACATGGCGCACTACGCCGGCCTGATCGCCGCGGGTGTCTATCCGAACCCGGTGCCGCACGCCGACTTCGTCACCACCACCACGCACAAGAGCCTGCGCGGCCCGCGCGGCGGCGTGATCCTGATGAAGGCCGAGCACGAGAAGGCCATCAACTCGGCGATCTTCCCCGGCATCCAGGGCGGTCCGCTGATGCACGTGATCGCCGGCAAGGCGGTGGCGTTCAAGGAAGCGCTGTCGCCCGAGTTCAAGGCCTACCAGGAACAGGTGGTCAAGAATGCCAAGGTGCTGGCCGACACGCTGATCGAGCGCGGCCTGCGCATCGTCTCGGGCCGTACCGAGAGCCACGTGATGCTGGTCGACCTGCGCGCCAAGAAGATCACCGGCAAGGAAGCCGAGAAGATCCTCGGCGATGCGCATATCACCGTCAACAAGAACGCGATTCCGAACGATCCGGAAAAGCCGTTCGTCACCTCGGGCATCCGCCTCGGTTCGCCGGCGATGACCACGCGCGGCTTCAAGGAAGAGGAAGCGCGCCAGGTCGCCAACCTGATCGCCGACGTCCTCGACAATCCGCATGACGAGGCCAATATCGCCCGCGTGCGCGAGCAGGTCTCGGCGCTGACCCGCCGGTACCCGGTCTACGGCTGACGCCAGCGCGGCCGGCGGCGGACCGCGCGCCCTGCGCGCCGCCGCCGGCTGCGACCGCCTTGCCGATGACGGCCGCCCCGCTGCCCATACAATGACAATACCCGCGTGCCGCGGCGCACGCCTGCCTGGGGGTCCGACATGAAATGCCCGTTCTGCGGCCACTCGAATACGCAGGTGCTCGACACCCGCATGTCCGAGGAAGGCGACACCGTACGGCGCCGCCGGCGGTGCGAAACCTGCGATCGCCGCTTCACCACCTATGAGCGGATCGAGCTGTTCTTCCCTGCCATCGTCAAGAAGAACGGCAGCCGGGTCGATTACACCCGCGCCAAGCTGAAGGACTCGATGCGGCTGGCACTGCGCAAGCGGCCGGTGTCGGCCGAAGCCATCGACGAGGCGATTTCCCGCATCGAAGAGAAACTGCTGGCGCTGGGGCAGAAGGAAATTCCAAGCAGCCAGGTCGGCGAGCTGGTCATGCGCGAACTGCGCCGGCTGGACAAGATTGCCTATATCCGCTTTGCCTCGGTGTACCGCAGCTTCGAGGATGTCTCGGAGTTCTCCGACGTGCTGGCGGAAGTGACCTCGGGCAACGCGAAGCGCTGAGCCGTCCGCGCTCATCTCGAATCCGAAGCGCCCCGCTTCGGTGGCGGTAACGACTTTCAATCCATTTCCCACCGTCCGACACGTCGTGCCGGCAGCCCCGGCCGTACCCTCCAGGCTCTTGCCTGAAGGAGCGAAGCGATGGAACGGAGCGTGCAAACGCAGCCGGCAACACGGTGTCCGGCGCCCAAGGGAAGCGGCGCGGCACGCCGCCATGGCGGATTTCTGCTGACGGAAGCCCTGGTCGCGCTGTCGCTGCTCGGTACCGGACTGTTGCCGCTCGCGGCGCTTGCCCCGCGCGCCCTCGCCCGGTGGCAGGAGCTTGCCGGCGTGGCCGCGGCAACGGGCAACGCCGCCGAGGCGGCCGAGCTGATGGCCCTGTGCTGGCCTCGCTGCGCCCACGGCCCGACCCCGCCCGCGCAATGGCCGGCGCTGCAACCCGCGCTGGGCGATGCCGTTACCTCGGCGCCGCCCCAGTCCGCTTTTCCGCCCTCGCCCTTCCCCGCACGGCCTCGTCTACCCGCGCCGCGCTGGTGCGCCGCCGTGCAGCAAGGCAGCCTTGCCTGCCCGCCCGGTCCGCAGATCGTCATGGTGGCGATGGCGGCAACGTTGAAACCGACGGCAGTGCCAACCGCCGCCTTGAAGGCCGTCGCGCTATGGACCGGACGCCAATGACCCAGCGCGGCGCGACGCTGGTCGAGCTGCTGGTCGGCATGGCGCTCGGCGCGATCGTCGCGACCGGCGCCACGGTCGCCTTGCGCGCGGTCCTCGCGGCGTATCGCCATGCCGTCGCGGACGTCCAGCTGGACCAGCAGGGCCGGGCCGCGCTCGACGCGATCGCGCACCTGGTGCGACACGCCGGCTGGCGGCCGGGCGGCATCGGCGCGTGGCCGCACGCGCAAGCGGTCCCGGTCCCGCTGCAAGGCCGCGACGATTGCGCCCGGCCATCCAGCACCGGGGGGTTGCATTGCGCCGGTCCCGGCCTCGGTGCAAGCGACGCGCTGCTGGTGCGCTTCGGCGGTCCCGCCTCCGCTGCGGCGCAAGCCCTGCCGGACCGCTACCTGACCGATTGCAGCGGCTTTCCGGTTCAGCCGGGCGCGATTGCCGACTACGCGGTGGCCAATCTGCTGTATCTCGGCGCGGGACTCGACGGCGAGCCGCAACTGCTGTGCCGCTACCCTGGCCGCCCGGAGGGCGCGCCTGGGGCGTCGCAGGCCGGCGCAACGGCGGGCTGGGCGACCGCGGTGCTGGCGCGCGGCGTCGAAACCCTGCAGTTTCGCTTCGGGGTCGATCGCGACGGCGACGGGATGGTCGATGCCTTCGTCCGGGCCGACGCGATCGCCGACGAAGCGGGCTGGCGCCAGGTGCTTGCGGTACGCGTCGCCCTGGTGCTGCGGGCGGCGAATGGCAATCGCACCGCGGACCGGTCATCGACTGCCATCGCGTTGATGCCGCCGCTGCTGCCCGGGGAAGAGAATGCCGATACCGTGTTCCGGCCGCCCATGCAGCCGGCACGCTTGCGGCGCGTCTTTGCCACCACCGTGCAGTTGCGCAACCCGACGCCGCCATGTCCGGGGCAGCGATGCTAACGCTTCGCTCCCGCCCCCTCACTGGCTGCGGACAGCGGGCGCGGGGCTGCGCCCACGGCGCCGCGACACTGATGAGCGTCGTCGGCTTGCTGGCGATCGCTGCGGGCGCAGCCGCGTCCGCGCTGTCGCTGCTGCAACAGGGCTATCGGAGCGTCGGCCTGCAACTGGACCGGGAGGTGGCATTCCGGGCGGCCGAGGCGGCGCTGCTCGATGGGCAGGCCGAGCTGCTGGCGCTGGCGTCCGGCAAGAACCACGAGGCCGGGCGACAGTGGCCGGCACCCGGTGCGTGCGGCGCGGGCGCCCGCAGGCACCACTGCACCCCGGCGCCAGGCCGGCCCGCTGCATGGGCGCCATGGATGACACCGACCGGCGGGACCGTGGCGCTCGCCGCGGGCATCGGTACCGCCTTCGGCGCGGTCACCGGCGCCGTCGTTCCGACCATTGCACCGGACATGGGCGGGCCACTGGTGCCACCGCGCTATCTGATCGAGCACCTGGGCGACGCGCCGGCGCCCTATCCCGCGGGCGCACAGCGGTATCGCATCACCGCGCTGGGCTTCGGCCGCTCGCCAGGACGGACCGTGGCACCGGTCGCCCGCGTGGTGCTGCAAAGCGAATGGATCGGGTCGATACCCCAGGCGCCGGGCGCGACGCTGGACCGTACCAGCCGGCGCATCGCCTGGCGTGAACTGATCCCGGAGCCGGCACCATGACCCGAAGCCAGGTCCGACCCCGCGCCGCCACGCGCCGCGGCTTCACGCTGCCCGAAGCGATCGCCACGCTTGCCATCCTGTCGCTGCTCGCGGCCTTTGCCATCGCCAACTGGCAGCGCCATCTGCAGCGAGGCTGGCACGTGCAGGCACGGGCCGCGATGATCGACGCCATGCTGACCCTGCAGCGCCATGCCCTTGCGGCCGGCACCCATGCGGAACCCGGCACGGGCCGTCCGGCCGGCAACTGGCCGCGGCTCGTGCCCGAGCCGCCGGCCTCGCCCCGCTATCGGATCGATGCCCGGGCCTGCCCGGACGTCGGCCTCGATGCCTGCGTCGAGCTGAAGGCGCGGCCCCTGCGTGACGATGGCAACGACGCCAGCGACTGCGAGGCGATGGTCCTGCGCAGCACCGGGGAGTGGCTGCGCATCCCCAGGGACAGGGCGGCCCCACTGCCAGGGGGCCAACCGTGCTGAGAACCGGGCCGGCGCGCGGCGGCGTCCTCGTCGAACTGATGACCACGGCGACCGTCATCGCGCTGCTGGCGGCGACCGCCACGCCGCAACTCGTGCACTGGCTGGACCACCAGCGTGCGCAGCAAGCCGCCGACCTGCTCGCCGCGTCGATCCGCACTGCGGCGGCGATGGCGAGCGCCTGGCGTGCCGAGATCATGCTGGTTCCCGCCTCCGCGCCGGCACAGCCGCCGGCCCCTGCCGCCGGCTGGCAGATCGTTGCCGGCTCCGGCCGGGACGCCACGGTGCTGCAGGCGGTACGGTCACCGCACCGGTGCGTCCGCATCGCGATGGGAACGCATGCCGCAGCGGATGGCCCGGCCCTGCGCCTCGCGCCTGTGGGATACTCTCGCTCACGACGGGGCGGCTTCGTGGCTGTCACCTTTACCGTGCGTTGCGGCAAGGCCCGCCGGCAGGTGCGGCTGGGCGCGCACGGCGCGATCCGCATCTGCGTGCCGGGCAAGGACCGCGATTGCAACGAGGCCACGCTCGCGGCAGCACGCTGACGACGCGCCCCGGCCCAGCCCTCCCTCATCCACCCCGAACCGGACCGCGAATGTTCTCCGAAGCCGATCACACCGCGATGCAACGTGCCCTGGCGCTGGCCGAACGAGGCATGTACATCACGACGCCCAATCCGCGCGTCGGCTGCGTGCTGATCCGCGACGGCAAAGTCATCGGCGAGGGATTCACGCAGCCGGCCGGGCAGGATCACGCCGAGATCCAGGCGATGAAGAACGCGAAGGCGCGCGGTTTCGACGTCGCCGGCGCGACCGCCTACGTCACGCTGGAACCGTGCAGCCATGTCGGCCGAACGCCGCCGTGCGCGGACGCGCTGGTGCGCGCGGGTATCGCCCGTGTCGTCGCGGCGATGGAGGATCCCAATCCGAGCGTGTCCGGCCGTGGGCTGCAGCGCCTGCGCGACGCCGGCATCGACGTGCGCTGCGGACTGCTGGAGCGCGAGGCACGCGAGCTGAATATCGGCTTTGTTTCAAGGATGACGCGCGGACAGCCGTGGGTGCGGATGAAAGTCGCCGCCTCGCTCGACGGCGGCACGGCGCTGCACGATGGCACCAGCCAGTGGATTACCGGTCCGGCCGCGCGCGACGACGGCCACCTGTGGCGGGCACGCGCCTGCGCCATCCTGACGGGCATCGGCACGGTTCGCGACGACGATCCGCAACTGACGGTCCGTGCCGTCGATACGCCCCGCCAGCCGCAGCGGGTGGTGGTGGACTCCCGCCTCGAACTGCCGCTCGATGCCCGCGTACTGGCACCGGACAGCGGCGAGTTCGCCCGGCCGGTTCTGATCTTCTGCGCGGTCGACGACCCCGAGCGGCGTGCACAACTGGAAGCGCGCAACGCGCAGGTGTTCTGCCTGCCGGACGCGCGCGGCAAGGTCGACCTGGCGGCCATGGTCGCCGAGCTTGGCCAGCGTGGCATCAACGAGCTGCACGTCGAAGCCGGCTTCAAGCTGAATGGCTCGCTGATCCGTGCCGGCTGCGTCGACGAACTGCTGGTCTACCTGGCGCCGAAGCTGCTCGGCGACGCGCGCGGCATGTTCAACCTGCCGCCGCTGGCGCGGCTGGCCGATGCGCCCGCCTACCAGTGGCATGACGTGCGCACCATCGGCGACGATGTGCGGCTGATCGCGCGCAAGGCGACCCCAATTGCCGGCAAGGCGCTCGCCTGAGCGCCGGCCGCCCATCGAGGCAGCCGGGACGCACTGCTGCTAGCATGCGGCTTTTCCCATTGCGTTTCTGGTGCTCACCATGTTTACAGGCATTGTCGCGGCCGTTGGCCGCATCGAATCGGTCACGCCGCTGGGCAGCAACGAGGATGCCGGTGTCAGGCTGCGGGTCGACGCGGGTGCCCTGGACCTGTCCGATGTCGCCATCGGGGACAGCATCGCCATCCAGGGCGCCTGCATGACCGTGGTCGCGCTGGAGGCCGGCCATTTCGATGTCGACGTGTCGCGCGAATCGCTGGACAAGACCCGCGGGCTGGACCAGCCCGGCCCCGTCAATCTGGAAAAGGCCCTGCGGCTGGCCGACCGGCTCGGCGGGCACCTGGTATCGGGCCATGTCGACGGCCTGGGCGAGGTGGTGCACTTCGCGCCGGTGGGCGAGTCGCACGAGCTGCGGGTGCGGGCATCGCATGACCTGGGCCGTTACCTGGCCTACAAGGGCTCGATCGTGGTCAATGGCGTGTCGCTGACCGTCAACCGGGTCGAGGACGACGCGCAAGGCTGCCTCTTCTCGATCAACCTGATTCCCCACACGCTCGAAGTGACCACGCTGCACGCGCTGCGCCCCGGGGTCCAGGTCAATCTGGAGATCGACCTGATCGCGCGCTATGTCGAGCGGATGCTGCAGGCAGAACGGCTGCCCCAGGCGGCCCGCTGATTCCCACCCCGGGCGGCGGCCTGCGGCGCTTGCCCGCGCCCGGCATCGCGTACAATGTCGGGCTGGGCCGCGGTCAGCGGCAGCCAGGCGCCCGCGCCCGGCATCCCTGCCTGCGCACCGCCCTTGCCTTGCCCCGCCATTCGCGCGCCGCCGTGCGCGCCGTCTGTCGTGGGCTTTCGCTTCACTTCTGCCGCACGCTGCGCTCCGATTTCGCCCGCTATCCCATGACGATCTCCCCCACCGAAGACATCATTGCCGAGATTCGCGCCGGCCGCATGGTTATCCTCGTGGACGAGGAAGACCGGGAGAATGAAGGCGACCTGGTCCTTGCTGCCGACTTCGTCACGCCGGAAGCGATCAATTTCATGGCGAAGTACGGCCGCGGTCTGATCTGCCTGACGCTGACGGCCGAACGCTGCCGCCAGCTGGAACTGCAGCCGATGGTCAGCCGCAACGGCACGTCCTACGGCACCGCGTTCACGGTGTCGATCGAGGCAGCTGAAGGCGTGACCACCGGCATCTCCGCGGCGGACCGGGCCCGCACCGTGCAGGCCGCCGTGGCGCGCGACGCCAGGCCGTCCGACCTGGTGCAGCCCGGCCACATCTTTCCGCTGACGGCGCAGCCGGGCGGCGTGCTGATGCGCGCGGGCCATACCGAGGCCGGTTGCGATCTGGCGGCCCTGGCCGGCGTGACGCCCGCCGCGGTGATCTGCGAGATCATGAAGGACGACGGCAGCATGGCGCGCCTGCCCGACCTGATCGAATTCGCGCAGCAGCACGGTCTGAAGATCGGCACCATCGCCGACCTGATCCATTACCGCAGCCGCCACGAGTGCATCGTCGAGCGGGTGGGCGAGCGTGACATGCGCACCCCCTACGGCACCTTCCGCAGCATCGCCTACCGGGACAAACCGAGCGGCCGCGTCCATCTGGCGCTGATCAAGGGCGAGCCGCGCGCCGACCGCGAAACGCTGGTGCGCGTGCATGAGCCGCTGTCGGTGCTGGACCTGCTGGAAGTGTCCGCCACCACGCACTCGTGGACCATGCCGGCGGCGCTGGAAGCGATCGGCGCGGCCGACAGCGGCGTGATGGTGCTGCTGAACTGCGGCGACAGCGCCCAGCAACTGGTCGAACAGTTCACCGCGCTGGACGAGCCGAAGTCCCGCACACCGCGCAAGCCCGACCTGCGCACCTATGGCATCGGCGCGCAGATCCTGCGCGATGTCGGCGTGGGCCGCATGCGCGTGCTGTCGTCTCCGCTGCGGATGCCGAGCATGACCGGTTATAACCTTGAAGTAACGGGCTATCAGCCGATGCACGGCGAGGCGGACTGACGGACCATGGGCGGGGACATTTTTCTGCCCCACGATTCGCCGCACCCGCTGCCGCACCCTCGGCCGCAGCAGCGGCAGCCGCAAGCGCCGCGGGCCGACGCCCGCCCTCCCCGAAATTCCGCGGACACCGCCTGGCGTCCGCTTCCGCACAGGAGAACAACAATGGAACACGGTTTCTACCCGAGCAATATGGATGGCGAAGGCCTTCGCATCGGCATCGTGCAGGCCCGCTTCAACGAGGCGATCTGCGACGAACTGCGCGAAGCCTGCGTGGCCGAGCTCGAATCGCTCGGCATCGAGGGCGAGGACACGCTGCTCGTCACGGTGCCCGGCGCGCTGGAAATCCCGCTGGCGCTGCAGAAGATGGCCGAGAGCGGCCAGTTCGATGCACTGATCGCGCTCGGCGCGGTGGTACGCGGCGAGACCTATCACTTCGAGCTGGTGGCCAATGAGTCGGGCGCGGGCATCACGCGCGTGGGCCTGGACTTCAACGTGCCGATCGCCAATGGCGTGCTGACCGTCGACACCGACGAGCAGGCGCACGCGCGCACGCGCGAGAAGGGCCGCGACTGCGCCCGTGCCGCCGTGGAAATGGCAAACCTGGTGGCCGCGCTGGATTCGCTGCGCGGCGCCCAGGACGACGAAGACGAGGACGACGATGAGTGACGCACCCCAGGGCGGCAAGCCCGGCGCACGGCCGGCGGCCCGCACTGACGCCAAGGCGCCGCCCAAGAGCGCGCGCCGCCGCTCGCGCGAGCTGGCGCTGCAGGGGCTGTATCAATGGCTGCTGAACCGCACCGATATCGGCGCGATCCAGGCCCACCTGCATGACGCGCAGGGCTTCAACAAGGCGGACCGCGAGCACTTCGACGCGCTGCTGGGCGGCGCGGTGCGCGAAGAGGAGCGGTTGACCGCCGCCTTCTCGCCATTCCTCGACCGTCCGGTCGAGGAACTGTCGCCGATCGAGCGCGCTGCGCTGCTGGTGGGCAGCTACGAGCTGGTCCACTGCCTCGACATCCCGTACAAGGTCGTCATCAACGAGGCCGTCGAGCTGACCAAGACCTTCGGCGGCGTCGAAGGTTACAAGTACGTCAACGGCGTGCTGGACAAGGTGGCGGCACAAGTGCGCGCCACCGAAGTGGCGGCCCGCCGCTAGGAGTCGGACGGGTCTTCCCCCGGCCGATTCCGGACACCCGCCCAGGGCGGGTGTTTTCATTCCCGCGCTCGCTTTTCCGCGGCCGGACTCGCCATCCGCCGCAGCTTCTCCTTTCGCACCGACCATGGACCCGCAACAACTCGCCACCGCCTCCCGTCTCGCCAACATCCGCCCCTTCCACGTGATGGAACTGGCCAAGCAGGCCGCCGAACTGGAGCGCGCGGGCCGCAGCATCATCCATATGGGCATCGGGGAGCCGGACTTCACCGCCGCCGAACCGGTGGTGCGAGCCGCCGCCGAAGCGATGCGCCGGGGCGTCACGCAATACACCGGCGCGCTCGGCATCGAGCCGCTGCGGGAGGCGATCGCCGGCTATTACCGCACGGCGTATGGCATCGACGTGCCGGCCCGGCGCGTCATCGTGACCGCCGGGGCTTCGGGCGCGCTGCTGCTGGCGTGCGCGGTACTGGTCGAGATTGGCGCGGAAGTGCTGATGCCCGATCCCAGCTATCCCTGCAACCGGCATTTCGTGGCCGCCTTCGACGGCCACGCGAAGATGATCCCGAGCGGTCCGCAGCAGCGCTTCCAGCTGAGCGCCGCGCAGGTCCGCGAGCATTGGGGCGACGCGACCCGTGGCGTGCTGCTGGCCTCCCCGTCGAACCCCACCGGCACCTCGATCCTGCCCGAGGAGCTGCGGCAGATTCTTGCCGAGGTGCGGCAGCGCGACGGCTTTGCCATCGTCGACGAGATCTACCAGGGCCTCTCGTATGACGGCGCGCCGGTGTCCGCGCTCAGCCTCGACGACAATGTCGTCACGGTCAACAGCTTCTCGAAGTACTTCAACATGACCGGCTGGCGCCTGGGCTGGCTGGTGGTGCCGGACGCGCTGGTGCCGGCCTTCGAGAAGGTCGCGCAGAACCTGTTCATCTGCGCCTCGGCGGTCGCGCAGCATGCCGCGCTGGCCTGCTTCACGCCGGAGGCGCTGTCCATCTACGACGAGCGCAAGGCGCAGTTCCGCGAGCGCCGCGACAGGATCGTGCCGGCGCTGGAGTCGGTCGGGCTGCAGGTGCCGGTCAGACCGGACGGCGCCTTCTACGTCTATGCCGACTGCCGGCAGGTCAACCACCCTGCCGCCGGGGATGCCGACCGGCTGACGCAGGCGATCCTGCAGGAGGCGGGGGTGGTGCTGGTGCCGGGCATGGATTTCGGCCCCCATACCGCCAGCAGCCACATTCGCATCTCGTACGCGACCTCGATGGCGCATATCGAAGACGCCATCGGCAGGCTCGCCAAGCTGTTCGGCCGCTGAACTGCAGCCGCCGAACTGCGGCACAACGAAAAACACCGTCCCGAGGGACGGTGTTTTCTTGCCTGCTCGGGCCAACAGCGAACGGTCAGGCCTTGCGCGGCACCTGCGGCACGGCCTCGACATCGACCACGCCATCCGCTTCGGGCGTGTGCTCGGCCTGGGTCTTGGTCGACGACGGACCCGGCAGCGGCTCGGGGGCCGTGCCGGGCGCGGCGGCCGGCGCATCGCCCAGCCCCAGCACGCGACGCAGCCGCGAGCGCTCGGCCAGCACCTTGGCGCCGTAGCCGCCATCGGTAGCGGTGGTCGCGCCGACGTAGTACTTCAGGCCGCCTTCGATCGAACCGGCGCGGGCGATGCAGTCCTTCAGCACCAGCGCACCGATCTTGATGTTGGCGTACGGATTGAGCGCCGCGGCGACGCCGCCGACGTGCTCGTACTTGTCCTGGTGGACCTTGGTCATCACCTGCATCAGGCCCTGGGCGCCCATGCCGCTTTCCGCGAACGGATTGAAGCTGGACTCGATCGCGATCACGCCCAGGATCAGCAGCGGATCGATGCCGACCTCGCGGCCGGTCAGATAGGCGGCCTTGACCAGTTGCGAGGTCGCCTGCGCCGCCACGCGGTACTTGCGGGCGATGTAGTCGGCGACGACGGCCTGCTCGCGGGCGCTGTCCAGCGAGTTGCTGTAGCGCGCCTCAAGGGCAACCCGCTGCGCCGGGATACGGGCGGCGAGGTGGGCGACCGACGGCACCTTGGTCTGGGTGCTGGTATGCGCCCACTCGTCGACACCGGAGACGCTGGGCAGGCCCGCCGTGCCGAGCCGGGCCGGCTGGGCGGCGGCCTGCACGGCGCCGGCCGCGACCGGGATCGGACCGCTGGCAGCGGGGTCGACACTGGCGTGTACCGTATCGGCCGATGCAAGGGCGCTACCGGACGCCGTGGCGGCCTCGAGCAGCACCGCCGGGGCCTCGTCGCCCGCCAGCATGCCGGCGAACGCCGTCCGCCATTCCTGGCTGACCGTCAACGAAACGCCCGCGACCATGGCCAGCACACCGGCACTGTTCAGCGCGAACTTCAGCGTGGCGCGGCCGCTGCGCAAGGCGCGGCCTGCGACCGGGTGGGCCAGGCGAACTTGCAGCGCACGCCGGACACCCGGGACCGGTTGACGGAAGCGAACCTGCAATGCCCGCCCGACACCGGGAAGATGAAGGGTTTTCCAACCACTCATGCTTACCTCCATCCGCTGTCGCCACGCCGGCCAGGGCAAAACCCGGGCGCGTCCGTCCGCAGACAACGTATTAAGTAAGGACACCGCACCGCCCTTGCAGAGGCGACCGGCATCGGTTGTTGGTGAGCGCTCCCCATGCGCCCAGCGATTTAACAGAGGGAACCCTTGGGGGAGTTCGCTCTGCAGCGAAGACTCAACGTGACGCACCGGCTGCGCCGGTGGCGATCCGATGGACCGTTTCGTACAGGAGGTCCGAGAATGGATCTGGTGAAGCTGCCGCGATGTTCGCGCTTGACAAGGTCAAGTTTTCGTTGTTGCGATGCAGCACTTCCTTGAGCAGACGCGATTGTATGAAGCGGTTTATACCTAGTCAAGAATAACGTTTGGCGAGATAATAACTAAAAGGAATATGTAACACGGTTGTATCCGGTGGCGCACGGTCCCCGATCTCCTCGGAAACCCGCGCCGCGTCGAGGATGCTTGCGCCGCAAGACTCCTTCGGATCACCAAAAATACTTACAATTTGGCGATACCTTTGCGCGCAATTTTTTTCGGCTTCTTGCCGTCAAAGAGCACATAAAATCACTCAAACCACGGGAAGGCGCCATGCTGCACCGTGGCTTCCGGGCCTATCTGACATGAAATACAACGACTTGCGCGACTTCATCGGCCAACTCGAACGGCAGGGCGAACTGAGGCGCGTCGCGCAACCCGTCTCGCCCAGGCTCGAAATGACCGAGATCTGCGACCGCCTGCTGCGCGCCGAGGGCCCCGCAGTGCTGTTCGAGCGGCCCGCCCGTGAAAGCGTTCAAGGAGCTGAAGCGATTTTCGATATTCCGGTCCTCGCCAATCTGTTCGGGACACCACGCAGGGTCGCGCTGGGCATGGGCGCGGAAACACTGGCGGACCTGCGCGACATCGGCCGGGTGTTGTCGGTCCTGAAGGAGCCGGAGCCACCGCGCGGGCTGCGCGAGGCGGGCAAGCTGTTCACGCTGGCCAAGTCGGTGTGGGACATGGCGCCCAGGCGCGTCTCGGCGCCGGCCTGCCAGGAGGTGGTGTGGGAAGGCAATGACGTCGATCTGTCGCGGTTGCCGATCCAGTGGTGCTGGCCCGGCGATGCGGCGCCGCTGATTACCTGGGGGCTGGTGGTCACGCGCGGCCCGCACAAGAAGCGGCAGAACCTGGGGATCTACCGGCAGCAGGTGATCGGCCACAATCGGGTGATCATGCGCTGGCTGGCCCATCGCGGCGGCGCGCTGGATTTCCGCGAGCACGCGCTGGCCAACCCGGGCAAGCCCTTCCCCATCGCCGTGGCGCTGGGCGCCGACCCGGCAACGATGCTGGGGGCGGTGACGCCGGTGCCCGACACGCTCTCCGAATACCAGTTCGCCGGCCTGTTGCGCGGCAGCCGCACGGCGCTGGCCAGCTGCATTACGCCCACGCTGGCGGAACTGAGCGTGCCGGCGTCGGCGGAGATCGTGCTCGAAGGCCATATCCAGCCCGACCCGAACCACCCGAGCGGCTACGAGCATGCGCTGGAAGGCCCGTTCGGCGACCATACCGGCTATTACAACGAGCAGGACTGGTTCCCGGTCTTCACCATCGACCGCATCACCATGCGGCGCGACCCGATCTATCACTCCACCTATACCGGCAAGCCGCCCGATGAGCCGGCCGTGCTCGGCGTGGCGCTGAACGAGGTGTTCGTGCCGCTGCTGCAGAAGCAGTTTCCGGAGATCACCGACTTCTATCTGCCGCCCGAAGGATGCAGCTACCGGATGGCACTGGTGCGGATGAAGAAGCAGTACGCCGGCCATGCCAAGCGCGTGATGTTCGGCGTCTGGAGCTTCCTGCGCCAGTTCATGTACACCAAGTTCATCGTGGTGGTGGACGACGACGTCGACGTGCGGGACTGGAAGGAGGTGATCTGGGCGATCACCACCCGGGTCGATCCGACCCGTGACACCGTGATGGTCGACAACACGCCCATCGACTACCTCGACTTTGCCTCGCCGGTGTCCGGGCTGGGATCGAAGATGGGGATCGACGCCACCGACAAGTGGCCGGGCGAAACCACGCGCGAGTGGGGGCGACCGATCGAGATGGAGGCGGGCATCAAGTCGCGGGTCGACCAGATGTGGGAAACGCTGTTCGAGCGGAAGGGGTGAGCTGGGCGAGAGGGCCGCACGCCGCCCCCATTCCTGATTGCGCCCCACCTCTGAGGTGCCGGACACGCCCCGCCGCTAGCGGCTATCATTGGTCATCGGATTTCAGCACAGACCGGAGATCACCATGGCGCAAGCGCTTGAACGGATTCAGGACCGCGGCCTGATCCGCCAGCAGTCCTATATCGATGGCAACTGGGTGGACGCGGACAGCGGTGGCCGCTTCCCGGTGACCGATCCCGCCACCGGGGAGACGCTGGTGCAGGTGGCCAACCTCGGCGCCGAGGAAACCGAGCGCGCGATCGCCGCCGCCGAGCGCGCCTGGCCGGCCTGGCGTGCCCGTACCGCCAAGGATCGCGCCAACCTGATGCGCCGCTGGTATGACCTGCTGATGCAGCATGCCGACGATCTGGCCGCGCTGATGACCGCCGAGCAGGGCAAGCCGCTGGCCGAGGCCCGGGGCGAGGTGGTGTACGGCGCCTCCTTCATCGAGTGGTTCGCGGAGGAAGCCAAGCGCGTCAGCGGCGACGTGCCCTCCTCCACCTGGTCCGACAAGCGGATGGTGGTGCTCAAGCAGCCGATCGGCGTCTGCGCGTCGATCACGCCCTGGAACTTCCCGATCGCGATGATCACGCGCAAGTGCGCCCCCGCGCTGGCCGCCGGCTGCACCATCGTGATCAAGCCCGCCGAGCAGACGCCGCTGAGCGCGCTGGCGATGGCCGAACTGGCTCAGCGCGCCGGCATTCCGCCGGGCGTGCTCAACATCGTTACCGGCGATGCCGGCCAGTCGGTGGCGATCGGCAAGACCCTGTGCGCCTCGCCGGTGGTCCGCCATCTGTCGTTCACCGGTTCGACCCCGGTGGGCCGGATCCTGATGGAACAGTGCGCGCCGACGGTCAAGAAGGTGGCGCTGGAACTGGGTGGCCACGCCCCCTTCATCGTGTTCGAGGACGCCGACCTGGACGCCGCGGTCGAAGGCGCGATTGCGTCGAAGTATCGCAATGCCGGCCAGACCTGCGTCTGCACCAACCGCTTTTACGTACACGAGTCGATCTACGACGCCTTCGTCGCCAGGCTGGCCGAGCAGGCGAAGACCCTGCGCGTTGGCAACGGCTTCGAGACGGGGGTGGCACAGGGGCCGCTGATCGACGACGACGCGGTTCGCAAGGTGCGCCAGCATATCGACGATGCCACCTCGCGCGGCGCGCGCGTGCTGACCGGCGGCGAACTGGTGCCCGGCCTCGGCTCGGACCGCTTCGTCGCCCCGACCGTGCTGGCCGACGCCACCCCGGACATGCTGATTGCGCGCGAGGAGACCTTCGGACCCGTGGCAGCCGTGTTCCGTTTCCGCGACGAGCAGGAAGTCGTGGACCTGGCCAATGCCACCGAGTTCGGCCTGGCGTCATACTTCTACAGCCGCGACATCGGCCGCATCTGGCGCGTGGCCGAGCAGCTCGAATACGGCATGGTCGGCATCAACACCGGGCTGATCTCCAATGAAGTCGCCCCCTTCGGCGGGGTCAAGCAGTCCGGCCTGGGCCGCGAAGGCTCGCGCTACGGCATCGATGAATACCTGGAACTGAAGTACCTGTGCCTGGGCGGCATGTAGTCCCCCGATCCGCGTCCGCCACCGCGCGGCGCGGGCCACCACGATAGCGCTGCACCATCACGCCCCGGAACGAGGGCAGGAGGAGACATGAGCACCATCGAGGAAGGCAAGCTGGTCTGGAGCCCGCCGCAAGCGGTACGCGAACGCGCGCGGCTGACCGGCTTCATGCAATGGCTGCGCGATGCGCGCGGACTGGACTTTGCCGACTACGACGCGCTGTGGCACTGGTCGGTCCGCGACATCGAAGCGTTCTGGGACGCGGTGCGCGAGTACTTCGACCTGCGCTTCGACACGCCGGCGCAGCGCGTGCTCGGCGCGCGCGCCATGCCCGGCGCGCGCTGGTTCGAGGGCGCCACGCTGAACTATGTGCAGCAGGTGTTCCGCCACGCCGGCACCGGCGAGCAGCGCCGGCGCGCCGCCATCCGCTACGCCGGCGAGGACCAGCCGCTGGCGCAGATCGGCTGGGACGAACTGGAGCAGCAGGTCGGCGCGCTGGCAGAGGCCTTGCGCGGCATGGGCGTGCAGCGCGGCGACCGGGTGGCCGGCTACCTGCCCAACATCCCGCAGACCGTGGTGGCGTTTCTCGCAACCGCGGCGGTCGGCGCGATCTGGTCCGGCTGCGCGCCCGACATGGGCCAGGTCGCGGTGGCGGACCGCTTCCGGCAGATCGCGCCGAAGGTGCTGATCGTGGTGGACGGGTATCGCTACGGCGGCAAGGCGCACGACCGCTCCGGCGTGGTGGCCCAACTGGCCGCGGCGCTGCCGTCGCTGACCGACCTGGTGATCCTGCCGCGGCTGGGCGCGGCGATCGACACGGGTAACGACCCGGCCCGCAAGCTGCGGGTCCACCGCTGGGACGCGCTGCTGGCCCGGCCGGCGCCGCTGTCGATCGACAGCGTGCCCTTCGACCATCCGCTGTGGATCGTCTACTCGTCGGGCACCACCGGCATGCCCAAACCCATCGTGCACGGCCACGGCGGCATCGTCATCGAACAGCTCAAGCTGATGGGCTTTCACAACGACCTGGGGCCCGACGATGTCTTCCACTGGTACAGCAGCAGCGGCTGGATCATGTGGAACGCGCAGGTTGCCGGGCTGCTGCTGGGCAGCACCATCGCGCTGTACGACGGCAATCCGGGCTGGCCCGATGCGGGCGTGCTGTGGCGCTTCGTGCAGGATGCCGGCGTGACCGTGTTCGGCGCCGGCGCGGCCTTCTTCTCGGCCGCGATCAAGGCCGGCATCGTGCCCGCGCGCGAGGCCGACCTGAGCCGGCTGCGGGCCCTGGGGTCGACCGGTTCGCCGCTGCCGCCCGAAGCCTACGACTGGGTCTATCGCACGGTGCGCGAGGATATCTGGCTGGCGCCGATGTCGGGCGGCACCGATTTCGCCGGTTCGTTCGTCGCCGGCTGCCCGCTGCTGCCGGTGCATGCGGGCGAGATGCAGTGCCGCTGCCTCGGCGCCAGGGTCGAGGCGTTCGACGAGGCGGGGCAGCCGCTGATCGATCAGGTCGGCGAACTCGTCTGCACCGAACCGATGCCGTCGATGCCGCTCTACCTGTGGGGCGACGAGGACGGCAAGCGCTACCGCGACAGCTATTTCGACGTCTATCCGGGCGTCTGGCGGCACGGCGACTGGATCCGCATCACCCCGCGCGGCGGCGCGGTGATCTACGGACGCTCCGACGCGACCATCAATCGGCAGGGCGTGCGGATGGGCACCAGCGAACTGTATCGGGTGGTCGAGGACCTGCCCGAGGTGCTCGACAGCCTCGTCGTCGACCTGGAATACCTGGGCCGGCCATCGTACATGGCCCTGTTCGTGGTGCTGCGCGACGGCACCGAGCTGTCGCCCGCGTTGATCGACACGATGCGGGCGCGGATACGGGAGGCGCTCTCGCCCCGGCACGTGCCCGACGCGATCCTGCAGGTGCCCGGCGTGCCGCGCACGCTGTCGGGCAAGAAGATGGAAGTGCCCATCAAGAAATTGCTGCTCGGGCACGACCCCGAGCGCATCGCCAATCCGGATGCGATGGCCAATCCGGAGACGCTGGCCTGGTACTTCGCCTACGCGCGCCAGTATCTCGGCGAGCGGGCCAGCGCCGACGCGGCCTGAGGCGTGGGAGCGGGGCCGGAGGGCGGCAGTGCCGAAGCGGCATCGTCCCTCGGCCTGTTTCGCTTGCGATCCGACGCGGCGGTGGCGGAACCGCCCGTCCTTCTGTGGGCTGCCACGCGCAGCGCGTGCGACGGACTGGGTAAGATGCAGCTTGCCTTGCCATACGGAGCCCGCCCATGTCCGCCCCCCGCCCCAGTGCCGACGACCTGCACCGTGCCACGGTCCGCTTCCAGCAGCAGCCACTCGTGCGCCTCGGCGACGAGCGCAACATGCTGCTGCTGGCGCCGCAGGCCGGCGGCCGGCTGGTACGTTGGGTCCATCGGGGCATCGATCTGCTGCACTGGCCCGATCCGGCCGACTGGACGCGCCCGGCGAAGATCCGTGGCGGCAATCCCCTGCTGTTCCCGCTGATCGGCCGTCATTTCGTCGACGGCGAAGCCGGCCGCTGGCGCGATCCGCTCGGCAAGGTGCACGCCATGCCGCAGCACGGCTTTGCCCGCGACCTGCCGTTCGAGGTCGCCACGCTCGACCCCACGGGGAGCATCACGATGTCGCTGGCGGACAGCGCTGCAACGCGGGAGGCCTACCCCTTCGCCTTTCGCTTCGAGGTCGGCTATCGGTTGCTGCCAGACGGGCTGGAGGCGGTGTTCGAGGTGCACAACCTGGGCGACACACCCCTGCCCTTCCAGGCCGGCCATCATTTCTACTTTGCCGTGCCGGCGGCGTTGCGCAGCCAGTGCCGCCTCGCCATGCCGCCCGCCGAGCGGCTACGCCAGCGCGCGGATGGCGGACTGACCGAAGCGGAAGCGGGCGAGTCCGTGTATGCACTGGACGATCCGCGCCTGCAGGACACCTTCCACCGGCTTGCGGGCAATGGCCGCGGGCCTGCGCTTTCCATCCCGGCGGCCGGCGCTCGCCCTGCCCTGACGCTGGCGTTCGACCTGGCGCCGAAGACCCCGGACGCGCTGGCCTGGCATGCGATGACGACCTGGGCAGAACACGAGCAGGCCGACCACTATTGCGTCGAGCCGTGGCTGGGGCTGCCGGACGGGGTGCATCGGGGAGAAGCGTTGCGAGTGGCGCCCGGGAACAGCGTGCGGGCGGCGTGCCGGATCGGCGTTCGCATCGACTGACCGTTCCGAGGCGCCGCGCTTGCCTTGCGCGGCGGTTCGCGCATAGAATCCGGCATCCGCGGGCGTCGTATAATGGCTATTACCTTAGCTTCCCAAGCTAAAGACGTGGGTTCGATTCCCATCGCCCGCTCCAGTCTTCCGTAGTCCCCTCCCTCGCTGCTCAGGCAGCCCGTCTCGGCTCCAGTGCCATCTTCACGGCCAGCGCAGCCAGCACCGTTCCCATCAGATACCGCTGCGCGGCCAGCCAGCGCGGGCTGCGCGCAAACCATGCGGCCAGCGTGCCGGCCGACAGCGCGATCGCCAGATTGACGGAGAAACTGACCACGATCTGCGTGATGCCCAGCTGGATGCTCTGCGCGAACACCGAGCCATGTTCCGGCGTGACGAACTGGGGAAAGATCGACAGATAGAAGACGGCGATCTTCGGGTTCAGCAGATTGGTGACGAAGCCCATCAGAAACAGGCGTCCCGGCGGATCGACAGGCAAGGCGCGCGCCTCGAAGGGCGAGCGCGCCCCGGGCTTGACCGCCTGCCATGCCAGATACAGCAGGTAGGCCGCCCCGGCCCACTTGAGCACCAGGTATGCGAACGGGATGGCCAGGAACAGCGCGGTCAGGCCGGCGGCGGCGGCGAACATGTGCACGAGGAAGCCGGCAATGACGCCAAGCAGCGACACCACGCCGGCCCGCTTGCCCTGGCAGATCGAGCGCGAGATCAGGTAGACCATGTTCGGGCCGGGGGTCAGGACCATCAGCAACGCTGCGCCAGCAAAAAGCAACCAATCGTCGAACGGAACCACGGCCCTTCTCCTGTTTTCTGGCAAGTGCATTCCAATCTACTTCACCGGGTGCAGTCGGTCCAGTGCCGCAACGGCCCATCCCACTTGTGATGGGTGTCCCTCCCCCGCCCTGCGCAAGCCCGCCGATCCGTCCTAGAGTAGCGTCTGGCGCATCGGCGCGTCTGCCCGCCCGCGTCGCCGCAGTGACAACCCAGGCACAGGAGACATCAATGAAGATCGAACCCTATCTGCTGTTCTTCGACGGACGGGCCGAGGAGGCCCTGGACTTCTATCAACAGGCGCTGGGCGCGCAGGTCGAGTCGCGGATGCGCTATTCGGACAGTCCCGAGCCGGTGCCTGCCGAGTACATCCCGCCGGGCGGACCGCAGAAGCTGATGCATGCCAGCTTCCTGCTGGACGGCCAGCGCGTGATGCTCAGCGACGACGTGCCGGGCCAGCGCAGCGGCTTCAGTGGCTTCAGTTTGACGCTGCAATACGAGTCGGAGGAGCAGGTCCGCAGCGTGTTCGACAAGCTTGCCGATGGCGGGCGCGTGGTGATGCCACCGGGCGCGACCTTCTTTTCGCCCTGTTATGGGCAGCTGTTCGACCGCTTTGGCGTGCAGTGGATGGTGATGGTGTCGCCCGAACCGGCGGCGCAGGCTTGAAGGAGTTCCCATGCCCTACAACCTCACCCTGGTCCGGGTTTTTCGCGCGCCCGCGGAGCGGGTCTATCGCGCCCTGCTGGACCCGGCCGCCATCGCCAAATGGAACGCGCCGGACGGCTTCACGGCCACCGTCCACGAGCTGGACGCGCGCGTGGGCGGCCGCTACCGGATGTCGTTCACCAACTTCTCCGGCGGCCAGACGCACAGCTTCGGCGGCGAGTATCGCGAACTGGTGCCCAACGAACGGATCGTCGTCACGGACCGCTTCGACGATGCCAATCTTCCCGGGGAAATGCTGACGACCTTCGAGCTGCGGGCGGTCTCGAGCGGCACCGAACTGCACGTCGAGCAGACCGGGCTGCCGGATGCCATTCCGCCCGATGCATGCCGGCTGGGCTGGCAGCAGTCGCTGGAGCTGCTGGCGAGGGTGGTCGAGCCGGAGATTCCCGCGGGGTGAACCGCAAGGCGGTTCTTCCATGGCTCGCCGGCGGCGGGCGCCTGCAACGGGCAACTGCCACCATTGGGGTAGAATTCGCTGCGCAGGCGGGCAAGCCATCCGGCCTGCCCGATCCAATCCGCGATCCGATCCTCGATTCGATATTCGATATTGGATCCGATACTGATCCGCTAGCCGATCCGTTAGCCGCCCAGCCACCACCCACCGGTGGTCTGCCTCGGCGGCTTTTTTGTTGCCATGCTTCCTGACGAACCGATCTCCCCGATCCCGCCGGTGGATTCCGCCATTTCCGCCGATTCCCCCGCCTCCGAAAATTCCGCGGCGCCGGACGACGTCGCCCATCCGCGCCGCATCCGTTCCTTCGTGCGCCGCGCCGGCCGCACCTCCACCGGGCAGCAGCGCGCGATCGACGAACTGGGACCACGCTTCGTGCTGCCCTACACGCCGCAGCCGCTGGACCTGGCGGCGGCCTTCGGCCGCGAGGCGCCGACGATCCTCGAGATCGGCTTCGGCATGGGCGAGACCACCGCGCATATCGCGCAGCTGCGCCCGCACGACAACTTCCTGGGCTGCGAGGTGCACGAGCCGGGCGTGGGCGCGCTGCTCAAGCTGATCGGCGAGCGCGACATCGGCAATATCCGCATCCTGCAGCACGATGCGGTCGAGGTCATCGCGCACATGCTGACCGAGGACTGCCTGGACGGCGTCCATATCTTCTTCCCGGACCCCTGGCACAAGAAGCGCCACAACAAGCGCCGGCTGGTGCAGCCGCCGCTGGTCAAGCTGCTGGCGAGCCGGCTCAAACCCGGCGGCTATTTCCATTGCGCCACCGACTGGGAAGAGTATGCGCACCAGATGGTCGAGGTGCTGTCGGGCGAGCCGGCGCTGGTCAACACGGGCAGCGCGGCGGACGGCGGCTTTGCGCCGCGGCCGGACTATCGCCCGGTCACCAAGTTCGAGCGCCGCGGACTGCGGCTCGGGCATGGGGTGTGGGATGTGGTGTTTCGCAAGCGGGAGGGAGCGGGGGGCTGACGGGCTTTCCGGGCTGCCAGGGCTGCCCTCCCCCGGCCCCTCTCCCGCTGGGCGGGAGAGGGGAGCAAACCATTGGCGATCGACGCCCTGCCGGTGTGCTCCCCTCGCCCGCTTGCGGGAGAGGGGCCGGGGGAGAGGGCAAGCAGCCCCGCGCTAGCGCCCCTTACGCGTGCCAGGCCACCAGCCCCATCTGCGCGGTGGCCAGCACCAGCACCCCGAACACGATCCGGTACCAGGCGAACGGCCGGAAATCGTGCGTGGCGACGAAACGCAGCAGCCAGCGCACGCACAGGAACGCCGACAGGAAAGCGAAAAGGAAGCCGATCGCGAACACGCCGATGTCGTCGGCGGATAGCACCGAGCGCGCCTTGTACAGCTCGTAGACGCTGGCGCCGAAGATCACCGGGATTGCCAGGAAGAACGAGAACTCGGTGGCGACCTGCCGCGACAGGCCGAACAGCATGCCGCCGATGATGGTGGCGCCAGAGCGGGAGGTGCCTGGCACCAGCGCGAAACACTGCGCCACGCCGACCTTCAGCGCGTCGCGCCAGGTCATGTCGTCGACCGATTCGATGCGCGGGGCGGCCGCCTTGGCCGCTTCCAGCAAGGCGTTGCCCTGCGGATGCGAGACCTGCCCGCGCCGGCTTTCCTTCCATTCGGCCAGCAGGATCACCAGCCCGCCGACGATGAACGCGGTGGCGACGGTGATCGGGTTGAACAGGTGGGCCTTGATATAGCCGCCGAGCAGGAACGCCAGCACGATGGCGGGGGCGGTGGCGACGATGACATTGAGCGCAAAGCGCTGCGCGCGCGGCTCGGTGGCGAGGCCGCCGACGACATCGGTGATGCGGCGGCGGAACTCCCAGCAGACTGCGAGGATCGCCCCGAACTGGATGACGATCTCGAACACCTTGCCCTTGTTGTCGTTGAAATCCAGCAGTTCGCCGGCGAGGATCAGGTGCCCGGTGCTGGAGATCGGCAGAAATTCGGTCAGCCCCTCGACGATGCCGAGGATCAAGGCTTTGAAGGCAATGGCGATATCCATGCGTTGAAGGAATGGCGAGTTGGGGTCAGGAAGAAACAACGGCCGGAACACGGCCGGCCGGGAAAGACGACGGGCGCGGCGCTGGCGCGGCAACGCGCGCCGCGGCGCCTTCGGCCAATGACGCGCGCGCCGGAGTCCGGCGCCGCCAGGGCCGCTGGGGCCATCAGGGCCGGTTGATCTTGACGTTGATGCCGTCCGGCAGGACCGTGATTGTACCGGGCTCGACCTGTCGGCCGCCGAGCCGCAGCTCGTCGGGCTTGAAGGTATAGAGCGGATAGTCCTGCAGCAGCTGTTCGGCAAGGATGCCGCCCAGCGCGTTGAGCTGGCGCGAGAACTGCGCCGGCATGCCCGCCACATCGAACTGGCGCACTTCCGGGTCCTGCAGCACCAGCGAGCGGCTCGGCGAGTCATAGCGCAGTCCGCTGTCCAGCGCGAAGCGGCCGGTCATCGGCTGGCTGAAGAAAAGCTGGTTGTCCAGCCGGGCGTCGAAGCTGATGCTGACGCGATTGCGCTGGGAATCGAGCACCAGCTGCGGATTGGTCAGCTGGACGTCGAACAGCTGCATGTAGCGCTGGCTGAACGGAAACTTGCGCTCGAGCGCCGCCTGCAGCTGGCTCTGCGAGAAGGTGTATTCGTTGCCGACCAGCCCGCAGCTGGCCAGCGTGGCCGCCAGCGCGGCTGCGACGGTGGCCTTGCCGCACGCGGCCAGCCAGCGTCGACGGTTCATCGTCGCCATGGTGATTCGGATCTCCGGTTTGATTCCATCTGCTGCATTGCCCCGCCCCGTTCGGTCGTCAGGCCTGCGGCGCGGTAGCGGCCTCCAGCCGAGCCAGCCAGTGGATCGCCGCTTCGCGCGAGCCGCCGCACATCTCGGCCGAGGGCCGCAGTCCGCCGCAGAAGGCCGGCCGCTCGGGCCGTCCGAACACGGCACAGCGCATATCGGGCAGCAGCTGCGCACACGGCACGCCAGCGGGCTTGCCCTCGGGCATGCCGGGCAGCGGCGAGGTGATCGACGGCGCGATACAGCAGGCGCCGCACCCCGGGCGGCAAGTTACGTCAGATTGGCAGGGCATCAGCTTGGTTCACCACGGCACGCCGCAGTGTCGGTGCCGCGCGCAGTGGCGCGAAGGGAAGTTACACATTGAAAGGAAGGTGACCGCAACCGTGACGCGAAATCGGCATAAATATGGCATTAGAATCACCTGCCATATCGAATCGCCCCCGGCTTGACCGGTATTTGCCGCTCTACTACATTACTGACCGATCGGTTATTTATTTTACCGCCTGATTTTACCGACCAAGGGGAATCGCCGGCGCGGACGGCAGACCAGCATCGCATCCGCTGCGCTCGCCATTCCCCCGCCGCGTGCCTCGATCGGTCCGCAGCGAGCGTCCGGGCCGATCCCGGACCGCTTTTCCCTTTCCCCCAACCCGTTCCCCGGCCGCCGTTGTCGAACCGAGTTCCCGCTTTGCCCGCCGTGAGTCCCTCCTCCGCTGGTCGGCATGATATCGCCGACGATTCCGCCCCCGCCCACGAAGACGGCGACGCCGCCAACGGTAGCGCCGGGCGCCGCTGGTCGCGCCGCAAGTCGGCACGGCCCCAGGAGCTGGTGGCCGCGGCGCTGGAACTGTTCGTCGAGCGCGGCTATGCCGCGACGCGGCTGGAGGATGTCGCCGCTGCCGCCGGGGTATCCAAGGGCACGGTCTATCTCTACTTCGCCAACAAGAAGGAACTGTTCCAGTCGGTGGTGCGCGAGAACCTGGTGCCGGCGCTCAAGCGCGGCACCGATCTGGTGGACAGCTACGAGGGCTCGACCCCGGAGCTGCTGCGCGAACTGCTGCGCGGATGGTGGGGATTGATCGGTGCCACGCCGGTGGCGGGGCTGACCAAGCTCATCATGGCCGAGTCGGCCAATTTTCCGGAGATCGCCCGCTTCTACAACGAGGAGGTGATGATTCCCGGCGACGAGCTGTTTGCCCGCGTGCTGCAGCGCGGCGTGGCGCGCGGCGAGTTCCGTGCGCTGCCGGCCAACCCGACCACCACGCTGATCTGCGCGCCGCTGGTCTTCCTGATGCTGTGGCAGCGCGCTTTCGGCGCCTTTGCCTATGACGACATCGACCCCGAAGCGTTCCTGGACAATCTGCTGCAGGTGCTGCTGTTCGGCCTGACGACCGGCGGCGCGCGCGACGTTCCGCTGCCGCCGCAGTCCGGGCCATGGATCTGGGAGCAGATCCGCGACGAGATGCAGCAGCAGTCGATGCAGCAATCCGCGGACGGCTGCGAGTCCACAAGCGCCTCCGCTTCGGCCTCCGCTGCGGCCTCCCCTTCCGCCTCTCCTTCGCGATCATGAAGATTCCGCGCAAGCGTACCCTTTTCCTCTCCTTGCTGGCGCTGCTGGTGCTGGCCGGCGCGATGCTGGCCGTGCGCGGCGGCGGCGCGAAGCAACCCGCGAGCGCTTCCGCCGCGAGCGCGGCAAACCAGCCGGCGCAAGCCACGCTGATCGAACTGCTGCAATCCGAAGTCGTCGCCGCGGCGCCGCGCGATCTGCAGGTGCTGCTGCCGCTCTCCGGCGGCCTGCGCGCGCTGAACCAGGCCGCCATTGGCGCCAAGGTGGCCGGCGAGGTGCGCGAGGTGCTGGTGCGCGAGGGCGAGGCGGTGCGCGCGGGCCAGGTGGTGGTCCGCATCGAGGCGACGGAATACGAAGCCCGCGCGGCGCAGGCCCGCGGGCAGATGCTGGCCGCACGGGGCCAGTACGAGAACGCGCGGCAGACGTTCGAGCGCAACCGCAGCCTGGTGGAACGCGGCTTCATCTCCGGCACCGCCTTCGACAAGTTCCAGTCGGAGCTGGACGTGGCCAAGGCCAACCTGGACGCCGCGGAAGCCGGCCTCGCGGTCGTGCGCAAGTCGCTCGCCGATACGGTGGTGAAGTCGCCGCTGGACGGCATGGTGGCGGTGCGCTCGGTCCAGCCCGGCGAGAAGGTGTCGCCGGACTCGCCGCTGCTGCAGGTGGTCGATCTGCGCACGCTCGAACTGGAGGCGCCGGTGCCGATGGGCGATGTCGGCCGCGTGACGATTGGCCAGTCTGTGCAGCTGGAAGTCGAGGGCGCCGGGCAGTTCGAGGGCAAGCTGGTGCGCATCAACCCGGCGGTGACCGAGGGTACGCGCAGCATCATGGTCTATGTCCGCATCGACAACCCCGAGGGGCGGCTGCGCGCCGGCATGTTCGCCCGCGGCGGGCTGGTGCTGGGCCAACGCAACGGCGCGCTGGCGGTCCCTGTCACGGCGGTGCGCTACGAAGGCGAGCGCGCCTTCGTCTACAGCATCGAGGATGGCGTGCTGAAGCAGCGCGAAGTCACCGTCGGCGTGCGCGACGAGTCGGCGGGCTGGGTCGAGATCGCCGGTGGCCTGCCGGCCGGCGCGCAGGTGGTGCGAACCAACCTGGGCACCTTGCGCGTGGGCAGCCAGGTGCGGCTGGTCAAGGCCTGAACGAGGAGCGGCTGCCATGTGGTTCACCCGACTGTCGATCCACAACCCGGTGCTGGCCACCATGATGATGATGGCCTTCGTCGTCATCGGGCTGTTCTCGTACAACCGGCTGTCGGTGGACCAGTTCCCCGACATCACCTTTCCCATCGTGGTGGTGCAGACCGAGTATCCCGGCGCCCCGCCGGAATCGGTCGAGTCCGACGTCACGCGCAAGGTCGAGGAGATCGTCAATACGATCTCGGGCATCGACGAGATCTTCTCGCACTCGTACCAGGGCTCCTCGGTGGTGGTGGTGCAGTTCGACCTGACGGTCGACGTGGGCCGCGCCGCGCAGGACGTGCGCGACAAGATCGCGCTGATCCGGCCGCAGTTTCGCGACGAGGTCGAAGAGCCGCGTGTGCTGCGCTACGACCCCTCCGAGGCGCCGATCTTCCACCTGTCGGTATCCAACGCACCGGGTTCGGCGCGCAGCCAGCGCGAACTGACCACCATCGCGGACCAGATCGTGCGCAAGCGGCTGGAGACGGTGCGCGGCGTGGGTGCCATCACCATCGTCGGCGGCACCAAGCGCGAGATCGAAGTGCGCATCCGACCCGCGCAACTGGAGGCGCTGGGCATCGGCGTGCAGCAGGTGATGGACGCAATCCGCGCCGAGAACCAGGAACTGCCGGCGGGCGAGCTGCGCTCCACCGCCACCGATACGGTGGTGCAGATCAAGGGCCGGGTGCGCGATGCCGCGGCGTTCCGCCAGATCATCGTGGCGCGCCGCGGCGGCCAGCCAGTCACGCTGGACCAGGTCGCCGAGGTGCTGGACGGCGAGCAGGAGCAGGAGAGCCTGGCGCTGCTCAATGGCGAGCGCGCGCTGTTCCTGTCGGTGGTCAAGGAACAGGGCCAGAACACCGTCGATACCGTCGACGGGCTGGTGCGCATGACCGACGAGGTGCGCAAGCTGGTGCCCGACGGCGTGCAGCTGACCGTCATCAACGACAACGCGCGCGGCATCCGGCGCAGCGTGGACGAGGTGCGCTCGACCCTGCTGGAAGGCGCCTTCCTTACCGTGGCGATCGTCTTCCTGTTCCTCGGCTCCTGGCGCAGCACGGTGATCACCGGCCTCACGCTGCCGATCGCGCTGATCGGCACCTTCGGCGTGATGTACCTGTTCGGCTTCACACTGAACATGATCACGCTGATGGCGCTGTCGTTGTGCGTCGGCCTGCTGATCGACGATGCCATCGTGGTGCGCGAGAACATCGTGCGCCACAACCTGATGGGCAAGGATCACCGCCGTGCCGCGCTGGATGGCACCGAGGAGATCGGGCTGGCGGTGCTCGCCACCACCTTCTCGATCGTCGCGGTGTTCCTGCCCGTCGGCTTCATGGGCGGCATCATCGGCCGCTTCTTCCATCAGTTCGGCGTGACCGTGGTGGCCGCGGTGCTGATCTCGATGTTCGTGTCCTTCACGCTGGACCCGATGCTCTCGTCGGTCTGGCACGACCCGGACCTGCACGGCACGGGCAACAAGCGCAGCTGGTACGGACGCACCGTGGGGCGGCTGCTGGACTGGTTCTCCGCGCGAATGGATGCGCTGGGCCACGGCTACGGCTCGATGCTGGGCTGGGCGCTGAAGCACCGTCTGGCGACGGCCATCATCGCCGTGGCGACCTTCTTCGGCAGCTTTGCGCTGGTGCCGCTGATCGGCACGGAGTTCGTGCCGAATGCAGACCTGGGCGAGACGCAGGTCGGCTTCCATACGCCGGTGGGCACCGCGCTGGAAGTGACCGAGTCGAAGGTGCGCCAGGTGGAGGCAGCGCTGAAGGAATTCCCCGAGGTCGCGTACACCTACGCGACGATCAACGCGGGCAATACCTCGGGCCGCAACAACGCGCTGGTGTCGGTGCGGCTGGTGGATCGGCGCGAGCGCGAGCGCACCACGGCGCAGCTCAATCCGCTGATCCGCGAGCGCGTCGCGCGCATTGCCGGCATTACCCTGACGATGGTCGGCATGCCCGACGGCGCGGGCGGGCAGAAGGCCATCCAGGTGTCGGTGCAGGGCGACGACCTGGGCGAACTCAAGCGGCTCTCCGAAGAAGCCGCGCGCCGGATGCGGGCGATTCCCGGGCTGGTCGACCTGGATACCAGCATGAAGGACGATCGCCCCACCGTCGAAGTGCGGATCCGCCGCGAACTGGCCTCGGACCTGGGCGTGGGCATCGTGCAGATCGGCAATGCGCTGCGGCCGTTGCTGGCTGGCGACGCGATCAGCAGCTGGCGCGCGCCCGACGACGAGAATTACGACGTGCGCGTGCGCCTGCCCAAGGATGCGCGCACCGGCATGGCCGACCTGAACGGGCTGATGATCGCCAGCACGCAGACCAACGCCGACGGCTCGCCGAAGATGGTGCCGCTGCGGCAGATCGCGGAACTGGTGCCGACCACCGGCGCGAACCAGATCAGCCGGCGCGACCTGAACCGCGAGGTCGAGCTGACCGCCAACACGTCGGGCCGCTCGCAGGGCGAGGTGGCGCGCGACATCATGCGGGCGCTCGATGGCATGACATGGCCGGCCGGCTACCACTACCGCTTCGGCGGCTCGACCAAGTCGATGAACGAGTCGTTCGGCTATGCGGTGTCGGCGCTGGCGCTGGCCGTGATCTTCATCTACATGATCCTGGCCTCGCAGTTCGCCAGCTTCTTCCAGCCCGTCGCGATCATGACCTCGCTGCCGCTGACCCTGATCGGCGTGTTCGCGGCCCTGCTGCTGTTCGGCTCGACGCTGAACATGTTCTCGATCATCGGCTTCATCATGCTGATGGGGCTTGTGACCAAGAACGCGATCCTGCTGGTGGACTTCGCCAACCAGGCCCGGCGCGGCGCGCACGGCAAGGCGCCGATGGCGCGCGAGGCGGCGCTGGTCGAGGCGGCCCGGGTGCGGCTGCGGCCGATCCTGATGACCACGCTGGCGATGATCTTCGGCATGGTGCCGCTGGCCTTCAGCCTCGGCGAGGGCGCGGAGCAGCGCGCGCCGATGGGACAGACGGTGATCGGGGGCATCATCACCTCGTCGGTACTGACGCTGGTGGTGGTGCCGGTGATCTACACCTACCTGGACGACTTCGCGGCCTGGCTGCGGCGCAAGTGGGCGGGGAAGGCGGCCGGGCGGGCTGCGCAGCCCGCCGCGGCGGACGAAGTGGGCGCGCAGGAGTGGGGCAGCCGGGGGGCGGGGGCGGAGTGAATGTCGCTGGGTGGGATGGCGAGCGCCCGATGCCCTCTCCCCCGCCCCTCTCCCACAAGTGGGAGAGGGGAGCACACCGATGGCAGTGGAAGCGCTGGAGGTTCGCTCCCCTCGCCCGCTTGCGGGAGAGGGGCCGGGGGAGAGGGCCATCCGAGCCTTCGGCGCGCAGCGCCGCCGTTTCGCTCCCCTCGCCCGCTTGCGGGAGAGGGGCCGGGGGAGAGGGCCATCCGAGCCTTCGGCGCGCAGCGCCGCCGTTTCGCTCCCCTCGCCCGCTTGCGGGAGAGGGGCGGGGGAGAGGGCAAAGCGCTCGCGAACCGTTGTGCGACGGCAGCACCCCGCCCCAGCCGGATGCCCGCGCATCACGTCTGCCGGGTAAAATGGCGGGTTTGACGAATTTCCCCGGCCGTGCGCACCGCCCGGCCGGATGACACGGATAGCGGTTGGCATTAGCAAGGATAGGCAAGATGGACCTCGAAAAAGCCCGTTTCAACATGATCGAACAGCAGATCCGGCCCTGGGACGTGCTGGATCAGGAAATCCTCGACCTGCTCGCGGTGGTCAAGCGCGAGCAGTTCGTGCCGAAGGCCTACGCCAGCCTGGCGTTCGTCGACACCGAGATTCCGCTGCCGGGCGGCCAGTTGATGCTGGCGCCCCGTGTCGAAGCGCGCGTGCTGCAGGAACTGAATGTGCGCAAGCACGAGACCGTGCTCGAAATCGGCGCCGGCTCGGGGTATATGGCCGCGCTGCTGGGCGCGCGCGCCCGCCAGGTGACCACGGTGGACATCCGCCCGGAACTGGCTGCGCTGGCCCGCGAGAATCTCGCCCGTGCCGGCATTACCAACGTGGAAGTGGCCGAAGGCAATGCCGCCGAGGGCTGGCCCGCCGGTGCGCCCTACGACGTGATCTGCATCTCCGGCTCGATGCCGGTGCTGCCTTCGTCGATCCTGTCGCAGGTCAAGGTCGGCGGCCGCATCTCGGCCTTCGTCGGCACGCTGCCGGTGATGGAGGCGCAGCTGATCACGCGCATGTCCGAGACCGAATACCAGACCGTCAACCTGTTCGAGACGGCCGTGGTCCCGCTGGACGGCGTCAAGGCCGCCACGCGCTTCCAGTTCTGAACGGAGCCCTCCATGCAGCAGATCACGCCCACCGAGCTTGCGCAATGGCTCGGCAACAGCGCTGACGACGGCAGCGGCCGCGCCAGGCCCGTCCTGCTGGACGTGCGCGAGGACTGGGAAGTCCAGACCTGCGCGCTGCCCGGCATCACCCACATCCCGATGGGCCAGATCGTGGCGCGCGCGGCCGAACTGGACCCGGACGCCGAGATCGTCTGCATCTGCCACCACGGCGGACGCAGCATGCAGGTCGCATCGTTCCTGGAACGCCAGCACGGCTTTGCCCGTGTCTACAACCTGAGCGGCGGCGTGCACGGCTGGGCCGAGCAGGTCGACCCCTCGATGCCGAAGTATTGATCTCGTTGGTACGCTAACCCAAGCGGGTGCGCACGCGCCCGTCCAGCTGGAGACGTCATGAGGTTTGCGCAGTGTCCCGCGCGGCGTAGCGCGCCGCTCGCCCTGGCCCTGGCCCTGGCCGCCCTGCTGCCGCTGCCGGCCTCGGCGGCGGACCTGTTGCAGGTCTATCGCGAAGCGCAGGCCAATGACGCGCAGTTCGCCAGCGCCCGCGCCCAGCTGCTGGCGACGCAGGAACGGCTGCCGCAGGCGCGCGCCGGCCTGCTGCCGAATCTCGCCGGCTCGGTCGGCGTAACGCGCACGCAGGTGGACCAGAGCTCGCCGATCCAGGGCAACCGCTCGCTGGACAACAACAACTGGACGCTGCAGCTGACCCAGCCGCTGTTCCGCTGGGACCGCTGGGAGACCTACAAGCAGGGCGAACTCGCCGTGCTGGCGGGCGAAGTGACCTTCGTGCAGGCCCAGCTGGACCTGATGACGCGCACGGCGCAGGCGTACTTCGAAGTGCTGGGCGCGCAAGACGCGGTGTATCTGGCTGGGGCCCAGAAGCGCGCCATCGGCGAACAGCTGGAACAGGCCAAGCGCAACTTCGAGGTCGGCACCGCCACGATTACGGATACCAACGACGCCCAGGCCCGGTTCGATCTGGCAACGTCCACCGAGATCGCGGCGCGCAACGAGCTGGAGGTGCGCCGTGCCGTACTGCAGCAGATCACGGGCCGGCCGGTGGATGAGCTGATGGGCCTGCGCCCGAATGCCGACATCCCGGGTCCGCAGCCTGCCGACGTCAACGTCTGGACGGAGCAGGCGGAGAACAACAACCCCCAGGTGGGGCTGGCCCGCTATAACCTTGAAACTGCCCAGCGCGAATACAACAAGGCGCGCGCCGGCCATCTGCCCTCGGTGGACCTCGTTGCCTCCTATGGCTTCGTCAACTCGTCAGGGGTGATCCAGCAGCAGGTCAACGTCGCAAGCCGCTACAACAGCGCGCAGATCGGCGTGCAGATGACGGTGCCGATCTACAGCGGGGGGCAGATCCAGAGCCGTGCACGCGAGACCCTGGCACTCGCCGATCGCGCCGCCAGCGAGCTGGACTTCGCCCGCCGTACCGCCGCGCAGAACGCGCGCCAGACCTTCTCCGGCGTCTCCAACGGCCTCGCGCAGGTTCGTGCACTGGAGGCAGCCGAGCGCTCCGCGCAATCGGCGGTCGAGTCCAACCGGCTCGGCTACGAGGTCGGCGTGCGCATCAATATCGATGTGCTGAACGCCGAGGCGCAGTTGTTTTCGACGCGGCGCGATCTGTTGCGCGCCCGCTACGACACCATCATGAACGGCCTGCGGCTCAAGGCCTTCACCGGCACGCTGACCGAGGACGATCTGGTCCAGATCAATACGCTGCTGACGTCGCCACCCGAGGCCGTGTCGCAGGTGCAGGGGCCGGCGAAGGCCGCCGCGCCGGCGCGCGCGCCGTCCTCGCCGCGGGAGCAGGGCGGGCGCCGCGGCTAGCGGCTGACCACGCCAACCGGCCCGACCACGCAGCCAGGGGCAAGGCCGGCCCCGGCCCTCCTCCCCTTTCTTGCCGGGAGCGCCATGACGATCGCCACGCTTGCCATCTCCAACTACCGCTCGCTGCGAGACATGGTGCTGCCGCTGGGGCCGCTCACGGTGATCAGCGGCCCCAACGGCGCCGGCAAATCGAACCTCTATCGTGCGCTGCGCCTGCTGGCGGCGACCGTGCAGGATGGCATCGTCGCAGCGCTGGCGCGGGAAGGCGGCATGCCGTCGATCCTGTGGGCCGGTCCCGAGACGATTTCGCGCGCGATGCTGCGGGGCGAGCAGCCGGTGCAGGGCGCGGTGCGGCAAGGGCCGGTCGCCTTGCGGCTGGGCTTTCGCGCCGACGACCTGGGCTATGCGATCGACCTGGGCCTGCCGACGCCGCAGAGCCGCACGATGTTCGGGCTGGACCCGGAGATCAAGCGCGAGGTCATCTGGCACGGCGGCTCGCCGCGCGGCGGCGCCGTGCTGGTCGATCGCAACGGCGCGGCGGTGCGCGCCCGCGACGAGAAGGGGCGCTGGCAGGCCCTGCCGCAGCCGCTGCGGCCGTTCGAGAGCATGCTGACCGAATATGCGGACCGGCAGGCGGCGCCGGAAATGATGGCGATCCGCCAGCGCATCCGCTCCTGGCGCTTCTATGACCATTTCCGCACCGATCACGACTCGCCAGTGCGCGAGCCGCGGGTGGGCACGCATACGCCGGTGCTGTCCGACGACGGGCGCGATCTGGCGGCGGCGCTGCAGACCATCCGCGAGATCGGCGATGCCGCCGAACTGGAACGCTGCGTCGACGACGCCTTCCCCGGCTCGCGGCTGGACATCGCCAATCAGGACGGGCGGTTTTCGCTGCTGCTGCGGCAGCCCGGCATGCTGCGGCCGCTGCGCGCGGCGGAACTCTCTGACGGAACGCTGCGCTATCTGCTGCTGGCCGCCGCCTTGCTGAGCCCGCGTCCGCCGACCCTGCTGGTGCTCAATGAACCGGAAACCAGCCTGCATGCCGACCTGCTGCCGGCGCTGGCGCGGATGATCGGCAATGCCACCCGGCACTCGCAGATCGTGGTGGTGTCGCATGCCGCCCGGCTGCTGGCCGCACTCGAGCAGCAGCCGGACAGTCAGTCGCTGGTACTGGAAAAACAGCTGGGGCAGACGCAGATTCTCGGACTGGACCCGCTGGACCGCCCCCCCTGGAACTGGATGGCGCGCTAGCTCAGCGTACCGGCGAGCGGCGCTCGACTTCGAGCACTTCCCAGCGGATGGTATCGCCGCCGCCCTGCCCCACTGCCCGGCTTTCGCGCACCCGCAGGGTGTAGGCCACGCCCTGCTCGAAATCCAGCCCTTCGATCGGACCGCGCCACAACTGCCATTCGTCGCTGCCGTCGTAGCGCACCCGGTGGCAGATCTGCTGCGGTGCGTCGGCACAGGCGACCCGCTGGCCATCGACATGGACGCGCTTCTCGCCGGGAGGCAAGGCGTTGGCGGGCGGCTTCCCCTGCCTGTCGTCGAGATTGTCGTCGAGCTTGTCGGCGCGCCGGCCCACGCCCTCGCGCTCGGCGAAGTGCAGCAGGTCGCCGCTGGCTGTCTTCCAGATGATCTGGCGGCCGCCGCTGCCCGAGGACGGTTGCGACGCGACGGTGGTCAGCGGCTCGCGGAAGGCCTGCAGCAGCGCGCTCTCGATCGCCATGCGCGGCGGCGGGCAGGCCATCCGGGTCGAGGCCAGGCCATCGAAGCGCATGCCGCTGGCGGTCTTGCCATAGCTGCCGCGCAAGCGGTTGCAGCCGGTGTTGCCCGATACGGTGCCCTGCTCGGCATCGATGCCGGCATTGAATTCGAGCACGACCGGTTCGCCGCCGTCGGCCTGCGGCAGCGGCCGGTTGCTGCCGTCAGCCTGCTGCCAGCGCACCAGCTCCCAGCGGCTGGGGCCGCTCGGGCGGGTCTCGGTGAGGCTGGGGCTGGCCGAAGGCGAGTTGGGCGCGGGCATCCCGGCGCAGGCGCCAAGCAGCGCGGACAACGCGAGCGCGGCAAGCGGCGCGGCGGTGCGGGGTCCGGCGCGGTGCCGGCAAGGCTTTCGGATGGGCAGAAGCATCGGAGGAACTCCTGAAGGAGGGACGCAGGCCGGCAAGGGGGCCCTGGCCATTGCGCCGATCTCCGACTGACCGCCGCCAGCGTCACAGGTTCACATCTTGCCGGGCGAGGCAGGGCCACTGTCGGCGTCGTCCGACACGTCGGCGGCGGCGGGCGCAGGCAGCGCAGCCACCAGCGCCTCCAGTGTCCTGGCCGTGGCGCCGCGATGGTGGCCGGCGAACTCGCCTGCCTGCTCGCGCATGCGGGCCAGGCGCGCGGGGTCGGCCAGCAGCGCCGCGGCACACTGCATCAGGTGTTCCGCATTGTTCACGCGCAGGCACGCGCCAGCGGCGATGGCGTCCTCGGTCGCCTGGGCGAAGTTGAAGGTATGCGGGCCGATCAGCACTGGCGTGCCGGCCGCGCACGATTCGATCAGGTTCTGCCCGCCCAGCGGCAGCAGGCTGCCGCCGATGAAAGCCAGGTCGCCGGCGCGGAAGTACATCGTCATCTCGCCCATCGAATCGCCCAGCAGCACGTCGGCGTGCACCGGCGTGCCGAACGCGGTGTCCGTGCCCGTCTGCCCCAGGGTGCTGCGCCGCTGCAGCCGGAAGCCGGTCTGCTCGACCATCGCCGCCACCGCGTCGAAGCGCTGCGGATGCCGGGGCACCAGCAGCAGCGCCGGCAACGGACGATCGCCCCAGGTGTCGCCGCACAGGCGCCGCCAGCGCGTCAGCGCGTCGAGCAGCATCGCCTCCTCGCCCTCGCGGGTGCTGGCGGCGACCAGCACCGGCCGACCGCCGAAGGCGCGCTTGAGGCGCTCGCCGGCTTGCAGCTGCGCCTCGGGCGCGCGCAGGTCGAACTTCAGGTTGCCGGTGACGCGTACCGACCGCACGCCAAGCGCCCGGTAGCGCGCCGCGTCGCCCTCGGTCTGCGCCAGCACCGTGGTGAAATCCCGGTACATCTGCGCCGCGGCCTGCCCGAAGCGGGCCGTGCGCCGGAAGCTGCGCGGCGACAGCCGGCCGTTGACGAGGTACAGCGGCACGCCCGCCTTGCGCGCGCCGCGCAGCAGGTTCGGCCACACCTCGGTCTCCATCAGCATGCCCGCCTGCGGGCGGAAATGCGCCAGGAACCGGTCGACCAGCACGGGGATGTCATAGGGCAGGTAGCACTGCTGCACGCGGGCGTCGCCGCCAAACAGCTGCGCGCCGGTGGCGCGCCCGGTCGGCGTCATATGCGTCAGCAGGATGCGATGGCCGGGATAGCGCTGCAGCAGCGACGCGACCAGCGGCTGCGCGGCGCGGGTTTCGCCCACCGATACCGCGTGGACCCAGATCCACGGGCCGGCGGACGGCAGATCGCCGTAGACGCCCAGGCGCTCGCCCACATGGTGCAGGTACCCCGGTTCCCTGCGCGAGCGCCACACCAGGCGCAACAGCGCGGCAGGCAGCAGCAGGAGCCAGAGCAGGTTGTAGGCAAGGCGAAGCAGAATCGACAGCATCGGAGACAGCGAAAGGAACAGCGGGAACAGCGTGGGGACCGGCGCCTTCAGCCTTCCGGTTCCAGGCCGCGCACGCGGCGGGTGGCGGCATGGACCTCGTCCACGCCGGGCGAAGCGCCGTCGTCGCCGACATTGGCGATGCGGTCCGACCAGTAGCCCTCGGTCTTCCAGCGCCAGGTGGCGGTGTAGATTTCCACCGTCGGCCGGCACAGCGCCGCGGCGATATGGACCAGGCCGGTGTCCACGCCGACCACCAGCTCGGCGCGATTGATCAGGCCAAACCCCTGCATCACCGAGAAGCGCGGCAGCACGCGCGCGCCGGGCACGCCCAGGGCGATGCGCTCGGCCATGTGCCGCTCGGCATCGTTGCCCCACGGCAGCATCAGCGCCAGTCCCTCGGCAAACAGCCGTCTGCCCAGGTCATGCCAGTTCTGCAACGGCCAGCGCTTGCTGGCGCCGGCCGTGGCGTGAAAGCCCACGGCATAGCGCGCGGGCAGGTCCGACCACAGCGGGTCGTTGACATGCAGCGCAAGCGCTTCCTCGCCGAAGAAGCGCGGCGGATCGACTGGCGCGCGGCCGGTCAACGCCGCGCCGAGCAGGCGCGAGCGCTGCACCGAGTGCGTATGCACGCCGACGCCCACCGGCGCGGTGTAGAACAGCCGGGCGGCCGGCTCATAGCCCGACCCCTCGGTGGCATTGGCCAGCCCGATCACCGGTGCGCCGTGGCGGCGCCGGGCGATGCGGGACACCACCGCCGTCTTCAGCAGGCCCTGGGTCTCGACGATGGCGTCGTAGGCGTCCTCGCGCAGCGCCTGGCGAAACTCGCCCAGCTCGCGCCACACCTGGCCGTTGAACAGTCCCTTGCGCCAGCGCCGCAGCGCGAAGGGAACCACGCGGCGCACCTGCGGCAGCAGCCGCACCAGATCCGCGTAGCCCTCCTCGACCACCCAGTCGATCTCGCAATGCGGCCAGCGCGCCCGCAGGTCGTGCACCAGCGGCATGTTGTGCACCACGTCCCCGAGCGAGGACACCTTGACGATCAGCACCCGGGGACGGTCGGGCATCGCCGCGGCAAGCGGCGATACCTTCCCCGTCCCGGCATCCGGCGCGCCGCCAACCGTCTCGGCCGGCGCGCCGATCCGCTCAGAACGGCAGCTTTGCATCCGGCTTCTCGGCCAGGATCACGCGCTTGAACTCCGCCTGGATGCGCGCGAGCGCAGCGTCGTTGTCCGCCTCGAAGCGCATCACCACTACTGGCGTGGTGTTGGACGGCCGCGCCAGGCCAAACCCGTCCGCGTATTCGACCCGCACGCCATCGATGGTGATGACTTCGCGCGCGCCTTCGAACTTCGCGTTGGCGCGGATGCGGTCGAGCAGCTCGAACGGTTCCCCCTCGGCGCACTTCAGTTGCAGCTCGGGCGTGTTGTTCGCATTGGGCAGCGCGTTGAGCACGGCGCTGGGGTCGTCATGGCGCGACAGGATTTCCAGCAGGCGCGCGCCGGTGTACAGGCCGTCGTCGAAGCCGTACCAGCGGTCCTTGAAGAAGACGTGGCCGCTCATCTCGCCGGCGATGGGCGCGCCGGTTTCCTTCAACTTGGCCTTGACCAGCGAATGGCCGGTCTTCCACATCAGCGGCTCGCCGCCATGCTGGCGGATCCACGGTGCCAGCTTGCCGGTGCACTTGACGTCGTAGATGATCTGCTGGCCCGGGTTGCGCGACAGGATTTCCTCGGCGAACAGCATCAGCTGGCGGTCCGGGAAAATGACCTGACCGTCCTTGGTCACCACGCCCAGCCGGTCGCCGTCGCCGTCGAAGGCCAGGCCCAGCTCGTTGTCGGTTTCGCGCAGGCAGCGCATCAGGTCCTGCAGGTTCTCGACGTGGGCCGGATCCGGATGGTGGTTGGGGAAATTGCCATCGACGTCGCAGAACAGCTCGGTCACTTCGCAGCCCAGCCCGCGGAACAGCTCGCCGACGAAGGCGCCCGCGACGCCGTTGCCGGCATCCAGGGCGATCTTCATCGGTCGCGCCAGCTTGACGTCGCCAACGATGCGCTCGATGTACTGCCGGCGCACGTCGATCTGCTGGTAGCTGCCGCCGCCACGGGTAAAGGCCTGGTCGGCGATGCGCTGGCGCAGGGCCTGGATCTGCTCGCCATAGATGGCCTTGCCGGCCAGCACCATCTTGAAGCCGTTGTAGTCGGGCGGGTTGTGGCTGCCGGTGACCATGATGCCGGAGTTGGCCCGGCGACCGTTCAGTTCGATATTGGTGGCGAAGTAGACCATCGGCGTGGCGACCATGCCGAGGTCGATCACGTCCATGCCAGCCGCGCGCAGTCCTTCGACCAGCCCTTCGCACAGTTCCGGACCGGACAGGCGACCGTCGCGGCCGACCACGACCGCGGTCTCGCCCGCCTCGGCAGCCGCCGAGCCGAAGGACAGGCCGATGGCATGGGCGACCTCGCGCGTCAGCGTCTTGCCGACGATGCCCCGGATGTCGTAGGCCTTGAAGATGGAGGGATCGATTTGCATGCAGCTTCCTGGGTGTAAAGGGAGTTGGGTCCGTCCTCGCTCCCGCCGGTTGCCTGGCGGGATGGGTCTGCCTTGCGTATGCGTGTTGCGCGCCCTCGCGATGTGGACGGGACGGCGCGCCCAATCCCGTATTTTGCCGGATTGCGCGAGGCACGGCAGTTATAATCGCTGCGACCCTGAATTTCGGTGCCCGAACGCACGCCCGGCGCACCGCCTCGCCCAGTCCTTGCACGCATCCTGCACGCCGCCCTTTCTGCGCCCGTCTACGTCCTTCTACGCCCTCTCCCGCTCCCCTTCTCGCCCTCTTCTCGCCCTCCTGCCAGCCATGCCGCTCCTGACGCGCCCGCTCATGTCACTGCTGCGTCGGCCGTCCCGGCCCGGGGCAGCGGGCCGTCCCCGCATCGCCTTCGTCATCACGCATTCGGAGACGGGCGGCGCGCAGGCGCATGTCGCCACGCTGCTGCGCGCCCTGTCCGGGCGCATCGATGCGGTGCTGCTGGCCGGTGGCGACGGGCCGCTGTTCGATGCCGCCCGCGCGCTGGGCATCGACACGGTCCGGCTGGAACGGCTGGACAACAGCCTGGCGCCGTGGCGTGCCGTTGGCGCGCTGCGCGAGCTGGTCGGGGCGCTGCGCCGGGTCCGCGCGGATGCGGTGCACCTGCACAGCGCCAAGGCCGGCGCGCTGGGCCGGCTGGCGGCGTGCTGGCTTGGCATTCCGGCGATCTATACCGTGCACGGCTTCGGCTTCAAGCCGGCCGCGCCGCTGCCGCAGCGGCTGGCCGCGCGCGTGGCCGAATGGTGCCTCGCCCCGCTGACGGACCGGCTGGTCTGCGTGGCGGCGGCCGAGCGCGAACTGGCGCGCGGCCTGCCGATTTCCTCCGCGCGGATCAGCGTGATTCCCAACGGCATTGCCGATACCGCCCAGCTCGCCCGCGCGGCGCAGCCGCTGCGACGGATTGCCATGGTGGCGCGGCTGGCGCGCCCGAAGCGGCCGGATCTGCTGATGCAGGCCTTCGCTGCGGCCGGGCTGGCCGAGTGCGAACTGGTGATCGCTGGCGACGGCCCGCAGATGCCGGCGCTGCGGGCGCTAGCCGGCTCGCTGGCGCCGGCCCGCATCGTGCTGGCCGGCAATGTCGGCGATATCCCGGCGCTGCTGGCGTCCTCGCAGGCGTTCGTGCTGGCCTCCGACCACGAGGGCATGCCGCTGTCCGTGCTCGAAGCAATGCGGGCCGGCCTGCCGGTAATTGCCTCGGACCTGCCCGGCATCCGCGAACAGCTCGATGACGGACGCTGCGGCCTGTTGTGCCCCGCTGGCGACGTGACCGCGCTGACCGGCGCGCTGCGCCGGCTGGCGGGCGACGCCGCGCTACGCCGGCGCCTGGGCGAGGCGGCGCGGGCCCACTGGCTCGGCCACCACGGCGACGCGGCAATGGCCGAGGCGACGCTGGCGGTCTACCGGCAGGCGCTGCCGACGCCAGGCGAGGACGCCGGCATCGCCGCGCGCGATCCGGTCTGATCACCGGCCGACCACCATGGACAAGGCTCCCGGAACCACCCCCGCCCCGCGCGCTGCCCCTGTGCCAAGGCCCGCGCTCGCGCCCCATGCCACCCGCTCCGAAACGGTGCGCCGGGCCAGCCGCATGCTGGCCTGGGCGCTGGTCGGCCTGCTGCCCTTCAGCCTGTGCGCCGTGCTGGCCGAGCTGGCAATGCAGGCCGGCCATGTCACCCATGTCTTTCCACGCACGCTGCTGTGGGGCGTGGTGCCCTACATGCTGGCCTTCATGCTGTTGCACCGCTCGCTGCATCTGCCGGCGATGGAGGGCAACAGCCTGGTGGGCCTGGCGGCAACGCTGCCCTTTGCCGCCCTGCTGTTCGGCTTCGCGGTGCTGCACGTGGAATATTCGCGCGGTGCACTGCTGCTGGCCTGGCTGACCACGCTGGCGTGGATCTGGCTCGGTTACCGCCGGCACGTGCGCAACTATGTGCCGGTGTTCGGCTACACCGACGCCGCCGCGCTGACGCAACTGCGGCAGGTATTGTCCATGCCCGGCGCGGCGCCGCCCGCACCGACCCGTTTCGAGCCGATCCATACGCTGCAGGAAGCGGTGCACTGCGACGGCCTGATGCTCGATCGCAATGCCGCCGCGGATCCGGACCGCACCCGCCTGCTGGCGCGCTACAAGCTCAGCCACGTGCGCATCTACTCCGTCGAGCGGGTTGCGGAAATGCTCACCGGCCGCGTCGGCCTGGATCATATCGACGAGCATTTTCTCGACGACCATGCCGCGCACTACCTGTATGGCTATGTGAAACGGCTGGTCGATGTCGGCGCGGCGCTCGTCCTTGCGCCGCTGGCGCTGCCGGTCGGGCTGCTGGTGGCGCTCGCCATCCGGCTCGACTCGCGCGGGCCGGCGCTGTTCCGGCAGGTGCGCGTGGGCCTGCATGGCCGGCCCTTCACCATGCTCAAGTTCCGCAGCATGGAAGCGGCACCCGCCGGTGCGGACGCGCGCTTTGCCACGCACGCCGATCCGCGCGTGACCCGCGTCGGACGGGTCATCCGCAAGTACCGGCTCGACGAAATTCCCCAGCTATGGAACGTGCTGACCGGAGAGATGAGCCTGATCGGCCCGCGCCCCGAGCAGGCGCCGATGGTGGAGCGTTTCGCCGACACCATCCCCTACTACCCCTACCGGCACCTGGTACGGCCGGGCCTGTCGGGGTGGGCACAGGTGCAGCAAGGCTATGCGGGCTCGCACGCCGAAACCGTGACCAAGCTTAGCTACGACCTCTATTACGTCAAGCACTGCAGCTTTGCGCTGGACCTGCTGGTCGCCATCAAGACCGTGCGGATCCTGCTGACCGGCTACGGGGCGCGATGATGCGGACGCTGGACTGTGCCGCGTCGACAGCGCTGCCGCCGGGCCTGCCCCTGGCCGCCTCCGCCGGCACGCGACCGCTGCGCATCCTGTTGCTGGCCACCGGGCTGCGGCTTGGCGGGGCCGAACGGCAGGTAATGGCACTGGCACAGCGCTATGCCGAGCTCGGTCACGCGGTGCGGGTGGTGAGCCTGACCGACGGCGTCGAAGTCGCGCCCGGAGCCGGCGTGGAACTTGCCAGCCTGGCAATGCGCAAGACGCCCTGGTCGTTCGCCGCCGCGCTGTGGCGGCTGCGCCGGCTGGTGCGCGCCTGGCGCCCCGACGTCGTGCACAGCCACATGATCCACGCCAATCTGCTGGCGCGCGCGCTGGCTTCGGTCGGCGGCATGCCGCTGCCGATCTGCACCGCGCACAGCTATCGCGAAGGCGGCGCGGCCAGCATGCTGGCCTACCGGCTGTCGGACCGGTGGAGCCGGCTGACCACCCACGTCGGAGCGGAAGGCCGGGACCGGATGGTGGCGCTACGCGCCGCACCCGCCGACCGGATCGTCGTCGTCCCCAACGGCATCGATACCATGCGTTTCCAGCCCGACCCCGCGGCGCGGCGCGCTGCTCGCCAGGCGCTGGGCCTTGCCGACGGCGAGCGGCTCGTAATGCATGTGGGGCGGCTGGTCGCCGAGAAGGCGCAGGCCCGGCTGATCGATGCGTTTGCGCTTGCCTGCCCCGGCGACGGCATGCGGCTGCTGATCGCGGGCGGCGGGCCGCTGCGCGACGCGCTGCAACGCCGCATCGACGCCGCGGGGCTGCGCGAGCGCGCGCTGCTGCTCGGCCCGCGCGGCGATATTCCGGCGTTGCTCAATGCCGCCGACCTGTTCGTGCTGTCCTCCGATATCGAAGGCATGCCGCTTGTAATCGGCGAAGCGCTGGCCTGCGGCTGTCCGGTCGTATCGACCGATGCGGCGGGAGTGGCGGCGATCGCCGGCGCGCATGCCCGCATCGTGCCACGCGGCGACACCGCGGCGCTGGCGGCCGCCATCGCGCAGATGCTGCCCGCCGGCCGCGGCGACGAGGCGGCCCAGGCGGCGCGGCATCGCCATGTCGCCACGACGCTCGGGCTGGACGGGATCGCCGGGCAGTGGCTCGCGCTGTACCGCCAGTACGCCCTGGGGGCCGGCGAGGCCGGCGTGGAGCCGGCCTGATGCGGCGCACCTTCGCCGACCGGATCGCCGGCAACCTGGCGTGGATGCTTGCCGAACGCGCGATGCAGGTCGGCTGCGGCTTCGCCATCGTCGCCATGCTGGCGCGCGCGCTCGGGCCCGACGGCTTCGCCCATTTCCAGTACGCACAGGCGGTCGTCACCATCGCCGCGTCGGTGGCTCTCGTCTGCAGCGGCGAGGTGGTGGTGCCGCGGCTGGTGGCGTTGACCGGTGCCGCCGCGCAGCACCGGCTGCTCGCGCACGCCTTCGTGCTGCGGCTGGGCGGTGGCGTGCTGGGCTATGCGCTGGTATGCGGCTACCTGTGGGTGGCGGGCGCCGACCGTGAGGTGTGGCCGATTGCGCTGACGCTCGGGCTCGCCATCCTGCTGCGCGAGCCCGCGGGCGTCGTCACGGCATGGATGCAGGCCCATACCAACAATCGGCCCGGCATGCTGATCAGCATGATCTCGCTGTCGGTCAAGCTGGTGCTGGTGGCGGCCCTGTTTGCCACTGGCCATGCGGCCGGCCTGGGCTATGCCGGCACCTTCGCCCTCGAAGCCGTGCTGCTCGCCGCGCTGCTGGGCGGCTGGTACCTGATGCGCGTGCCGTGCCGGCGCGTGGCACCCGAGCCGCCTCTGGCGCGTGAGCTGATCGGCGCCGGCACGCTGTTCTGGATCAGCTTCATGCTGATGATGGCCGCGCGCCGGGTCGATCAGCTGATCCTGCAGCCCGCGGTGCCGCTGGCCCAGTTCAGCGCCTACGCGGCAACGATGCAGATCCTGGACAACTATGCGATGGCCGCCACCATCATCGCCGCTGGCGTCGCGCCCCTCTACGTCTACCGGCAGACCAGCGCCGCCGTGGCGCGGCGCAATACCGCGCGGCTGGCGCTGGCGCTCGGCGCCACGGGGCTTGCCGGCGCCGCGCTGATTGCCGGCATGGCGGACTGGATCATCGCGCTGCTGTACGGCGAGCGCTTCGAGGCCGCCGCCAGCCTGCTGCGCGTGGCGGCCTTCGCCAGCGCGCTGGTATTCGTCGACGTCGGCCTGACGCTGGTGCCGGTCTACCTGCGCAAGCCGCAGTGGGTTGCCGCCAAATGGGCGGGCACGCTGCTGGTGGTGGTGCTGTTCGACCTGATCGCGGTGCCGCGCTTCGGCGCCTGGGGCGCGGTGGCCGGCTACGCGGTCTCCAACGGCTTTGCGGTGCTGACCGGCATCGTGCTGTGGTGGCGCGCCGGCGTCGCCACGCGCCGCTACGCGGCATGAGGGAGCCACCATGCCCGCACCGCTGACCCTGTGTTTCCTGACCGGCACGCTGAACGCCTTCGCCGGCGCCGAGCGGATGACGGCCGTGATCGCCAATGCGCTGGCAGGAAGCGGCCATCGCGTCCATGTGCTGAGCCTGTGGGACCGCGCCAGCTGCTTCCCTCTCGATCCCGCGGTGCGGCACGACGCGCTGTTCGAGGCGCGGCCCTCCTTCAAGCGGCACTATGCTGCCACCGTTGCCGGCATCCGCGCCTATCTGTGCCGGCATGGCGTGCAGGTGCTGATCGAGGTGGACACCATGCTGACGCTGTTCACGCTGCCGGCCTGCATTGGGCTGGACGTGCGGCGGGTGGCCTGGGAACACTGCGATCTGGAACAGGACCTGGGCAGGCGCGCGCGGCGCGTCGCGCGGCGGCTTGCGGTGCGCACCTGCGAGCGGGTGGTGGTGCTGACCGAGCGCGACCGGCAACGTTGGCAGGACCGGCTGCGCCCTGCCGCCGGACGCATCGTGGCGATTCCCAATGCGCTGCCCTTCCCCTGGCCCGATCGGGCCGCCGCGCGCAATCGCGGCGACGACACCGTGCGCACCGTCCTTGCGGTCGGCCGGCTGACCGAGGCCAAGGGGTTCGATTTGCTGCTGCGGGCATGGGCGCTGGCCGCGCCGGCGTTGCCGCAATGGCGGCTGCGCATCGTCGGCGACGGCGAGCAACGCGACGCGCTGCTGCGGCTGCGCGACGAGCTTGGGCTGGCGCAGTCCGCCAGCATCGAGCCGGCCCGCAGCGATGTGCAATCGCTGTACCGGCACGCGGCGCTGTTCTGCCTCAGCTCGCGCTACGAAGGCTTCGGCCTCGTGCTGATCGAGGCGATGTCGTTCGGCCTGCCGATCGTTGCCACCGCCTGCGAGACCGGTCCGGTGGCGCTGCTTAGCGACGGCGCCAACGCGGCGCTGGTGCCGCCCGCGGATGTGCGGGCGCTGGCAAACGGATTGCGGGAACTGGCGCAGGACGAGCTCCGCATGGACCGGCTCGCCGGGACGGCCCGCGCCGACGCCGCTCGTTTTGCGGTGCCGGCCATCGCCGCGCAATGGGAGCGGCTGCTGGCCGGGCTCCCGCGCGCGCGGCAATCCGCACGCTATCCGGCGCCCGAGTAGGGCCCGGCGACGCCGGCGAGGCCGTCCCGGCAGCCGCGCAGGATCATGCGGCGCTGTTCGCCGCGATTCTCCACCATCACCGAATAGAACACGCCCTTGAGCAGCAGCCGGTAGCCGTCGTTCAGGCGCCAGCGCAGCGGAATATAACCGCGCCGGTACAGTTGCAGCGCATTGCGGAAGTGATAGTAGTGCCGCAGCGGCGAGTGCATCGGCACGCGCAGCCTTCCGCCGAAATAGCGGCGCGGCGGATCGCCCAGGTCGTGCTCCATCCCGGCATCGAATACGCCGAGATTGACGAACCCGTGCGCGCGCGCCCGCAGCCCCCATTCGATGTCGATGTAATCGATGAAGAGCCCGTCCTCCATGCCGCCGATCTCGTCGAGCGCGGCCAGCGGAATCAGGCAGCCGGAGGTGATCAGGTAGTCGGCAAGGCAGTATTGCCCGGCATCCGGCTGGCGCACCTGCGCGATCTTCCAGCCGTCGAGACGGATGAACGGATAGACGGTGCCGTCGCGCGGATCGTGAAAGCGCGGCCCCGCGCTTGCCACGCGCAGCCCGCGTGCCTGCGCCTGCTGCACCGCGGCCAGCAGCCGCTGGACCATGTCCGTCGCCGGCAGGCTGTCCTGGTCGAACAGGATCGCATGACTGGCGCCCTGGGCCCGCACCGCGTCAATGCCGGCGTTGTGGCCGCTGGCCACGCCCACATTGCCGGCCATCGGCAGATGGCGCACCCCGCTGTCGGCGCGGGATGCCAGCGCGGCGCGCAGGCGCTCGTCGGGACCGTTGTCGACCACGACGATGCCTGCCACCTGCGGGGCCAGCGCATCGAGCAGGCGGGCCAGCTGCGCCAGGTCGGGGCGATAGCAGACCACCACCGCCCAGACCACGGGCGTCACGGTCACCGCAGGCTCTCCAGCACGTAGCGGCCCAGGCGCAGGTTGCGCGCGACGGTCGCCGGCACCCGGTCGAGCATCGCGTCCATCCGGTAGCGCCACTTGGTCGAAGGCCGCTGCGCCAGCCGCGTCTGCTCGGCGGCGGCATAGACCTCCATCGCCTGCCGGTTCATCTGCTCGATCTGCTCGCGCGCGACGCGCGGCGCATCCATGAACGACTCCAGCGCCAGCAGGAACACGCGCGAAGCCTCGTCCCAGTCCGGCCACGCCGCCGCGGTGTCGCGCGCGCCCTGCTTGAGCGACGCCAGCAGGTCCGGCTCGCGCTGCAGCCGGCGCACCGCGTCGATCACGCCCTGCTCGTCGTCGCGCGCCACCACCATGGCGTTGCGGCCATCGACGATGTACTCGTCGTGCCCGGTCACGTCATAGACGACCGCGGTGCCGCCGCAGTGGAACATCTCCAGCGGCGGCCCGAACATGCCTTCGACATAGCTGAGCTTGACGATGACATCGCACGCGCGATAGATCTGCGGCACCGACTGGATGGGCACGCGCGAGAACAGCCGGTCGACGCCGGGATACCACGACACCTCGGACGAGGTCAGCAGCCAGGTCTGCGCGGGGGCGGCCTTGCGCATCAGCTTCAGCGAGCGGCCCACGTTCTTGAAGAAAACGCCGAACGGCCCTTCGACCAGCACGCGCAATTCGCCGCGCGGCAGGCGCGGCGCCGCCGCTTCGCCCTGTTCCGAATAGAGATCCTTGCGGATGCCGTTGCGCGCCAGATGGTAGGCGTGGCCGTAGTGCGTGGACAGATGCTCGCGAATCCAGGTGGCCTCGGTCACGCCGGGCAGCGGCAACCGATAGGTGCTGTCCACCAGTTCCCGCAGCGGGCCTTCCCCTTCCGGGTAGAAGCGCGATTCGATCGACTGCACGAAGTACGCATACTGCGCCGCGCGCAGCCGGTGCAGCTCGGTCGCGGTCTTCCACCAGGTGGCAATGGCCAGGTCGAACGTCGCGTCCGCGTCCAGATCGTCGACATGGACGATGCGCAGCACGCTGGTGGCCGGATGCCAGGCCAGCTGGCTGGGCTGGAAGCGGTACTGCGCGACGATGGTGACGTCGTGCCCCCGCGCGTGCGCGTACAGCGCATGCTGGTAGATGACGTAGGAGCCGCCGCTGATATCGACCGAGCCGAGGAAAAAGGCAATCTTCATGCTTCAGGGTATGGATTGAAGGACGCCGCGCGTTCAGCGCAGGCGGTACAGCCGATAGGCCGCGGCCACCAGCTGCCCGCCCCGCTGGCGGCAACTGAGCCAGGGCCAGAAGCCCAGGTCCATGCGCCCGCGCAGGCGGAACAGGCCCCAGGCAAAGCGCATCTGGTCCAGCAGGCGCGCGCGTTCCTGCTGCCGGCAGCGGAACTCGGAGCGCTCGAACACGCCGAAATTCTCCACGTGGTAGACGCCCGTGAACCAGTCGATCTCGCTGGGCGCCGGCGCGAACACCATGCGTGCGTGCAGCCGCGCGGCAAAGTCGGCCAGCCAGTCCGCGCCGTAGTAGCGGTGGGCCAGCAGCGCGTCGATCCGCCCGAAGGTCGCCATCATGCGCTGCTGTGCCGGGCGCACCTGCGATTCGAACAGGCTCTGCTCGCTGAACTCGCCGCGCACCGGCTCGCCGCCGCCGTCCGGACGCAGTCGATAGCCCCGTGCGGAGCCGTGGTCGGCGCCGAGCATCACCTCGAACAGCGCGCGGTTCTCGTTGAAGATCCGATAGCGCGGCGTGGCGCCGTCCTGCACCGAGAACAGCAGGCCGTGCTTGCGGTTGTGCGGCCCGGCGTTGCCATGCGCGACCAGGCCGAGGTAGTAGCCGTCGATATCGAGCAGCGGGCGGTCCAGTTCGGCATGCGCATGGCGCAGCAGGCGGTAGAGATTGTCCTGGATGGTGCCCTTCCAGCCGACATCGACCAGCGCCAGCGTCTGGGCCGGCTGCTGCAGCGGGAAGCCGTCCAGATAGGCCAGCAGCGCGCGCCGCCCTTCGCTGCGCGCGCGTTCGTAGGCGTCGCGGAAGGTCTGGCTGGCAAGCAGCCGGCGGTAGATGTCGCTGGTCGGCAGGTCGTCCTCGCGCTGGCGCAGGTCGATCGCCTCGCTGCCCTGCGCCAGTTCGGCCTGCAGCGCCGGCAGCAGGCCCTCCAGCCCGAGGTTGAGCAGGAATTCCTCCACCGAGATGCGGCGGTACTGGCGGAACAGCGTGTCGAAGTCCTCCTCGTCCAGCGGACCGAGCGAGGGCAGGAATGTGGAGCGGCGCGACACTTCCAGATAGTGCGCGCGGATGGCCACTTCCGGCGTGGGCACGCGCGTGCGCTGGTAGCGGTCGAACATCGCCATCAGCAGCTGCCCCTCGCGCGCGAGGAAGAACACGTCCCGCACGCCCTTGCCCAGCAGATGCCAGTACAGCCGCTCGGTGAAGGTGAACAGCGTCAGCGCCAGCTCGGCGAACGGGCCGTCGTCGTGCGAAATGATCTCCGTCAGGGTCCGCTCGCAGCCGCCGCGGTCCGCGCAGACGGCCGCCAGCCGCTGGTATTCCGCGTGGCGCTCGCTGCGATCGAGCAGCACCGCGTGCATGCCCTGCTTGCGCGGCTGGTTGACGTCCGCTTCCGGGTTGTCGCCGATCATCAGCGCCTGCGCCGGTTGCACGCCGGCCCAGCGCAGGATGTCGGGAAACGCGCGGCCCGAGCGTTTGGTGGTGAGCGTGTCCGCCGAGACGAACACTGCCTCGAACAGGTCCTCGATGCCATGGAAGCGCAGCATCCGGCAGAACGCGCTGGAATGCAGATAGAAATCGCTGACCAGCACGACGCGCCGCCCGCCCGCGCGCTGCTGCCGCAGCCAGGCCACCAGCGCTTCGTCGAGCCGCTGCACCGAACACTCGATCGACACTTCGAGCTCCAGCGCCAGCTTGCGAAACACCTCGCGCGAGGGCCGGCTTGCCGGCAGCCCTTCCCACAGCGCGTCGTAGCACGCGTGGACATCGAACTCGGGGTCCTTGCCACACGAGGCGTTGGCCTGGCACAGCGTGCGCTCCACCTGCGCGCGCCGGGCGTACATCTGCCCTTCGTCCAGCTTCAGATCGAGCGCATGGACGATGCGCTCGGCCCACAGCCGCTTGACGTCCTCGGGATGGACGGTGCGCGACACCAGGGTGTCGAAATAGTCGGTGCAGATCAGGCTGACCTGCTCAGGGATCTCGCGTAGGGCGTCAGACAATGCGTCCACGATTCCCCCTCCTTATGCAATCGAAACGCGCGGGCGGCGCCTGCTCAGTTCGTACACCGCCATGCCGGGCAGCAGGAAGCCGAGCACATGCAGGTCGAACAGATAGAGAAGGGCGTCCGCCGGCGCAAAGAAAAAGAACACCGCCGCGCGCCCCAGCAGGGCCAGCGCGAGCACTGCGGCGACCGGCGTCCAGCGCACGCAGAACAGCATGACGATGCAAATCACCAGCTGCGGCAGCGTGGTGGCAACGGCATCGGCAAACCGGAACAGCCGCTCCGCCAGTGCCGGCCAGGGCCGCAGCGCCGGGTCGAAGCCGATCAGCCGGGCGGTAGCGCCCGCCTGCGCGTCGTGCGGCATGGTGAGGCGGTCCAGCAGCACCTGCGCGCCGGGCGCCGCCGGCACCGGCGGCACCGCGATCCACTTGTGCCCCAGCGTGGACAGGAACATCGCGGCGCGCATCCGCAGGAACCGCAGCGGATCCTGCAGCGCGGTGCGAATGTAGTGCCGCTGCAGCGACGCGATCTGCTCGGCAGTCGGCGCGGGCTTGCCTTCGACCGCTTCGTGCCACCAGATGACGTGATGCGGCTTCCAGTGGCTCACCGCCGCCTTCAGGTCGAACAGCGGCGCCAGGTCGCGCGCCAGCGCTTCCTTCTGCTGCGCGGACAGCCTGCTGTCGGGATCGGCCAGATACCCGACCAGAGGACTGATGAAGGCGGTCTGCCGGTAGAAGTTCTTCTCCGCGACCAGCCCTTCGCGGGAGCCGAACACCGCCTGTTCCATGGCCGGATTGATGCCCAGGCACAGCACCACCATGGCCACGGCGAATGCCAGCAGGCGGCGGCGCACGCCGCGCACCAGCAGCGGGAGCGCCATCAGGGCAACGCCGACGAAGACGATATTGTCGATCCGCAGCAGCACCAGGCCGAGCGCCAGCGCCGCCAGCAGGCCGAGCGCCAGCCCCCGGCGCCCGCGCCGCCAGCGCTGGCCGTCGACCACGGTATAGAACCAGCCGATGCCGAACAGCGCCATCAGGGTGCCGTTCATCGCATCGCGCAGATGCACCGTGGCGCCCCAGGCGACGATGGTGAGCGGCAGCGCCAGGCAGGTCGCCAGCCCCACCCAGCGCAGTCCCGGGCGGGCATCGAGGCAGCGTACCGTCACTGCCTGCACGACCAGCGCCATCACGATGCATTGCGCCACGCCGATCAGCGCCGGCGCCATCAGCAAGGCGAGTCCGCCGATCAACAGCGGGTAGCCGATCCCGTACCACAGCGTGACCGTACCCGCATGCATCTGGATGTAGGGCGAATAGGCGTCCCAGCCGATGGTCCCTGGCCACAGCACCATCATGGTCGCGCCGATCCACAGCGGCGGCAGCGTGAAGCACAGCAGCGCGAGCAGGCGCGTGCCCGGCACCCAGTGCCGGCGCAACACTGCGAAATTCGTCAGCGCCAGCCACAGCATTGCCGGCAGCAGCGCCACCACGATCGCCGCCACGAGCTTCTCGATGGCGATCGCCCGCGTGTCGGGACGGTCGAACAGCACCGGGGCATAGGCGCCGTTGCTGGCCGCCGCCAGGCCGACGAAGCCAGCGGGGCGTTCCGCCGACAGCTGCAGCAGTGGCATGGGCTGTCCGGCCGCGTCTTCGGCACGCACCTCGCGCAGCTGCCACCACGGCTGCGCCCACGGATCGATGCGGATATACGCGGTGGTTGCCGAGATGCGCACCGAGGCGCCGTCGCAGACCACGACGACATAGCCGGGCTGACCGGCGTCTCCGAGACCCGCGGTCGTCCACAACGCGGTGCGATTGCCGGCGCCATCGAGCAGCAACGGACGCGAGCGGTCGCCCAGCCAGCGGAATAGCTGGATCGGCTCGGCCTGTTCGCACAATGGCTCGCCTTCGGCGCCGCTGCGGGCGACCCGCATGCCGGTCTCCGACACGTCGGGCACCGGCTCCAGCGTGCCGCTGGCCGCGCGCAGATGCAGCGAATCCGCGCCGGGGTGCGCGAAACTTGCGGAGACCGCGCGAGCGCCGGCCGTGTTGCCGGCCGGGATCTCGAAACTGCCGTTGCCGATATCGCCCTCGAGACGGGCCAGTTCCGCATCCCCGTAGGCCAGCAGCTCCAGCGCGCCCGGATAGGAGCGCGCTTGCAGATGCCACAGCGTCGCCGTGCCCAGCACCGCCCCCGTCAGCAGCAGCGCGGCCCAGGGGCGCGGCAGATACAACAGCAGCGCGGCCAGCGCCAACAGCAGCAGCACCGGCAGCGTGCCGTGCAGCACCGTGCGCGCGAGATTGGCTCGCGGCGCGGGCAGCGTCACCATGATGGCGCCCTGCTCCGCGCTATACAGATCGATCCGCTCGGTCCGCCCGTCCGCCTTCAGTTCGACGATGCCCGAATACGCATGGGTAACCAGGCGCAGCACATCGCCTTGCCGCCACGGCCCCTTGAGCACCGCGGTGGACGGTTGCGACTGCCAGGACACCGAGACTCGCCCATCGCGGTGCTCCCAGCCAGGTCCTTCCATATGGACCCGGCCGGGCACCACGTCGAGCGCCCATACCTCGCTGCCCTTCGCTTCGGGATTGCGCTCCCCTGTCGCCGTGAGTTCCACCCGCTGCGCGCCGCCGGGAGCCGGCGGCAGCAGCCCGCCGATGGCGGCGCCGCACAGGCCCAGCACCACCAGCACGGTGCCGTGCTGCCAGTTGCGGCAGGCGCGCACCGCGGCCACGCAACCGGCGCCCACCAGCAATGCGAACAGCGCGATCGCCAGGCGGGGCACGGCGATGTCATGGACCTTGCAGAAGTCGCGCGCAATGAAGAACCCCGCCGTCGCTAGCGCGAGTGCGGCAAGGACGAGAAGCGGATGCCAGCGCTGGCGCCGCGGCAGCGCCGCCCGGCGCCGCGCGAACGGCATCGGCCTGCGCGGTCTGCTGCGCGTTGGTGTGCTTTCAGCCACGCCAGGGGCCCCTCAGGACTGGGCCACGGCGGCGGGCAGCACCGGCGCCTGCCGCGCAAGGAAGGCCTCCACGTCCGCCGGCGTGCCGAGCGGAATCACGCCGTCCAGCGGCACTCGATGCAGGTAGACCGGGTGCCCGTGCGCGATCATGTCGTTGTACATCGGCGCGATATAGCGCTCGCCCTTGGCGAGGTTGGACGGGTCGGCGAAGAAGCGGTGGTAGACGGCCTCGTACAGCGTGAACGAGGAGAACCAGTAGAGCCCCACGGTGGCATCGTCCGAGATGCGCTCCTTCTCGCGCAGCTCGGCAATGCGGCCATCGCCGTCGGCCCGGGCGAAGCTCCAGGCCGCACCGGCGCCCGGGAAGCAGGGAACCCAGCCGTCGCCGCGCACCGCATCCGCGGGCAGCGTACGCGGATCGACATAGGTGTCGATGTTGTAGACCAGCATCGGCTGGTCGGGCGCGGTGACCTTTGGCTTTGCCAGCAGCGCGCTGGTGGCCTGGCCGTCGGTCAGCGCATCCAGTTCGACCACGTCGTAGGAGGCGATACCCAGTTCGCGGCACTGCTCGCCGATGAAGTCGGTGGCCTTGTCTTCCGCCCGCACGACAAAGATGCAGCGCGCCCCGCGCGCGAGGAAATCGGCCAGGCTCAGCAGGGACCAGGCGAACAGCGTGCGGCCGTGCGCCTGCACCTTGTACTTGGGACGGTCGTAGCCGGCGTCGAGGAAGCGCTTGCCCATGCCGGCCATGGTGATGATGATGGTCGTCGTCATATGTTCTCCCGGTATTGGTCCCGTCACTGGCCGCTCTCGTCCTCGGGCGAGATGATCTTCAGCACTTCGTCATAGCTGTGGCGCAGGAACTCGTCGGGCCGGATCGCCTTGTCGTCGACGTAGAAGCCGCCGCGCCCCACCCACGGCTTGCCCAGGTGCAATTCGTCGTGCGGAATCTGGTGTTTCTCCAGCCAGTTCAGCAGCACCTTGGCCGTATTGGCATTGATCAGCCCCAGATTGCCGTCGTAGGTCTTCATGTTCCTCGACGAATAGAGAATGATGTAGAAGCCCATCTCGCGATACTCGCGAATGCGCTGCACCATCTCCGGATACGGCTGCAGGTCGTCGTAGCTTTCGCTCGCCCGGCGGGTCGGCACGATGGTGCCGTCGATATCGAGCACCAGGCATCTGTCCTTGTGAATCATGGGTTCCTCTTGGCGCCGGCGCTTCAGCCGGCCGAAATGTCGTCAAGAATGGCGGCGGCGTTCAGCACGAAGGCAAGCACCTTCCTCGGCAGGTCGATATGCAGCGGCAGCATGCTGATGAACAGCGAGGCCTCGCACAGCCGCACGAGCCGGGCATCGTAGCCGTGCCGCTCGAGCATCTGGCGGAACTGCGCGCGCGCCCAGGAGCGGTCCCCCTCGTCGGTCACCAGCGTCATCTCCAGCCCGGCGCCGAAGTCGATGCTGAAGCGGCCGCCGTTGATGAAGTCGTAGGCGCCCTGGATCGAATGCGACAGCTTGGCGATGTCGTAGTAGGGATCGGTGTAGAGCTCGTCGGCGTGGTCGGCGCCGCGCGGATCGATGAAGCGCAGCAGCTGCGTCGACTTGCTGTACAGCACGTTCGAGAAGCACAGGTCGCCGTGGCCGATCGCCAGGTGGTCGCAGGGGAAGCGATCGCGCGCGGCGAAGTACAGCTGGCGATAGCGTTCCAGCAGCGCATCGATGCCGCCCACCGCCTGGTCGATCAGCGGACCGAGGCGCGCGTACTCGGGCAGCTGCTTGAGCTTGTCGATCCGCTCGGCGACCTTCTCCCAATAGAGCCGGTCCATCTCGGCCAGCGCCGTGGCCCGGTCCACCGGCCGGCGCGGGCGCACCGAGACGAAGTGGAAGACGCGGTCGAGAAAGCGCTGGAACTCGTCGGGACGGATTGCCCCATGCACCCACTGGATCGCCATGTCGGGCAGGAACAGCCGCTCCATCCGGTAGCTGGCGTGGTCCGGCATCTGCTGGAAGTCGAACGGCTGCACGAAGAACATCTGCACTTCCGGCGGCAGCAGGCCGTAGTAGTTGAACTCGCGACGCAGCTTCGCCACATCGGTCGAGCGCTTCACGATGGTGAAGTTCTCGTTGACGATGGCATTGAAATGGCGAACGTCGAAGTTGCTGGTCAGGAAGATCAGGAACTGGGCCTGGTCGCGCAGATCGGTGAAGTTGATGCAGTTGTCGATCGGCGCGATCTCGTTGCCGTGGCGGGCGACGAAATCGGCCGGCCCCGCCCCTTCGGCCACCAGCCGCAGATAGCGTCGGGCGAGCGGCGTATCCAGCCGCAGCAGCCCCGACCAGTCGGCACCGCGGGCGACCGGCAGCTGGATGTTCTGCGCGACGTAGCGTAGCTGCCGCAACAGCGTGACCAGCTCCGCGCGCGGGGCCATCGCGACGATATTGGTGGGGATCACAAGGAACGACGCCTGCCAGTCCTCGTGGGCCAGCCGGTGCTCCAGTTCCGCCGCGGCGGCGCGCGACGGCAGCACCACCGGCGCCGGCAAGCCCGCCTCGGCGGCCGCGTCCTCCAGGTGCTGCACCAGCGTGCGGCGCCGGTACAGCAGCCTGCCGAAGCTCGATACCCCAGTCAGGCCGGCGATTTCATCCGAGACGCGTACGGTGTCGTCGACGATCAGATAAAGGCTCACTGTTGATTTCCATTCTTGAGGGAGAAGGGGCTCTTGAGCGACAGCCCGCCGGACAGGCGCGCCGGCGCGTACAGCGCGCCGAACGCCAGGGCGCAGACGAACAGCGGCAGGCGCGTCAGCACCCCGTAGACGAACACCTTGACCGGGAACGCCAGCAGCGATTCCGCGCCGGTTCCGTACACCGGATACCATTCGGCGGCGCCGAACGAAGCGGTGGAGACGTAGGCCAGGAACGATTCGAGCAGCGGCTCGGCGGCCGGACCGATGGCGGCGACGATCAGCCCGAACGACGCCACTTCGAGCGCCCAGATGAAGGCCGACACCGCCCCGACCACGCCCTGCTTGTTGCGCAGCAGCTGGCGGCCGCTCTCGACGAAGCGCAGCACGCTGTCCAGCGCGCGCAGCGCCGTCACCGCCCGTTCCGAGCGATAGCGGCGGATCACGAACAGCGACAGCGTGCGCAGGTTGCCCGGCAAGACCACGAAGGTGATGACGGTCAGCGCGATGAACAGCGCCGCCGCCGCCGACAGCGGCGCGAACACCGCCGCCGCACCGGCCGGCGCCACCGCCACCACCAGCATCATCACCACCAGTGCCGCGACATCGAAGGCGCGCTCCATCCAGACCGTCTGCACCGCGCGGCGCAGGCCGCCGGCGACCAGGCTGATCTCGAAGATGCGGTACAGCTCGCCCAGCTTGAACGGCAGCAGCAGCGATACCCCGGCGGTGGCGAAGTGGACCGAGGTCAGCCGGCGCAAGCTGACTTCATGACCGCCGGCGATGATCGCCAGCCGCAGCGCCCGCAGCAGGTGCGCGCCCAGATAGGCAAGGATGCCGACCATGGCGAGCGCGCCGCCATCGGACAGCCGCGACAGTACCTGCGTGAAGTACGGCAGCGACATCACGGTGTGCACCAGCAGCGCGAGCATCGCCAGCGCGAACAGGATGCGCCCGGCCAGGCCGACGCGCGCGCTCCACGCGGAAGCCGCGTCCTGCCTCGAAGACAACCGGCCCGGGGCCATCACGGCGCCGACTCCGCGACGACGGTGGACTGATACTGCTGCCCGGGCGCGCCGCTATGGTCGGTTTCCAGGAACCAGCGGCGGCGGAAGAAGAACGAGGCCACCAGCCCGAGCGTCTTGCGCGCCTGCTTGAACAGCTTGACGTTGGAGATCTGGTCGTCCTCGCGCCACGAGATCGGGAAAAACTCGATGCGCCACCCCGCGGCGACGGTGCCCAGGATCATGTAGTAGTTGAACGTCAGATCGTTGGCGTAGCGGTGATAGGGAATGCGGCCGAGTGCCTGCACCGAGTACAGGTTCAGCCCGGAGCCAAGGTCGTACAGGCGCTTGCCCGCGGCGATGGAGAAGATCCAGTTGAACACCTCGTTGCCGAAGGTGCGAAAGCGCGAGTAGTTCTGCAGCCGGGCCCCGCGCATGAAGCGCGCGCCCAGCAGGCAGTCGACGCCGAGATGGCGCCCCTGCTCCAGCAACGGCACGAGGTCGTGGATATCGCCCTGGTCATCGCCGTGCAGCACGATCACGTGGCTGTACCCATGCGCGCGGGCATAGTCGAAGGCAACCTTGTGCGAGCCGCCCAGCCCGTAGTTGCCCACGTTCTCCAGCAGGCGCACCGGCACGTCCGGCACGGTTTCCATCGCACGGCGCGCCGCCGCCTGGCTGCCGTCGGGGCTGCGATTGTCGACCACGATGACGGCGTCGATCACCTTGCGCGCGCGTGCGTCCAGCTGCCCGAGCACGCGGCCGATCTGCCGCTCGCAGTTGTACATCGGGATAAACAGCAAGACTTTCGTCGTGTCGGTCATTGTCGTTCCTGCAATTCAGTCTAGATTTTCAGCCGCTCGGCAGTCAGCTTGCCGACGGCAAAATTGCTCAGCATCAGCACCGGCGTGATCAGGATCTTGGCGAGCACCACCGCATGGGGCCGCCCCATCCACGCCATCAGCCACGGCACCAGTTGCCCCATCACCCACGAGGCGGCGAGGATCATCAGCGCGTTGTACGTCAGGTAGAAGGCCAGCTTGCCCGCCAGCATGCCGCCCCCACGCTTGAAGACGTAGCGGGCCGAGATCGTGAAGGCGGTACCCGCCGCGATCGTCGAGCTGATCAGGTTGCCGGCCAGCGCCGACATGCCGAACCCCAGCGTAAGGATCAGCAGCAGCACGAAGTCCAGCACCCAGCACGCACCGGAGATCCCGGCGAAGGCGAGGAACTGGCGCAGCAGGCGCGCCAGCACCTGCTCGTCGTGATGGCCCTCGGCGGCAGCGGGCGCGTCCCCCTCGCGCGGCTCGCGCCCGCTCGCCTCGCGGCGCGGATCCGGCGCCGTCATGCAGCCGTCACCGTCCGGTTCAGCACCGCATGGAAGAAGTGGCGGAATTTCTGCGCCTTGATCTCCCACGACCAGTCCTGGATGGACTGCAGGTTCTCGTCCGAGAGGCGGCGCAGGCAGGACGGATCGGCCAGCAGCTTGCGCAACTGCACCTTCAGCGCCTCCTTGCTGCGCTCGGGCAGCATGAATTCCTTCTGCAACGGCCCGAACGCCTGCGGCACGATGCCGACGTCGGTGGAAATCACCGGCACGCCACAGGCCATCGCCTCCAGCACCGGGTTCGGCGTTCCCTCGATCTTCGACGGGCAGACGTAGACGTCGATCTGCGCGTAGTAGTCGGGCATCAGGTGGTGCGGGATGAAGCCGTCCTGCCGGTCGGCATAGAGCGGCATGATGTTCCACCCCTCCGCCGCGAGCTCCTCCAGCGCGGGCTTGAGCAGCGTGTGCAGGCCCTTGAAGTCCTCGGTGCGGGCCTCCCACTTGCTGTTGCCGACCCAGCCCACGCGCAGCGGACGCGCCGCCACGTTGTCGAAGCGCGACAGGTTCTGCGGCCGGAACAGGCCAAGGTCCACCCCATCCTCGGTCACCTCGGTGGGCGCCGGATAGCCCGGCAGCGCCGAGTAGATGCCGTGCAGCCGCTGCGACGACACCGTGTAGCCCGCGATCAGGTCCCGGTACATCGGCGCACGCAACTCGACCTCCTCCGGCTCGAGCAGCAGGTGATCGTAGACCGAGGTCGTGATCAGCTTGTCGTGCAGATAGAGCTGGTCGAACTCCTCGCCCGTGAAGCCCAGGCTCTCCGCGTAGGAGTAGTAGTACTCGCTGCCGATCTGCCGCGGCACCTCGCGCCAGAAGAAATGCACGATGCGGCAACCCTGCGTCAGCATCAGCACCTGGTTGATGTTGGAGACCACGCCGACCGGAATCACCACGAACTCGAACTCGTCCGCCAGATAGCGGCTGACCTGCCGGGCGATATTGCCGAACGCCCAGAAATCGACGTCGATCACCAGCGCCACCTTGATGCGCTCGCCACTGAGCAGCGTGCTGTTGGCGTCCCCGCCGGGCGGCGTCACCAGCCGTTCGAGGCCGTAGGGCTTGAGCCAGTCCTCCATGCGGTCCTCGCACCGGTGCAGCACGGTGCCGATTTCCATCCGCGGCGGGATCTCGGCGGGCACGTCGCCTCGCAAGGTGTACGACGACACCGCCACCTTGTAACCCGAGGCGAAGATGCGGGCGGACAGGTTGGCGTTGATGGCGACGCCATCGTCCCCATCGTGGAAACCGCCGGCCGCGACCAGGCTGGTGCGGCGAGCCAGAAAGCCGCTGTCCTCCAGGATCGCGAGATCATGGCTGGGCGACCATTCCCAGGTGTTGTCGCGCCAGAGCCGGCGCGCCTGCAGCACGATGTCGCCATTGTCGTCGGTACCGACCACGCCCTCCCACCAGCCCGCCTTCTGATGCTGGTTGCGCACCGGCAGCACGAGGAAGTGCGCACCGGTGCCGCACAGGTCGTTCAGCGCCGTCACGAACAGGTCCCGCGTGAACATCAGGTCGGGATCGATGAAGAACAGCCAGTCCGCCGCCGTCGCGGCGAGCACGTGGTTCTTCTCGTTCGCTCCCAGCGGGCGCGTGCTCGCCGACAGCGGCCTGACGGTGGTGCCGGGCAGCAGCTCGCGCACACGCGCCATCATCGCTTCGACGGCCTGGCGCGAAGAGGGTCGGAACCAGAACTCGCCGGCAAAGCGCGGGATGCTGGCCTGCACCCGCGCAAGCACGCCATCCAATCCAGTCATGTCGACCGGCTGGCTGATGACGATGCACAGGTTTCGGGCCCGGCATATCGGCGAGCCAACGTCCGGCATGCCGGGATCGAGCAGGGTGAGAACTCGTCCCGGGCTGCCGTCGCCCGTCAGGTAGAGAGTTTGTATGTCGGTTGCGCTGAACTCTAAGGTCATCGAACTCGTTTCAGTACTTGTCTTAGTTTGGTCGCTGCCCTACCCAAGTTGACCCGTACCGACCGCTGTGTCGCGGCTTCCTGTTGGCGCCGAAGCGCCTCGTATTTTTCGAGCAGCTGGTTCCATTCGGAGCGCCAGTACTCGTTGGCGCTCTCGGCTTCCCGCCGGAGCGCTTCGTGTTTTTCCAGCAACTGGTCCCACTCGGAGCGCCAGTAGCCCACTGCACTTTCCGCCTCTCGTCCGGCGAAACGGACTTTCTCCATGTTCGCCTTGAGCACCTTGTTCTCGGCCACCAGCGCCGCCATGCGCAGGCGGGCTTCGCGCAGATGCGCCTCGTAGGCGTCGTGATCGCCCCGCTCGCGCTCCAGCGCCGCCGCATTGACGGCCCGCATCGCCTGCTCGAGCTGCTCGCCGTCCGGCTGGCTGCCGTAGAGGCCGTTACGGAAGACGTCCATCGGCACCGGCAGCACCGCGGCGCTTGCCGTCACGTCCGAGGTGCCCCAGACGCCGAAGAAATAGCTGCTGTTCTCCGGGCGCGTCATGTCCGCCGCCGTTACCGGAACGATATACGCGTTCTCGCAGGGCTGCGATGCCATCATCAGCCGCTGGTCGTCCTTGCCGCTGGCCCTGGGGATGGTCTGGTGATCGAAATTGACGAACCCGGCCAGCGCGGTACCGATGCCCCAGCGGTCCGCCTCGCCCAGCACTTCGGAGGCCATCGCGCGGAACTCGTCGAAATGGTACTTGCGCAGGTGGTAAGGGTTGCTCTCCTGCTCGCTCGGGTAGTACCACCAGTCGTTGGGGCAGCTGATGATCAGGATCCCGCCTTCGGCCAGCAGCGATTTCAGGTTCAGCAGGTAGCGCTTCGGATCGGGCAGGTGCTCGATGGTTTCCAGCGAGACGATCAGATCGAACTTGCGATCGGGGAACAGCTCCACCGCCCGCTGCGCATCATAGGCATGAAAGCGCACGCCGTCGATGCCGAAATTGGCCTTGGCCAGCTCCACGGCATCGACCGACACGTCGACGCCGTCGACTTCGGTGGCGCCCCATTGGCGCAGCCATGCCGAGCCATAGCCTTCGCCGCAGGCGATGTCGAGCACCCGGCGTCCGCGCGCATAGTCGCGCGCAAGCTGGTAGCGGGCCAGATGGATGGACGCTTCCAGACCGCTGTAAGGAGCGTCCGACCCGAAATGCAACCGCTCAATCATTATTTTTCACTCCGCACTGTTCTATGTTCACCTGCCATTCTCTCTGCAGATTGACGAGGCCGACCGAATCGAAGTTGTCCACGACCGTGAATTGACACACGTCCTTGGCCTCGGCCAGAACGGAGAAACCGCCGTGGTCATTGATGGCAACCCGCCACTTGTAGCGGCCGCTCAGCAGCGGCAGATCGGGAAAGCGCACCCTGACGGTGCCGCCCTGCCCGGACGGGTAAGGCTGCAGGCCATCCATGATGGTGGTGGACCCGCAGATGTACAGGCCGTCATGCCGGTACAGGTTGAAGACAAAGCTGATGCCGCCGGCGAAGCCGCGGTCGATGGCGCGAAAGTCCATCTCGATCACCGCTTCCTCGCCCGACTGGATTTCCTCGATCTCGCCTCCGTCGGCATCGAGCAGCGCGACCCTGGAAATCACGAACGGCTGCGCCAGCGTGCCGACCGCCGCGATCGCGGGCTGCGGCTGCTCGGCGGCCGTGGCGTCGCCGGTCCCCTCTCCGGAAACCGGCTGCGCCTGCTCCGCGCCATCGGCCTGTGCCGCGGGCGCGGGCAGCGCCTTCGCCTCCTCAGATGTGGCGAAGGACTTTTCCATATCGATCATGTACAGATCGATGGTCCGGCCGGCCGGTCCGAAGGCGACCTGGCGGCCGCTGTCCAGATACAAGGCCCGCTGGCAGATCGACTTCACCTGGTACTGGTCGTGCGAAACGAACAGGATGGTACAGCCCCGCTCGCGAACTTCATAGAACTTCGCCATGCACCGGCGCTGGAACGCCGCATCGCCGACCGCCAGGATCTCGTCGACGATCAGGATCTCGGGATCGACGTGGATGGCCACCGAGAACGCCAGCCGGGCGAACATCCCGCTCGAATACTGTTTCACCGGCGATTCGATGAAGCTGCCGATGTCGGCGAAGGCGGCGATGCGGTCGAAGCGCTGTTCCACCTCGTCCTGCGTCAGGCCCAGCAGCGCGGCGTTCAGGTAGACGTTCTCCCGCCCGGTGAACTCGGGGTTGAAGCCGGCGCCCAGTTCGAGCAGCGCGGCCACCCGCCCGTTGGTGCGGATGGCGCCCGTGGTCGGCGTGACCGTGCCGCAGATCATCTGCAGCAGGGTCGATTTGCCGGAGCCGTTGCGGCCGATGATGCCGACCGTCTCGCCGCGCCGCACATCGAAGCTGACGTCGCGCAGCGCCCAGAATTCGCGCGCGTAGCTGCGCGGCGTGGCCCCGACCATGCGGCGCAGGCGCGGGACGATGGACTGCTTCAGCCGGTCGTGGGGGCGGTCGTAGATCTGGTAGCACTTGCCCAGATTCTCGACGTGGATGGCCAGGTCGTCAGAGGACATCGGCAAACCCCTTGCGCGTCTTCTGGAACCACATCAGGCCGAGCAGCGCGATCACCAGCCCGCCGGCGCAGTACAGCCCCCACTCCTGCCAGTTGGGATGGCGACCGAACACCACGGTGTTTCGGGCCTCCTCGATGACATAGGTAAGCGGATTGAGTTTCATCCAGATCTGGAAGCGCTCGGGCAGCGCCGACATCGGATAGAAGATCGGCGACACGAACGCGAGGATGGTGGTGAACAAGCCAGTGGCCTGGGCGATGTCGCGCACGTAGACGCCCAGCGCGGCGAGGAACCAGGCCACGCCGATGGTCGCCAGCACCAGCGGCAGGAACACCACCGGCACATAGACGATGGTCCAGGGAATGCGGCCCATGATCACGTACTCGGCCAGCAGCAGCACGATGAAACTGACAGCGAGATGAAACAGCGCAGAGCCCAGCGCCACCACCGGCAGCACCTCGAGCGGAAACACCACCTTCTTCACGTAGGTGACGTTGTTCAGGATCAGCGTCGGCGCGCGGTTGACGCACTCGGCGAACAGCCCATGCACCATCATGCCGACGAACAGGATCACGGCAAATTCGGAATGGCTGGCCTGACCATCGCCGGTACCCCAGCGGGCCTTGAACACCACCGAGAAAACGAAGGTATAGACGACCAGCAGCAGCAACGGATTGAAGAACGACCAGGCGAGCCCCATGACGGAGCCGCGGTAGCGTCCCAGTACCTCCCGTTTCACCATCTGCAGGATCAGGCCGCGGTTTCGTTTCAACCCCCACAGCGCAGTTGCAATTGCAGTCAAGACAACAAGCCTCTCGAATATCGATATGCGTCCGGGCCTGGCAGCCCGGACCGGTTCATGCCTTCGGTTGCCGCCGGCTCAACAGCCGGCGCCCGAAGCGAATAAAGCGCCAGGCATTGCGGGTCGCCATCACATGCGCCAGCGAAATCGCCAGGAACAGCAGGAACAGCGTCTGTTCCGACAAGCCCGCCTGCCACGCGGCAATGCCGACCAGACCCATGGCGAAGTTGCTGGCCAGCAGGATCCAGACGATCGCATCCGCCTTCAGGTCCAGGCGCAGCAGGATGTGGTGCAGATGCGTGCGGTCGGCCGAAAAGGGATTCTTCCCCTTGGCCATGCGCCGTACCACGACTGCCAGCAGGTCGATCAGCACGAAGCCCAGCACCCACAGCATCACCACCGGCGGCACCTGCTCGGTACGGCCCGGTGCTGGCTGGGTCAACTCGACGGCGAACCAGACGATGGCATAGCCGAGCATCAGGCTGCCGGCGTCGCCGAGGAACACCCGCTTGCATCCTCGCAGCGGGTTGCGCATGTTGAACAGCAGGAAGGCGGCGATGGCACCGCAGAAGATCATGCAGACCCGCTGCGTCGGCACGTCGCCGATCAGGCTGGCGGCGTAGGCGAACCAGCCGAAGATGACCAGCGCCAGCCCGCCGGCCAGGCCGTCCATGCCGTCGCACATGTTCATCGCGTTGACCACCGCGACGACCGCGAACAGCGTGATCGGAATGCCCCAGTTCGCCAGCAGGATCTCGCGATGCCCGAACAGGTCGCCCAGGGTGGTCAGGTAGTTGCCGCCCCAGGAGGTCATCAGGATCGCGGCGAAGATCTGCAGCACCAGCTTGGTCATCGGCGACACGTCCACCATGTCGTCCATCACGCCGATGGTTGCCAGCAGCGTGAGGCCTGCCAGCAGCGGCGTGAAGGTACCGGGCAGATAGACGAACAGCAGCCCGGTGATGGCGACCGAGAACAGCACCGCGATGCCGCCGACCAGCGGCACCTCGCCGTCGTGCCGCTTGCGCGCGTTGGGGCGATCGACGAGGCCGGCCGCCTCCGCTACCGGCCGCAATACCAGGATCGCGAGCAGGCAGAGCAGGAAGGCGAGGGAAGGAACCCAGAAATACTCGAACATGGGAGGGGGCACGGTTACTGGCACGCCTGTCTTGTCTTCATGCGGAAGCGCCAGTAGGTCGGCGAACAAAGCAGCCTGATGAGGCTTTCCACATGCCATGCCAGATAGCGCCAGCGGCGACGGCTGGCGCGCTGGGCATCGTGTACCACGACGGCGTCCTGCACCCAGGTGACCCGCAGGCCGGCCAGATGCATGCGCAGGCAGAGATCGACATCCTCGCAATACAACCAGAAGGTCTCGTCGAACCCGCCGACGCGAGCAAAGCTTGCGCTGTCGAAGACCATGCACATGCCGGCGATCCAGTCCACCTGCTGCTCGGACTGGTCGGTCGGGTATTCCGCCTCGAAACGCCCACTCGCCCATCGCCGCAGCAGGCGCCACACCGACGGCACATGACGCGCGCTGTCCTCCACGGTGCCGCGCGGCGACACGACCCGCGGACCCGCCACGCCGGGGCGCCGGGCGACCACGTCGGCGAGGATCGCCAGGCTGCCTGCCTCCAGCCTCACGTCGGGATTTAGCACACAGAAACAGGCGGTACGACAGTGCGCAAACGCACGGTTGTGATTGGCGCCAAAGCCCAGCGGTCGATCGTTGCGCAACCAGGTCAGCCGGAAGCGCGGTGTCTGCTCGATCGCCGGCACCGCTTCGGGCAGGTTCAGCGTCACCACCAGATGGAGCGGGATGCGTGCCGACAGGCGCTGCAGCTGCGCAAGCAGCGGCGTCATCAGCGCCATCTGTCCATGGCTGACGATCGACACGGTGATGGCGTCGCGCTCGCCGGCCGAGGCCGCAGCGGTACCGGACAGGATCTGCATCATCGTCCTCCCGTCGGCGCGTCGTACACCTGGGCGTCGCGCAGCGCCACCGCCCGGGCATCCTTGTCGGACAGCAAGGGGGGACCGGCCAGCGGCCATGCCACGCCGATATCCGCATCGTCCCAGACCACGGCGCGCTCGTCGCCCGCGACCCAGAAGTCGGTGGTCTTGTAGAGGACTTCCGCCGGCTGCTGTCCCACCACCAGGAAGCCGTGGGCGAAGCCTTCCGGCACCCACAACTGCCGGTGGTTCTGCGCCGACAGTCGGACGCCTGCCCACTGGCCGAAGCGAGGCGAAGCGCGGCGCAGATCCACCGCGACGTCGAAGATCTCTCCGGCAATGGCGCGCACCAGCTTGCCCTGCGGATGCCGCAGCTGATAGTGCAGGCCGCGCAGCACATTGGGCATCGAGCGAGAGTGGTTGTCCTGCACGAACGTTACGTCCCGCCCGATCGCTTCGGCGAAGTCGCGCGCGTTGAAGCTCTCGAAGAAGAACCCGCGCGCATCCTCATGCACCGCGGGCTCCAGCACCAGCACCTCGGGCAGGCGGGTGGGGGTGACCTGCAGACGCACCTTCGTCATAGCACGGCCTCGGTCAGGATTCGATGCAGATAGCGCCCATAGCCGTTGTTCGGCAGGGCTGCCGCCAGCGCCTCGACCTGCTGGGCGTCGATCCAGCCGTTGCGGAAGGCGACCTCCTCCGGACATGCCACCATCAGCCCTTGCCGCTTCTGCAGCGTGGCGATGAAGCTGGACGCTTCGAGCAGGGAGTCGTGCGTGCCGGTATCGAGCCACGCGTAACCGCGGCCCATCACTTCGACCCGCAGCTGTTTCTGCTGCAGATAGCGGTTGTTGACATCGGTGATTTCCAGCTCGCCCCGAGGCGACGGCCGCATTTGCGCCGCGATGTCGCAGACCTGACGGTCGTAGAAATAGAGCCCGGTCACCGCATAGCTGGACCGCGGGCGCGCCGGCTTCTCCTCCAGCGACACGGCACGGCCGTCGTCGCCGAATTCGACCACGCCATAACGCTCCGGATCCTGCACGTGATAGGCGAACACGGTGGCGCAGTTCTCGGTGGCGTTGGCCCGCTCGAGCATGCCGACCAGATCGTGGCCGTGGAAGATGTTGTCGCCCAGAATCAGCGCGCTGGGCTGCCCGCCGACGAAGTCGCGCCCGATGATGAACGCCTGCGCCAGCCCGTCCGGCGAGGGCTGTACCGCGTATTGCAGGTTGACGCCCCACTGGCTGCCATCGCCCAGCATCTCGGCGAAGCGCGGGGTGTCCTGCGGCGTCGAGATGATCAGGATGTCCCGCATGCCCGCCAGCATCAGCGTGGACAGCGGGTAATAGATCATCGGCTTGTCGTAGACCGGCAGCAGCTGCTTCGAGACCGAGCGCGTGATCGGGTAGAGCCGGGTGCCGGAGCCGCCGGCCAGGATTATGCCTTTGCGCATGCCGGCTCCCCGTCGAGAATCTGGTCGAGCAACTGCGCAACACCGCTGCGCCAGTCGGGCAGGTGGATGCCGAAGGTCCGGCGCAGCTTCGCGGTATCGAGCCGGGAATTCGCCGGCCGCCGTGCGGGCCGCGGATAGGCCGATGTCGGGATCGGTTCGACCGCCTCCGGCATGGCCTGCAGCGCCACGCCGCGCTGCGCCGCCAGGCGCAGCACCTCGCAGGCGTAGCCGTGCCAGCTGGTTTCGCCCGCCGCGGTCACGTGATACAGGCCGCCGGCGAATGCCGCGCGGTCGCCGTGCAGCCAGTGGCGCGCGACGATCTGCGCGGTGACATCGGCCAGCAACGCGGCCATGGTCGGCGCGCCGATCTGGTCCGCCACCACGCGCAGCGTGTCGCGTTGCCGCGCCAGGGCCAGCATGGTCCGTGCGAAATTGCCGCCATGGCTGCCGGCAACCCAGCTGGTGCGCAGGACCAGGGCCGAAGCGGCACTGCCCAGCACCGCCTGCTCGCCGGCCAGCTTGCTGTGGCCGTAGACGGACAGCGGCGCCGGCCGGTCCTCCTCCACATAAGGCGAGTCCTTGGCGCCGTCGAACACATAGTCGGTCGAATAGTGCACCAGCAGGATGCCGGCGCGGGCCGCTTCCTCCGCGAGCAGCGCCGGACCGTCCCGATTGACGGCGAAGGCGAGCGTCGCATCGTCCTCCGCACGATCCACCGCCGTATAGGCGGCCGCATTGACAATGACGTCGGGACGCACCTCCCGCACCAGCTGGCGGACCTGCTCGGGCCGGGCCAGATCGCAGCGGGACCGGTCGACCGCAACGACGCGGCCCAGCGGCGCCAGGCTGCGGCATAGCTCGAAGCCCACCTGTCCGCGGGCGCCGGTAATCAGGATCGAGGGAGTCAGGCCGGCATCAGCTGGCATAGTGGCGGCTCACCCAGTTGCGATATTCCCCCGAGGTCACCTCGCGCACCCATTCCGCGTTGTCCAGATACCATCGCACGGTCTTGCGCAGTCCGGTGGCGAAGGTCTCGGCGGGCTGCCAGCCCAGTTCGCCGGCCATCTTGCCGGCGTCGATGGCATAGCGCCGGTCGTGGCCGGGACGGTCGGTGACGAAGCGGATCTGCTCGCGATACGAACCCTGCGCCCGGGGACGCAGCTCGTCCAGCAGGTCGCAGATGGCGTGAACCACATCGATGTTGCGCATCTCGTTGCAGCCGCCGACGTTGTACGTCTCGCCGATACGGCCTCGGGCCAGCACCTCGCGAACGGCGGCACAATGATCGTGGACGAAAAGCCAGTCCCTCACATTCAGGCCATCGCCGTAGACTGGCAGCGGCTCGCCTGCCAGCGCCCGCAGGATCATCAGCGGGATCAGCTTCTCGGGGAACTGGCAGGGCCCGTAGTTGTTCGAGCAGTTGGTCGTGACTGTGGGCAGGCCGTAGGTGTGGTGCCACGCACGCACCAGGTGGTCCGAGGCGGCCTTTGAGGCGGCATACGGACTGTTGGGTGCATAAGGCGTGGTTTCACTGAACTTGGGATCCTGCGGCCCGAGGGTGCCGTACACCTCGTCGGTAGAGACATGCAGGAAGCGAAAGGCCTGGCGCGCCTCGCCCTCCAGCGCCGACCAGTAGGCCCGCACCGCCTCGAGCAGCGCAAACGTGCCGACGATGTTGGTCTGGACGAAGGCGGCGGGTCCGTCGATCGAGCGGTCGACATGGCTTTCGGCGGCAAAGTGCACCACGGCGCGCGGCCGGTGCCGGGCGAGCAGCTCGGCCATGGCCTGGCCGTCAGCAATGTCGGCGCGCACGAAGCGGTGCCGCGGATCGTCCTGCAAGGGGGCAAGGCTGCGCAGATTGCCCGCGTAGGTCAGTTTGTCGACATTTACTACCGGATCGGCATTGGGGTCGCTAAGCCATTCCATGACGAAATTGGCGCCGATAAAACCCGCGCCCCCGGTAACTATAATTTGCGACAAATCAGCTTCCCCCTGCTCTTATTCGCCCTGAAGTGCGGGACAATACTCTACCGGCCCAGTCGATTCCCGATCATGGGCGAACGTTTCCAAAAGGTTGGAGTGGCCGTATTCTATCCGACCCGGTACACGTCACTACGGCCGGCTTTGAACTTTTTGTAGCGTGTTGTAACCGGCGTAAAAATAGTTATTAAAAAACTTCAAAGCCCCCTTTTCGTGCACGCCTCGCCATTCATGAGCGCACCCGTCACTCCTCATCTCCCCTATGCAATTGGCGATCTCCAGGGCTGCGCCGCCTCCCTGGAGCAGCTCGCGGCCAAAATCCCGGCGTCAGCCGGTCTGCGCTTTGTCGGCGACCTGGTTAACCGCGGGCCGGCCTCCGCGCAGACGCTGCGGCGCGTCCGCGAAATGGGCGCGCGCGCCGAATCCGTGCTTGGAAATCACGATATTCATTTATTAGCCGTTGCCGCCAAAGTGCGCTATCCGGGCCAGTCTGACACGCTCGATGCGTTGCTCCATTCGGCTGATTGCGACGATCTGCTCGATTGGTTAAGGCACCGTCCGCTGGCGCTGGTCGAGAACGGCTTCCTGATCGTCCATGCCGGGGTGCTGCCGCAGTGGGATGTCGACCAGACCCTCGAACTGGCCGCGGAAGTGGAGCGAGAACTGCGCGGACCGGGATGGAAGGGGTTCCTGGCCGACGTCTTCGGCAACAAGGCCGACCGCTGGCACGACGGACTGCGCGGCATCGAGCGGCACCGGGTCGTGGTCAACGCCCTGACCCGGCTGCGCTTCTGCACCGCCGAGGGAGTGATGGACTTCAAGACCAAGGAGGGCGCGGGCAGCGCGCCGGCCGGCTTCATGCCATGGTTCAACGTTCCCGGCCGGCGCACCGCCGATACCACGGTGGTGTGCGGGCACTGGTCGACCCTGGGGCTGGTGATGCGGCCGGACCTGATGGCGCTCGATACCGGCTGCGTCTGGGGCGGCAAACTGACGGCCGCGCGGCTGGCGCCGCAGCTGTCGGAGCGGGAGGTGATCCAGGTCGAGTGCCCCGCCTGGCGGGACCCCTCGGCCTGACCTGGCGTGGGCCCGTCAGGCCGGGGCGACGCTGGACGGCGAGGAAGGCGTGGCAGGGGCCGCTGCGGCCGCTTCGGCCACCGGTTCGCTGCGCTGGCGCGCCTGCGCGTCGTTGACCAGCTGACGGGCCTCGTCGCCGCGGCCCTCGCACAGGCAGACCACGGTGTCACGCGCCAGCTCGGCCAGGGACCGACGACCGAAACCGCGCGTATCGATGCGCGGCCCGAAGGCCAGTTCCGCGCGAATCGGCGGCGCCTTGAGAATCACGTCCAGGCTGTCGAGCAGGCTCATCTCGCCGATGTAGGCCGGCGCAACCGTGACTGCGCCGCTGGCGGCATCGCGATACCGCAGGCCGAGCGGCAGCACCGGCAGATCGCCGGCGACCGGCGCCTGCATCAGGTTGGCGTGGAACGGCAGCACGGTCAGGCCGTCGCTGGTGGTGCCCTCGGGAAACACGCAGACCTGGTCGCCGTGCCGCATGCAGGCGACCAGGTCGTGCAGCACCCGGTGGGCGTCGCGCTTGCGGCCGCGCTCGATGAACAGCGTGCCGGTCTTCTCGCACAGCCAGCCGACCACCGGCCAGCGCCGGATCTCGGACTTGGCGACGAAGCGGGCCGGCTGGCAGCTGTGGATGACGAAGATATCCAGCCACGAGATGTGGTTGGCCACCAGCATCACCCCCTGCCCTTGCGCCGGCGGCTCGCCGATGCACTGCACCTCGACGCCGCATAGCCGCAGAAGCCGGCGCGACCAGCGCCGGATATGCGTGTTGCGGGCGGGAACGCCGAGCCACGGGAAGAGCAAGGCGCAGGTGAGCACGCCGCGCAACAGGTGCAGCACGAGCAGCAGCTTGCGCCACCGCAGCATGGCGGTGCCGCGTGGCCGTGCCGGCGCCACTCCGGATGCAGGGCCGGCGTTCACTGCGCCTGGTAGACCAGGTTGCCGCCGACCAGCGTGGCGCGCACCTTGCCCTGCATCTCGTAGCCGAGCCACGGCGAGTTCTTGCCCTGGCTCTTGAGGGTGCGTGGCTCGACCTTCCACGCCTGCGACGGATCGAACACGCAAACGTCGGCGGCCGCGCCGACCGCCAGCGTGCCCGCGGGGCGGCCGAGCACGCGGGCCGGCTCGCTGGTGATTCGCGCCAGCGCCTTGACCAGCGGCACCTTGTGTTCGGTGGCCCAGCGCAGCGTCAGCGGCAGCAGCAGCTCCAGCCCGGTGGCGCCCGGGGTCGCCTCCGCGAACGGCAGCAGCTTCTCGTCCTCGTCCACCGGGGTATGGTCCGAACACAGCGCGTCGATGGTGCCATCGGCCAGGCCGGCGACGATGGCATCCCGGTCGCGTCCGCTGCGCAGCGGCGGCGTGAAACGCATCTGCGAGTTGAAGTAGCCGATGTCCATGTCGGTCAGCGCGACGTGGTGGATATTGACGTCACAGGTCACCGGCAGCCCTTCGCGCCGCGCCTGCCGCACCAGTTCGATGCCCGCGGCGGACGAGAGCCGGCACAGATGCACGCGCGCGCCGGTGGAGCGAATCAATTCGAAGATGGTGTGCAGCCGCACCGTCTCGGCGATCACCGACACGCCCGACAGCCCCAGCCGCGACGCCACCGCGCCGCTGGCCGCGACGCCGCCGCCCAGGAACGGGTCCTCGGGACGCAGGTAGACGGTGAAGCCGAAGGTCTGCGCATATTGCATCGCGCGCAGCAGCACCTTGGTGTCGCGTATCGGCTGCTCCGCCTGGGAGAAGCCGACGCAGCCGGCTTCGGTCAGCTGCGACATCTCGGTCAGCACCTCGCCCTTCAGGCCCAGCGTCAACGCGCCCAGTGGATAGACATGCGCCTGGTTCAGCGTCTGGGCGCGGTACTTCAGCATCTCGACCAGCCCCGGCTCGTCGAGCACCGGGTCGGTGTCCGGCGGACAGGCCAGGCTGGTGACGCCGCCCGCGCTGGCGGCAGCCAGTTCCGACTCCAGCGTCGCCTTGTATTCGTAGCCCGGCTCCCGCAGGCGCGCGGACAGCTCGACCAGGCCCGGGCAGACCACCAGCCCGTTGGCGTCGATGACCTTGTCGGCCTGGAAACCGGCCGGGGCATCGCCGATCGCGGCCACCTTGCCGTCGGCGATGAAGAGGTCACGAGTCGCGTCGAGATTGGCGGCCGGATCGATCAGGCGGCCACCCTGGATGTGCAATTTCATATCGTGTCGCTTGGTGTTCGTGCGCCTGGTGTTCGTGGGCTCGGCGCTGGGTCGATGCTCAGTCGTTGTTGCCGGCGACGATGCCCATCACCGCCATGCGCACCGCAATGCCGAAGGTGACCTGGTTCAGGATCACCGACTGGGGGCCGTCGGCGACCGCGGAGTCGATCTCGACGCCACGGTTCATCGGCCCCGGGTGCATCACGATGGCGTCTGGCGCGGCCAGCGCCAGGCGCTCCGGGGTCAGGCCGAACGCCTTGAAGTACTCCTGCGCCGAGGGCAGCAGCGCCCCGCTCATCCGCTCGTTCTGCAACCGCAGCATGATGATGACGTCCACGCCCTTCAGGCCCTCTTCCATGTTGTGGAAGACGCGGACACCCATCTGCTCGAGCCCCGAAGGCAGCAGCGTGCGCGGGCCGATCGCGCGCAGCTCCGGCACGCCGAGCGTGGTCAGCGCGTGAATATCCGAGCGCGCCACCCGCGAATGCAGGATGTCGCCGACGATGGCCACCGTCAGCTGGGTGAAATCGCGCTTGAAATGCCGGATGGTGTACATGTCCAGCAGACCCTGGGTCGGGTGGGCATGACGGCCGTCGCCGGCGTTGATCACGTGCACGTGCGGCGCGACGTGCTCGGCGATCAGGTACGGCGCGCCCGAGCTGGCATGACGCACCACGAACATGTCGGCCGACATGGCCGACAGGTTGTTGATGGTGTCCAGCAGCGACTCGCCCTTGCTGGTCGACGACGCGTTGATGTTCAGGTTCAGCACGTCCGCCGACAGCCGCTTGGCCGCGATCTCGAAGGTCGTGCGGGTGCGCGTGGAATTCTCGAAGAACAGGTTGAACACGCTCTTGCCGCGCAGCAGCGGCACCTTCTTCACGTCGCGGTCCGAATCGGACAGCGAGACGAACTGGCTGGCGGTATCGAGGATGTGCGTGATCATGTCGCGCGACAGGCCTTCGATCGACAGCAGGTGCTTGAGCTCGCCGTTCCTGGTGAGCTGCGGGTTGCGGAACGTCTTGGTCATGGGCGGGTACGGCTTGGCGGTCAGGCGGGTTTGCGTGGAGTGTCTGGTCTGGTAACTGGCTCGCGGGCAGGCACGAGGCGCGGGCATCCCCGGGGGGATTCCTTCTGCGCCCATGCCCGCTCAGCGCGTCGTGGCCGGCATCGCCGTGGCTTCGGTCGAAAAGGCAAAGCGCGTCGCCGCGCCCTCCCCCTCTCGCGACAGCACCAGCGTGGTGCCCGCCGGCAGCGCGAGGGTGGCGGCGGCGAAATCGGCGGCCACCGGCAGTTCGCGGCCGCCGCGGTCGACCAGGGTGGCCAGCGCGATACGGGCCGGACGGCCGTAATCGAACAGTTCGTTGACCGCGGCGCGGATGGTGCGCCCGGTGGCCAGCACGTCGTCGATCAGCAGCACGCAGCGATCCTGCACGGAAAACGGCAGCGTGGTGGGTTGGGCCTGGCTGTGCAGACCCTTTTTCGCATAGTCGTCGCGATGGAACGCCACATTGACCACGCCGTGCTCGGGCAGTCCCAGGTCGGCGGCGAGGCGCTCGGCGATCCAGGCGCCGCCGGAATGGATGCCGGCGATCGACCATTGCGCGCGTGCCGGATCGCCCTGGGCGGGCAGCATCCGTTGCACATGCTGGCGCAGGGCGGCGTACAGCGCCTCGGCGTCGGGAAGGTCGGTCACGGTCATAGCGGAAGTTGGTCGAAGAACTGTTGCAGGATGATGCGGGCGGCCTCGTCATCGAGTTGCCCGGGCTTGCCGCCGGCCATCTGCGCCAGGCGCGAACTGTAGCGCTCGTCCACCAGCGTGACGGGCAGGCCGAAGCGGCCGTTGAGCTGATTGCTGAAGCGGCGCGCCAGTCTGGTGACCGGCTGCTCACCGCCCTCCTTGTCCAGCGGCAGGCCGACGACCAGGTGCACCGGCGCCCACTCGGCGATCAATGCGCCGACGTCGCGAAAGCGACCGTCCACGGTGACATTGGGAAGGATGGTCAGCGGCCGGGCCTGCCGGGTGACGAAGTTGCCCAGCGCGACGCCGATCTTGCGCTCGCCATAGTCGAAGGCCAGCACGGTGCCGTCGGTGGGCGCTGCCGTCGCCGGGCCCTGCTCGCGCGGCGAAGCCGCGCCAGGATCAGGCATGTCCGGCCTCGCCGGACAGCATGGCGACGTCGATGCCCAGCAGCCCGACGGCCGCGGCGAAGCGCCCCTCCGGGGGTACGCTGAAGACGATTTCGGGATCGGCCTGGACATTGAGCCAGCCGTTGCGGCTGAGCTCTTCCTCCAGCTGGCCCGCACCCCAGCCGGCATAGCCGAGCGTGAGCAGGAAGCGGTGCGGCCCGCTGCCATTGGCGACCGCCTCGAGCACATCCTTGGACGTGGTCATTTCCAGACCGCCCGGCACCGCCAGCGACGACACATAGACGCCGACCGGATCGTGCAGCACGAAGCCGCGCTCGGTCTGCACCGGGCCGCCGAAGTACACCGGCTGCTGGGCCACGGGCTGGATTTCGAGCTTCAGATCGATCTTGTCGAACAGCGTGGCCATGTCGATATCGATCGGGCGGTTGATCACCAGCCCGAGCGCGCCGCGCTCGTTGTGCTCGCAGATATAGACGACCGCCCCCGCAAAGGTCGGATCCGCCATGCCCGGCATGGCGATCAGGAACTGATTCGTCAGATTGATGGAAGCTGCGGGCGTCGCCATGCGCTGCATTTTATCAAATCGGCCCGGGCTTTCCGGAAAAGATTCAGCAGAAAGTGAACGAAGCGATACATGATGTTGAATGGATCGCGCAATATGCCGATCAAGGGCGTCTGCGAGGCGAGAGAGTGCGATTCAGCGCGCGATCCTCACGCGGCTGACTTCAACGCCTCCAGATCGTGTGCCTCCAGCCACTTCCACTCCCCCGGTTCCAGTTCGGGATCGAGCGGCAGCCCACCGATGCGGCTGCGGTGCAGGGCCGCGACATGATTGCCGGCCGCCGCCACCATCCGCTTGACCTGATGGTATTTCCCCTCGGCCAGTGTCAGCAGCAGGGCCCGTTCGCCGGTGATCTCGCAGGCGACCGCGGCCAGCGGGGCCGGCTCGTCATCCAGCTGCACGCCGGTGCGCAGCGCCTGCGCCTGCGCTTCGGTGACGGGGTCTGCCGTGGTGACCTCATAGATCTTCGGCACCTTGCGCCGTGGCGAGGTCTGGGCATGGATGAACTGCCCGTCGTCGGACAGCAGCAGCAGTCCGGTGGTGTCCTGGTCCAGCCGCCCGACCGCCTGCACGCCGCGCTCGCGCAACTGGTGCGGCAGCAACGAATACACGCTCTGGTGGTGGAGCGGCCGCTGCGAGCACTCGTAGCCGACCGGCTTGTGCAGCATCAGATAGACCTTCTCGTGACAGACCCACGGCTCGCCGTCGACGGTCAGCCGCAGGCCCTGGTGGACGAAGGTCGCATCCGGATCGTCGCACGGCTGGCCCTCCACCTCGACCAGGCCGGCCTCGACGAGATCGCCGCAGTAGCGGCGCGTGCCGAAGCCTTCGGCTTGCAGGATGCGTTGCAGGGTGGGGAGCTTGCTTTTCATGTCGATTGCTGTGATGCGAGGGGTCTGCCGGACCGGGATCGGGCGGCGGACCGTATGGTACGGTAGCGGCGTTTCTGGCTCAGCCGGGCGCGCCGCCCATGCCTTGTCCTTTCGGCGCCATCGATGCCTTCATCCCCGTCCTTCCGCAAACCCTATCGGATCGGCCGCCGTTTTTCGAGGGCGCTGGTCTGGTTCCGCCGTGATCTTCGCCTGGACGATCACGCGGCGCTGCATTATGCCCTGCGCCACGGCGAGCAGGTCTGGTGCGTGTTCGTATTCGACCGGGACATCCTCGATCCGCTGCTGGCGCGCGGACTGCGCGCGGACCGGCGAGTCGAGTTCATCCTGCGCTCGCTGGCCTCGCTCGATGCGGCGTTGCGCGCCGCCGGCGGCGGCCTGATCGTCCTGCAGGGCCGCGCGGTCGAGGCGGTGCCGGCGCTGGCGCGCGAGCTCGATGTCGAAGCGGTATTCGCCAATCATGACTACGAGCCGGCCGCGGTTGCCCGCGACGATGCGGTCGCCCAGGCCCTGGCCGGCGATGCACGGCTATGGCTCAGCTTCAAGGACCAGGTGATTTTCGAGCGCGACGAGATCCTCAACGGCCAGGGCAAGCCCTTCGCGGTGTTCTCGCCGTACAAGGCCGCCTGGCTGCGCACGCTGGAGCCCTTCGATCTGCGGCCCTACCCGGTGCAGCCCTACCTCGGTGCCCTGGCGGCGATACCGCCCGAGCGGCAACGCCCCCTGCCGACGCTGGACGCGCTCGGCTTCGCCGCGACCGATCTGCCGACGCTGCCCTTGCCCACCGGCAGCGACGGCGGGCAGGCGCTGCTGGACGATTTCCTTGAACGCCTGCCCGACTATGCACGGCTGCGCGACTTCCCGGCGGCGCGCGGCCCGAGCTATCTGTCGGTTCATCTGCGCTTCGGCACCGTCTCGGTCCGCACCCTGGCGCGCGCGGCGCACGCGGCGATGCTGGCCGGCGGCACTGGCGCGCAAGGGGCCGCAACCTGGCTGGGCGAGCTGATCTGGCGCGATTTCTTCTTCATGGTGCTGCACCACCATCCGCGCGCGGCGCAGGGGCATGCCTGGCAGCCCGCGTTCGACGGCCTGCGCTTTCTCCAGGGCGAACCCGCACGCGCCTACTTCGATGCCTGGTGCGAGGGGCGCACCGGCTACCCGCTGGTCGACGCCGCGATGATCCAGCTGCGCACCAGCGGCTATATGCACAACCGGCTGCGCATGGTCAGCGCCAGCTTCCTGGTCAAGGACCTGGGCGTCGACTGGCGCTGGGGCGAGCAATGGTTCGCCGACCGGCTCAACGACTACGACCTGGCCGCCAACAATGGCAACTGGCAGTGGGCGGCCTCGACCGGATGCGATGCGCAGCCATGGTTCCGCATCTTCAACCCGGTCACCCAGTCGAAGCGCTTCGATGCCGAGGGCGGCTTCATCCGGCGCTACCTGCCTGCGCTGCAGGGACTGCCGGACAAATACATCCACGCGCCCTGGACCGCGCCGGCCGCCGTGCTGGCGAAGGCGGGCATCGCGCTGGGACGGGACTACCCAGTGCCGCTGGTACAGCACGACGTGGCGCGGCAGGAAACGCTGTCGCGCTACGCGGCGGTGCGCGACAGCCGCAATGCGCTGCGCGCGCTGCAGGCGCGGGACGGACAGGACGAGCAGGACGGACCTGACGACGAGCCGGCGGACTGACGCGCCGGCCCGCGCCCGCGCTTACGCCGCCAGCAGCGCGCTCTCCCGGTAGTGGCGCTGTGCATCCTGCGGGCGGTCGGTATGCTCGTAGAGGCGGGCCAGCGCCAGATGCGCCCGCACGCGCAGCCGGCGCTGCTCGGCTTCGTCGCCATCGGCGTACTTGAGCGCGCGCTCGAAGTTGGCCTGCGCCTTGCCCCACAGCTGTTCGCCCAGGCACAGCGAGCCCAGCGTGAAATGCAGCTCGGCGTCGTTCGGATGCTGCGCCAGCCATTGCTCGGCCTGCTGGATCTGCGGCAGCGCGCGCCCAGGCTCGGCGCAGTCGGCATAGCGCAGCACCAGCCGGCTGTCCCAGTTGGACTTGAGCGCGTCCTCGACGATGCGGCGCGCCTCCTGCTGGCGGCCCAGCTGGGAGAAGTAGCGCGCCGCCGGTTCGGCGATGCGGGCGGCACGGCGCTCATCGGCGGACAACGAGCGCCAGAAGTCCTGCAGCGCCTCGGGATCGTGGCGGCGCTCTTCCAGCAGCGCCTCGCAGGCCATCTGCTTGAGCCGCAGCGCCAGCACAGGATGCAGCGCGTTGCGCTTTTCGAGCGAGCGGGCCAGCCGCAGCACTTCGTTCCAGTTCTTCAGATGCTGCTGGGCCCGCAGCGCGATGCGCTGCACGTGGATCTGGCGCGCGCCCTGCGATTGCAGCTGGGCGATGGTGGCCAGCGCCCCTTCGGCATCGCGCGCATCGACCTGCATTTCGGCCAGCGACACCAGCCGCGCCTGCTCGCGCTCCGGTGCGTCGACCTGGGCAAGCCACGCGTCGCGCCGTTCGGCCTCCTGCATCTGGTCGGCGGCGCGCGCGCCGATCAGCGCCGCGGTCTGCGCCTGCTCGCGCCACGCCTGGGCTTCGCGGGCGGCGCGCTCGGCGCGGGCAAAGCGGCCGGCGAACAGGTTCTCGATCGATTCGCGCAGCGCGGCCTGGGCCTTCAGCATGCGGTTGCGCTCGCGATAGGCGGCGGCACGCCCGGGCATCTCCGACAGATGGCGGATCGCGGACAGCACGGTCCAGGCGACGAAGAACAGCAGCAACAGCAGCGCCAGCGCCAGATTGAGCGATAGCTCCACGCGGTACGGCGGATAGAACAGCACCACGTTGCTCTGATTGAACTGCGTAAACAGCGCCAGCCCCACGGCGCCGGCGCACAGCACCACTACCCAGAACAGGAATCGCATGCCCTACTCCTTCTTCAGGGCACGCAAGGCACCGAGGCTTTCGGCCATGGTCGGCAGCTGGACCGACACCGCACCGGCCTGCGCCTGCTTCAGCAACGTCTGCACGGTCTGCACGCGGCGCGAATTGCCGTCGAAGTAGCGGGCGATCATGTCCTGCGCCCCGGCAAGATCGTTGCGGAACACCGTCTCGTTACGCGAAAGCAGCGCGAGGCGGGCATTGAGCAGGCGCAGCTTGATGTTCTCGCGCAGGAACCAGCCCTGGTCGCCGCTCATCAGCAGCGCGTCGGTATTGTCGACGCGGCGCACGCGGATCACCTGCGCCAGCTCGTCACGCACGGTCGCCCACAGCCCCTCTGCCCAGCGAGCCAGCCGCTCGCCGGCGGCCGCGATCCGCGAGCCGCCGCCCGGTGCCGCCTCTGGCGCCGATGCCGCCGCGGCATCCGGAGCGGCGGCCGCCGAAGCCGGCGCTGCGGCATCGCCGCGCTCCAGCATCCGTTCGCCGGACAGCAGCGGCAGCGCATCGATCTGGTTGATCGCTTCGTCCAGCTTGATGGCCGCGCCGGTCAGATCCATTTCGGGCACGGCCTTCATGCTGGCGATATCGCGGGCGATGGCGCGGCGCAGTTCGTTGGTCTCCGGCTTGTCGGAGCGGGCCAGGCGCACGTCGGCGCTCTGCAGCGCAGACAGCGCGACCTGTACGTTGCCCGTCAGCTGCAGCTGCTGGCCGGCGTTGGTCAGCAGCTGCTGGATCTCGGCCAGTTCCCAGTCGTCGCGGTTGCGCATCAGGTCCTGGTAGACCTGCTCCAGCGTGGCCTGCTTGTCGCGAGTGTCGTCGATGCGCGCTTCCAGCGCGCCCACCTTGGCCTGCATCTCCTTGATGGTCGACTGCGCCTCGCGCGTCAGCACGCGCGACTCCTGCACCAGCGAGTCGTTGCTCTGCTGGCGCCGGGCGAGTTCCTCGGTCAACCGGTCCACCCGCTGCTGCAGCCACCAGAATGCGGCGCCCCCCGCCAGCAACACGATGACCAGCAGCAGCCAGGCGATCGCGCCGCGACCCTTGCCCGCGGTGGCGGTAGCGGGTGTTGCAGCGCCATTGGTCCGGGCGCGGGCATCGGTTTGCGCGGTGTTCGGCGGGGCGGTGGAATTGGAGTTCTGTTGCGTCACGCGATCGGCCTTCGTTGACGTGGATGAATGGGATGGATCGGGCGGGGACGCCTGCGCGGCGGCAGCGGGCGCCGCCGGCTCCGCAGGCGTTGGCGCCGCAGGCTGCCAGCCTCGTTCGCGCGCCCACGCAAGGCACGCCTGCAGCAGGCCGTCGTCGCCCGGCGACGCCGCGCCAATGCGCCGGAAGCCGAGCGCGTCGGCCTGCTCGGCGATTCTCGCATGGGCGGCGATGCACTGCACCTGCCGCAGCCGCTGCACCTCGTCCGGGGAAAGATGTTGCCCGGCCAACGTGTCGAGATTGCGTACCGCTTCGGAACTGGTCAGCAGCCAGGCATGCGGCGCCGCGCCGTCGGCGAGGCTTTCGCGCACGGCCTGCCACTGCATGGCGCCAGGTTCCGGCAGGTCGCGGCGATACGCCTGCACCGCCACCACGGTCGCGCCGGCCTCCCGCAACCGCTCGGCCAGCCAGTCGCGCCCGCCATTGCCGCGCACGATCAGCACCGAACGGCCGCGCAGCTCGGCGGGATCGAGCCGGGCCCAGAGCGCCTCCGAATCGAAGCGAGGGTCGACGTCATTGGCGGCGGGCGCGGCGGCGGGATCGAGCGGCGATATCACCCGGTGGGTCGGCGCGGCAATGCCGCGCGCTGCGAGCGCGGCGACGCTGGCCGGTCCGACCACGGCGACGGGCACCGAGATGGGCCAGGCTGGATCGAGCACGCCCTGTTGGGAAGCGAGCGCGTCCAGCGCATAGGCGATGGCGTTGGGACTGACGAAGACCACCAGCGCGAAACGCTCGAGCTCGCCGAGCGCGGCGCGCAGCGGCCCGTCATCGGTGGCCGGGCCGATTGCCAGCAGCGGAAAGCTGAGCACGTCCAGACCGGCGGCCTGCAGGGCGTCGATCAGTTGCCGGGACTGCCCGGCAGGTCGTGTGACAACGACGGTCGGGCGCAGCATGGCGTGCCTCAGCCGGCGCCCGGGGCTGCCTCGGCGTCCGCGCCGGGTACGGCCTGCGCGTCGGCCAGCGCGGCCAGCACCTCGCCCGCGCCCTGGTCGAGCAACTGGGTGGCCACGGCCCGGCCCAGCGCCTCGGCCTGGGCAATGCCGGTCACCTCGGCAGCGGCGGCGCCGTACACGGCGCGCGAGCCGTCAGGCAGCGCGACGAAGGCCTCCAGGCGCAGCGTCGCGCCGTCCCAGCGTGCGTGCGCGGCCAGCGGGACCTGGCAGGAGCCGGCCAGCTGGCGCGACACCGCGCGCTCGGCGCTGACGGCAAGGCGGGTCGGGCCATGGTTCAGTGGCGCCAGCCACGCTTCCAGCTCGGGACGGGCGCTGCGGATCTCGATGCCCAGCGCGCCCTGCCCCGCGGCGGGCAGCGAAATGCCGACATCGAGCAAGGCGCGGATGCGTGCGCCCAGGCCCAGTCGCTTCAGACCGGCGGCAGCGAGAATGATCGCGCCGTATTCGCCGCGATCCAGCTTGGCCAGACGGGTATCGAGATTGCCGCGCAGGGGGCGCACGATCAGGTGCGGATAGCGCGCGCGCAGCGCCGCCTCGCGCCGCAGGCTGGAGGTGCCGACCACCGTGCCTGGCGGCATGGCGTCCAGCGAATCGAAGGTATTGGAAACCAGCGCGTCGCGCGGGTCCTCGCGCTCCATCACCGCAGTGAGCGCAAAGCCGGGCGGCAGCTCCATCGGCACGTCCTTGAGCGAATGCACCGCGAGGTCCGCCCGACCCTCTTCCATCGCGACTTCCAGCTCCTTGACGAAGAGCCCCTTGCCGCCGACCTTGGACAGCGTCCGGTCCAGGATCTGGTCGCCGCGGGTGGTCATTCCCAGAATGGACACATCGCATTCGGGGTAGTACTGTTGCAACGCAGCACGGACATGTTCGGCTTGCCACAGAGCGAGCCGGCTTTCGCGGGAGGCGATCACCAGACGGTGGGGCGCCTGCGGCGAGGAAGGCGACCCGGCGTCGAGCCGGGATGCGGTCGAAACGGAAGCTTGCATGCGGCGAATGGTAGCACGCAGCCCTGTCCGTCCCGGCTGCCAGGCCTGGCCGCCCGCCCTTGCGCACAGCAGCAGTGCCACGGTTCGCCCCCAGAGGCTGCAATAGCCAGATTCAATCGAATTACTGGAACCATAGAAAGAGAGGAGCACCGATGAACCCGCCCGACGCCCCCTCCGGCGCCCGACGCTCTCGCGCCGCCGCCAAGGACGATGCCACCACCGCCGGGGCCGCCCCCGAGCCGACCGCCGGCAAGCGGCGGCGCGCTTCCCATCTGGAAGTGGTGCCCGCCCAGCCGCCGCGGCGTGGCGCCGCCGACAAGGACCTGCCGCTGCGCGAGGACATCCGCTTCCTCGGCCGCCTGCTGGGCGACGTGCTGCGCGAGCAGGAAGGGCAGGCGGCGTTCGACCTGGTCGAGACGATCCGGCAGACCGCGGTGCGCTTCCGGCGCGAGAACGACCGCGCCGCGGCCGCCGAGCTGGACCGGCTGCTCAAGCGCCTGTCGCGCGACCAGACCAATCAGGTGGTGCGGGCGTTCAGCTACTTCTCGCATCTGGCCAATATCGCCGAGGACCAGCATCACAACCGCCGCCGGCGCATCCACGCGCTGGCCGGCTCGCCGCCGCAGCCGGGCAGCCTGGCGCGCGCGCTGGAAGCGATCGACGCGGCCGGCGTCACCGGCAAGGCGCTGCGCAAGTTCCTCGACGAGGCACTGATCATGCCGGTGCTGACGGCGCACCCCACCGAAGTCCAGCGCAAGAGCATCCTCGATGCGCAGCGCGAGATCGCGCGGCTGCTCGCCGAGCGCGACCAGCCGATGACCCCGCGCGAGCGCGAGCACAACACCGCGCAGCTGCGCGCCCGCGTCACCACGCTGTGGCAGACCCGCATGCTGCGCAACAAGCGGCTGATGGTCGTCGACGAGATCGAGAACGCGCTGTCCTACTATCGCACCACGTTCCTGCAGGGCATTCCCCGGCTGATGCGCGAACTGGAAGAGGACATCGCGGCGGTGTTCCCCGCCGGCCGGCGCGGCACCGCCACGCGGGCGCCGCTGCCGCCGTTCTTCCAGATGGGCACCTGGATCGGCGGCGACCGCGATGGCAACCCCAACGTCACCGCGCAGACGCTGGATTACGCCGCCTGCAGCCAGGCCCGGCTGATCCTGGAGTGGTATCTGGACGAGGTCCATGCGCTGGGGGCCGAGCTGTCGATGTCCTCGCTGATGGTGCAGGCCAGCCCCGAGCTGCTGGCGCTGGCCGAGCGGTCGCCCGACAAATCCGAGCATCGCGAGGACGAGCCCTACCGTCGCGCGCTGATCGGCGTCTATGCGCGGCTCGCCGCCACCTGCAAGGCGCTGACGGGTCAGGCCGCCACGCGCCACGCGGTGGCGGACGCGCCGCCGTATCCGGATGCCGAATCCTTCGGCGCCGACATCCGCGTCGTGGTCGATTCGCTGCGCGCCCATCACGGCGAAGCGCTGGCACAGGCGCGCGTCGACGGGCTGCGCCGCGCCATCGAGATCTTCGGCTTTCACCTCGCGTCGATCGACATGCGCCAGGTGTCGGATGTCCACGAGGCCGTGATCGCCGAGCTGTTCGCCGCCGCAGGGGTCGAGGCCGACTATGCGGCGCTGCCCGAGCAAGGCAAGCTGGAACTGCTGCTGAACGAACTGCGCCAGCCGCGTCTGCTGACGCTGCCCTTCCACGAGTATTCCGAGCAGACCCGGGGCGAGCTGCGCATCCTCGCCGCGGCGCGCGAGCTGCGCGCGCGCCTGGGCCATCGCGTCACGCGCAACTACATCATCTCGCATACCGAGACGCTGTCGGATCTGGTCGAGGTGATGCTGCTGCAAAAGGAGGCGGGCCTGCTGCGCGGCGCGCTGGGCGATCCGCGCAATCCGGCGCGGATGGAGCTGATGGTGATTCCGCTGTTCGAGACCATCGAGGACTTGCGCAATGCCGCCGGCATCATGGAAGCGCTGCTGGACCTGCCCGGCTTCGATGCGGTACTGGCGCACCATGGCGGCGAGCAGGAAGTGATGCTCGGCTATTCCGACTCCAACAAGGACGGCGGCTTCCTGACCTCGAACTGGGAGCTGTACAACGCCGAGCTGGCCCTGGTACGGCTGTTCGAGCGCCGCCGCGTGCGGCTGCGCCTGTTCCATGGCCGGGGCGGCACGGTCGGGCGCGGGGGCGGGCCCACCTACCAGGCCATCCTGTCCCAGCCGCCGGGCACCGTCAACGGACAGATCCGCCTGACCGAGCAGGGCGAGATCATCAACAGCAAGTTCGGCAATGCCGAGATCGGCCGCCGCAATCTGGAGACGGTGATCGCCGCCACGCTGGAAGCCTCGCTGCTGCCGACGCAGAACGCGCCCAGAGACCTGGAGGCGTTCGAGGCGATCATGACCCGGCTGTCCAACCATGCGCTGCGCGCCTATCGCGATCTGGTCTACGAGACGCCCGGCTTTGCCGATTACTTCTTCGCCACCACGCCGATCACCGAGATCGCCGACCTGAACATCGGTTCCCGCCCGGCCTCGCGCAAGCTGATGGACAAGTCGCAGCGGCGCATCGAGGATCTGCGGGCGATTCCATGGGGCTTCTCGTGGGGACAATGCCGCCTGTTGCTGCCCGGCTGGTTCGGCTTCGGCAGCGCGGTGCGCGCGCTGCTGGACGAGGCCGGCGACGACAAGGCGCGCAAGGCGCTGGTCGCCACGCTGCGGCGCATGGTCAAGACCTGGCCATTCTTCTCCACGCTGCTGTCCAACATGGACATGGTGCTGGCCAAGACCGATCTGGCGGTGGCCTCGCGCTATGCGCAGCTGTGCGAGGACGCCACGCTGCGCCGCACGGTGTTCGCCCGCATCAGCGCCGAATGGCACCTGACCTGCGACATGCTGGCGCTGGTCAGCGGCAAGCAGGAGCGGCTCGCCGACAACCCGCTGCTGGCGCGCTCCATCAAGAACCGCTTTGCCTATCTCGATCCGCTCAATCACCTGCAGGTGGAACTGCTCAAGCGCTACCGGGCAGGCAAGGAGGGAGACGACGTGCGGGTACGGCGGGGGATCCATCTGACCATCAACGGGATTGCGGCGGGGTTGCGCAATACGGGGTGATTTGAAGGGGGTGGTGCATTGCCCTCTCCCCCGGCCCCTCTCCCGCAGGGCGGGAGAGGGAGCTGTAGTGGTCAAGTTTTTTCAGACAGGTGTTTAGGTGGTCTGGTGGAACTTGTCCTCGTAGTGCTGTGGTGACTGGTAGTCCAGTGTGGAGTGCAGCCGTACCGGGTTATAGAAGCCAACGATGTA
>NZ_JAIMCG010000011.1 GCF_019795295.1 Cupriavidus sp. AU9028 | reverse complement strand
CAACCGTACGGGTTGCAAGAAAGAACGGTCCGACCCAGATCCCAGCGCTCTCCCACGGGCTTGAGGTCCCAGAGGGCAGTCGGGCTACTGAGCCGGTCCAAATCCCAACCATTAAGATACAAGGGCAAGGGGCGCTTCTCGCTGTCACTGCCGCTGGATCCGGCGCCCGAATCCCTCTCCCCCAACCCCTCTCCCGCAAGCGGGCGAGGGGAGCCATTGCGTCCCTCTTCGCACCTACATGAACGTCACCGAGTACTACCACCACGAATTGCAGCAGCGCGGCTATCAGGCCGACGAGGCGCAGTTGCGGGCCGTGGCGCGTCTGCAGCAATGCTATGACGAGTGGGTGACGTACAAGCAGCGGCGCAGCACCAAGCTGAAGAAGCTGCTGAACCGGCCCGAGGTGCCGCGCGGCGTCTATCTTTGGGGTGGCGTGGGGCGCGGCAAGTCGTTCCTGATGGACAGCTTCTATCTGTGCGTGCCGGTGGTGCGCAAGACGCGGCTGCATTTCCATGAATTCATGCGCGAGGTTCACCGCCAGCTGGAAGAGCTGCGCGGCCGGCCCGATCCGCTCGACGAGCTTGCCAAACGCATCGCCCGCAAGTACCGGCTGATCTGCTTCGACGAATTCCACGTCAGCGACGTCGCCGACGCGATGATCCTGCACCGGCTGCTGGACCAGATGTTCGCCAACGGCGTGCAGTTCGTCATGACCTCGAATTACCGTCCCGACCAGCTCTATCCGGACGGCCTGCACCGCGACCGTATCCTGCCCGCCATCGCGCTGCTGGAAAAGAAGCTGGATGTGCTCAACGTCGATGCCGGCATCGACTATCGCAAGCGCACCCTGGAGCAGGTGCAGGCCTATTACACCCCGCTGGACGCCGCCGCGAGCGCCGCGCTGCGCGAGGCCTTCACCTCGCTGGCGGGCGTGGCCGACGAATCGCCGCTGCTGCATATCGAGAACCGGGAGCTGCGCGCGCTGCGCCGCGCCGACGGCGTGGTGTGGTTCGACTTCGCCACGCTGTGCGGCGGTCCGCGCTCGCAGAACGACTACCTGGAGCTGGCCGAGCGCTTCCACACGGTGATCCTGTCCGACGTGCCGAAGATGGAGCCGCGCATGTCGTCGGAAGCCCGCCGCTTCACCTGGCTGGTGGACGTGTTCTACGACCACAAGGTCAAGCTGCTGATGTCGGCCGCGGTGCCGGCCGACGAACTGTATGTCGAAGGCCAGATGGCCAACGAATTCCATCGCACGGTGTCCCGCATCATCGAGATGCAGTCGCGCGAGTACCTGGAAGCGCCACGGCGCGAGGTCGACGCCAGCCTGTCCTGACGGCGCCCGGGCGGGTAGCGACCCCGCCCCGTGCCCGCCCTTGACCTGGATCAAGGCCGGGCCCGGCCCCGCCGCCTACCATGGCCGGCATCATAGGGGCCCGCATGCCGTTCACTTCCTTGTCCACGTCCACGCCGCCTGCCAGCGCAGCGCTAGCCGGCGGGGGCAGCGTTCCTCTCGCTGCCGGTGCGTCCGCCGCCGTGGACCGGCTTTGCTTCCACTGCGGCCAGCCTGCCGTGGAACGTCCCCTGCATGCCGAGGTGGGCGGCGCTCGGCGCCGCTTCTGCTGCATTGGTTGCCGCACCGTCGCCCAGAGTCTGGATGCGGCGGGCTTCGCGCATCTGTATGGTGAAGCCGGGGCCGAACCGGTCCGCTTTGCGCGGCCCATCGATGCCGAGCGCCGGGAAGCGGCGATGCCGCTGTGGGCGGCCTACGATACGGCTGAACTGCGCACGCGCTTCGTGCGCGCGCTTGCGGACGGACGCGCCGATATCACGCTGTCGGTCGACAATATCCGCTGCGCTGCCTGCGCATGGCTGATCGAACAGACCCTGAGCCGGCTGAGCGGCGTGGAGTCGGCCATTGCCAATGTGGCGACGCGGCGGGTCGTGGTGCGCTGGCGCCTGGACGCGCAGCCGGTGGCCGGCCTGCTGGCCGCGCTCGCCGACATCGGCTATGAAGCCTGGCCGTTCGAATCCTCCCGTGCCGATCAACGCGACCGTGCCGAGCGCCGCTCGCTGCTGATGCGCATGGCGGTCGCCATGCTCGGCATGATGCAGGTGATGATGTACGCCTGGCCGGTCTATACCCACGAGGGCTCGATCGACGCGGGGCATCTGCAATTGCTGCGCTGGGCGAGCCTGCTGCTGACGCTGCCGGTGGTGCTGTACAGCGCGGCGCCGATCTTTGCCAGTGCCTGGCGCGGCGTGAAGGCGCGCCATGCCGGCATGGACCTGCCGGTGTCGATCGGCCTTGCCGCCGCGTTCGGTGCAAGCCTGGTGGCAACGCTGCGCGGCACTGGGGAGGTCTACTACGACTCGGTGACGATGTTTGTCGCGCTGCTGCTGCTCGCGCGCTACCTGGAGTTGCGCGTGCGCCAGGCCGCGCGCAGCGGCGCCGAAATGCTGGCGCGGCAGTTGCCCGCCACCTGCGATCTGCTCGGCGCCCAGGGACGCGTCGAGCGCGTGCCGGTGGCGCGGCTGCAACCGGGGCAGCTCATCCGCGTGGCGGCCGGCGAGGTCGTGCCGGCCGACGGCGTGGTGATCGCGGGACAAAGCGAGCTGGACGAGGCGATGCTGACCGGCGAGAGCCGTCCAGTGCCGCGCGGGCCCGGCGACACGGTGCTGGCCGGTTGCTACAACACCGCCAGCCAACTGGAGATCGAGGTGCGCCAGGTCGGCGCCGGCACCCGCATTGCCGAAATTGTCGCGGTGCTGGACCGTGCGCTGGCCGACAAGCCGCGCCTGGCCGCGCTGGCCGACCGGGTGGCGGCAGCCTTCGTGCTGGCCTTGCTGGTGCTGTCGCTCGGCACCGCGCTGGGGTGGTGGTGGGTCGACCCGCAGCGCGCGCTGATGGCGGCGGTGGCCGTGCTGGTGGTCAGCTGTCCGTGCGCGCTGTCGCTGGCCACGCCGGCAGCGCTGGCCGCCGCCGGTGCAGCGCTGGCGCGTGGCGGCCTGCTGGTGACGCGCGGCCATACCCTGGAGACGCTCTGCCGGGTGACCGACGTGGTACTGGACAAGACCGGCACGCTGACCGAAGGCCGCTTCATCGTGGCCGGTGTGGTTTCATTCGGCGCGCTGCCGGACGACCGATGCCTGGCGCTCGCCGCGGCGCTGGAAGGGGGCGCGCGCCACCCGATCGCACAGGCGCTGTGCCGCGCCGCCGGCGCATCGGCTGCCGCGCTGGCAGGCCGCATCGGCGAGATACGCGAAACCCCGGGGCAGGGCGTGCAGGCGCAGGTCGATGGCCGCGCGGTGCGGCTCGGCACCCCGGCGTTCGTCGCGTCGCTCGCCACGCGGGGCGAGCTTCCGGACGAGGCGGCGTTGCGCCGGAGCCTGCATGATGGCGCCACCGCCGTATGGCTGGGCGACGCCGATGGGCCGCTGGCCGCCTTCGTGCTCGCGGACACCGAGCGGGCCCAAAGCGCGGCATTGCTCGCGGCGTTGCGCCGGCTCGGCGTGCGCATCCATCTCGTCTCCGGCGACGAGGAGGCCACGGTGCGCTGGTGGGCCGATCACTTCGGCATCGCGTCGGCGCAGGGCAGGGTATCGCCGGAGGGCAAGCGCGCCTGGGTGGAGCGACTGCAGCAGAGCGGGGCGGTCGTGCTGGCGGTGGGCGACGGCATCAACGACGCACCGGTGCTGGCGCAGGCGCAGGTCTCGGTTGCGCTGGGCAGCGGGGCGCCGCTGGCCCAGGCCGGCGCCGATGCGGTGTTGACCCATGACGGCCTCGCCCGCATCGCGGACGCGATCGGCATGGCAAGGCGCACCCGGCGCGTGGTGCGGCAGAACCTGGCCTGGGCTTTCGGCTACAACCTGCTGGCGATTCCGCTGGCGGCAAGCGGGCACCTGACCGCGTGGATGGCGGGCATTGGCATGTCGCTGTCCTCGCTGCTGGTGGTTGCGAACGCCGCGCGGCTGTTGCGCGACCGCGGCGCCGTCGCCCTCACGGACAGGAGCTGACGGAACGCCATGGAGACGCTCTATCTGCTGGTGCCGGTGGGCCTCGCGCTCACGGGCCTGATCGCGCTGGCGCTGTGGTGGGCCGTGCAGACCGGCCAGTACGACGACCTCGACCGTCCCGCGCAGTCGATCCTGCTCGACAACGATCGCACCGACAGCGGCCGCGATTGATGCGGTGTTGCCGGGTGCCGCACCGCATGTCGATGCGGCGTGCCTGCGCCGCCGCGCATTGTCGCGACCCCGGTGTTGTATCGCGCCACGCCCGCGGCACCGCTTGATACAGATCAACACCGCTTGTCGGTGCCCCCCCTACAGTTGCTTCATCGAATGATGGATTTGCGAATACGGGGGTCTGAATGGATGTCACTGCCAATGCGGCCGCGGGAGCGGCTGGCGGTTTCACCGGCGTCAATGCCAGGGTAGGCGAGAGCCGTCCGGCCGGCGCCATCGCGGGCGCGCCAGGGGGCGCGAGCAAGGAAGGCGCGGACGACTCGCCCGCGCTCGGCAAGCGCGGCAAGGCCTCTGGTGTCGATACGCAGGCAGCCGTCTTCAACTACGGCATCGTGCGCCAGTTCACCATCATGACGGTGGTCTGGGGCATCGTCGGCATGGCGGTGGGCGTGCTGCTCGCCGCGCAGCTGATCTGGCCGGGGCTGAATTTCGACACGCCATGGCTGTCGTTCGGTCGCCTGCGGCCCCTGCATACCAATGCGGTGATCTTCGCCTTCGGCGGCTGCGCGCTGTTCGCGACCTCGTACTACGTAGTGCAGCGGACCTGCCAGACGCGCCTGTTCGCCGGGCCGCTGGCGGCCTTCACTTTCTGGGGCTGGCAGATCGTCATCGTCGCCGCCGCGATCACGCTGCCGATGGGCATCACGACCTCGAAGGAATACGCCGAGCTGGAGTGGCCGATCGACCTGCTGATCACCGCGGTCTGGGTCGCCTACGCGGTCGTGTTCTTCGGCACCATCGTCAAGCGCAAGACCCGGCATATCTACGTCGCCAACTGGTTCTTCGGCGCGTACATCCTGACCATCGCGATCCTGCACATCTTCAACAACATCGAGCTGCCGGTGTCGATGTGGAAGTCCTACTCGGCCTATGCCGGCGTGCAGGACGCCATGGTGCAGTGGTGGTACGGCCATAACGCGGTCGGCTTCTTCCTGACCACCAGCTTCCTCGGCATGATGTACTACTTCGTGCCGAAGCAGGCCGGGCGCCCGATCTATTCGTACCGCTTGTCGATCGTCCACTTCTGGGCGCTGAACTTCACCTACATGTGGGCGGGCCCGCACCACCTGCAATACACCGCGCTGCCCGACTGGGCGCAGTCGCTGGGCATGGTGTTCTCGCTGATCCTGCTGGCGCCGTCCTGGGGCGGCATGCTGAACGGCATCATGACCCTGTCGGGCGCCTGGCACAAGCTGCGCACCGACCCCATCCTCAAGTTCCTGGTGGTGGCGCTGTCGTTCTACGGCATGGCGACCTTCGAGGGCTCGATGATGTCGATCAAGACCGTCAACGCGCTGTCGCACTACACCGACTGGACCATCGGACACGTGCACTCCGGTGCGCTGGGCTGGGTCGCGATGATCTCGATCGGTTCGCTGTACTACCTGATTCCGCGGCTGTACGGCGTGCGCGAGATGGCCAGCACGCGCCTGATCGAATGGCACTTCTGGATCGCCACCATCGGCGTGGTGCTCTATATCGCCTCGATGTGGATCGCCGGCGTGATGGAAGGGCTGATGTGGCGCGCCACCGAAGCGGACGGCACGCTGACCTACGCGTTCTCCGAAGCGGTCAAGGCCAAGCTGCCGTTCTATCTGATTCGTCTGCTCGGCGGCCTGTGCTTCCTCTCGGGCATGCTGGTGATGGCGTGGAACGTCTGGCTGACCGTTGCCGGCCGCCGCGGCGTGGATGCGCCGATCCCGACCGGGACCGCGACGCCGCATCCCGCTGCGCAAGCCGCGGCACACCCTGCCGAAGCGACCGCACCCGCCGTGGCTGCCACCGCCACCGCGGCCCACTGATCGACCGGGACCAGACACCATGTCCAAGCAACATCGCTTCTTCTCGCACGAGACGCTGGAAAAGAACATCGGCTGGCTGATCGTCTGCACCATCGTCGTGGTCAGCATCGCCGGTCTCGTGCAGATCGTGCCGCTGTTCTTCCAGCATTCCACCACCAAAGCCGACCCCGGCATCGCACCCTATTCGCCGCTGCGGCTGATGGGGCGCGACATCTACATCCGGGAGGGCTGCGTCGGCTGCCACTCGCAGCAGGTGCGCACGCTGCAGGCCGAAGTCGAGCGCTACGGGCCGTACTCCACCGCCGGCGAATCGGTCTACGACCATCCGTTCCTGTGGGGCTCGAAGCGAACCGGTCCGGATCTGGCCCGCGTCGGCGGCCGCTACTCCGATGACTGGCATCGCATCCACCTGCGCAATCCGCGCGACGTGGTGCCCGAGTCGGTGATGCCGTCCTACCCCTGGCTGGCCCGCAACGAAGTGCAGAGCGACGACATCCACAAGCGGATGCAGACGCTGCGCCAGCTCGGCGTGCCCTATACCGACGAGGACATCACGCAGGCGAGCGCCGCGCTCAAGGGCAAGACCGAGGAAGACGCGCTGGTCGCCTATCTGCAGGGGCTGGGCATCAACCGTCGCGGCATGCAGGCGGCCGCCGCGGCGGCACAGGCGCCCGTCGCTGCCGCTACCGTCCCAGGAGCGGCGCAATGAACCTGCTTGCCGGCCTTTCCACGGCGATCTGCCTCGCCGCCTTTCTTGCGATCTGCTGCTGGGCGTGGTCGTCCGGCCGCAAGAACGCGAACCGCGAATCCGCGCTGCTGCCGTTCGCACTGCCTGACGAAGCGCAGGAAGCCCGGCCGCGCCACCCAACCCTGCAGGACTGAGTCATGAGCGACTTCGTATCGGACTTCTGGAGTTACTACATCGCCGCGATCGCGCTGGCCGGCATTGTCTGGTGCGTGTGGCTGCTGCTGTCGCAGACGCGCATGCGCGGCCCCGACGCGGGCGGCCCCAGGCAGGTCGATGCGCAGACCGACACCGGCCACGTCTGGGATGGCGATCTGCGCGAGCTGAACAACCCGCTGCCGCGCTGGTGGATGTGGATGTTCCTCGGCAGCTGCGTGTTCGCGCTGGCCTATCTCGTGCTGTATCCCGGCCTGGGCGGCTACCAGGGCGTGCTGGGCTTCTCCTCGCAGGGCGAGCTCGCGGCGCGGCGTGAGGCGGCGCAGGCCAGCCAGCACGAGGTCTATGCGCGCTACCTGGCGATGGACATCAAGGCGGTCGCCGCCGATCCCGGCGCACGCGAGATCGGCCAGCGGCTGTTCCTGAACAACTGCGCGCAATGCCACGGCTCGGACGCCCGCGGCAGCCGCGGCTTCCCCGACCTGACCGATGGCGACTGGCTCTATGGCGGCGACCCGGCCACCATCGAGACCAGCATCGCCAAGGGGCGGCACGGCGTGATGCCGTCCTTCGCCGCGGCGATCGACGCCAAGGCAGCCGGCGAAGTCGCGCAGTACGTGCGCTCGCTGTCCGGCCTGTCGGCCGACCCGATCCGCGTGGCGCGCGGCGAGCCGGTCTTCAAGACCACCTGCGTGGCCTGTCACGGCGGCAAGGGACAGGGCAACCAGGCGCTGGGCGCCCCGAACCTGTCCGACCGCGTGTGGCTGCACGGCAGCAGCGAGGCCCAGATCGTCAAGGCAATCCTGAAGGGCCACGACAGCCGCATGCCCGCGCACGAGGAAATCCTCACGCCCGAGCGCATCCGCATGCTGGCCGCGTACGTGTACGGGCTGTCGGCCGGCACGCCAGTGGCGCAGCGCTGAGCGAGCCACCCGAGAGAACAGGAGTCGATGCGATGAACGCCCCCGGTCCCGACCTGATCGAGACCTCGCTGTACGAGGTCCGCCGGAAGATCCATCCGCGCGCGGTCAGCGGCCTCTTCGCGCGCTGGCGCGTCATCATGGTAGTGCTGACGCAGCTGGTCTTCTACGGCATGCCGTGGCTGCAATGGAACGGCCGGCAGGCGGTGCTGTTCGATCTGGCGGCGCGCAAGTTCTACCTGTTCGGGCTGGTGCTGTGGCCGCAGGACGTGATCTACCTAGCCGTGCTGCTGGTGATCAGCGCGCTGGCGTTGTTTCTGTTCACCGCGGTCGCCGGCAGGCTGTTCTGCGGCTACGCGTGCCCGCAAACGGTCTACACCGAGATCTTCATGTGGATCGAGCGCAAGGTGGAGGGCGACCGCATCGCCCGCATCCGCCTGGACGGCGCCCCCTGGAGCCCGCGCAAGATCCGGCTGAAGGCAACCAAGCATCTGCTGTGGGTGGCGATCGCACTGTGGACCGGCTTCACCTTCGTCGGCTACTTCTCGCCGATCCGCGACCTCGGCGGCTCCGTGATGACGCTGACCACCGGCCCGTGGGAAGGCTTCTGGATGCTGTTCTACGCCATCGCCACCTGGGGCAACGCGGGCTTCCTGCGCGAGCAGGTGTGCAAGTACATGTGTCCGTATGCGCGCTTCCAGAGCGTGATGGTGGACAAGGACACCTACGTGGTGACCTACGACACCGGCCGCGGCGAGCCGCGCCGGGGCAGGGCGCGCAGCGCCGACCGCCAGGCGCTGGGCATCGGCGACTGCGTGGACTGCAGCATCTGCGTGCAGGTCTGCCCGACCGGCATCGACATCCGCGATGGCCTGCAATACGAGTGCATCGGTTGCGGCGCCTGCATCGATGCCTGCGACCAGGTGATGGACAAGATGCGCTACCCGCGCGGCCTGATCCGTTATACGTCGGAGCGCGCGATGGTGTCGAAGCTGTCCCCGGCGGCCGCTCGACGCCGGCTGCTGCGGCCACGCGTGGTGCTGTACGCGTCGTTGTGGATGGTGCTGTGCGCCGGCCTGCTGACCGCGCTTGCCATGCGCAGCCCGCTCAAGGTGGACGTGCTGCGCGATCGGCAAAGCCTGGGGCGCGAAGTCGACGGGCAATGGATCGAGAACGTGTACCGGCTGCAGGTCAGCAATACCACCGAGCAGCCGATGCGGCTGGCAATCGAGGCCGGCAGCGGCACGCTGGCGGGCGTGCAGGTCGATGGCGACATGTCGGCGGTGGCGCTGGCCCCGCTGTCGAACCGCCTGCTGCCGCTGCGCGTGCGCGTGCCGATCGAGAAGGCAGGGCAGGGCACGCATCCGGTGGAGTTCGCCATCCATGCGCGCGTCTTGCGCGAAGGCGGCAGCGCCGCAGCGGTGCGGCCCGGCAACGACGTGGTGGTCAGGCAGTCGTCCACCTTTATCGTTCCGGCGGGACTGTAGGACGGGCGGGGCGAGGCCGTGTTGACCGAATCGAGGACAAGCGAAGGAGCGACGATGGAACAGCAACAGCGACCCTGGTGGCGCGAGCCGTGGCCCTGGCTCCTGATGAGCGGGCCGGCCGCCGCGATGGTGGCGTGCGGGGTAACGATCTGGCTGGCGTCCACCCATGCCGACCAGCCGCTGGCCGGTGTCAGCCGGCATGGGCTGGTGGTCGAGCAGGCTGCCGCGGCCGCGCCGCACGCGAGCGGGCACGGCAAAGCCGTGCAACCGCGGACTGACCGGGATCGTCAGCCGTGAAGCAGCGCGCGCTGATGCGGGTCCTGTGGCCGGCCTTCCTGGCCGCGGCCATCGCCGTGACGGTGATCTTCACCCTGATCGACCCGGGCGAACTGGACGTGTTCGGGCGGCCGCTGCAGGCGTCGCGGCTCGGCGTCTATACGGTGGGATTCCTGCTGGCGTGGGCGCTGTGCGCGGTGTCCAGCGCGCTGACGTTGCTGATGCTGCCGCGCGCCCGCCGCGATCAGGTCGACGAGAGCGACGATGACATGCCCTGAGGGCGGCCGGCGCCGGGCCGCCGCCTGCCGGCGTTCAGCAGCCGCGGCCGAACACCTGCCGGATGCCGGCCATGTCGATCAGCTTGACGTGGCGCTGGCGCACCTGGATCAGTCCGGCTTCGGCGAAGCGCGAGAACAGCCGGCTGACGGTCTCCAGCTTCAGGCCCAGGTAGCTGCCGATCTCCTCCCGGCTCATGCGCAGCACGAACTCGCTGGGCGAGTAGCCGCGCGCGGCCAGGCGCTCCGACAGGTTGACCAGGAAGCCGGCCAGCCTTTCCTCCGCCCGCATCGATCCCAGCGTGATCAGCATCACCTGATCCTGGGTGATCTCCTTGCTCATCAGGCGCATGAACTGGTGCTGCAGCGAAGGCAGCGAGGCCGAGATGCGCTGCATCTCGTCGTAGCGGACCACGCAGACTTCGGTGTCCTCCAGCGCGGTTGCGTCCGAGGTGTGTTTCATCTGCTGCAGTCCGTCGAAGCCCACCACTTCGCCAGGCAGATAGAAGCCGGTCACCTGCGAGCGGCCGTCTTCCATCGTCACGTGCGTCTTGAGCGTGCCAAAGCGGATCGCATACAGCGCCACCAGCGGATCGCCCAGGCGGAACAGCGTGTCACCCTTGCGCACGCGCACGCGGTCCTGGACCAGCGCGTCCATCTTCTCGACGTCCTGCGCCGACATGCCGACCGGCAGGCAAAGCTGGCCGATCGAGCAGGTCGAGCACTTTGGCGCGCGGTCGGTGATGGGAATGGTGGCGTTCGAGGTCTGCAATTGGGTGTCCAGGGTCTGGTTGGGCCCAGCGGGCCGCGAAGCGATTCTACCGTGCACTTCCGGTGCCGGGGAGTAACGAGTGACTGAGGCGGTACTTATATCCGTATTCCTGTTGGCACTGTTGGGCGGGGCCCACTGTGCGGCCATGTGCGGCGGCATTGCCATGACGATGACACCGTCGCAGCGGCGGCCCAGCGCGCCCACGGCGACGATCGCCACCGTCCGCTGGGGCAACCCGCGCCAGTGGCTGGTGCAGACCCTGATGCTTCACGCAGGCCGCCTCAGCGCCTATGCGATGGCTGGCGCGGTGCTCGGCGGGCTCGGCGCCGGCGCGTGGCAGGCGAACTACCTGCCGGTGCAGCGGCTGCTGTTCGCCACGGGCAGCGCCATGCTGGCCCTGTCCGGGCTGGCCTTGCTCGGCGGCCGACCGCTGCTGGCCACGGCGCTGGAGCGCCTGGCCGGACCGGTGGCCGCCCGCTTGACCGCCGTGCCGCTGCGCCGGCTGGCGGCATCCCGGCAGATGCCTGCCGCTGCCGGCGCCTTGCCGGCAGCCTGCGCCAGCCGCGGCGCGCTGGCGCGCCGCTACGCGAGCGGCCTGCTGTGGGGCATGGTGCCGTGCGGCATGGTCTACGGCGCCCTGTCGCTTGCGCTGCTCGCCGGCAATGCCGCGTCGGGCGCCCTGGTGATGCTCGCTTTCGGCCTGGGCACGCTGCCCAACCTGTTGGTGATGTCGGGGCTGGCCGGGCATCTGCGCGCCTGGTCGCGCCGTCCGCCGGTGCGCATCGGCGTCGGCCTGCTGATTGTCGCCTTCGGCGTGGCAGGCCTGGTGCGCGCGGCGTGGCTGCCGCACACCATCGCCGCGCAAGGCTTCTGCCTGGCCTGGTGAGTCGCATCCGTCACGAACGTCGCCAGCACAAGCCGGTTGCAGCTTTCGCCGGGTATGCCATACAATCCCGGGAACCGCGATGCACCAGCGCCCCTCGTGCTGGGGTGACATCGCAGGTTCAAGGCAGCGCCGGGTGGCGCCGATTCGTTCGGCTGGCTCTCGACGCCATGCCAGGCGTGAGCGGGTCTCGATCCCGCGCTTCCGTCCTGTTCCGGCAGTCCGGCCAAGAAGATCCGGTGTGGCGCCTCCCGCCTGCACCGGCCAAGAACACCGGCTGCCGGCATGGAGCCGACGGAGTGGGCGGATGCCGGCGCGGTCGGTCACGGCCGATCAATATCAATGGTTGTTCTGCACCCGGAGTGATCGCGGTCGTCCGGGGCGTGTCGGCTGCATGACAGGCGCAGTGCGGCACAAGCGTTCCCTGAGCCGCAGTGGCGGGCTCGGCGAACGACCTCTGGCCGGGACGGACCGGCAATCGATGCACCGATGAGCAGGCGCACGGCGGCGTACTCAGAAGTACGTCCGGCGGCGGCGCATGAAATGGCGGCTGTGACCAGGGACGGCTCGCAATCGCTGAATCCGAAAATCTGTAGCGCTTCGGGACACGCCGGACGCAGACGCAACGACAGGTCGCACACCACAACATGAATACCCAAGAGGCGAAAATCGTCCTCGAGACGGCGTTGATCTGCGCGCAGGAGCCACTGCGCGTTTCCGATCTGCGCCGGCTATTCGCCGACGACGTTGGCGCCGACACGATCCGCGCGCTGCTCGACGAGCTGCGCCAGGACTGGGAGCAGCGGGGTGTGGAGCTGGTCGCGCTGGCCAGCGGCTGGCGCTTCCAGAGCCGGCCGGCGATGCGAGAGTATCTCGACCGGCTCAATCCCGAAAAACCGCCGAAATATTCGCGTGCAGTGATGGAAACGCTGGCCATCATTGCCTACCGTCAGCCGGTCACGCGCGGTGACATCGAGGAAATCCGCGGCGTGACGGTCAGCACCGAAGTCGTCAAGAAGCTGGAGGATCGCGGCTGGATCGAGGTTATCGGCCATCGTGACGTGCCGGGCAAGCCCGCCCTGTATGCCACCACCAAGTCCTTCCTGGACGACCTCGGCCTGCGCACGCTGGACGAGCTGCCGCCGCTGGAGGACCCCCAGGCCCAGGTGCAGGCAGCGCTGCTCGATCAGCAGGCCATCGATTTCGAAGCCGTCGCCACTTCCGCCGGCGCCGACGAGGAAACCGCTGTGGCGGCCGACCCATCGGCCGCCGCCGGTCCCGAGGCTCAGGATGCGACGCCACCGGCGACGCAACCCGCCGAGGACGGGCTGCCGCGGTGGCTTGCCGATGCTGCCGAGCGGCCGGTCCAGGGCGATGGCCGCCAGGATGGCGGCGATGGCGGCGATGGCGACCCAGCGATGGCCGGGGAAGCGGTTCCCGAACCGGCCGCGGCTTTCGCCAGCGATGACGGCGAAACCGACCGGCACCAGGCGATCGGCGCGACCACGCGCGACGCCGACGAGCAGGACGAGCGCGTCCCGAACTGAACACCAGATGCAATAACCGAGTGTGAATACTTTGTCCGACTCTATTGAACACGACGTGCGCGAAGCCGATGCGCCCGCCGAAGGCGCGGCGCCTCGCCGCAAGGGCCTGCGCCGCGGCTTGCGCAATCTGGTGGCATCGCGCCGTCAGGCCGCGCAGGATCGGGACGCAGCCGGTGGCGACGCCGCGCAAGCCGGCGATGTGGCGGGCGGTGAGCCTGCCTCGGCACCCGCGCCCCGGCGCCGCGGCCGCCGCCCGGCCGAAGGCGCCGAGGCGCAAGCGGCCACGGGAGCGGACGGTTCGGCCGAAGGCACCGCTGCGCCGGCCACGGACGAAGGCCAGCCCCGCCGCAAGCCGCGCCAGCCGCGCCGCGCCGAGGCCGACGGCGCCGAGGCCGGCGTGCCGCGCCAGGGCGCGGGCGCCCGCCAGGGTGGCAGGGGGAACAAGAGCGGCAGGGGCCCGGGCCGGACGGTGGTGCCGGGTCAGGGCGCCGAAGGGACCAATGGTGCCGTCGCGGCCGACGCTGCCGACGACCAGCCGCGCGGCCGGGGCGCCAGCCGGCAAGGCAAGGGCAATGCCGCGGGCCGTGGGCCGGGCGGCAAGGGCCAGCAAGGATTGAATGCGGGCAGGGGCAAGGCCGGCAAGGGCAAGGCAGCGCCTGGCCGCAACGGCAAGGGCCCCTCCCAGGACGCCGCACCGGGCGTGGCCGACAAGCCCGCAGGGTCGACCGAAGACCTGTTCCGCTTCGTGATCTCCGGCCAGTACGACGCGGAAGCCGCGGCCGGCGGCCGGGCCAAGGCCAAGCCGGTGCGCGAACTGTCCGCCGAGGACGACGCGCCCAAACTGCACAAGGTGCTGGCCGATGGCGGACTGGGGTCGCGCCGCGAGATGGAAGAGCTGATCCTGCAAGGACGCGTCTCGGTCAACGGACTGCCTGCCCATATCGGCCAGCGCATCCTGCCGACGGACCAGGTGCGCGTGAACGGCAAGCTGATCCAGCGCCGCATCAGCACCAAGCCGCCGCGCGTGCTGCTGTACCACAAGCCCTCTGGCGAAATCGTCAGCCAGTCCGATCCGGAAGGCCGTCCCACCGTGTTCGACAGCCTGCCGCGCCTGAAGACTGCCAAGTGGGTCGCGGTCGGCCGGCTGGACTTCAATACCGAGGGCCTGCTGATCTTCACCACCTCGGGCGACATTGCCAACCGCTTCATGCACCCGCGCTACGGCGTGGAGCGCGAGTACGCGGTGCGCACGCTCGGCGAGCTGAGCGAGGCGGACCGCCAGCGCCTGCTGCAGGGCATCCAGCTCGATGACGGCCAGGCCAACTTCCTGCGCATCGCGGATGGCGGGGGCGAAGGCGTCAACCACTGGTATCACGTGGCGCTGACCGAAGGCCGCAACCGTGAAGTGCGCCGGATGTTCGAGGCGGTCGGGCTGACCGTGTCGCGGCTGATCCGTACCCGCTACGGTGCCTTCCTGCTGCCGCGCGGCCTCAAGCGCGGCCGCTGGCAGGAACTGGACCCGGAAGAGGTTCGCTCGATGATGGCGGCGATCGGCCTGAAGGCGCCGGCCAAGCAGGCCGCGGGTGCCAAGGGCGCGACCCGCGTCGGCGGGCGCAAGCAGCGCGAGCAGGCGGCGATCGAAGGCGTGCCGATGCACACCGGCATGGACGGCCTGCCGCGCTTCAACAAGGAAGGGGGCGCGCGTGGCAACGGCAGCCGTGGCCAGCCGGACCCGATGCAGACCTCGATGGGCTACATCACCGCGCCGACGCTGCTGACCTCGCATACCACCAAGTATGCCGGCACGGTCGGCCTGGAAACGGCGCAGCCGACACTGCGTGCGCCGCGCGGCCGCGGCCAGGGCATGGGGCAGGGCAAGCCGGGCCGCCGTGGCGAGGCGAACGGAAACGTGATGCAGAAGGCAGGCAAGCCCGGGAAGCCCGGCGCCAAGCCGGGCGGCAAGCCGCCGGTCAAGGCTGCCGGCAACCGGCGCGGGCGTCCGCGCGGCGGCAACCGTTGAGTGCCGTGGGCGCCGCCAGAGGCTTGGCGGCGCACCACGCAGGGGCCACGGCCGACGAAGCGGCCGTGCCTTTGCCTTTTATTGGCGCACAGCGTATAATCCAAGTCTATTCAAAAGTCATCCTCGATGGGATGGGCGAATGATGGGCATTGCGCCCATTTTTTTTTGGTTCGCCCGAATGCATTCCGCTCCGCCAAGTCGAATCGACAGGCGGGGCTGAAACTCATCGGGGTCGAACCAGCCGGTTCGGCCACGGTCCAGCCTTCGCGCAGCGGGGGAGCCGGCAGCTGACCGGCAGATTTGAAGGCCAATTTTCGGAACGACAGTGCATCTGGCAGATTTGATCGAAACCACCCTGACCGGCATGGGGTATGAGCTGGTCGAGCTCGAACGCGCCCCCGGTGGGCTGTTGCGCGTCTACATCGATCAGCCGGACACGGGCATCGCCATCGAAGACTGCGAAAAGGTCAGCCGGCAGCTCACGCACGTGCTGACGGTCGAGAACGTCGAGTACGAGCGGCTCGAAGTGTCGTCCCCCGGGCTGGACCGACCGTTGAAGAAACTGGCCGACTATGCACGGTTCGCCGGCGAAGAGGCACGCGTCACGCTGCGTCTGCCGGTCGACGGCCGCAAGAATTTCGTTGGCATTCTGCGGGGCGTCAGCGGCGACGCGGGGGCGGAGCGCATCGGCCTGGAGTTCGAAGGCAAGGACGGTCCCGCGCTGCTGGAATTCACCGTATCCGATGTCGACAAGGCACGCCTGGTGCCGGTGATCGACTTCAAGGGAAATCAGAAAAAAGGGAACAAGCAATGAGCCGCGAAGTTCTGTTGCTCGTCGATGCGCTTGCGCGCGAGAAGAACGTCGACAAGGATGTGGTTTTCGGTGCCCTTGAGGCGGCGCTCGCCTCGGCCACCAAGAAGCGATTCGAGGAAGACGTCGATATCCGCGTGGCAATCGACCGGGAATCCGGCGAACACGAAACCTTCCGCCGCTGGCTGGTGGTGCCGGACGAGCAGGGCCTGCAGGAGCCGGACAAGCAGATCCTGCTGTTCGAGGCCCGCGATCAGGACGCCAACATCGAGCTGGGCGATTTCGTCGAGGAGCAGATCGAATCGGTCGAATTCGGCCGGATCGGCGCGCAGGCTGCCAAGCAGGTGATCCTGCAGCGCATCCGCGACGCCGAGCGCGAGCAGATCCTGAATGACTACCTGGAGCGCGGCGAGAAGATCATGACCGGCACGGTCAAGCGCGCCGACAAGAAGGGGCTGATCGTCGAATCGGGCCGCGTCGAGGCGCTGCTTGCGCGAGATCAGATCATTCCGAAGGAAAACCTGCGCACCGGCGACCGCGTGCGCGCATATATCCTGAATGTCGATCGCACCGCGCGCGGTCCGCAGATCGAGCTGTCGCGCACCTCGCCGCAGTTCCTGATCAAGCTGTTCGAGAACGAAGTTCCCGAGATGGAACAGGGCTTGCTGGAGATCAAGGCGGCAGCGCGCGATCCCGGCGTACGCGCCAAGATCGCGGTGGTCGCGCATGACAAGCGCATCGATCCGATCGGCACTTGCGTCGGCGTGCGGGGTACCCGCGTGACGGCGGTGCGCAACGAGATCGGCGGCGAAGCGGTGGACATCGTGCTGTGGTCGGAAGATCCGGCGCAGTTCGTGATCGGCGCGCTGGCCCCGGCGCAGGTCCAGTCCATCGTGGTGGACGAGGAAAAGCACAGCATGGACGTGGTGGTGGACGAGGAAAACCTCGCGGTGTCCATCGGCCGCAGCGGGCAGAATGTTCGCCTGGCGTCCGAGCTGACCGGCTGGCAGATCAACATCATGACGCAGGAAGAATCGGCGCAGAAGCAGGCCGAGGAAAGCGAAGTGGTGCGCCAGCTGTTCATGTCCAAGCTGGACGTGGACCAGGAAGTGGCCGACATCCTGATCGAGGAGGGCTTCTCCTCGCTGGAAGAAGTAGCCTATGTGCCTCTCAACGAAATGCTGGAGATCGAGGCATTCGATGAGGACACCGTCAACGAGCTGCGCAACCGCGCCCGCGATGCCTTGCTGACGATGGAACTGGCGCGGGAAGAGAAGGTCGAGGCGGTGTCGCAGGATCTGCGCTCGCTGGACGGCCTCAATCCAGAGTTGATCGGCAAGCTGGCGGAGCGCGACATCCATACGCGCGACGATCTGGCAGAGCTGGCGGTCGACGAACTGGTCGAGATGACCGGCGTGGGCGAGGACGAAGCCAAGGCGCTGATCATGAAAGCACGGGAACACTGGTTCAACTGAGGGACACGTTCTTCATCGAGCGCGTTTTCCGCACAAGACTGTCCCGACGTAGAAACCGAGCATTGAAAAGGGTTTGAATGGCAAGCACAACAGTTGCCCAACTGGCCGCAGAACTGAGTCGCAGCGCAGCTGCCCTGCTGGAACAATTGCAGGCAGCTGGGGTGGGCAAGTCCAAGCCTGAGGACGTCATCACCGAACAGGACAAGTCCAGGTTGCTGGACTACCTGAAGCGTTCCCATGGCCAGGGCGACGACAGTTCTCGCAAGAAGATCACGCTGACCAAGCGCGAAACCTCCGAGATCCGTCAGGCGGATGCCACCGGCAAGACGCGGACGGTGCAGGTCGAGGTGCGCAAGAAGCGCGTGCTGATCCAGCGCGACGAAACGCCGGCGGATACCGGTGCGGACGGCCACGAGGTGGCCGCGCCGGTGGTCGACCACGCCGAGCAGGCTCGCCGCGAGGAAGAGGAACGCCGCCAGGCCGAATTGCTGGCGCGCCAGGAGGCGGAAGCCAAGGCAGCCCGCGAGGCAGCCGAGCGCGAGGAAGCCGAGCGCCGCGCCCGTCAGGAGGCCCTGGAGGCCGAGGAGCGGCGCCAGGCGGAGCTCGCCCGTCGCAAGGCCGAGGAAGAAGCCGCGGCAGCCGCCGCGCTGACCGCCGCCGCTTCCGACGATTCGCGCCGCAAGGCCGCCGAGGACGACAAGGCGCGTCTGGCTGCCGAGCGTGCGGCCGCGCAGAAGGCCGCGGACGATGCCAAGGCCGCGGCCGACAAGGCGCGCGCCGAGCAGGAAGATGCGGCCCGCAAGCGCCGCGAGGCCGCCGAGGCCGAGGCCCGTGCGATCCAGCAGATGCTGAACGCGCCGGCACGTGTGCTGAAGGCGCCGTCCGAGCGCAAGGCCGAGGAAAAGAAGGCCGAGCAGAGCGGCACCCTGCACAAGCCGGTCAAGCCGGCCGGCACCACCACCGAAGCGAAGAAGGAAGACAAGAAGCCGGCCACCGGTACCGTCATCGACAAGAAGACGGGCAAGGTGGTCAAGGGTGCCTCGTCGACCTGGCAGGACGAAGGTTCGCGCAAGAAGGGCGGTGGCCTGAAGACGCGCGGCGACTCGTCGGGCGGCGTCGGCGGCTGGCGCGGCGGCCCGCGTGGCCGTGGCGGCCGGCATCAGCAGGACGATCACCGCAGCTCCTTCCAGGCGCCGGTGGAACCGGTGGTCCGTGAAGTGCACGTGCCGGAAACGGTGTCCGTGTCCGATCTGGCCCACAAGATGGCGGTCAAGGCGTCCGAGGTCATCAAGCAGATGATGAAGCTCGGCCAGATGGTCACCATCAACCAGGTGCTGGACCAGGAGACCGCGATGATCGTGGTCGAGGAAATGGGCCACAAGGCGCTGGCGGCCAAGCTGGACGATCCGGAAGCGCTGCTGATCGAAGGCGGCGACGAGCAGTCGGACGCCGAACAGCTGCCGCGTCCTCCGGTCGTCACCGTGATGGGTCACGTCGACCATGGCAAGACCTCGCTGCTGGACTACATCCGCCGCACCAAGGTCGCCGCGGGCGAAGCCGGTGGCATTACGCAGCATATCGGCGCTTATCACGTCGAGACCGATCGTGGCGTGATCACCTTCCTCGATACGCCGGGTCACGAGGCGTTCACGGCAATGCGTGCGCGCGGCGCCAAGGCGACCGACATCGTGATCCTGGTGGTGGCCGCCGATGACGGCGTGATGCCGCAGACCAAGGAAGCCATCGCGCACGCGAAGGCGGCCGGGGTCCCCATCGTGGTGGCGATCAACAAGGTCGACAAGCCCGAAGCCAACCCGGACCGCGTCAAGCAGGAACTGGTGGCCGAGCAGGTCGTGCCGGAAGAGTACGGCGGCGATTCGCCGTTCGTGCCGGTGTCGGCCAAGACGGGCGCCGGTATCGAGGACCTGCTGGAGCAGGTGTCGCTGCAGGCCGAAATCCTGGAGCTGAAGGCACCGGTCGAGGCCCCGGCCAAGGGCCTGGTGGTGGAAGCGCAGCTGGACAAGGGCAAGGGCCCCGTGGCCACGGTGCTGGTCAGCAGCGGTACGCTGCGCCGCGGCGACGTGGTGCTGGCGGGCAGCGCTTACGGCCGGGTCCGTGCGATGCTGGACGAGAACGGCAAGCCGACCAAGGAAGCCGGCCCGTCGATCCCGGTCGAGATCCAGGGCCTGTCCGAAGTGCCGGCCGCCGGCGAGGAAGTGCTGGTGCTGCCGGACGAGCGCAAGGCGCGCGAAATCGCGCTGTTCCGCCAGGGCAAGTTCCGCGACGTCAAGCTGGCCAAGCAGCAGGCGGCCAAGCTGGAGAACATGCTGGAGCAGATGACGGAAGGCGAGGTGCAGACGCTGCCGCTGATCGTCAAGGCCGACGTGCAGGGTTCGCAGGAAGCACTGGTGCAGTCGCTGCAGAAGCTGTCGACCAGCGAAGTTCGTGTGCAGATCGTGCACGGCGCGGTGGGCGGCATCACCGAATCGGACGTCAACCTGGCAACCGCTTCCAAGGCCGTCATCATCGGCTTCAACGTGCGGGCCGACGCCGGTGCGCGCAAGCTGGCCGAGAGCAACGGCATCGATATCCGCTACTACAACATCATTTACGATGCGGTAGACGAGATCAAGGCGGCGATGTCGGGCATGCTGGCGCCGGAAAAGCGCGAGGTCACGATCGGCCAGGTCGAGGTGCGCCAGGTGTTCCGCGTGCCGAAGATCGGCGCGGTGGCCGGTTGTATGGTCACCGACGGTCTGGTCAAGCGCGGCGCCTTCGTCCGCGTGCTGCGCAACAACGTCGTCATCTTCTCGGGCGAACTGGATTCGCTCAAGCGCTTCAAGGATGACGTCAAGGAAGTCAAGCAAGGCTTCGAGTGCGGTCTGTCGATCAAGAACTTCAACGACGTTCAGGAAGGCGACCAGCTCGAGGTGTATGAAATCACCGAGGTCGCGCGCACGCTGTAAGGCGCGTTGGGGCGGCGGGCGAGAGCCTGCCGCCGCCCCGGTTCCATTGCCGACATAGGCGGATTGCATGGCCAAGAAAGGCAATATCTCTTCGCGCAACCTGCGCCTGTCCGACCAGATCCAGAAGGACCTGGCCGAGATGATCCAGCGCGAACTGCGCGAGCCGAAGCTGGGCCTGGTGACGCTGCAGTCGGTGTCGCTGACACCGGACTACGCGCACGCCAAGGTCTACTTCACCGTATTGGGCGCCGAGCCTGCCGAGGCGGAGGCGCTTCTCAACGAGAAGGCCGGGTATCTGCACTCGCTGCTGTTCAAGCGCCTGCATATCCATACCGTGCCGACGCTGCGGTTCTTCCATGACACCTCGGTCGAACATGCGATCGAGATGTCGAAGCTGATCAACCAGGCGAACGCGACCCGGGCGCGGGACGATTGAATCGGGACGGCCACCTTCGGGTGGCCGTTTTCCGTTCGGCTGCCGCCGTCTCAGGCGGCGGCGCAGCCGCCCGGCTGCTCGCCTCGTTCGTCCATTCGCCGTTCACGTGCCGTCCCCCGGCGCACTCCCCAATCGATGAAAGACTCCAACGCTACGCGGGCGCCCCGACTGCCGCGCCGCGATGTCCATGGCGTGCTGCTGCTCGACAAGCCGCTCGGCCTGTCGTCCAACGATGCACTGGTGCGCGCCAAGCGGCTGCTGCGCGCCAACAAGGCCGGCCATACCGGCACGCTCGATCCGCTTGCCACCGGGCTGCTGCCGCTGTGCTTCGGTGAGGCCACCAAGTTCTCCCAGGATCTGCTGGATGCCGACAAGACCTATGAAGCGACGGTCCGGCTGGGGCAGCGGACGTCCACCGGCGACGCCGAAGGGGAGGTGATCGCGCAGCGCCCGGTGACCTGCGACAGCGCGGCGATCGCCGCCATGCTGGTGCGTTTCACCGGGGAGATCGAACAGGTGCCGCCGATGTATTCGGCGCTGAAGAAGGATGGGCGGCCGCTGTACGAGTATGCCCGCGCGGGACAGACCGTCGAGCGCGCCGCCCGCCGCGTCACCATTCATGCGATTGCGCTGCTGGCCTCCGAGCTGCCGCAGGCGCCGTGCTTCACCATCCGCGTCACCTGCAGCAAGGGCACCTATATCCGCACGCTGGCGGAGGATATCGGCGAGGCACTGGGGTGCGGCGCGCATCTGACGGCGCTGCGGCGCACCGGTGTGGGCGACCTGACGCTGGCGGGCGCCGTGACGCTGGAACAGCTGGGCGAGCATGACGACGCCGGCCGTCCGGGGCTGCTGGCTCCGGTTGACGCCTTGCTGCAGCGCTGCGTGCCGGTCACGCTGGACGGTGACGCCGCCCGGCGCTTCCTGCAGGGCCAGCGCATCGCCGGCCGGGACCTTGCTCCTGGGGCGGTCGGCACGGACGGGCTGGGCGAGGACACGCTGGCCCGCGTCTACGGTGGCGAGCCGGCCCGGCTGCTGGGTGTCGCGCGCTTCCGGGAAGGCGCGTTGCGGCCGGAACGGCTGGTCCGCCTGGAGGGCTGAGCCGGCCGGTGCAGGCTGCGGCCGGCGCTGCTCAGTGCGCCGCCATCGCGTCGGCCGAGGCCCCGCCGGACTGCTTCTTCGGCCTGGTCATCCAGACGAACACGATCAGCACGAAGAACAGCACGCCCGAGATCCAGAAGATGTCGTTGGCGCCCAGCATCGACGCCTGCTGCGAGATGGTCCGCTCGATCACGCCAACCGCCTGCGCATGGCTCATGCCCTGTTGCATCAGCTGCTCGACGTGCCCGGTGTAGACCGGGTTGTAGGGGTTGACCTGCTCGACCAGGCGGGCGTGGTGCAGCGCGGAGCGGTTCTCCCAGATGGTGGTCGAGATCGATGCGCCGATCGCGCCGAAGGTGATGCGCACGAAGTTCGACAGGCCCGAGGCGGCAGGGATCTTGTCCGGCGGCTGGCCGGACAGGATGATCGACGTCAACGGGATGAAGAACATCGCCATCGCCGCGCCCTGGATCAGCGTCGGGATCATCAGCGTGGTGGTATCGACTTCCACGGTGAAGCGGGAGCGCATCAGGCTGACCACGCCGAAGGTGATGAAGGCCGCGGTGGCGACCCAGCGCGCGTCCATCTTCGGCAGGTTGCGGCCGATCACCGGCGACAGCAGGATGGCAAAGATGCCGACCGGCGCCATCACGATGCCCGCATCGGTGGCGGTATAGCCGACGATGGTCTGCAGCCAAAGCGGCAGGATCACCAGGTTGCCGAAGAACAGCCCGTAGGCGACCGAGATCGCCACCACGCCGGCGCTGAAGTTGCGGCCCTTGAACAGGCTGATGTCGACGACCGGATGCGGCTCGTGGCGCTCCCAGACCAGGAAGAACAGGAAGCCCACCACGGCGATCACGGTCAGCGCCACGATCTCGCCGGACTGGAACCAGTCCAGCTCCTTGCCCTTGTCCAGCATCAGCTGCATCGAGCCGACCCAGATCACCAGCAGGGCGAGGCCGATCCGGTCGATCGGCAGCACCCGTGTTGGCGTCTCGCGGTCGCGATAGATCACCCAGGTCGCATAGGCCGCCAGGATGCCGACCGGGATGTTGATGTAGAAGATCCACGGCCACGTCATGTTGTCCGAGATCCAGCCGCCCAGCAGCGGTCCCATGATCGGCGCCACCAGCGTGGTCATGCCCCACAGCGCCAGCGCCATGGTGCTCTTGTGCGGCGGATAGCTCGACAGCAGCAGCGACTGCGACAGCGGGATCATCGGCCCGGCGACGGCGCCTTGCAGGATCCGCGCGGCCAGCAGGATTTCCAGGTTGGGCGCCACCCCGCACAGCCATGACGACAGCACGAACAGCAGGATCGAGGTGATGAACAGCCGCACCTGCCCGAAGCGGGTGGTCAGCCAGCCGGTCAGCGGCACCGAGATGGCGTTGGCCACCGCGAACGAGGTAATGACCCAGGTGCCCTGGTTCGGCGACACGCCCAGGTCTCCCGAGATCGCCGGGATCGACACGTTGGCGATCGACGAGTCCAGCACGTTCATGAACGTCGCCAGCGACAGCGCGATGGTGCCGACCAGCAGCTTGCCCCCGGTCAACGGTTGCAGATGCGCCGGGGCCGGTGCCGGCGGGGCTTGGGGGGGCCGGCCAGCGCCGGCGGTCACGGTGGACGACATCGTCAGGCTTGCTTGTCGAGCGCGGGACGGGCACCCGCCTGGGAGGCGGCCGCCGCCCCCCTCGCGCCGTTGTTGACGGCGATGATGCGCGCGATCAGCGCATCGGCGTCGTGCCCGACCTTGTCGTAGACGGCCGTGCTCAACGCCGGATTGACGGTGTTGCTGGCATTCGCCATCGCCGCACCGCCTTCATCGTGCACGTCGACCGTGACGTTCATCGACAGCCCGACGCGCAGCGGATGGTCCCGCAGTTCCTGCGGGTCCAGCGCGATGCGCACCGGCAGGCGCTGGACCACCTTGATCCAGTTGCCGGTGGCGTTCTGCGCCGGCAGCAGCGAAAACGCCGAGCCGGTGCCCGCCGAGAAGCCGGCCACCTTGCCGTGGTATTCGACGCCGGAGCCGTACACATCCGCATGGAGGGTGACCGGCTGGCCGATGCGCATATGGGCGATCTGCACTTCCTTGAAGTTCGCATCGACCCACACCTGGTCCAGCGGCACCACTGCCATCAGCGGCGTGCCGGCGTTCACGCGCTGGCCGACCTGCACCGACCGCTTGGCGACATAGCCGGTCACCGGCGCGGGCAGTTGCGAGCGGGCGAAGTTCAGGTAGGCGGCGCGCACGTTGGCGGCGGCGCGCTGCACGTTGGGGTGCTTTTCGACCGAGGTCTGGTCGGTCAGCGCGCGGTTGGAGGCGAGCTGCTCGCGCGCGGCGAGCAGCGCGGCCTGCGCCGCCTGCAGCGTCGCGCGCGCATGCGCCAGTTCCTCGTTCGACACCGCGCCCGAGCCGGCGATGGCCTCGCGGCGGCGTACGTCTTCCCGCGCCCGCGCGACATCGGCTTCGCGCACGGCGACGGTCGCCGCGAGCGAACCATTGTTGACGAACAGCGTGCGCACTTCGCGCACGGCCTGCGCCAGCTGCGCCTCGGCCTGCTCCAGCGCGACCTGGCTGTCGGCCCGGTCCAGCTGGATCAGCGGCTGCCCGGCGGTGACCAGCTGGGTGTCGTCGGCGCTGATGGCCACCACGGTACCCGAGGTGAGCGGCGTGACCTGCACCACGTTGCCCGCGACGTAGGCATCGTCGGTCGATTCGAAATAGCGCGCGTACGCGCCCCAATAGCCGCCATAGGCGAGCCCGGCGACCACCACGGCGGCGGTCAGTGCGAGCAGCAGCCGTTTGCGCTTGCCATTGCCCGCAGCGGGAGCTGGCATGGCGGCCGGCGCGGCGACCGGCGCAGGGGAGGGGGTGGTGCGGTTGTTCGCGGATTGCTCGTCGCTCATGATGATGTCGATGCTGGTCTGTCTTGTGATTCGGAAATTCGGTGCGAGGAAGAAGGAAGGCCGCTCAGCTCGCCTGCGCCGCCTTGCCCCGCGTGGCCGCACTCGCGGTGCCGCCATCCTGGTAGCCACCGCCCAATGCCTTCATCAGCGCCATCTGCAGGTCGAGCCGGCGCGCCTGCAGATCGGTGGCTTGCCGGCGCTGCTCCAGCACGTTGCTTTCCGCGTTGAGGACGGTCAGCTGCGTGCCCAGGCCCGCCTTGTAGCGGGTCGTGGCCAGCTCGTAGGCGCGTTCGGCGAGCGCCAGCGCCTCGCGCTGCGTGCCGATCTGCTGGTCGACACTGCGGATGCTGGTCACCGTGTCCGCCGTTTCCCGCAGCGCGTCGACCAGGGTCTGGTTGTAGTTGGCGACCGCCAGGTCGTACTGGGCGTGGCGTCCCTTCAGGTTGGCGCGCAGCCGCCCGCCTTCGAAGACGGGCAGCCGCAGGGCCGGGCCGAAGCCGAGCGTGCGGCTGGCGCCGAGCAGCAGGTTGGACGGATCCAGCGACGCCAGGCCGATCGCCGCCGTCAGGCTGATATTGGGCAGGAACTCGGCGCGCGCTACCTCGATGTCGTGCGAGGTGGCCTCGACGCGCCAGCGTGCCGCCACCAGGTCCGGCCGGCGCCCGATCAGGTTGATCGCCAGGTTGTCCGGCAGCTGCGGCGTCGGCTGCGCCAGCAGCGTGGGGCGCTCGATCGCCAGGCCGCGGTCCGGACCCTTGCCGAGCAGCGCGGCCAGCTGGTTGCGCGCCAGCGCGATTTCCTCGTCGACCCGCTGCAATTGCGTGCGGGCGGCCGCCACCGTGGCGCTGGCCTGGGTGGTTTCCACCTGCGTATCCAGCCCGGCGGACAACCGTTGCCGCGACAGCGCGGTCAGATCGTTGCGCTGCGCGATGGCGCGTTCGGCGACGTCGCGCTGCGCGTACAGCGCCGCCAGCCGCGCATAGTTGCGCGCCACCGCGGTCGTCAGCAGCAGCCGCGAGGCCTGGCTTTCCGCTTGCGCGGCCCGGTCGTCGGACAGCGCGGCTTCCAGCGCCGCGCGGTTGCGGCCCCAGAAGTCCAGGTCATAGGACAGGCCCGCCTGCAGCCGGGAGAGGTTCTGCCAGGTGCCGGCGCGCGGCGTGCCCTCGTACAACTCCGTCTCGGAGAAGCGTTGCCGCTGCAGCGAGGCCGTGAAGTCCACCTGCGGGAACAGCGCGCTGCGGCTGGCCTCGGCCAGTGCGCGCGACGCCTGCACGCGGGCCAGCGCCGCCTGCAGGTTGGGGCTGCCGGCGATGGCTTCCTGCACCAGGGCGTGCAGCTGGGGATCCTGGAACTGGTCGATCCAGTCGACCGACGGCCATTGGCCGTGCTCGGCAGGCAGCGAGACGGCGGTGGCCAGCTGCTCGGGCTGCGTCACGACCTGGGTGGGCCGGGAGTCGCCGAGCGAGGCGCAGCCGGCCAGTACGGCGGCGGCGATGGCGCCAAGCACGGCGGCCCGGATGGGGCGGCGGCTGGAAGCGGTCTGCCGGACCGGCACGGCAGGAGTGAAGTGAAGGGTAGGCATGTAACTGATGTAACGAAAACGGTAAGGGAACGGCGCGGCATGCAAGCGGCGCGGGAAGGGAGGCGCGCGCCGCTTACCCGCTGTTGTTGCCGATGATCCGCAGCAGCATGTCCTTGAACTGGTCCACCTCCTCCGGGCTGAAGCCGGCGAAATGGCGGTTCAGCACCCGGCAGATCATCGCGGGCAACTGCGCCACCAGCGCATGGCCCTGGTCGGTGATGACCAGCTCGACGATGCGCCGGTCGGCCTCGCTGCGCTGGCGCCGGACCAGTCCGCGCTTTTCCATGCGGCTGATCAGGCGAGTGACCGAGCCGATGTCGATGTTCATCTCGCGGCCGACGTCGGTGACGGTGCGTGCGCGGTTCTGCGCCAGCATCAGCAGGCAGGACGCCTGGGCGTGGGTGATGTCCAGGCCCGCAAGCTGCTGCTCCAGGCCGTTGCTCAGCACCGCCCGCGCGCGGATCAGCAGGTAACCGGGGCTTTCGCACATCCGGTAGTCGGCGGGATCGAACAACGGGGTGTCCAGGGCGGCGCTCATTCTCTTGTCTGTGCAATCATTGTCGCGGCAAATATATTCCGCTGGAAAACGTAAGGCAAGGATCGCAACTAGTCATTTCTGTTTTCGCAATTATTGCGATGCGTGCATCACTTCTGGCGAGCCAGAGGCGGGTTTCGTGCCTTGGGGCCGCGAGCGAAGACGGGCGGCGGACCAGATTGCCTCTTTGATCCAGCCCCGGCGTTGCGCGCCGCAACATGGTAGAATCGCGGGTTGATTTTTTGAAAGCCAGTTCCGAGCGAGAGCCGCAATGACCCGCGCAATCCGCAATATCGCCATCATCGCCCACGTCGATCATGGCAAGACCACCCTGGTTGACCAACTCCTGCGCCAGGCAGGCACCTTCCGTGACAACCAGCAGGTAGCGGAGCGGGTGATGGATTCGAACGACCTCGAAAAGGAGCGCGGGATCACGATTCTCGCGAAGAACTGCGCGGTCGAATACAACGGTACGCATATCAATATCGTTGACACGCCGGGCCACGCCGACTTCGGCGGCGAGGTCGAGCGCGTGCTGTCGATGGTCGATGGCGTGCTGCTGCTGGTGGACGCCGTCGAGGGCCCGATGCCGCAGACCCGTTTCGTCACGCGCAAGGCGCTGGCGCTGGGCCTGAAGCCGATCGTCGTGATCAACAAGATCGACCGCCCGGGCGCGCGTCCGGACTGGGTCATCAACCAGACCTTCGACCTGTTCGACAAGCTGGGCGCCACCGACGAGCAGCTGGACTTCCCCGTGATCTACGCCTCGGGGCTGAACGGCTATGCCGGCCTTACCGAAGACGTGCGCGACGGCGACATGAAGCCGCTGTTCGAGACGGTGCTGGACAAGGTGCCGGTGCGTAACGACGATCCGGACGGTCCGCTGCAGCTGCAGATCATTTCGCTGGACTACAACAGCTACGTCGGCAAGATCGGCGTGGGCCGCATTTCGCGTGGCCGCGCCAGGCCGCTGCAGGACGTGGTGGTCAAGTTCGGTCCGGAAGGCAACCCGATCAAGGGCCGTATCAACCAGGTGCTGAAGTTCCGCGGCCTGGAGCGCGAAATCGTGCCCGAGGCGGAAGCCGGCGACATCGTGCTGATCAACGGTATCGAAGAGCTGGGCATCGGCTGCACCGTGTGCGCGCCGGACGCCGTCGAAGCGCTGCCGATGCTGAAGGTCGACGAGCCGACGCTGACCATGAACTTCTGCGTCAACACCTCGCCGCTGGCGGGCCGTGAAGGCAAGTTCGTCACCAGCCGCCAGCTGCGCGAGCGCCTGGACCGCGAGCTGAAGTCGAACGTGGCGCTGCGCGTGCAGGATACCGGCGACGACACCATCTTCGAAGTGTCCGGCCGCGGCGAACTGCATCTGACCATCCTGCTGGAAAACATGCGCCGCGAGGGCTACGAGCTGGCGGTGTCGCGTCCGCGCGTGGTGTTCAAGGAAATCGACGGCGTCAAGCACGAGCCGTACGAGCTGCTGACGGTGGACGTCGAAGACGGCCACCAGGGCGCAATCATGGAAGAGCTGGGCCGCCGCAAGGGCGAACTGCTCGACATGGCATCGGACGGCAAGGGCCGCACCCGCCTGGAGTACCGCATTCCGGCCCGCGGCCTGATCGGCTTCCAGGGCGAGTTCCTGACGCTGACCCGTGGTACCGGCCTGATCTCGCACATCTTCGACGACTACGCGCCGGTGCGCGAAGGCGGCCTGGGCGAGCGCCACAACGGCGTGCTGATCTCGCAGGACGACGGCGATGCGGTGGCTTACGCGCTGTGGAAGCTGCAGGATCGCGGCCGCATGTTCGTCAAGCCGGGCGACGCGCTGTACGAAGGCATGATCATCGGCATCCATAGCCGCGACAACGACCTGGTGGTCAACCCGATCAAGGGCAAGCAGCTGACCAACGTGCGCGCCTCGGGTACCGACGAGGCCGTGCGCCTGGTACCGCCGATCCAGATGTCGCTCGAATACGCGGTGGAATTCATCGCCGACGACGAACTGGTCGAGATCACGCCGAAGAGCATCCGTCTGCGCAAGCGTCATCTGAAGGAGCACGAGCGCAAGCGTGCCTCCCGCGAGAACGCGTAAGCGTCGCAGCACAGGGCCGAAGGCCCGGAAGAAACCGCACCATCGAGTGCGGTTTTTTTTCGCCCTGCGGCGGCCGCGCGGGGACTCCGGCCGGCCGCCGGTGCTGGTGTACAGTGACGGGCTGGAGACAAGACAGGAGGAGCCGCAGACATGACGGACCACGTAGTAACGGAAGTCCTCGGTGGCGTCGGTTATCTGACGCTGACCCGCCCGCAGGCGCTCAACGCGCTGTCGCTGGAGATGATCCGCGCGCTGACGCGCGCACTGGACGACTGGGCGAACGACCCGGCGGTAGTCGGCGTGGTGATCGCCGGCGCTGGCGGCAAGGCGTTCTGCGCCGGCGGGGACATCCGCTTCTTCCACCAGGCCGCGCTGGCGCAGGATCCGCTGCTGGGTCAGTTCTTCGCCGAGGAATACGCGCTGAATCACCGGATCCACCGCTATCCGAAGCCCTATGTCGCGCTGATGGACGGCGTGGTGATGGGCGGCGGCATGGGCATCTCCCAGGGCGCCGTGCGCCGGCTGGTCACCGATCGCACCAGGATGGCGATGCCGGAGACCAATATCGGCCTGTTTCCCGATGTGGGCGGAGGCTGGTTCCTCGCGCGCACACCTGGCCGGATCGGCGAGTATCTTGGCCTGACCGGCACCGTGATCGGCGCGGCCGATGCCCTCTACGCGGGGCTCGCGGACGCGTTCCTGCCGGCCAATGCGCTGGCGGAGCTGCAGGCCAGCTTGCGCGCGTCGCGCTTCGACAGCGGCGCCGCCCTGCTTGCTGCGATCGACGCTGCCACTGCCAACCATGCGGCGGCCTGCGACCCGGCACAGGGCATGCTTGCCCGGGAACGGCAGGCGATCGACGCCGCCTTCGCCGCGCCGTCGGTGCAGCAGGTCCTCGTGCACGTCAGCGATGCGCCGGGCGACTGGGCGGCGCAGACGGCGGCGATGCTGCGTGCGCGCTCGCCGCTGATGCTGTGCGTGACGCTGGAGCAGATCCGCCGCGCGCGCGACATGTGCCTGGAGGACGAACTGCGGATGGAACTGGACATGATGCACGCGGTCTTCCGGGAGGGGGATGGCGTCGAGGGCATCCGCGCGCTGGCCATCGACAAGGACCACGCGCCGAAATGGCGCCCGGCCCGGCTTGACGAGGTCGAACGGGCTCGGGTGATGGCGTTCTTCGACAGTCCCTGGCCCGCGGCATCGCACCCGCTGGCTTCGCTGCGCGGCTAGGCCTGCCGCCGGCCTTGCCGGTCCCCGGTCCTCGGCCCCCCAAATTCTCACCGGAAAGAGGAAGCACGATGAGCACTCCCCGTGATGTTGCAGTGCTGGTAGGCAGCCTGCGCAAGGAATCGTACAACCGCAAGCTGGCCATGGCCCTGGCGCAGGTCGCGCCGCCCGAACTGAAGCTGGAGATCGTCGAGATCGGCCAGTTGCCGCTCTACAACGAGGATGCCGAGGCGAATGCACCGGCGCAATGGACCGCGTTTCGCGATCGCATCCGCCGCGCCGATGCGCTGCTGTTCGTGACGCCCGAGTACAACCGCTCGGTACCGGCGGCGCTGAAGAACGCCATCGACGTCGGCTCGCGTCCCTATGGCAGCAGCGCCTGGGACCGCAAGCCGGGCGCGGTCATCAGCGCGTCGCCGGGCGCGATCGGCGGCTTCGGCGCCAACCATCATCTGCGTCAGTCGCTGGTGTTCCTCAACGTGCCGGTGCTGCAGATGCCCGAGGCCTATATCGGTGGCGTCAACAAGCTGTTCGACGACAGTGGGGCGCTGAACAACGAGTCGACCAGGGCGTTCCTGGGCACGTTCATGACCGCCTTCGCGGACTGGATCGAGCGCACCGCCGTCGCCTGAGCTGGCGCTGCCAGGCGTGACTGCATGGCGCGGCCGGCGGGCAATGCCGTCCCGGCTCTCCCTCCGGTAGTGGGGAGCCGGGAAGATTGCGCTAAAGGGCAGGCCGCCCCGACCGTAAATAGCGAAATGGATCCAAGCGACTTTCCCTTCGATACCGCCGCCAATGCCGACCTGGTCGGCTGCTGGGCGACCGCCTCCCCGCAGTTGCTCGCAACGGTGCTGAACAATGCGATAGACGCCGAGGACCTGTCCGGCTTCGCCGCACTGCTTTCCGACATCGCCCGTGACCGGGGCCTGAAGGGCATGCGGGGGGCGCACCAGTCCATCTACGACATGCCGTACGCCAGCCTGCTGCCACGGCAACAGCATCTGCTCGCCGACGCCTTCGACCTGATCGTGAAGCTCGGCCTCGAGCTGCAGCCGCGACGCCCGCGTCTGGTCGACTGAAGCGGGGCGCCGCCCCTTCCTCGCGCTATTTTCCGGTTGCCACCTTCAGGATGAAGGAGGCATTCGCACGCGCCTGCTTGAACACACGCGACTCCTTGGACAGTTCGGGTCCCGCAATGAGGATCGCCATCGCCAGCACCATGCATTGCCGCACGCGCAATCCTGCCCGTTTCCACAGCGCGGCAAGCGACAGCAGGATGACCGCGTAGTATCCGCCCTCGATCAGGCGGGTGCGTACCGAGAACTGCCGGTAGTAGTCCCAGTCGGCTTTGGCGAAGCGGGTATCGACCAGCAGGTAATCCATCGCGAACAGCCCGGCGAGGAAGGCGCACAGCGCGATCAGCAGCGCGCGCGTATCCGCGGCATCGTCGCCCGGGTCCCGAGTGCCGCGGCGCAGCCCGATCGCGGTCCACGCGAGCAGGGCCAGTACGAGCGGCAGGCCGAAATGGGCGGAGAACGCGCCGAAGCCGTTCTGGTGCGCGATCGGCCAGTGCGGGCTGGACAGGTGGCCGGCCTGCAGCAGCCGTTGGCCCATTCCCATCAGCTCGGCCTGCGGTGCCAGCAGTTCCATGCCGCGCAGCCACGGCATCCAGTCGGCGACCAGCCTTGCCGTCATGTTGCCGGTGGTCAGGCCCAGCACGATCGTGACCAGTAGCAGCGCGGCCCCCCGCCACGCCATGCGGCGCCCCGCGCCGGCGGTCGCGGCAGGGGCAGGGGACCGGTCGAGACAGGCGGCGATCGCATACGCCGCCACGATGGCGAGCATGCCGGCCAGATAGGCCGGCGCCCCCCAGGCGGCGTAGTGCTCGAAGCGCAGATAGATGGCGGGCAGCCCCAGTGCACAGAAGGCGATGGCCACCGATAGCGAGAGGCGTTCCGCCCCGGTTCGCTGCAGCGTGACGAGAGTGAAAACCAGCAGCACGGCGGCCACGACGCTCAGCGCCACGTTGATGGTGATCGAACCGAGGCCGAGGCCGAGCAGCGGCAGCAGCGCCAGCGTCTGCCAGGACAAACGCTGGCGGCCATCGACGCGCAGCGCCAGCGTCGCCAGCGCAAGGCACCAGAACAGTCCCAGCGAACTGATGACGCGCCCGGGATGCAGCACGAAGAAGACCGGGTTTGCCGAGTCGAACAGATAGTAGCGATGGGTCGGATCGAAGGTCAGCGCGCCATAGAAGACCAGGCCCGTGGCGACGACGGCGGCTGCGGCCCGCATTCCCAGCGCGCGCAGCAGCGCGGCGGTCAGCGCGAACGCGGACAGCTTGACCAGCGCCGCGGTGGCCCAGAACGGGACCAGCAGCGCGTTCGGGTCGGGAAAGGGGGCCGCCCGCGCATAGAGCACCGGAAGGAGAAAGGCCAGTTCGTCATAGTGGTAGCCGAACAGCGGCAGACGTGCGCCGGCGCCCGGCCCCAGATGGGGGTCCAGCACCACCCGCTCCAGTTCATGGATGGTCCGGTCGCCGGCGACGAAGGCAAAACCGAACTGCACGGACAGCACCCCTGCCAGCACGATCAGCAGCGCCACCAGCGCGGTGGCCCGCCAGTCGAAGGCGCGGATCCCCATGCCCGGCGACCGCTGGGTGCGCGAGCGCGCCAGCGCCGCGCGCACGGCGATCGCCAGCGCGATGGCGGCGACCGCTGCGAACGATGCCAGGGCCGCCGTGCGCGCGGGGGCCAGCAGCGACAGCAGCCGATTCAGGCCGCAGGCGCCGATATAGCAGGGTACGAATCCGGCCAGCGCGCCGAACACCTTGTCGAACAGGGCCGGGCGCGCAGCGGGAATGCCAAGCAGCCAATCGAGGCGGCTGCCGATCAGCAGCAGCGCGCCCAGATACACAGGCAGCACCAGCCAGATGCGCCAGTCGATCGCGCCAATGGCGTAGTGCGAGTCGATTTTCAGCTTGTTGAACCAGATCCACCAGTACGGCGACGGTGGCGGCCGGAAGTCGTACATGCCGTAGTGGTTGGCGCTGGGATCGGCCAGTACGGCCGCCATCGCCCAAAGCAGCACCAGCGCCATGACAAGGGAAAGGCCGGCTAGCTCTCTGACGTTCAGCATCCGTGCATGGGGCAAGGTCGGGCCCGCCTTCGTCAGGCCGTCGGCCGGTGGTGCGCGGCGCAGCCGCGGCAGGCGCAGGGGCCGACCGGAAGAGGAGGGCAGTCCAGCTAGCATAGGGTGAGGCGCTCCTGCCGACCATCCGCATTCGGTCGGAGTCGATGGTTGGAATCGGCACGAGGACAGCGGCGCAGCGCGGCTCCGGCGGGATTGCCTCGACTGCCCTATACTGCCGGACTCGTGAAACAAGCCCGCCGGAAACCGGCGTTGCAGATGTCCTTGTCGTTCACCCAGTCAGGCGCACCCGGCGCCGCGTCGTCCCCTGCGCCGTCCCCTGCGCTGTCCCCTGCGCTGTCCCATTCCGCTGCCTCGTCCGTGCCGGCTGCTGGCGGTATCCCCGCCCGCCGCATCACGGTCGCGCCGATGATGGACTGGACGGACCGCCACTGCCGCATGTTTCACCGGCAATTGAGCCGCCATGCCTGGCTGTACACGGAGATGGTCACCACGGGCGCGCTGCTGCACGGCGATGTGGCGCGCCACCTCGACTTCGATGCCGCCGAGCAGCCGGTGGCGCTGCAGCTGGGCGGCAGCGAGCCGGCGGAACTGGCAGCGGCGGCGAAACTGGGCGAGCAGTGGGGCTACGCCGAGATCAACCTCAATTGCGGCTGCCCCTCCGAGCGAGTGCAACGCGGCGCCTTCGGTGCCTGCCTGATGGCCGAACCGGGCCTGGTCGCCGACTGCGTGCGGGCGATGCGGGAAGCAGTGAACGTGCCCGTGACGGTCAAGCATCGCATCGGCATCGACGCCATCGAGGAATACGGCTTCGTGCGGGACTTCGTCGGCACCATTGCCGAGGCGGGCTGCCAGACGTTCATCGTCCATGCACGCAATGCCATCCTGAAAGGCCTGAGCCCCAAAGAGAACCGCGAAATCCCGCCGCTGCGCTACGAAGTGGCGTACCGGTTGAAGCAGGAATTTCCGATGCTGGAAATTCTGATCAATGGTGGCATCACCGCCTACGCGGAAATCGACTCTCACCTCCAGCATGTCGACGGCGTCATGCTCGGCCGCGAGGCCTACCACAACCCCTATGTGCTGGCGGAGGTGGACCAGCGCTATTACGGCGGCAGCGAGCCAGTTGCATCCCGGCTCGACGTCGAGCTGGCCATGCAGCGCTATATCGGCGATCTGGTGGAAGCGGGCGGCTATATGGGCGCGGTGACGCGTCATATGCTCGGCCTGCATCGCGGCGTGGCCGGCGGGCGCGGATGGCGGCGGGTCCTGTCCGACGCCCGTCGCATGCAGGCGGTCCGCTCGCGCGAACAGGTCGATGTGCTGTTCGAGGAGGCCCGCTCGCATCTGCGGACGCCGATCCGCGAGCAAATGGAGGAAGTCCTCTAACTCGGGTTGCAAATGGCAGGGTGGCGTCTGTCGCGCCACTTTCAGTCGTTTCTTCGATGAACGGGGCGGCTTCGGCGTCGAATCTGGCCGGCCGGAGGCAGGGCGGGAGCGCCGCGGACGAGAGGGAAAAGGTGCGGAAAGGGATTCCCCTAGATAGGCAATCTGTTTCCGACTTTCTTACACTTGAACCTGCCTCCGAATACGGGGCTTTCTTCAACTGATTTTGGAGCCCGCCCCGTGCGGGCTTTTTTTCGCACGCCCGCCGCTCGCCGCACCCACTTTTACGTTTACCCGAATGGAAAATCGCAAACGCTCCGGCTACAGTCAGGGTGCCTTCAGGGCATTGAGATCGCAAGAGTTTAAAAGTCCGCCAAGCGCGGACTTTTTTTTGCCCGTTCAACCATCCGGCAGGGAGGTGGGGAATGGAAGACGAGGGCTTGTTCGGCGTGGCGCTCGAAGGGGTAAGGGTGGTCTGGGTGACCGAGCAACTGCAAAGCGGGTGCTGGACCGCCCGCTACTGCTGGCACAAGGGGGAGGATGCCGCCGCCGCGCAGGCATTGCAGGCTGCCGTGCTCAATGGCCGCAGCCGGCGCCTGCCCGGCTTGTACGCGTCCGAAGATGCGGCGAGGGCAGCGATCCGGGAAGCGGTGCGCATGGAGCTTCGCTGGGGCGAAGGAAGCTGACCGAGGCGGCAGCACAACAAGCACGGCCGCAAGACAGCAGCGCCACAAACAAGAACAGCGACCCGTGGGCCGCTGTTCTTGTCATGCAATTCTGGGGTGGCTGATGGGACTCGAACCCACGACGACAGGAATCACAATCCTGGACTCTACCAACTGAGCTACAGCCACCGTTGTCTCCGGTGCGCACATCGCTGTGCGACGGAAACCGAGATTATAAGCACGTCTTTTGAGAATGGCTAGTAGGTGGCACGAATTTTTTTGGTGCCCGTTCCCGCCGCCTCAGACCCGCAGCTTTTCCGGCTGATCGAGCTCCAGCATCCGGCAGATTGCGGCCATGCTGCCGACCATGGTGCGCCGCTGCGAGCCCTGATAGATGCGCACGCCCTTGGATTGGCGGAACGGAACCGGCTGAACGGGATGACGGTGATGGGTGCGAACGGCTTGCAGCATGGTTGACCTCACGAAAATGGCGGCAACAGGGGGTCTCGCAACGGCGCCAGAGGCGCCTCGCTAGAGGGCGTGCAAGACGAGGGAGGGGCGGGTGGTCCCGCCGGTAATCAGAAGGCCGACGGGCGGATCAGACCGACCGCGATGCCCTCCAGTGAGAATTCATCGCGCCCGGGGCGCACGACGATATTGCTGAAGTCCGGGTTCTCGGCGATCAGCTCGATGCTGTCGCCCTTGCGGTTCAGTCGCTTGACGGTAACGTCCTCGCCGATACGCGCCACCACGATCTTGCCGTTGGCGGCTTCCTGGGCTCGGCGCACCGCGAGCAGGTCGCCATCGAGAATGCCGGCGTCGCGCATGCTCATGCCGCGTACCCGCAGCAGGTAATCCGGGCGTTCGTCGAAGACCGAGGCATCGACCTGGTATTGACGGTCGATGTGTTCGGCCGCGAGGATCGGGCTGCCGGCCGCGACGCGGCCGACCAGCGGCAGCGACAGTTGCAGCACGCCCGCCAGCGGCAGCGAGAATTGATCGGACAGTTCCGAATCGCTGCGGTTGACCTTGAGGCGAATTCCCCGCGAAGCGCCCGGCGTGATCTCGATGACCCCCTTGCGGGCGAGGGCGCGCAGATGTTCTTCGGCGGCATTGGGCGAGGAAAAACCGAACTGCGCGGCAATTTCGGCACGGGTCGGCGGAATGCCGGATTGCCGGATCGTATTGCGGATCAGATCGAAGATCTGCTGCTGCCGCGGAGTCAGGGTCGCCATGGTCGCCAGGTGGATTGGGTTGCGGGGAACAGCATGGCGAAGGAGCGCCGCACTGTCCGAACCACTGTACGTTTAAACAGTGTGCTGTGATTTTATACAGTGTGACGAGAAGTGCAAGTGGAATTTCTCGCTGTTGCCTGGATGCATAGGGAGCCGCTTGCGGCATCCGGAGATGCCTTGCGGTGCCCCCCAACGTGTTAGCCGGGCGGCAGGCGCCATGGTGCGATCCGGTAGGCGGTACAATCGGCGCCTTTCGTTTTCCGCGGTTTACGTGCGCCGCCCCTGTTGCGGGCGCCTCTTGTCCATCCTGAATAGACGCCTGTTCCCATGTCGACCTTGCCACGTGTGATCGTCCTCGCCACCGGCGGAACCATCGCGGGTTCCGCGTCCAGCGCCGCCAGCAGCGCCCGTTACCAGGCGGCAACGGTGCCGGTGTCGGCGCTGCTGCAGGCGGTGCCGGTGCTCGGCGCGGTGGCCAGGCTGGAGGCGGAGCAGGTCGCGCAGGTGGACAGCAAGGACATGTCGTTCGGGCTATGGAAACGGCTGTCCGCCCGGATCGACCACTGGGCGGCGCAGCCCGATGTCGCGGGCATCGTCGTCACGCACGGCACCGACACCCTGGAAGAGACCGCGATGCTGCTGCATCTGACCCTGCGCGTCGAGGTGCCGGTGGTGCTGACCGCCGCGATGCGGCCCTCGACGGCATTGTCGGCCGATGGACCGGCCAACCTGCTCGATGCGATCCGGGTCGCCGCCGATCCGCAGGCGCATGGCAAGGGCGTGCTGGTGGTGCTGAACCAGGAGATCCATTCCGCCCGCGATGCGGTCAAGGCGCATACGGCGTCGGTTGGGGCCTTCGTTTCGCCCTCCGCCGGGCCGCTGGGCTTCGTGCAGGATGCGACCGTGCGCGTCCTGCGCGCGCCGTTGCCCGGACCGGCCGAGCCGTGGGCGATGCCGTCGTCGTGGCCGCTGGTGGAAATCGTCGCCAGCTATGCCGAGCCGAGCCGGCTGATGGTCGATGCGCTGGTTGCCGGCGGCGCGCGTGGCATCGTCGTTGCCGCGGCGGGCAACGGTTCGGTCCATGACACGCTGGTGGCGGCGCTGGTCGATGCCGCGGAAGCCGGCGTCGCGGTGGTGCGCAGCAGCCGGACCGGCGCAGGGCATGTCGCGGTGCCGCCCTATATCAATCCCGCGGCGGCGGCGTTCCCGACCGCGGGCGACCTGAATCCGTACAAGGCTCGTGTGGCGCTGGGGCTGCTGCTGGGCGCCGAACCGGATCTCGCCGCGGATGCGATGGCCCTGCAGCAACGCCTGCTTGCCATCTAGGGGCGTGGCGGGGCAGTCGGCTTGCCGTTCTTCCCATAGCCGGGCTATAATAGCCGGCTAACCAACCTTGCCGCACTGGACGTGACGCCCAGGCGGCTCATCCCAAAAGGAGCGTCAATGCGTCATTACGAAATCGTTTTCATCGTCCACCCGGACCAGAGCGAACAAGTGCCGGCCATGATCGAGCGTTACAAGACGCTGGTCACCTCGCAGAACGGCCAGGTCCACCGCGTGGAAGACTGGGGCCGCCGTCAGCTGGCCTACATGATCCAGAAGCTGGCCAAGGCTCACTACGTGTGCATGAACATCGAGTGCGGCAAGGACACGCTGTCGGAGCTCGAGCACGCGTTCAAGTTCAACGACGCCGTGCTGCGCCACCTCATCGTCCAGACCAAGAAGGCCGAAACCGCGCCGTCGCCGATGATGAAGGAAGTCCAGCGCGAGGAAGCCCGCAAGGCCTCGCAAACCAGCGAAAGCCCGGCCGCCTGATAACGGCGGCGGTGCAGGGTGCGAACACTTGACGCGTCGCCGGCCCGTCGCCGGCGCGGCGGGTGGGGGCACAAGCGGTGAACCAGCTGAGGCTACTGGCCACGCTCGCCGAACGCGATGCGTTGCGCTTTACCCCCGCCGGCATCCCCGTTGTCAACTGTCTGCTGCATTACAGCGGAGAGGTGACCGAAGCGCGCACCCAGCGTCAACTCGAATTTGCCATCGCGGCAATGGGAGTTGGAGAGGTCGGGCAGCGCCTGGAGCGGACCCCGCTCGGCACGCTGCTCGATTGCGAGGGATTCCTCGCCCGCAAGCACCGCAACAGCAAGGCTCTCGTCTTTCACATCACTGGATGTAAAGCATTCGTAAAGGATTGAATCATGGCATTCGTCAAACGTGACAACAAGAACAAGAAGCGCTTCCAGCAGCAGAACCCGCTGTTCAAGCGCAAGCGCTTCTGCCGCTTCACCGTGGCTGGCGTCGAACAGATCGACTACAAGGATCTGGACACCCTGAAGGACTTCATCGGCGACAACGGCAAGATCACGCCGGCTCGCCTGACCGGCACCAAGGCGCACTATCAGCGTCAGCTCGACACGGCCATCAAGCGCGCCCGCTTCCTGGCGCTGCTGCCGTACACCGACCTGCACAAGAACTGATCGCCCGGGTCGTCAAGGAGAAAACACGATGCAAGTCATTCTGCTGGAAAAAGTCATCAACCTGGGCAACCTGGGTGACATCGTTCGCGTCAAGGACGGTTACGCTCGCAACTTCCTGATCCCGACCAAGCTGGCCCGTCGCGCCACCCAGTCGGCCATCGAGGAATTCGAGGCCAAGCGCGCCGACCTGGAAAAGGCTGCCGCCGAGAAGCTGGCCGCCGCCCAGGGCGAAGGCGAGAAGCTGAACGGCCTGACGCTGCAGATCACGCAGAAGTCGGGCGTGGACGGCCGTCTGTTCGGCTCGGTCACCAACGCGGACATCGCCGAGGCACTGGCTACCCAGGGCTTCAAGGTCGAGAAGGCGCAGGTCCGCCTGCCCAACGGTCCGCTGAAGATGGTCGGCGACCACCCGGTTTCGGTGTCGCTGCACACCGACGTCGTGGTCGACATCACCGTGTCGGTGCTGGGCGAGCAGGTCTAAGCCCGAGCGCAGTCAGTCGTCGGGATCCGCCGCGCGGCGCACCGGTCGGTGCCGCTGCGTGACGGACCGCGAAGGACAAAGGCAGAAGCCGGGTGTACGCCCGGCTTCTGCCTTTTTTCATTCTGGCAAGGCCGCGTTGCGGCAGCCGTTGTCATTCCGCTCGCCGGCCGCGCATCGCACGCTGCCGGCCGGGCCGGACCGCTATAATTGCCCCCCATGAACGCGCCCGTCGCCGATCCCCAACTCGATAATCTCAAGGTTCCGCCGCACTCGATCGAGGCCGAGCAATCGGTGCTGGGCGGTCTGCTGCTGGACAACGCAGCGTGGGACCGCATCGCCGATTTCCTGTCCGAGGCGGACTTTTATCGCTTCGATCACCGGGTGATCTTCCAGAGCATCGCCCGGCTGATTTCCGACACCAAGCCGGCTGACGTCATCACCGTCTACGAGATGCTGCAGGTGGCCGGCAAGGCAGAGGAAGTCGGCGGGCTGGCCTACCTGAATTCGCTGGCGCAGAACACGCCAAGCGCCGCCAATATCCGCCGCTACGCCGAGATCGTGCGCGAGCGGGCGGTGCTGCGCAAGCTGGTCACGGTGGCGGACGACATCGCCACCGCCGCCTTTGCCCCCAAGGGGAGGGAGGTGCGTGAGCTGCTGGACGAGGCCGAGTCCAAGGTGTTCGCCATTGCCGAAGAGGGCTCGCGCGGCCAGAAGGGCTTCCAGGAGATTCAGCCGCTGCTGACCCAGGTGGTCGAGCGGATCGATGAGCTGTATCACCGGGACTCCACCACCGACGTGACCGGCGTGCCGACCGGCTTCATCGACCTGGACCGGATGACCAGCGGCATGCAACCCGGCGACCTGATCATCGTCGCCGGACGCCCCTCGATGGGCAAGACCGCGTTCTCGCTGAACATTGGCGAGCACGTCGCGGTCGAGCAGGGCCTGCCGGTGGCGGTGTTCTCGATGGAAATGGCCGGCACCCAGCTCGCCATGCGTATGCTCGGTTCGGTGGGCCGGCTTGACCAGCACCGGTTGCGGACCGGCCGGCTGCTGGACGAGGACTGGCCGCGGCTGACGCACGCGATCCAGCGGATGAACGACGCGCAGCTGTTCATCGACGAGACGCCGGCGCTCAATCCGATGGAACTGCGCGCGCGCTCGCGCCGGCTGGCGCGGCAGTGCGGCCAGCTGGGCCTGATCATCATCGATTACCTGCAGCTGATGTCGGGCTCGGGCGGCGGCGAGAACCGCGCCACCGAGATCTCCGAGATCTCGCGGTCGCTCAAGGGCCTGGCCAAGGAACTCAACTGCCCGGTGATCGCGCTGTCGCAGCTGAACCGCAGCCTGGAGCAGCGGCCCAACAAGCGGCCGGTGATGTCCGACCTGCGCGAATCGGGCGCCATCGAACAGGATGCCGACGTGATCCTGTTCATTTACCGCGACGAGGTCTACAACCCCGACTCGCAGGACAAGGGCACCGCGGAAATCATCATCGGCAAGCAGCGTAACGGCCCGATCGGCACCGTGCGGCTGACCTTCCTGGGCCAGTTCACCAAGTTCGACAACTTCAGCGGCGGGCCGGCGTTCTTCGACAACGACACCTGAGCGCCGCTTCGATGTCCCCGGGGCGGTTCTCCCGGGCACGGCGCTTGCACGGGTTGGGTCCACCTCTGTCCTGCCTCCATGACGCTGCGACCCAATCGTGGCAGTGCGACCGTTTTGGCGGTCACGCAGCCTGTAGAATATGGCTCTTTTGTGACAGTTGGCCGGTGGGCATGCCGGCCGAATGATGGACGTGCGACGGCTTTGGCGCGCGTCCTGGCATGTGCGGCATGACCCCGCCGGGGCGGTCTGCCGAACGATCTACAACCCCTGTTTTGCAACGGACGGCGCGCCAGCGCCGTGACAAGGAACGTCCATGTTCGGTCGATTCATGCCCACCGAGGGCAAGTTCTTCGAATATTTCAATCAGCATGCCGAGTGCGCGGTGACCGCCTCGCGCGAGCTTGAAGCGCTGATCAACGACCTCGCCAATGCCGAGGTGCACGCACGGCGCGTGCAGGCCACCGAGAAGAAGGCGGACCGCATCACCCACGACACCATCGACCTGCTGCACAAGACCTTCATCACGCCGCTGGACCGGGACGAGATCCACAAGCTGATCACGACCATGGACGACATCCTCGACCTGATGGAGGACGTGGCCGAAACGATCACGCTTTATGACGTCACCAGCCTGACCGAGGAAGCCCGCAAGCTGGCTGCCGTCTGCGTCCAGTGCTGTGAACTGGTCAAGATCGCAGTCGGCCTGCTGGAGGACATGGGCAACGCCAGCACCATCCTGCAGACCGCCCAGCAGATCGACCAGCTCGAGTCCGAGGCCGACCGGCTGATGCGCTCGGCCATCTCCAAGCTGTTCCGTGACGAAACCGACGTCAAGCGGCTGATCAAGATGAAGGCCATCTTCGAGCAGCTGGAAACCATCACGGACAAGTGCGAGGACGTGGCCAACATCATCGAGGGCATCGTGCTCGAGAACGCGTGAGCGGCGCAGACAGGAACTCCACATGCAGACCGTACAAATGAGCTTGTGGGTGATCGTCCTGCTGGTGACGCTTGCCTTGCTGTTCGACTTCATGAATGGCTTCCACGACGCGGCCAATTCGATCGCGACCGTGGTCTCCACCGGGGTGCTGAAGCCCCACCATGCCGTGGCGCTGGCTGCCATGTGCAATGTGATCGCGATCTTCGTGTTCCACCTGAAGGTGGCCGCCACCGTCGGCACCGGCACGATCGACGTCAATATCGTCGATCACTACGTGATATTCGGTGCGCTGGTCGGCGCCATCGCCTGGAACCTGATTACCTGGTACTACGGCATTCCCTCGTCGTCGTCCCACGCGCTGATCGGCGGACTGGTCGGCGCCGCGGTAGCCAAGGCCGGTACGGGCGCCCTGGTGGCAAGCGGCCTGCTCAAGACCGTCGCGTTCATCCTGGTGTCGCCGATCCTGGGCATGCTGCTCGGTTCGCTGCTGATGCTGGTGGTGGGCTGGACCTTCTTTCGCACGCCGCCGTCGCGCGTGGACCGCTGGTTCCGCCGGCTGCAGCTGGTGTCGGCCTCGCTGTACAGCCTGGGCCACGGCGGCAATGACGCGCAGAAGACCATCGGCATCATCTGGATGCTGCTGATTGCCAGCGGCCACGTGATGCAAGGCGCGGCGGAGCCGCCGGTGTGGGTGATCGTCAGCTGCTATGTCGCAATCGGCATGGGCACGCTGTTCGGCGGCTGGCGCATCGTGCGGACCATGGGCCAGAAGATCACCAAGCTCAAGCCGGTAGGCGGCTTCTGCGCGGAAACCGGCGGGGCGATCTCGCTGTTCTTCGCCTCCTCGCTCGGTGTGCCGGTATCGACGACGCACACCATTACCGGTGCCATCGTCGGGGTCGGTTCGGTGCACAAGCTGTCGGCGGTGCGCTGGGGCGTGGCGGGCAATATCGTCTGGGCCTGGGTGCTGACCATCCCGGCATCGGCGTTCATGTCCGCCATCGCCTGGTGGATCGGGCGGCAGGTGCTGTAAGCCCGCGGCCCTCTCCCCCGGCCCCTCTCCCGCAAGCGGGCGAGGGGAGCAAACCGGCAGCCTGGTTGATTGCCCTTGGTGTCCCCTTCCTCGCAAGCGGGCGAGGGGAGCAAACCGGCAGTCTGGTTGATTGCCCTCGATGTCCCCTTCCTCGCAAGCGGGCATGTGGAGCAAACCGGCAGCCCGATGGATGGCTCTCGGTGTTCCCCCTCTCCCGCTTGCGGGAGAGGGTCGGGGAGAGGGTAGCGGGCGCTCGACCGGGCGCTATCCCGCCCTGCACAGTTCCTACCGATTGGCGAACGCCGCGATCGGATCGTCGTCGTCCGGCTGCGGCGCAGGCGCCGGCGCCGGCGCCGGCGCGGGCGTGATCTGCGGTGGCGCCACCGGCACGGTGGCGCTGGCGATGCGCCGTGCGCCCTCGTAGCGGCGCGCCCAGTAGGACTTGGTCATGTCCTCCAGCCGCACCGTGCCGCCGCTCGAAGGCGCATGCACGAAGCGGTTCTGGCCGACATAGATGCCGACATGGGAGTTGGCACGTCCGGTCGTGTTGAAGAACACCAGGTCGCCGGCCGCCACCTGGGCCCGTTCCAGCGGGACGCCACGCGTGCCCATCGCCTGCGTGGTGCGTGGCAGGTCGACGTTGGCGGCGCGCGCCACCACATACCGGACCAGTCCACTGCAATCGAATCCGGAGTCCGGCGTATTGCCGCCGTAGCGGTAGGGCGTGCCGACCAGTGCCATCGCCTGGATGGAGATTTCCTCCAGCCCCGCGCTTGGGTCGACGATGGGGGCGCGGGGCGCGTGGCTGCCGGTGCCGCCATGGCGCGGCGGCGGCGAGCTGGCGCAGGCCGCCAGCAGCAGCGACAGCGCCGCGGCCAGGGGGGCAAGGGAGCGCGAGAAACCGATACGCGAGGAACGAATAGCAGGACGGTCTGATGGCATGCGTTGTCGCGTGCCAGCCCGGCGGGGTGCGCCGTCCAGACGGCGCACCGGCGGGCGCTACCAGCGCAGCTGATTGTCCCAGCTGCCGGTCTGGACCGTCATGGATCTGGACTGGCCATTGAAAGTGGCGTGCACATTGTAGCGGCCCGGCGGCGCCTTGATCAGGCAACGTGGCCCATCGGCGCGAAAGCGGGCCACTTCGTGGTCATCGCGCATCAGTCGCACGTCGACATCGGACAGATATTCGCCCCGGGCGCCCTCGGTAAACAGCAGACCCAGGTTGAACGGCGTCTTGCGCTTCGCCAGCGCCTGCTGCTCATCGGCGCCGATGCCACCGCAGGCATAGCTGATCGCCCCTACGGTACGGATCACGGGCCCGGCCGCGGCCGGGCTGACAGCGGCGTCGGGCAAGGCCGGCGGGGACGACGCGGCCGGCGACACGGCCGCGGGCTGCGCGGACACGGGGGCGGGTGCAATCCATCCTGTCCAGATTGCCGCCAGGGCAGCGCCGGCAAGGACCCCGGCGGCAGCCGCAGCGCGCGGTCGGCGAAACAAGGCTGACATCATTCCTCCACGGTCATTTCGCTACCGGCAGGCGAGGGCAAGGTCGGAACCACGCAAGCGGAGCCACGCCAGCGGGACCCACAAGAAAAAAAGGCCGCCGCCGGTGGGCGGCAGCCTATGGTAAGCGGCGCTTGGCCTGGCCGCTGCCGGACGCGCGCCTACACTGCGCGACGCATGGGCAGCCATGGCGTCACAGCACGTCCGCCGCGTGGTCGGCCAGGCGGGAGCGTTCGCCCCGCGCCAGCGTGATATGCCCGCTGTGGCTCCAGCCCTTGAAGCGGTCGACGACGAAGGTCAGGCCCGAGGAGCCTTCGGTCAGGTAAGGCGTGTCGATCTGCGCGATATTGCCAAGGCAGACGATCTTGGTGCCGGGACCGGCGCGCGTGACCAGCGTCTTCATCTGCTTGGGCGTCAGGTTCTGCGCCTCGTCGATGATGACGAACTTGTTGACGAAGGTCCGGCCGCGCATGAAGTTCATGCTCTTGACCTTGATGCGGGAGCGGATCAGCTCCTGCGTGGCGGCACGGCCCCAGTCGCCGGCGCTGTCGTCGCTCTTTTGCAGGACTTCGAGGTTGTCGTCGAAGGCGCCCATCCAGGGCTGCATCTTCTCCTCCTCGGTACCCGGCAGGAAGCCGATGTCCTCGCCGACCGGCACGGTGGCCCGGGTCACGATGATCTCGTTGTACAGCTTCTGGTCCAGCACCTGTTCCAGCCCCGCGGCGAGCGCAAGCAGCGTCTTGCCGGTGCCGGCCTGGCCGAGCAGCGTGACGAAATCGATTTCCGGATTCATCAGCAGGTTCAGCGCGAAGTTCTGCTCGCGGTTGCGTGCGGTGATGCTCCAGACGTTGTTCTTGTGGTGCGTGTAGTCCTTCAGCGTCTGCAGCAGCGCGGTCTTGCCGTTGATTTCCTTGACCTGCGCATACAGCGGCAGGCTGCCGTCCATCGGTTCCAGGTAGACGAACTGGTTGACCAGGAACGAGGGCACCAGCGGGCCGGTCAGCCGGTAGAACATCGCCCCGGACTTCGGATCCTGCCAGCTTTCGACGCCCTTGCCGTGCTTCGCCCAGAAGTCGTTGGGCAGGATCATCACGCCCGAGTACAGCAGGTCCTTGTCCTCCAGGACCTGGTCGTTGAAATAGTCCTCGGCGGGCAGGCCCAGCGCGCGCGCCTTGATCCGCATGTTGATGTCCTTGGACACCAGCACGACCAGGCGCTCCGGATATTGCTGCTGCAGGGCGCTGACGACGGCGAGGATCTGGTTGTCGGCCTTGCCCTCGGGCAGTCCTTCCGGCAGCTTGGTCTCGTTCAGGCGGGTCTGGAAGAACAGCGTGCCCTGCGCGTCGCGATTGCCCAGTTTCGCCAGCGGCACGCCCTCGTCGAGCAGGCCGTCCGTTTCCGCCAGCAGCGCATCGAGCGTGCGGCTGACGGTGCGGGCGTTGCGCGCGACTTCGCTCATGCCCTTCTTGTGGTTGTCCAGCTCCTCCAGCGTCATCATCGGCAGATAGATGTCGTGCTCTTCGAAGCGGAACAGCGAACTGGGGTCGTGCATCAGCACGTTGGTGTCGAGCACGAACAGCTTGGCCGGCCCGATATCCTTCCTGCGGCGGGCCGACGGTGCCGGCGCGGTCTTGACCAGCGACATCGGCGTGGCGCCGGCGCCGGACGAGGCCGGCGCATCCTTGGCGCGCGAGCGCGTCGAGGGGGCGCGCGCCTTGATCGGAGCGACAACCGGAAGCTCCGATTCACCGCTTTCCAGCAGACCGACGCGTTCGAGCGCGGGAACCGGTTTCTTCTCGTGCGTTGCGGTCTTTGTCAGCCTGGCGACCGGCTTGAACTCGGCCGGGTCCAGCAGTTGTGCGGGCTTGGCGGGCATGGTCGGCAGCGGCATGCTTGGCGTTCCTTTCAACGAAGAGAAAGCGGGAGGGAATCGGCGGCGAAAAAGCGCGTGTGCCGGCGCGGCCGGGCACAAAAAAGCCGCCAGACCTGTCTGCCAGGCGTGGCGGCTTTGGTGGAGGCGGTGCGGGGCGACCGCGCTGCCTGCCACGGGCTGGAGGTCCTGGGACTGGACCAGTGGCCGGAATCCCTGCCAGTGTGGCGGGGGCGTCGGCGGGCAGGCAGGGAAAGCGGCAATGAAGATCCGGTGCCGGCCACCAGTGGCATGCGCCTTGGCCGGACCGATACGACAGCGTGGCAACCAGATTCTGCACTCATTACGAGGCAATGTATCCGAAGGATTCCGGTTTGGCAATCGGCGGCGTGCCCGCTCTTGCCGTCACATCCCTTGCACGATTTCCAGCACTTCCTCGACGTGGCTCGGCACCTTGATGCCGCGCAGTTCGTGGCGCAGCACGCCGTCCCTGTCGATCACGAAGGTGCTGCGCTCGATGCCGCGGACCTCCTTGCCATAGAGCTTTTTCATCTTGATGACATCGAACAGCTGGCACAGCGCTTCGTCACCGTCGGAAATCAGTTCGAACGGCAGTTCGAGCTTGGCCTTGAAGTTTTCGTGCGAGCGCAGGCTGTCGCGCGAGATGCCGAACACCGCCGCGCCGGCTGCCACGAAGGCGTCGTGGTGATCGCGGAAGTCCATCGCCTCGTTGGTGCAGCCGGGCGTGTTGTCCTTCGGATAGAAGTACAGCACCACGGTCTTGCCACGCTGGGCGGCGAGGGAGAAGGTCCCGCCGGTGGCGGGTGCGCTGAAATCCGGTACGACCTGGTCGAGGCTCACTGTCATTGTTATGGCTCCTTGCGGGAAGCGGCTCGTGGAGTGATTTGCGGAAGTGACGATGCCCGTCGGGTTGCGGCTCTGGAGCGGGCGCGACCGTCCCTGGCGGACCGGCGTCACCGTGCTGTGGCCAGATGGGGGCGCGGGCCAGAATGTTCAAGCGTGACGGGAAGAAGACAAGGGCGGCGGGTCAGCCGTGGGAGGCGCCATCGTCGGGCAACGTCTCCAGCAACAGCACCGCCGCCACTCTTCGGCCCTCCGCCATCAGGATGTTGTAGGTCCGGCAGGCGGCCTGCATGTCCATCGACTCGATGCCGATGCGTTGGCGCGTCAACCCGGCGGTCAGGCGTGGATGGGGAAACCGCAGCTTGTCGCCGGTACCCAGCAGCACCACTTCCGGGGCACGCGCCGCAAGGGCGTCGAACTGCTCGGGCGCCAGGTCCTCGAAGCGGCTGGCGGGCCAGTTCTGCACCTCGCCCTCGGGCATCACCACGACGGAGCCGGCATAGCGGACCTTGTTGATTTCGATATAGCCCGGTCCGTACCCGGTGACGGTATTCAGGGCATTGGGCTGGTCGGCATGAAGTTTCAAAGGGCACCTCGTCCTTCGGCGGCGCTGGTCGCCGCCATCTGCGGCAAGGCCGCCACGGTCGCGGAAACCCCGCCGAAGTCTGTCATAATTCGCTAAATTATAGCCTTTGCCTCCCGGCTGGCTGCACCGGCTCGCGCAAACTCCGTGCCGGCGCCAGCGGGAGCGCGCCGAGCTGATTCCCTTGATCCGCTGACCCTGATTCCCGCCGCTCGATGCGGCGGCTGCTCTCTTCCTGCCGACGACGCCGTGAAACCGATCCAGAAATCACAAAAGCTGAACAACGTCTGTTACGACATCCGCGGTCCGGTGCTGGAGAAGGCCAGGCAGATGGAGGAGGAGGGGCACAAGATCATCAAGCTCAATATCGGCAACCTGGCCGTATTCGGCTTCGATGCGCCGGAAGAGATCCAGCAGGACATGATGCGGAACCTGCCCAATTCGGCGGGCTACTCGGACTCGAAGGGCATCTTCGCCGCGCGCAAGGCGATCATGCACTACACGCAGCAGAAGCATATCCAGGGCGTCGGGCTGGACGACATCTATGTCGGCAACGGCGCCTCGGAACTGATCGTGATGTCGGTCAACGCGCTGCTCAACAGCGGGGACGAGGTACTGGTGCCCGCGCCGGACTATCCGCTGTGGACCGCGGCGGTCAGCCTGTCGGGCGGCACGCCGGTGCATTACATCTGCGACGAAGCCAACGACTGGATGCCCGATGTCGAGGACATCCGCGCGAAGATCACGCCCAACACCAAGGGTATCGTGGTGATCAACCCGAACAACCCGACCGGCGCGCTGTATTCCGACGAATTGCTGATGCAGATCGTGGCGATCGCGCGCGAGTTCGGCCTGATCATCTTCGCCGACGAGATCTACGACAAGGTGCTGTACGACGGCCGCACCCACACCTCGATCGCCTCGCTGTCGACCGATGTGCTGACCGTCACCTTCAATGGCCTGTCGAAGAACTACCGCTCCTGCGGCTACCGTGCCGGCTGGATGGTGGTGTCCGGCGACAAGCGGCCGGCGCTGGACTATATCGAAGGGCTGAACATGCTGTCCTCGATGCGCCTGTGCGCCAATGTGCCGGCGCAATGGGCGATCCAGACCGCGCTGGGCGGCTACCAGAGCATCGATGACCTGGTGGGCGAGGGCGGCCGGCTGCGCCGCCAGCGCGACCTGGCCTGGGAGCTCATCACGAAGATCCCGGGCGTTACCTGCGTCAAGCCCAAGGCCGCGCTGTACCTGTTCCCGCGCCTCGATCCGGAGATGTACCCGATCCAGGACGATCAGGAATTCATCTACGAACTGCTGCAGGAGTCCAAGGTGCTGCTGGTGCAGGGTACCGGCTTCAACTGGCCGCGCCCCGACCATTTCCGCATCGTGTTCCTGCCGCACGAGGAAGACCTGCGCGAGGCCATCTCGCGCGTCGCGCGCTTCCTGGAGGCGTACCGCAAACGGCACGGCGCGGCCGCCTGATCGTTCCCGCTTTTCATTCGCAACCCAGAAATCGTCTGACCATGAATCCCATCAAAGTAGGCCTGCTCGGCATCGGCACCGTCGGTAGCGGCACGTACAACGTGCTCAAGCGCAACGGAGAGGAGATTCGCCGCCGCGCCGGCCGCGGCATCGAAATCGCCGTGGTGGCCGACCTGAACACCGAGCGCGCCCGCGAACTGACCGGTGGCGAGGTCGAGGTGGTGGCCGATGCGCGCGAGGTAGTCGAGCGCGCCGACATCGATATCGTGGTCGAACTGATCGGCGGCTACGGCATCGCCCGCGAACTCGTGCTGCGCGCCATCGAGAATGGCAAGCACGTGGTGACCGCCAACAAGGCGCTGCTCGCCGTGCATGGCAACGAGATCTTCGAAGCCGCGCGCCGCAAGGGCGTGATGGTGGCCTTCGAGGCCGCGGTCGCCGGCGGCATCCCCATCATCAAGGCGCTGCGCGAAGGGCTGACCGCCAACCGCATCCAGTGGATCGCCGGCATCATCAACGGCACCACCAACTTCATCCTGTCGGAGATGCGCGACAAGGGCCTGGACTTCGACACCGTGCTGAAGGAAGCGCAGCGGCTGGGCTATGCCGAGGCCGACCCGACCTTCGACATCGAGGGCATCGACGCCGCGCACAAGGTCACGCTGATGAGCTCGATTGCCTTCGGCATGCCGGTGCAGTTCGACAAGGCGCACGTGGAAGGCATCACGCGCCTGTCGTCGGTCGACATCCGCTACGCCGAGGAACTGGGCTACCGCATCAAGCTGCTGGGCCTGACGCGCCGGCGCGAGGATGGCATCGAGCTGCGCGTGCATCCGACACTGGTGCCCGCCTCGCGGCTGATCGCCAATGTCGAGGGCGCGATGAATGCCGTGCTGGTGCAGGGCGATGCGGTGGGCGCGACGCTGTACTATGGCAAGGGCGCCGGCGCGGAGCCGACCGCCTCGGCGGTGATCGCCGATCTGGTCGATGTCACCCGGCTGCACACCGCCGATCCCGAGCATCGCGTGCCGCATCTGGCGTTCCAGCCGGACGAGCTGTCCAGCGTGCCGGTGCTTCCCATCGAGGACGTCACCAGCAGCTACTACCTGCGCATGCGCGTCTCCGACGAGACCGGCGTGCTGGCCGACATCACGCGTATCCTCGCCGATGCCGGCATCTCGATCGATGCGATGCTGCAGAAGGAGTCGCGCGACGACGAACCGCAGACCGACATCATCATGCTGACGCACCTGGCGCGCGAGCGGCAGGTCAACGCCGCCATCGCCCGCATCGAGGCGCTGCCGACCGTGCTGTCCGGCGTCACGCGCCTGCGCATGGAAGAACTGAACTGATCCGTCCGAGTTGAAGTCATTCCGATGAAATACCAGTCCACGCGCGGCCACGAGATGCCGCAGTCGTTTTCCGAGATCCTGCTGGGCGGGCTGGCACCGGACGGCGGCCTGTTCATGCCGGCGCGCTATCCGCAGGTGACCGCCGACGAGCTGGAGTCGTGGCGCGCGCTGTCGTATGCCGACCTGGCGTTCGAGGTGCTCAGCCGCTTCTGCGACGACATTCCCGCCGAGGACCTGCGCGCACTGACGCGCAAGACCTACACCCCGGCCGTATATTGCAACGCCCGCACCGGCGACAACACCGCCGACATCACGCCGCTGCGCAAGCTGGGCGAGGAGGGCGGCGCGCCGCTGTATCTGCTGGGGCTGTCCAATGGGCCGACGCTGGCCTTCAAGGACATGGCCATGCAGCTGCTGGGCAACCTGTTCGAGTACGCGCTGGCGCGGGAAGGGCAGGAGCTGAACATCCTCGGCGCGACCTCGGGCGATACCGGCAGCGCCGCCGAGTACGCGATGCGAGGCAAGCGCGGCATCCGCGTCTTCATGCTGAGCCCGCACCTGAAGATGAGCGCGTTCCAGACGGCGCAGATGTTCAGCCTGCAGGACCCGAACATCTTCAACCTGGCGGTTGAAGGGGTGTTCGACGACTGCCAGGACATCGTCAAGGCGGTGTCCAGCGACCTGGAGTTCAAGGCGCGGCAGAAGATCGGCACGGTCAATTCGATCAACTGGGCGCGCGTGGTCGCGCAGGTGGTGTACTACTTCAAGGGCTGGCTGCTGGCCACCGACCCGGCCAACGGTGGTGCAGGCCGCGGCGGCAGGGTCTCGTTCTGCGTGCCGTCGGGCAATTTCGGCAACGTCTGCGCCGGCCATATCGCGCGCATGATGGGCCTGCCGATCGACAAGCTGGTGGTCGCCACCAACGAGAACGACGTGCTGGACGAGTTCTTCCGCACTGGCGTCTACCGCGTGCGCAAGTCGGCGGAGACGTACCACACCTCCAGCCCCAGCATGGATATCTCGAAGGCCTCGAACTTCGAGCGCTTCATCTTCGATCTGCTGGCGCACGATGCGGGCAAGCTGGCGCAGCTGTTCCGCGATGTCGATGCGAAGGGCGGCTTCGATCTGCGCGGCACGCCGGAATTCGACCGCATTCGCGAGTTCGGCTTCGTCTCGGGCCGCAGCACCCATTCGGACCGCATCGCCACCATTCGCGACCTGTCCTCGCGCTATGGCGTGACCATCGACACCCACACCGCGGACGGTGTCAAGGTGGCCCGCGAGTACCTGGAACCGGGCACGCCGATGGTGGTGCTGGAAACCGCGCTGCCGGCCAAGTTCGCCGACACCATCCGTGAGGCGCTGGGCCACGAGCCGGAGCGTCCCGCCAGCTTCGAGGGCATCGAGTCGCTGCCGCAGCGTTTCGAGGTGGTGCACGCGGACGTGCAGCAGATCAAGGACTTCATCGTCCGCCATACCGGGCTGTAAGCGCGCCGGCGCCGCCCGCCGGCCGAGCGCCAGGACTGCGGCGCGGCTGGCGGCGGCTGACTACAATTCCGGTATGCCCTTCAATTCGCCGCCGCACTCGCCAGCGGCGGTGCCCATGGACACGATCGTACGATGGACACTCGCCCCCCGATGCTGACGCTGGCCCAGGCGCTGGAGCGCCTGCTGGCCGGCGCGCAGCCGCTTGCCCGCTCTCCGCTCGATTGCGAGCGCATCGACACGCTGCAGGCCAACGGCCGCGTGCTGGCGCAGCCGGTCAGCAGCAGCCTGGATGTGCCGCCGGCGGACAACACCTCGATGGACGGCTACGCGGTGCGGTGCGCCGACATCGGCCAGGCTGGCACCCGGCTGCGGGTCGCGCAGCGGATTCCGGCCGGCCATGTCGGCGTGCCGCTGCAGCCGGGCACGGCGGCGCGCATCTTCACCGGCGGGCTGATTCCGCCAGGCGCGGATGCGGTCGTCATGCAGGAGCAATGCGAGGCGGATGGCGACGACGTGGTGGTGCGCCATGTGCCGCAACCGGGCGAGTGGATTCGCCGCGCCGGCGAGGATATCGTCGCCGGCAGCGAGATCCTGCCGGCCGGCACGCGGCTGACGCCCCAGGCCCTCGGCCTGGCGGCCTCGGTGGGCCAGGCGACGCTGGAGGTGGTGCGTCGCGCCCGCGTGGCGGTCTTCTTCACCGGCGACGAGCTGGCGATGCCCGGCGAAGTACTCAAGCCCGGGGCGATCTACAACTCGAACCGCTTCACCCTGCGGGGGCTGCTGGAGGACCTGGGCTGCGAGGTCACCGATTTCGGCATCGTGCCGGACAGCCTGGGCGCCACCCGCGAAACGCTGCGGCTGGCCGCGCAGGAGCACGACCTGATCCTGACCTCGGGCGGCGTGTCGGTCGGCGAGGAGGACCATATCAAGCCGGCGGTGGAAGCCGAAGGGCGGCTGGACATGTGGCAGATCGCCATCAAGCCGGGCAAGCCGCTGGCCTTCGGCCATGTGGCGCGGGCACAGGGGGCGGGCGAAGCGGCCTTCCTCGGGCTGCCCGGCAATCCGGTTTCCAGCTTCGTCACCTTCCTGCTGCTGGTGCGGCCGTTCCTGCTGCGCCTGCAGGGCGTGCAGGCGGTACTGCCGCGGCGTGTGCCGATGCGCGCGGATTTCGCGTTGCCGCGCGGCGACCGCCGCAACGAGTTCCTGCGCGCCAGGATCAACGACGCGGGCGGCCTGGACCTGTTCCCCAACCAGAGTTCGGGGGTGCTGACCTCCACGGTGTGGGGCGACGGCCTGGTCGATAATCCGCCCAACCAGGCGATCCGCGCCGGCGATACCGTGCAGTTCCTGCCGTTCGCCGCGCTGATGCAGTAAGCGGGACAGAAAGGAGCATCATGCAGATCGAATTGCGCTTCTTCGCCAGCGTGCGCGAGCAGGTCGGCGTCGCCGAACAGTCGGTGCAGTTGCCGGCCGGGATCACCACCGTGGGCGGCGTGCGGCAATGGCTGCGCGAGCGTGGTGGGGCCTGGGAGCAGGCGCTGGCGCAGGGCAGGGCGCTGCGCATGGCGGTGGACCACGCCGTCGCCGCCGAGGACACGGCGTTGCGGGACGGCTGCGAGGTCGCCTTCTTCCCGCCGGTGACCGGGGGTTGAGATGAGCGTACGGGTGCAACGCGAGGACTTCGACCTCGGCGCCGAGGTCGCGGCGCTGCGCGCGGGCAAGGCGGCGATCGGCGCCGTGGCGGCCTTCGTCGGCACGGTTCGGGACGTCAACGATGGCTCGCCGGTCCGGGCGATGGAGCTGGAGCACTATCCGGGCATGACCGAGAAGGCGCTGGCCCGCATCGAGGAAGACGCACGGGCGCGCTGGGCGCTGCAGGGCGTCACCATCATCCATCGGGTCGGCCCGCTGCTGCCGCAGGACCAGATCGTGCTGGTGGCGGTCGCATCGGCGCATCGCGGCAATGCCTTCGCCGCCTGCGAATTCATCATGGACTACCTGAAATCCGAGGCGCCGTTCTGGAAGAAGGAATCGACGCCGGAAGGCGAGCGCTGGGTCGATGCGCGGGTCAGCGACGAGGCGGCGCTGGCGCGCTGGGGCCTGCGCTCGGGCAACTCGGCAGCGGGCGAGGGCAGCGAGCCTTGAGCGCGCTGGGGTTTGCCGCGGTCGGCATCGGCGCGGCCTGCGGCGCCTGGCTGCGCTGGCTGTTCTCGTTGCTGTGGAACGCCGCCAATCCGGCGCTTCCCTACGGCACCCTGGCCGCCAATCTGCTGGGCGGCCTGCTGATCGGCATCGCCATCGGCTTCTTCGATACCCATGCATCGCTGCCGCCGGCGTGGCGGCTGCTGGTGGTCACCGGCTTCCTGGGCGGGCTGACCACGTTCTCGACCTTCTCCGGTGAACTGGCCGCCAATCTGCTGGCGGGGGACTACGGTAGCGCGGCGTTGCATCTGCTATTGCACCTGGGCGGATCGCTGCTGCTGACCTTCGCGGGGCTCTGGGGTTACCGGGCGCTCGCCTGAACGCACGGCCCGAATCCGGCCGCTCCCCTTGCGATGTGAAGCGGGGGCCAGTTCTTGTCGCAAAGATCAGTTCCTTTCGCGATTGGCATCCTGGTGCCGGCTTTGTCGGCATCCGTCCTCTTGCGTCCCTTTCCCTTCCGTTCGTCTCTTCCTACCATGAAGTGCCGGCCACGGCAGCCATCGCGTCAAGAGGGCCGGCGGGAGGAGAGAACATGGGAGAGGCAAACCACAAGGCAATGTGGACGAGGCGGCGTCTTCTGTTGCCGCTGGCCGGGCTGCTCCTGGTCACGCCAGGTTGCGACTGGGAGGGCGAGGACGAGTTCTGGCACGGCGAGAACCATCGCAAGCCCGACTGGCTGACCAACGTGTCGGTACAGCGCTATGCGGGCGATGACGACCTGCTGACCGCGGGCCTGGGCAAGGACGGCCTGGCATCGAGCACGGCCCCGCTTCCGCGCGACCTGAACGCGCCGACCGCCCGGGAGCTGCGCCGGTACGCCATCTACAGCAACTACCGGGCGCTGGTGGATGTCAGCGCGGGAGGAGGGTATGGCACCCTCTATGGGCCGAATGTCGATGCCAATGGCAATGTGACCGACTCGCAGGGTCGCATCCCGGGCGTCGAGTATCTTGGCTATGCCGACGACGGCAGCGGGCGCGAGAACGTCACCATGATGGTGCAGATACCGGACAGCTTCAATCCGGACCGGCCTTGCCTGATTACCGCCACTTCCTCCGGATCGCGCGGCGTCTACGGCGGCATCCCGACCGCCGAATGGGGCCTGAAGCGGGGCTGCGCGGTGGCCTATACCGACAAGGGCACCGGCGCCGCGCCGCACGACCTGGACAACGACACCGTACCCCTGATCGATGGCACCCGGACGTCGCGCAGAAGTGCCGGCGATCGCGCCCAGTTCGCCGCGCCGCTGGACAATGCCGCGCGCGAGGCGTTCGTCGCTGCGGCGCCGCACCGCTACGCCTTCAAGCACGCGCATTCGCAGCGCAACCCGGAAAAGGACTGGGGCCGCTACACCTTGCAGGCCATCGAGTTCGGCATCTGGGCGATCAACGAGCAGGTGTGGGAGCAGCGCCAGAGGCGGCTGGGCCGCGACGACGTGCTGGTGATCGCCTCCAGCCTGTCCAACGGCGGCGGCGCGGCCATTGCCGCCGCGGAGGCGGACACCGAGGGGTGGATCGATGGCGTGGCCGTCGCCGAGCCAAACCTGAACCTGCCGCCCGACACCGGCATCACGGTCCGGCGCGGCGGTGCGGCGGTGCCGGCCAGCGGCCGCACGCTGTACGACTACACCACCGTGGCCAACCTGCTGCAGCTTTGCGCCGCGCTGGACCCCGACCAGGCGAACGCCCCGTTCGCCAGCTACTACGCCACCCTGGGCAGCATCCCGGCCAACCGCTGTGCCGCGCTGGCGGCCGCAGGCACGATCACTGGCGCCACCACCGCACAGCGCGCCGCCAGCGCGCAGGCCGCGCTGCGCGACTATGGCTGGGAGCCCGAAGCCGCAGCCCTGCACGCCTCGCTGGGCTTCTTCGAGGTCGCCAATGCCGTCGCCGTCACCTTTGCCAATTCCCTGGCGCGCGCCAGCGTCGCGGACCGGCTGTGCGGCTTCAGCTTCAGCGGCGTGGGCGCCGGACAGGCGCCGGCACCCGCGCCCGGCGTGCAGCTGGCCAATATGTTCGCCGTCGGCAACGGCATCCCGCCGTCGGCCGACGTGCAGCTGATCAACGACCGCGACCCGCGCGGGCCGCGCCGCGACCTGTTCTCGCGCTCGCCCGACAGCCTGGTGGACGACGCCAACGCGGCTGGGGCCTATTGCCTGCGTGGGCTGCTGACGGGGCAGGGCGCCGAGGCCGCGGCGCTGCAGGCCGGGCAGCGCGACACCCTGCGCACCGGCAACCTGCGCGGCAAGCCGACGCTGATCGTCCATGGTCGTGACGACGCGCTGCTGCCGGTCAACCACACCTCGCGGCCGTACCTGGCGCTCAATCGCCAGCGCGAGGGACAGGGCAGCCGGCTGTCCTATATCGAGGTCACCAATGCCCAGCACTTCGATGCCTTCAACCAGCTGGTGCCGGGCTACGACACCCGGTATGTGCCGCTGCATCTGTATCTGAACCGGGCGCTGGACGCGATGTACGCGCATTTGCGCGACGGCGCGCCCTTGCCGCCGTCGCAGGTGGTGCGCACCGTGCCCCGCGGGGGGCTGCCAGCGCAAGCGCCGGCGATCACGGCGGCCAACGTGCCGGCTTTCAGCAACAGCCCCGGCAGTGCCGACCGCATTACCGTGGAAGGCAATACCGTGCGGGTGCCAGATTGAGCGCCGCGCCTTGAAATGTCATTGGCGGGCCCTATCTTCCCGATAACCGAACGCGGCCGGTCGCCATGACCGGCCCGCCACCAGAATCCGAGAGAGGGCTTTCCGATGCGTCTAGACAAACTGACGACCCGATTCCAGGAAGCACTGGCCGACGCCCAGACCCTGGCGATCGGCAATGACAACCAGTACATCGAGCCGCAGCATGTGGTGCGCGCGCTGCTGTCGCAGGACGACGGCTCCGCACGCGGTCTGCTGTCGCGCGCCGGCGTCAACGTGAACGGGCTCGCCAATGCAATGGACGCGGCCATCAAGCGGCTGCCGCAAGTGCAGGGCTCCAGCCAGGTCCAGATCGGTCGCGATCTGGCCGGGCTGTTCAACGCCACCGAGAAGGAGGCGATCAAGCGCGGCGACCAGTTCATCGCCAGCGAGCTGTTCCTGCTCGCCGTGGCCGACGACAAGGGCGACACCGGCCGCATTGCCCGCGAGCATGGCCTGACCCGCAAGTCGCTGGAGTCCGCCATCGAGGCTGTCCGTGGCGGCGAGTCGGTCAACAGCGCCGACGCCGAGGCCCAGCGCGAGGCGCTGAAGAAGTACACCATCGACCTGACCGAGCGCGCCCGTATCGGCAAGCTGGACCCGGTGATCGGCCGCGACGATGAAATCCGCCGGGCCATCCAGATCCTGCAGCGCCGCACCAAGAACAATCCGGTGCTGATCGGCGAGCCGGGCGTGGGCAAGACCGCCATCGTCGAAGGGCTGGCGCAGCGTATCGTCAACGGCGAGGTGCCCGAGTCGCTGAAGAACAAGCGCGTGCTGGTGCTGGACATGGCGGGGCTGCTGGCCGGCGCCAAGTACCGCGGCGAGTTCGAGGAGCGGCTCAAGGCCGTGCTGTCCGACATCGCCAAGGACGAGGGCCAGACCATCGTCTTCATCGACGAGATCCACACCATGGTCGGCGCCGGCAAGGCGGAAGGCGCGATCGACGCGGGCAACATGCTCAAGCCCGCGCTGGCGCGCGGCGAGCTGCACTGCATCGGCGCCACCACGCTGGACGAGTACCGCAAGTACATCGAGAAGGACGCTGCCCTGGAGCGCCGCTTCCAGAAGGTGCTGGTCGACGAGCCCAGCGTCGAGGCCACCATCGCCATCCTGCGCGGTCTGCAGGAAAAGTACGAGCTGCACCACGGGGTCGAGATCACCGACCCGGCCATCGTCGCGGCGGCGGAGCTGTCGCACCGCTATATCACCGACCGCTTCCTGCCCGACAAGGCGATCGACCTGATCGACGAGGCGGCGGCGCGCATCAAGATGGAAATCGACTCCAAGCCGGAGGAGATGGACCGCCTGGAGCGCCGCACCATCCAGCTGAAGATCGAGCGCGAGGCGGTGCGCAAGGAAACCGACGAGGCGTCGCGCAAGCGGCTGGAACTGATCGAGCAGGAAATCGAGCGGCTGGAAAAGGAGTACGCCGACCTCGATGAAATCTGGAAGGCGGAGAAGGGCGCCGCGCAGGGTGCCGCCGCGCTGAAGGAAGAGATCGACAAGGTTCGCCTGGAGATCGCCCGCCTGCAGCGCGAAGGCAAGCTGGACAAGGTGGCCGAGCTGCAATACGGCCGCCTGCCGGAACTCGAAGGCAAGCTGCGCGCGGCGACGGATGCGGAAGCCAGCGAGCAGAAGCAGCCGAACCGGCTGCTGCGCACGCAAGTGGGCGCCGAGGAGATCGCCGAGGTGGTCAGCCGCGCGACAGGCATCCCCGTGTCGAAGATGATGCAGGGCGAGCGCGAGAAGTTGATCGCGATGGAGGACCATCTGCACAGGCGCGTGGTCGGCCAGGATGAGGCCGTGCGGCTGGTAGCCGATGCGATCCGGCGCTCCCGCGCCGGTCTGGCCGACGAGAACAAGCCTTACGGCTCGTTCCTGTTCCTGGGCCCTACTGGGGTAGGCAAGACCGAGCTGTGCAAGGCGCTGGCCGAGTTCCTGTTCGATTCGCAGGAGCACCTGATCCGCATCGACATGAGCGAATTCATGGAGAAGCACAGCGTCTCGCGGCTGATCGGCGCGCCGCCGGGCTATGTCGGCTACGAGGAAGGCGGCTACCTGACCGAGGCGGTGCGGCGCAAGCCGTATAGCGTGGTGCTGCTCGACGAAGTCGAGAAGGCGCACCCGGACGTCTTCAATGTGCTGCTGCAGGTGCTGGACGATGGCCGCCTGACCGATGGCCAGGGCCGTACCGTGGACTTCAAGAACACGGTGATCGTGATGACATCGAACCTTGGTTCGCAGATCATCCAGTCGATGGCCGGCGAGCCGCACGAAGCCGTCAAGGGCGCGGTGTGGCAGGAGGTCAAGACGCAGTTCCGTCCGGAGTTCCTGAACCGGATCGACGAGGTGGTGGTGTTCCACTCGCTGGACCAGCAGCATATCGAATCGATCGCCCGCATCCAGCTGGACCGGCTGCAGGCGCGGCTGGCACGGATGGACATGACGCTCGAAGTCACCGAGGCGGCGCTGGAGCGGATTGCCAGCGCCGGATACGATCCGGTGTTCGGCGCGCGGCCGCTGAAGCGTGCGATCCAGCAGCAGATCGAGAACCCGGTCGCGCGTCTGATCCTGGAGGGCAAGTTCGCCGCCAAGGACATCGTGCCGGTGGACTTCCGCGAAGGAGAGTTCACCTTCGGGCGGGTGGTGCACTGAGGGGTGCCTCAGCGGTATCAGCGGAAGCGACAACGCCGGGCGAATGCCCGGCGTTTTTTTTCCGGTGAAGCGGATCGGACCGCAGCAGTCAACACTGCGACTGCTGGCGGGCGCTACGGTGTGGCGCCCTGCGACGAATCCTCTGCGCTCGCCGTAGACCGCTGCGGTGGAGCGCCGGCCGCTGGCGGCCCTTCGCAGTGCAGGTGCAGCTTGCCGTCGACGCGGAAGACATAGCCCTCTGGCATGGCGTCGCAGCGATAGTGCTTGCCCTTGAAAAAGTCGCCTATGCCCGGGAACCGCATGCGGCGCACAGACTCGACCTCGGCCTGTAGCATCGCGGTCAACTGTTCGGTTTCCCACCTGCGCACAAGGTCGCGCATGGAGCCATATTGCGAGTTTGCCAGCCGCGCTCGCAGGACGTCGCCCTGGAGGCCGCTGCTGGCAGGCCCCTTGACCCTGTTCTGGTTCGACAGGCGAAGCGCCCCGCACTTGCCGGGACTCTGAAAGACCGCTTTGAACACCGAAGGGTCTTCGGCCTGGACTATCTCCTTGAAGTTGCCATGGCAGAAGAAGGGGTCATCCATCATCTTGCGCAAATCAGCCGGGTGTGTCGTCCCCGCCCCCATGCTCATGGAGGCGATTGCACTATGCAGGTAGAAAGGGTCGCCGTCGGTGCCCGTTGGCCTGGATTCGCGTTCCGCGAGAATGCTGTGGATTCGCTCTTCCAATATGATTGCGCGCGGTACGGGATGGCGGTTGGCGGCACGGGTTAGAATCGCGCCGTCGTCAAGCCGGAAGAGGCTCAGTACCGCCTGGAGCCAGGAACGGCTGGGCTCGCTAATCCGGACCTTGCCCCCGTCGCCGGGCATCTCCACGACAAACTGCCGCACGCCGGCGGTGAACCCTCCCGCCCCTACGAGGGCACCCACGCCGCCAGGCCTGCGCAGAAGCGTCTTCGCTTCACCAACCGAGGCGAATTCGGGTTTCCAGCCGGCTTTGCCGGACTCAGTGGTGTCTTCCGGCTGTGAGGCGGCGACAACCTTGGTCTCGCTGACCGCCGCATTGACCTTCGCCAGCCTTGCGTCGTCGTTGGCAGGGTTGGCCGCATCGATGTTCATCAGCGCGACGACCTGCACCGCACCGGGGTCCGGTGTCTTCTGTATCCAATAGCAGCCGCTGGGCAGGCGGATATTGGTGCCTCTGGCTAGCTGCCTGTTCCCCTCGTCGGACGACAAGAATTTTCGTAGCGGAGCGATATCGGCGAAGGAGGTCGTGGTTTGGGTAGGCATGACATCAGGTCGGAGCAGCGTGGGGTAACGACGGTACGGTCCAGAGAGCTGCACACTGTAATGTCAGGCTCAGTGGCTGGCTTTTCGATTTCAGAGGCGGCTATCGTTGGTGCATCCAAAGGGGCGGGTTTGATCTCGGTCAAGGCAATAACGCGCGTGCAGCCGTACCATCGACCCGGTCATGAAGATGCGGGGGCGCTCTTCATGACTTGTCTACCCGTTTCCGCCATGGAAACTTGTGCCCGTGCCATGCAAATGGCGCGGGCTTTTTCTTTTGCCCGCACAGGATCCCCGGGGGCAACGGGGGCTTATGCGAAAAACCTGCTTGCATCGGCGAAACGATTCGTTCCGTGTCGTGGCGGGCCTCGGTAGTCTCACTCCGTCCCGATGCGCCGCCTGACGGTGCCGCGTATCGGCGCTTTCTACCGACGGAGCCACCGATGATTCGCAAGCAGGCCATTGCGGCCGCCATCCTGCTGTTTGCCACCACGCTGGGCGCCGCCCAGGCCCAGACCACGCTGCTCAACGTGTCGTACGACCCAACCCGGGAGCTGTACGTGGACGTCAATGCCGCCTTCGCCAAGGCGTGGAAGGCCCGGGGTGGCGACAACGTGACCATCCGCCAGTCGCATGGCGGCTCGGGCAAGCAGGCCCGCTCGGTGATCGACGGTCTGGAGGCCGATGTGGTCACGCTCGCGCTGGGCTACGACATCGATGCGATCGCGGAAAGGGGGCTGATCAAGCCGGACTGGCAGAAGCGCCTGCCACACAACGCGGCGCCCTATACCTCGACCATCGTCTTCCTGGTCCGCAAGGGCAACCCCAAGGGCATCCGCGACTGGAACGATCTGGTGCGGCCGGGCGTGAAGGTGATCACCCCGAACCCGAAGACCTCTGGCGGCGCACGCTGGAATTACCTTGCGGCCTGGGGCTACGCGTTGCGCCAGCCGGGCGGCAGCGATGCCACTGCCCGCGATTTCGTCGGCAAGTTGCTGAAGAACGTGCCGGTGCTCGATTCCGGCGCGCGCGGCGCGACCACGACCTTCGTCGAGCGTGGCATCGGCGATGTGCTGATCGCCTGGGAAAACGAGGCGCTGCTGGCCATCAAGGAGCTCGGACCGGACAAGTTCGATATTGTCGCGCCGTCGCTGTCGATCCTGGCCGAGCCGCCCGTCGCCGTGGTCGACAAGGTGGTGGACAAGCGCGGCACCCGCAAGGCGGCGGAGGCCTATCTGCAGTTCCTCTATACCGACGAGGGCCAGGAACTGGCGGCGCGCAACTATTACCGTCCGGTGTCGGACAAGGTGGCGGCCAAGTACGCCGCCAGCTTCCCCAAGGTCAACCTGTTCACCATCGACGCGGTGTTCGGGGGCTGGCAAAAGGCGCAGAAGACGCACTTCGCCGACGGCGGTACCTTCGATCAGGTCTATCAACCTGGCCGGCATTGACGGTCACCTGCCGCCCGCGGCTGCCGCCGGGCAGGAGCGCAACATGACAAGAACCGATACCACGGCGGCGTCCTCCAGCCGAGGGCCGGGTCCGCTCGGCGCGCCGTTGCCCGCTTCCCAGGCCGAGCCTGCCTTGCACATTCCCCCGGGGCTTGCCGTGCTGACGGCGCCCGGTCTGCATGGCAGCGGTCCGGATCATTGGCAGACGCGCTGGGAACGCCGCTTTCCGGATTGGCAGCGTGTCGAGCAGCGCGACTGGGCATGCCCCAGCCTCCATACCTGGGCCGGCAAGCTGGGCGAGGCGGTGGCGCGGTGCCGGCAACATGCCCCCGCTGGGGTACTGGTGGTGGCGCACAGCTTCGGTTGCCTGGCGCTGCTGCGGCAGGCGGCCGAGGATGCCTCCGGCATTGCCGGCGCCTTGCTGGTGGCGCCGGCAGACCCGGACCGCTTCGGCGTGGCCCCGTTGCTGCCGGCATGCCGCTTGCCGTTCCCGACGCTGCTGGTGGCCAGCCGCAACGATCCCTGGATGGCGCAGCGCAGGGCGTTCAGCTGGGGGACCGTGTGGGGCAGCGAATTGCACGATGCGGGCTATGCCGGCCACATTAATGCCGACTCGTCGCTGGGGGACTGGCCCGAGGGTCTGGCATTGCTGGCCGGGCTGACGCAGCGCGTCGAGGGCGCCGGGCTCGCTGCCGCAGGCGGCGCGGACGGCGGGCCCGATGCCGGCGTCTGGACAGCCGGCATCGAGCCGCGCAGCGGCGCCTCATATATCTGAGGCGACTAAAGACATGCGGAAATATTCGTTCTGCATATAAGGACCGCTCTGCACAATGGGTGTTTGAGCCCGCCGGGGGGCAGCGAACGTCGCGCTGCCCGCCGCCGCATTCTGTTTTTCCGCCCGCCGCCACGGCGAGAGAGCCCGTCCGACCATGACATCCTCTGCTTCATTGAGGCCCGCCCCGGCAGCCGCGTCCGCCGCTGCCAGCGCGGCGGGCACCCTGGCCGCCGCGCATCCCGGCACTGCCGCGCGTGAAGGCCTGCAGTGGCCACGCCGCCCGGGCAGCGGCCGGCGCGCGACCGTGCTGCCGGGCTTCGGCCTGACCCTTGGCTTCACGCTGCTGTACCTGACCCTGATCGTGCTGCTGCCGTTGTCGGCGGCGTTCCTGAAGGCGTTCACGCTGAGCTGGGCCGATTTCTGGGCAGCCGTGACGCAACCGCGCGTGCTGGCCGCCTATCGGCTCAGCTTTGGCGCTTCGCTGATCGCCGCGCTGATCAATACAGGGTTCGGCCTGGTCGTGGCCTGGGTGCTGGTGCGCTACCGCTTTCCCGGCCGGCGCCTGCTGGACGCGCTGGTCGATCTGCCGTTCGCGTTGCCCACGGCGGTCGCCGGCATCGCGCTGACCGCGCTGTTCTCCGCCAACGGCTGGTTCGGCCAATGGCTGGAGCCGCTGGGATTGCGCGTCGCCTTCACGCCGTTGGGCGTGGTGGTGGCGCTGACCTTCATCGGCCTGCCGTTCGTGGTGCGCACGGTGCAGCCGGTGCTGGAGGAAGCCGAGCGCGAGCTGGAGGAGGCGGCTGCCACGCTGGGCGCCACCCCCTGGCAGACCGCGCGCCGGGTGATCCTGCCCGCGATCCTGCCGGCGCTGCTGACCGGGTTTGCGCTGGCCTTTGCCCGCGCCACGGGCGAGTACGGTTCGGTGGTCTTCATCAGCGGCAACATGCCGATGGTGTCCGAGATCGCGCCGCTGATGATCTATACCAAGCTCGAGCAGTACGACTATGCCGGCGCCACCGCCGTGGCGGTGGTGATGCTGACCGTCTCCTTCGCGCTGCTGCTGCTGATCAACGCGCTGCAGGGATGGTCGCGGCGGCGCCAGGGGGAGGGGGGCGGCACGCCCGCCGACCGGGCCGCCGACGGTCCCTCGCTCGATTCCCTGCCGGTGGAGCGTTGACATGGGCGCGACCGTTGCCATCTCCGCCGCTTCGCCGACATCGCGTGCGACCGCATCGCCCGCGCTGGCGGGTCCGCCCTGGGTCCGCTACCTGCTGATCGGCATCGCCACGCTGTTCCTCGGGGTATTCCTGCTGGTGCCGCTGGTGTCGGTGTTTCACCAGGCCCTGGCCAAGGGCGTCGACACATACTGGCAATCGCTGACCGACCCGGACGCGTTGGCGGCGATCCGGCTGACGCTGACCGTCGCCGCCATTGCCGTGCCGCTGAACCTGGTGTTCGGCGTGGCAGCGGCCTGGGCCATCGCGCGCTTCGAGTTTCCCGGCAAGAGCCTGCTGATCACGCTGATCGACCTGCCGTTCTCGGTGTCGCCGGTGATCTCCGGCCTGGTCTACGTGCTGCTGTTCGGCGCGCAGGGCTGGTTCGGCCCCTGGCTCGCGGAGCACGATATCCGCATCCTGTTCGCCGTGCCGGGCATCGTGCTGGCGACCATCTTCGTCACCTTTCCCTTCGTGGCCCGCGAGCTGATTCCGCTGATGCAGGCGCAGGGCAATGACGAGGAGGAAGCGGCGATCGTGCTCGGCGCATCCGGCTGGCAGACCTTCTGGCGGGTGACGCTGCCCAACATCCGCTGGGGCCTGCTGTACGGGGTGATCCTGTGCAACGCACGGGCGATGGGCGAGTTCGGCGCGGTATCGGTGGTGTCGGGGCATATCCGTGGCATGACCAACACCATGCCGCTGCATGTCGAGATTCTCTACAACGAATACAACTTCGCCGCCGCGTTTGCCGTGGCATCGCTGCTGGCGCTGCTGGCCCTCGTCACGCTTGCGTTGAAGACCTGGGTCGAGTACCGGCTGCATGCCGGCGCGACGCAGCAGATCGAGGCGGAGCCGCAGCATTCGCAGCCCGCATGGCAAGGAAGAACAGCATGAGCATTCAGGTCCATCAACTGCACAAGCGCTTCGGCAACTATGTGGCGCTCGACGACATCCATCTGGATTTTGGCCGCGGCGAGCTGACCGCATTGCTCGGGCCTTCCGGTTGCGGCAAGACGACGCTGTTGCGGATCATCGCCGGGCTGGAGCGGCCGGACAGCGGCAAGGTGCTGCTGGACGGCGAGGACGCCAGCGCGGTGCCGGTACGCGAGCGGGGCGTCGGCTTCGTCTTCCAGCACTACGCGTTGTTCCGCCACCTGACGGTGTTCGAGAACATCGCATTCGGCCTGCGGGTCCGGGACAAGGCGCAGCGCCCGGACGCCGCCAGTATCCGGGCGCGCGTGCAGGAGCTGCTGGCAATGGTGCAGCTCGACGGGCTGGGCCAGCGCTATCCGGGCCAACTGTCGGGCGGGCAGCGCCAGCGGGTCGCGCTGGCGCGGGCCCTGGCGGTGCAGCCGCGCGTGCTGTTGCTGGACGAACCGTTCGGCGCGCTCGATGCGCAGGTACGCAAGGAGCTGCGGCGCTGGTTGCGCAAGCTGCATGACGACCTGCACATCACCAGCGTGTTCGTCACCCATGACCAGGAGGAAGCGCTGGAGGTGGCCGACCGCATCGTGCTGATGCACCGCGGCCGGGTCCAGCAGGAGGGGTCCCCGGCGCAGGTCTACGGCCGGCCGGAGACGCCCTTCGTCTATGGTTTCCTTGGCAATGTCAATCGTCTGCACGGGGAGCTTGCCGGCGACGGTGCACTGCTGCGAACCGGTTCGGCGCTGCTGAACGTGCCGGGCGGCCCGGCTGACGCCGCGGTCCGCTCCGGCAAGGCGGTCGCCTTTGTCCGGCCGCACGAGTTCGAGGTGGAGCGGGCCGCGGCAGGCAGCGACGGCATCGCCGCCACGCTGCGCCGGGCGCTGGCGCTGGGGCCGGTCGCGCAACTGGAACTCGAGCGGGAGGACAACAGCGAGCTGATCGAGGTGGCGGTGCCGCTGGAGCGCTTCGAGCGCGAGAACTATCGCGAAGGGGAACGGCTGCGGGCCCGGCCGCGCGCGATGCGCGTGTTTCCTGCCGCCAGCGGAGCGACCTCATGAACTTCCAGCAATTGCGTTCCATTCGCGAGGCGGTGCGCCGCCAGTTCAACCTGACCGAGGTGGCCAACGCGCTGTACACCTCGCAGCCCGGCGTGTCGCGCCAGATCCGCGAGCTGGAGGAGGAACTGGGCGTGGAGATCTTCGAGCGCTATGGCAAGCGGCTGACCGGCTTGACCCCGCCGGGACGGGAGATCGTGCGGATCGTCGAGCGGCTGCTGCTCGAAGCCGAGAATCTGAAGCAGGCGGGCGACGAGTTCGCCGGCCGGCATACCGGCCGCCTGACCGTCGCGACCACCCATACCCAGGCCCGCTACGCCTTGCCGCGCGTGGTGACCGCCTTCCGCCGCAGCTACCCGCATGTCACGCTGGCGCTGCAGGAAGCGTCGCCCGCGCATATCGTCGAACTGCTGCTCAGCGGGCAGGCCGACATCGGCATCGCCACCGAGGCGCTGGCCAGCGAGCCGGCCCTGACCGCCTTCGATGCCTATAGCTGGCAGCACGTGCTGGTCGTCGCACCGCAGCATCCATTGACGCTGGTACCGCAGCCGACGCTGGAGGACGTGGCCGGCTTTCCGCTGATCACCTACGACGCCGGCTTTACCGGACGGCGACGGATCGACGCCGCCTTCGCCGACGCGGGCCTGCACCCCGAGATCGTGCTGACGGCGCTCGATGCCGACGTCATCAAGACCTATGCCGAACTGGACCTGGGCGTCGGCATCATCGCGTCGATGGCCTACGACGAACGCAAGGACAGCGGGCTCGTGCGCATCGATGCCGGGCATCTGTTCCAGTCCAACACCACCAGTGTTGCAGTGCGGCGCGGCGCCTATCTGCGCGGCTACGCGCAGTCCTTCATCCAGCTGTTCGCGCCGCACCTGTCGCCGCAGGCCGTCAGCAGCGTGCTGTCCGAAGCGAACGGGGCGGTGGCGCTGGCGGACTGACGCCCGCAGCGCCGCCCGCGGACGCGAGGGATCCGTCCGCGACCGCCAGGCGAAGCTGGCGGTATCCGGCGCACGGTTCGTCGCATGGCGCTGGTCCCGCCGCACCGGCGCCGCTACAGTGCCGGCAAGGGTACGACGCCTGTCCGTGCCTGCCACCGGAGGACGACCGATGCCATCCCCGTCTCTGCTGACCCGGCAGTGGCGCGACTATGCCGCCAGCCACCGCCATCCGCTCAACCTGCTGATCCACCTCGTTGCCGTGCCGCTGTTCCTGGCGGGCACCGTGCTGGCGCTCTACGGGCTGGTCCGTCTATCGCTGCCGGCGCTGGCGCTTGGCCTGGTCGCGGCGGGCATGTCGCTCGCCTTGCAGGCCCGCGGCCATCGGCTGGAGGCGCTGCGCCCCGTGCCGTTCGACGGTCCGCGCGATGCGGCCGTCCGGCTGCTGGCCGAACAGTGGATCACCTTCCCGCGCTATCTGCTCAGCGGCAACTGGTGGGCCGCGCTGCGGCGGCATCGCGATGCAGCAAGCCGCGAGGTTTGCCCGGTGGCCCGGCACGACTAGAATGGGCCGGAAGTCCCGCCTCGCGGCGCGCCCCGGCCAGTCCGGCCGGTTGCCAGCGGGCGGGTGGAGGCGAGATGAAATCCCCACACTGTCCCTTTACCCTGGCCATTCCGTCCCGGCAGACGCTCTGGGCGCGCGACCTGCTGTTCGTGCTGGTGATGAACACGGTCATCGCGCTGAGCCTGAAATACGGCTTCGACCATGGCGGCTCGCTGTGGCACAACTTCGTCTATAGCCAGCTGATCGGCCTGTCGATCTGGGCGCTGATCGACGTGCCGCGCGTGCTGATCTGGCGCGAGGAGAAGCCGGCCACCTGGCCCTTCGTGATGCTGGCCGTGGCAGCGGTTCCGCTTGGCGTGCTGTTCGGCAGCTGGGCGACGCGCGAGGTGCTCGCGCTGCCGCCGAAGTCGATGGAAGAGGCCAACAGCATGCTGCGCATGTGCCTGGTGGTCGGGATGCTGGGCGCCTCCAGCATGATCTACTTCTACTGGTCGCGCGAGCGGCTGACCTCCCTGCAGCGGCAGGCCGCGCTGGACGCGCTGCAGCGCGAGGAGGCCGAGAAGCAACTGGTGCGGGCGCAGCTGATGGCATTGCAGGCGCAGATCGAGCCGCACTTCCTGTTCAATTCGCTGGCCCATCTGGACGGCCTGATTGCCACCGACCCGCCAGCGGCGCGGCGGCTGCTGCAGGGGCTGATCGGCTTCCTGCGGCGCTCGCTGGCCCATACCCGGGCGGAGCAGTGCACCCTGGAGCAGGAATTCGCGCTGCTGCGCAGCTATCTCGATATCCAGGTGCTGCGCTTCGGCTCGCGGCTGTCCTACCGCTTCGAGCTGCCGCCCGGCCTGGCCAACGCCGAGATTCCGCCGATGCTGATCCAGCCGCTGGTCGAGAACGCGGTGCGGCACGGCATCGAGCCGGCGGTGCAGGGCGGGCACATCAGTGTCGTCGCACGCGAGCATGGGGCGTCCGCGGTGCAGGTGGTGATCGCCGACACCGGCGTCGGGTTCGGCCAGGATGCCGGCATGGGCGCAGACTCTGGCTCGGGACTCGGGCTGACCCATGTACGGGAACGCCTGGCGCGGCTGTTCGGCGCGGCAGCCGGGATGCAGATCGAAGAGAACAGCCCGCACGGGGTCGTGATCCGGCTGACGCTGCCGATCACGCATCGGGCCGCGCCCGGCGAGCCGGCCTGCCGCGGCCTGAATGAGCCGGTTCGCGCGCCGAGGGGGGATGCCATCCCCGTGCCGGCCGCGGTGCCCAACGCGGCCCGCGCCGCCACCGGCGCCACCGCCATGCCGGGTCCCACGGCGTCTTCCACCTTCCGCCAACGTCACCACCCATGACCGCTGCCAATACTGCCCCGACCGTGCTGATCGCCGACGACGAACCGCTGCTGGCGCGGGTGCTGCAGGCCGAGCTCGGCGCGTTGTGGCCAGAGGCGCAGACCATCGCGACCGTGCATGACGGCATGGCGGCGGTGGAGGCGGTACGGCAGCATCGGCCCGGCATCGCCTTCCTCGATATCCGCATGCCGGGGCTGAGCGGCATGGAGGTGGCGCGCGAGCTTCGCGCGATGCCGTCGCCGCCGCTGGTGGTGTTCGTCACCGCCTACGACCAGTTTGCCGTCGAGGCCTTCGAGCAGGCGGCGGTCGACTATGTTCTCAAGCCGATCCAGCGCGAACGCCTGGAAGGCACGGTGCAGCGGCTCAAGGCCAGGCTTGCCACCCAGGCCCCTTCCGCCGACAACGCGGCGGCCCGGCTCGAGCGCATCGCGCAGCTGCTGGAGCGGCTGGCGGGTCTGGAGGGCGTGGACGCCAACCCGCCCAGGGCGGGTAACGGGCAGTACCTGCGCTTCATCAAGGCGCTGGTCGGGCAGGAGGTGCGCATCATTCCGGTGGACGAGGTCATCTACCTGGAAGCGACCGACAAGTACGTCAATGTCGTCTCCGCCAACGGGGAGGCGCTGATCCGCACCAGCCTGCGGGAACTGACGCAGCGGCTGGATCCGGATCGCTTCTGGCAGATTCATCGCGGCACCGTGGTCAATATCGACTGCGTGGCAAGCGCGGTCAACCATTCCCTCGGCCGGCTCGCCTTGAAGCTGCGCAATCGCCCCGAAACGCTGCCGGTCGCGCGCCAGTACGCGCATCTGTTCAAGCAGATGTAGACCCCGCAGCCATCCTCTCCCTGTCTGCGCGTCTCGGCAGTCGGCCAGGGCGCGCCGGTTCCCTTGTTCTATGATCGTGGTCACGGCGGCTCGCCAGCAGCGCTGCGCCGTCGCGCCCGGGCGTTGCCCGAACCTGTACGAACATCAAGGAGACCGATGACCATGAACTTTGCCACCGCCGATCTGTGCGATGCCCACGAGGACCAACTGGCCGCCGGCACGCTGCGTGTCCTGACAACCACCGGCTGGCAGGCGCTGGGCAAGGCCACGCGCTTCGCGGGACCCGCCGCCACGCTGAAGGTGTTCGAGGACAACAGCCTGGTCCGCGCGACGCTGGAGACGGCCGGCGACGGCCGGGTGCTGGTGGTCGACGGCGGCGGCTCGATGCGCTGTGCGCTGGTGGGCGGCAACCTGGGCTTGCTGGCCGAGAAGAACGGCTGGGCGGGCATCGTCGTCAACGGTTGCGTGCGCGACACGCTCGAGCTGAATGACTGCGGCATCGGCGTGCGGGCGCTGGGCCTGCACCCGCGCAGGAGCCAGCGGCGCAATGCCGGCGAGCGTGACGTTGCGCTGCAGATGCCGGGCGCGCTGGTCCGTCCGGGCGACTGGATCTATGCCGACGAGGACGGCGTACTGGTGTCGGATACGGGCCTGGCTGCGGGCTGATTGCGACCTGATTGCGCCCTGATTGCGCCCTGATTCACCGGCGACGGACACGACGTGGCAGCGTCGTCGCCGCTTTTCCCTTGCCATGCCGCCAACCGCGCTTTTTTCATGATGCGGAATGGGGTTTTGATTTGCAAAAATCCAGCGGTGCGGAGCACAACCGGCATTTCTCATGATGGAAAAGTGCGTCCCGTATGGCGAAAACGAACCGACAAGCCGTTGAATACAAAGGATAAAAAATAGGAGGCCTTTCCCGCTTTCGCACTTGTTGCGACGCAGGGTCACTCTCTAGACTCTTATATAAGACATAGGACTGAAGCGTGTCCTGGCAGCGGCCGAAGCCGGAAATGCCCGGGTCCTGCTCAGCGCGCACAGTCCGGCGCAACCCGCGGTTTCGCCGTCGCCGATTCCGGTATCGACACCATCTAGAGAGAGGAGAGTGAAATGTCCCGTGAACTTCAAGCACAGCAACTCCAGCAGGACTGGGAAACCAACCCGCGCTGGAAGGGCATCCGCCGCGACTATCGTCCGGAGGACGTGGTCCGGCTGCGTGGCTCGGTGCAGATCGAACATACGCTCGCGCGCCGTGGTGCCGAGAAGCTGTGGAACCTGCTCAATACCGAACCCTTCGTCAACACGCTCGGCGCGCTGACCGGCAACCAGGCGATGCAGCAGGTCAAGGCCGGCCTGAAGGCCATCTACCTGTCCGGCTGGCAGGTCGCGGGCGACGCCAACCTGGCCGGCGAGATGTATCCGGACCAGTCGCTGTATCCGGTCAATTCGGTGCCGCAGGTGGTCAAGCGCATCAACAACACCTTCCAGCGCGCCGACCAGATCCAGTGGAGCGAAGGCAAGGGCGACATCGACTTCTTCGCGCCCATCGTGGCCGATGCGGAAGCGGGTTTCGGCGGCGTGCTCAATGCCTTCGAGCTGATGAAGGCGATGATCGAGGCGGGCGCCGCCGGCGTGCACTTCGAGGATCAGCTGGCCGCGGTGAAGAAGTGCGGCCATATGGGCGGCAAGGTGCTGGTGCCCACCCGCGAGGCGGTCGCCAAGCTGACTGCCGCGCGTCTTGCCGCGGACGTCTCGGGCGTGCCCACGCTGGTGATCGCGCGCACCGATGCCGAAGCGGCCGACCTGCTGACCTCGGACATCGACGATCGCGACAAGCCGTTCTGCACCGGTGAGCGCACCGTGGAAGGCTTCTTCCGCACCAGGCCCGGTATCGAGCAGGCGATCGCCCGCGCGCTGGCCTATGCCGAGGTCGCCGATCTGGTCTGGTGCGAAACCGGCAAGCCGGACCTCGAATTCGCCAAGCGCTTCGCCGAGGCCGTGCACGCGAAGTTCCCGGGCAAGCTGCTGGCCTACAACTGCTCGCCGTCGTTCAACTGGAAGAAGAACCTGGACGACGCCACCATCGCCAAGTTCCAGAAGGAGCTGGGCGCGATGGGCTACAAGTTCCAGTTCATCACGCTGGCCGGCTTCCACTCGCTGAACTACTCGATGTTCAACCTGGCCCACGGCTATGCCCGCAACCAGATGAGCGCATTCGTGGAACTGCAGGAAGCCGAGTTCAAGGCGGCGGAGAAGGGCTTCACCGCGGTCAAGCACCAGCGCGAGGTGGGCACCGGCTACTTCGATGCGGTGACGCAGACCATCGAGGGCGGCCTGTCGTCGACCACCGCGCTGAAGGGCTCGACCGAGGACGAGCAGTTCTTCGACAAGAAGGTCGCCTGAGCCGGAATGACTGCGGGTTTTCTCCCCTCGCCCGCGTGCGGGAGAGGGGCCGGGGGAGAGGGCAGGCGAGCGGTAGCATGCGCGCCGCAGGCAAGACCAACCCCTCTCCCCGGCCCTCTCCCCTTGAAACGGAGAGGGGGAACACCGGCTGCAATGGACACACCGTTGGTTTGCTCGCTCGCCGGCTTGCGAGAGAGGGGCAACACCAGGAGCAATGGAAACACCGCGGGTTTTCTCCCCTCGCCTGCGTGCGGGAGAGGGGCCGGGGGAGAGGGCACTCAGCGCCAGACGATCACCGGAATATCGGTGTGCGTCAGCACCTTCTGCGTCTCGCTGCCCAGCAGCAGCCCGGACAGCCCCCGCCGCCCGTGCGACGCCATGAAAATGACGTCGCAGCCGTGGCGCTCGGCGGCGTCGATGATGCCCAGGTAAGGCACCGAGAAGGTGGACATGTCGGCGTCGCACGGCACGCTCGCTGCTTCCGCGGCGGCCTGGACTTCCTTCAGATAGATGCGCGCCTGGCTCTCGATCCGTTCGCGGAACGCCTGCGGCGGTTCGACGACGATTTCGCTGAACGGCGTGTACGGATACTCCTCGAGGCAGACATAGGCCGTGATGCGCGCGCCAATGGCTTTCGCCAGTTCAATGCCGCCGTTGATCGCCTTGCGGGAGAGCTCCGAACCGTCGGTGGGAAGCAGGATATGTTGAAACATGGCCAATCTCCTTGCAGTGGTACAAAGGCAGGCATGCCGGACGCTGGTGCAGCGCCTGCGACAGTTTTCATTGTAGGCAGGGCGGTGCCAGCTGCATTGTCCTGGGTCAATCGGCGGCCGGTGCCAGCAGCGCCGGTGCATCGGCCGCTGCCCGGCGGCGGTCATCGCCAGACCGTGACAGACCTCCGCGCCGCCAGTAGGACGGGTTGCCGAAGGTGTTCTTCAGATGATCGATGAAGAGGCGCACGCGCAGCGGCAGATGCTTGCGCTGGGGGAACACGGCGTGAATGCCGATCGGCGGCGCTTCGAAGGCGTCCAGCACGGTCACCAGCGTGCCGTTGGCGATCTCCTGGCCGATCTCCCACCACGAGCGCCACGCCAGGCCATGTCCCTGCAGGCACCAGGCGTGCAATACCGCGCCATCGGTGCATTCCATATTGCCGCCGACCTTGACCGTCAGCGGCTTGCCGTCCTGCTGGAAGACCCAGCCCCGTTGCACGTTCGTGCTGGCGCCGAAGGCGAGGCAATTGTGCCGCGACAGCTCGTCAGGTGTAGCTGGCGTGCCATGGCGGGCGAGGTAGTCGGGCGAGGCCACCACCACCCGGCGGTTCTCCGCCAGCCGGATCGATACCAGGCTCGAATCGGGCAGATCGCCCAGCCGGATGGCGCAGTCGAAGCCTTCGTTGACCAGGTCGACCAGCCGGTCGGACAGGTCCAGCGTCAGGCTGACGTCGGGGTGCGATTCGATGAACAGCGGCACGAGCGGCGCAACGTGCCGGCGGCCGAAGCCGGCTGGCGCGGTGACACGCAGATGGCCGCTCGCCTTGACGCCGCCCGCCGATACGCTGGCTTCCGCGTTCTGCAGGTCGTTCAGGATGCGCTGACAGTCTTCGAGAAAGGCCGCGCCTTCGAAGGTCAGCGTCAGCTTGCGCGTGGTGCGCACCAGCAGCTTGACTCCCAGCCGCTCCTCGAGCGCGTCGATGCGCCGCCCGATGATGGCTGGCGCCACGCCTTCGGCACTCGCGGCCGCCGACAGGCTGCCGCGAGTGGCGACCGAGACGAAGGTGGAAAGCTGCTTGAAGTGATCCAGGGGAGAACCTCGCTGCCAGTCGCACGTCGACGTTCGACGAGTTTGGTTATGGATTCGGTTGTTTCGTGCATAGATTAGGGTGGGAAAAGTAAAAGATCAAGTGACCGGCACTCGCTTTGCCTTGCGGGGTGCGGTGCCTACAATGCGTGCAATACCGCAGCGGATGAGCACGCCGTCCGCCTTCCCGATCTCGCCCGGAAACCTGCATGCCGACCTTGCGCGCCGTCGTCTTCGATGCCTATGGCACCCTGTTCGACGTCTTTTCGGTAACCGCGCGCGCCGAGCAACTGTTTCCGGGCAGGGGCGAGGCACTGGCGCAGCTGTGGCGCGAACGGCAGATCGACTACAGCCGGCTGTGCACGCTGGCGGACCCCGCCGGCTCGCGCTACCGGCCGTTCTGGGAGATCACGGTGGACGCGCTGCGTTATGCGGCGGAGCGGCTGGGCCTGGCCCTGACCGAGGCGCGCGAGGCCCAGCTGCTGAAGGAGTACGCCTGCCTGTCGGCGTTTCCCGAGAACCTGCCCGCGCTGCGGCGGCTGCGCGCGGCCGGCATGCCGCTGGGCATCCTGTCCAACGGCAATCCGCAGATGCTGGATATCTCGGTCAAGAGCGCCGGCATGCAGGGGTTGTTCGACCATGTGCTGTCGGTCGACGCGGTGCGGCAGTACAAGACCGCGCCGGCGGCCTATGCGCTCGGACCGGCCGCGTTCGGCGTGCCGGCGGCGCAGATTCTGTTCGTGTCGTCGAACGGGTGGGACGCGTGCGGCGCGGCCTGGTTCGGCTACACGGCTTTCTGGATCAATCGTGCCGGACATCCGGCTGAACGGCTCGGCGTCGAGCCGGCTGGCACCGGGCACGATATGAACGACCTGCTGGACTTCATGCGCACGCACGGCGTGGCGGCATGAGCGACGGCAGGCATTCCCGATACCAGGCAACTGGAATTTCATCGACTACAGGAGAACATAGATGGCCATCACGCTGCCCGCGGGCATGAAGATTACCGGCGAGATCCTGCCGGCCTACGAAGACATCCTGACGCCCGAAGCGCTGGCCCTGGTCGACAAGCTGCATCGCGCGTTCGAACCGCGCCGCCAGCAGCTGCTCGCCGCCCGCGCCGAGCGGGCCAGGCGGCTGGACGCCGGCGAGCGGCCGGACTTCCTCGCCGAGACGCGCGAGATCCGCGAAGGCGACTGGAAGATCGCGCCGATCCCGAAGGCGCTGGAGTGCCGCCGGGTGGAGATCACCGGCCCGGTCGAGGCCAAGATGGTCATCAACGCGTTCAATTCGGGCGCGGACAGCTACATGACCGACTTCGAGGACTCGAACACGCCGAACTGGCACAACCAGATGCAGGGCCAGGTCAACCTGAAGGCCGCGGTGCGCCGCACGCTGACGCTGGAAGCCAAGGGCAAGACCTACAAGCTGAATGACAAGATCGCCACGCTGCAGGTACGCCCGCGCGGCTGGCATCTGGACGAGAAGCACGTGACCATCGATGGTCAGCGCGTGTCGGGCGGCATCTTCGACTTCGCGCTGTTCCTGTTCCACAACGCCAAGGAACAGGTCGCGCGCGGCGCCGGTCCGTTCTTCTATCTGCCGAAGATGGAGAGCCATCTCGAAGCGCGGCTGTGGAACGACATCTTCGTGATGGCACAGAACGAGATCGGCCTGCCGCAGGGCACCATCAAGGCCACCGTGCTGATCGAAACCATCCTCGCCGCGTTCGAGATGGAAGAGATCCTGTACGAGTTGCGCGAGCACAGCGCCGGCCTGAACGCCGGCCGCTGGGACTACATCTTCTCGTGCATCAAGAAGTTCAAGACCGACAAGAACTTCTGCCTGGCCGACCGCGCCAAGGTGACGATGACCGCGCCGTTCATGCGCGCGTATGCGCTGCTGCTGCTCAAGACCTGCCACAAGCGCGGCGCGCCCGCGATCGGCGGCATGAGCGCGCTGATTCCGATCAAGAACGATCCGGAGAAGAACGAGATCGCCATGCAGGGCATCATCGGCGACAAGCGCCGCGATGCCACCGATGGCTATGACGGCGGCTGGGTGGCGCACCCGGGCCTGGTCGAGCCGGCGATGAAGGAATTCGTCGCGGTGCTGGGCGACAAGCCGAATCAGTTCGACAAGCAGCGGCCGGACGTCAACGTCACCGCGGCCGATCTGCTGAACTTCCAGCCCGAGACGCCGATCACCGAAGGCGGCCTGCGCATGAACATCAACGTCGGCATCCACTACCTGGGTGCGTGGCTGGCCGGCAACGGCTGCGTGCCGATCCACAACCTGATGGAAGATGCGGCCACCGCGGAAATCTCGCGCTCGCAGGTCTGGCAGTGGATCCGCTCGCCCAAGGGCGTGCTGGAGGACGGCCGCAAGGTCACCGCCGAGATGGTGCGCGAGCTGATTCCGCAGGAGCTGGCCAAGGTCAAGGAAGTGGTCGGTGGCGACACCCGCAGCTACGACCGCGCGGCGCAGATCTTCGAGGAGATGTCGACGTCGGAGTCGTTCGCCGAATTCCTGACGCTGCCGCTGTACGAAGAAGTTTGAGGCAGGTTCGAGGGAGGCGGCGCCGCTCGCTGGCCCTCTCCCCCGGCCCCTCTCCCACGCGTGGGAGAGGGGGGGCAAACCGGCAGCATGTCATCTGCCCTCGGTCTGCTCCCCTCTCCCGCTTGCGGGAGAGGCGGGGGAGATGGCATTCGGGCGCCGGCCATCCCGTCCGCGCTTCATGCATGCAAAGCCCAGTGCCGCTCGCGGCCTGGGCTTTTTTTCGTCCCTTCGCCAGGCGGCCGGGTGCGACCGCTGTCAGTCGCGTTCATAATGGCAACTCGGCACCATGGAGAATGAAGTTGCGCTTCGAGCATCTAGTTGAAATCAACGATCCCTTCCGCAGCGACCTGGACACCCTGACGCCGGACCAGCTCTGGCAAGGGCTGGTGTTGCGCGGCCTGTCGCCCGAACTGTTCGTGCTCGGCCTGGACAAGTGCGAGATCACCGCGCGCGGCGAAGGCTGGGTCGAGCGGGTGCTGCAATTCGGTCAGGCGACGGTGCGCGACCGTGTCGTATTCGAGGCGCGCCGTTCGGTGCGCTACGAGACCGCGCCGACAGCCGAGCATGCCGGCGGCACCCTGACCATGACCATCGAGACACCGGGCGAGGGCGCCTTGCTGGTCCGCTTCACCTACGAGACCACCATGCCGGCGGTGGACGCCTCGGGCGACCAGCGCTACGCCGAGATCGTCAAGTCCGCCTATCACGAGTCCGATCTCGATACCGTGCGCAAGATCCGCGAACTGGCCAATATCGGGCGACTCGGGTGAACGCGCCGCAGGGGTCCGGCCCCGGCGAGCGCCGGGGCCCGCCTACCCGCGCCTGGCTGCGACAGCGCTACGGCGAGCGCGCCCGCTGGTTGGTGCTGTTCACGCTGATGATCGGCACGATGTCGTCGATCGTCTCCTCGACCATCGTCAACGTCGCGGTGCCCGATCTGAGCCGGCATTTCGCCCTCGGTCAGGAGCGCGCGCAATGGGTCGCGGCCAGCTTCATGATCGCGATGACGCTGTCGATGCTGCTGACGCCGTGGCTGCTCAACCGCTACGGGCTGCGGCGCACCTTCCTCGGCGCGGCGGTGCTGCTCGGTACCGGCGGGCTGATCGGCGGCTTCTCGCCGACCTATGGCGTGATGATCGCCATGCGCGTGGCCGAGGGCATCGCCGCGGGCATCATGCAGCCGCTGCCCAATATCCTGATCCTGCGCGTGTTCGAGGAACGCGAGCAGGGCAGGGCGATGGGCCTGTTCGGCTTCGGCGTGGTGCTGGCGCCCGCGCTGGGGCCCAGCCTTGGCGGCTTCCTCGTCGAAGCCTTTGGCTGGCGCTCGATCTTCTTCGTGGTGGTGCCGCTGACCATGCTGTCGTGGTTGATGGCGCGGCGTTTCATGGCGGTGGACTCGGCAATGATGGGCGAGCGCAAGCCGCTGGACTGGCAGGGACTGACGCTGGCCGGCGTCGCCACGGTGCTGCTGCTCAACGGCCTGGTACAGATGCGCAACGACGTGGCGGGCGGCCTGATGCTGGCGCTGGGCGGCGTCGTGCTGCTGCTCGGCTTTGTTCTCTGGCAACTGCGCGCGACCGATCCCCTGATGAACATGCGGCTGTACAGCTACCGGCAGTTTGCCGCCGGGGCGGTGGTGGCCTTCATCTACGGCGCGGGACTGTTCGGCTCGACCTACCTGCTGCCGGTCTATATGCAGATGGCGCTGCAGTACAGCCCGTCGCGCGCCGGCATGGTGCTGTTCCCCGCCGGCGTCGCGCTCGCCGTGACGATCGCGATGGCGGGCCGGCTGACCAATCGCATCGCGCCATACCGGATGGTCTCGACCGGACTCGCGCTGCTGGCCGCGTCGTTCCTGCTGATGGCGTTCGGCTCGATGGCGACGCCTTACCTGGTGCTGGTCGCCATCGCCGTGCTGGGCCGGATCGGCCTGGGCTGCATCCTGCCGTCGTTGTCGCTCGGCGCGATGCGCGGGGTCGATTTCTCGTTGATCGCGCAGGGCTCCAGCGTGATCAACTTCGTGCGCCAGCTGGGTGGCGCGATCGGCGTCAGTCTGGCGGGGGTCGGGCTGCAGTGGCGGATGGAGGCGCATGGCGTCACGCCTGCGGCCACCGTCGGCGAGCTTGCCAGCGAAGCGGCGGCGCGCATCCGCGCCTTCGACGAGACCTTCCTGGCGGTCGGGCTGGTCACCGCGACGGCGATCTTCGCCGCCTGGCGGATCCGCCCGCGGTCGGCGCCGGGAATCGCCAGCGGCCAGGCCGACGATGCAGATGCGGCACAGACGCCGGTGGAGCCGGCCCGGGCAGCGGGCCCCGAGCAGGACCGCGGAGGCGGAGCGGGGCGCTAGCGCGCCGCTTGTCGGTCGATTATTCCGCGCTGCCGGCCCGCAGCTCCTCCACCAGCGCGATGTACTTCTCCATCGCTTCCTGCTGGCTGACGCCGCGCAGCGTCTCCCACGCCTCGAACTTGAAGCGGCCGACCATATCGGCCATGCCCGGCTTGTCGCCATGCGCATCGCCCTCGGTGCCCTGCTTGTAGAGCGCGTACAGGCGCAGCAGCATCATGTTGCCGGGCCGCTCGGGCAGCTGCTTGACGTCGTTCTGGGCCTGCTCGAAGCGTTGCTGCAGATCGCTCATGATGTCTCCTGTAGGGTGTTCGGTGTCGGGCGGTCGATGATAGCGCCGGCGCCGCGCACGGGCGCCGAAAAAAACCGAGGACCGCTTCGGTCGCGCCGCTCCCGGCTACAATCGCGGAATGTCCTGGATTCTTGCCGTCGAAACATCGACCGAGTGGTGCTCGGTCGCCCTCGGCCGCGTCACGCCCGCGCCTGACGTGCCCGATCTGTTCCGCCACGAGCGCACCGGACCGCGCTCGTCCTCGCGCCTGCTGCCGGCCGCTGGCGAATTGCTGGCGCAAGCCGGCATCGCGCTGTCCGATTGCGCGGCGATCGCCTTCGGCGCCGGTCCCGGCTCCTTCACCGGACTGCGCACCGCCTGCGGCGTGGCGCAGGGGCTGGCCTTCGGCGCCGGCTTGCCGGTGATCCCGGTCAATTCGCTGCTCGCCTGCGCCGAGCGCGCGCGCAGCCTGCATCCCCAGGCGGCGGTGCGCCAACGTCCCGCGCAGGTGCTGGTCGCGCTCGATGCACGGATGGACGAGGTCTATACCGGCTTGTTCCAGTGGGACGACATCGGCGCCGAGTGGCAGGCGCAGGGGCCGATGGCGGTGATGCCTCCCGAAGCGGTATCCACGCCCGGGCAACCCTTCTGGCTGGCCGGCAACGGGGCCGACGTCCATGGCGAGCGCCTCGCGCCCGTGGCCAGTGCCGACCGTCTGGTGACGGACGCCATGCCGCATGCCGGCGCGGTTCTCGCACTGGCGCGGCGGGCACTGGCTCGCGGCGACACCGTCGATCCCGCGGATGCGGCACCGCTGTACCTGCGCGACAAGGTGGCGCAGACCGTCGCCGAGCGGCAGGCAGCGGCCGCCAGCCGTGCCTCGCTGGCTGCGGCCGGAGAGCACCGATGAGCACGGCATTGGACGGCAGCCAGGGCCAGGCGCCGGCCAATGGGGCCGCCGCAGCGCCCGCCGGTGAAAGGCCGGCGCTGCCGCCCGGCGGCCGGCTGGAGCGGATGAGCGCACGCGATCTGGACGAGGTGGTGCAGATCGAGCAGCGCGCCTATACCCATCCCTGGAGCCGCGGTAATTTCGAGAACTCGCTGAAGGCCGGCCATATCGGGCTGACGCTGCGCGATGCGGCCGGGCTGCTGAACAGCTACGCGATCCTGATGCCGGTGGTCGACGAGATGCACCTGCTGAATCTGACCGTTGCACCGCAATTGCAGCGCAAGGGGCTCGGCCGCCTGATGCTGGGCCTGGCGCTGGCGGTGTCGCGCGAGCACCGGCTTCCGGACATGCTGCTGGAGGTGCGGCCCTCCAACACCGCGGCACTCGCGCTGTACCACGCCGCCGGCTTCGTCGAGATCGGCCGGCGCCGCGGCTACTACCCGGCGGATGACGGCGGGCGGGAAGATGCGCTGGTGCTGCGCCGTGACGCAGGGACGCACGCCGCCCTGGCGGGAGAGACGGCATGAACCGCCGCGCACTGTTTCTCGAAGCGCTGGGAATCTCGACCGAATGGGCGCCGCGCCGTGCCGCTGCTGTCGTCCCCGCCGATCCTGCCGATGCCGGCTCCAGTCTCGCGGGCGTGCCGCAGGGGGAAGCGGCCGCCGACGCCGGCGCAGTGGCGCAGTCCCCGTCCGGACAGGGCGGCATGCCCACGGCGGAGGCCGGGGTGGCCACCGCGCCGGTCCCTGGGCCGGTGTCCCCCCCGGTCGCCGAAACCGCAGTCCTCGAGATGCCGTTCGAGCTGCTCGCCAACAGTGCCGGCAATGTGGCCGAGCTGGACTGGAACGCGCTGCGTGAACGGGTCGCCGGCTGCCCTGCCTGCCGCCTGTGCGAGACCCGCACCCAGACGGTGTTCGGCGTGGGCGACCCCCAGGCCGAGTGGATGCTGGTCGGCGAGGCGCCAGGCGAGAACGAGGATCTGCAGGGCGAGCCCTTCGTCGGGCAGGCGGGCAAGCTGCTCGACAACATGCTGCGCGCGCTCGACCTGTCGCGCGAGCGCAATGTCTTCATCGCCAACGTGCTGAAGTGCCGCCCGCCGGGCAACCGCAATCCCGAGCCGGACGAGGTCGGGCAGTGCGAGCCGTACCTGCGCCGCCAGATCGCGCTGATCCGTCCGCGGCTGATCGTCGTGCTGGGGCGCTTTGCCGCGCAAACCCTGCTGCGCACCGACACGCCGATCGGCAAGCTGCGCGGCACGGTGCACCGCTACGAAGGGATACCCGTCGTGGTGACCTACCATCCGGCCTATCTGTTGCGCGCGCCCGCCGACAAGGCGCGTGCCTGGGAAGACCTGTGCCTGGCGCGCGAGGTCCATCGCGATGCGGGAGCCGCCCACTGAGGCCGCTGCCGCCGGCGCAACCACGGCGCAGCCGCTGTGGCGCGCCGCCACGTCGGCGCGCGTCCGGGACCTGGCGTGGTGCACGATGTCGCCGCCCTTGCTGCGCCAGCTGCCCGCCGCGCTGAGCGAGGGCAACCCGGTCACCATGGGTTGCTGGCCCGCGGGGGCGCTGGGCGACTGGAGCCGATGGCTGGCACAGGCGGACCCGGAAGCGCTGCCGCCCACCATCGAGGAGCTGTCGGCAGCGCCCGACGCCGCCCCTTTCCACGGACTACCCGCCGCGCGCCGCAGCCTTCGGCTGGGCCGTCATGCCGAGCGCCTGCTGCAGTTCGCGCTGGAGCACGCTGGCGGGCTGGAACTGCTTGCCGTCAATCTGCCCATTCGCCGCCCGACGGCGCACGGGGTGCAGACCCTCGGCGAGCTGGATTTCGTCTGGCGCGAGCGGCCCCACGGTGCACCCCCGGGGCCGCTGGTCCACTGGGAGATGGCGACCAAGTTCTACCTGCTGGTGCCGCCCGACAACGGCGCAGCGGACCTGCAATCGTTCGTCGGCCCCAACCTGGTGGACCGGCTGGGCGACAAGCTCGCCCATATCGTGCAGCGCCAGCTGCCGCTGTCGGGCAGCCCGGAGGCGCAGGCGCTGCTCGGTGCACCGGTCGGGCGGTCGGAAATCTATTTGCTGGGCTGGCTGTTCTACCCGGACGGCGTCATGCCGCCGGGGCTGGATGCGCTCGGCTTGCACCCGGCGCATCTTCGCGGCTGGTGGTCGACGCTGGAGAACTGGGCGCGGCGGGCCGGAGCGGCAGGGGCGCAGGGTGGCGGCGCCCCGGTGCGCTGGCACCGGCTCTCGCGGGCGCGCTGGCTGTCGCAGGCGCTGGCGCCGGAAGCCGAAACGGAATCGTTCGCGTCGCTGCACGCCGCGTTGGCTGCGCGCTTCGCCGAGCCACAGCCGGAACTGGCATGGCGGCGCGAGTCGCCGGTGATGATCTGCGAGATGGAGCCGGCAGGGCCCGACGCTCCCGGATGGTGGTGCGAGCGCTCCCGTGGTTTCGTGGTGCCGCCGGGATGGGAGGAGAGGGCACGCGAGCGCGCCGCGCAACCGAACGCGGACCGCCCGCGGCGCTAACGAGCGCCGACCGTCCGTCCGGCGCCGGCGCGGGTGCGGACGGCGCGCATCGGCGCACCCACCGCGCCGTCAGTGATGCTTGTCCTCGCCGATCATTGCCAGCGAGTTGTGCACCCTTATGTTATAGCGGTTGCGCCGCATCACCAGCAGCATGGTGCCGCAGACGAACATGCCGAAGGCGACGATGACGATGCCGATCGGCACATTCAGCTTGATCAGCAGGGCGTACAGGCACAGCATCAGCAGCACCGAGACATTCTCGTTGAAGTTCTGCACGGCGATGGAGTGCCCCGCGGACAGCAGCACATGGCCGCGGTGTTGCAGCAGCGCGTTCATCGGCACGACGAAGTAGCCCGCCATGCCACCCACCAGCATCAGGAACAGATAGGCGATCGCCATGTACAGCGGCATCCGCAGGCCGGCGAACGTCAGCGTGACATCGGGCATCGCATCGCGCGTGTAGAAGGCCATCAGCATCACCAGCGCGCCCATGGCGACGCCGCACGGCAGCACCGACAGCGAGCGGCGCAGCGGAATGCGCATCGCCGCCAGCACCGCGCCGATCGCCACGCCGACGGCGACCACCGCCTGCAGCAAGGCACCCTGGGACAGATTCAGGCCGAGCGACTTCTCCGCCCACTTCAGCACGATGAACTGCAGCGTGGCGCCGGCGCCCCAGAACAGCGTCGTCACCGCCAGCGAGATCTGGCCGAGCTTGTCCTTCCACAGCGCGGTGAAGCAGTCGGCGAACTCGGCGATCAGCTTGATCGGGTTCTTTTCCTGCTGCGGATAGCGCGCCCCGGTGTCGGGGATGAACAGGTTGAACAACGCGGCGATCACGTAGAACACCATGATCACCACCATCGCCGCTTCGGCCGGCGTATCGATGCCGGTCTCGATCCATGGCAGGTCGACGCTGAGCATGAGCGACGAGATCTTTACCGAAATCAGCGCGCCGCCCACCACGGTGCCCAGGATGATCGAGCCGACCGTCAGCCCTTCGATCCAGCCGTTGGCGGCCACCAGCCGTTCGGCCGGCAACAGCTCGGTCAGGATGCCGTACTTGGCCGGCGAGTAGGCCGCCGCGCCGAAGCCGACGATGCCGTAGGCCAGCAGCGGGTGCAGCCCGAACATCATGATCGAGCAGCCGACGATCTTGATCGTGTTGGTGATGAACATCACCTTGCCCTTGGGCATGGAGTCGGCGAAGGCGCCGACGAAGGCGGCGAGCACCACATAGGACAGCACGAAGAACAGCTTGAGCAGCGGGGTCATCCACTGCGGGGAGTGCAGTTCGGCGAGAAGGGCGATGGCGGCGATGAGCAGAGCGTTGTCGGCCAGCGACGAGAAGAACTGCGCGGCCATGATGGTGTAGAAACCCTTCTTCATACCTTTGACTTCGACTCCATCGCGGTTTCCTTGCGCAAGTTGCGGGTTCGCCCCTGCCGGGGTCGGCAGGGTGCGAACCTGGGAAATGGGGTTGGCCATGACAGGCAGTTCGGGCGCGGACGTCCTGGCACGGAACACCCGCGGCCGGAATGGCCGCAGGTGCACGGTCCGGGGACGCAGCGCCTGCGGCCTCCGGCATTGTGTGTGCCGCATCGGAACGTACCGGACAGAACCCGTCATATTGCATCACTTTTGAAACATGGCCGGAACGTCCGGCTTTATATCACGAAAGTCTTGCAATTCCGAAGATGTGAAGACCCGGTTTTTGACTGCGATACGCCTCCCGGATTCCCATCTTCCTCGAACCAATATGGTCAAATAGCGGTCTATGCGTTGTTCCGCACGCGATCGTGCGCCGGCGCCGCCGTTCGTCGCCCCGCCACGGGGCTTCCTCCTCCCACCCGATAGCCATGCCACGCCCGATCCACGCCGTCATTCATCAACCCGCACTTGCGAACAATCTGGAGGTCGTGCGTCGACGAGCGCCCGCTTCGCGGGTGTGGGCGGTGGTCAAGGCCAATGCCTATGGCCATGGTCTGAAGCGGGCGTTCGGCGGGCTGCGCGGTACCGACGGCTTCGGACTGCTGGACCTGCAGGAGGCGGTGACGCTGCGCGAGCTGGGCTGGCAGGGCCCGATCCTGCTGCTCGAGGGCTTCTTCCAGCCGCAGGACGTGGCGCTGCTGGAAGAATACCGGCTGACCACGGCGATCCACTGCGAGGAGCAGCTGCGCATGCTCGAAGTGGCGCGGCCCAAGGGACCGATCGCGATCCAGCTCAAGCTCAATACCGGCATGAACCGGCTCGGTTTCCGTCCCGAGGAGTATCGCGCGGCCTGGGAGCGGGCCCGCACGCTGGCGTGTATTGGCAGCATCGTGCATATGACGCATTTTTCCGATGCCGACGGTCCGCGCGGCATCGACCACCAGCTGGACGCGTTCGAGCAGGCGACGGCCAATCTGCCGGGCGAGGCCAGCCTGTCCAACTCCGCGGCCACCCTGTGGCATCCGCGGGCGCACCGTGCCTGGGTACGCCCGGGCATCGCCCTGTACGGCGCTTCGCCCAGCGGCGTCCATGCCGATATCGCGGACCTGGGCCTGATGCCGGCGATGTCGCTGCACAGCGAACTGCTGGCGGTGCAGGACCTGCAGCCGGGCGACAGCGTTGGCTATGGCTCGCTGTTCACCGCGGAGCAGCCGATGCGGATCGGCATCGTCGCCTGCGGTTATGCGGACGGCTATCCCCGCCATGCACGGGGCTGGGGCGAGCATCGCGCGCCGGTGCTGGTGGACGGTGTGCGCACCCATCTGGTCGGGCGCGTGTCGATGGACATGCTGTGCGTCGACCTGACGCCGTGCCCGCGCGCCCGCGCCGGCACGCCGGTCACGTTGTGGGGGCATGACCTGCCCATCGACGACGTGGCGGCGGCCAGCGATACCGTCGGCTACGAGCTGATGTGCGCGCTGGCGCCCCGGGTGCCGGTCAGCGTGGCGACGTTGACCGCGGCCGAAGCCGAAGGCTAGGCCAGTTCCGCCTCTGCGCCGCCGAGGGACCGCCGCAGCGAGCCGGTCCTTTTCGTTTCCGTCTCTTTTCTGTCTCCTTTCTCTCTCCTTTCTCTATCCCCGCCGTGGCGGGGTCAGGAACGCCGTTGGCCAAGACCAAGACCATCCATACCTGCACCGAATGCGGCGGCACCACGCCCCGTTGGCAGGGACAGTGCCCGCATTGCCAGCAGTGGAACACGCTGGTCGAGACCGTACCGGAGGCGCCGTCGGCGCGCCGCTTCCAGCCGCTGGCCGCTTCGGCCACCGTGCGCCGCCTGTCGGAGATCGAGGCGGCCGACGTGCCGCGCTTCTCGAGCGGGATCGACGAGTTCGACCGCGTGCTGGGCGGCGGGCTGGTGGCCGGCGGGGTGGTGCTGATCGGCGGCGACCCGGGCATCGGCAAATCCACGCTGCTGCTGCAGGCGCTGGCCAATCTGGCCACCACGCGGCAGGTGCTCTATGTCAGCGGCGAGGAATCGGGCGCGCAGATCGCGCTGCGCGCGCAGCGGCTGGGCATCGAGAGCCCGAGCCTGGGTTTGCTGGCCGAGATCCAGCTGGAGAAGATCCAGGCGACGCTGGAGGCGGACAAGCCCGACGTCGCGGTGATCGACTCGATCCAGACCTTGTATTCGGAAGCGCTAAGTTCGGCCCCGGGCTCGGTGGCGCAGGTACGCGAATGCGCGGCGCAGCTGACCCGCATTGCCAAGAGCAGCGGCACCACCATCATCCTGGTCGGCCACGTGACCAAGGAGGGGAGCCTGGCCGGCCCGCGCGTGCTCGAGCATATCGTCGATACCGTGCTGTACTTCGAAGGCGATACCCACTCGTCGCATCGGCTGATCCGCGCCTTCAAGAACCGCTTCGGCGCGGTCAACGAGCTCGGCGTGTTCGCCATGACCGAGCGCGGCCTGCGCGGCATCAGCAACCCGTCGGCGTTGTTCCTGTCGCAGCACGAGGAGACCGTGGCGGGCTCCTGCGTGCTGGTGACGCAGGAGGGCTCGCGGCCGCTGCTGGTCGAGATCCAGGCGCTGGTCGATACCGCGCATGTGCCCAACCCGCGCCGGCTTGCCGTCGGGCTGGAGCAGAACCGGCTGGCGCTGCTGCTCGCCGTGCTGCACCGGCATGCCGGCGTCGCCTGCTTCGATCAGGACGTGTTCCTCAACGCGGTGGGCGGGGTCAAGATTACCGAGCCGGCCGCCGACCTGGCGGTGCTGCTGTCGATCCACTCGTCGATGCGCAACAAGCCATTGCCGCGCGGTCTGGTGGTGTTCGGCGAAGTGGGCCTGGCCGGCGAGATCCGGCCCAGCCCGCGCGGCCAGGACCGCTTGCGCGAAGCCGCCAAGCTCGGCTTTACGCAGGCGGTGATTCCGCGCGCCAACGCGCCCAAGCAGCCGATCGACGGGCTGGAGGTGATCGCCGTCGAACGGATCGAGCAGGCCATCGACCGGGTGCGCCAGCTCGACTAGCGGCCCGCGTCGGTTCGGCGTCCTTCAGTCGTACAGCAGGCCCTCGGCGAATGCGGCGAGCAGCCCGGCCAGCAACACCACCGCCGACACCAGCAGCCACTGCTGGGTGCGGCGGTATTCATGGACCAGATCGTCCTCGACGCGCAGCGAACGGAACAGCGCCACCGACTGCAAGGCGGCGGCGACCGCGACCGAGACTTCCACGGTCCATGCCAGCGCGTTCCACGGGCCCGGGCTTTCGAAGCTCCAGTAGCGCCAGAACGCCAGCGTGAAGGCCAGCAGCACCGAGATCGCGGTGATGCAGCCCTGGCGGTAGCCGACCGGCACGACGGCCGGCGGGGCAGGGGATGGGTCGGCTGAAGGCGGTGAGGCCGGCGTGCCCGCGGCCGCCGGGGAGGGCGTCGCATGGTGGATTGGCGCCGTCGGCGGCGAAGGCATGTCGGACTGCGCGCCGTGCCAGTTGGCGGCGGCTGGGCCAGCGGGGGCGGCCGCGGGCCGCATCGGGCTGGCAAGGCGGGCACGCTGTGGCGTGCGAAGAGCGCGCGGTCCGCGCAGGGTGGCGGACGATTTCATCGGGGGCATGTCGACAACGAGCGGCGCAGGCCAGCCGGGCATTGCGCCCGAGTTGGCCGCCATCGGAACGGCTGTACAGGAAGAGGATGCAGGCATTGTTGGCGAGCCGCGGCCCGGTCGCAATGCCGCCGACCGATTCTGCGTCAATTGGACGCAATGGGCCGCACTTGCAGTTGCAAGGCGCAGGCCTCCCAGGCCACTCGCAAGCCTCTGTCGAATGAAATACCCGGGACGCCAATCCGGGCTGGGCCGGCTCTGGGCAAAATCTGTAAGATTGCGGCTTGTTCTTGCGGCGTGCGGATTGCGCCGGTTGACTGACTCTTTTGCCCCAGCTAAAACCTCTCGCCTCACATGCAAGCGAACTCCCGAGCCTATTTCCTGCTGATTGCCGTCATCTCGTTCGGTCTGGTCGGCTATGCGCTGTACCTGCAGCATGCCGAGGGCTACCAGCCATGTCCGCTCTGCGTCATGCAGCGCTTCGCCTTCGTCGGTATCGGACTGTTCGCGCTGCTTGGCGCGCTGGGGCAGGGAACGCGCACCCTGTGGCAGGGGCTGGCGATGCTGTCGGGGATCGCCGGCATTGCGGTGGCGGGCTATCACGTGTCGCTGCTGCTGAACCCCAAGGCGAGCTGCGGCATCGATCCGCTGGAGAACTGGGTCAACGCGCTGCCGACTGCAAGGCTGCTGCCGCAACTGTTCTATTCGGATGGCCTGTGCACGGCGCCGCTGCCGCCCGTGCTGGGTATTTCCATTCCGGGCTGGTCCCTCATCTGGCTGGTGCTGCTGACTGGCGCGCTGGCGGTGGGACTGATTCGCCGCGAGCGCAACTATCGCTGAGACGGCCAGCCCCCGAACGCGGTCCGCCTGTGCGGACCGGCAGGAGAGTTCCGTGTTTGGCTGGTTTGAAAAACGGGTTCACAGCTACCCCGAGGGCGTTCCGGAGACGCCTCCGGTCGGGTGGTTGCGCTTCATCATCGCCTGCACCCGCGGGCTGCGCCGCTATCTGCTGGTGCTGGTGCTGTGCACCGCGGCCATCGGCATCTTCGAGGCGGTGCTGTTCAGCATGCTCGGCCGCCTGGTGGACTGGCTCGGCGCGATCGAGCCCGCGCAGCTGTGGACGGCCTATGGCGGCCGGCTGATGCTGCTGGGCGGCATCGTGCTGGCCAGCATCGCCGTGGTCACGGTCTGGTCGATGCTCAAGTTCCAGACGCTGCACGGCAACTTCCCGATGCGGCTGCGCTGGAATTTCCACCGGCTGATGCTCAGCCAGAGCATGAGCTTCTTCCAGGACGAGTTCGCCGGCCGCGTCACCACCAAGGTCATGCAGACCGCGCTCGCCGTGCGCGACTCGGTGATGATCGTGTCGGACATCCTGGTCTATATCGGCATCTACCTGATCTCGGCGGCGGTGGTGCTGGCCACCTTCGACCTCCTGCTGCTGGTGCCATTCCTGATCTGGCTGACGATGTACGTGGGCGCGTCCTGGTACTTCATCCCGCGGCTGGCCAGGGCAGCGGCGCATCAGGCCGATGCCCGCTCGGTGATGACCGGACGCATTACCGACGCCTACACCAATATCGCCACGGTCAAGCTGTTCTCGCATTCACGGCGCGAGGCCAGCTACGTGCGCGCCGCGATGCAGGAGTTCATGCGCCCAGTGTATGCGCAGGGGCGGCTGGTCAGCGGGTTCGAGATCACCAATCATGCGCTGATCATGATGCTGATCGTGGCGACTTCCGGCCTGGCGCTGTGGCTCTGGTCCCATGGGCATATCGGCATTGGCGCGGTCGCCGCCGCCACCGCGATGGCGATGCGCTTCAACGGCATTTCGCAATGGGCGATGTGGGAGATCGCCGAGCTGTTCGAGCATATCGGGACCGTGCGCGATGGCGTCTCGACGCTGGCTCGCCCGCACACCGTGGTGGACCGCCCGGGCGCGGTGCCGCTGCGGGTCGGGCGCGGCGAAATCCGGTTCGAGCGCGTTGGCTTTTCCTATGGCGCGGAGCGTGCGGTACTGCAGGACTTTTCGCTGACCATCCGTCCCGGCGAGAAGGTCGGGCTGGTGGGCCGCTCGGGCGCCGGCAAATCGACGCTGGTCAACCTGCTGCTGCGCTTCTACGACGTCGAATCGGGACGCATCCTGATCGACGGCCAGGACATCGCCGCGGTCACCCAGGACAGCCTGCGCGCGCAGATCGGCATGGTGACCCAGGACACCTCGCTGCTGCACCGCTCGGTGCGCGACAACCTGACCTACGGTCGTCCGGATGCCACCGACGCGGCAATGATGACGGCGGCCCAACGCGCCGAGGCGCACGACTTCATCCTGGCACTGAGCGACCGCGACGGCCGCCGGGGCTATGAGGCCCATGTCGGCGAGCGCGGCGTCAAGCTGTCGGGCGGGCAGCGCCAGCGGATCGCGATCGCGCGGGTGATGCTCAAGGATGCGCCGATCCTGTTGCTGGACGAGGCCACCAGCGCGCTGGACAGCGAGGTCGAAGTGGCGATCCAGCAAAGCCTGTACCGGCTGATGGAAGGCAAGACCGTGGTGGCAATCGCCCACCGGCTGTCGACGCTGGCGGCGATGGACCGCATCCTCGTGCTCGACCAGGGCCGCATCGTCGAGGAGGGGACGCACCGCGAGCTGCTCGCGCGTGGCGGCCTGTACAACCGGCTATGGCAGCACCAGAGCGGCGGTTTTCTCGCGCAGGAGGCGATCCAGGGATAAGCGGCAGGCGGCCTGCCGCCTCGGGGCGCCGCGGGCGCTACACCAGCTGCTCGATCTGCTCCTGCAAGCCCAGCCAGCGCTCCTCCAGCTCGCCCAGCTCGCCTTCCACCTCGCCCTGACGCTTGAGCGTCTCCAGCAGCGCCGCCTTGCTGGCTTCCGAATAGCTGGCCTCGTCGGCAAGGAACGCATCGATCTGCTGCTTGGCCTGCTGCAGCACGGCCATGCGCTTTTCCACCTGTTCCAGTTCCTTCGCCAGCGGCTTGCGCAGTTGCGCCAGCCGCTGACGCTCGTCCGCTTCGGCGCGGCGCTGGTCCCGTCGGTTCTGCGCGGACCCGGCGACATCGGGCGCCTGGCCCCCGTCGCCGGCGCCGCCGCCCTTGGCGGCCGTGGCCGAGGCACGCTTGGCGGCGGCCTGCTGCAGCAACCAGTCGCGGTAGTCGTCCAGATCGCCGTCGAAGGGCGATAGCGTGCCGCCCGCGACCAGCAGGAACTGGTCGGTGGTCGCGCGCAGCAAATGGCGGTCGTGCGACACCAGGATCAGCGTGCCGTCGAACTGGGCGAGCGCCATGGTCAGCGCCTCGCGCGTGTCCAGGTCCAGGTGGTTGGTCGGTTCGTCCAGCAGCAGCAGGTTCGGCTTCTGCCAGACGATCAGCGCCAGCGCCAGGCGCGCCTTTTCGCCGCCGGAGAACGGCTTGATCGGCGAGGTCGCCATGTCGCCGCGGAAGTTGAAGCTGCCAAGGAAATCGCGCAGCTCCTGCTCGCGGGTGTCGGGCGCCAGGCGCGCCAGGTGCTGCAGCGGCGAGTCGTGGTCGCGCAGCGTCTCCAGCTGGTGCTGGGCGAAGTAGCCGATCTGCAGGCCCTTGCCGTGCCGCATGGTCCCGGACAGCGGCGGCTGGGTGCCGGCCAGCGTCTTGACCAGCGTCGATTTGCCCTGGCCATTGGCGCCGAGCAGGCCGATGCGCTGGCCGTTCTGGATCGACATCGTCAGCCGGTGCAGGATCGTCACCGCAGGCTCGCCCTCATAGCCGCAATCGACGCCCTCGAGCACCATCATCGGATTGGGTGCCGAGTCCGGTTCGCGAAATTCGAAGGAGAAGCCCGCGGCCGCATGCACCGGCGCGAGCCGCTCCATCTTCTCCAGCGCCTTGACCCGGCTCTGCGCCTGGCGAGCCTTGGTCGCCTTGGCCTTGAAGCGGGTGATGAACGACTCGAGGTGGGCGATCTGCTTCTGCTGGCGCGCGTACGCGGCCTGCTGCTGCGCCATCTGCTGCAGCCGCAGCGTCTCGAACAGCGTGTAGTTGCCGCCGTAGCGGCGCAACTGCTGCTGCTCGATATGAACGGTCACGTTGCAGACGGCGTCGAGAAACTCGCGGTCGTGCGAGATCATCACCAGCGTGCCGGCATAGCGCGCCAGCCAGTCTTCCAGCCAGACGATGGCGTCCAGGTCCAGGTGATTGGTCGGCTCGTCCAGCAGCAGCAGGTCGGACGGGCACATCAGCGCTTGCGCCAGGTTCAGGCGCATGCGCCAGCCGCCGGAGAACGAGGCGACCGGCTGGCCGATCTGCGGCAGGGTGAAGCCCAGCCCCAGCAGTAGCGCTTCGGCGCGCGACGCCGCGGTGTAGCCGTCGGCATCGGCGTAGGCGGTGTGCGCCTCGGCCTCGGCATTGCCGTCGCCGCTGGCCTGCGCGCTGGCGATGCGCTGCTCGATGGCGCGCAGCTGCGTGTCGCCATCGATCACATAGTCCAGCGCGCTGCGCGTGACCGCCGGCGTCTCCTGGGCGACGTGGGCGACGCGCCACGAAGGCGGGATTGCCACCTCGCCGCCATCCGCGTGCAGTTCGCCGCGCAGCAGCGCGAACAGCGTCGATTTGCCGCTGCCGTTCGCCCCGACCAGCCCGACGCGCTCGCCGGGGTTCAGCGTCACGCTGGCATGGTCGAACAGCACCTTGGTGCCGCGCTGGAGAACAAGCTGGTCGATTCGGATCACGGGGGACCTGGAGGGATGCGAGAGGGGTTATTCGAGGGGCGGGGAACGGGGCCGCCGCAGGGCAACGCGCATTCTACCGCCGTCCGGTGGATTGCCGGGCGCGGCGATGGCGGACAGCGATAGCCAGTGCCGATGCTGGCGCAAGCGGCGCGAATGGCATTTAATGCCAGCATCGACCCCGGCAGCCGGAGATACCGATGCGCCTGCGTGATTGCTTTTCGCGAACCTATGCACAAGCCCGCGACCGCTTTTCCGAGGCGGCCCGCGCCGCCGGCCTCGCGACCGTGCCCTTCGCCCACCCCACCCATCGCGGCGTGCAGGACGAGGAGCTGGCGATGGACGTGGTCTGGGCCGGCCCGCGGGAGGCGAGCCAGATGGTGCTGCTGACCAGCGGCGTGCATGGCGCCGAGGGGTTCTGCGGCGCCGGCGCCCAGGTCGCCATCCTGGACGATGCGCTGCTGCTGCAGGACTGCGCCGATGCCGGGGTGGGGCTGCTGCTGGTTCACGCCGTCAACCCCTACGGCTTTTCCTGGCTGCGCCGGGTCAATGAAGACAATGTGGACCTGAACCGCAATTTCATGGATTTCACCGCGGCATTGCCTTACAACGCGGGCTACGCCGAACTGGCGCCGCTGCTGCTGCCCGACGCCTGGCCGCCCTCGGAGGAAGTGGAGACGGCGCTGTCCAATGCGGTGGCCGCGCGCGGCATGCGGTGGTATCAGGCGGCGATCAGCGCCGGGCAGTATCACGATCCCGCCGGCATGTTCTATGGCGGCCGGGTGGCCAGCTGGAGCAACTACACGCTGCGGCGCATCCTGGCGCGCTATGGCGCCGGCCGGGCCAGCCTGCGCTGGATCGACCTGCATACCGGCCTGGGCCCGTGGGGCTACGGCGAGCGCATCCATATGGGCCCCGGCGATGCCGACGCGCTGGCGCGCACGCGGGCGGTCTGGGGCGAGGAGGTGACGTCGATGGAGGATGGCACCTCGGTGTCCGCGCCGCTGCACGGACTGGTGTGGCATGCGGTGCCCGATACCCTTGCCGGCATCGATTACGCCGGCATCGCGCTCGAATTCGGCACGCTGCCGATGCCCGACGTGCTGCGCGCCCTGCGCGGCGATCACTGGCTGCACCGCCACCCGGATGCGGACAACACCCAGCGTGCGCTGATCCGCGACGCGATGTGGCAGGCGTTCTACGGCGATGCCGACGACTGGCGCGAAAACGTGGTCGAGCAGACCAAGGCCGCGGTGCGCGCGGCGATCGCCGGCGCCTTTCCTGCCGGCGGCGGGGCTCAGCCGGGCAGGGCGTCGTAGGTCAGCAGGAAGACCTGCGCGTCGCCGGCGCTGACCGGCAGCCAGACGATGGCCAGGTCGGGAAAGGCCGCTTCGACGTTGGCGAACTCGTTGCCAATCTCGACCACCAGGATGCCGCCGGGGTTGAGCCGGGCCTTGGCGCCGGCCACGATACGCCGCACCACGTCCATGCCATCGTCGCCACCGGCCAGCGCCATGCGCGGTTCGGCCAGGTATTCCGGCGGCAGCGCCTGCATCGCCTGTTCGTTGACGTAGGGCGGGTTGGTCAGGATCACGTCGTAGCGCGCATCGGCCGGCAACGGCGCGTAGAGATCGCCCTGCAGCAGCCGGATGCGGTCGTCCAGTCCATAGTCGGCGACGTTGCGGCGCGCCACCTCCAGCGCATCGGCCGAAAGTTCGACCGCATCGATCGTGGCCGACGGCCAGGCGTGCGCGGCGAGGATCGGCAGGCAGCCCGAACCGGTACACAGCTCCAGCACCGGACCGACTTGGTCCGGATCGCCGATCCACGGCTCCAGCCCTTCCTGCAGCAGCTCGCCGATGAAGCTGCGCGGCACGATCACGCGCTCGTCCACATAGAAGCGCATGCCATGCATGTACGCCTCCCGGGTGATATAGGCGGCCGGCACCCGGTCCTCCACGCGCCGGCGGATCACCTCCAGCACCGCGTCGATTTCCTCGGGCAGCAGGCGGGCATCGAGGAAGGGATCGAGCGTGTCCAGCGGCAGGTGCAGGGTATGCAGGACCAGGTAGACCGCCTCGTCATAGGCATTGTCGCTGCCATGGCCGAACGACAGCCCGGCCTGCTGGAAACGCGACACGGCAAGGCGCAGCAGGTCGCGCACGGTCTGAAGGGGAGTGGTGGTGGGCATGGCGGTCGCGTATCGAAGGTGGAAGCGGTGGTGGATGCAGCAGCCGCCTTCAGGCGATCAGCCGCTCCAGCACGCCGCGGTAGATGTCCTTCAGCGGATCGATGAAACGCACTTCCACGTGCTCGTCGATCTTGTGGATGGTCGCATTGGGCGGGCCAAACTCGATCACCTGCGGGCAGATGCGGGCGATGAAACGGCCGTCCGAGGTGCCGCCGGTGGTGGACAGCTCGGTCTGTACGCCGGTCCGCGCGGCAATCGACGCGGCCAGCGCTTCGGACAGCTCGCCGCGCGGCGTCAGGAACGGTTCCCCGCCGAGCGTCCACTCGATGCCGTAGTCCAGGCCATGGCGGTCGAGGATGGCATGGACGCGGGACTTGAGTTGCTCCGGCGTGCTGGCCGTGGAGAAGCGGAAGTTGAAGTCGATGGTGACGTGGCCCGGAATCACGTTGGTCGCGCCGGTGCCGGCATGGATGTTCGACATCTGCCAGCTGGTCGGCGGGAAGTATTCGTTGCCGTCATCCCAGCGCTCGGCCACCAGTTCCGCCGTCGCCGGCGATGCCAGGTGGATCGGGTTGCGGGCCAGGTGCGGGTAGGCGATATGGCCCTGCACGCCGCGCACGGTCAGCCGCCCGGACAGCGAGCCGCGCCGGCCGTTCTTGACCATGTCGCCCAGCGTGTCCACCGAGGTCGGCTCGCCGACGATGCAGTAGTCCAGGCGCTCGCCGCGCGCCTGCAGCGCCTCGACCACCTTGACGGTGCCGTCATGCGCCGGGCCTTCCTCGTCGCTGGTGATCAGCAGCGCGATCGAGCCGGCGTGATCCGGGTTGGCCTGCACGAATTCCTCGGCGGCCACCACGAAGGCGGCGATCGAGGTTTTCATGTCGGCGGCGCCCCGGCCGAACAGCTTGCCGTCCCGGTGGGTAGGCTCGAACGGATCGGATTGCCATTGCTCGCGCGGACCGGTCGGCACCACGTCGGTATGGCCGGCGAAGGTCAGCAGCTTGCCCGCGGCGCCGAGCTTGCCGCGCCGCACGGCCCACAGGTTGGTGACCTGGAACGATTCGGGCCCGCTGACCAGCGATTCGCAGACGAAACCCAGGCGCGTCAGGCGCTCCTGCAGCACGGCCTGGCAACCGGCATCCACGGGCGTGACCGACTGCCGCCGGATCAGGTCTTCGGTGAGCGCAAGGGTGGCCGAGTTGGCGGAGGGGGCCGGGGAGGGCTGGGTCATGGCTTCAGGTAGTACGGGTGAGCGGCCCTGCTGGCCGGGATTGCGGGAAGTGAGAAAGGGGTCAGGCCGCGGCGAAGCGCTCGGCGTACTGCTCGGCATGGAAGCCGACGGCAACCTTGCCCTCGTGCTCCAGCACCGGCCGCTTGATCAGCGACGGGCTTTGCTGCATCAGCGCGATGGCGCCGGCGACCTCGTCGGCACGCGCCTTGTCCGCATCGGACAGTGCGCGCCACGTCGTGCCCTTGCGGTTGAGCAGCACGGTCAGCGGCACCTGCTCCAGCCAGCCGCGCAGCAGCGCCTCGCTGACGCCCTGCTTCTTGAAATCGTGGAAATCGTAGCCGATGCCCTGGCCTTCGAGCCAGGTGCGGGCCTTCTTGACGGTATCGCAGTTGGGGATGCCGTAGAGTCGGACAGTCATGGTGTGTTGCAGGGTTCCGGGCGCAGGGGGTCAGCGCAGCAGCAGGTTGACGGCGATTACCAGCGCGGGCACGGCAATGCCGACACCGGCCATCGCCACCGCGGTCATCAGGCGCAGGCGGCGATCCAGCCGCGCGGCCTCCTTGCGCAGCGCCTCGATGGTAATGGCGTGCTGCTCGGCCAGCATCTTGACCGCCTCGGCCTGCTGCATCGCCGCCGCTTCCAGTTCCGCGACGCGGCGTGCCAGCTCCTCGGGGGGCGTGGCCGGCGCGGCAGAGTCGGCATCGGCCGGCTCGCCATCCTTGCGCTTGTTCTTCTTGAAGCGCTCGATGGTCTTGTTGGCCTGCTCGAGAATGGTGGGCAACAGGGAAAGCACGGTACTGACAGTGGCTGGGTCGAGGGCCATGAATCGCTTGCGTAGGGAAGGCACGGGGTTCCTCACAGGCCGCGCCCGCGGTGTTCCTTGACTGGAGCACCGCAGGCGAGCCGGGGCGGCGTCCGCAGGGCGCCGGACGCCCGTTGCATCAGTCGCCGCGCAGCAGGTCGTTCAGGCTGGTCTTGGCGCGGGTTTGCGCATCGACCTTCTTGACGATCACGGCGCAGTACAGGCTGTACTTGCCGTCCTTCGACGGCAGGTTGCCGGCGACCACCACCGAACCCGCCGGCACGCGGCCGTAGTGGATCTCGCCGGTCTCGCGATCGTAGATCTTGGTCGACTGGCCCAGGTACACCCCCATCGAGATCACCGAGTTCTCCTCGACGATCACGCCCTCGACGACTTCCGAGCGCGCGCCGATGAAGCAGTTGTCCTCGATGATCACCGGGTTGGCCTGCAGCGGCTCCAGCACGCCACCGATGCCGACACCGCCGGACAGGTGGACGTTCTTGCCGATCTGCGCGCACGAACCGACGGTGGCCCAGGTATCGACCATGGTGCCTTCGTCGACGTAGGCGCCGATATTGACGTACGAGGGCATCAGCACCGCGTTGCGGGCGATGAAGGAGCCGCGGCGTGCCACGGCGGGCGGCACTACGCGGAAGCCGGCCCTGGCGAAGTCGTCGGCGCTCCAGTCGGCGAACTTGGTCGGCACCTTGTCATAGAACTGCGCGAAGCCGCCGGCCGCCATCGGCGCATTGTCCTCCAGGCGGAACGACAGCAGCACGGCCTTCTTGACCCACTGGTTGACGACCCAGTCCGAACCCTGCTTCTCCGCCACGCGCAGCGTGCCGGCGTCGAGCTGGCCGATCACGTTGGCCACGGCTTCGCGGATATCGTTGGGCGCCGACTTCGGCGACAGGCTGGTGCGATCTTCCCAGGCTTGGTCGATCAGGGCTTGCAGAGCTTGCGTCATAACGGTTGGTGCGCGTGATTCGCGTCTCGGTTTGAGGTGGATTGGATGGGTGGATGCAGCGCTGGCGGCGCCGGGCTTGCTCAGGCGCCGCCGGGCAGCGACTGGCAGAACTGCACGATCCGCGCGGCGCCTTCCAGGCACTCCTCGGGCGTGGCGACCAGCGCCATGCGGATCCGGTTCGCGCCGGGGTTGATGCCGCCGGCCTCGCGGGCCAGATAGCTGCCGGGCAGCACCGTCAGGTGCTGCTGCGCATAGAGCCGCGCGGCGAACTCGGTATCGGACAGGCCGGTGCGCGACACGTCCGCCCACAGGTAGAACCCGGCGTCGGGCAGCGCGACATCCAGCACCTGCGCCAGCATCGGCGTGACCTGGGCGAACTTTGCCACATAGGCGGCGCGGTTCTCCCGCACATGTTGCTCGTCGCTCCAGGCGGCAATGCTGGCCGTCTGCACCGGCGGGCTCATGGCGCCGCCATGGTAGGTGCGATACAGCAGGAAACGGCGCAGCAGGGCGGCGTCGCCGGCGACGAAGCCGGAGCGCAGGCCCGGCACGTTGGAGCGCTTGGACAGGCTGGAAAACACCACCAGCCGGTCGAAGCCCCGGCCGAGGCGGTGCGCGGCTTCCAGCGCGCCCAGCGGCGGGCGGCTCTCGTCGAAGTAGATCTCCGAGTAGCACTCGTCGGAGGCGATCACGAAGCCGTGCCGGTCCGACAGATCGAACAGGTGCTTCCAGTCCTCCAGCGACAGTACGGCGCCGGTCGGGTTGCCCGGCGTGCAGACGTACAGCAGCTGCACGCGCGGCCACAGCGCCGGGTCGATGCGGTCGAAGGCCGGCGCGAAGTTGCGGGCCGGGTCGCTGTTGGCGAACAGCGGCCGGGCGCCGGCCAGCAGCGCCGCGCCTTCATAGATCTGGTAGAACGGGTTGGGGCAGACCACCAGGGCGTCGGGCCGGGCGCCGTCGATCACGGTCTGGGCGAAGGCGAACAGCGCCTCGCGCGAGCCGTTGACCGGCAGCACCTCGGTGGCCGGGTCGACTCGCGGCAGCCCGTAGCGCCGCTCCAGCCAGGCGGCGATGCAGCGCCGCAGCGCCTCGCTGCCGGCGGTGGCCGGGTAGGCCGCCAGACCGTCCAGCGAGCCGGCCAGCGCCTCCCGGATGAACGGGGGCGTCGGATGCTTGGGCTCGCCGATGCCGAAACTGATCTCGCGCAGACCGCTGCCCGGCCTGGCGTCGGCAGGAATCCCGGCGAACAGCGCCTTCAGTTTCTCGAAGGGGTAGGGCTGGAGCAGATCGAGGCGCGGATTCATTGGGAGATCGGCAGGTGGACGCAGGGGTGGACTGGCTGGCAGAAGAACGATAGCGGGCATGGAAGGCCGATGACGAGCCCGGTCGCATGGGACCCTGGCCGGTGTCACGGCAGCAACCCGCCATTATAGTGGATGCAGCCGGCAACACCTCCTTGCGGGCGCGATCACGGCCGGGCGTGGGCTGGCGCGCGTTTCGCGCGTGCCGCAAGGGGGCTGGCGGGGCTGGGCGGCGTCACACCGATGGTATGATTAGCGCGAACTTTGCAGGCGCGGCGTGGCGAGCCCGGCACCTCGAAACCGAGGCCGGCGCAGGGCCGCGGCGCGCCTGTTGCCTTGGGGCGCCGCGCGCGCCTCTGCTGACGGATTCCGACCATTCACGACCACCGTGCGACTGTCTTCGATCAAGCTGGCGGGCTTCAAGTCCTTCGTCGATCCCACCAATTTCCAAGTGCCCGGCCAACTGGTCGGCATCGTCGGTCCCAATGGCTGCGGCAAATCCAACATCATCGATGCGGTGCGCTGGGTACTGGGTGAGTCCCGGGCCTCGGAGCTGCGCGGCGAATCGATGCAGGACGTCATCTTCAATGGCTCGACCGCGCGCAAGGCAGCCGGGCGGGCCAGCGTCGAACTGGTGTTCGACAACGCCGAAGGGCGCGCCGCCGGCCAGTGGAGCCAGTACGCCGAGATCGCCGTCAAGCGCGTGCTGACGCGGGACGGCACCTCGTCCTACTACATCAACAACCAGCCGGTGCGCCGGCGCGACATCCAGGACATCTTCCTGGGCACGGGTCTCGGCCCGCGCGCGTACGCCATCATCGGCCAGGGCATGATTTCGCGCATCATCGAGGCCAAGCCCGACGACATGCGCATCTTCCTCGAGGAAGCGGCCGGCGTGTCGAAGTACAAGGAACGCCGGCGCGAAACCGAGAACCGGCTGTCGGACACGCGCGAGAACCTGACCCGCGTCGAAGACATCCTGCGCGAACTCGGCGCCAACCTGGAAAAGCTGGAAGGGCAGGCCGAAGTGGCGCAGCGCTTCAAGGCGCTGCAGGCCGAGGGCGAGGAGAAGCAGCATCTGCTGTGGCTGCTGCGCAAGCGCGAGGCGCTCGCCGAGCAGGAGCGCCACAAGCGCGCCATCGATCAGGCCCAGGTCGATCTCGAGGCGCAGACCGCGCAGCTGCGTCACGTCGAGGCGGAACTGGAAACGCTGCGCGCCGCCCACTACGCCGCCTCGGACGGCATGCACGCCGCGCAGGGCGCGCTGTACGAGGCCAACGCCGAGGTCAGCAAGCTCGAAGCCGAGATCCGCTTCGTGGTCGAGTCGCGCAATCGCGCGCAGGCGCAGATCGCCGCGCTGACTGCGCAGCGCGAGCAGTGGCAGGGCAAGGCCACCCAGGCCGAGGACGAACTGGCCGCCGCGGAGGAAGAACTGGCGCTGGCCGAGGGCCGCACGGTGCAGGCGCAGGAAGCGCTGGAGCAGCACAGCGACATGCTGCCCACGCTGGAAGCGCAGTGGCGCGAGGCGCAGGCGCTGCTGAACGACCAGCGCGCCAGCATCATGCAGGCCGAGCAGGCGCTGAAGCTGGAGGCGGCGCAACAGCGCAACGCCGACCAGATGCTGCAGCAACTGGAGCAGCGCCGTGAACGGCTGAAGGGCGAGGAGCAGGGGCTGGACCGGCCGGACGAAATCCGGCTCGAGGAACTGCGCGCCGAACTGGCCGAGCAGGAAGCCGTGCTGGAGGAAGCCCAGGCGGCGCTGGCCGACGCCGAGGAGCGGCTGCCGCGACTGGATGCCGAGCGGCGCGAGGCCCAGCAGCGCGTGCAGAGCGAAGCCGCGGCAATCGCCTCGCTCGAGGCGCGCCTGGCCGCGTTGCGCCAGCTGCAGGAAAACGTGCAGAGCGAAGGCAAGGTGCAGCCGTGGCTGGACAAGCATGGCCTGGCCGCGCTGCCGCGGCTCTGGAAAAAGCTGCATATCGAGCCGGGCTGGGAAAACGCGCTTGAAGCGGTGCTGCGCGAAAAACTGGCGGCGCTCGAAGTGTCCAACCTGGACTGGATCCAGGGCCTGCTCGCCGATGCGCCGCCGGCCAAGCTGGCCTTCTTCGCGCCACCGTCGGCCGGCCTGCCGCGCGACCCCGCGCCGGGGCTGCAGCCGCTGATGCGCCTGGTCCGGGTCACCGAGCCGGGCCTGCGCGCCGTGCTGAAGGACTGGCTGGCCGGCGTCTACACCGCCGCCGACATGGCGCAGGCGCTGGCGGGACGCGCCTCGCTGCCGGATGGCGCCACCTTCGTCGTGGCCGATGGCCATCTGATCGACCGCCATTCGATCCATCTCTACGCCGCCGACTCCGAACAGGCCGGCATGCTGGCGCGCGAGCAGGAAATCGAGAACCTGCAGAAGCAGTCGCGGGCCCAGCTGCTGCTGGCCGACGAGGCGCGCAGCCTGGCCAGCCGGGCCGATGCCGCCTACACGCAGGCCAGCCAGTCGCTGACGGAGGCACGCGGGCGCAGCGAGCAGGCCACGCGCCGGGTGCATGCGCTGCAGATGGACGTGCTGAAGCTGTCGCAGGCGATGGACCGGTATTCGGCACGCAGCGGCCAGATCCGCGAAGAACTGGAAGAGATCGCCGCGCAGATCGAGGAGCAGCGCGCGATCAAGGCCGAGTCCGAAGCGAGCTTCGAGCAGCACGACGCCGCGCTGGCGGAGCAGCAGGCCGCGCACGAGGACCAGCAGGTGGCCTTCGAGGCGCTGGATGCGAAGCTGACGTCGGCCCGCCAGCAGCTGCGCGAACTGGAGCGCGCCGCGCAGGAAGCGGTGTTTGCCGAGCGCAACCTCGCCAGCCGGATCGAGGAGCTGCGCCGCAATATCCAGGTCGCGGGCGATCAGGCCGAGCGCATCGCCGAATCGCTGGAGAACGCGCGCGCCGAACTGGAGACGATCAACGAGCAGACCGCGCACACCGGGCTGCAGGACGCGCTGGAAATCCGCGCGCAGAAGGAAGAGGCGCTGTCGGCCGCGCGCATCGAGCTTGACGCGCTGTCGGCGCAACTGCGCCAGCTGGACGAGCAGCGCCTCGGTGCAGAGCGCAGCCTGCAGCCGCTGCGCGACCGCATCACCGAATACCAGCTGAAGGAGCAGGCCGCGCGCCTTGCCCAGGAGCAGTTCGCCGAGCAGCTGAGCGCCGCACAGGTCGACGAGGAGGCGCTGGCGCCCAAGCTGAACGCGGATCTCAAGCCGTCGTACCTGCAAGGCGAGGTGACGCGCCTGAACAACGCGATCAACGCGCTGGGGCCGGTCAATATGGCCGCGCTGGAGGAACTGGCCTCGGCGCGCGAGCGCAAGACGTTCCTCGATGCACAGTCGGCGGACCTGAACGACGCCATCCAGACGCTGGAAGACGCGATCCACAAGATCGACCAGGAAACCCGCGCGCTGCTGCAGGGCACCTTCGACCAGGTCAACCATCATTTCGGCGAGCTGTTCCCCGCGCTGTTCGGCGGTGGCCAGGCGCGCCTGATCATGACCGGCGAGGAAATCCTCGATGCCGGCGTGCAGGTGATGGCGCAGCCGCCGGGCAAGAAGAATTCGACGATCCACTTGCTGTCGGGCGGCGAGAAGGCGCTGACGGCAATCGCGCTGGTGTTCGCCATGTTCCAGCTCAATCCGGCACCGTTCTGCCTGCTGGACGAGGTGGACGCGCCGCTGGACGACGCCAATACCGAACGCTACGCCAACATGGTCGCACGCATGTCCGACAAGACCCAGTTCGTCTTTATCTCGCACAACAAGATCGCCATGGAGATGGCGCACCAGCTGATCGGCGTGACGATGCAGGAGCAGGGCGTCTCGCGCATCGTGGCGGTCGATATGGACGCCGCGGTTTCGATGGCGGAGGCAGCCTGACGATGGACCTCCAGACCGCCCTCGTCATTGCCGGCATTGTTCTGCTGCTGCTGGTCGTGGCCTACAACCAGTGGCAGATCCGCAAGTCGCGCCGCCCGCGCGCGTTGCAGCCCGACGATGACATTCCGCCGATGCGCGAGCCGGTGGTCGGCGACACGGTGAAGCCGGAAGTCAGCGCCAGGCTGCACGACACGCCGCCGCCCCACAATATCGAGCGCAAGGAGCCGACCCTGCCGGTGCCGCCGCTGCCCAGCGGCGACGATCCGGTGCGCGCCGCCGCCGAGGCGGGCGCCGCCAGCTTCGCGCCTGACGAGGCGCTGGCCGGCGAGGCCGCCGACGGCGTCGTGCAGGCGCGTCATGGCGCCGCCACGCCGTCTGCCCAGGAAGCGGCAGGACATGCGCGTGGGAACCCGGACGCCACCCCCGATGCGGCCGATGCGGCCACGGCGGGGGGCGGCGCAACCGACCGGACCGGCGGCGCCCTGGAAACGGCCGCTGCCGACGTGACGCGTCAACCGACGAGCGCCGCCGCGGCGGCGCCGGCGAGCGTCCCTGCGGCGGCACCCACGGTCGCGGCTGCGCCGGCACCCCAGGCCCCCGACACCATTGCCGACGGCCAGCCGCGGCCGGCCACCATCGATCCGCTGATCGATTGCATCGTGCCGCTGCATCTGGAGCGCAAGGCGTCCGGCGACCGCATCCTGCCGCTGACCGGACGGCTGCGCCGCGCCGGTACCAAGCAGGTGCATCTGGAAGGGCTGCACGAAGCGTCGAACGCCTGGGAGCCGGTCACCGCCGGTCACCAGTACGAGGACCTGCAGGTCGCCGTGCAGCTGGCCAATCGCTCCGGCCCGCTCAACGCGCTCGAGTTCTCCGAATTCGTCAATGCCGTCGAGGCGCTGGCCGAGGCGCTGGACGCCTCGGTCGAACTGCCCGACATGACGGAGACCGTCGGCAATGCGCGCGAGCTCGACAACTTCGCGGCCGCCAGCGATGTGCAGCTCGGCGTCAACGTGATTTCCGACGGCGCGCCGTGGTCGGCGGCCTATGTGCAGAGCATTGCCACCCAGGACGGCCTGGTGCTGTCGCGCGATGGCACGCGGTTCACGCGCTACCACGCCGGCCCCGACGGCGTGCAGCGTCCGCTGTTCACCCTGCAGTTCGGCGACACCAACTTCCTGCGTGACGACCTGACGGTGAAGGCCGGGCAGCAGATCACGCTGCTGCTCGACGTCGCGGTGGCCGCGCAGTCGGTGCGGCCCTTCAAGACCATGTGCGAGTACGGCAACAGCCTGGCCGAGCGGATGGGCGCGCAACTGGTCGACGACAACCTGCGTCCGCTCACCGAGTCCTCGTTCGTCGCCATCTTCCAGCAACTGCAGGCGCTCTACGACAAGCTCGAGGCACGCGGCATGCCCGCCGGGTCGCCGGTGGCGCTGCGGCTGTTCAGCAACTGAAGGCGGTTTCGATGTCTGCCAAGAAGACCGTGGGGGCCGCCGGCGAGGCGGCCCGGCCCGACAATTCCGCCGAGAAACCGGACGATCCGGTGGCGCGCGTGGACTGGCTGCGCGAGCAGATCGAGCACCACAACTACCAGTATTACGTACTGGACGCGCCCAGCATTCCCGACGCCGATTACGACGCGCTGTTCCGGGAGCTGCAGGCGCTCGAGCGCGACCATCCGGAGCTGCTGACGCCCGAATCGCCGACCCAGCGGGTGGGCGGGCAGCCGTTGTCCGCCTTCGCCACGGTGCGTCACCGCATGCCGATGCTGTCGTTGAACAACGGCTTCGACGATGACGACGTGATCGGCTTCGACCGGCGCTGCCGGCAGGGCCTCGGGCGCGGCGCGGCCAGCGAGGGACCGGACGATCTGTTTTCCGCCGCCGACGCGGTCGAATACGCCTGCGAACTGAAGTTCGACGGTCTCGCGATGTCGCTGCGCTACGAAGGCGGCCGGCTGGTGCAGGCCGCCACGCGCGGCGACGGCGAGACCGGCGAGGATGTCACCGCCAATGTGCGCACCATCAAGGCGATTCCGCTGAAGCTGAAGGCGGGCGCGCCGGAGGTGATCGAGGTGCGCGGCGAGGTCTTCATGTTCCGCCGGGACTTCGACAGGCTCAATGCGCGGCAGGCCGAGGCCGGCGAAAAGACCTTCGTCAATCCGCGCAACGCGGCCGCGGGCAGCCTGCGGCAGCTCGATCCGCGCATCACCGCGCGCCGTCCGCTGTCGTTCTTCGCCTATGGCATCGGCGAACTGGTTGGTGCCGAGCGGCCCGCCACCCATGCCAGCGTGCTGGACTGGTTCGCGCGGCTGGGGCTGCCGGTCTGCAAGGAGCGCGACGTGGTACACGGCGCCCGGGGACTGCTGGACTTCTACCGTGCCGTCGGCGCGAGGCGCGACAGCCTGCCGTACGACATCGACGGCGTCGTCTACAAGGTCAACGCACTGGCCGAGCAGGAGCGGCTGGGATTCGTCTCGCGCGCGCCGCGCTTTGCGCTCGCGCACAAGTTTCCCGCGCAGGAGATGACTACCGTGGTGGAGGACATCGAGGTGCAGGTTGGGCGCACCGGTGCCATCACCCCGGTGGCGCGCCTGGCGCCGGTCTTCGTCGGCGGCGTGACTGTGACCAACGCGACCTTGCACAACGAGGACGAGGTCCGCCGCAAGGACGTGCATATTGGCGACACCGTGATCGTGCGCCGTGCGGGCGACGTGATTCCGGAAGTGGTCGCAGTGGTTCCCGAACGGCGCCCCGCGCACGCGCGCGCCTTCGTCATGCCAACCGCCTGCCCGGTCTGTGGCTCGCATATCGAACGGCTGGAGGGCGAAGCCGTGGCGCGCTGCACGGGTGGGCTGATCTGCGCCGCGCAGCGCAAGCAGGCGCTGCTGCATTTTGCCCAGCGCCGGGCGATGGACATCGAGGGCCTGGGCGAGAAGGTGGTCGACCAGCTGGTGGAGCAGGGCATCGTGCGCACGCCGGCCGATCTGTACAAGCTCGGCGTGGCCAAGCTTGCCGCGCTGGAGCGGATGGCGGACAAGTCGGCGGCCAACCTGGTCGCCGCGATCGATGCGTCGCGCCAGACCACGCTGGCCCGCTTCATCTACGCGCTTGGCATCCGCCACGTCGGCGAGGCCACCGCGCGCGATCTCGCCCGGCACTTCGGCTCGCTCGACGCGCTGCTGGCGGCGGACGAGGCCGCGCTGCTGCAGGTCAACGACGTCGGTCCGGTGGTGGCGCAATCGATCGCCAGTTTCCTCGCCGAGGCCCATAACGTCGAGAGCATCGAGCAGCTGCGCGCCGCCGGCGTGCACTGGCCCGAGAGCGAGCCGGCCGCCGATGCGCAGGCGGCCGACGACGCGCCGCTGGCCGGCAAGACCTTCGTGCTGACCGGCACCTTGCCGACCATGTCGCGCGAGGAGGCCAAGGAACGGCTGGAAGCGGCGGGCGCCAAGGTGGCCGGCTCGGTATCGAAGAAGACCGACTACGTGGTCGCCGGCGAGGAGGCGGGCAGCAAGCTGGACAAGGCCCTGGCACTGGGTGTGCCGGTGCTCGACGAGGCAGCCATGCGGGCGATGCTGCCGGGGGATTGACCAGGCGCAGCCGTGCGACGGGAATCGCAAGCCGCCCGCAAGGGCGGCTTTTCGTTTTTCAGCGCTTGCTTGCCAGGAAAGCCGCGGCGCAGCGGCGGCCCATGGGGAAGCGCCGCGTCGCCAAATATGCTCTGGCTTCCATCCTCAACCAGGAGATGACCATGGGTTATGACGTCGCTTCCTCTTCCTCCAACCCGCAGCTCCGCAAGGGGCGTTGGGATGCACTGGAGAAGGAGCTGCTGCCGTTCGCCAGCCGCATCACCAATCGCCCGGACGAAACCCACGATACGTTCCTGTCCTTCGGCGGGAGCGGGAAAGTGCACGTGGTCTGGCGCCGGGAGCGCATTCACCCGACGTGGGCGCAGCAGCTGTACAAGCGCATCGTCTGCCGGCTCAACCGCAACCGCTACGAGGGCTGCGTCCGCCAGGTCCCTTGCATTCGGGTCACCATGCCGAAGGAGACCTCGCGAAGCTGGCAGCAACGGCTCGTCCGCCGGCTATGGGACAGCTTCAAGCTGTCCAAGCGCCAGGCCATTGGCCGGCGCCTGTTCGAGTCCCGCGAAGCGGCCGTGGAGCGACGCTTGCGCGAGCATGTGGCGCAGGCGATGGCAGGGCAGCGGCGGCGCTACGTCGGTGTGCCGGGCGTGCTGTAGTCGCGGGACCGGCCATGATCGTGCTGAAGAACGGCATGCTGTTGCTGACGCCACGGCCCGGCAGCGGCCAGGCCGCGGCGCGCATCCGTGAACGCGAAATCGGGGAGCAAATCGACGACTGGCAGGCGGTTCAGGCGGGACTCGCTGCGCTCGATGAGCGCATCGCCCTCGCTGGCGATCGATGCCAGAGATGCCGATTCACGCTGCAGCGCATGCAGTTCCGGCTCGAGTGGACGCCATGCGGCCAGCTGAGCTGGGGCAGGCATCTGCTGGCCAGGCTGCGCTGCCTGCTGCTGCGTCATCATGGCCGGCTCGTCCTGCGCGTGGCGGGTGAGGAGGGCCGAGGCCCGCCGCCGAGAGACGCGGCCGCCCGTGCGTGCATCCGCAAGGTGATTCGGGCTGCGGCACGCGTGCGACGCCGGCGCCAGTTCCCGCGGACGGGCACGCCGGAGCCGCCTGGCCTGCATTGCCCGGACGTCGAAAGGGTGTTCGGTGAGCCCGCACGGCAACCGTACTGGCGGTGGCTGCGGTTGCACCGCGCGCGGGCCTGAACCGCCCGGGCGGCCGGCGTTGGGGGCACCAGCGGGAAGGGCGGACGCGTCGCTATAATGGCCGCCATGGCATGCCGGCAAGCCGTGCCGGCATGCCGCTCAAGGAAAGCCCATGATTCGCGACATTCTCAAGATGGGCGACCCGCGTCTGCTGCAGGTTGCCCGGCCCGTCGAACGCTTCAATACGCCGGAGCTGCGCACGCTGATCGAGGACATGTTCGACACGATGGAGCATGCCAATGGTGCCGGGCTGGCTGCACCGCAGATCGGCGTGGACCTCCAGGTGGTGATCTTCGGTTTCGAGCGCAACCCCCGCTACCCGCACGCACCCCAGGTGCCCAAGACGGTGCTGATCAACCCCGAATTGACTCCGCTGTCCGACGAGATGGAGGACGGCTGGGAGGGCTGCCTGTCGGTGCCGGGGCTGCGCGGCATGGTGCCGCGCCACACCAGCCTGCGCTACAGCGGCCATGACCTGATGGGCCAGCGTATCGAACGCGTCGCCGAGGGGTTCCACGCGCGCGTCGTGCAGCATGAGTGCGACCACTTGCGCGGCATCCTTTACCCGATGCGGGTCAAGGATTTCTCCCGCTTCGGCTTTACCGACGTGCTGTTTCCCGATCTGGACCCGCAGTCGGACGACTGATGGGCGGTAACGACCAGCCCGGGCATCGGCGCCCGGGCCGGATCGACTGCGTCAGAACTTCTCGAACGGACCGAGGAAGCGCCACTGGCCGACCGGGAGGTCGCCCAGCACGATGCGGCCCATGCGCACGCGCTTCAGGCCGACCACCTTCAGGCCCACCTGTTCGCACATCCGGCGGATCTGGCGCTTCTTGCCTTCGCGCAGCACGAAGCGCAACTGCTCTTCGTTCTGCCAGCTGACCTTGGCCGGCTTCAGCGCCTCGCCGTCCAGCGACAGGCCGTGGCGCAGCAGTTCGAGCCGCTCGGCGGGGAAGACCGCCGAGATGTTGCGCTCCACTGGGCCGCCCGGTGCATCCTCCCAGACCACCCGCACCAGGTACTCCTTCTCGACGCCCGAATCTTCGCCGATCAGATGGCGCGCGATACGGCCGTCCTGCGTCAGCACCAGCAGACCCGTCGAATCGATATCGAGACGCCCGGCGGGGGCCAGGCCCTTGTGCTGCCAAGGCGCGAAGCGCTTGCGGGTCGGGTCCTGCTCCCACTGGTTCTCGGCCTTGAACAACGCCGCGGCCGGCTGATAGCCTTCCTCGGCCTGGCCGGAGACATAGCCGACCGGCTTGTGCAGCAGCACCGTGACCCGCTCGCCCTGCTCGGAGCGGGCCGCCTGCAGGATCTCGATTGTGGCGTCGGGCCGCACGCGCGTGCCGAGTTCGGTGACGGGTTTGCCATCGACCAGCACCCAGCCGCGCGGAATCCACTCGTCCGCTTCTCGCCGCGAGCAAAGGCCGAGTTCGGACATCCGCTTGGACAGCCGGACCATGCCGTCATCGGCGCCACCGGCGCCATGTTCCTGCGTCATGCGCGCGCCTGCCGCATGCGTGCCGGAGGGGGGACGCGCCGGACTGCGAACGCCGCCTGCGTCGTGGCCGGAGCCACTCTTCGGCGAGCGACCCATGCCCTCGCCGAAGGTGGCGCGAGCCGGACGCACCTCGCCGCGCGCGCGTGGCGGACGTTGTTGCTGTCCGCTGCGCTGGGGGGCACCGTCGTCGAACCGGCGCGGCCGATCGCCGCCGCGCGGCGCATCGTCACCGAAGCGGCGGGGGCGGTCGCCGCCGCGGGGCGCATCCTCACCGAAGCGGCGTGGCCGGTCGCCGCCGCGGGGAGCGCCATCATTGAAGCGGCGTGGCCGGTCGCCACCCCGTGGTGCGTCGCCATCGAATCGACGCGGCCGGTCGCCGCCGCGGGGAGCGCCATCATTGAATCGGCGTGGCCGGTCGCCACCCCGTGGTGCGTCGCCATCGAATCGACGCGGCCGGTCGCCGCCACGCGGTGCGTCGCCATCGAATCGACGCGGGCGGTCGGCGCCACGCGGTGCGTCGCCATCGAATCGACGCGGCCGATCGCCGCCACGCGGTGCGTCGCCATCGAATCGACGCGGGCGGTCGGCGCCTCGTGGCGCGTCGTCACCGAATCGGCGAGGCCGGTCGCCGCCTCGTGGCGCGTCGCCGTCGAACCGGCGTGGGCGGTCGCCGCCCCGCGGCGCATCCTTGTCGAAGCGGCGGGGACGATCGCCACCGCGCATGTCATCTCCGGTCCGGCGTGGCCGATCCCCGCCGCGAGGCCCATCCTCGCCGAAGCGGCGCGGCCGATCGCCGCCGCGCGGCGCGTCGTCACCGAAGCGTCGCGGCCGATCTCCGCCGCGCGGGGAATCGTTGCCGGCCGCCGGCGCCGGGCGGCCGCCGCGCAGGGAAGGGCCGGCACCGGCGTTGCGTGCCGGCTTGCCGGCGACGTGGTCGCGCTGCAGTACCGCCTTGACCCGTTCGGCGACGGTCTGCACCTGCCTGCGATTGAGGTCCGACACGCGCAGCGGCCGGCCGGATTTGCGCGCGGGAGCGCCGCCGCCGGCGGGCTTGAGTCCGAGGGTCTTGCGCTTGGGGGAAGAGTCTTGCGTCATCTGTTTTGAGTCGGGGCGCCGATATCAGATATCGAGCACCGCGAGCAGGTCCTGTTCCAGCTGGATTTCGAGCCGATTGTCGGCCGCCAGGCGGCTGCCGTCGACCACGAACATGTCCTCGACACGTTCGCCCAGCGTATTGATGCGAGCGGTATGAACCGATACGCGATGCCGGCCCAGCACACGCGCGATGGCGTACAGCAGGCCGGTGCGGTCATTGGCCGACAGCGACAGCAGGAAATACTGGCCGCGCTCGTCGGGCCGCAGGTCCACGCGCGGCTTGATCGGGAAGCTGCGCGACTGGCGCGACAACCGGCCCGGGGAAGGTTCCGGCAGCGGCGCCTGCTGCAGCAGCCGCTCGCATAGCTCGTGTTCGACCAGCGCGATGATGTCGCGATAGTTGACGCGGGCGCCGGTCGGGTTGTTCGGATCGATCACCTGGAAGGTATCGAGTGCGTAGCCATGCCTGGTGGTGTGGATCTTGGCTTCCTGGATCGAGAAGCTCTTGCGTTCGAAGTACCCGCAGATGCGGGCAAACAGGTCCGGCTGATCCTTGGCGTAGACCGCCACCTGCAGCCCTTCGCCCGCCGGAGAGATCCGCGCCTTGACGACCGGCCGTGCACTGTCGACCTGGTCGGCCAGGTGCCGCGACAGCCAGGCGATATCGCGCGCGTCGTGGCGCAGGAAGAAGGCGACATCCAGCCGGTCCCACAGCGCCTGCGCCCGCGCGGGGTCGAAGGCCTGCAGCCGCAGCCCGGCGATGGTCTCCTCGCGCCGCTGCGCCCATAGCGAATGCGGATCGACGCGCGCGCCGCCGAGCACGCGCAGCGTGATGCGGTACAGGTCCTCGAGCAGCTTGCCCTTCCAGGCATTCCACACCTTGGGGCTGGTGCCGCGGATATCGGCCACCGTCAACAGATAGAGCGCGGTCAGGTAGCGCTCGCTGCCGACTACCTTCGCGAAGGCGTTGATCACGTCGGGATCGGTGATGTCCTGCTTCTGCGCGACCTGGCTCATGGTCAGGTGGTGCTCGACCAGCCAGGCGATCAGTTCGGTGTCCTCGCGCGCGATGCCATGCTGGCGGCAGAAGCGCCGCGCGTCGCCGGTGCCCAGCTTCGAGTGGTCGCCGCCTCGTCCCTTGGCGATGTCGTGGAACAGCGCCGCCAGCCACAGCACCCACGGCTTGTCGAAGTTCGCCATCAGCTGGCTGCAGAAGGGGAACTCGTGCGTGTGCTCGACGATGGCGAAGCGCCGCATGTTGCGCACCACCATCAGGATGTGCTGGTCCACCGTATAGACGTGGAACAGGTCGTGCTGCATCTGCCCGACGATGCGGCGGAAGTTGACCAGATAGCGGCCCAGCACGCTGGTCTGGTTCATCAGGCGCAGCGCGTGGGTAATGCCCTGCGGTTCCTGGATGATCGCGAGAAACTGCTGGCGGTTGACCGGATCGCTGCGCCAGCGGGCGTCCATCAGGTTGCGTGCGTTATACAGCCCCCGCAGCGTGCGCGGCGACAGTCCCTTGACGCCGGGAGTGCGTTCGTACACCAGGAAGGTTTCGAGAATCGCGTGCGGGCATTGCTCGTACAGATCGTCGCTGGTGATCTCCAGCATGCCCTGGCGCTCGACGAAGCGCGCATTGATCTGGCGCGTCACCTGCGACTCGCTCGGGAACAGCATCGCCTCGATGTTCAGCAGCAGCACGCTGTTCAACTGGGTCACCGCCTTGGCGGCCCAGTAATAGCGCCGCATCAGCTGTTCGCTGGCGCGCTTGTTGTTGTTCTGCCGGTAGCCGAAGGCCTCGGCCAGCGCCGTCTGCAGGTCGAACACCAGCACGTCCTGACGGCGCCCCGCCAGCAGGTGCAGCCGGGCGCGGATGGTCTTGAGCAGGCGCTCGTTGCGCGCCAGCTCCAGCGCCTCACGCTCGGTCAGCAGCCCTTTCTCGCGCAACTCCTTCCAGCTGGCGCCATAGCCTGCGGCGCGCGTCATCCACAGGATCACCTGCAGGTCGCGCAGCCCGCCCGGGCTCTCCTTGCAGTTCGGCTCCAGCGCGTACGGCGTGTCCTGATACTTGGCATGGCGCTGGCGCATCTCCAGCAGCTTGGCCTGGAAGAAGCCGCGCGGATCCAGTTCGGCGAGATAGCGCGCGCGCATGTCGTCGAACAGTGCCCGGTTGCCGGTCAGCAGGCGCGCTTCCAGCAATGCGGTGCGGATGGTGACGTCCTGCCGCGCCTCGCGCAGGCAGTCCTCGGTGGTGCGCACCGACGAGCCGATTTCGAGCCCGAGGTCCCAGCACAGGCCGATGAATCTCTCCAGCCGCTCGACAGTGTCCCGCTCCGGCGCGGCCGGCAGCAGCAACAGCACGTCCACATCCGAGTGCGGAAACAGTTCGCCGCGCCCGTAGCCGCCCACCGCCACCAGCGCGGAGTCGGCAGGCAGGCCGAGGCCATGCCAGCATTCGACCAGGGCGGTATCCACCGCCTGCCCGGTGCGGGCGAGCAGCGAGGCGACCGCGCCGCCGGCCGTGAAGGCTTCGCACAGCGATTGCTTGGTCGCCTTGAGCCGGTCGCGGACGCGGCTGGCCAGCAGCAGTTCCGGGGAGGTGTCGATGGCGGGGGAGGGCAGGGCGGGCATGGCGGTGCCTGGGTCTGGGCGAGGGTACGACCGAAGGTGGGTGCGGGCGTGGTTCCACGAGGGGACCGGGCCGCCTGCACAAACGACAGGGGCGCCGTCTGGCGCCCCGTCTCGTCAGGCCGGAACCGTGTCGGTGATGAACGCGGGCGGCGCCTGCGTGCCGGCCGATACCGTCAGCACTTCGTATCCGGTGTCGGTCACCAGCACCGTATGCTCCCACTGCGCCGACAGGCTGCGGTCGCGCGTCTTGACGGTCCAGTGGTCGGGCATGGTGCGGATGTCGCGCTTGCCGGCATTGATCATCGGCTCGATCGTGAAGATCATGCCCGCCTGCAGTTCCATGCCGGTGCCGGGCCTGCCGTAGTGCAGGATCTGCGGGTCCTCGTGAAAGTTCTTGCCGATGCCGTGGCCGCAGTATTCGCGCACCACGCTGTAGCCGGCCGCTTCCGCATGCTGCTGGATCACGTGGCCGATGTCCCCGAGCCGTGCGCCGGGGCGCACCTGGGCGATGCCCTTCCACATGCACTCGAAGGTCACTTGCGCCAGTCGCCTGGCGAGAATCGAACCTTCGCCGACGATGAACATCCGGCTGGTGTCGCCGTAATAGCCTTCCTTGGTAATGACGGTGATGTCCAGGTTTACCGCATCGCCGTTCTTCAGCACCCGGTCGCCCGGAATGCCGTGGCAGATCACGTCGTTGACCGAGGTGCAGATCGCGCCCGGGAAGGGCGGGTAGCCCGGAGGGGCATAATTCAGCGGCGCCGGCACCGTGCCTTGCACGTCGCGCATGTAGGCATGGCACAGCCGGTCCAGTTCGCCGGTGGTCACGCCCGGTTTGACGAAGGGCGTGATGTAGTCGAGGACTTCGGAAGCCAGGCGGCAGGCGACACGCATCTGCGCGATGTCTTCTGGGGTCTTGATATGGGTGCTCATGCTGTAATGCGGAGTGACGGGCGGCCGCAGCCGCGCGTGCAGATTGCAAAACGGGATTATCGCATTATCGGGCGGTGCTGGCATCCTGCGCTCCCTTCCAGAAGCGGTGTGTTGTTCACAAGTTGGGCGCAGACGCACCCGCTGGGCGGCTGGCAGGCGACTTGCGGGAGGTGACTTGAGTCTCCGATCGGATGTTGCTACAATCGCGGGCTCACCTGGAACCGTCGGCAATGGTGCCGGCGGCGCTGGTGGGGCGGTGCCGCGACTCGTTTGCCGCGGCACCGCTGAATCGCAAGTCCGTCCATCCGGGGTGTTCCCTTGCGGGAATGTCTGGGCGGGCTTAAGACCCAACCCTCGTGGAGAATTCAGATGTCCATCACCATGCGTGAAATGCTGGAAGCCGGTTGCCACTTTGGCCACCAGACCCGCTTCTGGAACCCGAAGATGGCACCGTACATTTTCGGCCATCGCAACAAGATTCACATCATCAACCTGGAAAAGACGCTGCCGATGTTCCAGGACGCACTGAAGTACGTGCGTCAGCTGGCAGCGAACCGCGGCACCATCCTGTTCGTCGGCACCAAGCGCCAGTCGCGCGAGATCCTGGCCGAGGAAGCAGGCCGTGCCGGCATGCCCTACGTCGACGCCCGCTGGCTCGGCGGCATGCTGACCAACTTCAAGACGGTCAAGATCTCGATCAAGCGCCTGAAGGACATGGAAGCCGCCAAGGAAGCCGGCGCGCTGGAAACCATGAGCAAGAAGGAAGCGCTGATGTTCGAGCGCGAGATGGAAAAGCTGGAAAAGTCCATCGGCGGCATCAAGGACATGGGCGGCATTCCGGACGCCATCTTCGTGGTCGACGTCGGCTATCACAAGATTGCCGTGACCGAAGCCAACAAGCTGGGCATCCCCGTGATCGGCGTGGTCGATACCAACCACACCCCGGACGGCATCGACTACGTGATCCCGGGTAACGACGACTCGAGCAAGGCCGTGGCGCTGTACGTGCGCGGCGTTGCCGACGCGATCCTGGAAGGCCGCGCCAACGCGGTGCAGGACGTGGTGGAAGCCGCTCGCGGCGACGACTTCGTCGAAGTCGAAGAGGCCTGAGGCCCCGCGGCCAGAGGACCCCGACGCCAGACGCAATCACATGGCACGAGCCGGCCGGTCTGACCGGCGCGGCACCAGGGCCGGGGTCCTGGCCAACAGAAGGGGGCGACATCGTGCGCCCCCTTTTTTTGAATCGTTGTCATCCGCGGCCGGCATCATGGCGGCGGGTGACGGTAGGCACCACTCGGACTGCCGTGGGCGCGCATCGGACCGCGATGTCGCGCTGACGGCGGCGTGAACCAACAAGGAGTGACAAATGGCGGCTATTACCGCAAGCATGGTTGCTGAACTGCGCGCAAAGACCGACGCGCCCATGATGGAGTGCAAGAAGGCCCTGACCGAAGCCGACGGCGACCTGGCCAAGGCCGAGGAACTGCTGCGCGTCAAGCTGGGCAGCAAGGCCAGCAAGGCGGCCTCGCGCGTGACCGCCGAAGGCGTGGTTGCCACCTTCATCGACGGCACCACCGGTGCGCTGGTCGAGCTGAACTGCGAAACCGACTTCGTGTCGAAGAACGACGACTTCCTGGCCTTCTCCGCCAAGGTCGCCGAGCTGGTCGCCAAGGAAAGCCCGGCTGACGTGGCTGCGCTGTCGGCGCTGCCGCTGGACGGCAAGACCGTGGACGAAGTGCGCTCGGCGCTGATCGGCAAGATCGGCGAGAACATGACGATCCGCCGTTTCGTCCGTTACGCCAACGGCGGCAAGCTGGCCTCGTACCTGCACGGCACGCGTATCGGCGTGATGGTCGAGTTCGACGGCGACGACGTTGCCGCCAAGGACGTCGCCATGCACATCGCCGCGATGAAGCCGGTGTCGCTGTCGGCCGCCGACGTGCCGGCCGAGCTGATTGCCAAGGAGCGCAGCATCGCCGAGCAGAAGGCCGCCGAGTCGGGCAAGCCGGCCGAGATCGTCGCGAAGATGGTCGAGGGTTCGGTGCAGAAGTACCTGAAGGAAGTCTCGCTGCTGAACCAGACGTTCGTGAAGAACGACAAGCAGACCGTCGAGCAGATGCTGAAGGCCGCCAACACCACCGTCAAGGGTTTCACCCTGTACGTGGTCGGCGAAGGCATCGAGAAGCGTCAGGACGACTTCGCTGCCGAAGTGGCGGCTCAGGTCGCCGCTGCGCAAAAGGGCTGATCGCCTGGCGGGAGGCTGGCGCACGAAAGTGCCGGATGGCCCGCCGTATAATCCCGAGGGGCACCGCAAGGTGCCCCTTGGCGCAAGTAGAGACAGGGATGCGTGTGGCGCTGCCGTTCGCATGCCTGCGAAAGCCCGCTTTCGCCGTCGTCCGCCAGCACCGGCACTCCCCGGCGGCTCCAGCGCGGGCGACGGGGAAAGCCGGCTTGGCCCCGGCAGCGCCGCTGCCCGGGGCGAGGCCGGGATTGAAATCTCGAACCAGCCCGAGGGTGAATATGCCAGCCTACAAGCGTGTCCTTCTGAAACTGTCCGGTGAAGCCCTGATGGGCGACGATGCCTTCGGCATCAACCGGTCCACCATCGAGGGCATGGTCAACGACATCGCCGAGATCGTCCGGCTCGGCGTGCAGGTGGCGGTAGTCATCGGCGGCGGCAATATCTTCCGCGGTGTCGCGGGCGGCGCCGCTGGCATGGACCGCGCCACCGCCGACTACATGGGCATGCTGGCCACCATGATGAACGCGCTGGCGTTGCAGGACGCCATGCGCCACGCCAATATCGAGGGCCGGGTCCAGTCGGCGCTGCGCATGGACCAGGTGGTGGAGCCCTACATCCGCCCCCGCGCCATCCGCCAGCTCGAAGAGGGCAAGGTCGTGATCTTCGCCGCCGGCACCGGCAACCCGTTCTTCACCACCGACACCGCCGCCGCACTGCGCGGCTCGGAAATCGGTGCCGAGGTGGTGCTCAAGGCCACCAAGGTCGACGGCGTCTATACCGCCGATCCCAAGAAGGATCCGAGCGCGACGCGCTACTCGACCATCAGCTTCGACGAGGCGATTTCGCGCAACCTGCAGGTGATGGACGCGACCGCCTTCGCGCTGTGCCGGGACCAGAAGCTGCCCATCCGCGTGTTCTCCATCGTCAAGCCTGGCGCGCTCAAGCGGGTGATCCTGGGCGAGGACGAAGGTACGCTGGTACACGTTTGAAGCGCCGGCCGCGGCTCGCGACGGTAGCGGGCCCGCTGGCACAAGGTAGAATGATCCGTTTTTCGGCCCCGCGTGACGGGGTCATCGCATTCAGCATTCCGGAGGTTATGATGAGCGTCGCCGACATCAAGAAGAGCGCCGAGCAGAAGATGCAGAAGACGATCGAAGCGTTCAAGGCCGATCTGGCCAAGATCCGCACCGGTCGCGCGCATACCGGCCTGCTCGACCACATTCAGGTCGATTACTATGGTTCGATGGTGCCGATCAGCCAGGTGGCCAACATTGGCCTGGGCGATGCCCGCACCATCACCGTGCAGCCGTGGGAAAAGAAGATGGTCGGCGCCGTCGAGAAGGCGATCCGCGATTCGGACCTGGGTCTGAACCCGGCGACGATGGGCGAAGTCATCCGCGTGCCGATGCCCCCGCTGACCGAGGAGCGCCGCAAGGAGCTGATCAAGGTGGTCAAGGGCGAGGCGGAAGGCGCCAAGGTTGCGGTGCGGAATCTGCGCCGCGACGCGAACGAGCAGTTCAAGAAACTGGTCAAGGACAAGAGCATTTCCGAGGACGACGAGCGCCGCGGCCAGGATGAGGTGCAGAAGCTGACCGACAAATATGTCGCCGAGATCGACAAGCTGGTCGCCGACAAGGACAAGGAGATCATGACGGTCTGAGGCCATTGCGGCCGCCCGCCTGATGGCGGCCGCGACGGCACTACCGTCTCCAACATCATGCACATCAGTTCCACACTCGCCATCCCCGAAACTGGCTACGTTCCCAACCACGTCGCAATCATCATGGACGGCAACGGGCGCTGGGCCACGCAACGGCATCTGCCCCGGGTCGCCGGCCATAGCCGCGGACTGGACGCCGTGCGCGCGGTGGTCGAGGCGTGCGCGGTGCGTGGTGTCCGCTACCTGACGCTGTTCGCCTTCAGTTCGGAGAACTGGCGGCGTCCGGCCGACGAGGTGTCTTTCCTGATGCGGCTGTTCATGATGTCGCTGCGCCGGGAAGTCGTGAAGATGCACGCCAACAATATCCGGCTGAAGGTGGTCGGCGACCTTGGCCGCTTCAGCCCTCGCATCCAGCAGCTGATCGCCGACGCCGAGCGGCGCACGGCGGCCAATACCGGCCTGACGGTGACCATCGCCGCCAACTATGGCGGCCGCTGGGATCTGCTGCAGGCGGTGCAGAAAATGCTGCTGCGCGCGCCGATGATCGATCCGTCGACCATCGACGAGGCCGCGCTGGCGCCGCATCTGGCGATGGCCTATGCGCCCGAGCCGGACCTCTTCATCCGTACCGGGGGCGAGCAGCGCATCAGCAATTTCCTGCTGTGGCAGCTCGCCTATACCGAACTGTATTTCACCGACGTGTTCTGGCCCGACTTCGATGCCGCCGAGCTGGACAAGGCGTTTTCGTCGTACCGTCAGCGCGAGCGCCGCTTCGGCCGGACCAGTGCCCAGGTGGTCGCGCCCAATGGGCTGTCGGGCACGGCCTGATCGGCTTGCCCGGATGTTGCTTCCCCCGCGTTCCTTCCAACCGCCAACTGACAGGACCCGTAGCGCATGCTTCTGACCCGAGTGATTACCGCACTGTGCCTGTTGCTGCTGATCCTGCCGATCCTGTTCCTGGCGCCACCGGTGGCGCTGGCCGGACTGATGGCGGTGATCGTCGCGCTGGCCGGTTGGGAATTCGGGCGGCTGCTTGGCCTGCGCGGCATTGCACCGTTGCTGTATGCGCTGGCCTGCGTGATCGCGCTGATCCTGTGGCATGACCTGCCGAGCCGCCACGCCATCCTGTGGCTGCTGCAGGCCTCGGTGGCGGCATGGATCGTCGCCGCCTTGCTGCTGGCGCGCGGCGTGCGCAAGACCACGCCGCTGTTCGCGCTGATTGCCGGCGTGCTCGGTCTGCTGGTGCTTCCCGCGTTTGCCCACGCCGCGATGGTGCTGCGCGGGCTCGGCGTCGGCGTGCTGCTGTCGGCCGCCGCACTGGTCTGGGCCGCCGACGTCGGCGCCTATTTCGTCGGCAAGGCAGTGGGGCGGCGCAAGCTGGCGCCGTCGATCAGCCCCGGCAAGTCCTGGGAGGGCGCCATCGGTGGCTGGGCGCTGGCGCTGGCCGTGGCGCTCGGGCTGGCGGTGACCACCGCGCTGTCGCCGACCTGGTTCAGCCGGATCGCCGACCACGCGGGGCTGCTGACCCTGGTGGCGCTGACCACGCTGATGGTGGTTGCCAGTGTGGTCGGCGACCTGTTCGAGTCGCTGCTCAAGCGCCAGGCCGGCAAGAAGGACAGCAGCCGCCTGCTGCCCGGACACGGCGGCGTGCTGGACCGTATCGACGCGCTGCTACCGGTGCTGCCGCTGGCGGCGCTGTTCGCGCTATATCTTTGAACTGACCTTGCCGTCCGCTGATTTCCAGACGCCGTCTTCCATGCGTCGCATCACCGTCCTCGGTGCCACCGGGTCCATCGGCGAAAGCACGCTGGACGTGGTTCGCCGCCATCCGGACCGCTATGCCATCCATGCGTTGACGGCGCATCGTCAGGTCGACAAGCTGGCTGCGCAGTGCATCGAGTTCCGGCCGGCGCGGACCGTGGTCGCCGATGCCGGCGCGGCAGCCGAACTGCGCGGGAAGCTGGCTGCCGCAGGCATCGCCACCGACGTGCTGCACGGCGAAGCCGCGCTCGAGGCAGTGGCAACCGACGCCGAAGCCGATACCGTGATGGCCGCCATCGTCGGCGCGGCGGGGCTGCGCCCGACCCTGGCCGCCGCGCGTGCGGGCAAGCGCGTGCTGCTGGCCAACAAGGAAGCGCTGGTGATGTCCGGGGCGATCTTCATGGATGCGGTGCGCGAGCACGGCGCCACGCTGCTGCCCATCGACAGCGAGCACAACGCGATCTTCCAGTGCCTGCCCAACGACGATCCGCGCTACGGCGCCGGCGTTTCCCGGGTGGTGCTGACCGCTTCCGGCGGGCCGTTTCGCACCCGCGACCCGGCCACCTTGCACGACATCACGCCCGACCAGGCATGCGCGCATCCCAACTGGGTGATGGGCCGCAAGATCTCCGTCGATTCGGCGACGATGATGAACAAGGGCCTCGAAGTCATCGAGGCGCACTGGCTGTTCGCGGCGCCGGCCGACCGCATCGAGGTCCTGATCCACCCGCAGAGCATCGTGCATTCGATGGTCGCCTACGCCGACGGCTCGGTGCTGGCGCAGCTGGGCAACCCGGACATGCGCACCCCCATCGCCTACGGCCTTGCGTGGCCGGAGCGGGTCGACGCCGGCGTCTCCGCGCTGGACCTTGCCCTGGCCGGCACGCTGACCTTCGAAACGCCCGATCTGACGCGTTTTCCCTGCCTGGCGCTGGCCTTCGATGCCTTGCGCGCCGGCGGCATCGCGCCGGCGGTGCTCAATGCCGCCAACGAAGTCGCAGTCGAGCGCTTCCTGCAGGGCGCCATTCGCTTCACCGATATCGCCGGCATCGTCGCGCGCGTGCTGGAGCGCAGCCCGGCGCAGCCCGCCGATTCGCTGGATACCGTACTGGAAGCCGACCGGCACGCGCGCCAGCTGGCCACGGCACTGGTCTCCGGTGGCGCCGGCCGTCCGGCCGCCTCGCAGGGATTGCCCCAGGGCGCGCACATACCAGGCTGAGCCCGTACCGATGCAAACCCTCCTCGCCTTCATCGTCGCCCTTGGCATCCTGATCTACGTGCACGAGATGGGCCATTACCTCGCCGCACGGGCGTGCGGCGTCAAGGTACTGCGTTTTTCCATCGGTTTCGGCCGTCCGCTGCTGCGCTGGGTGTCGCGGCATCCGGATCGTACCGAGTGGACCATCGCGGCGATCCCGCTGGGCGGCTACGTCAAGATGCTGGACGAGCGCGATCCCGAACGCGATCCGGCGGTCGACGCCCGCGATCTGCATCGTTCGTTCAATCGCCAGCCGGTCGGCAAGCGCTTTGTCATCGTCGCCGCCGGTCCGATCGCCAATTTCCTGCTGGCGGTGGTGCTGTATTTCGTACTGTTCGCCGGTGGCATGCAGGAGCCCGCGCCGGTGCTGGCCGCGCCGGCTGCCGGCAGCGTGGCGGCGACGGCCGGCGTGCGCGAGGGCGACCGCGTGCTGTCGCTGCAGGCCGAGGGCGAGACGGAAGCCGAACCCGTGCGCTCCTGGAACGACCTGCGCATGGCGGTGATCGAGCAGGGCTTCGGCGATGCCAGCGCGGTGCTCAACGTGCGGGGCGTCGATGGGCGCGAGCGCGCGCTGACGCTGCCGCGCCTGCCGGAAACCGGCGACGATCCGCGCGCCGATCCGCTCGCGACGCTCGGCCTTGCGCTCAAGGGCGGGCCGGTGTCGATCCGCGAGGTGCTGCCCGGGTCCGCGGCCGAGCAGGCCGGGCTGCGCGCGGGGGATCGCGTGCTGGCATGGCAGGGCGAGCCCGTATCGCAGGCATCGCAGCTGATCCGGCTGGTGCGCGCGAGCCCCGATGCACAGGTGACGATGGAGATCGAACGCGACGGCCAGCGGCTGTCGGTACCGGTCCGTGTCCAGGCCGATGCGGCGCAGGCCGGCGCCAGCGCGAGTGCGGCGGGTGGGGGCCTTGGGGCTGCAGTGGGCAACGGCAAGCTGGGCGCGGCCCTGACGCAGGCCGTGGAGATGGAAACCGTGCGCGACACGCCGGTGCGGGCGTTGTTGCGGGCGGGCGCGCAGGTATGGGATACCAGCGTGCTGTCGCTGCGCCTGCTGGGGCGGATGCTGATCGGCCAGGCCTCGCTCGAGAACCTGAGCGGACCGCTGACGGTGGCCGACTATGCCGGCAAGGCGGCGGGCCTCGGATGGCAGCCTTTCATCAGCTTTCTGGCGCTTGTCAGCGTGAGCCTGGGGGTGCTGAATTTGTTACCCGTTCCGGTATTGGACGGGGGGCATTTGCTGTATTATTGCGTTGAATTTTTGACCGGCCGGCCCGTTCCAGACCACTGGCAGGCCGTCCTGCAGAAGGTCGGCATCGCCTGCATCTTGCTCTTGACTTCGCTCGCCTTGTTCAATGACGTCAGCCGCCTCTTCCTGGCGCGCAGCTAGAATCCGGCGCGCGGGGCGAGGCGATCATGGTGCCGGCACCGCGGTGCCGCGACCCGTCGCCAGGTCCCGCCTTCGCGAAGCATCAGAGCCAAATCCTGCATGGAATCAACGAGGGGATCAAGATTGATCAGACATAAGCGCATCTCGCTTGGCGTGCTGGCGAGTGCCATCATCGCGGCCTGGACGCCTGCAGCCCAGGCCGCGGATCCATTTGTGGTCCGGGATATCCGGGTGGAAGGCCTGCAACGGGTCGAACCCGGTACGGTGTTCGGCTACCTCCCTGTAAAGGTAGGCGAGACCTTCACCGACGACAAGGGCGCCGACGCGATTCGCGCGCTCTATAACACCGGCTTCTTCAAGGACGTGCAGATCCGCGCCGAGGACGGTGTGCTGGTCGTGCAGGTGGAGGAGCGCCCGGGCATCTCGCAGCTCGAGTTCGTCGGCATCAAGGAGTTCGACAAGGACACCCTGCGCCGTTCGCTGCGAGCCGTCGGCGTGGCCGAAGCGCGTTACTACGACCGCGCGCTGATCGACAAGGCCGAGCAGGAACTGAAGCGGCAGTACGTCTCGCGCGGCTACTATGCCGCCGAGGTGCAGACCACGGTGACGCCGGTTGACCGCAACCGCGTCTCGGTCGTTTTCAACGTCGACGAAGGCCCGATCGCCAAGATCCGCCAGATCAATATCGTCGGCAACAAGGCGTTCAAGGAAAGCACGCTGCGTGACGAGATGCAATTGTCGACGCCCAACTGGCTTTCCTGGTACACCAAGAACGACCTGTATTCCAAGCAGAAGCTGACCGCCGACCTGGAGTCGCTGCGCTCCTTCTACCTGAACCGCGGTTACCTCGAGTTCGCCATCGAATCGACCCAGGTGTCGATCACGCCGGACAAGAAGGACATCTACCTGACGCTGAACATCAAGGAAGGCGAACAGTACAAGGTGTCCGACATCCGGCTGGCTGGCGAACTGCTGGGCAAGCAGGAGGAGATGGAGAAGCTGCTGACGCTGAAGAAGGGCGAGGTCTTCTCGTCCGAGAAGCTGACGCAGAGCACCAAGGCCATCACCGACCTGATGGGGACCTACGGCTACGCCTTCACCACCATCAATCCGCAGCCGCAGATCAACCGCGAGACGCGTGAAGTCGCGCTGACGCTGATGGTCGATCCGGGTCGCCGCGTCTACGTGCGCCGCGTCAATGTGGTCGGCAACAGCAAGACGCGCGACGAGGTGGTGCGCCGCGAGATGCGGCAGATGGAAAGCTCGTGGTTCGACAGCGAGAAGCTGCAGCAGTCGCAGGCGCGGATCAACCGGACCGGCTACTTCACCGATACCAATATCACCACCGAGGACGTGCCGGGCGCGCCCGACCAGGTGGACGTGAACGTCAACGTCACCGAGAAGCCGACCGGGCAGATCAGCCTGGGCATGGGCTTCTCGTCGACCGACAAGCTGGTGCTGCAGGCCGGCCTGCGGCAGGACAACGTGTTCGGCTCCGGCACCAGCCTGGGCCTGGACGTCAACACCGCCAAGTCGTTCCGTACCATCGCGCTGACGCAGTACGATCCGTACTTCACCGTGGACGGCATCAGCCGCTCGACCGATATCTACTATCGGACGTCGCGCCCGCTGTACTACATCGGCGATACCAACTACCGCATCGTCTCGACCGGCGGCAGCTTCAAGTTCGGCGTGCCGTTCTCGGAGAACGACACGGTGTTCTTCGGTATCGGCTACGAGCGTACCGAGCTGACCGTGACCGACCAGACGCCGATCCAGTACCAGAACTGGGTCCGCGAGAACGGCGACGTCACCAACAACTTCCCGTTCACGGTGGGTTGGGCGCGCGACCGCCGCGACAGCGCACTGATCCCGACCAAGGGCCCGTACACCCAGGCCAACCTGGAAGTGGGTCTGCCGGGCATCGGCGACACGTCGTACTACCGCGCCACCGTGCAGCAGCAGTACTACTACCCGATCTCCAAGGCATTCACGCTGGCGTTGAACGGCGAAATCGCCTATGGTCGCGGCTTCGGCGGCAAGGACTACCCGGTCTTCAAGTACTTCTACGCCGGCGGTATCGGCTCGGTCCGGGGCTACCAGACCAGCTCGCTGGGTCCGAAGGACCAGTATGGCCGTGCCCAGGGCGGCGCCTCGAAGATGATCGGTAACGTCGAGTTCATCTTCCCGCTGCCGGGCTCCGGCGTGGACCGTACGCTGCGCCTGTTTACGTTCTTTGACTTCGGTAACGTGTACCAGGAAGGCGAGACCCCGACCTTCAGCGACCTGAAGTACTCCACCGGTCTCGGCATGTCGTGGCTGTCGCCGATCGGCCCGCTGAAGGTCAGCGTGGGCTTCCCGCTGAAGCAGGAAGAGGGCGATCGTACCCAGCGCTTCCAGTTCCAGATCGGTACCGCGTTCTGATAAAGGATCGATTGATGAAAACCCCATCCCGCATCATCCAGACCCTGCTCGTCGCCGCGGGGACGGCCGGGGCCCTGGCCACCGCCACGCCCGCGCTCGCCCAGGAAGCGCGCATCGCGGCGGTGAATTCGGAGCGCATCCTGCGCGATTCCCAGCCGGCCAAGCAGGCGCAGGTCAAGCTGGAGCAGGAGTTCTCCCGCCGCGATCGCGAGCTGCAGGACATGGCCCAGAAGATCAAGGGCCTGGCCGACCGGCTCGACAAGGACACCGCCGTGCTGGCCGATGCCGACCGCCAGCGCCGCCAGCGCGAACTGGCCGACCTGGACCGCGAGTTCCAGCGCAAGCAGCGCGAGTTCCGCGAGGACCTGAACCAGCGCCGCAACGAGGAGCTGGCTCAGGTGCTGGAGCGCGCCAACCGCGTGATCCGGCAGCTGGCCGAGCAGCGCAAGTACGACCTGATCGTGCAGGAAGCGGTCTACGTCAACCCCCGCATCGACATTACCGACGATGTGATGAAGGCTCTGAACGCGGGCGGCAAGTAAGCCGCTGCGCGTCCCGTCTTTCAAGGAAGTACCGCGATGAACGCACCCACACTGGGTCAGCTCGCCACGGATACCGGCGCGCAGGTTGTGGGTGAGCCCACCCTGACCATCAGCGGTCTGGCACCGCTGGACCAAGCCGGGGAAGGGCAGCTGGCTTTCCTCTCCAATCCGCTGTACCTGGCGCAGGCGCTGGCATCCCGCGCGGCGGCGATCGTCGTGTCGCCCCGCGACCTGGAGCGCATTCGCGAGCAGGGGCATGCCGAGGGCCGCAACTGGCTGGTCGCGCGCGACCCCTATGTCTGCTTCGCCAGGATCGCGCAGCAGTTCGACCGTGCCGCCAACACGGACCACCGCACCGGCATCGATCCGCGCGCCAGCGTGTCGCCGGACGCGACAGTGCCCGCCTCCTGCTACATCGGCCCCAACGTGGTAATCGAGGCCGGCGCCCGCCTGGGCGAGCGCGTCCGCGTGCTGGCCAACGGCTATATCGGCGCGGGCGCGCAGGTTGGCGACGATACGCTGATCCATGCCAACGTCAGCATCTATCATGGTTGTGTGCTGGGCCAGCGCTGCATCGTCCATAGCGGCGCGGTGATCGGCGCCGACGGGTTCGGCTTCGCGCCGGACCGGCGTGCGGATGGCGTCGAGTACGTCAAGATCCCACAGACCGGCCGGGCCGTGCTGGGCAACGATGTCGAGATCGGCGCCAATACCGCGGTGGATCGCGGTGCCATGGGCGATACCGTGATCGAGGACGGCTGCAAGCTGGACAATCAGGTGCAGATCGCGCACAACGTCCGGGTCGGCGCCCATACCGTCATCGCTGGCTGTGCGGCCGTTGCGGGGAGCACGAAGATCGGCCGGTTCTGCATGATCGGCGGCTCGGCCAATTTCGCGGGCCACCTGACCATCGCCGACGGCACCATCGTGTCGGGCGGGACTTCGATCACCAAGTCGATTGCCCAGCCCGGCCGGCACTTCACCAGCGTATTTCCGTTCCTGCCGCATGCGGAATGGGAACGCAATGCCGCCATCGTGCGCGGCTTGTCCAAATTGCGCGAGCGCGTGCAGCAGCTGGAGAAGCGGCTGCGCGGCCAGGGCACGGACACAACGACACAGAATACCGAAGAGAAATCATCATGACCGCCGCAGATATCGACATCCGCAAGATCCTCCAGCTGTTGCCGCACCGCTACCCGATCCTGCTGGTGGACCGCGTGCTGGAGTTCGAGCCGCAGCAACGCATCAAGACCCTGAAGAACGTCACCATCAACGAGCCGTATTTCCAGGGCCATTTCCCTGGCTCGCCGGTGATGCCCGGCGTGATGATCCTGGAGGCGCTGGCCCAGTCCGCCGGCCTGCTGACCTTCGGCGCCGACATGGAACGCAAGGAAGGGGCGCTGTATTACTTCGTCGGCATCGACGGTGCACGCTTCAAGCAGGTCGTCTACCCGGGCGACCAGCTGCACATGAATGTGTCGGTCGAGCGCTATATTCGAGGTATCTGGAAATTCAAGGCCTTCGCCACGGTCGAAGACAAGGTGGCGTGCGAGGCCGAGCTGATGTGTACCGTCAAGCAGGCCGACGCCTGAACCCGAGGGGCGCGCGGCTTTCGCCCGCGCCATCGACACGCTTTCTAGGACAGCAGGCATGACGCTAATTCATCCCACCGCCCTGATCGACCCGAAGGCCGAACTGGCGGCCGACGTGCGCGTTGGCCCGTACTCCATCGTCGGACCCAATGTCCGCATCGGCAGCGGCACCGTGATCGGCTCGCACTGCACGCTGGAAGGGCATACCACCGTCGGCGCCGACAACCATATCGGCCCGTATGCGTCGGTGGGCGGTGCGCCGCAGGACATGAAGTACCGCGACGAGCCGACCCGGCTAGTGATCGGCGACCGCAACCGCATCCGCGAATTCACCACCATCCATACCGGCACCGTGCAGGACGAGGGCCTGACCAGCATCGGCAACGATAACTGGATCATGGCCTACGTGCATATCGCGCACGATTGCCGTGTCGGCAACCACACCGTGTTCTCCAGCAACGCGCAGATCGCCGGCCATGTGCAGGTGGGCGACTGGGCGATCCTTGGGGGCATGAGCGGGGTGCACCAGTTCGTCCGGATCGGCGACCATGCGATGCTGGGCGGCGCGTCGGCGCTGGTGCAGGACGTGCCGCCGTATGTGATCGCGGCCAGCGACAAGAACGGCAACAAGGCCACGCCGCACGGCATCAACGTGGAAGGGCTGCGCCGGCGCGGCTTCGATGCCGGGCAGATCGCCGCGCTGCGGCAGGCCTACAAGCTGCTCTACAAGTCGGACCTGAGCTTCGACGAGGCGCAGACCGAGATCGGGCACCTGCTGGCGCAGGCGGACGCCGGGACCGGCAAGCCGCTGCGGGCCTTCCTCGACTTCATCGCCGCCACCCAGCGCGGCATCGTCCGCTGAGGGTCGCGGGCGTGATGTCCGCCGTGCCGATTCCACCGCAACGGATCGCCGCCGCCGCGCAGGCCCGCCTGGAACTGCGCGGCGAGATTGCCATGGTCGCTGGCGAGGCCTCGGGCGACCTGCTCGCCTCGATGCTGCTTGGCGGGCTGCAGGCGCGTCTTGGCGGCGACGTTCGCTATGCCGGCATCGGTGGGCGCCGCATGATGGAGAAGGGCTTCGTCTCGCACTGGCCGATGGAAACGCTGTCGGTCAATGGCTATGTCGAAGTCATCGGTTCGCTGCGCGAAATCCTGGCCACGCGCCGGCAGATCCGCGACCGGCTGCTGGCCGAGCGACCGCTGTGCTTCATCGGCATCGATGCACCGGATTTCAACTTCGGGCTCGAGGTCCCGCTGCGGCGCGCCGGTATCCCGGTGGTCCATTTCGTCAGTCCGTCGATCTGGGCCTGGCGCGGCGGGCGCATCCGCACCATCGCCAAGGCGGTGGACCATATCCTGTGTCTGTTCCCGTTCGAGCCGGAGATCTACGCCAAGGCCGGCATTCCGGCGACGTATGTCGGCCATCCGCTGGCCGACGTGATCCCGATGGTGCCCGATGTGCAAGGTGCGCGGGCCCAACTCGGCCTGCCGGCAGGGCGGCGCGTGGTGGCGGTGCTGCCCGGCAGCCGACAGTCGGAGGTGCGCAACCTGGGCGCGACCTTCTTCGCGGCGATGGCGCGGATGCATGCCATGGACGCGACGCTGGCCTTCGTGCTGCCGGCCGCCAGTGCGCCGCTGCGCGCGATCGTGGAAGAGCATGCGCGGCAGTATCCGCAGCTGGACGTGACCATCGTCGATGGTCAGTCCCACCAGGCGATGGAAGCGGCCGACGTGGTGCTGCTGGCGAGCGGCACGGCCACGCTGGAGGCAGCGCTGTACAAGAAGCCGATGGTGATCTCGTACAAGGTGCCCTGGTTGACCGCGCAGATCATGAAGCGGCAGGGGTATTTGCCCTATGTCGGCCTGCCCAATATCCTGTCGGGCCGCTTCGTCGTGCCCGAGCTGCTGCAGGACGACGCCACGCCGGAGGCGCTGGCGCGCGAGACGCTGCTGCAACTGAACGACCAGACCAACGCGGCCTTCCTGTACGAGCATTTCACGCAGATGCACCACACCTTGCGCCGCAATACGGCCGACATTGCCGCGGACGTGGTGGTGAGTCTGTTGCGCGGGCGGAGTGCGGCATGACCGCGCGCAAGGGCCGCAAGCGCGCCGAAGCCATCGACGTGCAGCTCGGGCTGTCGCTCGCCCCGGATGCCGCGGCGGTACGCCGGCTGTGCGGCGTCGACGAAGCGGGGCGCGGACCGCTGGCTGGCCCGGTGTTCGCCGCTGCCGTGGTCCTCGATCCGGCCCGGCCCATCGAGGGCCTGGCCGACTCGAAGATCCTCACTGCGCGCCGGCGCGAGGCCCTGTTCGACGACATCCGCGAGCGGGCGCTGGGCTGGCATATCGCCTTCGCCAGCGTCGAGGAAATCGACACGCTGAATATCCTGCACGCCACCATGCTGGCGATGCAGCGCGCCGTGCGGGGGCTGGCCGCAACCGGCGTCACGCCCGACCTGGTGCAGATCGACGGCAACCGCTGCCCTGAGGTGCCGTTTCCCGTCGAGGCGGTGGTGAAGGGCGACGCAACGGTACAGGCCATCTCCGCCGCGTCGATCCTGGCCAAGGTCGCAAGGGATCGCGAGCTGTTGACCTTGCATGCGGCCTATCCCGAGTACGGCTTCGACGCCCATGTGGGCTACGGCACGCCGCAGCATCTGGAGGCGCTGAGCCGGTTCGGCGCCACGCCGCATCATCGCCGCTCCTTTGCCCCGGTTCGCGAGGCATTGATCCGCAGCGGCGCGCTGCCGCAGTCGCTTGCCGGCATGCTGCCGCAGCCCGAGGCCGCTGACGTCGAAGCCGCTGGCGTGGAAGCCGCGGCCGTCGACCACGCAATCGACGACATGGTGCGCGCCTTCGATGCCGCCGGTCCGGCGCTCACCTGAATTTCGCCAGGGGTCTCTCGTGAAACACGTCACCTCGCGCGACAACGCGCTGTTCAAGCATTTGAAGGCGCTGACCGGCTCCACCCACCAGCGCCGCAAGGCCGGCCAGTCGGTGCTGGACGGCGTGCATCTGGCCGAGGCCTATCTGTCCGCCATGGGCCAGCCGGCCAGTTGCGTGGTCTCCGAGCGGCATTACGACCATGCGGAAGTCGCCGCGCTGCTCGCCCGCGTCGATTCCGACCGGGTGGTGGTACTGGCCGACGCGCTGTTCACCCAGATCAGCGGCGTGGTCAACGGCATCGACCTGATGCTGGTGATCGACACGCCCGCGGGCCATCTGCCGTCCAGCATCGATAGCGACTGCGTCATTCTCGATGGCGTGCAGGATGCCGGCAATGTCGGCTCCATCCTGCGCAGCGCGGCGGCCGCCGGCATCCAGCATGCGTTCCTGGCCACCGGCTGCGCGTTCGCCTGGTCGACCAAGACCCTGCGCGCCGGCATGGGGGCGAATTTCCACCTGAACATCGTCGAGCATTGCACCGTGGACATGCTGGCACCGCGGCTGGCGGTGCCGCTGCTGGCCACCTCGTCGCACGCCGACGCCACGCTGTTCGATACCGACCTGCGCGGGCCGGTCGGCTGGGTGGTCGGAAATGAAGGCGCGGGCGTGGGGCCGGAATGGATGGCGCTGGTGTCGCGCACGGTCGGCATTCCGCAACCGGGCGGGCTGGAATCGCTCAACGTCGCCGCGGCGACGGCGGTCTGCCTGTTCGAGGCGGTGCGGCAGCGGCGGGGGTAGATTTGCGCCCCTCTCCCACTTGTGGGAGAGGGGCGGGGGAGAGGGCAGCGGGCGATGCGGACCGCCAAGGTGGGTCAAGTGCCTCTTACCCTCTCCCCCGGCCCCTCTCTCCCGCAGGGCGGGAGAGGGGCGCAAGCGGCGGCGTCCGAGGGGCGGGAGAGGGGAGCAGACCATCGGCGATCAGTAATTGTCCCGATCCACCTTGATTTCCTGCAGGATCGTCGTGGCGATCTCCTCGATTGACTTGTGCGTCGATGACAGCCACTTGATGCCCTCTCGCCGCATCATGATTTCCGCCTCGTTGACCTCGTAGCGGCAATTCTCCAGCGCCGCGTACTTGCTGCCCGGCCGCCGCTCGTTGCGGATTTCGGAGAGCCGCTGCGGGTCGATCGACAGGCCGAAGATCTTCGGCTTGTAGGCGTACAGTGCGGTCGGCAGCTTGCCGCGCTCGAAATCGTCGGGGATCAGCGGGTAATTGGCCGCCTTCAGCCCGTATTGCATCGCCAGGTACAGGCTGGTGGGGGTCTTGCCGCTGCGCGACACGCCGACCAGGATCACGTCCGCTTCTTCCAGGTTCTTGTGCGACTGGCCATCGTCATGCGCCAGCGAGAAGTTGATCGCCTCGATCCGGTTCTTGTACGCCTCGGTATCGGCGTTCTGGTGGAACCGGCCGATCGCATGGGTCGACTTCAGCCCCAGTTCCTTTTCGAGCGGCTCGATGAAGGTCTGGAACATGTCGAGGATCATGCCCTTGGCCCGGCGCAGCGCCTTGTTCGATTCGGCATTGACCAGGGTCGTGAAGACGATCGGCGGTACCCCCTCGGCCTGGAAAGCCTCGTTGATCTTGCTGACCGCCATGTGCGCCTTCTCTGGCGTGTCGATGAAGGGCATCCGCACCTTGCGAAAGCGCATCTCGAACTGGGCAAGAATGGAATGGCTGAAGGTCTCGGCCGTGATCCCGGTGCCGTCGGAGACGATGAAAACGGTGCGCACGGGGGGCTTGTCGGTTCGCGATGCGGCGGGGGAATCCATGCTGAAACGATTATTTGGTAGGCACCGCACGCGAAAGTGCGGTGCGGCACGGTAGAATAGCGGCGATCTTTTGGCTAAGCAATTGCGCTTCGCAGCAGGGCCGCCTTTCCCTGCGAGGCTGGATTGTCGACAATCCAGCGCCGCTTCGATTGCCAGATTCGGTCGGCAGGAAAGGCCTTCCCGATCTCCGTTCCCGGAGTGCTTAGCCAAGCGATCCCGTCGGTAGCAGAACTCCAATCATATTCCGGCGAGGGGCGACAGGTTTCCTACTTCGTTTTGAGGGTGTTATGACCAACCTGGCCAATGACGGCGCCTATGTGCTGCCGTTCGAGCAGCTGCGCATGTCCGATGTGGAAGTGGTGGGAGGCAAGAATTCGTCCCTGGGCGAAATGATCTCCCAGCTGGCCGAGGCGGGCGTCCGGGTTCCGGGCGGCTTTGCCACCACGGCGCTGGCCTTCCGCGACTTCCTCGCTCACAACAACCTGACCCAGCGCATCTCCGATCGCCTGAAGTCGCTTGACGTCGATGACGTCAAGGCGCTGGCCGAAGCCGGTGCCGAAATTCGCGGCTGGGTTGCCAGCGCGCCGTTCCAGCCCCGCCTGGAACAGGAGATTCGCGACCACTACGCCCGTGTGTCCGCGCGCGAAGGCGCCGAAGCGTCGTTCGCGGTGCGCTCGTCCGCCACGGCAGAGGATCTGCCCGACGCCTCGTTCGCCGGCCAGCAGGAGTCCTACCTGAACGTCAGCGGCATCGACGACGTGCTGGACAAGATCAAGCACGTGTTCGCCTCGCTGTACAACGACCGCGCCATCTCGTATCGCGTCCACAAGGGCTTCGCCCACGATGTGGTCGCGCTGTCGGCCGGCGTGCAGCGCATGGTCCGTTCCGACCTCGCCGCCTCCGGCGTGATGTTCACCATCGACACCGAGTCGGGCTTCCCCGACGTGGTCTTCATCACGTCCAGCTACGGCCTGGGCGAGACCGTGGTGCAGGGCGCGGTGAATCCCGACGAGTTCTATGTCTTCAAGCCGATGCTGGAAGCCGGCAACTATCCCATCATCCGCCGCTCGATCGGTTCGAAGCTGATCAAGATGGAGTTCACCGCCCCGGGCGAGCAGGGCCGCGTCAAGACGGTGGACGTGCCGACCGAGCTGCGCAACCGCTACTCGATCACCGATGACGACGTCAGCGAGCTGGCCCGCTACGCGATGATCATCGAGAAGCACTATGGCCGCCCGATGGATATCGAGTGGGGCAAGGACGGCAAGGACGGCAAGATCTACATCCTGCAGGCACGCCCGGAGACCGTGAAGAGCCAGGCTGCCGGCAAGGTCGAGCAGCGCTTCAAGCTCAAGGGGACCTCCGCCGTGCTGGCCACCGGCCGTGCCATCGGCCAGAAGATCGGCACCGGCCCGGTCCGCGTGATCAACGACCCGAGCGAGATGGAGCGGGTGCAGCCGGGCGACGTGCTGGTCGCCGACATGACCGACCCGAACTGGGAGCCGGTGATGAAGCGCGCCTCGGCCATCGTCACCAACCGTGGCGGCCGGACCTGCCATGCGGCGATCATCGCGCGCGAGCTTGGCGTGCCGGCCGTGGTCGGCTGCGGCGACGCCACCGACGTGCTCAAGGACGGCACGCTGGTCACGGTGTCCTGCGCCGAAGGCGACGAGGGCCGGATCTACGACGGCCTGCTGGAGACCGAGGTCACCGAGGTGCAGCGCGGCGAGATGCCGCAGATCGACGTCAAGATCATGATGAACGTCGGCAATCCGCAGCTGGCCTTCGATTTCGCGCAGATTCCGAACGGCGGCGTGGGCCTGGCGCGTCTGGAATTCATCATCAACAACAACATCGGCGTTCACCCGAAGGCCATCCTCGACTACCCGCAGGTCGATGCCGACCTGAAGAAGGCGGTCGAGAGCGTGGCCCGCGGCCATGCCAGCCCGCGCGCGTTTTATGTCGACAAGCTGGCCGAAGGCGTGGCGACGATCGCCGCCGCGTTCTATCCGAAGCCCGTGATCGTGCGCCTGTCGGACTTCAAGTCGAACGAGTACAAGAAGCTGATCGGCGGTTCGCGCTACGAGCCGGACGAGGAAAACCCGATGCTCGGTTTCCGCGGCGCATCGCGCTACATCGCCGAGGACTTCGCCGAAGCCTTCGAGATGGAGTGCAAGGCGATGAAGCGGGTCCGCGACGAGATGGGGCTGACCAACGTCGAGATCATGGTGCCGTTCGTGCGCACGCTGGGCCAGGCCGAGAAGGTGGTCGATCTGCTCGGCAAGCACGGACTGAAGCGCGGCGAGAACGGCCTGCGCCTGATCATGATGTGCGAGGTGCCGTCCAACGCGATCCTGGCAGAGGAGTTCCTGCAGTACTTCGACGGCTTCTCGATCGGCTCGAACGACCTGACGCAGCTGACCCTGGGCCTGGACCGCGACTCCGGCATGGAGCTGCTGGCCAAGGACTTCGACGAGCGCGATCCGGCGGTGCGCTTCATGCTCTCGCGCGCGATCTCGACGGCGCTGCGGCTGAACAAGTATGTCGGTATCTGTGGACAGGGCCCGTCCGATCATCCGGACTTCGCTGCCTGGCTGGCCAAGGAGGGGATCTCGTCGATCTCGCTGAACCCGGATTCGGTGGTGGATACCTGGCGTCAACTGGCGTCCTGATGCCCACCGTCTGAGCCGGCATGGGCGGCGCACGCATTGCCGTGTGCGCCGCCCATCGATGGACGACCGGACCCCGCTGCAAGGCGGGGTTTTTCATGTTTACCGACAACGAGGAGAGGCAACGGATGGCGAACTACCATCTCTGGTTTGGCCTGGCGGTCCTGCTGGTCATCGCGGAACTGGCCAGCCTGACGCTGTATCTGCTGGTGGTGGCGCTCGGCGCGCTGGCGGCGGGCACGGTGGCATGGCTGGGCTGGGGGCTGGCCGCCCAGCTGTTCGTGGCGGCGGCCGTGTCGCTGGCCGGCTTTGTCGTGCTGCGCCGCTCGCGCTATGGGCGCACGCGCAAGGGCGCCGCGGCGAGCGATCCGAACGTCAATCTCGATATCGGCCAGAGCGTCGAGGTGCCGGCGTGGGACGCGGGCGGGCGCGCCCGCGTCTCCTATCGCGGCGCGCAGTGGAACGTCGAGCTGGGGCAGGGCGCGGCCGCCTTGCCGGGCCGCCACCGTATCGTCGAAGTGCGCGGCAACACGCTGATTGTCATCCCGCTGTAGCATGCTGTCGGCCGGCCGGCGCCGCGCGTGGCGTGCCTCGGCCGGACCATCCTGTTTCATCGTCACCGGAGTCGTTATGCTGGATATCTTCGGCAGCGTGCTGCCCATGCTGGTCCTGATCGCCGTCATCGTGCTGCTGGCGCAGAGCTTCAAGATCGTGCCGCAGCAGCACGCATGGGTGCTCGAGCGCCTGGGCAAGTACCGCGCCACCCTGACGCCAGGGCTGAACGTCGTGCTGCCCTTCATCGATCGCGTCGCCTACAAGCACGTCCTCAAGGAGATCCCGCTGGATGTGCCCAGCCAGGTCTGCATCACGCGCGACAATACGCAGCTACAGGTCGATGGCGTGCTGTACTTCCAGGTTACCGACCCGATGAAGGCGTCGTACGGGTCGAGCAACTTCGTGGTGGCGATCACCCAGCTGGCGCAGACCACGCTGCGCTCGGTGATCGGCAAGATGGAGCTGGACAAGACCTTCGAGGAGCGCGAGTTCATCAACGCCAGCATCGTCAACGCGCTGGACGAGGCGGCATCGAACTGGGGCGTCAAGGTGTTGCGCTACGAGATCAAGGACCTGACCCCGCCCAATGAAATCCTGCGGGCGATGCAGGCGCAGATCACCGCCGAGCGGGAAAAGCGCGCGCTGATCGCCGCCTCGGAAGGGCGCCGTCAGGAACAGATCAACCTGGCCTCGGGCGCGCGCGAAGCGGCCATCCAGAAGTCGGAGGGCGAGAAGCAGGCGGCGATCAACAACGCCCAGGGCGAGGCGGCGGCAATCCTCGCCGTGGCCGAAGCCAACGCGCAGGCGATCGAGAAGATCGGCCGCGCCATCCGTGGCGAGGGCGGGGTGGAAGCGGTCAACCTGAAGGTGGCCGAGGAATACGTCAACGCCTTCGGCAACCTGGCCAAGACGGGCAACACGCTGATCGTGCCGGGCAACCTGGGCGACATGAGCACGATGGTCGCATCGGCCCTGCAGATCGTGAAGGGGCAGAAGGCGGGGTAGAAGGGGGGTGAGTAGCATTCATCGGCCGGGTCCGCGATGCGCATCCGGCCGCGCCATCATTCCTTGCCGCCGCTCTTGATCAGCCGCGCCTTCTCGCGCTGCCAGTCCCGCGCCTTCTCGGTCTCGCGCTTGTCGAACTGCTTCTTGCCCTTGGCCAGGCCGATCTCGCATTTGACGCGGCCGCGCGTGTAATGCAGGTTCAGCGGCACCAGCGTATAACCGCGCTGCTCGACCTTGCCGATCAGCTTCTTGATCTCGTCGGCCTTGAGCAGCAGCTTGCGGGTGCGCACCGGGTCCGGCTTGACATGGGTGGAGGCGCTCTCCAGCGGGCTGATGTGCGCGCCGATCAGGTACAGCTCGGCATCGCGGATCACCACATAGCCCTCCTTGATCTGTACCCGCGAGGCACGGATCGCCTTGACCTCCCACCCTTCGAGCACGATCCCTGCTTCATATCGTTCCTCGATGAAGTAGTCAAAGAAGGCCTTCTTGTTGTCTGCGATGGTCATGCGTGATCAGGTGGGGAACGGGCGGGCCGGAGGGCGGGCGCTAGGCCCGGGCGTGCCGTGACGGCAAAGCCTCGGCTAAAATCCCGATTCTAGCAAACAGACCGGCGCCGTCGACCCTGCGCGGCAAGGCAGGCAGGGGCAGGCGGCAGCCAGGAACCGTCGACTCATGGCAGACGTTCACAAAACCGTGCTGTTGGGCTATTCGGCCGAGCAGATGTACGACCTGGTCACGCGCGTTGAAGACTATCCCAAGTTCCTGCCCTGGTGCGGCGGCGTGGAGATCTTCGAACAGACCGAGACCCTGCTCGATGCCAAGGTCCATATCAATTTCAGCGGCATCAAGCAATATTTTCATACCCGCAATGTCCAGCAGCGGCCGACCCATATCGACATGAATTTCGCCGATGGTCCGTTCAAGGTCTTTACCGGGTACTGGAATTTCATTCCCTTGCGCGCCGACGCCTGCAAGATCGAGTTCCACCTGCATTACGAGTTTTCCAGCATCCTGCTGGAAAAGGTCATCGGGCCGGTCTTCAACATGATCGCCAATACCTTTGTCGATGCCTTCGTCAAGCGGGCCGACGTCGTCTATGCGGCCAGCTGAGCAGGGTGGCGCCCGGGTCCACGCGACGGTCTGCTATGCGCTGCCCGGCGAGGCGTTTCTACGGCAGGTGGAGGTCGATGCCGGCGCCACCATCGGCGCGGCGCTGACCGCTTCGGGACTGCTACAGGCGCATCCCGAGGTCGATCCGGCCAGCGCCCGCGTGGGCATCTTCGGCAAGCTCAAGACGCTGGATACCGTGGTGCGCGAGGGCGACCGCATCGAAGTCTACCGGCCGCTGCAGGCCGATCCGAAGACGGCCCGGCGGCGCCGGGTGCAGCGCACGCGGGAGGCCGGCACCCGGGAAGGCCAGAAGTGGATGCGCGGCGGGGGAGATACGGTCTGAGCCGGGCCGGGACCGGGCCCGTGGCAGGCGTGCCGCTTCAGCTCGCGTGCGCCGGTTGACCGGTCTGGCCCTGGCCAGGCGAGTCGCCGCCGGCGTGCATCCGCACCGACCACGCCACCCCGACCATCAGCAGCGCGATCGCGGCGATTTCCAGCGGACGCGGCCAGCGGCCGTCGTAGACAAAGCCATAGGCCAGCGCGAACAGCGTCTCGAACACGATCATCTGCCCGGACAGCGTCAGCGGCAGACGGCGGCTGGCGATGTTCCACAGGTTGTTGCCGATCAGCGAGGCACCCAGTGCGACGGCGGCGTTGACCCACAGGAACCACTGCCAGTCGCGGTGGGTGTCGGCCAGGATCGCATCGCCGAACAGCAGCCAGCCGATCACCGCCAGCACCAGCGACACCGCGCCGGTGGACAGTCCGTACAGCGCCGACCACTCGTTGCCGCTGTATTGCGGATTGCGCTGCAGATAGCGCGCGTTGTCCACCGCGTACAGACTCCAGCACAGCAGTGCGCCGGCGGCGCAGATCACGCCGGCGATCTTGTGCCAGACCGGGCGCAGCACGGGGTCGGCTGCCGCGCCATGGACGCTGCCGCCACCCGAGAACAGGTCGATGTTGATACAGGCGATGCCCAACGCCACCACCAGCAGCGGCAGCGCAAGGCGCTTGAGCGGCACCGCGCCGTGATCCCGGCGCCCCAGCAGCGTCACGGAGATTGGCAGGATGCCGATGATCAGGGAGGTCGGGCCGACGCCTGCCAGTTGCACGCCAAAGGCCAGCAGGACGTAATAGAGCAGGTTGCCCGTCATGGCCTGGCGCAGCAGGGCAATGCAGTCCGCGCGCCGCAGCTTGCGGGCGATGCGGCGCATCAGTGGCGCCGCTGCAATCGCCGCGACGATCCCGTAGGCCAGGTAGCGGCCGATTGCCAGCTCCCAGGGCGAGAAGGCGGGCAGCAGTTTCGGGGCGATGAACACCATGCCCCACAGGGCGCCTGCCAGCAGGCCGCAGAGGACTCCAATTCCCATCGACGAGATCCGTTACCCGAGGGCGGTTTCAGTCACGACGGCGCCCCCGTTTCGAAAAAGCCTCAAAGCATAGCATTGCCAATCCGTGCCAGCGTCAAAATGCGGGCATTCCTGTATAATTCGGTTTTGCGCCTAGAGGAATCGCTATGCGTCTTGTCCAGAAAGCACTCACGTTCGATGATGTGCTGCTCGTGCCGGCTTATTCCGCCGTGCTGCCCCGGGATGTCTCCCTCCGCACCCGCCTGACCCGTTCCATCGACCTGAACATTCCGCTGGTATCCGCCGCGATGGATACGGTCACGGAAGCCCGCCTGGCGATCGCCATGGCGCAGGCCGGCGGCATCGGCATCGTTCACAAGAATCTGAAGCCTGCCGAGCAGGCCCGCGAAGTGGCCCGGGTCAAGCGCTACGAATCGGGCGTGCTGCGCGATCCGATCACGATCTCGCCGGACATGAAGGTCCGCGACGTCATCGCGCTGTCGCAGCAGCATGGCATTTCCGGCTTCCCGGTGCTGGAAGGCAAGACGGTGGTCGGCATCATCACCAACCGCGACCTGCGCTTCGAGGAAGAACTGGATGCACCGGTGCGCGCCAAGATGACCCCGCGCGAGAAGCTGGTGACCGTCGCGGAAGGTGCAAGCCTGAACGAAGCCAAGCGCCTGATGAACCGGCACCGCCTGGAGCGTGTGCTGGTGGTCGACGACGCGTTCGAGCTGCGCGGCCTGATTACCGTCAAGGACATCCAGAAGGCCGTCGAGAACCCGCTGGCGAGCAAGGACGATCGCGGCCAGCTGCGCGTGGGCGCGGCGGTCGGCGTCGGTCCCGAGAACGACGAGCGCGTGGAGCTGCTGGTCAAGGCCGGCGTGGACGTGATCGTGGTCGATACCGCCCACGGCCACAGCCAGGGCGTGCTCGACCGCGTGCGCTGGGTCAAGGACAACTTCCCGCAGGTGCAGGTGATTGGCGGCAATATCGCCACCGGCGCGGCCGCGCTGGCGCTGGTCGAGAATGGCGCCGACGGCGTCAAGGTCGGCATCGGGCCGGGTTCGATCTGCACCACGCGGATCGTCGCCGGCGTCGGCGTGCCGCAGATCACCGCCGTGTCGAACGTGGCCGAGGCCCTGAAGGGCACCGGCGTGCCGCTGATCGCCGATGGCGGCGTGCGGTATTCGGGCGACATCGCCAAGGCGCTGGCCGCTGGCGCGCACGCCGTGATGATGGGCGGCATGTTCTCCGGCACCGAAGAAGCGCCGGGCGAAGTGTTCCTCTATCAGGGCCGCTCGTTCAAGAGCTATCGCGGCATGGGTTCGGTGGGCGCGATGAAGGACGGCGCCGCCGACCGCTACTTCCAGGAAGACAACAGCGCCAACGTCGACAAGCTGGTACCGGAAGGCATCGAAGGCCGGGTCCCTTACAAGGGGTCGGTGATGGCCATCATCCACCAGCTGACCGGTGGCGTGCGGGCCTCGATGGGCTACTGCGGCAGCAGCTCGATCGCCGATTGGCACGAGAACGCGCAGTTCGTCCAGATCACCGCCGCCGGCATGCGCGAGTCGCATGTCCACGACGTGCAGATCACCAAGGAAGCGCCGAACTACCACATCGACTGATGGCAGCGCCGCGCGCGGTGTGCCCCGGCACCCGCGCAGCGGATGACGCCCGCCGGCAACGCGGCTGCACCCGTCCTGGACGGTGCAGCCGCGCATCGCATCCGGGCCCCACGCCCTGACGAGATTCGAGGAGTTTCGATGAAGGTCCTGCTCAGAGCCGTACTGTTCTTCGATGCGCTGTTCGACCTGATGCTTGGCATCGTGCTGCTGATCTCGCCGTTCGCGACCTTCTATGCGGCGCTGCAGCTGCCGCAGCCGCAGCCCGCGTTGTATGGGCAGCTGCTGGGCGTTGGCATGATCGGTTTCGCCGCACTGATGGGCCGGGCCGCCTTCCAGGGCGCGCTGACCGTACCGGTCGCGCGCACGGTAGGGTGGGTCAATCTCGTCAGCGCGCTGCTGATCGGCGGTTGGCTGATGTTCTTCCAGCTGCCGGTGCAGGGCGCCGGACGGATCTGGCTGCCGCTGCTGGCCGTCATGCTCGGTTTCTTCGCCGTGCTGCAATTGCCGCTGGCCGCGCGCGTGCGCAATCGGGAGCGCGAGGAACGATTGCGGCAGGAAATGCAGGCGGCACAGGCGCCGGGCACGGCCAGCCCGCTTGCCGGCATGGGGTCTGCCGCCGACCACCCCGCGTCCGCCACCACCGACTACCCGGACACCACGGCGACGAACCGCGGCTTCGGCCGCAACGGCACCACGGCCGGTCCTTCGACGCCATCGTCCACCGTATCACCAGAAATCCGGCGCGAGCCGGTCATCACGCCGCCGCCGGGCTATGGCCCCGGTACCGAAGTGGTGCCCGACGACCAACGCACCGACAAGCCTTCACCCCATCATGCACGACAAAATCCTTATTCTTGATTTCGGCTCGCAGGTAACGCAGCTGATCGCACGCCGTGTGCGCGAGGCCCACGTCTATTGCGAGATCCATCCGAACGACGTCTCGGACGAGTTCGTGCGGGAGTTCAATCCCAAGGGGATCATCCTGTCGGGCAGCCACGCCAGCACCTACGAAGACCACCAGCTGCGCGCGCCGCAGGCGGTGTGGGACCTGGGTGTGCCGGTGCTGGGCATCTGCTACGGCATGCAGACCATGGCAGTGCAGCTGGGCGGCAAGGTGGAGTGGAGCGACCAGCGCGAGTTCGGCTACGCCGAAGTGCGCGCGCATGGCCATACCAACCTGCTCAAGGACGTCGAGGACTTCGTCACCCCCGAAGGCCACGGCATGCTCAAGGTCTGGATGAGCCACGGTGACAAGGTTACCGCGCTGCCGCCGGGCTTCAAGCTGATGGCTTCCACCCCGAGCTGCCCGATCGCAGGCATGGCCGACGAAGCGCGCGGCTACTACGGCGTGCAGTTCCACCCGGAAGTCACCCACACCGTGCGCGGCCGCGAAATGCTCGAGCGCTTCGTGCTGAAGATCGCCGGCGCCAAGCCGGACTGGGTGATGCGCGACCATATCGCCGAGGCCGTGGAGAAGATCCGTGAGCAGGTTGGCGACGAGGAAGTGATCCTGGGCCTCTCCGGCGGGGTCGACTCGTCCGTGGCCGCGGCGCTGATCCATCGCGCCATCGGCGACCAGCTGACCTGCGTCTTCGTCGATCACGGCCTGCTGCGCCTGAACGAAGGCAAGATGGTGATGGAGATGTTCGCGGGCCGCCTGCATGCCAAGGTCGTGCATATCGACGCCTCCGAACAGTTCCTCGGCCACCTGGCCGGCGTCACCGATCCCGAGCAGAAGCGCAAGATCATCGGCCGCGAATTCGTCGAAGTGTTCCAGGCCGAGGCGAAGAAGCTCACGCGTGCCAAGTGGCTGGCGCAGGGCACCATCTACCCGGACGTGGTGGAATCGGGCGGCACCAAGACCAAGAAGGCCACCACCATCAAGAGCCACCACAACGTCGGCGGCCTGCCCGAGACGCTGGGCCTGAAGCTGCTGGAGCCGCTGCGCGACCTGTTCAAGGACGAAGTGCGCGAACTCGGCGTCGAGCTCGGCCTGCCGCCCGAAATGGTCTACCGCCATCCGTTCCCCGGCCCCGGCCTGGGCGTGCGCATCCTCGGCGAGCTCAAGCGCGAATACGCCGACCTGCTGCGCCGCGCCGACGCGATCTTCATCGAGGAACTGCGCGGCACCATCGCCACGGCGCAGGACGCCGCTGCCGGCATCTGTACCGAAGAGCAGGTCGGCAAGAGCTGGTACGACCTGACCAGCCAGGCCTTCGCCGTGTTCCTGCCGGTCAAGTCGGTCGGCGTGATGGGCGACGGGCGCACCTACGACTACGTCGTCGCGCTGCGCGCCGTGCAGACCACCGATTTCATGACCGCGCATTGGGCGCATCTGCCGTACGCGCTGCTGGGCCGGACGTCTAACCGAATCATCAACGAGGTTCGGGGGATCAATCGGGTGGTGTACGACGTGTCGGGGAAACCGCCGGCGACGATCGAGTGGGAGTGATCCCGCGTCCTGCAAAGGGCGCGCTGCCTCATGCAAAAAGCCCGCACTGCGGGCTTTTTGCTTTTCGGTCTGGCTGCATCCAGGACATCACGCCCCGAATGCGCCGTCGATCGTGTGCATCGCCCCCGTGACGAAGCTTGCCTCTGGCCCTGTCAGCCACGCCACCATGGCAGCCACCTCTTCCGGACGCCCGTGCCGCTTGATGGCCATGAAGCTGTGCATCAAGTCCTTGTTCGGGCCGTCGGCCGGATTGGCATCCGTGTCGATCGGCCCCGGCTGCACCACATTGATGGTAATCCCGCGCGGGCCGAAGTCGCGCGCTAGTCCGCGCGCCATCCCTTGCAGGGCAGACTTGCTCAACGCGTAGGCCGCGCCTCCCGCAAAGGGCATGCGGTCGCCGTTGACCGAGCCGATCACGATGATCCGGCCGCCTTCGGGCATTGCCCGGGCGGCCTCTACCGATGCATGGTAGGGCGCGTGGACATTGATCCGGATAAGCCGGTCCACCGCGTTGGGGTCCAGTTCCAGGGCATCGCCGAACAGGCCGATCCCCGCGTTCACCACCAGCACGTCCAGCGGCCCGCTCTCGCGCACCCTCGCGATCACCGCGTCGCGGTCCGCACTGTCGGTCTGAACCGCGGTGCTGCCCGTCTCCTTGGCCAACTGCTGCGCCGCGTCCACAGACCCAGCATAGGTGAAGGTGACGTTCGCACCGTCGGCGGTGAACCGCCGCACGATCGCCGCTCCAATGCCCCGGCTGCCGCCAAGCACCAGCACTGACTTTCCTTGAAACTGACTCATGTGGAACTCCTTGTTTATGTAGTGATTGATACTAAAATACGGTTCTACACGAGTCAAGGTTTTATATAGTGACGACTACAAAAAATACTCGCCCTCGCGGCCGGCCCCGCCGCTTCGATCCCGAGCAGGCGGTGGCCACGGCCCAGCGCCTCTTCCATGCCCACGGCTACGACGCGGTCAGCGTTGCCGATGTCACCGATGCGGTTGGCATCAATCCACCGAGCTTCTACGCCGCCTTCGGCAACAAGGGCGGCCTGTACCGGCGCGTGCTCGACCGCTACGCCAGTCATGGGGCCATCCCGCTGGCCGAGCTGCTTCGTCCGGACCGGCCGGTGGCGCAAGCGCTTGCCGGCCTGCTGGAGCAGGCGGCGCAACACTACGCCGCCGATCCCGCGGCCGCGGGTTGTCTCGTGCTGGAGGGCACCCGGTGCCATGACGATGAGGCGCGCGAGGCCGCGCGGGGCTTCCACCTGGCGGCGGAAGAGGCGATTCGCCGCTATATCGCGGCGCGGTACCCGCAGGAGGCCGAGCGGGTGACGGATTTCGTCAGCACCACCATGGTGGGGCTATCCGCCAAGGCGCGCGAAGGGCAGGGACTCGACCGGCTCCTCGCCACCGCCCGCCTCGCGGGGCTGGCGATCGCGCAGGCGCTCCCGGAGGAAGGCCGGAAGTAAGGACTGCGAGGGCCGCCCTGGCCTTCGTCTGCTGCTTCCCGGCCGGGCAGTGCCCGCGCTTAACGGCTGGCGCTCAACACGTCCGTGGCCTTGTGATCCTCGTCCACCCCTTCCATCAGGATCACGTCGCCCAGCGAGTTCTGCGTGCGCAAGGGCAGGATCGCCTGATAGGCGGCCGATCCGTACCAGTCGCGCGCATGCTGCAGGGTGGGGAAACGGACCACGATCAGATCTTCCCGCCAGCTGCCTTCCACGATGGTCCTTGGTCCGCCATGGATGATGAAGCGACCCTCGAAGGGCGCCAGCGTATCGTCGATCCGTTCGAGGTACTCGCGAATGGCCGGGCCAACGTCGACATCGGTCAGGCGGGCAATGGCGTAGGCGGTCATGGGTGTTGTCTCCTTCAGTGTGGATGCGCTTGTTCCCTTTATACGGAATGGCGCGTCGCTGAGCGAATACGTCCGAGGTAATACCGTCGCTGAGCGAATACGTCCGAGGTAATACCGTCGCTGTGGCGCGTGCGTTCTCGCCGCTGGGGAGACGGAGTGGGCGGTTTTCACTGGATGGGCGATCTTCAGCAAGCGTTGGAATAGGCCGGTTAGTGAAAACGCCGGTGCGGGAAGGCAGCCCTGGCTGGACCGCTTGCGCTGCCTGTTTCAGAACCGGATCACTCGCCTCCTTGGGCATCATGCGGATTCCGACTGCCGATTGCGCGGTTGTCAATTGACAACCAATCCACACCCGCCCATACTTGGAAATGCTCATGACACGGTCTTCCCATCCGAACAAGGAAATCGAGGAGGCCTTGCGATTCGGGAGCGGCGGGGTTGGCGTGTCGAAGTTCGGGGCAGCCACGCATGGGGCCGCATCTATTGCCCGTACAACGACCGTCTGTGTCGCTGCGGCGAGTGCTGCATCACGAGCGTCTGGAGTACTCCGAGGAACCCGGAGAGCCACGCCAGGGCGTTGCGGCGCGTGGTGGAGCACTGTTCGATGCATCGCCATTGGCACGGCGTCGAGGGCAACAGTCAGGACTAGCGACATGGAATACACCTTTACGCTGAGGTATCAGCTGTCCGATAGCAATCGCAACATTGACGAGACGGTGGAGCGTCTGGCGGCGGCGGGTTGTGATGATGCTCTGGTAGGGACCGGGCTGCCGGGACGCCTTGCACTGCAGTTCCAGCGCGAGGCAGAGAGTGCTGACGCTGCGCTGGGAAGCGCATTGGCTGACGTTCGTGCCGCGATCCCTGACTCGAGGCTGATCGAGATCGGGCCCGATTACGCAGGGCTGACCGATGTCGCGAATTTCGTCGGCATGTCGCGGCAAAACGTCCGCAAACTGATGCTGAGTCACCATGCGACGTTTCCCCCGCCAGTTCACGAAGGCAGCGCGTCCATATGGCATCTGGCGGAGGTACTGGCATGGTTGCAAAGCCGCGGATATGCCGTGGCCGAGGAGCTTCTGGAGGTCGCGCGCCTCGCCATGCGACTGAATGTGGAACAAGAGCAGCGCCGAGTCGGCTCGGAACTGCCGACGGAGCTGCAGGGGCTTGCGAGTTGACGCCGCGGACTTGTCGCTGTGCGCGACGATGCGGTGTGCGACAGATACCGAGCGCTCGGCGGAACTGGCGGTGCAGACGGAGGGCGTTCGGAAGCTAGATCGCTCTGTCGCGCACGGGCGTGCCTTGCACCCGCATCAGAATACGCCCAGCGCCAGCCCCGCAGCGAGTCCCTCGCCCAGCTCGGCGCAGCGGGCCAGGTCCTGCGCCGGGATCCGCTTGGTGGCGAGGATCTGCTCGGGCGTCTGTGCGTGCGTGCAGACGATCAGCCCCGGGGCCACCGGGTTCAGGCGCCAGCCCGTGGCGATCCGCTCGACCTGCCGCAAGGCGTTCTGTCCGTCGCTGCCGGCGCAGATCATGGTGGCGTAAGGCCGGCCGTTCAGGCGGTCCAGCGCGGGGTAGTAACACCGGTCGAAGAAGTCCTTCATGATGCCGGCGATCGCGGCCAGATTCTCTGGCGTCGCGAACAGATAGCCGTCCGCGGCCAGCACGTCATCCGGGCCTGTGTCCGCGGCGCGCTTGACGATGACCTCGACGCCTTGCTGCCCGCGCGCAGCATCCGCGGCCGCCTCGGCCATCTGCCGGGTCCCGTCGGTCATGGTGTGGTAGACGATCAGCAGGGTCTTCATCGGACTGCGGGGGCAAGGGCGCCGGGGAGGGCCACTGTAGCACGCGTGACCGCCACGAAGCCGGGGCCGTTGGCGGTCAGGCGTGCGTCCCGTCTTGCCCCGCGTTGGCGATGGCTTCCTCAAGGCGGTCCTCCGGCAACGGCAGCGAGAACAGGTAGCCCTGCAGCTCGTGGCAGCCGGCGGCAACGAGGGCTTGCATCTGCTCCTGCGTCTCGACACCTTCCGCGGTGATGGTCAATCCCATCGCGCGGCCCAGTCCGACGACGGAGTCGATGATGGCCGGCGCGTCGGCACAGGCGCCCAGGCTCTGCGTGAACGAGCGGTCGATCTTGATCTTGTCGACGCGGAATCGCTGCAGGTAGTGCAGGCTCGAATAGCCGGTGCCGAAATCGTCCAGCGCGATCTTGAAGCCAGCCTGGCGCAGTTCCGCGAGGCAGGTGTGGGCGCGCTGGTCGTCCTCGAGCAGCACGCCTTCGGTAATTTCGAGTTCGATCTGCGCGGGGTCGCACTGCTCCTCCCGCGCGATGGCGATCAGCCGCTGCGCCAGCGTGGCGTTACGGAACTGTACCGGCGACACGTTGACCGCCATGAACAGCTGCGGCCAGCGCCGCGCCGTGCGGCAGGCCTGGCGGAACACCCACTCCCCGAGCGGGACGATCAAGCCGGTTTCCTCGGCGATCGGGATGAACTCGTCGGGACGAATGGTGCCGCGGCGCTGATGCTGCCAGCGGACCAGCGCTTCAAGGCCGACAACCTTGCGCGAGGCGCCGTCGACCTGGGGCTGGAAATGCACCGCAAGGCCTTGCTGATGCTCCAGTGCCGCGCGCAGGTCGGTGGAGATGTCGTTGCGCATCCGCACCGTGTCGTCCATCGATTGTTCGAAGCGTCGCCAGGTGTCGCGGCCGGCGGCCTTGGCCGCGTACAGCGCGATATCGGCCTTGCGCATCAGCTCGCCGCGCTCGGCGCCATCGTCCGGGGCCAGTGCGTAGCCGATCGTCGCCGATGGGGAGATCGGATTGCCCAGCAGCACGCAGGGGCGCCGGATAGCGGCCTGGATGGCGTCGCAGCGCGCATCCGCATCGGCGCTGCTCTCCACGCCCGCCAGGACGATCATGAATTCGTCGCCGCCGACCCGCGCCACCGTGTCGGCGTCGCGCATCTGGTTGGCAAGGCGAGTGGCGATTTCCCGGATCAGGATGTCGCCGGCATGGTGCCCCATGGTGTCGTTGACATGCTTGAAGCGATCCAGGTCCAGCAGCAGCAGGGCGATCCGGCCGCTCTCGCGCTGCACCTGCGCCAGCGCCTGCCCCAGCCGATCGTCGAAGAGGGCGCGGTTGGGCAGGCCGGTCAACACGTCATGAAAGGCAAGGTGCTGGGCCTGTGCCTCGCTCGCGCGAAGTTCGCGCAGGATGCGCACGGCGCCGCACAAGGAGCGCCACAGCCGCCGCGCCATCAGGCCGAAAATCAGCGTGACGACCGCGAGCATGCCCAGTGCCGTGGGGATCAGGGCGCGTTGCATCTCGCTGCCCGGGCGGTCTGCCCGCCAGACGAGCCGGCCCAGCGGCTCGCCGGAGGGGGCATGCAGCGTCAGGGCGGCTTCGGTCGGGGCGAGGGCGTCCTCGGGATCGGCCAGGCGCAGGTCCGCGAGATTGGTGCGAGCGCCGAGTTCACGCAGATAGCCGGCATCGAGGAAGATCACGCTGACGATTGAAAAAAATTCTCGCTCGGTTGAAAACTCTGCTGCAGAGGTCACATCGAGCCGAGGAATGCGTGCCGCGGCAACGAACGCGGGGCGGCCCAGCAACGATTGCATGGTTTCCACTTGCGCCGTGGCCGGGACCACGTTGCCGTCGGCAGCGCCGCCCGCGGAGGGGCCCGCCTGCCGGCCAAGCATGGTGGATTCGCGCTTCAACGCATCGAGCAGCGGCGCCAGGCCTTGCTCGACGGCGGCGAAAGCGTCTGGCCCCTGCCGCAGGCCGTCCTGGCTGACGTAGCGGCCCGCGTCCCGGGGACCGAGCACATAGGTCGCGTCGTGCCCGAACATCTCGTGCAGCCACCCGCCGATGTTCTCGTCGAGAAACGCCAGGTCCGGCCGCGGGGCGGCCAGGACCTCGGCGAGCGGACGCCATAGCGCCACACTGCGTTGCTGGGTGGCGAGGTGGGCGAGCGTGTCGCTCAATGCGACTTCAAGCAGATGGTGCTGCTGTTCCATCGAGGCCGCGTCGCTGCGGGCGGCGGCCCAATGGATGGCGTAGAGACCGCCGATGCCCGTCATGGCGAGCACAAGCAGCAGAGGCAGGATGACCTGAAGCAGAAAACGCCGGTGAAGCCCGCCGGCAGCGGTGATATCGCGCAACATGAAGAACTGACCCCTTTGCTTCCGACGGCGCCCTGCGCGATATGGGCTCTTTGGCGCTCTGGCGCGGGCCCTGACGGCGTCGTCGAATCTGGCGCCCGACTGGCGCCCGCAAGGCAGGCAGCATCTTCCATGCCAGAGTCGTCCCGGGTGCGATTGGAGCGGCTCTGCTATACTGCCCGGTTCTTCGCGCGCCGCCTTTGCGCGCGCCGCCTTTCCTTGTACGAGGAGGGCCGGCGCCTTGTCCGCTCCTGCCTTGCGCCTTGGCTGTCGCTGCATGGAGCGCGGCGGCCCCACTCGCCGACCGGCGCGCCGCAATCATCCAGAAGCCCGCCGGGGCGAGTGCCGGCACAAACAGCGCATGACATACGCCGTCAAGGAAATCTTCTATACGTTGCAGGGCGAAGGGGCCAATGCCGGCCGCGCCGCTGTCTTCTGCCGCTTTGCCGGCTGCAACCTGTGGACGGGCCGGGAAGAGGATCGCGAGAAGGCGGTGTGCCGCTTCTGCGATACCGATTTCGTTGGCACCGACGGCACGCTGGGCGGCAAGTACCGCAGCGCGGACGAGCTTGCCGACATGGTGGCGGCGCAATGGCCGCGCTCCGCGCAGGAACGCCGTGACTTCCCGGGCCTGGTGGTCTGTACCGGCGGCGAGCCGCTGCTGCAGCTGGACGCGCCGCTGATCGACGCGCTGCATGCACGCGGCTTCGAGATCGCGATCGAGACCAATGGCACCATCCCCGTGCCGGAGGGGATCGACTGGGTTTGTGTCAGCCCCAAGATGGGCGCCGAGCTGGTGGTGCGCCGCGGGGATGAACTGAAGGTGGTGATTCCGCAGCCGGGCCAGGACTTCGCCGCCTACGAGACGCTGGACTTTCACCACTACCTGGTACAGCCGATGGACGGCCCGCTGGCACGCGAGAACATGGCCCGGGCCGTCGACTTCTGTCAGCAGCATCCGCGCTGGCGCCTGTCGTTGCAAACTCACAAGATGCTGGGGATCCGGTAATCGCACCGGTCGTTATGAACAAGCAAGTGTCGATCACTCGCCGGCTGGAATTCGATGCCGGTCACCGTATTCCGAACCATGGCGGCCACTGCCGCAATGTGCACGGCCACCGTTATCGTCTGGAGCTAACGCTGTCGGGCGAGGTGCTGCACCGCGAGGGCGCGCCGGACGACGGCATGATCCTCGACTTCGGCGACGTTAAGACCTTGGCCAACCGCCATCTGGTCGAGCTGTGGGACCACGCCTTTCTGGTCTACCGCGGCGACACCGCGCTGGTCGAGTTCCTCGCCAGCATGGAAGGGCACAAGACCGTCGTGCTCGATGCCATCCCGACCGTCGAGAACCTGGCGCAGATCGCCTTCGACATGCTGGCGCCGGTATTTCGCGACAGTTTCGGCCACCAGCTGCGACTGAGCCGGCTGGTGCTGTTCGAGACGCCGAACTGCTGGGCCGAAGTGTCGGCGTCCGCCTCGACGCCCGCCCAGGACTGACGACGCCTTATGCAGACGCCGCCACGCGATCCTGCACCGGATGCGGCAGACGCCCCGGACGCCCCTGACACGCCGCAAGACGATCTGCCGCTTGCCGGCGGCAGCGCCGCTTTCGCGGTGGCACAGGGCAGCGCCGAGGACGAGCGCGACTTGCGCTTCATGCGCGAGGCGATGGGGCAGGCTAGGCTGGCGGAGGCGGCAGGAGAGGTGCCCGTCGGCGCGGTGGTGGTGTGGAACGGCGAGATCATCGCGCGCGGGCATAATCTGCCGATCCGCTCGGTCGATCCTTCTGCCCACGCGGAGATGCAGGCGCTGCGCGCGGCCGCCCAAGTGATCGGCAACTACCGGATGCCGGAGTGCGAGCTGTACGTAACGCTGGAGCCGTGCGTCATGTGTAGCGGCGCAATCCTGCACGCCCGGCTGCGGCATGTCGTGTACGGGGCCGCAGACCCGAAGACCGGCGCTGCGGGCAGCGTGCTGGACCTGTTCGCCGAAGCCCGGCTGAACCATCAGACCGCCGTGCGCGGCGGCGTGCTGGCGCCCGAGTGCGGCCAGTTGCTGCGCGACTTCTTCGCTGCGCGGCGCCGCGCGCGCAAACCGACTCCTGGAGAATCCTGCCCGACATGTCCGCCCACACCCAAGTCCGACTGATCGCCTGCTCCGGCTACGCGCCAGATGCCGACACCGTCAACCGGGGCCTGGCCTGGCTGGACAGCCACGGCTATGGGGTGGACAACCCCGACATCCTGCGGCGCCGCCACCTGCGTTTCGGCGGCACCGATGACCAGCGTCTGGCGGACCTGCATGCGATCGGCACGGACCAGGCGTGCGCCCGCACGATCACGCTGGCGGTGCGCGGCGGCTATGGCGCCAGCCGGCTGCTGGGGCGAATCGACTTCGAACGGATCGCCGGTCAGGCGAGGGCAAGCCGCACGCCGATTGTCGGGCACAGCGACTTCACTGCCTTCCAGCTGGCATATCTTGCCCGTGCGGGCGGGATCAGCTTCGCGGGCCCGATGCTGCTGGCCGACTTCGGCGCCCCGCAGGTCGACGACTTCATGTGGCGCCATTTCGAAGGGGTGCTGCGCCACGAGGAATACCCGATCGCCGTGGAAGCGCCTCAGCCGGCCGGTGTCCCGTTTTCCGGGGACCTGCAGGGCACGCTGTGGGGCGGCAATCTGGCCATGATCTGCAGCCTGCTGGGCACGCCGTATTTTCCGCGGATCGAGGGCGGCATCCTGTTCGTCGAAGACGTCAACGAACCGCCATATCGGGTCGAGCGCCTGCTGCTGCAGCTGGAGCAGGCGGGCGTGCTGGCGCAGCAGAAGGCGCTGCTGCTGGGCGACCTCTCCGCCTATCGCGTCACCGACTACGACAATGGCTACGACATGGACACAGTGGTGGGCTATCTGCAGCAGCGGCTGCAGATTCCGGTGTTGACCGGGCTGCCGTTCGGCCACTGTGCGCGCAAGCTGACGTTGCCGGTGGGTGGGCAGTGCACATTGCGCTGCACGCAGCATGGCTATGACTTGCGGCTATCCGGCCACCCGGTGCTGGCTAGCGCCTGAGCGCCCGCCCCCATAGCCGCGGCTGCGCCAGGACACCGGCCCCCGGGGTGCCCGTCATCGCTGCGGGTGGTAAAATACGCGATTCTCTTCCGTCCACCGGACAGCGCGGCGATGCATGCAAACCGCCGCGTTCGCCCGAGCGGCATGGCGCGCCGCCCGCGCTGCTTCCTGCGACATCGCAGGCAAGGAAGCAGCCATGGCGGTCCCGCGCAGCGGCGCCTGACGCGCCTGGCTTGACAACGACGCATCCTCGCCGCGCCCCGCGCGGCACCACCGCCATTCGACAAGGTTCTTCGACGTGCTATCTACCGCAAACATCACCATGCAGTTCGGCCCCAAGCCGCTGTTCGAGAATATCTCGGTCAAGTTCGGCGAGGGCAACCGCTACGGCCTGATCGGCGCGAACGGCTGCGGCAAGTCCACCTTCATGAAGATCCTGGGCGGCGACCTGGAGCCGTCGTCCGGCAACGTGATGCTGGAGCCCGGCGTGCGCCTGGGCAAGCTGCGCCAGGATCAGTTCGCCTATGAAGACATGCGCGTGCTGGACGTGGTGATGATGGGCCACGTCGAGATGTGGGCCGCGGCCCAGGAGCGCGACGCCATCTACGCGAACCTGGAAGCGACCGACGAGGACTACATGAAGGCCGCCGAGCTGGAGGCCAAGTATGCCGAGTACGACGGCTATACCGCGGAAGCGCGCGCCGGCGAACTGCTGCTGGGCGTCGGCATCCCGACCGACCAGCACCAGGGGCCGATGAGCGCCATCGCTCCCGGCTGGAAGCTGCGCGTGCTGCTGGCGCAGGCACTGTTCTCGAACCCGGACGTGCTGCTGCTGGACGAGCCGACCAACAACCTGGACATCAACACGATCCGCTGGCTGGAGACCGTGCTCAACGAGCGCAACTCCACCATGATCATCATTTCCCACGATCGCCACTTCCTGAACTCCGTCTGCACGCACATGGCGGACATGGACTACGGCACGCTGAAGGTCTACCCGGGCAACTACGACGACTACATGGAAGCGTCGATGCAGGCCCGCGAGCGTCAGCTGGCCGCCAACGCCCGTGCCAAGGAGCGGATTTCCGAGCTGCAGGACTTCGTGCGCCGCTTCTCGGCCAACAAGTCCAAGGCCCGCCAGGCGACCTCGCGCCTGAAGCAGATCGACAAGATCAAGGTCGAGGACTTCAAGCCGTCGTCGCGCCAGAATCCGTTCATCCGCTTCGAGTTCGAGAAGAAGCTGCACAACCTGGCCGTCACCGCCGATTCCATCAGCAAGACCTATGACCGCCGCATCCTGAACAACCTGACGCTGTCGATCCAGGCCGGCGAGCGGGTGGCCATCATCGGCGAGAACGGCGCCGGCAAGACCACGCTGCTGCGTTGCCTGCTGGACGGCGCGGTGCAGACCGGCGTGCAGCGCGGCATCGAGGTCGACCACGGCACGGTCAAGTGGGCGGAGAACGCCAACGTTGGCTACATGCCGCAGGACACCTACGAGGAGTTCACCGACGAGCGCGACCTGATGGACTGGATGAGCCAGTGGACGCAGGCCGGCGACGACGACCAGTCGCTGCGCGGCACGCTCGGCCGGCTGCTGTTCTCGGCCGACGACATCAAGAAGTCGGTCAAGGTGCTGTCCGGCGGCGAGAAGGGCCGGATGATCTGGGGCAAGCTGATGCTGGGCCGGCACAACGTGCTGGCGCTGGACGAGCCGACCAACCACATGGACATGGAGTCGATCGAGTCGCTGCAGATCGCGCTGGACAAGTTCACCGGCACGCTGATCTTCGTCTCGCATGACCGCGAGTTCGTCAGCGGCCTTGCCACCCGCATCATCGAGATCCGTACCGATGGCACGGTGACGGATTACCTGGGCACCTACGACGAGTATCTGCAGTCGCAGGGCATCGACGGGTAAGCGGTCCGGCGCGTTGCCCGACATCGACCCGCAGACCGCGGCACGCCAGCCAGGCGCGCCGCGGTTTTTTTTTCGCCATGCCCTCCCGGCCGGAGCGCCTGCGCAAGTCCGATTGCCCGCCGCCGCACCCTGGGCGCTGCCGCTGGCGAAAATCCCCGCGCATTCGGGCCTACAATAGGGACCGCAACAACAACACCGAAAACGGGCAATCAGCCACCGCAGCGGACCCGGAGATCGCAGCGAACCGGCCGCCAGCGGCAAAAAAACCGCTCACCGAGGAACCGCTATGCAACAACGAGACAAGCTGTTTATCAACGGCAAATGGATTGCGCCGCACGGCGCGGGTTCGATCGACGTCATCCAGTCGAGCACCGAAGCGGTGATGGGACGGATTCCAGAAGGCAGTCCGCGCGATGCCGAGGATGCCATCCAGGCGGCACGGGCCGCCTTCGATGGCTGGGCCGCGACGCCGCCAGCAGAGCGCGCGCAATACCTGCGCAAGATCGCCGACGGGCTGAAGGCGCGCACCGAGGAGCTGGCGCAACTGATCGCGACGGAAGTCGGCATGCCGATCAAGCTGGCGCGCGCCATCCAGGTAGGCGGGCCGGTGTTCAACTGGAACGAGACGGCCCGGCTGCTGGAGTCGTTTTCCTTCGAGGAGCGCGTGGGCAACTCCCTGGTGCTGCGCGAGCCAGTCGGGGTGGTCGGGGCCATCACGCCGTGGAACTACCCGCTGAACCAGATCACGCTGAAGGTCGCGCCCGCGCTCGCCGCCGGTTGCACGGTGGTTCTGAAGCCGTCCGAAGTGGCGCCGCTCAATGCCTTCGTGCTGGCCGAGGTGATCGAGGCCGCCGGCCTGCCTCCGGGCGTCTTCAACCTGGTCACCGGCTACGGGCCGGTGGTCGGCGAAGTGCTGGCCAGCCACCGGGAAGTGGACATGGTCTCCTTCACCGGCTCGACTCGTGCCGGCAAGCGTGTGGCGGAACTGGCCACCCAGACGGTCAAGCGCGTGGCGCTCGAGCTGGGCGGCAAGTCCGCCTCGGTGATCCTGGACGACGCCGATCTGCCGGCGGCGGTGAAGGGCACCATCAGCGCCTGCTTCCTCAACTCCGGGCAGACCTGCTCGGCGCATACCCGCATGCTGGTGCCGCGCTCGCGCTATGACGAGGTCAAGGAGATCGCGGCCAGGGTGGTGGCCGGCTTCACCGTCGGCGACCCTCTGCAGGAGGGCACCAAGCTCGGACCGCTGGTGTCGGCCGCGCAGAAGGACCGGGTCATGGGCTACATCCAGCGGGGGCTGAACGAAGGGGCGGAGCTGGTCGCGGGCGGGCCGGAAGCGCCGGATGGCCTGAGCAAGGGCTTCTATGTGCGGCCGACCGTGCTGGGCAACGTCGATCCGCGCGCGACGGTCGCGCAGGAAGAGATTTTCGGACCGGTGCTGTCGGTGATCTGCTACGACACCGAGGAAGACGCCATCCGCATCGCCAACGACAGCATCTACGGTCTGGGCGGCGGCGTCTGGTCAGGCGACGAGGCCCGCGCGCTGAAGGTGGCGCGGCGGATTCGCACCGGACAGATCGACATCAACGGCGGACCGTTCAACATGACGGCGCCGTTTGGCGGCTACAAGCAGTCCGGCACCGGGCGCGAGGGCGGCAAGTACGGGCTGGAGGAGTTCCTGGAGTACAAGTCGCTGCAGCTGAAGAAGCCGGCCGCCTGATCGCGCAATCCTTTGCGATCGCTTTCCGTGGCACGCCAGCGTGGGTGCCATGGTGCGTCGAATGCCCGGCTGGTCCGGGCATTTTCATGACAACAAACCGGGCGGCCACGGGATCGCGCCGGGAGGAGAAGACAGATGCGTTGGCTCAAGCGGCTTGCCTGGGTGGTGGTCATCAGCACCGGTGTCGCGCTGACCGCCGCGGTGGCGGCCTGGTTGTGGTACCGGCAGGCGTCCCGGCCCGTGGTCGACGGCGAGCTGACGGTGCAGGGTCCGCGCGCGCCGATCACCATCTCCCGCGATGCCAACGGCGTGCCCGACATTGGCGCGCAGGATCCGCTGGACGCCTATTTCGGCCTGGGCTTCGTCCACGCGCAGGACCGGCTGTGGCAGATGCAGATGAACAAGCGCATCGCCGCCGGACGGCTGGCCGAGGCGCTGGGACCGAAAGCGCTCGACACCGACCGTTTCCTGCGCACGCTGGGCGTGCGGCGCAACGCCGAGGCCATCCTTGCCAACAGCCCCCCCGAGGTGCGCGCGGCGCTGCAGGCCTACGCCGACGGCGTCAACGCCGGTATCGCGCAGCGTCGGGGACCGCTGCCGCCCGAGTTCCTGCTGCTCGGGCTGGAGCCGGAGCCGTGGGAACCGGTCGATACCCTGGCCTGGCAGACGATGATGGCCTGGGACCTGGGCGGCAACTGGACCCAGGAGGTACTGCGGATGCGGCTGGCGCAGACGCTGCCGCTGTCACGCATCAACGAGCTGCTGGCGCCGTATCCTGGCGAGGCGCCGCTGCGCACGCTGGACTACACGGAGCTGTACCGCCAGCTTGCCCCGCTTGCTACCGCGATGGCGCGGGTGGATGCGCTGGCGCCGTCCGGCTATGTCGAGGGCATGGGCTCGAACAACTGGGTAGTCTCGGGCGCGCACACCCGCTCCGGCAAGCCGATGCTGGCCAACGATCCGCACCTGGGTTTGCAGGCGCCGGCGCTGTGGTATTTCGCGCGGATGCATGCGCCGGGGCTGGATGCGACCGGCGCCACGCTGCCCGGCATGCCGCTGGTGGTGCTCGGGCATACGCCCCGCTTTGCCTGGGGCTTCACCAACACCGCGCCGGACGTGCAGGACCTGTTCATCGAGCGTCTGCGGCCGGGCAAGCCCGAGCAGTACCAGACCCCGCAGGGCTGGGCGGACTTCGCCGTGCGGCAGGAGGTGATCAAGGTCAAGGATGGGGACGACGTGACGCTGCGGGTGCGCGAATCGCGCCACGGCCCGGTGATCTCCGATGTGGCGGAGCCAGCCGCGGAAGCTGCCTCGCCGCTCGGGGCCCAATACGTGATCGCGTTCCAGTGGACCGCGCTGCAGCCGGACGACCGCACGCTGCAGGCGGGGCTGCGCTTGAACCGCGCCACCTGCTGGCAGGAAGTCCGCGAAGCGCTGCGCGACTTTCATGCGCCGCAGCAGAACATCGTCTATGCCGATGTCGACGGCAATATCGCCTTCATCGCGCCAGGGCGCGTCCCGTTGCGCGCGGCCGCCAACGATATCAAGGGGCTGGCGCCCGCGCCAGGTTGGGACGCCCGCTACGACTGGCAGGGGTTCATTCCCTTCGATCAACTGCCGCAGCAGGTCAATCCTCCCAGCGGCATGGTGGTGACGGCGAACCAGAAGATCGTCGGCGACGACTACCGCTACTTCCTGACCAGCGAATGGACCGTGCCGTATCGGCACGACCGGATTCGCACGCTGCTGGACGCGCGGCGCGACCACACCGCCGACACCTTCGCGGCGATCCAGAACGACGTGCTGTCGCTGGCCGTGCGCGATGCACTGCCGCTGTTGCTGGGCGCCCCGATCGCCAGCGACGCCAGCATCCCGGCGAGCGAGCGCGAACTGCTGGCCGCGCTCGCGAAGTGGGACGGCACCATGGCGCCGGAGCGGCCCGAGCCGCTGATCGTGACGGCATGGCTGCGTGAGCTGTCGCGGCTGCTGTTCGAGGACAAGGTCGGCGAGGGCGTGTTCCTGCGCATGTGGGAGCAGCGCAATGTCCAGCAACCGATGTTGAACGTGCTGCGCAGCCCGCGCCAGCTTGGCGGCTTCTGGTGCGACGACAGCCGCACGGCGCTGCCGGAGGACTGCAACGGCGCCATCGCGACTGCGTGGCGCCGCGCCTATGCCGATCTGCAGCGCCGCTATGGCGACGATCCGCAGCGCTGGCGCTGGGGACAGGCGCATGCCGCGCGCTCCGAGCATCGGCCCTTCGGCAAGGTGCCGTCGCTGGCCGGCTTCTTCAACGTGCGGGTGCCGACCGGTGGAGATACCTATACCGTCAATGTCGGCCGCCACAACCTGCGCGACGAGGCCGCGCCTTTCGAAAGCGTGCACGCGGCGAGCCTGCGGGCCATCTACGACCTCGCCGATCCCGCGGCGGCGCGCTTCATCGCCTCGACCGGGCAGTCGGGCAACGTCATGTCGCCGCACTATCGCGATTGGGCGCAGCGCTGGGCCGAGGGCAAGTATGTGACGGTGCCGCAGGGCGGCGGGGCGGGCGGCACGCTGATTCTGCGCCCGGGTCCGGCGGCGCAGTAAGGGAGAGGATCGATCGAGAGAGCGGTTCCTGCAGCGCGCGGCGGCTCATCTCCTGTGAAATCGCCGGGCGGTCCCTTCCCGGGTAATGCGCTCCCAGACCGCCTGTTTTTCCTCGCCAGACAGGAACACCCAGTTGCTGACCTCGTAGGCAGTGCGGCCGCAGCCCTGGCAGACCTCGTCGAACAGCGTCGAGCAGATGCCGATGCACGGGCTGTCGGGCCGGTCGAACAGGTTCGTGTCCTGGCCGGCGGCGCTATCCGGGTTTGCCGGCGCGGATGCGGCGGGCACATCGCCGCCGGTCCGGGATTCGGTGTGCAGGTCGTCCGGTCCCGATGCTGGGCCAGCGGTGGAGGAGGGCGGTAGCGTCATCGTGGCAAGGCAGTGAGGGCACGATTATACGGGCGCTGCCGGATGCTGCCGCTCCGCCAGTTGTCCCGGCCATTACGTCTTCGGTAATTGGGGGGCGCCGCCGACCCGGGTAGGCTCGCCATCATTCACCAGATCGCACCTAGCAAGGAGACAGACCGATGTTTTCGACCTCAGCAGTGCAGACCGATGCCCAGCCTGTGCCGGAGCGCCTGCGCGCCCTGATCGAGGCAATCCTGATGCAATCTCCTGTCGCGCGCTCGCTGGGCGTCATGCTCGACAGCCTCGCGCCGGAGCACGTCGAGTTGCGGCTGCCGTTCAACGCCAACAACGTCACCATGGGCAATACCGTCCATGGCGGCGTGATCGCGACCCTGATCGATATCGCCGGTGCGGCCGCTGCCGCCTCCGGTGCCGACGTGGACGAACTGAAGGGCGGGGCGACCAGTTCGCTGTCGATCCAGTATCTGGCTCCCGCTCAGGGGGCCGATCTCCGTGCGGTCGCGGCCGTGCTCAGGCGGGGACGCCGGCAGGTGGTGACCGAAGTGACGGTCTACGCCGAGTCCGACGATAGCGGCACGGTGGTGGCAAAGGCGCTGATGAGCAGCGCCTTGTTCTAAAACGCAATTAACCGCCAGTTGACTTTTCAACCACTGAAAAACGGGACGGGCGCATGCGCCCGTCCCCTCGGCGTCAGATCACGTACAGATCGACGTATTCGTGCACCGGCATCGCTTCCAGCGCGGCCTGGTCCAGCGACACGTCGAGGATCGCCTGCTGCTGCTTGGCCGGGAAACGGCGAGCCAGGTTGGTCTTGAACTTCTGCACCAGCAGCGGAATACCGTCGTCACGGCGGCGCTTGTGTCCGATCGGGTATTCGACCACCACCTCGGGCAGCACAGTGCCATCGTTCAGTTCGACGGTCAGCGCATTGGCGATCGAGCGTTTTTCCGGGTCGTGATAGTCGGCGGTGAACTGCGGGTCCTCGACGCAGACGATCTTCTCGCGCAGCGCATCGATGCGCGGATCTTCCGCGACCTTGTCCTCGTAGTCCTCGGCGGTCAGGCGGCCGTACAGCAGCGGCACCGCCACCATGTACTGGATGCAGTGGTCGCGGTCCGCCGGATTGGCCAGCGGCCCCTTCTTGTCGATGATGCGGATGCAGGCCTCATGGGTACGGATCGTGACCCGCTTGATGTCCGCCGCGGTGCGCCGGGCCCCGGCCAGCTGGTCATGCAGCTGCATCGCGGCTTCGACCGCGGTCTGCGAATGGAACTCGGCAGGGAAGGAGATCTTGAACAGCACGTTCTCCATCACATAGGAGCCATAGGGCCGCTGGAAGCGGAACGGCTTGCCGTCGAACAGCACGTCGTAGAAGCCCCAGGTCTTGGTGCTCAGCACCGAGGGGTAGCCCATCTCGCCGGTCTTGGCGATCAGCGCCAGCCGCACGGCCCGGCTGGTGGCGTCGCCCGCAGCCCAGCTCTTGCGGCTGCCGGTATTGGGGGCATGGCGATAGGTGCGCAGGCTCTGGCCATCGACCCACGCCAGCGATACCGCATTGATGATCTCGTCGCGCGAGAGGCCCAGCATTTGCGCCACCACCGCGGTCGACGCCACCTTGACCAGCACGACGTGATCGAGGCCGACCTTGTTGAACGAGTTCTCCAGCGCGATGCAGCCCTGGATCTCGTGCGCCTTGATCATCGCGGTCAGCACGTCCTTCATCACCAGCGGCTTGCGGCCGGCGGCGACATTGTTGCGCGACAGCCAGTCGGCCGTGGCAAGAATGCCGCCGAGGTTGTCGGACGGGTGGCCCCATTCCGCTGCCAGCCAGGTATCGTTGAAATCCAGCCAGCGGATCATCGCGCCGATATTGAATGCCGCCTGCACCGGATCGAGCTGGAACTGCGTGCCGGGCACCTTGGCGCCGTTCGGCACGACCGTGCCCGGCACGATCGGTCCCATCAGCTTGGTACAGGCCGGGTAGGACAGCGCTTCGAGGCCGCAGCCGAGCGTGTCGATCAGGCAGTTGCGCGCCGTATCGTAGGCCAGCGGACTCTTGATCTGGTACTTCGTCACGTAGTCGACGATATCGACCAGCACCTGATCGGGTTCGGGACGGATGTTGGAAATGGCTTGGCTCATGAAAGGTCTGCTGTAAAGATGCCGCCGGGCGCGTACCCGGCGGCGGGGAAACGAAAGCACGAGAGGACAGCGCAAGGGCTCGCCACAAGGGTCGCCCGAGGCGATCAGCTGCGATCCTGGATCGGCACGAAGGGCAGGTTCTCCGGGCCGACATAGTTCGCGCTCGGCCGGATGATCTTGTTGTCGATGCGCTGCTCGATGATGTGTGCGGCCCAGCCCGACGTGCGCGAGATGACGAACAGCGGCGTGAACATCGCGGTTGGCACGCCCATCATGTGATAGCTGACGGCGCTGTACCAGTCCAGGTTCGGGAACATCTTCTTGATGTCCCACATCGTCGTCTCGAGACGCTCGGCGATGTCGAACATCTTCATCGAACCGGCGTCCTGCGACAGCCGGCGGGCGACCTCCTTGATCACCTGGTTGCGCGGGTCGCCGGTGGTGTAGACCGGATGACCGAAGCCGATCACCACTTCCTTGTTCTCCACGCGGCGCGTGATGTCGGCCTGCGCTTCGTCGGGCGAGTCGTAGCGCTTCTGGATCTCGAAGGCGACTTCGTTGGCGCCGCCGTGCTTGGGACCGCGCAGCGCGCCAATGGCGCCGCAGACCGCCGAATACATGTCCGAACCGGTGCCGGCGACCACGCGCGCCGCGAAGGTCGAGGCATTGAACTCGTGCTCGGCGTACAGGTTCAGCGAGGTGTGCATCGCGCGCTCCCACAGTGCGCTCGGTGCCCGGCCATGCAGCAGGTGCAGGAAATGCCCGCCGATCGAATCGTCGTCCGTCTCGACCTCGATGCGCCTGCCGTTGTGGCTGTAGTGATACCAGTACAGCAGCATCGAGCCGAGCGATGCCATCAGCCGGTCGGCGATATCCCGTGCGCCAGGCGCGTTATGGTCGTCCTTCTCGGGCAGCACGGTGCCCAGCACCGAGACGCCGGTGCGCATGACATCCATCGGGTGGGCGGAGGCCGGCACCCATTCCAGCGCCGCCTTCACGTTGGCCGGCAGGCCGCGCAGCGCGCGCAGCTTGGCCTTGTAGGCGTCCAGCTCGGCTTGCGTCGGCAGCTTGCCGTGCACCAGCAGATGCGCGATCTCCTCGAACTGGCAGGTCTCCGCGACATCGAGGATGTCGTAGCCGCGGTAGTGCAGGTCGTTGCCGCTACGGCCGACCGTGCACAGCGCGGTATTGCCTGCCGGCACGCCCGACAGCGCCACGGACTTCTTGGGCTTCGGCGCAGCAGGCGCCTGGGTGTTCTCTGACATGTTGTCTCCTTGTCGCACGCTTTTCCATCAGGTGGCGACCCGGCGAGCCGGGCTGCCCGACTGCTATGCCTTTGTCCTGGCTTGCGCGAACAGCGCATCCAGTTTTTGTTCGTATGCATGGTAGCCGATGCTGTCATAAAGCTCGGCACGAGTCTGCATGGTGTCCACCACGTTCTGCTGGGTGCCGTCGCGCCGGATCGCGGCATAGACGTTCTCCGCCGCCTTGTTCATCGCGCGGAAGGCCGACAGCGGATACAGGATCATGCCGACCCCGGCGCCCGCCAGTTCGTCGCGAGTAAACAGCGGCGTCGCGCCGAACTCGGTGATGTTGGCGAGGATGGGTACCTTGACCGCTTCGGCGAAGCGCCGGTACATCGCCAGGTCGGTCATCGCCTCGGGGAAGATCGCGTCGGCGCCGGCCTCGACGCACGCCACCGCGCGTTCGATGGCCTTGTCCAGCCCTTCGACCGCCAGCGCATCGGTGCGGGCCATGATGACGAAGTTCGCATCGGTGCGAGCGTCGACCGCGGCCTTGATCCGGTCGACCATCTCGTCCTGCGAGACGATCTCCTTGTTGGGCCGGTGGCCGCAGCGCTTGGCGCCCACCTGGTCCTCGATATGCATGGCGGCGGCGCCGAACTTGATCAGCGAGCGCGTGGTCCTGGCCACGTTGAAGGCCGACGCGCCAAAGCCGGTATCGACGTCGACCAGCAGCGGCACATCGCAGACGTCGGTGATGCGGCGAATGTCCGTCAGCACGTCGTCGAGATTCGAGATGCCGAGGTCAGGCAGGCCGAGCGAGCCCGCGGCGACGCCGCCACCGGACAGGTAGATCGCTCGGTAACCGGCGCGCCTGGCCAGCAGGGCATGGTTCGCGTTGATGGTGCCGACGATCTGCAACGGCTGCTCGTCCTGCAGCGCCTGTCGAAAGCGGGCGCCAGCGGAGCGGGCAAGATCGTTCTCGGTGTAGCTCATGAATGTCTCCGTGGGGCGGTCGTGGTCGACGCATTGGCGCAATCGCTGTGCCAGCGGTTCGCGGCGGCGTCCGCTCATGGCGCGGAGCGCTGCTTTCCTGCAAAAACAGCGGGTTACGGCGTCGCGGCAGTAAAAGGCGCGGCGGATTCCGTCGGAAATGAATTTCACACCGGAAATGCATTTCAATCTTGAAATGGATCGCGCACGGGACCAGAATGGGGGCCTGTCTCTGCTGCGAGTGCTCCATGTCCAGTTCCTTGCCGATTGCGCCGCTTCGCCACGCCCCAGATACCGGACCCGTTGCGCAGGCGGGAGCGGCTCCCGTCGGCGGTACTGCGACGGGAAGCTCGCTGGATGGCGACGCGCGTCCGCGCATCTGGGCGATCGGCATCAGCCGGCTGTCCCGCGCGTTTTCCGACCTGATTCCGCCGTTGTCGGACCGCGCGGACTTCCGCATCGTCGGCAAGGGATATGAGGCGGCAGCCCGGGCGATTGCGCGAGAAGTGGGAGAAGGGCGGCTTGATGCGGTGGTGGCCGCCGGCTCGAACGGCGCCTACCTGCGCCAGCACGTACAGGTACCGGTGGTGCTGGTCAAGGTGACCGGCTTTGACGTGATGAGTGCGCTGGCCACTGCCCGGCGCATCTCCCCGCGGGTCGCGCTGGTCACCCATGCCGCCACCTATCCCGAGGTGGACGAGTTCATTCGCGCCTTCGGTCTGCCGGTGCCGACCTTCCTGTACCAGACCGCGGACGATGCGGCGGAGCGGGTCAGGACGCTGAGGGAGGAGGGCATCCGCGCCGTGGTCGGCCCCGGGCTGGTAACGGAACTCGCGGAGCAGCATGGCCTGGCGGGCGTCTTTCTATATTCCGGCAATTCGGTGCGGGTGGCGCTGGAAGACGCCATCGAGGCAGCGCGCCTGCAGCGCGTGGAGTCCGGCCGGCGTCAGTATGTCAACGCGATCGTGGCCCACCTCAATGAAGGGATTGCGGCGGTGGACGGCCAAGGGCGCATCCAGTCGTATAACCCGGCGATGGAGCGCTACCTTGGCGTGCCGGCATCGCAGGCCGTCGGCCGGATGCTCGACGAACTCGCCGGCGACCTGTCGCTGAGCGACGTGTTGCGCTCTGGCCGCGAGGAGCGCGAGGCCATCCACAAGATCGGCGGGCGCATGGTGGTCGTCAATCGTATTCCAATCGTCACCGAAAGCGGGCCGGCGGGCGCGGTGCTGACGGTGCAGGACGCCAGTGCGATCCAGCGCGTGGATCGCCGGCTGCGCTCGCGGGGCCGAGGCCGCAATCCCGCCGTGCGGTATTCCCTGGACGACCTTGCCGGAGAGTCGCCGCCGATGCAGCGTCTTCGTGCGCTGGCGCGCCGCTATGCCGCGGTCGACTCCACCGTGCTGGTCACCGGGGAAAGCGGAACCGGCAAGGAAGTGCTGGCGCAGGGCTTGCACGAAGCCAGTCCGCGCAGGGGCGGTCCCTTCGTCGCGGTCAATTGCGCCGCATTCCCGGAAGCGCTGCTCGAGAGCGAGCTGTTCGGCTACGAGGAGGGAGCCTTCACCGGTGCGCGACGCGGGGGCAAGGCCGGGTTGATCGAGTCGGCCCACAACGGCACGCTGTTCCTGGACGAGATCGGCGACATGCCGGCAGCCCTGCAGACCCGGCTGCTGCGGGTGTTGCAGGAGAAGCAGGTGCTGCCGATCGGCGCGATCGATGCCGTGCCGGTCAATGTCCGCGTCGTTGCGGCTACCCATCGAGACCTGGCGGCGCTCGTGCGCGAGGGCGCTTTCCGCGAGGATCTCTATTACCGCCTGAACATCCTGCGCATCGCCATGCCGCCGTTGCGCGAACGCGCCGAGGATCTGCCTGCGCTGGCGGAGCTGCTGTACCGGCGGGCACAGCGGCGCCTGGGCATCGAGCCGGCCGAGCCGCTGCCGCCCGCGCTGGTAGCGCGGCTGCAGGGCTATCGCTGGCCCGGAAATATTCGGGAGCTGGAGAACGTCACGGAGCGAGTCGCCGTGCTGCTTGCCGGGAGGCGGGCGGGCGAGGACCGCGACGTGCCGGAGGAGGAACTGCGCGTTGGCGTGCCGGAGCTTTTTCCCAGTGAACCGCTGGCAATGGGGCGAAAAGGCGGAAAAGGCCAGTTGGAAGACGCCGCTGCCCGCCCCCAATTGCTGTCCCAGGTGGCGCGCGCATCCCAGGCGGAACATATCCGCCAGGTACTGGACCAATGCGGAGGGGACCGCGTGACCGCCTGCCAATTGCTGGGGATCAGTCCGACGACGCTGTGGCGCCGGCTGAGAGAGAGCACCTAGGTGATGAGGGCCAGCGACCCTTGGTTCACATTCGTGGCGCGCCCACAAAAAGATGACAGGGGTATTGCGTTTCCCGTTTGGCTCCCTTAATATTCGCCCCCTCGCTGCTGAACACGCAGCGGGGTCAGCGGAAAGGGAGGCGCAAAGCGGCTCCTGCAGGTGTGCAGAAGAAGGACCGCACCTGCCGCGCAACGAGCGATGCTCTGAAAAAAGTTGCGCGAAATGGTTGACGAGAAGCGAAAACGTCTGCATAATCTCATTTCTCTGCTGCTGACGCAGCAACGCAAGACGGCAGGCAGCACGACGTGCTGCGCGGCTCGAAGCGACAGGCTCTTTAACAACACGAACAAC
>NZ_JAIMCG010000010.1 GCF_019795295.1 Cupriavidus sp. AU9028 | reverse complement strand
GGCTTAGGCTGAACGCTACCAAGAATGGACGCCCCGATCCTCGCTCTCCCTCGAACTTGAGCTCGCGCTCAGAGCATGGGGCCATCGATCTGGGGCGTCCAGGACGAATTGTGCGACATACAAGGGGCCGGGGGAGAGGGCAGCGCACCGACGCGCCCCGGCACTGCCCCGATCACGCCCCTGTCACAACCCCCTGCTCCAATTGCTCGCTGGCCGCACCCGGGTCGCGCGGTCGATGACATTGCCGCCCGCCAACGCCGGCGGCTCCCCCCTCCCTTCAAAAACAGAAAAGAACAAATGGATCGACGGCTATTTCTCAAGCTTGGCGGCTTCATCACGGTATCCGCGGCTACCGGCACGCTGACCGCCTGCGGCGACGACGGCTCGCCCGCGCCGGCTCCGACCGAGCCGGGCGTGCCCCCTGCGACCGGCGCGAACTGGAAATTCCCCCAGAGCATCGCCTCCGGCGATCCGCGTCCGGACGGCATCATGCTGTGGACGCGGGTCGTGCCCGCCTCTGTCGACGACGCCGCGGCTGCCAGCGCCGATGCAAGCTTTGCGGTGCGGCTGCGCGTGACCGCTGCCGACAACGCCCAGGCCCTTGGAAGCAATGCAGCCCTGAACGGCGACGCGGTGGTCGACGCCAGCATCCCGGTCTCCGGCGCCTACGATTGCACCGTCCGCCACAAGATCACGGGGCTCGATGCGGGCCGCACTTACTACTACCAGTTCACCGCCGGCGAAGTTCGCTCGCGCGTGGGCCGCTTCCGCACCGCACCCGCCCCCGAGGCCGACGTGGCGCAGCTGCGGCTCGGCTTCCTCAGCTGCCAGGACTGGAGCATCAACCACTGGGGCACCTTCGAGGCGCTGGCGGCAGAAGACCTCGACCTGATCGTGCACCTGGGCGACTACGTCTACGAAACCGTGGGCGAGGACTTCCAGCTCGGCGCTGTGGAAGCCAGCCACGGACCGCTGGTATTGCCCGACGGCACCTACAAGAGCGGCAACAGCGGCGCCAGATACGCGACCACGCTGAACGACTACCGCTACCTGTACAAGCGCTACCGGACCGATCCGCGCCTGCAGGCGGTGCACGAGCGCTTTGCCATCGTCGCGACCTGGGACGACCACGAGTTCAGCGACGACTGCTGGGGCGACGCCGAGACCTATAACGGGCAGGGCGACGGCGTGGAGAACCGCCAGCCGGCGCGCCGCCGTGCCGCAAGCCGCGCATGGTTCGAATTCATGCCGGCCGATATCGCCTTCGACGAAGCGCAGCAGGACATCTTCGGGATCCGCATCTACCGGGAACTGCGCTTCGGCAAGCTGGCCCACCTGGTGATGACCGACGAGCGCCTCTATCGCACCGACCACGTCATCCCCGAATCGACGGTCAATCCGGCCACCGGGGCTGCGCTGGGCAGCATCGGCGCCCGCTACATGGTGCCCTCCGCCACGCTGGCTGCCGCCGAAGCGGCCAAGATGGCCGCGGCCGGCGCGACCGACCCGCTCGCGCTGACCTCCATCCTCGGCGCGACCCAGCGCGACTGGTGGCGGGACACCATGGCCAGGTCGCCGGCCATCTGGAAGCTGTGGGGCAATGAAGTGTCGCTGCTGCGCATGGGCATCGACGGCGCCAATGCCATCGCCACGCTGGTCGCCCTGCAGGCCGTCGCCACGCTGGCATCGTCGATCCAGGGTACCCTGCCCGCAACCGGCAACGACGCGCCCCTCGCCGCGGCCGTGGTCGGCGCCATGACCGCGGGCGCCTCGCAGGCAGCCGCCGTGCCGGCTGCACAGGCGATCGCCCTGGCCGATGCCGGCGGCGGCGACAAGACCGCTGCCGCGCTCGCCGCCGGCCTGACGGCGGCGCAAGCCGGGATTGCCGTGCTCGCCTTCGAGCAGGCCCGGGGCGCCGCCCCGGCGGGAATCGCCGCGCAGGTCGGCGCCGCGGCGCAGGCCGTCGCCTTCGGCTTCGTGCGGCCCGACGTGCTGGCCCAGCGAGAGAACTCGGCCTTCATCCCCGCCGGGCAAAAAGCGGCGCTCGCCGCCTTCTTCCAGCACTTCGTCATCAACGCTGACCAGTGGGATGGCTTCCATGCCGAGCGCCGCGCGCTGATGCAACACCTGGCAGACAACGGCATCCGCAATGTGGTGGCGCTGACCGGCGACATCCACGCCTTCTACGCCGGCACGGTCCATGACGACTACGACGCCGCCGGCGGCGGCACGCCGGTCATGGTCGACCTGGTGACCGCGGGCATCAGTTCGGACTCGTTCTTCTCGTACCTGAAGTCCGCCGTCGGCGGCCTGTCGGAGAGCCTGGCCACGCTGGTCTACCGCACGCTGGACATCCCGGTGCCGGCGTTGGGGGCCGAGCCGCTCCAGGTGGACCTGAACCTGCTGAACCACACGCTCGCCAGCTCGGCCGTGACCGCCGCCAGCGTCGCGGCATCGCTGCGCGTCGCCGTGCGCGGCAAGCTCGCGGCACGCGGCATTGCCGAGGGCGAACTCGACAGCGCGACCGGCATGGTGCTGGGGGCGCTGCAGGCCGATGCCACCTTCCGGCAGCACGTCGTGCCGCTGTGCCAGCAGCTGGCGGGGCTGAACAGCAACCCCTGGCTGCAATATGCCAATACCGACGCGCAGGGGTACGCGGTGGTGACCGTGACGCCTGACGCGTTGCGCTGCGAATTCCGCCATGCCAACCGGCTGGTGGGCACCGCCGCGCCGCAAGCGGTGGTCGCGCACACCGTGCAGGCCACGGTGCGACGCGACATCGTGGCGGTCGAGGTCGCCAGGTAAGGCGGAAACGGCCGGCTGCGATGGCACGGCCATGGTGTCCCCGGGCATGCGGGGACACCACTGCCCTCAGTGGCTCGACACTTGCGCCTTGTTCTTCTGCGCCCGGCGCCGCGCCATCATGTTGAGCCCCTCGACCAGCGCCGAGAACGCCATGGCCGAATAGACGTAGCCCTTCGGCACATGGCTGCCCAGCCCTTCGGCGACCAGCGTCAGCCCGATCATCATCAGGAACGCCAGCGCCAGCATCACGATGGTCGGATTGCGCTGGATGAAGTTGGCCAGCGGCGACGCGGCCAGCAGCATCACCAGCACCGCGGCGATCACCGCGATGAACATGATCGGCAGGTGCTCGGTCATGCCGACGGCGGTGATGATGCTGTCGATCGAGAACACCAGATCGAGCATCAGGATCTGCCCGATCGCCGAATAGAAGCCGATGGTGTCGATGCGCTTGCCTTCGAACAGATGGTCGTCGGGCGAAGGCGCGATGTGATAGTGGATCTCGCGGGTCGCCTTCCACAGCAGGAAGGCGCCGCCCCCGATCAGGATCAGGTCGCGCCAGGACAGCGGATGGCCGAACACCGAGAAGACGGGCTCGGTCAGACCGACGATGAAGGCCACAGTGGCCAGCAGCGCCAGCCGCATCAGCAGGGCGGCGCCGATGCCGACGACCCGCGCGCGCTGCTGCTGGTGCTGCGGCAGCTTGTTGGTCAGGATCGAGATGAAGATCAGGTTGTCGATGCCGAGCACGACCTCCATCGCGAACAACGCGCCGAGTGCCGCCCATGCGGCGGGATCCCTGGCCAGCTCCAGTAGTGTGTCCATATCGTTCTTCCCTGCTGTCGTGGTCAAGTCCCGGTCTATCGCACCGGCGGCATGGGACTGTCTGCGCACATGCCGGCGCCGTTGCCAAGCAAAAACTGTTCCGACAAGCGCGAACACACCGTCGGACGCCTGAAGGCGCCGATTGCATATTCGGCTTCAAACGGGGGGAGAGCTCTGAAGAAAGGTAACAGCCGGGGGCGTGCTGCGTGTGACAATTCGGGGATGCCGATACCACCGAGACGAAACAGCGGGAAGGAAAAAAAAGAAGCCTCGGTGCCGGGGAGGCGTCGAGGCTAACAGGTTGGTACGCGGGTCTACAGCGAAGACAGAATATCGCGTCTGCCTTGTAGGACACAGTCGCCCGATGGCTGAGGTACGGGTAGGAATCCTCCTACAGAAGGATGAGGGGCCCTAGCTGGCGCGCCCCGTGCCGCCCTCTTCTTCCGGCTGACTGCCGGCTTCGCCAGGCCCCTTGCCGGCCTCCGGCCCTTCAGGACTGGACTCGGACGGCAAGGTATCGGCCTCGGCGGGAGCGGTCGGCTCGGCGGGGTTGCCCGGATTCGTTCGCATGGAAAGCTCCGTCCGCCACTGATCCCGGATTCCGAGGCAAGAGCCGTGCCGCAAGATTCGTCAGGCGGCCAGCGGCGGGTAGTCGGTCAGTCCGCGTTCGCCGCCGCCGAACAGCGTGTCGCGGTCGTGCACGGCTAGCGGCGCATCCAGGCGCAGCCGTGCGGGCAGGTCCGGATTGGCGACGAAAGGCCGGCCGAAGGCAATCAGATCCGCCCAGCCTTCCTGCAGAGCCCGACGGGCACGCCGCGCATCGTACTTGCCGGCATAGATCATCGCACCGGGAAACACCTCGCGCAGCCGCTGCTTGAAGGATACCGGCATGTGGGGCGCGTCGTCCCAGTCCGCCTCGGCGATATGCAGATAGCCGACGCCGATCTCGCCCAGCATCCGCGCGGCGGCGGTATAGGTGGTCTGCGGATCGTCGTCGACACAGCCATTGAGCGTGGTCAGCGGCGCGAGGCGGATGCCGACACGCCCTGGATTGCCGACGGCCGCGACCAGCTCTTGCGCGACTTCGCCGAGGAAGCGCAGGCGGTTCTCCAGCGCGCCGCCGTATTCGTCAGTGCGCCGGTTCGCGCCCGAATCGAGGAATTGGTTGACCAGATAGCCATTGGCCGCGTGCAGCTCCACGCCGTCGAAGCCGGCCTGTATCGCGTTGCGCGCCGCGCGGCCATACTGGCGCACGACGTCCGCGATCTCCTCCACGCTCAGCGCGCGCGGCATCGACGATTGCACGAAGCCCGGCCGTCCTGCGCTGTCCTCGACAAAGACGTTGACGCCTTCGGCCCGCAGCGCGGAGGAGGACACCGGCGCCTGGCCGCCGAGCAGGCTGCTGTGGCTGAGCCGGCCGACATGCCAGAGCTGCGCGAACATCCGCCCGGCGGCGGCGTGCACGGCATCCGTGACCTGGCGCCATCCGGCCACCTGCTCCGGCGTGTCGATGCCCGGCGTCCAGGCGTAGCCCTTGCCCAACGGCGAGATCCACGTGCCCTCGCTGACGATCAGGCCGGCGCTGGCGCGCTGCGCGTAGTAGCGAGCCATCAGCGCATTGGGCACGTCGCCCGGCTGGCTGGCGCGCGAGCGCGTCATCGGCGGCATCACGATGCGATTGGGCAGTTCCAGTCCACCCAGCGCAAAGGGTTCGAACAGCGGGTCGGGTTGCTGCATTCGTTTCTCTCCTTCCTCTCTCATTCAATCCGGCTTCAGTCCCGGTTCAGTCCCGGTTCAGTCCCACTCCGGGGCCAGTCCCTCGGGGCTGACTTCACGGCCATTGCGGTCCAGCGCGTCGATACGCGCCAGGTCGTCCTCGCCCAGCTTGAGCTCGCGCGCCAGCAGGTTGCTGGCCAGATGCTCGCGGCGGGTGGACGACGGAATCACGGCGATGCCGTGGTGCAGGGCCCAGGCCAGCGTCACCTGCGCCGGCGTCGCCTGCAGGCGCGCGGCAATCTCGCCGATCACCGGGTCCTGCAGCACCTTGCCGTAGGCCAGCGTCATGTACGAGGTCACCGCGATGCCCTGCTGCCGCAGGTAGGAGACCAGCTTGCGGTTCTGCAGGTACGGGCTCAGTTCGATCTGGTTGGTGGCGATTTCGCCCTGCCCCACCACTTCGATGGCCTGCCGGGTCAGCGCGATGTTGAAGTTCGATACACCGATCTCGCGGGTCAGGCCCTGTGCCTTGGCTTCGGCCAGCGCCCGCATGTACTCGGCCAGCGGCACGCCCTTGCCCAGCGCCGGCCAGTGGATCAGGGTCAGGTCGACTTGGTCCATGCGCAGCTTCGACAGGCTCTCCTTCAGGCTGGGGATCAGCTTGTCCCTGCCGTAGTTGTCCACCCAGATCTTGGTGGTGACATACAGCTGCTCGCGCGGCACGCCCGAGTCGGCGATCGCCTCGCCGACTTCGGCTTCGTTGCCGTAGATCTGCGCGGTATCGATGGCGCGGTAGCCCACCTCCAGCGCATTGCGCACGGAATCGACAGCGGCTTGCCCGGTCAGGCGGAAGGTACCGACACCAAAGGATGGAACAGTCATGAAGAACTCCTTGAAGACGATGGGGAAAGTGTGGGGGGCGGCGAGCCGGGCTCGGCCCGCCTGCGCGGGCGGCGGGTCACGCGCCCGCGTTCACGCCGGGGGTGGCCTGGTTCTCCGTGGCGCCCTGGCCCCGGCCCTGCCGGTCGAGCCGGCCGCTGAGCACGGTCAGGCCATACGCGGCCAGCGTCACCAGCGCGGCGATCCACGGCGTGTGCTCCAGGCCGAGCCGGCCAACGACCAGCGATCCCGCCCAGGAGCCGCCCGCCACGCCGAGGTTGAAGGCAGCAATATTGAAGCCAGAGGCGACGTCCACGGCCTGCGGTGCGACCGCGCGGGCCTGCTGCACCACGTAGACCTGCAGCCCCGGCACGTTGCCGAACGCCACCGCGCCCCAGGCCAGCACCGTCAACAGCACCAGCCACGGATGCGGCGCGGTGAAAGTCAGCACCAGCAGCACGGCGGCCAGCAGCAGGAAGATTGTTTTCAACGCGGGCACCGGTCCCTTGCGGTCGGCCAGCCGCCCGCCCCAGACATTGCCCGCGGCAACCGACACGCCGTAGGCCAGCAGCACGAGGCTGACCATGTCGGGCCGGAAACCGGCCATGTCCTGCAGGATCGGCGCGAGGAAGGTGAACGCAATCAGCGAGCCGCCATAGCCCACGGCCGTCATCGCGTAGACCAGCAGCAGCCGCGGTTGCAGCAGCACGCGGAGCTGCTGGCGCAGTGGCGCGGGCGGGGTGTGGGCGATGCGCGCGGGCACCAGCAGCAGCGCGCCGAGCATCGCCACCAGCCCGAAGGCCGCCACCACCAGGAAGGTGGTGCGCCAGCCGAAATGCTGGCCGATGAAGGTGCCAAGCGGGATGCCGGTGACGAAGGCCACCGTCATGCCGCTGAACATCATGGCGATGGCGCGCGCGGCCTTGTCCTGCGCTACCAGGCCGGTCGCGATGATCGAGCCGACCGAGAAGAACACGCCGTGCGCGAGGCCGGTCACGATGCGCGCGGCGACCAGCGCGCCATAGCCGGGCGCCAGCCAGGCGAGCAGATTGCCGGCGGTAAACAGCGCCATCAGGCCGACCAGCAGGGCCTTGCGCGGCACGCGTCCGGTGGCCGCGGTCAGCAGCGGCGCGCCGATCGCCACGCCCAGCGCGTAGAGGCTGACCAGCAGCCCGCCGGAGGGCAGCGATACGCCGAGGTCGGCGGAGATGGTTGGAATCAGGCCGACGATGACGAATTCGGTGGTACCGATCGCAAACGCGGCCAGCGTCAGCGCAAACAAGGCAAGAGGCATGGGTGCAGTCCAGAAGAGGGTTGGACGGCAGTTTGCCCGGTTGACCTTTGCGGAAAAAGCCCTCTATCCTGCAAAGATATTTGAATCAAACGCAAAGATGAAGACGACCCTGGACGAGATGCAGGCGTTCCTGGCCGTGGTGGACAGCGGATCGCTGTCGCAGGCAGCGCAGCGGCTGGAGATGACCGTGTCCGCGATCAGCCGAGCGCTGGGGCGGCTGGAAGAGAAGCTGCACACCACGCTGCTGCGCCGGACCACGCGCCGGCTGGAGCTGACCGAGGAAGGCGAAGCGTTCCTCGAACGGGCGCGCGCCATCGTTGCGTCGGTGGAAGCCGCCGAGGAACACATGGCAATACGCCGGCAGCGGCCTGCGGGCCGGCTGCGGGTGGATGCCGCCACGCCCTTCATGCTCCACGTGATCGCGCCGATGGTGTGCGGCTACCGCGCCCGCTATCCGGAAGTCGAACTGGAATTGCACAGCAACGAGGGAATCGTCGATCTGCTGGAGCGGCGCACCGACGTCGCCTTCCGCATCGGCACCCTGAAGGATTCGACCCTGCATGCCGCCGCGATCGGCACCAGCCGGATTCGCGTCCTTGCCAGTCCGGCCTATCTCGAGCGGCATGGCGAGCCGTCCGATCCAGCCGACCTCGACGCGCATACCCTGCTCGGGTTCAGCCAGCCCGAATCGTTGAATGAATGGCCGCTGCGGGACGCGCGCGGCGACCCGCTCCATATCCGGCCCGCGATCCGGTCATCCAGCGGCGAGACGTTGCGCCAGCTGGCGCTGCAAGGCGCAGGCATCGTGTGCCTGTCCGACTTCATGACCTGGCAGGACCGCGAGCGCGGCCTGCTGTGCGAGCTGTTTCCCGCGCGGCGGCTGGACGTGCGCCAGCCGATCCATGCGGTCTACTATCGCAACACCGCGATTTCGGCGCGCATCCAGTCGTTCATCGACTATGTGCGGGAGCAGCTTGGGGCAGGCCGGCCCTGGTAATGCCGGCCTTGCGTGCCCCGGTTTCGCACAGGTCAGCAGCGGTAATCCCCGCCATCCCGGTCCAGCAGCCGCAGCAGCGCGGTCCACTCCCGGTCCAGGTGCACCGTGTCCAGGTAGGCGTAGTCGTCATGCTGGCGCGCCGCATGTTCGCAAACCGCCTCCGAAGGAATGATGACCTTCTGCCCCATCGACAGCGTCTGCACCTGGATTTCACAGGCGCGGTTCAGATAGAACATCCGGGTGAAGGCCTCGGCCACCGAGCGGCCGGCGGTCAGCAGGCCGTGGTTGCGCAGGATCATGTAGTGCGCCTCGCCCATCGATGCCACGATGCGCTCGCGCTCGTCCAGGTCCAGCGAGATGCCCTCGTAGTCGTGATACGCCACGCGGTTGTAGAACTGCATGCTGATCTGGTTCAACGGCAGCAGGCCGCATTCGAGCGCCGCGACGGCCATGCCGGCATCGGTATGCAGGTGCACGACGCACTCGACATCGGGGCGGGCCTGATGCAGGGCACTATGGATGGTGAAGCCCGCGGCATTGACCTCAAAGCGGTTGTCGCCGATGGGCCGGCCCTCGGTGTCGATCTTGACCAGGCACGAGGCGGTGATCTCGTCGAAGAACCAGCCGTGCGGATTGATCAGGAACTGGTCGTGCCGGCCCGGCACCCGCACCGAGATATGGGTGTAGATCAGGTCGGTCAGGTTGAACTTCGCTGCCAGGCGATAGGCCGCGGCGAGCTGGACGCGAACGGCCCACTCCTCGTCGCTGATATTGGCGGGCTTGCGATTGCGATGGGGATCGGTAGTGGAAATCATGGCGGTCGGAACGGGAGTCAATTCGATGGGCACGCGGCCATCGCGCGGCGGCTTGTCCGCGCGGGATGGCGTCAGGGCAATGCGGCAGTGACGACAATCTCGACGCGAAATGCCGGATCGGCCAGCTCGACGCGGCCGCAGCAGCGCGTCGGCGTTTGTCCGGGAACGACCCACTCGTCCCAGACGGCGTTCAGGCCGTCGTAGTCGGCCATGTCGGCCAGCCAGATCTGCGCCGTCACTGCGCGGCTCTTGTCGGTGCCCGCCTGCGCCAGCAGTGCGTCCACCTTGCCCAGCGCTTCACGGGTCTGCGCGACGATATCGCCCGACTTGTCGTCGGCGACCTGCCCGGCGAGGTAGACCATGCCACCGGCGATCACGGCCCGGCTGCGCCGGTGATTCTGATCGAGCCGGACGATGGGGCGCGCCATGGTGTCCTGTTGCGTCATGGTGTTCTCCCCGGTTTATTGCGCTGCGATGCGGCGGCAGTGCTCCAGCGCCGCGCCGAACAGATTGTCGTTCGCCTCGGGCGTACGGAATGCCGAGTGCGCGGACAGCGTCACGTTGGGCAGCGTGGTCAGAACATGACCCGGCGGCATGGGCTCGACGGTAAACACGTCCAGCCCGGCGTGCGCGAGCTTGCCATCGCGCAGGGCCTCGACCATCGCCTCCTCGTCCACCAGCGCGCCGCGCGCCGTGTTGATCAGGATCGCGCCGTCGCGCATCGAGCGGATGCGGTTCCGATCGAGGAAGCCGCGGGTTTCATCGGTCAGCAGCAAGTGCAGCGACACCACGTCGCTCTGCGCGAGCAGCGTGTCCAGATCCACCGCTTCCACCCCCGGGTGCTGCCGCGGCGTGCGATTCCACGCCAGCACGCGCATGCCGATGCCGCCGGCGAGCCGTGCCAGTTCCTGCCCGATGCCGCCCAGTCCGATCAGCCCGATGGTCTTGCCCGTGAGCTGCACCCCGTCGCTGCGCAGCCAGTTGCCCTGCCGCATCTCGCGGTCCATCCGTGCCAATCCCTTGGCCGCGGCCCACATCAGCGAGAACGCGCATTCCGCGACAGCGGTATCGCCATAGCCCTTGATCGTATGGACCTCGATGCCCAGTTCCGCCAACTCCTCGGGGTTCATATAGCTGCGCGCCCCGGTACCGAGGAACACCACGTGCCTGAGCCCTTCGCAACGGCGGGCGATCTCGGTCGGCAGATGCGTGTGGTCGACGATCGCGATCGGTGCCCCACCCAGGATGTCCGGCAACTGCTCGGGCTGCACGTCCGGATTGCGGTGGATGTCGAGCGGCAGATCGTCGGCGCGGCGCAGCCGCATTGCCACTGCTGTCAGCGTGGGATTGGCGTCCACGAACACGGCGCGCCAGGCACCAGTGTGGGGAGCGGACTGGGCCGCGCCAGCGGTGGAGGGGTCGGAAACCATTGTCATTACTCCAGGGAAGGAAGCGGGGGGATTAAGTCGGTTTTGGTGCAAATGGCTCGTTTTGGTGCAACGCAACTTCGCCAAATCGCCTTCAAATCGTGCTGCGATCATAGTTCTTTACAGAATACAACGCAATATATAAAGTCTGTATACAGCACGGAGCACAGCAGCCCGCTGCCGCCGGCACGCCGGACCCGGTTCAGTGAACCGGCCCCGACTTCCCACCAAGGAGCAAAGACATGACAAAGCGTGGTCTACTACCCACCTTGACCCTCTGTGCCGGCGTGCTGGCCGGCCTGTTCGCCGCGGCTGGCGCGGTCGCGCAGGACAAGCCCTGGCCCAGCGCCCCCATCGCCATCGTCAGCGGATTCCCCGGCGGCGCCGCCACCGACATTTACGCGCGCAAGCTCGGCGCCGAACTGGGCAAGGACCTGGGCGTCGCGATCGTCTCCGACAACCGCCCCGGCGCCGGCGGCAATATCGCTTCCAATCTGGTCGCGCAAGCTCGTCCGGACGGCTATACTTTTTTGCTGGGCACCGCCGGCACCCATGCGATCAACCCTGCCCTATATGCCAAACTGCCGTTCGACGTGGTCAAGGATTTTTCCCGGATCGCGTTGCTCGGTAATCTCCCCAATATCCTTTTGATTAATCCGGAGAAACACCCCGATATTCGCAGCTGCCAGGACCTGCTGGCCCTCGCGCGCAAGGAACCGGGCAAGTTGAATTACGCCTCGACCGGCAATGGCGCGTCCGGGCATCTGGCCGGCACCCAGTTCGCCACGGCGTCGAAGACCGAGTACATGCATGTCCCGTACAAAGGCCAGGGTCCCGCAATGACGGCGCTGCTGTCCGGCGAGGTGGACTTCTTCTTCAATCAGAGCACCCCGAGCCTGGGCGCCATCGCGTCGGGCAAGGTCCGCGCGCTGGGCGTCACCTCGGCCCAGCGCCTGAGCGCCCTGCCCAACGTGCCGACCCTTGCGGAAGCCTGCAATCTGCCCGGCTTCGAAAGCACCACGTGGTACGGCCTGTTCGGGCCGGCCGCGCTGCCAGCCGACATCCAGAGCAGGATGTCGCAGGCAGTGCTGAAGATCATCGGCACCGACGAGTTCAAGAAATGGCTGATCAGCCAGGGCATTCTGCCAATTGCGGAAGCGGGTCCGAAGGCATTCACCCAGCGCCAGGAAGCTGACATGCGGATGTGGGCGAAGATCGTCAAGGATTCCGGCGCGAAGATCGACTGAGCGCAGACGCGGGCCGGATACGCCGTCCACGGCCTGTGCAAGGTATACGCCGCTGTACACAGCAGCCGATTGCTGTATATTCCTGTGGTTTTTCGGGCCGCCGGAATCCAGATTCCGGCGCGCCATACCAGCAAGGATTGGAATACCGTGGCAACCGTCAATACGGCGTCGGACAGCATCGTCGAGCAGGTCTACGACAAGATCAAGCTGATGAGCGTCCGCTATATGTTCAAGCCGGGCGAGCGGCTGAACGAGGGGGCCCTGGCCAGCGCCCTTGGCGTCAGCCGCACGCCGCTGCGGGAAGCGCTGACGCGGCTGACCACCGAGGGCCTGCTGCGCTTCTCGCCGGGCAAGGGCTTCTTCTGCCGTGACCTCGATGCGCAGGAAGTGTTCTCGCTGTACGAGATGCGCAAGATCGTCGAAACCGAGGCGCTACGGCTGTCGATCGAGCGGGCGAAGGACGAGGATCTCGACGCCCTGCTAGATTTCCTCGACCGCACTGGCCCCGAACCGGGTGACCGCTCAGTGGACGAACTGGTGCGGCTCGACGAAACCTTCCACGAGCGGCTGATGGAGATGTCGGGCAACTCGGAAATGCTGCGCGTGCTGAAGAACATCAACGCGCGCATCCGTTTCATCCGCTGGATCGACATGGAGCGCTGCGACCGCTCGCGCAGCCAGCTGGAGCACCGCAATATCCTGCTGGGCCTGAAGGCGCGCGACCCCGAGCAGTGCATTCCCATCCTGAGCCGGCATATCAACCGCCGCTATGACGAGATTTCGTCGGCGCTGAAGGAAGGGTTCGCGCAGATTTATATGGGGTGAGCATGCCAGGGACCGGTTACCGCCGGTGCCTCGGCCGGCAACGCTGTTTGGGCAGCAGACCGCAGCGAAGGGCGCTGCGATGTATCGACGGCTCTTCAGGATAAGGCTGGCTTCAACGGTTATCGGCGCTCGATAGCCAGTTTTCCAGCCTCAGCGCGGGGTAGGAAACGAAGTCGCGTTCGTTGTTGGTGACAAGAACAACGTCAAGCGCCACCGCGTGCGCTGCGATCAGTTTGTCCAGATGATCCTTCTTCCGCTCGCGAGTCGCATAGCGGATGGGACCATAGGCATTTGCCGCGCGTTCATCGAATGGCGCCACCGGGATGTCTGCGATCAGCGATGCCAGATTCTGCCGCTCTCGCTCCGGGTTAGCCGCCATGGTCGCGCCATACTGAAGCTCTGCGTACGTGATGGAGGAAATCACGACATCCCCCACCTGGCATGTCGCAAAGCGCTGCGCGACCGTTTCTGGCTGGCGCTTCATCAGGTAGATGCACATATTGGTGTCAAGCATCCAGCGCGCCATCATTACAGGGCCTCGCGCTCCGCCTGTTCCTGATCGCCACGTCCCTCTTTCATGAAATCCGGGCTGAACCGCGCGAATTTCGACAGGACACCGGCCAGCGACCGCCGGGCGGGGCGAATCCGCAGTTCATCCCCGACGCGTTCGATCTCGAGTTCGACGTCCGTCGTTTCGAACGCCAGATCGGCTGGAATGCGAACCGCCTGCGAGTTTCCATTCTTGAAGACCTTGGTGGTGTGCATGGTGCACCTCCTCAAAGATGTACGCATGTGTGTACTATAACCGAAAGCGCGGAAACGTACCGCTGCCGCCCTGACGGGCCATCAGTCAATGACAGCCGCACACGCATCGGTCGGCAACGCCGCCACGTCGCCCACGACGGGCACGATCTTCAGCCCAGCCGATGCAACCCGGCACGGCGCCGCAAGCAGACCACAGCCGCCAAGCGAAAGCACCAGCGGTATCACAATCAATAGCGTTTTCATCGGCGCGATCCAGGCGTAAAAGGATCCGGTGATTCTGCATCAAGCAGGGAAGAAGGAATGTCAAATGTTGCCAACGAATCCACCTTCTGATCCGCGCAGGGAAGCCAGAGTCACAAGCCAAGCGAGTTCTGTCAGGAAATGTTGTCGCATCGGCGACAGCCCAATGAAAAAGCGGGACTCCACTGCAAGAGTCCCGCTTTCCCTGGCGGCTGGGCCGCCGCGTCGCCCGATGTACCGCTACGCCCCCAGATACGCACTCCGCACGCTGTCGTTGGCCAGCAGATTGGCGCCGGTATCGGCCAATACCACCTTGCCCGTCTCCAGCACGTAGCCCCGGTCCGCCACCTGCAGCGCCTTGTTGGCGTTCTGCTCGACCAGGAAGACGGTGACGCCGTCCTCGCGGATGGTGCGGATGATGTCGAAGATCTGCGAGATGATCATCGGCGCGAGGCCCAGGGTCGGCTCGTCGAGCAGCAGCAGCCGCGGCCGGCTCATCAGCGCGCGGCCGATCGCCAGCATCTGCTGCTCGCCGCCGGACATGGTGCCGGCACGCTGCGCGGCGCGCTGCTTGAGCCGCGGGAACAGCCGGAACACATGCTCGATGCCCGCCTCGATCTCCTCGCGCCTGGCGAAGAAGCCGCCCATCTTCAGGTTCTCGACGACGGTCAGGCTCGGGAACACCCGCCGCCCTTCCGGCGAAATCGCCATGCCCATGCGCATGATTTCGTGGGTGGCGCAGTGGGTGATGTCGCGCCCATCGAACAGCACGCGGCCGCTCGAGGCGCGCGGGCTGCCGCAGACGGTCATCATCAGCGTGGTCTTGCCCGCGCCGTTGCTGCCGATCAGCGTGACGATCTCGCCCTGGTTGACTTCGATCGATACGCCACACAACGCCTCGACGGCGCCGTAATGGGTGTGGACCTGTTCCAGCTTCAGCATCAGTCCTCTCCCAGGTATGCCTTGATGACGCGCGGGTCGTTGCGCACGTCCTCCGGTTTGCCGATGGTGATCGGGCGGCCGTGTTCCATCACCAGGATGCGGTCGGACACACCCATCACCAGACTCATGTCGTGCTCGATCAGCAGCACCGAGATGCCGAACTCGCGCCGCAGCTGGTCGATCAGCGTCTTCAGCTCGACCTTTTCCTGCGGGTTCAGGCCGGCCGCCGGTTCGTCCAGCATCAGCAGCCGCGGCTCGGTGATCATGCAGCGGGCAATCTCCAGCCGGCGCTGATGACCATACGACAGGGTGCCTGCCTCGCGGTTGGCCACCGCGCGCAGCCCCATGCGGTCCAGCCATTCGGCCGCGCGCGCCAGCGCCTCCGACTCCGAGCGCCGGTATGCGGGCGTGGCGAACAACCCGTGCAGCAGATTGGTCTTGACGCGGCGGTGCTGGGCGACGAGCAGGTTCTCCACCACCGTCAGCTGCTTGAACAGCCGGATGTTCTGGAAGGTCCGCACCAGGCCCTGGCGCGCGACGATATGGCTGGGCAGCCCGGCAATCGGCGCGCCATCGAGCATCACTTCGCCGGCGGTCGGCTTGTAGAAGCCGCCGACGCAGTTGAAGACGGTGGTCTTGCCCGCGCCATTGGGCCCGATGATGGCGAACACCTCGTCGCGGCGCACCGAGAAATCGATGCCGTCCACCGCCAGCAGACCGCCGAAGCGCATCTGCAGGCCCGATACAGTCAACAGTTCTTCTCTCATTGCGGCAGCTCCACGTGCGGGCGGCTGGCCGGCAACAGGCCCTGCGGACGCCACATCATCATCAACACCATCACCAGGCCGAACAGCAGCATGCGGTATTCGGCGAAGCCGCGCGCGACCTCGGGCAGCACGGTCAGCAGCACCGCGGCGATGATCACACCCAGTTGCGAGCCCATGCCGCCCAGCACCACCACGGCGAGAATCAGCGCCGATTCGATGAAGGTGAACGACTCCGGATTGACCAGGCCCTGGCGCGCCGCGAAGAAGGCGCCGGCAACCCCGGCGAAGGTCGCGCCCAGCGTGAAGGCCGACAGCTTGATCCGGGTCGGGTTCAGGCCGAGCGAGCGGCAGGCGATCTCGTCCTCGCGCAGCGCCTCCCACGCGCGTCCCATCGGCATGCGGATCAGCCGGCTGGTGACGAACAGCGTCACCCCGACCAGCAGCAGCGCGAGCAGATAGAGGAAGATCACCATGTGCTCGCCGCTGTAGTCCAGCCCCAGCAGGTCATGGAAGGTCATGCCGCCCTCCTCGCTGGCGCTGCGCGTCATCTCGATGCCGAACACGGTGGGCTTCGGAATGCCATAGATGCCATCCGGGCCGCCGGTCAGGCTGGTCAGGTTGTTCAGCAGCTGGCGGATGATCTCGCCAAAGCCCAGCGTGACGATCGCCAGATAGTCGCCGCGCAGCCGCAGCACCGGGAAGCCCAGCGCGAAGCCGAACAGCGCCGCCATGCCCGCCGAGATCGGCAGGCACTGCCAGAACGACAGGCCCAGGCCCTGGTTCAGCAGCGCATAGGTGTAGCCGCCCACGGCATAGAAGCCGACGTAGCCCAGATCGAGCAGGCCGGCAAAGCCGACCACGATGTTCAGCCCCAGGCCGAGCATCACGTAGATCAGCGCCAGCGTGGCGATATCGACGGCGCCGCGCGAGCCGAAGAACGGCCAGATCAGGCCGACCGCGAGCAGCAGCAGCACGGCAGCGCGCTGCTGGCCCTGGCCGAGCGCAGGCAGCGAGGGCAGCCGCACCGCGGCGGTGGTGCGGTCGATCAGCGGCTTGAACAGCTGGAACAGGAAGACCGCGATGACCGCGATCCAGACCGGGCGCCAGTGCGGCTCGAGCACGACCCGATAGCCTTCGAGCTTCAGTTGGAGCCCGAGGATGGGCACGGTCAGGATAGCCGTCAGCACGGCGGCCGAGACGGCATTCTTCAGCGATTGCGTCATGGTTACGGTAGGTGTCATGGCGCGCCCCTCAGACTTTTTCGACGTCCGGCTTGCCCAGCAGGCCGGTCGGACGGAACAGCAGGATCAGCACCAGCAGGCCGAACGCCACCACGTCCTTGTATTCGGCCGGCATGTAGCCGGAAGCAAAGGTCTCGGCAAGGCCCAGCAGCACGCCGCCCAGCATCGCGCCCGGGATGCTGCCGATACCGCCCAGCACCGCCGCGGTAAACGCCTTGATGCCGGCGACAAAGCCGATGAAGGGATTGAGCTTGCCGATGGTCAGCCCGATCAGCACGCCGCCAGCGGCGGCCAGCATCGCGCCAAGCACGAAGGTGAAGGAGATCACCCGGTTGGTATCGATGCCGAGCAGATTGGCCATGCGCATGTCCTCGGCGCAGGCGCGGCAGGCCCGGCCCATGCGGGAGTGGCCGATGAACAGCGTCAGCGCGACCATCAGCACCAGCGTCACGCCGACGATCAGCAGGCGCGAATACGGCACTGTCACGCTGAAGTCGCCACCCATCTGGAATTCGAGTGCGCCGGTGATCAGCACCGGCACCGACACGTCGCGCGCGCCCTGGCCGATCTGCACGTAGTTCTGCAGGAAGATGGACATGCCGATGGCGGAGATCAGCGGCACCAGGCGCGGCCCGCCACGCAGGGGGCGGTAGGCGACGCGCTCGACCGCGAAGCCGTAGGCCCCAGTGACGAGCACCGACACCAGCAGCGCGGCGCCGAGCACCAGCGGCAACGGGTAGCCGGCGGAGATGCCGATCGCGGTCAGCGTCACCAGGCCCACGTAGGCGCCGATCATGTAGATCTCGCCGTGGGCGAAGTTGATCATGCCGATGATGCCGTAGACCATCGTGTAGCCGATGGCGATCAACGCATAGATGGAGCCCAGCGTCAGGCCGTTGACCAGCTGCTGGGTAAACTGAGGTAGGAAATCGTTCATGGGATGCGTCCCGTCAGTGCGGCACGCCGGCGCCGCGGTGCGCGGCGGGCATGCCTGTCGCCCGGCCTTCCTGATCGAGGAAGGCGCGACCCACGCGGCCTGGCCATATCAAAACGCCCCGCTCGGCGACGAACGGGGCGTTGGCACTACCGCGCCGGGAATCAGTTGGCGGCGGTCTTGGTGGCGTCCTTGTGCCAGGTGTAGACGACGAACTTGAACGACTTCAGGTCGCCCTGCGCGTCGTACTCGACCTTGCCGATCGGGGTCTGGAAGCTGTTCTTGTGCATGTAGGCGGCAACCTTGACCGGGTCGGTGCTCTTGGCGCCGGCGATGGCGTCGCCAATGATCTTGACCGCGGCATAGGCCGGCATCTGGAACGGGCCGTTGGCGTCGCGCTTCTTGTCGGCGAAGGCCTTGACCAGGCCCGCGTTGGCGGGATCGGCCGTGAAGTCGGCCGGCAGCGTCACCAGCATGCCTTCCGAGGCCGGGCCGGCGATGGCGGTCACGTCCTTGTTGCCCACGCCCTCAGGCCCCATGAAGGTCGCCTTCACGCCCTGCTCGCGCGCCTGGCGCAGCAGCAGGCCCATTTCCGGGTGATAGCCGCCGAAGTAGACGAAATCCACGCCTTGCGACTTCAGCTTGGTGATCACCGCCGAATAGTCCGAGTCGCCGGCGTTGATGCCTTCGAACACCACCACCGGAATCTTGGCGGCGTCCAGGTCCTTCTTCACCGACGAGGCGATGCCCTGGCCGTACGACTGCTTGTCGTGCAGCACGGCGACCTTCTTCGGCTTGACCTTGTTGATGATGTGCTGGGCAGCGGCCGGACCCTGCTGGTCATCGCGGCCGATGGTGCGGAAGATCATCTTGCGCTTCTTGCCCTCGGTCAGCTGCGGCGCCGTGGCCGACGGCGTCACCATCACGACACCTTCGTTCTCGTAGATGTCGGCCGCGGGAATGGTCGAGCCCGAGCAGACGTGGCCGATCACGTAGCGCACGCCCTGGCTGACGATCTTGTTGGCAACGGCGACGGCCTGCTTCGGCTCGCAGGCATCGTCCATCAGCACCACTTCGAACTTGTTGCCGCCCGCGCCGCCCGCGGCATTGATCTGCTCGATGGCGGTCAGCGCACCGGCCTTGACCATGTCGCCGTACTGGGCGACCGAGCCGCTCATGGGACCGGCGATGGCGATCTTGACGGTTTCCGCGTTGGCGCTGGCGCCGAAAGCCACCAGTGCGGCGGCCAGGGAAAGGGAAGTAAGACGGGACGGCTTCATCAGGAGCTCCTCGATTCGTATTCTTTGGGTCATCCAGGCTCAAGGCTTGGACGTGCGCAAAATCGAAGAACTCCCCGGCGAGGTGACAGGCTTGGTCGGAGGGCGCGCACGCACGACCGCGGATCAGGCCTTATGAGGGCACCACATGACCACGTTCTTGGTATTGCGCAGGCCAATCGCCCGCCTGCCCGCCGCACAGTGCGGGACCGGGTAGGTCCGTTCGGTGTCAGCCAGGTGGCCGCATTATAAGGCGATTCCCGGCCCCCGCCATGCGCAATGCACAATAACGGGGCCCGACTAGGGTAAACGCTGTCCCGGCGGCGCCGCCGGGCTGTCACAGCCGGGGGATTTTCGCCGCAGCACTATTGTCCCGCCTCGCGCTGGCTGGCACACAGGCCGTCCGCAGTCCACGTCTGCACCAGAAAATCCGGCTCCCGGTAGCTGCAGCAGGCCCGCAGTCCCGACTCCCGGCCCAGCACCCGATGCACCGTTTCGCTGTCGCAGGCGCGCTCGGCGAACGGATGCAGCCAGTGGCAGGCAAGCAGCAGGCCGTCGCGCCGCATCGACGCGCGGATGCGCCGCCCGAGCGCGCCCACCTCGTCCTCGTTCAGGTAGTAGGCGAACTCGCTGACCACCACCAGGTCGAACCGGCCCTCGGGCCACTGCGCCGGCACGGCCATCTGCCTCACCTCGGCATGCGGCACCTTGCCGATGCGCCGGCGCGCGGCCTCCACCGCCCTGGCATGGCGGTCCGCGGCGATCAGATGGCCGCAGCGCGGCACCAGTGCCGCGGTCAGCTCGCCATTGGCGCAGCCCGGCTCGAACGCGCTGGCAAAGCGCGGCCGATCCAGCATTGCCATTAGCAGGGCGCGCTTGCGCGCCTCGAACCAGCGGTCGCGGTAGTGCCAGGGATCGTCGCCGTGGGCGTAGACGGCGTCGAAGTAGCTGGACGGCGTGCCGGCGCCGGCCGGTCCCTGCTGCCGGCGCGTCGGCGCCGTTGCCCTGGATGTCGTCATCACGGTCCTCCTGCTCGAGAAGCGGGCCGCCTCCGGGGCACGGGCGGCCCGTCACCTGGTTGCTCGGCACCAGTATAGTCAGCGCTCCTCGCATCCCTGCCCGCTCATCCCCTTCCCTTCACGCCGATGCGCGCCGGCGTTCGGCGCGCCATGCCCTGGGGCCCGTGCCGTAGTGCTGCCGGAACACCCTGCCAAAGGCCGCCTGGGACTGATAACCGCACTGCTGGCCGACCGCGGCGATGGGCGCGTTGCCGCTCTCGAGCAGCGTGGCGGCGCGCTGCATGCGCAGGCGGGTCAGCAGTTCGAGCGGCGTGGTCTGCCCCAGGCCCGCGAAGCGCCGCGCCAGCGTGGCGCGCGACATGTTGGCCAGCGCGGCAAGCCCTGCCACGCTCCAGGGCCGCTCCGGGGCATCGAACATCGCCTGCACCGCTCGCGCCAGCCGCCCATCGGCCATCAAGGCGAGCAGGCCGGTCGCGACCGTGCCGCGCGCAAGCACCGTGCGCAGCAACCCGGTGAACAGCGCCGTGGAAAGCTCGCCGACGATGGCCTGGCTGCCGGGCTGCGGATGGGCGGCTTCCGTGCGCATCATCTCCAGCAGGCCGCGCAACCAGCGGCTGTCGTCCTGTCCGGCGGTGCCGATATGCAGCACCTCGGGCAACGCCTGCAGCAGCATCGCACCCGGCGCGCCCAGCGTGAAGGTCCCGCACAGCATGTCGAGGTCGTCGTCCTGCCGCCGCTCGGCGCTGCCCTTCAGCGACACCTCGTTGACCACGCCGTTGAAGCGCGTGCGCGTGCGGGAGGCCGGTCCGCGCCCATGCGCGCCGCCGGCAAACAGCAGATGGTGGGCGGCGCCGCGCGGAAACAGCACGATATCGCCGGGCGCCAGGCGCAGCGGTGCCGCGAGACCCTCGATGCGCGCCTCGCCTTGCAGGATTGCATGATAGGGAATGCGGCCCGGCGCCGTCTGGGCATGGGCGGCAGTCCAGGGCGCCGCGATGCGGCAGCGCAGGTCCAGCGTGCCGGTCGGCGACAGCAGCTGCACCAGCGTACTGAGCGGGTCCATGTCGGCATTCCCTCCGGGTTGAGACGATCGAGCAAAAACAGGCGCCATTCTATGCCGATCGAATCGTCTCGCCGCCACACAATGCAATCCATGGACGCCGCCGCTGTGCAAGCCGGTCAGGAATGCGAAGCGGCGGCAGCCAGCACCGATCAACCGGGCCGCCGAGCGGCCCACTGTCTCAGGAAAGGAAATCCATCATGTCCCGCATGCAAACCATCGATCCCCGCAATGCCACCGGCCAGGCCGCCGAGCTGTTCGCGAACATCAAGCGCGCCGTGGGCAAGGTGCCCAACGCCTATGCGGCAATCGGCAGCCAGGCACCCGCCGTGCTCGCCAACGTGCTGCAGACGGGCACCGTGCTCAAGAGCGCCTCCGCGCTGTCGGCACGCGAACTGGAGGCCATCAACCTCGCCGTCAGCGAGCTGAGCGGCTGCGATTACTGTGTCGCTGCCCATACCATGACGGGCAAGCTCGCCGGGTACTCCGCGGAGCAGACGCGCAAGCTGCGCGCCGGTGCCTACGACGACGATGCGAGGATCGACGCCCTGGTGCGCTTTGCCAGCACGCTGGTGAAGACCTCGGGCACGCTGCCCGCCGACGCGGTCCGGGCAGTGCGCGAGGCCGGCTTCGACGACCGCCAGATCACCGAGGCGATCCTCGCGATCAGCGCGATTCTTTTCACCAACATGTTCAACCGCGTCAACGACACCGTGGTCGACTTCCCTCGGCCGGAGTAAGGCGGAATGCCGGGCCGGCCGCGACGCCGCCCGGCACGATCCATGCGTGGAAACGGCTTCCCCCCACTTCACCGAGCTGTCTCATGCGTCAAGATGAAAGGTATGGCACCAATGCCGAAGGCGCCCGCGAGTCGACCCGGCCGGGCAAGCGCCGCGTGTTCACCAGTCCGATACTGTGGATCGCGGTGGCCCTGGCCATCGTCGCGTTTATCGTCCTCCCAATGTGGTGATGCGGCATCTCGCCGGGCTGCCAGACGCCCGGCGTGGCCGCCCCCTTCCCCTGCTGCCCCCGCCCTTCGACCGTTCCTCCGCTAGCCGCGCCCGTCCTGCTCCCTTTCTGCTTGCGCAGGCAAAATCGCGCCGCTCGCGACCAGCCGCGCGATCGCCTCGTCGTCCAGCCCCCAGTCCGACAACACCGCCGCGGTATCGGTCCCCGCCCGTACCGGCCCGCGTGGCGCAACCGGTGGCGTGGCGGAAAAGCGCGGGGCCGGGGCCGGCTGCAGGACCCCATCGATTTCGATGAAGGTGCCGCGCGCGCGGTTGTGCGGATGCGCCGGCGCCTCGTCCCAGTCGAGCACCGGCGCGAAACAGGCATCGGTGCCTTCAAGCAGCGCGCACCATTGCGGGCGGGTGCGCGAGCGGAACAGGTCGGCGAGCCTTGCCTTCAGCGACGGCCAGCGCGACCGATCCTGCTGGTCGGCGAAATCGGCATCGTCGATGCCGCAGCGTTGCATCAACTCCTGATAGAACTGCGGCTCCAGCGCGCCCACCGCAATCGCCTTGCCGTCCGCGCAGAGATAGGTGGTGTAGTAGTGCGCGCCGCCATCGAGCAGATTTTCCCCGCGCCGGTTGGTCCACGAACCGGCCGCGTGAAAGCCATACATCATCGCCCCGAGCAGCGCGGCACCATCGGTCATGGCGGCGTCCACCACCTGCCCCCTGCCGCTGCCGCGGCTCTCGAGCACCGCGCAAACCACGCCGAAGGCCAGCATCATCGCGCCGCCGCCGAAGTCGCCGATATAGTTCAGGGGCACCGCCGGCGGCTCGCCGGGGTTGCCGATCGCGTGCAGCGCGCCGCTCAGGGCGATGTAGTTCAGATCGTGGCCGGCGGCCTGCGCCAGCGGACCATGCTGGCCCCAACCGGTCATGCGCCCATACACCAGCCGCGGGTTGCGCCCGAGACAGGGCTCGGGCCCCAGCCCCAGCCGCTCCATCACGCCGGGGCGAAAGCCCTCGACCAGCACGTCGGCCCGCTCGACCAGCGCCAGCACGGCGTCCGCGCCGCCGGGCGCCTTCAGGTCGATGGCGACGCTGCGGCGACCGCGCGCGGTCACGTCGAAGCGGACCTCGTCGGGCATCACGTGCGCCCGATGTCCGGGGCGGTCGATCCGCACGACTTCCGCCCCCATGTCCGCCAGCATCATCGCGCAGAACGGCGCGGGGCCAAGCCCCGCCATTTCGACGACTTTCAAGCCATGCAACGGTCCGGCCATGGGTGTCTCCTTGTATTGGGAAGCAACTCGGCAAGACCTTAGCATGCGATATCCTGCGGGTGCTCCCCCTCTCCCGCTTGCCGGAGAGAGGCGCAAACCAACAGCCCTCTCGACTCCATGAACGTCAGCGAAGCGATTGCCTCCCGCCGCTCGATACGCGGCTTCCTCGACCGGCCCGTCCCGCCCGAGCTGATCCGGCGCATCGTCGAGCAGGCCGCGCGCGCGCCGTCCGGCGGCAATCTGCAGCCATGGCATATCCAGGTGGTCGCGGGCGAGCCGCTGCAGGAGCTGAAGGCCATCATGCGCCGCCGGATCGAGGAGGCGCCGCGCGGCGAGCCCAAGGAGTACGACACCTATCCCGAGGAGCTGGTCTCCCCCTACAAGGAGCGCCGGTATCGGATCGGCGAGGACCTGTACGGCCAGCTCGGCATTCCGCGCGAGGACAAGCCCGCGCGGCGAGCCTGGTTCGCTCGCAACTTCCAGTTCTTCGGCGCGCCGCTGGCGCTGTTCTGCTCGATCGACCGGCGCATGGGACCGCCGCAATGGTCGGACTGCGGCATGTACCTGCAGAACGTCATGCTGTTGCTGCGCGAGGCCGGGCTCGACAGCTGCCCGCAGGAATGCTGGGCGATGTATCCGCAGACGATGCAGCGCTTCCTCGGCCTGCCGCCGCACCAGATGCTGTTTACGGGCATGGCGATCGGCTATGCCGATCCGGATGCGCCCGCCAACCGCCTGCACGCCGGGCGGGCTTCCACCAGCGAGTTCTGCCAGTTCATCGGGCTGTAGCCGGCATCGGCGCCACAGCCGTGCGCACATGCGGGCGCGCTTCCTCCCTCTGCGCTTCGGCCTGCCCGCTCTCCAGCATCTGCCATAGCGCGTGCAAGGTGGGATTGGCGCTTTGCATCGGGCGCCAGGCGCAGATCTCCAGCGTCGAGCACCAGCTGGCATTACCCGCGCGGACCAGGACACCACTGGCCAGCGCGTCGGCCGCCGTGCTGTACGGCAGCCATGCCACGCCGTTGCCCTCGCCGGCCATCTTCAGCAGCAGCATCGCCATATCGGCTTCGTAACACCGGACCAGCCGGCCGTGCGCCCGCTTCTGTTCCAGGATGCCGTCGACCATGCGGCCCAGCGTGGTGCTGGCGGTATAGCCCAGAAAGGGAATCGGGCGCTCCACCGCGGCATCGAGCGACCACAGCGGCCGCCCCTGCGCGTCAGGCACCGACACCGGCAGCAACATGTCGCCACCCACCGTAAGGCTGCGAAAGCGGTCCGGATCGAGCGACACCGGCACTTGCGGATGGTTGTAGCCCAGCATCAGATCGCAGCTGCCTTCGGACAGCGCCACCACGGCGTCCAGCACATTCGCCGCGACCACGCGCGCGTTGAATTCACCGAAGCGGCCCCGGCACAGCTTCAGCCAGGACGGCAGGAAGGTGAGCGACAAGGTGTTGCCTGCCGCGATGTCGATGGCCGCCCCGGGCAGCGTCTGTTCGCGCCGCGCGGCCGCGCGGGCATCGAGCAGCAGCGCGCAAGCCTGCCCCGCCGCCTCGCAGAACCGGATTCCGGCACTGGTCAGGGCGAGCGGATAGATAGTGCGGTCCACCAGCTGCGCGCCGGCCCAATCTTCCAGCGACCGGATGCGGCGCGACAGGGCGGACTGCGTGATGTGCCGCAGCTCGGCGGCACGGGAAAAGCTGCGCGTGCGCTCGAGCACGAGCAGGTCCTCGATCCATTTCAGTTGCATCGTCGTTGGTCTGGCGCTGTACTGACCGGCAGGCGTATCCTGCCCATACGTCCCATTCCGATCTCGCATAAGGGCATCGCCGATCCGCATTCGCTTACGCACGGAGCGTGCCTAGAATGTCCCTTCCCAACAGCGATCCCCGGCAACGACCGGGTCCGGCATGACAGGCGCCACAGAGCCGCGCACCGAATTCGTCCCGTGGGACGGCGGAAAGCGGCCAGCGTCAGGTGTTCCGCAACCCTCGGATCACCGCCATCGCGCGCGGCGGATGCCGCGCGCTGGCAGGGTCCTACTCGGAGTCATCCAGATCATGTTCATGCAGTCGCTCCATCGCGCGCGCACCGTCTCGGCGCATGCGCGCACCATCCTGAAGGCCGGCTCCATGAAAGCCGGCTCCCGGAAGGCCGGCCTGCTCGCCGCGTTCGGACTGGCCACCGCGCTGGCCGCGCCAGCCGCCCTGGCGGAGTATCCCGACCGGCCGATCCAGCTGGTGCTGTCGTTCCCGCCGGCGGGCGCCACCGATGTGCTGGCGCGCGCGGTCGGACAGCGCCTGTCGCAGGTACTGCAGCAGCCGGTGGTGGTCGAGAACCGCCCAGGCGCCGGCGGCGCCATCGGCATGTCCTTCGCCGCCAAGGCGGCGCCGGACGGCTATACGCTGTACCTCGCCGCCGTCAGCAATGCGGCCATCGCGGCGGCCACCTACTCCAGCCAGCCGGCGAATCTCGCCACCGATTTCGTGCCGGTCGCCGCCATCGGCAACGTGCCGCACATCCTGGTGGTGCCGGCCTCCCTGCCGGTGCAGAACGTGTCGCAGCTGGTGCAGTATCTGAAGGCGGCACCGGGCAAGTACAACTTCGCCTCGCAGGGCGCCGGCACCCTGTCGCACCTGGAATCGGAACTGTTCCGCCTGCGCACCGGCGTGGACGTGCTCCACGTCCCCTACAAGGGCAGCGCCTTCGCCCTTCCAGACCTGATGGCCGGCCGCGCCGCGATGATGTTCGACAGCATTCCCGCCGCGCTGCCGCATGTGAAGTCCGGCAAGTTGCGCCTGCTGGCGGTGGCGTCGGAGAAGCGCGTGTCCTCCCTGCCCGAAGCGAAGACCATGGGCGAGGAAGGGGTCGCGGACTTCAAGGTCAACAACCTGTTCGGTCTGGTGGCGCCCAAGGGAACGCCGCCTGCCGTGGTCAGGAAGCTCGAAGGCGCGATGAAGACCGTGCTGGCGATGCCGGAGCTGGTGCAATCGCTCGAAGCCCAGGGGGTGCAGGTCGATTTCCGCCCGGCCGAGCCGTTCGGCCGCATGATCGCGGACGAAATGCGCCAATGGAGCAAGGTGGCCCAGGCCGCCAGGGTGAAGATCGACTGACGCGGCCGCAGGGCCGGCGTTTTTTGGCAGTCCTCGGGAACGGCCCGGCCTCGATGCGGCCGCCGTCCCGTTTTTTTGGCACTTTCCCAACCATGAACGACTTCTGGAACTTCCCCTATCGGGCGCAACGAGTGCCCGTGCTGGCCGACAATGTGGTCGCCACCTCCCAGCCGCTGGCGGCGGCGGCCGGGCTGCGCATGCTGGCGCGCGGCGGCAACGCGGTAGACGCGGCGCTCGCCACGGCGATCGCGCTGACCGTCGTCGAGCCGTGCATGAACGGCATCGGCGGCGACGCCTTCGCGCTGATCTGGGATGGTGCGAAGCTGCACGGCCTGAATGCCTCCGGCCGCGCGCCCCGCGCCTGGACCGCGGAGTCGTTCTCCGGCCATGACGAGATGCCCTTCAAGGGCTGGGACAGCGTGACGGTGCCCGGCGCCGTATCGGGCTGGAGGGCCACCTGGGAGAAGTTCGGCACGCTGCCGTTCGAGGATCTGTTCGAACCGGCGCTCGAATACGCGCGCAACGGCTTCGTCGTGTCGCCGACCGTGCATCGGCAATGGCAGGCGCAGATCCCGGTGCTGGGCGACCAGCCAGGCTTTGCCGAGTCGTTCGCCCCGCGCGGGCGCGCGCCGTTGCCCGCCGAGCGTTTCCTCTGCCCCGGCCAGGCCGACACGCTGGAGGCCATCGCCCGAAGCGGTGGCGAAGAGTTCTATCGCGGCGCGCTGGCGGCAAGGATCGCCGCCTTTGCCCGTGCCACCGGCGGGCGCATCGACGAGGCCGACCTGGCCGCGCACCGCGCGGACTGGGTCGAGCCGATCCGGCGCGCCTATCGCGACCTGGAGCTCTACGAGATCGGTCCGAACGGCCAGGGCATTGGCGCACTGATGGCGCTGGGCATGCTGGAGCAGTGGGACCTGGCGGGGTCGAGCCTCGACTCCACAGCCACCATGCATCTGCAGATCGAGGCGATGAAGCTCGCCTTCGCCGACCTGCATGAATACGTGGGCGACCATGAAGCGATGACCGCCGTCACCGCGCGCCATTTGCTGGACGACGCCTACCTCGCCCAGCGCGGGCGCGCCATCGACCCGCGCCGCGCCGCATACCCGGGCGCCGGCAAGCCGCATAGCGGCGGCACGGTCTACCTGACCGCCGCCGATTCGAGCGGCATGATGGTGTCGTACATCCAGTCCAACTTCAAGGGCTTCGGCTCGGGCGTGGTCGTGCCGGGGACTGGCATCGCCCTGCACAACCGCGGCTGGGGCTTCTCGCTCAGGCCCGGGCATCCCAACCAGGTCGCGCCAGGCAAGCGGCCGTTTCACACCATCATTCCCGGCTTCCTGATGCGTGGCGGCCGGCCGCTGGCGTCGTTCGGCGTGATGGGCGGCTCGATGCAGGCGCAGGGCCACGTACAGATGACCAGCCGTATTGCGGACTTCGGCCAGAATCCGCAGGCCGCGGCGGACGCGCCGCGCTGGCGCGTGCTGGACGACAATCGGGGCGTATCGGTCGAGGCGCACTGCCCTGCGCAGACTGTGCAGGGGCTGCTCGACCTTGGCCATGCGGTGGAGGTGGCGCCGGCCGACAGCCTCGAGTTCGGCGGCGCGCAGATGGCAATGCGGCTGGACCACGGCTATGCGGCCGCCTCGGACTACCGCAAGGACGGCTATCCGGTCGGCTTCTGACGCAGCTTGCGCGAACGGGGACGGGTGCCCCGTTCGCCAGGCCGTCGCATCAAGGCGTCATCACCACCTTGATGCAGCCGTCGTGCTTGTCGCGGAACGTCTCGTACATCGACGCGCCTTCGGACAGCGGCACACGGTGCGTGATGACGAAGGTCGGGTCGATCTGCTTGTCGATGATCCGCTGCAGCAGGTCGTCGGTCCAGCGGTTCACGTGGGTCTGGCCGGTGCGCAGCGTCAGCGACTTGTTCATCATCGCGCCCATCGGGATCTTGTCGACCAGTCCGCCATAGACGCCGGGCACCGACAGGATGCCGCCCGGCCGGCAGACATAGATCATTTCCCGCAGCACGTGCGGCCGGTCGGTCTCCAGCATCACCGCCTGCTTGACGCGGTCATAGATCGAGTCCAGCGAGCGCGTCGCATGCGCTTCGAGACCGACGGCATCGATGCACTTCTCCGGGCCCTTGCCCCTGGTCAGTTCGTTCAGCGCCTCGAGCACGCTCTGGTTATCGAAGTCGATGGGGATCGCGCCAAGCTGCTTCGCCATCGCCAGCCGCTCCGGCACGCGATCGATGGCGATGACCTGCTTTGCCCCCATCAGCAGCGCGCTGAGAATGCAGAACTGCCCGACCGGGCCTGCGCCCCAGATCGCGACGGTGTCATCGGGCTGGATGTCGCACTGCGCCGCCGCCTGCCAGCCAGTGGGCAGGATGTCGCCAAGGAACAGCACCTGATCGTCGGTAAGGTCCGGCGGCACCTTGACCGGCGCGACATCGGCATAGGGCACGCGCACGTATTCGGCCTGCCCGCCGGCGTAGCCGCCGGTCAGGTGGCTGTAGCCGAACAGGCCGGCCGTGCTATGGCCGAACATCTTGTCGCCGGCTTCCTTGTTGCGGTTGGTGCGCTCACACACCGAGAAATTGCCGCGGCGACACTGGTCGCATTCGCCGCAGATGATGGTGAACGGCACCACCACGCGGTCGCCCACGCGCAGGTGCTTGTTCTCGGCCCCGACCTCGACCACCTCGCCCATGAACTCGTGGCCCATGATGTCGCCGTGCTCCATGCCGGGAACGAAGCCATCGTACAGATGCAGGTCCGAACCGCAGATCGCGCAGCTGCTGACCTTGATGATCGCGTCGCGCGGATGTTCGATCACGGGGTCGGGCACCGTGTCGTAGCGAATGTCGTGTTTCCCATGCCAGCAGAGCGCCTTCATGGTGGTCTCCCATTGCGAGGGCACGCCAGTCGTGCCGTTGCGCTGGGCCGATGCAAAGCGCGTTCCACATGCGGTGACGCCGCTACCCGGGCGCGCCGGGACCCGGCGAAGCGGGCAAGTCCGCGCCTTGCGGTGCTCAAGTTACACGACGCTGCACTTCTTTCACGGGAAATCAGTTCGGCAGCAGGATATCGAAGGTCGCGCCCGCCCCCGGCTCGCTGTGCACCGCGATCTGGCCGCCGTGCCGCTCGATGACCGTCTTGACGAAGACCAGTCCCAGCCCGCTGCCGTCCCGTACCGGCCGGCCTTCGCCCTGCAGGCGGCTGAACGGCTGGAAGATGCGCGCCTGCTCGTGCTGCGGAATGCCGGGGCCCTGATCGGAGATCGAGATGCGCAGCGCCGCCCCGGGCGACACTGGCGTGGCGGGCGCGTCCCGGCCGGACGCCGCGGCGACGGTGCTGGCGACCGTTTCGCGCGCGGCGCGCAGGGTCACGGTCGTGCCGGCCGGACTGTACTTGATGGCATTGTCGAGCAGGTTGCAGACCGCGCGCATCAGCAGCATCGGCTCGGCCTGCAGCGTCATCTCTTCCGGCGAGATCTCCAGCGACACCTTGATATGGCGAGCGTGCGCCAGCGCCCACAGTGCATCCGCCGCATCCATCAGCACCGTGGCGAGGTCGGTCTCGACAAAGCGCAGATGCTGCGATTCGGCGCGCGCCAGCTGGATGAAGTCGTCCGCCAGCGCCAGCGTGCGGCCGGCATGATGGCGGATCCGCTCCATCAGCACGGCCGGCTCCAGGGCCCGCTCCGGGTCCGCCTGCAGTTCGACCAGCGCCAGGATGGACGCCTGCGGCGAGCGCATGTCGTGCGAGATGAAGCGCAGCGTTTCCTCGCGCTGCCGCTCGGCAAGCCGGACCTGCGTGATATCGACGAAGCTGATGCTGAACCCCTCGACACCGCCGGCATCGCCCCGCAACGGCGCGCCGCGCACCAGCACCGCACGCTGGTCGCGCGTTTGCAGCTCCACGCCCCCGCGCTCGCGCGCGAGGTCCGCCGCCGGCTCGGCGCCGGGCACGTCGCCGCCCGCGGTGGCGCGCAGGCGTTGCCAATAATCCAGCGCGGGCTGGGGCAAGGCAATGATCTCCGCCATCACGGCGGCCAGTTGCGGCCCGGGCACGGCCTCTGCGGCACGGCCCGCGGCCGCGAGGGCGACCGGGTCGGGCGGGAGGGCCGCCAGCGTGCGCGGCGCCATCGCCAGCGCGCGGGCATTGGCGAGCAGCACGGTGCCTTGCGGATCGCAGATCAGCGTGGCGTCGGGCAGGCTCTCCAGCCCGTCGGACAGAAAGCGCCGCATATCGCGCAGGCGCTGAATCATCCGGTACAGGACCGTCATCCGCGTGTCCAGCGTCTGCCCCGCTGCCGGCGGTGCGGTCCGCGCGGCGCCCGGCAGGGGCGACTCGCCTTCGAGCCGCCTGGCCTCGCGCGACAGGAAGGCCAGCGTCCATTCCTGCCGGCGCCAGCTCCACAACGGATAGAACAGCATGCAGCCGAGCATGGCCGACACGGGCGAGAACCACAGTCGGCCCGCCCCGAGCAGCAGCACGCTGAGCAGCAGCAAGGCGACCAGCAGCGCCGCGTTCGCCACCAGGCCGTTGCGGGGCGACAGCAGCAGCGCCGCCAGGCAACCGAGCAGGATGGCGGCCGCGGTCATCGCGTTGACCGCCGCCGCTGGCAGCGCGACGATGCCCTGGTCATCGAGCAGGGTCTGCGTCGCATTGGCCAGCAGCTCGACGCCACTGATGCCATCACCGCGGCGCGACATCGGCGCGGCGAACATGTCGCCCAGCCCCGTGGCAACGGCGCCGATCAGCACGGTCTTGCCGCGCAGCGCCTCGCCTGGTACTGCGCCGTTCATCAGGTCGAGCGCCGACAGGGTCGTGAAGGTGCCCGGCGGGCCGGCGAAGGGGATGCGCAGCCGGTATTGCCGCTCCCAGCCCCCGTCGGCATGCTCGCGGACATCCTCGGCCCGATACCGGGACAGCGGCTGCGCCGCCTTGCCGATCTGGATCATGCGCACCACCAGGTGATCCAGCCATTCTCCCTGCCGCCCCTCGCGCAACCAGATATGGCGGGCCAGGCCGTCGCTGTCCAGGGTGATATTGATGTGGCCGACCGCCGCGCGCAACTCGGGCAGCGGATAGCGGATCCGGTAGCCGCCCGGCACGGGATCGGCCATCGCGGGCAGCACCACGTTGCCGGCCCGGGCGATGCTGGCGGCCAGCATCCGGTCATCGTCGGGATGGAGCCGGTCCGGCTCGACCAGCAGCACATCGACGCCGATCACCGCCGCGCCGCCGGCCGACACGCGATCGATCAGGTCGGCCAGCACGGCGCGCCGCCAGGGCCAGCGCCCCACGCCCTGCAGCGAGCGGTCATCGATCGCCACGATCACGATGTCCGGGCGCGCGGCGTGTGGCTGCGCCGCGATACCCACGTCGTAGATGGCGCGGTCCAGGCGCTTGCCCCAGTCGAAGTGGCTGCGGCTCAGCGCAAGCGCCACCACCAGCAGCGTCAGCAACAGCCACTCCACCAGCGTGCGGACATGGAACCCGCCAATGAGCCCGCCGACGCGGGATTGCGGCCGCTGCGATCCACCGCCGTCCGGGTGGCGGTGTGCGCCGTCGTTCGGCTGATTGACCCTGCTCATGCTGCGCTCCGGCGGCCTGTCCTGTGAATGTTCCCGTCAGCCGCCGCGACGCAGCGGCCCGGCGCCCGCACCGACGGCGCCGCCCGTGCCATCGCGCAGCAGATCGAACAGTTCGATCCGTTGCGCCGGCGAGAACGGCGATACCGTGCCATCGGCCTCCCGGCGGGCCACGCGGAACCAGTACGGGCCGGCGGTGGGCCGCGCCAGCGCGGCTTCCGTGCCCTGCACGATGCGGTCCTCGACGATTCGCTCGAAGGCGGGGTCGGCGGCAAGCTGCACGCGATAGGCGACCTCGCCCGCCTCGCTGACGGTATCGCGCACGCCCTGCGGCGCGGAACCGCTGGCGCTCCAGCGCAGCCGCAGCGCGCCATTGCTGTCCTCGCTCAACGTCGCGGTGGGCAGCGCCGGCAACAGGCGGAAGGCCACCGGCTCGCTCCATGGCCCCGGCTCGCCCTTGTCATCCAGCGATCGCACGCGCCACCACCAGCTGCCCGGCGTCAATTGCTGAGCGCTGCCGGTGTCCCGGGTGCGCAGCCGCACCGCGGGCGAACCGAACCCGGCGTCGCCCGCCACCTCCAGCTCGTATTGCGCGGCCGTTTCCACCGCCGCCCAGCTGAACGGGACAGTGGCCCCATACTCGCGGCCGGCCTGGGCCGGCTCGAGCGTAAACGGCGCCGGGGGGTTGAGGCGCACCAGCAGCTTCGCCGTCCCCGGGTTACCGGCCAGACGCGCGTCGTCGATGGCGCGCACCGACAGGAAGACCTCGCCATCGGGCAGGCCGGTGACACGGGCCGAGGGTCGCTGCACGACACCGGAGAACAATTGCTCGGTCAGCGCCTCGTCGCGCGTTGCAACCACCAGATAGCCGGCCGCGCCCTGCACCGGCTGCCAGGCAAGCTCGGTTTCGTCGTCGTAGACCGGCCCGGGCGGCAGCGGCGGCAGCACCGGCGCCGGCAGCAGCTTGCGCGGGGCGCCGGGCTTGCCGTCGCGGGAAATCGCCACGCCGAAACCGGCAGGCACGCGCTGCCGGCCGGACTTCGCGCTGACCGCGACCTCGCCCTCCAGCACCGTGCCCACGCCGATCCCCTGTCCGGGCTGGCCGGCATCCACATCGAAGCGGGTGCCGCGCACGCCTGTCACCATCATCGGCGTACGCACCTCGAAGCGGCCCACGCCGCCGCCTTCCGGCGCGACGCGCGATTCCATCGCGCCGGCTTCGAGCTGCACGACCGTATCCACCAAACCCGTACCGGCGAAGGCCCGCAGCCGGCGCAGCTGCAGCCGCGTGCGCGGCGGTACGACCGCACGGCTGCCGTCCTGCAGTTCGAACGTCACAAGTCCATCCACGCCGGTTTCCACGGAGGCGGACTCGTGCACCGCCGCGTGCAACCGCGCCGGCTTGCCATCGAGCCTGACATCCCCGACCAGCGATACCACGCGCGCCTGCGCGCCAACCACCGGGATGCGGTCCAGCGGAATGCGGATCAGGGAGCCGACCTTGAGACGGTAGGGATCCGCCACGCGGTTCAACCGCTGCAACGCATGCCATTGACCGGCATCGCCGGTATAGCGCTGGGCGAGCGCGATCAGGGTGTCCTCGCTCTCCACTCGATACAGGAAGTACTTGCCATCCGCGCCGGCCGGTCCGGCCAGCGCGGCGGCCGACGCCAGGCCGGTCAGGCATGCTGCTGCGACGCGCAGCAAGCCGAGGCGCGGCATGGCGCGCCCCCGCGCTCGGTCACGCATCGTTGCTCACCTCACAGCGCTCGAAGCGGTAGCCGTACGAGTAGACCGAGGCCAGGCGCACCCCATGTTCGGGCCGCAGGCCAAGCTTGACGCGCAGCCGGGACAGATGGGTGTCCAGCGTGCGCGACCCTGCGCCCATCGAACGGCCCCACACCGCCTGCTCGACCACGTCGCGCGGCAGCAGGCGGTCCATGTTGCGAAACAGATAGAGCGCGAGATCGAACTCGCGCGGCGCGACGTCGATTTCCTCGCCGTTCAGGCTGACGGTACGGGCCAGCGGGTCCAGCCGATAGCCCCCGACCACGATCGCCTCGTGGGCCGGTGCCGTCGGATAACTGCGGCGCAGCAGCGCGCCGACCCGGGCGACCAGTTCGCCCCGCCGCACCGGCTTGACCATGTAGTCATCGGCGCCGCTCGCCAGGCCGGCAACGATGTCCTCTTCCAGCGAACGGCTGGTCAGGAACAGGATGGGCGGGTACTGGCCGGAACGCTGGCGGACATGGGTCACCACCTCCTGGCCGCTGATGTCCGGCAGTTGCCAGTCCATTACCAGCAGGTCATACGAACGTTCGCGCATCGCACGCAGCAGCGCGTTTCCGCCGGAGTAGCTGTCGCATTGGTGTCCAGCGCCGATCAGGATCTGCTGGATCAGTTCTGCCTGACTGGGATCGTCTTCGACCGAGGCAATGTTCATTGTTATTGCTCTTCTTGAGTGCTCATGCAGCCCTTCCCCCAAGAGGAAGTGGCGCGCGAGGCTCGAATTTGTTTCGAAATTGTAACCTGCGGGGCCAGGAAAGCGCCTTCATCACCGCATGCCAGGAGACGCGCGGGACAAAGCCCTCCCTTCAACGGCAGCGGCCCCGGAATATGAAGCCACCCCCGGAAGCGGCGGCTGCAGGAGGCACCCGACTTCCCGTCCATGTCTTGAAACGCAGTCAATAACGCTCGATCGGAATCGTATCCAAGTGCACTAAAAGGCAATGTCAACAATTGTCAAACCTTGCCCCGGGGACCGCCTCTGTGACGTTGGCACCGCTAGAATTCGCCCCATTCTTAAGAGCGATTTAAGCGGCGCTTAGCGCGGCTGACAGCGCGAGCTCCTGCCCCGCAGGGCATTCAGGCCGCGCGACAGGGGAAACGGCACGCTGTCCGGCTCTGCCGGGCCGGGCGCGTCGCCATGGCCGCGACGGCCCGTATTCCCACGCTGACGGACTGCTGGCCTCACGGCCCGTATCAATAGAGAGAGTCGATGCTGCCTGATTCCGGAACTGCCTACCTTCCCCTGCTGGCGCTGTTTGCCAGCACGCTGGGCCTGTCGCTCGGTCTTCGCCGTCGGCCGGGCCATTCCACGGGCGATCGTGGCTGGGCCGGCGCGCATGCGCTGGCCTCGCTCGGTGGCATGGTGATGGTGATCTGCGCACTGACGCCCTCGGTGCTGACCATCGTTGCCGCGCATGCCCTCGGGCTTGCCGCGCAACTCCGTCTGCTCAAGACGCTGTCGCCCTCGCCCCTGCGCTGGGCGAAGCCGGCCAGGCGCGGCTTGCCGGTGGGGGCGGTGGCAGCGGTGCTGCTGTTCGCCGTGCTTGCCGTATCCGGCGAGCCGGCCGGCGCGGGACATCTGCTGGCGGTGCTTGGCCACAGCGCCACCGCGGCGCTGGCATGGAGGGCGCTGTGGCTGCTCACCGGCGAGCGACGCGCGCGTGCCGGCTTCGGTCATTCGCTCGTTGCCGTAGCGAGCTGCGCCCAGTTGTGCGCGCAATGCCTGTTCCTCGCCATGACGCTTGCCGCGGACAGCAGCCTGCCCCCGTATGCCTCCGCTGCGGATGCCGCTGGTCTGCTGGCGCAGGCGCCGCTGCTGCTGATGCTGATCGCGCTGCTGTCCGGCATGGTCGGTCATGCGCTGCTTTGCGCCGAACGCCTGGTCGCCGAACAGGTGGCGCGCGCGCGTCTGGATCCGCTGACCGGCCTGCTGCATCGCGGCGCGCTGGAAGACGCGGCCCTGTCGTTGGCGGCGCGCGCGGCCGACGACGCCACGCCGTTCTGCTGCCTGGTGATCGATGTCGACCGCTTCAAGCGGATCAACGATGGCGCCGGCCATCTGGCCGGCGATGCGGTACTGCGGCGGGTCGCCGATGCGGTGCGCCGCGCCAGCCGGACCACCGACGTGGCGGCACGCTTCGGTGGCGAGGAATTCTGCCTGCTGTGTCCGCGCACCACCGCCGAGGAAGCGCAGGTGCTGGCCGAGCGCATTCGCGCCCGCATTGCGTCGATCGCGCTGCCGGCGGAGCTGGGCGGCCATGCCAGCGTCAGTATCGGGATTGCCCAGGCGCGGCCGCACCGGGATGCGCGGCAGGCCTGGGAACAGCTGTTTGCGCAGGCGGACCGCGCGCTTTATCGCGCCAAGCGCGACGGGCGCAACCGTGTGGTCAGTGCCTGTGCGGATGACACGGCGACGTCAGCGGAACCGTGGAGCGCCGCCTGCATCGCCGCCGGTGGCTGACACGCCGCGGCGACACCGGCGGGCCATCAATTCTGCTCCCGCGTGCAATAGGTCACGCGCAGCCAGGACAGGCCGACACAGACCCCGTACAACAGGCCGCCGAAGATCACCCCGCCGCCAATGTCCGGCCGCTCCGGATACGCAAGCAGCAGAATCCCGCCGACGCCCGCGACGATCAGCGGGGGACCGCCAAGGATCGCCGCTGCCGTATAGGGGCCGTTGATGCAGTCGTTGATCCGCTGCATCCTGGCAGCCTCTTCGTCCCAACGGCTTCGCGGCTCCACCCTCCATGGCCTGATATCGTCCTCGTCCTCCACTGCCGGCGCCAGCTGTATCAACGGCTCCAGATTCCCGTTGATCGTTGACTCGCGTGCCATGCCTGGTACGGCTGGTATGCCTAGCATCGATTTCTCCCAAAGGTCAGTGATTGAGCGCCGTGACACTGGCCGGTTCACGGCGACAGCGCGACGAGTCGAGCCCAATGCTCGCCCTCGGCGACCGTGAGCCGATACTAGACGTGCTGCCGGCCGGTTTCGGTTCCTTCACGGCTGCAAGCACACAGGAAGCGACAGGCATGGACGCCGTGGTTAAGGGACCAGCGCGCTGTCGCACCGATCCCGGACGCACCTCCCTCTTCTTCGCCGGGAGCGCGCTCCACGCGCAGCGCCCTGCCGCCGGTAACATTCGCTCACAACAATGACGCTCGCGGCGCCTGCCCACGGCTGCGGCGTCATTTTTCCTTAGCATTGCCCCGATACCGTTTGCGCCTTCCCCGCAACCACACGAGGCAGGCACATGACCCGATCTTCCTATCCCCGTCGACGCTTCCTGATCCAGACCGGCGCGCTCGGCCTGGGCGCGAGCTTCGGACTCGCGGCATGCGGTTCCGACGATTCCGGACCCGATGCGCCGGCGGTAATCGTTCCCGACAGTGCACGGCCGAAGCTGCCCGACGGCATCCAGATCGGCGATGCCGGCAACGGCCGGGCGATCGTGTGGGCACGCGCCGACCGGGTGGCCCGCATGCGGGTCGAATATGACACCACCGATCGCTTCAGCAACGTCAGGCAGGTCCTCGGGCCGACCGTGAGCGAGGCGACCGACTACACCGGCAGGATCGAACTGACCGGGCTACCCGCTGGCGAGACCATCTTCCTGCGCGTGGCCTACGACAGCATCGACAACCCGAGCGCCACCGGCATCGTCGTGCCGGGGCACTTCCGCACCTCGCCGCGCCCGGACGCCAGCCGCCCGGTCCGCTTCGTCTGGGGCGGCGACGTTGCTGGCCAGGGCTGGGGCATCAATCCCGAGTTCGGCGGCATGAAGATCTACGAGGCGATGCGCCGCCGCGAGCCGGACTTCTTCCTGCACAGCGGCGACACCATCTATGCGGACGGCCCGATCCTGGCCGAAGTCAAAGCCGAGGGCGACCGTCTGTGGAAGAACATCGTCACGCCGCAGGTCGCCAAGGTGGCCGAGACGCTGGACGAATACCGCGGCCGCTATCGCTATAACCTGATGGACGAGAACGTGCGCCGCTTCTCGGCCGAAGTGCCGCAGATCTGGCAATGGGACGACCATGAGGTCACCAACAACTGGTCCTCGAGCAAGGACCTGAGCGCCGACACCCGCTATACCGAGAAGAACATCGACACGCTGGTGGCCCGCGCGACGCAGGCCTTCCGCGAGTACGCACCCATGCCGCTCGGCAGTGCCGGGCAGGAACAGACCATCTACCGCAAGGTTTCCCATGGTCCGCTGCTCGACGTCTTCGTGCTGGACATGCGCAGCTATCGCGGACCCAACACCGCCAACCTGCAGACTGCCGAAGGACCCGAGACCGCGTTCCTCGGCGAGGCGCAGATCGCGTGGCTGATCGACGGCCTGAAGCAGTCCCAGGCCACCTGGAAGATCGTCGCCGCCGACATGCCGATCGGCCTGTGGGTGCCGGACGGCAAGGATGCCAGCGGCAACAGCCGCTGGGAGGCCATCGCCAACGGCAACGACGGCGAGGCGCTGGGCCGGGAACTGGAGATCGCCCGCGTGCTACGCGGGATCAAGGCGGTGCCCAACGTCGTCTGGCTCACCGCCGACGTGCACTACTGCGCCGCCCACTACTACGATCCGGCCGCCGCGCGCTTCACCGACTTCGCGCCGTTCTGGGAGTTTGTCGCCGGTCCGTTGAACGCCGGCACCTTCGGCCCAAACGCGCTGGACAGCACCTTCGGTCCGCAACTGGTCTTCCAGAAGGCGCCGCCCGAAGGCCAGTCCAACCTGTCGCCGTTCTCGGGCTACCAGTTCTTCGGTGAGGTCAATATCGATCCGGGGACCCGTGCGCTGACGGTGGACCTGCGCGACCTCGACGGCGTGAGCCAGTTCAGCAAGACGCTGGCGCCCGCCTGACCCGCAGCCAGCACCGGTGACCCACGACGCTGGCCGCTCCGCCACCAGCGGCAAGCGTCGTTACCGGCTGCCGCCGGTCGCGTAGAACTGCGCCAGCGCCTGCGAATCGGCCTCGCCCAGCCGCTGGGCGATCGCCCGCATCGCCGCGTCCTGGTCGTTATGCCGGGTACCGTTGCGAAACGCAGCCAGCTGTCGCACCAGGTAGTCCGCCGGCTGGCCCGTGAGCCGGGGCAGCAGGAATCCCTGACCCTCGCCGGACACCCCATGGCAGTTGGCGCAGGCAGGCAGCGCCCGCGCATTGTCGCCTTCGGCATGCAGCTTGAGCGCGGGCGATGCCGTCCCTTCCGCCAGTGTCAGCGCCGGCGCCGGCAGCTCGCCATAGTGGCGGGACACCGCCGCGATGTCTTCTTCGGACAGCGCCCTGGCGATCGGCGTCATGATCGGATCGTTGCGCCTGCCTTCCCGATAGTCGACCAGCTGCTTGGCCAGATAGTCGGCCGACAGCCCGACCAGCGCGGGGAACGCCCCTGCATTGGCGGGAGCGGCGGGGGCCGCCTGTCCCGCGGCCGCTGGCGCCCCTCCGGCATGACACGACACGCACGCCGCCGCACCCGCCCCGTTGCCGTTCGCCGCAATGGTCGCGCCGCGCTGCGGCGCCTGCTCGCCCGATGTCCGCACCATCCGCGACCAGTCCGGCTCGCGTGGCATGAAGTCGGTCGACTGCCGCGTTTCGGGCTCGCTGGCGGCGGCGATCGGTGCCGAGGCAGGCGGCGCCTGCTTCAGCGCGGCCGTGGCGGTGCGCGGCCCTTCCGCTTCATCCTGCGCCACGGGGCGCGGGCCGACGATGTCGGGCCACATCTGGTAGAGCACGCCGACAATGGGCGCCGCGCCGGCAATCAGCACCAGCGCGGTGACGAAGTAGGTGGCCGAAACACGGGAGGGCGGCGCGTCTGCGTGCGGCTCCCCGGCACCGGGCGTCGAGTCGGGCGTGGTCTTCATGTCATCAGCTTCCCGGGTGCCTTGACGTAGCTGCGCTTGACCGCCTCGACAATCCAGTAGGCGGTGGCGCCAACCGTCGCGGTCGGATTGAAGTTCGAGTTCTGCGGAAACAGGCTTGCCCCGGTGACAAAGACATTCGGCACATCCCAGCATTGGCCGAAGCGATTGACCACGCTGTTGGCGGGATCGCTGCCCATTGCGGCGCCGCCGTTCAGGTGCGTCGATTGATAGGCGGTGGCGGTAAACGGCCGCTTGCGCGGACCCGGCTCGGTCCGGGTCACGCCCCGCATGGCCTTGCCGACTTCATCGCCGCGCGCGGTCAGGAAGGCCGACAGCCGGATATCGTTGTCCGGCAGGTCGTAGGTGATGCGCAGCAGCGGCAGGCCCCACGCATCGCGGTACGTCGGATCCAGATCGAGATAGGCCCCGCGCGACGGCATTGCCGAGCCGGTGATGGTGATCGACGCCGAATGGTTGTAGTAGCGCTTGACCGCGCGCTTCCATTCGCTGCCCCACTGCGGCGTGCCTTGTGGCGTCGGGTGGTAGCTGATCGGCGCGCCGCTGACAACCTGGATCTGGATATAGCCGCCGCCCACGAAACCATGCGGGCCGTGATCGAAGTTGTCGGCGCTGAAATCGTCCATCGTCACCGCGGCCGCGCCCGCCCCCATGAAGGGGTTCAAATGGGTCTTCTCGTCGAAGAACAGGTTGACCCCGGAGGTGGTCTGGTGCGTGTAGTTGCGTCCCACCACGCCCTGCCCGCTCGCCGGGTCATACGGCTTGCCGATGCCCGACAGCAACAGCAGCCGCACGTTATGTACGCTGAATGCGCACAGGAACACCATGTCGGCCGGCTGGAAGACCTCCTCGCCGGTCGCGTCGGCATACACGACGCCACGAGCCGTCTTGCGATCCTTGTCCAGCTCGACGCGCAACACATGCGCGCCGGTGCGCAGCTCGAAGGTATCGAGCTTCATCGCCACGGGCAGCACGCATACCTGGGGCGAGGCCTTGGCGAAATGCTCGCAGCCGAAGTTGGAGCAGAAGCCGCAGTACACGCACGCGCTCATCGGCAGGCCTTCGCTGTTCACATAAGGCCGTGTCGATAACGCGGAAGGCTGGATGTACGGGTGATAGCCAAGCTTGGCGGCCGCCTCGCCAAACAGTGCCGAGGCGAACGGCACCTTCATTGGCGGATTCGGATAGGGCCGCGACCGCCAGGGCTCGAAGGGATTGCCGCCGGGCTGCAGCTTGCCCTTCAGATTGCCCGCGTAGCCCGACGCGCCGATCAGATAGTCGAAGCGGTCGTAGTACGGCTCGAGCTCGTCGTAGCCGAGGGGCCAGTCCTGCGCGGTCAGGTCCGGATCGAAGATCTTCTCGCCATAGCGCTTGCTGTAATGGCTGCGCAGCTTGAAGTCGGTCGGATCGAAGCGGTAGTACGCGCCGGACCAGTGATTGCCGGCGCCACCGAGATGCGTGCCCGGGTAGGCGAACTGCCAGCGACGCATCGGCAAGGCGGTCTGGCTGGTGTTGTTGCGGAACGTGAAGGTCTCCGTCGCCGTGTTCTGATGCAGCGCATGCCGGCGCGTGTAGCGCAGCTCGTCATGCACGCCCGGCGCCTGGAAATCGGGCGACGGCCAGCGCGCCTCGCCGCGCTCCAGCACCACCACCCGATGGCCCGCCGCCGCCAGCTCCTTGCCGATCACCGAGCCGGTCCAGCCGCCGCCGACGATCACCGCGTCGACGCGATCCATGGTCTTGCTCATCGGCGCGCCCCCGCTGCGGAAGCCGGTGCGGCTGGGGCACGGCCGGGCTGCGCCCCCGACGCACCGTGCGGCTCGCCGCCATGGCGATGGCCGACCGCACGCGCCATCGCGATCGACATCGGTGGACGGACATAGGCGACGTTGTGCCGCTCGATGTCGTTGGTGTAGCTGGCATAGACCCCCGGAAAGCCCAGCAGCTTCCAGCCGATCATGTCGCGGTTGCCGCCGTAGATCGGGTCGGAGAAGAAGCCCTCCATCGTGCCGTCGAGCAGCAGCTGGAAGAACACCTTCGATGGCAAGGGCCCCAGATCGACGTCGCCCTTCTGCATCGCCGTGAGGAGCGCATCCTGCTGCTGCGCCGGCAACTGCGAGAACGACTTGCCGCCGTGCTGCCGCGCCGCGGCCGCATCCATCCTCGACAGTCCTTCCCGGAACATCTCCGCCGGCGTCAGCGCCATCTGGTAGCCCTGTTCCGGCGTGCCGCTCTGGAAGGGACCGTGGCGATAGAAATTGTCCCCGCTACCCCACGCGCCGGCGAGCTGACGGTCCAGATACTCCGTGACGCAGGCCTCCTTCGCCCCCGGGCCGAGCTCGTCGTTGGGAATCAACCGCGTCACGATGGCATCCACGGTAATTCTTTCGCGCTCGTTGAAAAAATGGGACACACCGCTGCCGGCCGGCGCGGAGCAAACCGAGGCGCCAGTCTCCGTTGCCGCGACCGTATCGCGCACCAGCGCGCCGGTCGCCGCAGTGGCGGGCAAACCCGCCCCCAATGCCTTCAACAGCGTGCGCCGCAAAGGCGCGAAGGGTTTCGTCATGGCGGTGCTCCTCGGAAAGCGCAGGGTCATGCAAGAAGCGTGGCAAGACAGCGTGAACGTCACCTATCGTGACGAAACCCGCTGCCTGGTACGGCGGTTGCCTACCACTGCATGGGACCCACTATAGGAGCCATTACCATGAAGCAACGAACCTGGATTCCAGCCGCGGCATTGAGCATCGCGGTGCTGAGCGGACTTGTTGCCGGTTGTAACCGGCAAGAGGATGCCGCCACCTCGGGCGGCACCTCGTCCACCGCGCCTGCGGGTGATACCGCGGGTACGTCGGGCACCGGCACCGGCACTGGCGGCACCACCGGTGGCATGACCGGCGGTACTGGCACTGGCACCGGCGCGGATACCAGCGGCACCACCGGCGCGACCGGCACCACCGGTACTGGCACGACCGGTACCGGGACCTCGGGCACGGACGCCGGCGGCACCACCAGCGGCACCGCCGGCGCGGGCGCTACCGCGGGTTCGGGCGGCACCACCGGCACGACCGGCGCAAGCGCACCGCAGTAATCGTCCCACCGGCCGCTCCGCGTTTCTTGCCAGGCAGAACCGGGGCGGTCCGCCAACAGGCGCGCCGCCACCTCCCCTTGCGGGAGATGGCGGCTTTTGTCCGGTTGGCTCCCCTCGCCCGCTTGCGGGATGTACAGCGGGAGAGGGTAGGGGGAGGGAAAACCGCCCCCCGGACACTCACCCCTGCTGCATCTGCCCCGCGGAAAACACCAGCCCGGCGATGCCCGCCAGCCGGCGCAGCGCCATCACTTCCTCGCTCGCCCAGGCTTCCTGCGCGCGCAGGTAATTGAACGTGCCGACGCAGCGGCCCTCGTGGCAGATCGGCACGTTGACGACCGCGCGCAACCCCAGCCCGCGAATCTTCGAGATGTCGTCGAACACTTCCGCGAGCGCCTGATCTCCCTCGCCGACGAATACCTCGGCGCGCTGCAGCACCTGCCGCGCCCACGGCGTATCGCCCTTGTGCTTGCTGCCGCCGACCGGATAGGAAGCGGGGTCGCTCGACCACAGCCGCACTACCTGCGACTGTTGCGGCCGCCATGCATTGATGGTCAGCAAGCCGGGGCCCAGCAGCGCGAAGGTTGCCTCGCCAATCACGCCGAACACCGACGCCGCGTCTGCCTGCGCTGCGGGCTCTCCAACCAACTGCTGCAAGGCGGCGGCGTGTTCAGGCGGCAGCCCTTCCGGCAGAGGCAGAGGCAAACGCAGAGGCAGGGCTGGCTGATTCCATTGCGGCATCACGCTTACTCCGCCGTGATCTTCAGTTCGCGGATCAGCTTGCCGTACCGGTCGGCATCCCGGCGCAGCACCTGGCCAAACTCCTGCGGCGTCGATGTCGTCGTCTCGACACCGATAGCGTCCATCTTCTGTTTGACTTCCGGCAGCATCATCACCTTGTTGATCTCGGCGTTCAGCCGCGAAACCAGCTCCTTCGGCATGCCTGCGGGCCCGAACGCGCCATACCAGACCGCCAGCTCATAACCCGGGATAGTCTCGGCGACGGTCGGCACATTGGGCAGCAGTGGCGAGCGTTTTCCCTCGGTGACAGCGAGCAGGCGCAGCTTGCCGGCCTTCACGTGCGGCAGCGTCTGCGTGCCCGCCGAGAACAGCAGCTGCGTCTGGCCCGCGACGGTATCGACCACGGCCGGCGCACCGCCCTTGTAGGGCACGTGCAGCATCTCCACCTTCGCCATCTTCTCGAACAGCACGGCGCTCAGGTGATTGGTCGAACCCGGGCCCGCGCTGGCGTAGGCGAGCTTGCCGGGGTTGGCGCGCGCGTAATCGATCAGCTCGCGCACGTTGTTGGCCGGCACCGAGGGATGCACCACCATCGTATTGGTGACATAGGCCAGCAAGCCCAGCGGCGTGAAGTCCTCCACGCCGCGGAACGGCATATTGCTCATCAGCGCCGGGTTCATTGCGTGGGTGCTCATCGAACCGATCAGCAGCGTGTAGCCATCCGGACGGGCCCGCGCCACCGCTGCCGAGCCGATATTGCCCGACGCGCCCGGCTTGTTGTCGACGATCACGGTCTGGCCCAGCGAACGCGTCAGATGCTCGGACAGCACGCGCGCAAGAATGTCCGTCGATCCACCCGGCGCCCATGGCACCACCAGCGTCACCGGCTTGTTGGGATAGCCGTCCTGCGCCGTCGCCACCGTCGCCGCACAGCACATCACCGCCGCGGCGGCACCGCGTACCCATTTCGCGATCTTCGTCTTCATGGTTGTTTTCCCCGTACTGTTCTCTTGTCGTCCTGTCCGCGGCACCCGCCGCCGCTGCTCGCCGAACCTCGCGGTTCTTCACGCCGCTGCCTTCGGCCCTTTTCTGCGATGGCGCGGCTATCGCCCCACCGCGTAACCCTGCATCCCGCGCGGATTTGCGCCCGCGCGCAGCACCAGCCGTCCCCGGTTGTCGCGCTCGCGCGAGCAGGCCGACATCCGGCCCTCCGACCAGGGCTCGCCGACGCGAACCTCGTGCCCCGCCGCGCGCAGCGCGTCGATGGTTTCGCCCGGGAAACGCGACTCGACGCTGATGCGGTTGCGCACGGTCTGACGCGGCCAGAAGGACCCCGGGAAATGATCGATATGCCAGGCCGGCGCATCGATCGCCTCCTGCAGGTTCATGCCGTGCACCGCGTGGCGCAGGAAAAACGCGACCGACCACTGGTCCTGCTGGTCGCCGCCCGGCGTGCCGAACACCATGTAGGGCTCGCCATCGCGCAGCGCCAGTGACGGCGACAGCGTCGTGCAGGGCCGCTTGCCCGGCGCGAGCGAATTGGGCAGACCCGCTTCCAGCCAGGTCATCTGCAGGCGCGTATTCAGTGCAAAGCCCAGCGCCGGGATCACCGGACTGGACGACAGCCAGCCTCCGGAAGGCGTGGCGGCGACCATGTTGCCATCGCGATCGATCACGTCCAGATGGCAGGTATCGCCGACGAAGATCTCGCGCTCGGCCCATTCCTGTACCGGGGGCAGCGCGGCAAAAGTCGGCTCGCCCACGCCGAAGCGAATGTCGGCGGCCTGCAGCGTGCGCTCGGCCGCTGCCAGGTCCGGCACGCGCGCCGGTTGACCCGCCACGGCACCCGGCCGGATCTCGGTGGAAGCCGCCGCGCCGATCAGCGCGGCCCGCTCGCGCAGATAGGTCTCGTCCAGCAGGCCCGCCGCCGCGCTCGGCACGAAGCGGGGGTCGCCATACCAGGCCATGCGGTCCGCCATGGCCAGCTTCGCCGCCTCCGCAATGCGATGAACGAAGCCCGGCGACGTCGGCACGTGGTCCTCCAGCCCGGCATGGCGCAGCATTCCGAGCTGCTGCAGGAACACCGGCCCCTGGCTCCAGATATCGCATTTGGCGACCGTATAGCGGCCGAAATCCAGCGTCAGCGGCGCCTCGACATCGGCCTGCCACCCGGCCATGTCCTCATGGCGAAGCAGGCCGGTGTGGCGCTCGCCAGTGGTATCGCGCACCGCTTGCGTGCGGCAATACCGATCGATTTCGCGGGCCACGAAGCCGCGGTACCAGCAGTGCAGCGCCGCGTCGATCTGCTGCACGCGCGTGCTGCCCGCCGATTGTGCTTCCTCGACGATGCGCGTGTAGGTGCGCGCGAGGCCGGGCTGCACGTGCAGGCTCCCGGGCCGCGGCACGCGTCCGTCGGGCAACCACACCTGCGCGGAGTCGCGCCATTCCCGCTCGAACAGCTCCCGCACGGCGAGGATCGCCTGCGAGATGCGCGGCACCACCGGGTAGCCATCGCGCGCATAGGCGATCGCCGGTGCCATCACGTCGGCAAGGGTCCAGGTGCCATGGTCGCGCAGCATCGTCATCCAGGCGCCGAAGGCGCCGGGAACCGTCGCCGGCAGCAGGCCGATGCCCGGCACCAGGTCCAGCCCCATGTTGCGAAACAGCGCCGGGTCCGCCAGTGCCGGGGCCGGACCCTGGCCGCAAACGGAGCGGATCGCGCGCTCGCGCTCGCTCCAGAAAAGGATCGGCACTTCGCCGCCCGCGCCGTTCAGATGGGGCTCGACCACCTGCAGCACGAAGCCGCCCGCGACCGCGGCATCGAAGGCGTTGCCGCCGCGTTCCAGTACCGACATTGCCGTCTGCGAGGCAAGCCAATGCGTGGACGACACCACGCCAAAGGTGCCGGCAATTTCCGGACGAGTCGTAAACATGCGCCTCCCTGCCGCTGCGGCGGTCTGTTCGGCCGGCGCAAGCGCATGCGACCGGCCGTATTTCCTTCCGCCGCGAGCGCGAACGGACAGCGGCAGTATAGGCGCGACGAATAACCAGAATCGCTTATTGTTTTATCCTTCCATATCCAACAAGTTATACGTCGGGATTACCCGGATGCCGTCAGCCGCCGACCACCTGCACCAGAACGTCGTCTCCCGTCTGCGCCTGCGCCAGCTTGCGCTGCTGCTCGTGCTGGAGCGGCAGCGATCGTTGTCGCGCGCCGCTGCCGAGCTCAACCTCAGCCAGCCGGCGATGACCAAGGCGTTGCGGGAGATCGAGGACGTCTTCATGCGGCCGCTGTTCCACCGCTCCCGCGCCGGCCTCGAGCCCACCGGGACGGGCGCCGTGGTGCTCGCCTATGCCCGGCTCGCGCTGGCCGATGCGGAGGCGTTGGGCAGGCAGCTGTCGGTGGTGGATGCGGGCTTCGCCGGGCGCTTGCGTATCGGCGTGATCCCCTTCGTCTCGCCGGTCGTGCTGGATGCCGCCTGTTCGCACGCGCTGCATCAGCAGCCGCGCATGGCGGTACTCGTGCGCGAGGGCACCACCGACGAACTGGTGGCGGCGCTGCGCAATCACGAGCTCGATTGCGTGGTGGCGCGTTCGTTCTACATCGCGGGCGAGGACATCGTGCAGGTGCCGCTGTACCGCGAGGAACCGGCGCTGGTGGTGCCCGTCGGGGCGGCCGCGCGTCTTGCCGGCCGTCAGCTCGACTGGGCCTGGCTGGCGACGCTGGACTGGATCCTGCCCCCGCCCTACACGCCGACGCGCCGCACCATCAATACGATCTTCGCCGTGGCCGGTGTCGCGCCGCCGCTGCCGATCGTGGAGACCTATTCGGTCAAGACCATGGCGACGCTGATGCGCACCGAGCCGCGCGCGATCACCATCGTGCCGCGCGCGGTGGCGCAGGAGCTGGCCGGCAGCGGCAGCGCGGTGGCGCTACCGCATCCCCTGCAATGGGACCTGCCACCGGTAGGTGCGATGTGGCTGCGGCGCGAGCAGTCGCGCGCGCCCTTGAGCGCGCTGGTCCAGGCACTGGTGGCGGCCTCCCGCGACGCAGGGGTGTAGGGCCGTGCGCGCAAACACGTGGCGCAAGCAACAACGCGTGGCGCCTCGCTATCGCTTCCACGGGTTATAGCTGCCGATCGTCCACAGGTGCCCTTCCAGATCGTAGCAGCTGAAGCTGCGGCCGCCGTACTCCTCGTCCTTCGGCTCCAGCACCACTTCGGCGCCCGCTGCCATCGCCGTGCGATATACATGGTCCACGTCCGGCACCACCAGATAAATGCTCTGGGTTTGCCCGCCTCCGGTTTCCTTCGGCAGACGCATCAGCCCGCCATACGCGGTATCGCTTTTCGATCCGACCATCACCATGCCGGCGCCAAGCGTCAGTTCGGCATGGGCGATGGTGTCGTTCTCGCCGGGCACCACCAGGCCCTTCTCCAGGCCGAACGCAACACAGAGCCAGGTGATGGCTGCCTTGGCGTCCTGATAATGCAGACAGGGAATCGCTGTGCTGCCCTGCTGCGCGCGGGATTCCGTCATCGTCTTTCTCCTGCCGATGCGCCGCCGGATATCGGCAGCGCCTGCTGTCAGAACGCAGCATAGGACATCCTTTCGCCGCGCACGATATCGATCGGTCGATCCGCCAATTTGCATGCGCGGACGCCGTGTGCCACGGCCGCTTCGATTTCCGCGACAAAACGCGGCAAAAATGACACGAATATCGCAGCCAATTGCAACGCAAACAGCGCGCCAATGCATATCCAGCGGTTATACTCGTCGCTCCACAATCAACAAACGGGTGTATCGAAAGATGGTCGTTGCCAATAACAAGCGCGCACCGCGCGCAGCAAAGCCGGCCTCCAAGGCTGCAACCAGGAAAACCGCTGCGCCGGCGAAAAAGGCCAGCGTGCTCGTGCGCGAAGCCGATGCCGCGAAGAAGCGTCTGCTGAAGCTGCGCGCCGACAGCAAGAAGGCGATCGACGCCGCGAAGAAGGAAGTCGCGCAAGCGGTCGCCTCCGCTCGTGCAGCGCAGCAGGCCGAGAAGCAGGCTGCCCGCGAGAAGCTGGCCGCGCAGAAGGAAAAGGCGAAGCAGGCAAAGGCAAAGGCAGCCGCGAAGAAGTCCACCGCTGGCAAGAAGGCCGCTGCGAAGCCGGCCGGCCGCACTGCTGCCAAGCCCTCCACCCGTGCTACCGCAAAGACCGGCGCTCGTGCCGCGTCGAAGTCGGCAGCAAAGCCGGCAGCCAAGCCGGCAGCGAAGCGCCGCGCCAAGGCCTGACCTTCGCAGTCCCACGGCCGGCGGCGTATCGCTGGCCCGTCCCGCTCCGGGCAAACCAGGCGGGTGCCCTGGCCGTGGGACCATCTGATCGTGGGGTTCACACAGAGAACCTCCCTGCGGATAATCCGGTTCCCCCGCAACGATAGCGCCGCATCGGACCGCACGCCGATGCCATGCGCGGCGTACGACTGAAAGGGAATGACGATGACCGCAGCACTGCACCGTTGCCCGCTCTGCCGGAACCTGACCGAAGCCACCACACGCCCGCGCTCGTATGGGCAATGGATGCGCTTTCACTGCAGTCACCAGGATTGCGGCCCCACCGAAATCAGCACCAAGGCGCGCGCGAAGCTGCGCCGCGGCGAACGCCAGGCGGAACTGCGCGGCGTCGCCCGTCAATGCCGCCACGTCGGCGCCGAACTGCGCATCGGCTATGACGGCCCGCGCGGAGAATTCGAAGTGGAAGTCCTGGCGGCCATGCCGGCGCAGGCATAGCGCCTGGGTGCTCAGGGTTCGACCGACGGTTCGCGCTTCATGCAGCGCAGCACGAAGGTGGAGCGGCTGTGCCGCAGGCCCGGCAGCTTGTAGAGCTTGTGGCGCAGGAATTCTTCATAGCCTTCCGTGCCTGCCACCGCCACCTTGATCAGATAGTCGTACTCGCCGGTCAGCAGATACGCTTCCACGACCTCGGGCAACTGCGCGAGCGCCTGGCCGAAGCGGTCCAGCATATCGTCGTCGTGACGCTCCAGGGTGACCTCGATCAGCACGGTATCGGGCAAACCCAGCGCCTTCTGGTTGAGCAGGGCCGTATAGCCCTGTATGACCCCCGCCTCCTCCAGCGCACGCACCCGGTTCCAGCACGGCGTGGCCGACAGCCCCACCTGCTCGGCCAGTTTCAGGTTGGACAGCCGGCCATCCCGCCGCAGCGCGCGCAGGATGCGCCGGTCCATCTCGTCGAGTTTCGGCGCTTGCGCCATGCCGCCCTCCGCAGAGCAAATTCACTATCGCATCTTCAATAATAGTGCATTTGTTCTGAATACAGCTGCGGGAGAGGAAGATTCAGAAGCAAATTCCGCGGGCTGACTGGTACATTTACCCGACACCCTCAACTGGAGTTCGTCATGCATGCCGTCGCCTCGCTCCCCGAAACCCTTGCCTCTCGCCCGGCCCCGTCCCGCACCGACTCCGCCGCGGCCGGGATTCTGCGGGCGAGCGTCTGGATCGACGCCAGCGAGGTATTCGGGGCCATGGAGTGGATCCTGGCCAATGCCCGCCGCACCGGGCTGGTCCTGCAATCGCTTCGGCTCGATGAGGGCGACGCCAGGGCCTCGATGCGCCAGCTGGAACTGAAGGCGGGGGCCGGCACTGCCGAGCGGCTCGACCTGTTCCTGCATCGCCTGCGCAATGGCGTCGATATCCGCGGCGTGCAGGTGCACGGCCATGATGTCAGCGCCGCTAGCGCGACGGCGCGCTGTTGATCCGCGGCGCTTCCGGCTGCGTCAGCAGTTCGATGCCGTCCAGATCGCGCGCACAGATGGTTCGCACGATCCTGACGAAATCCTGGGCGAAGGACCGCTCGGCCAGTGCCGCCGGCATGGTGGCGTGCAACTCGCTCCACAGCCCCGACGGACCGATGCGCTTGGCGAGCACGTAGTCGTGCTCCACATAGTTGCGCACGCCCCAGTTCGGCAACGCAGCCACGCCTCGACGGCTGGCCACCAGCTGCAGGATCGCCACCGTCAGCTCGGCGGTCCGCCGCGGTAGCCGGATGCCCGCCGGCTCGAGGACTTCCCGGATCAGGTCGATGCGCGGCTCGGGCACCGGATAGGTAATCAGGGTCTCCCCTTGCAGATCCGCCGCATCGATCCTGCGCTTGCTGCGCAGGCGGTGTTCGTTGGCGATGACGGCAAGGATCTCGAAGCGGAACAGCGGCACCACGGCGAGGCCGCGCCGGTTGGCCGGCTTCGAGCCGATCACCAGGTCCGCCCTGCCCTCGGCCAGCAGCGCCAGCGGGTCGGCGTGAAAGCCCGCCACCAGATCGATCTCCACCTCCGGCCAGTGCTGCCGAAAGGCATCCATCACCGGCATCAGCCAGTCGAAGCAGGTATGGCACTCCAGCACGATGCGCAGCTCGCCGCTGGTATCGCCCTTGAGCCGTTCCAGATCGCGCTCCGCTTCGCCGATGCGCGCGAGCACCTCCCGCGCGAGCGTCAGCAGACGCTCCCCTGCTGCGGTGAACTGCAACCCGCTGCGGCGCCGTTCGAACAACGTCAGCCCGTAGTGCGCTTCGATGGCCTTGATCTGGTGCGACAGCGCCGACTGCGTGAGATGCACCCGTTCCGCGGCGCTGGCCAGCTTGCCCGACTCGGCGATCGCCACCAGCGAACGGCAATGCCTGACCTCGATCACAACCCGGCTCCGCTTCCGGCGCTTCGAGTCATATTAGTAAAATTCATGTTCTATGGAAAATATCTCGCTTGATTCATTGTAGCCGGAACCCGACACTGCAGCCATCGTTCAAGGAGCAAGCAGATGGCACGCACGCATATTTCCGGCTTTCCGCGCATTGGCGCCCACCGTGAGTTGAAGTTCGCCCAGGAAGCGTTCTGGCGCGGCGACACCGGGCAGGACGCGCTGCTGGCCACTGGCGCCTCGCTGCGCCAGACCCACTGGCAGTTGCAGGCCGATGCCGGCATCGACCTGGCGGCCGCCGGCGACTTCGCCTGGTACGACCAGATGCTGGGCACCGCCGCACTGCTCGGTGCGCTGCCGGCGCGCTTCGGCTTCGAGCCCACGGCGCTGACGCTGGCCCAGTACTTCGAGCTGGCCCGGGGCAACGCCGCGCAGCCGGCGATGGAAATGACCAAGTGGTTCGATACCAACTACCACTACCTGGTCCCCGAACTCGGCCCCGATACCCGCTTCGATGGCGGCGTGGACTGGTTCTTCGCCGAGATCGACGAAGCGCTGGCGCAGGGACGCGCAATCAAGCCCGTGCTGGTGGGCCCGGTGACATGGCTGTGGCTGTCCAAGTCCCATGTGCCCGGCTTCGACCGCCTGGCCCTGCTGCCGGCGCTGGCCGGCGCCTATCGCCGCATCCTGGATCGCTTGCAGGCGCGCGGCATCGAGTGGGTCCAGCTGGACGAGCCGGCGCTATGCCTGGACCTCGAGCCGCGCTGGCTGGACGCCTTCGACCTTGCGTACGCCAAGCTGGCCGGCAGCGGCGTCAAGCTGCTGCTCGGCACCTGCTACGGTGACGCCTCCCATCACGCCGCGCGTGCGACCGCGCTGCCGGTGCAGGGCTTCCATCTGGACCTGGTGCGGGCCCCGGCACAGCTTCCGGCGTGGCTGGCCGCGCTGCCCCGCGACGCAGTGCTGTCCGCCGGTGTCATCGACGGCCGCAATATCTGGCGTGCCGATCTGCGCGCCGTGCTGGCGACGCTCGCGCCGCTGCATCGGTCGCTTGGCGATCGCCTGTGGCTGGCGCCGTCCTGTTCCCTGTTGCATGTCCCGGTATCGCTGGCCGCGGAAACGCGGCTCGATCCCGAGATCCGCAGCTGGCTGGCCTTCGCCACCGAGAAGCTGGTGGAACTGTCCACCCTGGCCACCGCGCTGAACCGGGGCGAGGCCGCGGTGGCGCAGGCGCTCGCCGCGTCGGACGCCGCGCAGCTCGCGCGCCGCACGTCACGCCGCGTCGTCAACGCGCAAGTACGAGCGCGCGTAGCCAACGTATCGGACGACATGGCGCGTCGCGCCAGCCCCTTCGACACGCGCATCGTGCGCCAGCGCGAGCGCCTGCCGCTGCCGCCGCTACCGACCACCACCATCGGCTCCTTCCCGCAGACGCCGACGATCCGCCAGACCCGGGCCGCCTGGAAGCGGGGCGAGCTCGGCGCACTGGCCTATCTGGAACGCATTCGCGCCGAGATCGAAATCGCGGTGCGCAGGCAGGAAGCGCTCGGGCTGGATGTGCTGGTCCACGGCGAAGCCGAACGCAATGACATGGTCGAGTACTTCGGCGAGCAGTTGTGCGGATACGCGTTCACCGAGAATGGCTGGGTCCAGAGCTACGGCTCGCGCTGTGTCAAACCGCCGGTCATTTACGGCGACGTCTACCGGCCCGAAGCGATGACGGTCGATACCATCCGCTATGCGCAGTCGCTGACCGACCGCCCGATGAAAGGGATGTTGACCGGCCCCGTGACCATGCTGCAATGGTCGTTCGTACGGGACGACCAGCCCCGTGCCGACACCGCGCTGCAGCTCGCGCTGGCCATCCGCGACGAAGTGGCGGACCTGGAGCAGGCAGGCATCGGCGTCATCCAGATCGACGAGCCGGCGCTGCGCGAAGGTTTGCCGCTGCGCAAGGACGAGTGGGAGCGTTACCTGGAATGGGCGGTGCGTGCCTTCCGCATCGCGGCATCGGGCGTGCGCGACGATACGCAGATCCATACCCACATGTGCTACGCCGAATTCAACGACATCCTGCCGGCCATTGCCGCCCTCGATGCGGACGTGATCACCATCGAGACCTCGCGCTCCGCGATGGAACTGCTGGACGGCTTCGGCGCCTTCGACTATCCCAACGATATCGGTCCCGGCGTCTACGACATCCATTCGCCGCGCGTGCCGTCGGTCGAATCGATTTGCGCGCTGCTGGCGCGCGCCTGCGAGGTGATACCGGCGCAGCGGCTGTGGGTCAATCCCGACTGCGGGCTCAAGACCCGCGGCTGGCCGGAAACGGAGGCGGCGCTTGCCAACATGGTGGCCGCCGCGCGCCTGATGCGCGAAGCGCTGTCCGGTTCGGCGACCGCGTCTCACGGGACCGGCGCAGCCAACGCGTACCCGGACGCCAAGGCGACGACCAGCCCGGCGCACACCGCCGCGGCCTGCCAGTGCGCCAGCCACGCGCACTGACTGCCGCCGCCAACCAGAACCGGGGCGCAAGGCCCCGGTCATGCCGAACTCAATCGAGCGGACGAACCTGCGGCGGCTTCCAGCCGCCGTCCAGCGCTTCCCCGTTGGGGCCGCGCAGGCGCAGCGTCAGGCTGAACGGACCGGCAGGCGCCGGCAACCAGTTGCGCCGCTGTGCCGTTGCCGGACGCGCGTGCTGGACCACGATCTCGACCGACCCGTCCCGGCCCCGGGACAGCGCGTCCAGGCTGCCCAGCGCGTACCGGTGCATGGGGTTGGGCACCGATTCCTGCTCCGGATCGTACAAGGCAAGCGACCATCCGCCAGTGGAGGGCGGCAGGTCGCCGCGCTCGAAGCGCACCACATAACGCCGATTGCCGTCGAGCGGCTGGCCGGCCGCGTCGGTATGCCTGCGGTACATCAGCGTGTCCTGCGCCAGACCCGCGCCCAGTCCAAGCCATGCCGCGGCGGCACGGCGGTCGTAGTCCATGCCATACCGCCCCAGATCCGTGCCCGCCAGCCACAGGCCCGACGCAGCCGCATCGGTTCCGCGTGCCTTCGCCACGATACGGGCCAGCGCACGCGTGGCCCCCTCCTGGATGGCCCGCGCGGTTTCCGGCTCCAGCACGGTGGTCGAGAACGGCTGCCCCGCCTTGATACCGAGCGCGTGGATCTTCTGCTCCGTCAGCTGATCGGGCGTGGCCGGGGGATTCTGCGCCAGCAGGGCGGCAAAGCGGCTGAAGAATGCCTGCGCGTCCATTGCAGCCACGTGTTCCGCGACCCCGGAATCGGTATCGACCGTGTTTGGCGCGAGCGTCGGCACGGGCGGCAAGGCTGCCTGTCCCTTCGGCCATGCAGCCAGCGGCGTCAGCCGATACTGGCTTTGCAGCCGCGCGGACGCCGCCTTGTCCTGCCGACTGCGGGGCAACAACTGGGCATGCAGCCAGACCGACGAGGCCGGCGCGCGAATCTCGCGCACCCCGGCAGGCAAGGCGCCCGACCAGTCCGGCGCGACGATCGCGTAGTTGGCGCGCTGGTTGCCGGCCGTGCGCTTGCCGAGAGCCGCAAACACATTGGTCCAGCCATCCATCAGGTCCAGCGTATGGAAGCGCCCACCCGTGGGCGGCACCGACAGCACCACCGGTCCTTTCGACAGATCGAGCCAGGCGATCGAGCACAGCGCATCCGGATCCGGGCTTCCCAGGTCAGGGAAAGCCGGATCGGGAAAGGCACGGCGGTGCAGGAGGGTGTTCGCCGGCGCCCGCGCCGCAACCAGCTCGCGGGCGACGTCGGTCAGTACCAGCGGATACGCATACGTATAGACCTCGAGCGCCAAGGCCCGGTAGTCTTCCCTCGAAGGTTGCACCGTCGGCGTCTGTGGGGTCCACCCCTCGCCCGCCGAGGTGGCGCATCCGCCGAGCAAAGCCACCGTGCCGGCCGCGAGCATCGCGACAATCGCCTGCCGGCGCGTCCATTCAATCATGTTCCCGTTCCTTCTTCTGGTGCGGCCATCGGGGAAACGTTGCTGTCCCCAAGGCTTCTTTTTTGTGACCAGAATAATGGATTTCCCCGATCCAAATTGTCAATGAATTGAACGAGAAGTTTGCTGCACATGCCACATTGCGCCGGTGCCGACCCGCCCGAGGCCGGCCCTCCTCCATGCCGGATCAGCGCCGGTTCACGTCCGGATGCACGCGGGGGTTTGCCGAAGCGGGCTGGGCGGACTGAGGCCCCTTGGCCTGGGCCGGCGCGGGTGCGGCCGGTGCGGGGCGTGCATGCGCCGGATTCTGTGCCGGATTTTGCCCCGGATTCTGCAGCGGCTTCGCGCCAGCCGTGGCCGCCTGTCCCGGCGCCGCCGGCACCGCCCCGGGGCGCCTTGCGGGCGCACCCGCCTCCGCACCGGCAACGCCACGCGGCCTCCCCGCCCCGAGCACCTCGTTGCTCGCCCGCGCCGGCTTGCCCGGCGCCCCTGCCATCGGCTTGCCCGGCGCCCCTGCCGCCGGCTTGCCCGGCGCCCCTGCCGCCGGCTTGCCAGCGGCCTGGCCCTCCGCCTTCGGCGGGGAAGTCGCGGCCGCTGCCGCCACCCGTGCCGACCAGTCCTTCTGCATCAGGATGAAGCCGCCGAGCATTTCCTCCAGCAGCGGCCGGTTGATCTTTGCCAGCGGCATGGTCTGATGCAGGATCAGCGTGCCCGACTGCGGCTCCAGCCCGAGTGCCGCACCGTTGTCCCGCAGCGGCTCGACGCCGGTCGCGAGCATGTCCTTGACCAGCTCGTGGTCCAGCTGTTGCGGCAGTTCCTCCGCGACCAATCCGACCAGAACCAGGTTGTGCTGGTCGTCGTCCCGGCGGAAGGTGATGGGGAATTCCTCGTCCACCCGGATATGGCACAGTCCATCCTCGTCGAATGCCATCTCGGGAATGCCGATCGCTTCACCGAATTCCGCCAGCAGGCGGTCGAACCCGTCCAATCTATTCATTTCAGGCTCCTGTGGCAGCCGCCGCGCGCCGTTTCCAGCGTTTCCATGCGAGCGGCCGTACTCATAAAAAGACAGGCGGAAGCCGCCGTCGCCCGGCGCTGGCGTCCCGCCGCTCTCCTCATTTCCAGCTAATCCAGCCATCATTCGTGGCTCATTCTCGCCAAATAGACTTGCCTCCAACCTGAACCGAGGGCCACGCGCCAAAAGCGCCTGCCCCCTCCGAGGTTCGGGACTTGTCCGAGGAGCGAGACATGACCATCCAACTCAGCAGCCTGTCCGTGCAGCCCAGCCTGGCCCAACCCGCACGCCGGCCGGTTCCGCAGTCCAACCTGACGCGCGTCGTCCTTGTCGACGACCACACCGTGATGCGCGAGGGTCTGCGCGCCCTGCTGGGCAAGGACCCCAGCGTCGACGTCATCGGCGAGGCGGCCGACGGCCACGCGGCGGTACAGGCATGCCTGCGTCTGCGTCCGGACGTCGTGCTGATGGATCTGCAACTGCCCTCGTTGGACGGCGTCGACGCCATCGCGACGATCCGCCGGCGTTGGCCTGACATCCGCGTGGTTGTCCTTGCCGGCCTGCACTCGGAAACGCGGGCCGCTGCCGCACTGCGAGCCGGCGCGCATGCCTACGTGCTCAAGCGCAGCAGCCTGGACCAGCTGATGGCGGCATTGCGCGCCGCCCGCATCAACCAGCCCTACCTCGATCCGGCGATGAACGTGGGCCAGATCGACGCCATGCGCCGCGCCGCCAACGAGGGCGGGGAAAGCCGTGCCGCCGGGCTGACCCCGAGGGAGCGACAGATCCTGAAGCTGGTTGCCGAGGGGCTGACCAACCGGCAGGTCGCCGACCGCCTGACCATCAGCCTCAAGACCGTCGAGACGCATCGCATGAACCTGATGCGCAAGCTCGACGCGCACAACGCCGCCGCCCTGTCGCAATGGGCACGGCGCCTGGGCCTGATCGAAATCTGAGCCGGCCTTCCCCATGATCTATGCGACGGGACCGGAGGTTCTGGACAGCGCAAGCTCGACCTGCACCCACTCCCGGTCGAGCGTCGTGCAACGGGCGCCCAGCTTCCGATAGACCGAAACCAGCCGTTCGCCATCCAGAGACGCGCCGCCGGACGGTTCCTCGCCCGGTGGCCTTGCCACATGGACCAGCCCGGCCACCATGGCGACTTCCGGCACCCGCTTCTCCAGCGTTCTGACCCACGCGGCGAGCGCCCGGATCGCCGCGGCCCCTGCCCCGGCGTTGGCCGAGATATCGCAAACGAGCAGCGCGCCACCCTCATAGCGATAGACCAGCCGTAGCGGTCCAAGCTCGACGGCATTGCCCAATTCGATGCCGGTCCCATCCAGGAACGCTGTCTGAACCGGCACGCCTTGCGCGGTCAAGTAACGAGTGACGGGGTCCAGGGCCGCCGGTACGCGCACCGCAGTTTCCATGACAAGACACTCCAGCGTTGCTGCCGCGACACTGTGATGCGGCGCCGCGGCAGCCGTTGCCATCAGAACTGCACGGACTTCAGGATCGCGATGTAGCTCTGGTTCAGCTCCTCGCACAGGCGCTGGTACTCGCTCAGCAGTTGCTCGCGGTTGTCCTGGAATTTGCCGCCGGCGCGGGCGGCCGATTCCCCGCTGCTCTTGTTCAGGTCCGAGTGCATCCGCGCGTCTTCCGCCAACCATGTCTCGCTGGCGCTCTTGATCTGGCCGACCGCAGTTGTGGAGCTGGAAACCGGATGCTGCATCTGCATCGCCAGTTCGACGCCTTGCCGCAGGCCATCGCCGACAGCGCCCCTGGCCCGCCCTGCGACGGCACCGGCGCCACCAAAGCCCGCGCCCAACGCCAGCGCGCCAAGCCCTGCGCCGACCTGCCACCAGGCTGCGGTCCTTGTCGCCGACTTCTGCTTGTCCATGGCCTCCTGCGATTTCTCGATGCTCATCCTCTCCGCTTGCAGCGACACTTGCTCTGCGCGAGCCTCCGATTCGCGAACCGTGTCCCAGTGCTGCTTGAGGCGCCGTCGGTACTCCATGATCAGCAGCGGCAGCGCATCGACGCGCTCCCTGTCCATGTCGAACCGGTCCCGGACCGGGAAGCTGCCGCTCACCCTCGGGTCCATGCTTTCGTTCTGAATCACCGTCATCGTTTCCTCTCCCTACCTGCCATCCAATAGTTGGCGTACTACGCCAGATTTCCCGCTATCTGGACCGCAACGTCCTTGCTTTCCCGAATCGCGGCCGAAATGTCCTTCGTTTGACGGACATACTCTTCATTCATCTGCTCCATCGCCCTGGTTTTCTCCCGCACCCGTCGGTCGATGCTGTTCAACTGGAAGCTCAGCGCCAGGATCTGCGTGTTCAGCAGGTCGATCTCGGCCTTGATGTCGGCGCCCTGCAGGCGCAGTACGCCGCCGACATACATGTTCCCGGCGGTCTGGACCACACTGACCGCGGCGATCGGGAGCTGAAGCAGCCTGGCGTGATGCAGGGTCGCGCTCAAGACCTGCGACTGGATCGATTTGGAGAACTCCTTCAGGAACTGCCTCGAGATACGCTCCGCGCTTCCTGGCGGCAGCTTCTGCATCGCCTCGACAGACGACTTCAACGCCTTCTCCACCATCGTCTCGACCGCGTCGCTGTTGAACGCCTTGGCAAAGACGCGCAGCACCCTGTCGCTCGCCGGGAATCGCGATACCGCCTTCGCAAGCGATTCCTGGCACTCGGCCGCCACTTCCTTCACCGTCGCCTTCATCAGTTCCGTGGCGAAAGTGCGCTGCTGCTCTGCCGCCGTCTGCAATGCCGTCCGCGCCGCATCGGACAAGCCCGGTTTCAGTGCATTGGCCGCAAGCTGATCCGCCTTCTGAAACGCCCTGACCAGCGTATTGCCCAGCGAGCTCGACTGCCCGCCTCCGGCACTGGGCATTCCCAGCAGCCGCGTCGCCGCGCCGTTGATCGCCTTCTGCCCTCCCTGATAGATCGATCGAATCGACACGATGCTGGTCAATGCCGCCGCGCCGCTGAACGCCAGTTCGGCGTACCCGAGATTGGCGATATGCTTCTCCAACCCCTTCGCCGAGTCGGGGTTCGCCATCTGGATGACTTCCAGCGTGGTGCGGGCCATCCCCAGCAAACCCGCGGTGATATCGAAGACACCGCCATACTGTCCGCACGCGCACTTGAACGCCCCGCCGACAACCTGCGCGGCGGCGAAGACATAAGAGAGCGTGACAGAGAAGATCTGCCCTTTCGTCGCTTTCTTGTTCAGTTCTTCCTGCTTCTTCGCCTGCTCCAGCTCCTTGCGCAGCTTCTCCTCGACCGCCGCCTGCTGGGTCTCGGTCAGATACCGCAAGTTGTCCATGCCGGCCTTCATCATGGCGGCCATGAACTTGGTGTTCTCGCTATGCAGGCCGAGAAGGACTGCCTCGCTATTGAGCAGACTGCCGTAGAAGCGCTCCAGCGACTCCGTCAGCCTGCCCAGCTCCTTCAGGCCGGGCAGGTCGGGGCGCGCCTCGCCCTCCGCACCCCCGGCGCCAGCTTCTCCCTCCCCGCCGTCGGTCCCGGTGCCGGCAGATCCGCCTTCGCCGCGCACCACTGCGCCGGCTGCCTGACAGGCGCCCGCCAGCAGCGCGGCAACATCTCGCCATGCCTCCTCTGCCAGCTCCCGGTCCACCTCCTCGATGGCGCCGGGCGGCGGGCTCAGCCACTCCGGGTCCGCCTCCACCACGTTGACCGCCTCGCTCACCTTCGGCGCCGCAACCCGCGCGATGAAGGCGGCCGACGCCCGCTCCAGCGCATCGATATCCCCTACTGCCGGATGGGCGGCAACCGCGGCGCCCGCCACCACCCCCGCTATGTCCCTTCCATTCACTCCCGCTCTCCTTGTTCCAGCATGGCCAGGGACTGCAGCGCCTGGGCGTGCAACTCCCGGTACTCCTCGAGCCCCTTGCTTGCCTTGGCCGCTGCCCGGTACGACGCCATCGCCCGTCCCACATCGCCCTCGATCTGGAAGCTCACGCCAACCAGGTACCAGGGCCGGGGGTCGGTCAGCCGCCTCGTCACCGCCCTCGACAGACAGAAGATGGCCTCGTCGTGCCGGCGCAGCTTCTGCAGGCAGATGCCGAGCGACAGCGTGTAGTCGAACGACAACGGATCGATCGCGGTCAGCGCAAAGAAGATCTGCCTCGCTTCCTCGTGCTTGCGCTCCCGAAACAGCCGGCAGCCATACGAGTACAGGACTTCGAGCCGAACGCCGTCGATGCCGAGCAATTGCCGCAGCGATCCTCCGCAAGCCAGCAAATGCTCGGACACCGTGGCTGGATCATCCGCTGCGTCCGGCGGCACGGTATCTGCCTGCGCGAGCGCCGCATCCGCCTTGGCAATCATGCAAGGGTCTGGGCAACGCCCTTCTTGTACTTGCTCTGTCCATCGACGTAGCTGGACACCATCTGCTGGATGATCTGCACGAAGCCCACCGCCACCTGGACCAGCTGCATGAATTCACTGCTCATGTTGGTATGCTTGGTCCGCAGCTGATCGACGGCACTGATCACGTTCTCCATTTCGTCCAGCGAGAACTTGTGCTTCGAGAACTCCTCGAAGTCCTTGAACTTGTCGCTGACGGCGACGCCCCCGATGCGGCTGTTGTTCGTCCACAGCAACTCGCTCAGCGCCGGTGTCAACGTAATGGTCTGCGGGTTGTCCTTGGTATTGAGCGGGCGCAGCCGCTGAAGCTCGTTCTGCGCGATGCTCTTGAGCTCGTCGCAAAGCCGCGCCATCTCGTTGTTGACGCGCTGGTCGTCCATGCGGCCAGCCAGATCGAGACGGTTGAACTCCATCTGCTGCAGCAGCGACAACACGATCGCCGCGTCAGTGCCCATCGCCCCCAGTTGTTCCCGCGTCTTGCGCTCGGGGGTGGCCGTTCTGGCCGCGGACATCTGCACCGCCGCTGGGTCCTTGGTGCCGCTCGGCGGCGGCCAGCTCATCCCCGATCCATCCTCGATGACCATTGCTCCGAATGCGCTACCTGGCATATCCACTCCATCTCTCTATCGCTTCCGCTGCGCTCCCCGCAGATCGGACCGTTCAACAATCACCCCTCGGCACATCCAGCCGGTGCCATTGGGGTGCTCCTTACGAAAGGGGTCAATGCTCCCCGCCTCTCACCTGATGCCTCTGTCTCGATGCCGACGCTCAGGCAAACCGTCGCGGCTTCGCCTGGCGCCGTGGGACCGACGGCCTGGCGGCATCGGACGCGTCCTCCGCCTGCCCCTGCCGCCCCCCCGCGCCCCCGCGCAGCCGCTCCATCTCCCGCCGATCCTGCTGGGAACGCAGGTTCAATTCCTTGATCACCGCATCCAGCCGCTGCAGCAGCGCATGCAGCGCCTGTTCCTCGCTGCGATGCGAGGCCAGGTAGGCTTCCAGCGCCATCACTTTCTCCGCCGCGTTCGGGTCGCGCGCGGCGCGCGCGTACAGCTCGTCGACCTGTTGCTGGATGCGCTCCCAGTCGGCCATTTCCTTCTGGATCGTCACGCGCAGCCTGCCGAGGTTGTCCCATGCCTCCTTCCACGCCTGCTCGATGTCTTCCATTTGGATTTCCTTCTTGTCGTTCATTCCTTGAACCACACTCTATGGCGGCACCCATCTTGAATCTATTGAAAAATCCGCTCGTCTAAATAAATTGGCGCCGATATCGCCTAGCGGCGCGATATCAATCAGCCCGGCAGTCCGCGGCCTTGCGCGCGCGGCGCCAGGCCTTGTCGATGGTGGCCTTGCCGGCCACGCAGGCATCGCGCAGCGCCGTGAGCTCGGCGAAGACATCGGTCGGTTGCGGGCGTGCGAGCTCCGCCTCGATCTGCCGGAGCGCGCGCTGCAATTGCGTCTTCAAGCGCTTGCGCACCGTGCCGTCCGTGTCGCGCGCAAGCTGTGCTTCGATGCTCGTCGGGTATTGGATTGCGTCCATCACAGCTCCAGAGGCAGATGCATCAGTTCGCCCTCGCGCTCGAGGTCGATGCCGTTGCGATCCAGATGCACGATCACGTGCCCGCCCGGCAGCCGGCTTCCGGCTTTCAGCCGGGTACCATTGGCGAGGTCGAGAAAGGTCATCTCCCCGCTGCCACCGAAGCTGACGATCGGCGACGGGAAGATGCCGGCCTGAAAGGCACGGGTCGGGATGTTCTGGAAGATGGTGCGCGGCGCTTCCGGATTGGCCTGGGCGAATGCGGCGGTGACCGAGGACAGCAGCCGTCTGCCGCCCTCGTCCAGCACGCCCGTAATCAGGATCAAGCCCTTCTCGCGTGCGACGCTGAGGCGCCCGATCAGGCCGGCATCGCGCAACCGGTCGATCAGCGCGCGCACGCTGGCGCCGATCGGGTCCTCCACCGTCCACCCCTGCAGGCCCCGCAACTCCGACAGCATGGCAACCGCCCGCCGCCAGCGTGCGTCGGCGTGAATGGTTCCCTGAATGGCCACCGTGCCAATGGTGTCGCCGGAGCGCACCTTCGCCTGCGCAAATCCGTTCATGGTCAGGACGGCCTGCACGTTGCGCACGAGTTCGTCCTGGCACTGGGTGTTGTCGCGATACGGCACGGCGTGCTCGCGCAGCGATTCGAGCAGGACGCGGCGCGAGCCGGAGTCGCGGCAGCTCCCGGACAGCTCCAGCATGCCGTCACGCTGCGCATTCACCTGGACCCCTTCCGCGCGCGCCCGCCGCTTCCAGTCGTCAAGCCAGTCAGCTGCCGCGACCGCCTCCACTGGCGGCTGCACGGCGCCATAGATCCAGATGCCCGCGCCAACGCTCCCGGCGGCGAGCAACACCAGCGCGCCGTAGCGCAGCGAAGCCGAGCGTGGTGTACCCTCGGCCCGCACCCGGCGGGGCACGGTCGCATCGGGCATCGGCCGGTCGCCTTCGCCCACCATCACGGCGAGCCCGCCAATATCGAGCACCTGGCCAAACGGCAGAGGCGCCTCCCCGAGGGGTTCTGGCTTGCCGTCGACCCAGCAGGGCGCCGCGGTGCGCAGGCGTACCCCGTCCGCCGCCGTGGTGAGCGTAGCCGTGGCGCCGCCTTCGAGCGTGGCCGACAAGTCGGGATCGTCGCCGCCGATGACGAAGTCGCCTTCGGGCAGTTTCAGACGGCGCCCGGCGAGGGGCCCGTTGAGAATCTTGATCTGATAACGGTGTTTCATATCCGCGTCACTGGATGGCATGCGGTTCGGCCTTGATCAGGAACAACCGCACGACGCTGAGGTTTTCGCGGGTGTTGTTGCGGAACAGCCCGCCTACCAGCGGAAGGCTGCTCAGGAAGGGAACGCGGCGTTCGCCGCTGCGCTCCTTTTCCTCGACGAAGCCGCCGAGCAGCAGGCTCTGGCCGGGCTTGAGAATTGCCTGGGTGGCGATGCCGGAGTTGCGGACCTGCGGCAGCTGCTCGATGTTGTTGGCCGGCGCTTCCTGCCGTCCGTCCTGGATATCGAGGGTCAGCATGACTTCCTGCTGGCCGTGCAGGTCGATCAGGCGGGGCGTCACCCGCAGCAGGGAGCCGGCCGACACGGAAGCCAGCTCGGCCACCTTGTTGCCCTGCAGCTTGGTGTAGAAGGTGATGTTGCGGTCGAGCACCGCCTGCACGTTGTTCAGCGTGACCACCGAGGGGCGCGACAACACCTTCGCCCTCGAGTTCTGCTCCAGCGCGTTGATGCGGACAAAGAAGTCGGCGGTGTTGCTCAGCACGGTCGAGAAGGTGCCGTCCGCATTGACGTTGCCGCCGTTGTTGAAGCCAATGCGCGCCTTGCCCACGCCGATGCTGCCGCCGAAGTCGAGGCCGAGCTCGCGCATGTCGCCCGCGTCGACATCGATGATCGCCACCGAGATCTCGATCTGCCGTGGGCGCTGGTCCAGCTGCTTGACCAGCTCGGCGTACAGCGGCATGTTGGCCTTGCGATCGCGCACGATCACCGCGTTGTTGCGGGCATCGGCGGAGAAGGTGGGCTGGCTCGTCGCGGGCGGCGCGACCTGCCCGCTGCCGGTCTGCGGCGCGACGGCACGATTGCGCACCATCTCGCGCAGCTCGGTCACCACGCCGGGGATCACCACCTGCTGGTCGCGATAGGTGTAGTTGCCGTCCACCGCCGACGCATAGCGCAGCGGGAATACCTGCACCACCTCCTGGTTCTGCGTCTGGTTCAGCGTCTTGTCGTCCAGGTCCTTGGCCAGCTTCGTGACGCGCTGGACGCAGATCGGCACGCCGAACACCTCGATCGCGTTGAAATTGTTGACCGGCCGCACCGCACACGAGCCGCCCCGGAACACCCCGGCGTCCCGCAACGCCTGCGACAGCTCGTGTGCGTCAAGATACGAGGTCGTCAGCACCTCGTTCGATACCTGGCTCGCCTTGTAGACGTACAGCACCCGCCCATCGAAATACCACGCCAGGTTGTAGAGCTGCGCCAGCTGGTCCAGCAGCTTGTCCGGCTGCCTGCCTGCCAGCGTGCCGACGAAGGTGTCGTTGACTTCCGGGCTGACGATGACCGGCACGCCGAAGCTCGCGCCAAGATCGCGCAACAGGGCGCCAAGCTTCATGCCTCTGGAGGACACGGAGAATTCGCTGGCGCTGGCGCCGAATGGCACGCCGGCCGCTGTCGCCACCCCCGCCACCGGCAACATCAGGATCGCGGTCGCTATCGTCAACAGGCCGCGCTGCAAGTCTTTCATATCAGTTTTCCAATTACCTGACCTGGGCCGCCTGCATCGGATGCCGCGCTTTCCGCAAGGCGGCGTGCCATGCCAAGCTGCAGGATCAGGCCCTCCTCCAGCGTTCTGGCGTCGATGCCGTGCGCGTACCGATGCCACAGCAGCCAACCGCCTGCATCGCATTGCAAGCCGTCGTCCCGCGCGCCAGGCGTTGCCGCGAGCGACAGCGTTACCTCGTTGAGCCAGTCCGGCTCGGGCGCCTCGGCGATATCCAGCACGACGCCAACGCAGAGGCCGCCTTCCAGCTGGGTCGCCTTCGCGCGCACGCCCGCCACTTCGATGCTTGCCACTCCCCGCCCCGCGTCGATCAGCGCGACACTGGGGCATTCGAGCAGCTTGCGCAGCCATGAGCCGGGGCCCCTGGAGCGTGTGCGCGGCGGCATGGTCATGGCGTTATCCTCGGCGGGCGACGGGCTTGCCGGAATCGGGCGAGGACCTGAAAGACGGTGCCCACCCGCGCTCCAGATGCCGTACATCGACTCGGTCATCACACTGGACGAGCGGACCCGCCCGACCCCAGGCGGCCATCGGATCGTTCCCGTTCGCCGGGCCAGGCCGCCCCCCTGCCACCATCGGGTCGCTCGAAGCCGTCGGTATCCCGGTCCGCTACCGGCAGCGGCCGTTGCCCGTCAGCCTCACCTACCCCGTCCGCCGCCGGGCGCCGCGAGCCCGAGGTCAGCATGGCGCCGATCCAGCCCGATACGGTGTGCAGGGCACGCACCGCCTCGCGCGAAGCAGCAGGCGGCCCCGACGCAAGCTGTCGCTCGGCAGCCCGCTTCGTCGGCGCTGGCGCGGCCATGGCTCCAGCGGCGTTGGTCACGGTCGCCGGCTCCGCGGCGCGACCGGACGAGGCCATGCCGAGATGGCCCAGCACCTTGGTCACGTAGCCCTGCGTTTCCGCATACGGGGGAATGCGGCGGCCGTGGCGCTCGACCGCACCCTCGCCCGCGTTGTAGGCGGCCAGCGTCAGCGCCAGGTCGTCGTCGAAGCGGTCCAGCAGCCAGCGTAGATAGCGGGTACCGGCATTGACGTTCTCGCGCGGGTCGCGCAGGTCCGCCGCGCCGAAACGCTTGCCGGTGGTCGGCATCACCTGCATCAGTCCCATCGCGCCCTTGGGCGAGCGCGCCTGGGGCTGGAAATTGGACTCGACCTTGATCACCGCCCGAACCAGATGCGGCGCGACCCGATGCCGGGCGGCGACCTCCTCGATCAGCTCGTCATAGGCGGACGCGAGCGCCGGGCCGATCGACGCTGCGGCAGGCATCAGCTCGGCATGCCGGGGACGCCCCCCGCCTCCCCCGGACGCCTCGCCTTCTCCGTGCCGTCCGGCCGCATCGCGCGCTGCTGCCCGCGGGGGACGCGCCTGCGGCATCTCGACCGTCGGCTCCAGGCTATCGAGGCCTACCAGCCGGCTGGTCTGCGCGCCCATCACCCGGGCCGCATGCATCGCCAGCGTGCTGACGGCGAGCCGCTCGGCCTGGTCGTGCCGCGCGCGGTCGGATGCTTCCTCGGCGGCGGGGGAACGGGCATGCGGTCCTGCACCGGCGCTCCCCTCCTCGCCCCCTTCGCGTGCCGCAAGGGCTTGCGCTTCGCGCTCGGCCCTGCTGGCGGCACCCCAGATGGCGGCATCCTCGCCGTTCGCACGGTGGCCGTCCGGGCCCTGCGCTCCGTTCCCGGCCGCGTCGGACCTGCTGGAGCCGGCCGGCGTCGCCTTGATGACGGCCGGGCGCGCGCTCCCGGAGTAGTAGACGCCGACCTGCCGGCCCGAGTAATGCGCGCCGTCCTCCGTCGCTTCCGTGCCGAATCCCGTCGATGACACCAGCATCGATATCGTTGCGATAACCGTTCTTTTCACGCAGACGCTCTCCGTCAAGTTCACGCCGGGCCTGCCCGGCTTCGTCCCACCCCGGCATCCGGGTCGCTGCTCCTGTCTCCCGGCGGGGGCGCCTCGGGATCGGGGTTCTGCTCCTCCTCCGTGCGTTCGTCCCCTGCCTCCCCGGCCGCTTCCTCGGCCTCCTCCTCGCCGTCCTCCTCGTCGGCGATGTCCTCCTCGTCGTCAGCCGACCTGTCGGCACCGATCTCGCTGACCAGGTGCAACACTTCCGCGACCGGCTCGAACAGCTCGGCCGGAATGAAGTCGCCAATCTCCGTGGTTGCATTGAGGCGCCGCGCGAGGTACACCGCCTCCACGATTGGCACGCCCGCCTCCTCGGCGATGGCGATCAACTGCCTGGCCCTGGCGTCCGTTCCTTTCTCGATGACCTGGGGCAGCGGTGTTTCGCCCGCCACGAAATAGAGGCATACCGCGACATGGGTCGGATTGCGCACCACCGCCGTGGACCGGCGGACATTGGCGTTCATGCTTCCGCTCTGCAGCTCCCGATGGAGCTCCTTGCGCTTGTGGCGGACATGCGGGTCGCCCTCCGTGTTCTTGTACTCCTTGATGATCTCGTCCCGGCTCATCATCAGCTGCTTGGTCAAGGACCGCTTCTGATAAGCGAGGTCGGCAATGGCAAAGAGCACATAGAACAGCACCAGGATCCCCCACAGGATGCCGATCACCACGCCGGTCACCCGCAGTCCGCACTCGATGCCGCAAAGCGGCAGGAACTGGAAAGCGTTCAGATGCTGCTTGAGCAGCAGATAGAAGGTGATCGCCAGGATCGACACCTTCAGCAGGGACTTGCCGAACTCGAACAGCGAGCGCATCGAGAAGAGCTGCTTCGCATTCTTCAGCGGACTGATGCGCTCGCCCTTCGGCTGGATGAACTTCGGCGCGAACAGCGGGCCGATATGCGTGACGATCGCGGTGACCGTCCCCAGCAGCAGCATCAGCGCCATCGGCGCCAGCAGATTCAGCGCCAGTCCGATGGTGGCGTCCATGATCTGATCCATCGCCACCCGCAACGGCAGCGTCAGGCTGGCAATGCTGACCTCGATCATGATCTGGAAGGCGTCGATCATGTCCTCGGCGCGCCACCAGAAGTACCCCAGCAGCATGGCGAGCTGGACGCCGGTCGCCACTTCCATGCTCTTGGCGATCTGCCCCTGCTCGCGCGCATCGCGAACCTTCTTGGGAGTGGGCTTCTCTGTCTTCTCGCTCATCGCAGCAGCCTCAGCAGGTCGTGGGCGATCGCGGGGTAAGCGGCGAATCGGTCCGAGAACGCGCCGAGCGCGAACGGCATGCCGACCGCGAGAACGAACAGCGCCAGCGCGCTCTTGATCGGCATGGCGATGAAGAAGACGTTCAGTTGCTGCGCGGAGCGATTGACCAGGCCAAGCGCCGCATCCACCAGCACCATGACGACGATGGAGGGCAAGGCGAAGCCGATTGCCAGTTGCAGCATCAGCTGCCACTGATGCGCGATAAAGGACGGCAGCGCGCTTCCCAGCTGCCACCCCTCCAGCATCGGCACGCTGCGGTACGATTCGTACAGCGCCGTCAGCATCGCGTTGAAGCCGCCGGTCGCCAGGAACAGCACCGCAATGACTTGCGTGAACACCACGCCGAACACCGACGACTGCTCTTCCAGCAGCGGATTCAGTACCGAAGCCATCGACGAGCCGCGCACGGTGTCGATGATGGTGCTGGCCACATCGATCGCCCAGAACGGCACGCTGGCGCAGAATCCCATCAGCAGGCCGATCGTCATCTCCTGCAGCACCAGCATGACCCATCCGGTGACGCTCAGGGCTTCCAGCGCGGCGCCGTGATCGAGATGCATCGGCAGTGCCGGCAGGGCCATCACCAGCACCACCGCATTGCGGATCAGCACGCCGCCGAGCGAGCGCGCCGAGAACATCGGCATCAGCACCAGCATGCCGAAGGGGCGCAGCATCACGAGCCCGAGCAGTGGAACGAAGTGGTGCCAGCCTTCCACTATTTCCCCATCGAGGAGATCTGGCCGAACGTCAGGTTCGTGTAGCCGAGCAAGGTAGCGCCCATCCAGTGATAGGTTGCGACCAGGGTGATGCAGACGGCGATCAGCTTGATCAGGAACTGAATGGTCTGATCCTGGACCTGCGTGAGCGCCTGCACCAGGCTCACCAGTACGCCCACCAGGGAAGCAACCACCACCACCGGCAGGGACAGGATCAGCACCAGCCACAGCAGATTGGACGCGAGCTGCGCAATGATCTCGTTGCTCATAGGTAGGACTGGATCAGTTGACCGAGCAGCTTTTCCCAGCCGCCCACGAGGACGAAGACCAGCAGCTTGATCGGCAAGGAAATGGTGACCGGCGACACCATCATCATCCCCATCGCCAGCAGCACGTTGGAGACGATCAGGTCGATGGCGACGAAGGGCAGGTAGAGAAGCAGGCCGATCTTGAAGGCCTCGATCAGCTCGCTGACCGTGAAGGCGGGTATCAGCACCACCAGCGAATCGGCCGGGATGCGGCTGCGATAGGGCTCGGGCCACATCTTCTCGCCGATGTCCATGAAAAAGCGGACCTGCTGCGCGCTGGTCTTGCCCTGGATGAACTGCCGATAGGGATCCAGCACGCTGGTCTCGACCTGTTCGAAGACGTTCTCGGATTCCAGCTTCACCGGGTTCGCCTTCAGGTTGTCGCTGATGGCCAGTCCCACGGGCGCCATGATGAACAGCGTCAGGACCAGCGACAGCCCGTAGATCGCCATGTTGGGCGGGATCTGCTGGATACCGAGCGCGTTGCGCAGTGTCGACAGCACGATCGATATCTTCAGGAACGCAGTGCCCATCACCACGAACAGCGGCAACAGCGACAGTGCGAGCAGCAGCAGGATGAGCTGCAGGGGTTGATTGGCAATCGACATGGTCATATCCCGTTGATGCCAATCATTCTCGGTAGCCGGCAGCGATGCCGGCATCCGGCAAACGCCTGAAAACGGTAGGTCATGCGTGCGCACGGTCCCGTGGCGACGTGGGCGGGCGGAAGACCAGGCTGCCGCCCGCGGCCCGGACCCAGGACATGGCGGTTCGCATCACTCGATGCGCATCACGAGCTTGTCGCCCACGCGCAGCAGGGCGCCATGCGCCACCGCATGGCCGGACACCGTCAGGGTCACGCGCCCGTGGCTGGCATGCGCGAGTTCGAGCACCTGGCCTCGATGCAGCCCGCGCAGCGTATCGAGCGACAGCGGCAACCGGGCCACTTCCGCTACCGCGGTCAGCACGATGCTGTCATCGGTCAACCCCTCGCCTTCCAGTTCCACCATGCCGGGCCCATCCATCGTCGTCTCCTCGTCCAATCTGTCCTCCACGCACCAGGTGCCATCGGCAACGCGCAGTCGTGCAACCGTGCGCCCCGCCACCAGCCAGGCGTGGCCAAGTTCCACGCGTACTCCTCGCTCCAGCACCACGCCGTCACCCGGGCGCAGCTCCCGCAGCTGGCGGCGCGTCAGCCGCACCCATCCGGCCGCCAGCGCAACCGGCAAGGGCGGCAATTCGAGCGGGGCGAGCGGGACGTCCAGCTTCCCCGCCAGTGCAGCCACCCAGGAAGCCGGCCAGTCCAGCAAGCGCAGCTCCATGACGGCATCCGCACGGCGCAGCGTCAGCGTCGGTGCGGTAGTGCGCGGGATACTCCCTGCCTCCGCGTCGACGAAGGCCGGCGCTGGCACCGCGGCCTGCTCGGCGTGGCGCTGCAATGGCAGCAATGTCCACTGGCCGAGCAGGGGCAGCAGGTCTGGCGGAATCTGCTGCGGCCGCTGCACCGTCAGCCTGGGTGCGATCCATTCGCACCAGGCATGCGCGTCGACCCATGCCCGGGCTCGCTGCTCGCCCACCAGCACGGACAGCACCAGGCCGTCTCCGCCGGCCGGCTTCAAGTCCAGCGAGATCTCGCAACGGCAGTCGCCATCCTCGTCCGGATCCTGATCGCCGTCGCCCTCTCCTCCGGGCACGAGCGGCGAGCCGTCCAGGTCATCGATGTCCATCTCGTCTTGCGACGGGTCCTCCCTGCTGCCCTCGTCAATGCCGTGGCCCTCGGGCAGCTGTCGCCATGCCGAGGGGTCCGCCGGCAGCTGGCGGTCGAAGGCCTCGTCGAGCCAGTCGTCGCCGAACACGCCGGACTCCCGGCGCTGCGGCCGCGCCTCGACCTCGCGCCGGCCTTGCCCGGCGTCCTCGCTGCGCCGCGCACTCGCGCTGGAACCGCCGGCGCCGATGGCTCGCGCCAGATCGAGTTCCTCCTCGCTCCATTCATCGAGCAGCATTGACAATCTCCAATCTGATGGCCTGCCCGGTCTCCCGGGCGACTTCCTCGACAAGCGCATCGCGGACCTGCTGCAGCGCGCGCTGCTGCCGCGCACTGGCGGCGCGAATCGTGACGACCACCTGCCCCGCGTGCAGCGCCGCCTGCAATTCCGTCCCCGCCCATGGGCCCTGGGTGAAGCGCAAGTGCATCGCCTCGCCCTCGCGGCGACTCTGGACGTTCCCGGCATCAGCAAGGGGCGCCTCGCCCGCGGCGCCGCCGACGGCCTCCGCACCGCGTCCTGTGCCTGCGGGGCTCGTCGCCATGGCGCCGCGCTGCATGCCAGGCGTCGCCGCTGCGCGCACCGCCAACCCCTGCCACATCGCCAGATTTCGCATTGCCCCCTCCACATTTCCTGCTGGGGCCGCCGCTGCCTCGTCGTCATCGCTGCGGGGTCGCTTGCGCCGCCGCAGCGCCGCGTCGAACTCGCCGGCCTGTCTGGCATCTGCCGCCTTGCGTTCCTCTCGACCGCCGTGACCGGGCCGTGGCGCCTTCGCTACCGCTGCTACCGTCATTTCCGTTCCCTCAACACCGCATCGAGCTTTTCCTGCCCGCGCTGGATCCGTTTCAACGCGGTGCGCTCATCCGCCGCGTCCCGCTCGTGCTCCGCGATCTGCTCTTCCAGCCGGATCAGGTCGGCCGATAGCTGCTGTTCGCGCTCGTACAATTCCGCATAACGGCGGCGCAGGCGATGAACGGTCCCCCGCTCGACCGCGTGCTCGCGCTGGTTCTCCGCACGCCACTGCCGGCGCAGCTCCACTTGCGCGCCCTGCTGCCGCGTCCGATCGCCGCGCCGCTCGTCGAGCTCGCGCTCCAGCCGCCGTATCCGGTGCCGCAAGGCGGTCTCCCGGCATCGCTTGATCGCCAGCAACTGGTCCAGTACCTGCACAGTGATGTCCCTGCTGCCCTTGGCCATCAGCCCTCCACCACCTGTTCCAGCCGCGCCAGCGTTTCCTCGTAGCGGGATCGCTCGCCCGTCCCCTGGCGCAGGAACGCCTCCAGGCCCGCGCGGCGATCCAGCGCGTCATCTGCCTCGGCATCGTTGCCGCGCTGGTACTCGCCAACGCGGACAAGCAGCTCGATCTCCCGGTACTGCGCCAGCAGCCGGCGTGCCTGGCCCGCCAGCTGCAGGTGGCGCTGGTCGGCAACCTGGTGCATGACGCGGCTCGTGCTGGCCGGCACGTCGATGGCTGGATAGTGGTTCTTCTCGGCGAGCGCGCGGGACAGCACGATATGGCCGTCCAGGATCGAGCGCACCTCGTCAGCGATGGGCTCGGTCATGTCGTCGCCTTCGACCAGCACGGTATAGATGCCGGTGATGCTGCCGCGCGCGGCGCAGCCCGCCCTCTCGAGCAACCTGGGCAAGCGCGCGAAAACGCTGGGCGGGAAGCTGCCGGCAGCGGGCCGCTCGCCAGCAGCGAGGCCAATCTCGCGGCCCGCCCTGGCGAACCGGGTGAGCGAATCGACCATCAACAGCACGTTCAAACCCTGGTCCCGGAAGTACTCGGCGATGGTCGTAGCGGTGTAGACCGCCTTCAGGCGCTCCAGCGCAGGGCGGTCCGACGTGGACACCACCACCACCGACCGTTGCCGGGCTTCGCTGCTCAGGGTCTGGTCCAGGAACTCGCGCACCTCCCTGCCCCGCTCCCCGACCAGCCCGAGCACGACGACATCGGCCAGGCTGCCATCGCAGATCATTCCCAGCAGCGTGCTCTTGCCGCCGCCGGCGGCCGCGAAGATGCCGACACGCTGCCCGCGCCCGCATGTCAGCATGCCGTCGATGGCGCGCACGCCCAGGGGCAGCGGTTCCACGATCAGCGAGCGCGTCAGCGGATCGGGGACCGCCGCCTCCAGCAGCCGGGTCTCGCAGTCGGGCGGTGCCTCGGGACCCTCCAGGCGACGGCCGAGTCCATCGACGATCGAGCCGACGAGGTGGGGCCCGACGGCAATTCGGTGCGCGGTTCCCAACGGCCGCACCAGCGCGCCGCATTGCATGCCTACCGGCTCCGAGAACGGCGACAGAAGGGCCACCTCCCGTTGCAACCCGACGACCTCTGCCTCCAGGCCGTCGCCGATCACGCACAGCTCGGCAAGCCCCGCATCCGGCAGGCTCGCCTTGAGCAGGGTCGGGCCGATCTCGATCACCCGACCGAAGCGTTCGGTCCCGTCATCGGAGGGCAGCCGGCCAATTCGGCGTCCCGCGAGTGCCGCGACACCGGCAACGTCAGGCATACGCATCGTCGTACTCTCCGATCAGGTCGATATTGCCCAGCACGTGCAGCTGCACATCGTCGCCAAGCTCCTGGAACGACAACACCGGCAACCGGAACAGCTCGCGCTCGAGGAACTTGCGCAGGAAGCGGCGCACGTCGATGGCGGTGACGATCGCCCCGTCGATGTCCTCGCGCCCCGCGATGGCGGCCTTGATCCGGCTCACGATGCGCTCGATCTGGTCCGCCTGCAGCGTGGAGTACGCACCCGCGGCGGTCTGGCGCACCGAGTCGCGAATCATGTTCTCGATGCCGTCCCCCACCAGCCAGACGTCGGCTTGCGCACCGCCGCTGGCATGGCGGCCGACAATCTGGCGCCGCAGCGACACGCGGACATACTCGGTCAGCATCACGGTCTCCTTCTCCTTCGGCGACCACTCGATCAGTGCCTCGAAGATGGTCCGCAGGTCGCGGATGGAAATGCCCTCCGCCACCAGCCGTTGCAGCACCTCGGAGATCTTGCTGATGGGAAGCTGGCGCTGCAGCTCCTTCACCAGCTCGCCATAGCGAGCCTCCATCGCGTCCATCAGGAAGCGCGTCTCCTGCACGCCGACGAACTCGTCCGCGAACCGGTCCACCGCCACACGGGTCATATAGGCGACCGCGGCACCGTCGCGCAGCAGACGCAAACCGGTCTGGGCGAGCGGCAATTCATGCTGCGCCGGAATCCACTGCAGGGTCAGACCGCCGAAGGGCAAGGTTTCGACTTGCGCCGCGAGCGGCATGCGGGGGCCCTGGCGGGGCAACAGCAGGTGGTTCTCGGGCATGGTGGCGCGCAGCACCGGCTCGCTGTAGAGCATGACGTTCACCGTGCCGGCCGGCAGCGCACCGTCCTTGCGAACGGGAATCGGCTGCAGGGGAATACCCAGGCGCTCGAAGATGTCCCAGCGCAGGCTCTCCAGGGCCGAGTGCAGGTCGGGCAAGGCCGCCATGTCGCCAGACACGCGCAGCACCAGCGGTTCGGCGCCGGGCGCCATCTGCGCCGCCTCTTCCTGGCCGGCCTCCTCACTCCCGGTGGCGGCCGTTCCAGCCTTGGCGCGGCGCTTCGCCTGCAGGCCAACCAGGCCCACCATCAGGCCCAGCGGCAGGAAAATCACCGCGGGGAAACCGGGGACCAGAGCGAACAGCACCATCACGCCGGAGGCGATCAGCAGCGCATTGGGTTGCCGGGAGAACTGGTTGGCCAGATCCTGCGCCAGGTTCTCGCGCTTCTCGCCCGGCACGCGGGTGACCACGATGCCTGCCGCGATCGAGATGATCAGCGCCGGAATCTGCGCGATCAGGCCGTCGCCGATCGACAGTACCGAATAGACCTCCAGCGCCTTGCCCACGCCCATGTCGTGCTGCATGGTGCCGACGGCGATGCCGCCGATGATATTGACCAGGATCACGATGATCCCGGCAATCGCATCGCCCTTGACGAACTTCATGGAGCCGTCCATGGCGCCGTACAGCTGGCTTTCCTTCTGTACCAGTTGCCGCTGACGCTTCGCCTCGTTGGCATCGATGGTTCCGGAGCGCAGGTCGCCATCGATGCTCATCTGCTTGCCGGGCATCGCGTCCAGCGAGAACCGCGCGCCGACTTCGGCGACCCGCTCCGCACCCTTGGTGATCACGATGAACTGCACCACCGTGATGATGGAGAACACGATGATGCCGACCGCCAGATTGCCGCCGACGACGAAGTTGCCGAACGCCGTGACGATCTCGCCCGCGTCGTGCTGCAGCAGGATCAGCCGGCTCGTACTCACCGTCAACGCGAGCCGGAACAGCGTGGTGATCAGCAGCAGCGACGGCAGCGCCGACAGATCCAGCGGATCCCGTACATAGATCGCTGTCATCAACAGCAGCAGCGACAGCGCGAGATTGATGGCGATCAGCAGGTCGACCAGTATGGTCGGCAGCGGCAGGATCATCATGAACACGGCCACCATCAAAATGATGGCCAGCACGACGTCCTGGCGGCCGCCGACGCCGTTGAGCCAGGTCGCAAGGCGCTTCATTCTGCTGCTCCTTGCCGGTGCGCGCCGGCGGCGCGCCGGCCTGTCGGGCGGCGCGCGATGCGCGGCATTGCCGCTATCGATCGAAGCAGCGGCGACAGCAGCGCGATGCAGCACAACAGCAGCGCAACGACCATGACCACCAGGGCCGCCCAAAACAGCAGGGGCAGCGCAAGCAAGGCACGTCCCAGTTTCATCATTCCTCCTTGCTGCACGCTTCCAGCAAGCTGCGTTGCGCGCGTACCGTGCGGTACCACAGCTCGGCGCCGCTTCCCGGGGGCATCGCGCCCGTTACGACCAGGTTGTCATCAACGCGGAACACCCGCAGCGGTACGCCGGACATGCAGGCCGGCGTCCAGCGGGAGAGCAGGCAACGCAGTGCGGCATCGGCGGCGAAGGGATCGACGCCCAGCATGGTGGAAACCACCACGCGTTGTTCGGCGACCTCGACGAACACGCTGGCAGGGCCGTCCTGGATTTCGACCCGGGGCTCGATGGTCACCGGCTTGACGTCCATCAGCCGAAACAGCTTCTCCAGATTTCTCAGCGTTCCAATCTCCATGGCTTTCCCCTGGCTTCCGATGCACCGATGGTGAAGCGGCCCGTGCCTCGCGGGCATCCGGTATGGGCCCGATCTGCGATCAGTGGCCACTCTCCCCCTCCGGGGCAGCCGGCTCCGGGTTCTCGGCGCGATCGTTGTAGGCCTGGAGCACGGTCAACACCTGCTGCCGGTGATCCTCGTCCCGGTAGCACGGCTCCGGCAGCAGCTTGCAGAGCTTCGCCAGCTCTCGCATCAGGCGGTAACCGCGCTCCTGCCCCAGTTCGAGTCCATCGACGCCCTGCTCCAGCCAATCGGCGTAGAGCCAGCTCTGGTCGATCAACTCGAGCAGGAAGCGCAGCACCAGGTCGCCGTCCACCTCCGGCGGCCCAAGCCCGTGCGCAATGCGCCCGCACTGCTCCTCGAACCCAAGAAAGATCAGCAGGCGCTTCAGATCGCGCACCACCGCGGCCAGGTGGGTCCCCTCGGCGCGTTCGTCCTCGCTTCCGCCGAGCTCGGCGCCCAGCGCTCGAATCAGCACCTTGATCTTGCGGCGCCGTTCGCCGATGCCGAGGAGCCCGGCGAAGAAGGACGCGAGGCCCTGCTCGATGGCGCTGCAATTCTGGTAGAGCGTCTTGAGTTGCGCGCGCAGTTCGCCGCGCAAGCCGTTGCCGAACTCCAGCCAGCCGAGCATCTCCAACCGCCAGTCCTCCTCCCCCTCCAGCCATTGATCCAGCGCGGCCTCCAACCGGCTACGCCTGCGGCCCGGCCGGTGTTGCTGTGCCATGGCGGCGAGCACGAGCGCCATCGCCGCCGGATGCAGCTCGGCCTTGTCCAGCGCCGCCAGCAGGTCGTCCACATCCTCGGTGTCGCCGAACTGCAGCAGCAACTGCTCGAAGCCTGGATCCTTTGCCGCCAGTTGCGCTTTCGCCAGCCGTCCGACGAATGCGCGTGCCAGCAGCGCGTCGTTGCGCCGATCGCCCCGCAGCAGCGCGTGCAGCTTCGCCGAGTGAATGCCGCTCGCCGCACTGGCCTCCTGCTGCCGTCGGGACGCGTTGAGCGCGCGCGCCGCCATCTCCGTGGCGGAGCGGGCCGGGCTGACCTGTCGCGGGCCGGTCGTGGGAGGACGGGTTCCGGGCGCCGGCAGTACCGGGGTGCCGGGCCGTATGGTGCTGGGAGCGGCTGGGGGCGCAACCGGTCTCGGGGCGGCGATCTTCTGGGTCATGCCGTCTCCTCGCAATCGGGACGCTCGGGGTCGCACCCGTCGCCCCAATCGTCGGAGCCGGTATTCGCGTCGTCATCGCCGCCCGGCGCCTCGCCGGCCTCGTCGAAAGGCCGCGGGCCGTCCCAACCCTCGGCGTCCGGCATGACCGCGTCCGCAGCAGCCCCGTCCGTGGTGCCGCACGCCTCGCCCTCGTCGAGACCCCGATCTCGAATGCGCTCGAGCAACATCGCCAGATGGCGGGCCAGATCGATGCGCAATTGCACGAACGGGCTATCGATGCGAGCCTGTCCGGGCTGCATGCCGGGGTCGGCCTGCAGTTCGATGCCATCCCGGGCGACGAGCCTGCGGGAGATCGCCTCCATCTCCTCCGGACACACATGCAGGCGTAGCGCGCCATGCCGCGCCAGCGGAGCCAGCTGCCGCTCGATGCGGCCGATCAGCAAGGCAGTCCGATCCATCTCCCCGGTGAACTGCATCACCGCATCGGCGACCCAGTTCCTGCAGCGCGCTTCGAGCTGCGCCGCCACGCGCGCTTCCAGTTCGCGCTCTTGCACCAGCCAGCCCACCACCTCGGCACAGGTGGCGTCATGGGCTGCACGTGCCGCGTCGTCGGCCCGGCGCTGCGCTTCGCACCACGCCTGCTGCAGGATGTGCCGTGCCTGTTCTCGGGCCGACGCCCTGACGCGGCGCGCCGCCAGCAGGATTGCCGCCGCCCGCGAGCGGTGGCGTTGCAGGACCGCCGTCGCGCCAAGATACTCATCGAGCCGCTGACCCGGGATGACGCCGCCCGTCGGCAGCTCCCCGTGCACACTGACCACATCGATGTCGAACGGATTCATAGCAGTCGATCCAGGCGCATCAGCATTGGCAAGGCAGGGCGGTCCGGAAGCGGCCACACGCTGGCCGCGGGGCCGGCATCGGGCGGGGGCAGGCAGACAGCCAGCGCGCTCCAGACCACGCTGCCGCGCAGCGTCTCATCGAGCCAACGCATGCCGATGCTGCGCAGCCAGCCGGGAACCTCGGAGGGAGCGGGCAACCGTTGCGCCCTACCGCCATCGCCCACCAGCGCTGCCAGCTGCTCGCATCCTTCGCCGCCCAGTTCGGCCGCCAGTGGGCGGCGATACTCGCCGAGCAGCAGCAAATCGGGCAGGCGTGCCGCAACCGCGCCGAGCGCGAGCAGCAGGGATGGCAGCCTCGGCTCCAGCGCCATCATCTGCCGCTGCTGCGCCGTCAGCACGGCTGGCAACGGCCCGTCCGGGTAGCCCCGGCGCTGTACGATCAGCGCGTCGAGCGCCCGGCGGCATCCGGCGTGCCGGCGATAGTCGTCTTGCCAGTTGTCCAGGCCCAGGTAGGACCACCATGCGGCATGCATGGTCTCGCCTGGGCGCCAGGCGAGCCGGTGCAACCGTTGCACGGCCGGGCAGATGGCCAGGCTGTCGGGGCGGACCGCCTCGCTGGAAACAGGTGCGTCACGCATGGCCCGTCCTCCGGCGGCGCATGGTCGCGGTCCCCAGCCATGCGAGCATGGCCAGGCCCACCACTGCGGCCGCGGACAGCCCGGCGGCCTCGGCCGGCCGCTCCTGGATCCATCTGGTCCAGCCCGCGGCCGGCACTTCCTGCGCCGCGGCCCGGTAGCGGTAATCGGCGGCCTGCATGACCACGCTGATCTGGTCGGAGGTGATGTCCGGAATGCCGTCGCGAACCAGGCTGCGGATCTGCACTTCCTGATTGCCCAGGTTGAACTGGGGCGAGTACTTGATGAATACCGCCGCCGAGGGTGCACCGGTCGGCTTGCCGTTGTCGTCGACCTTCTGCGCGATCGACACTCTTGCCTCGATCACGCCATCCATCGCCGCGATCATCGCCTCCAGCTGCTGCTCCTTGAGCAGCTGCATCTTCGCGCGCTCCTGCGCAGGGGAGGTGACGAGCTGGTTGGAGGGGAACAGGTCGCCCATGCCCAGGCGCTTGTTCTGCGGAAAGCCGTTCTGCCGCAGCACTTCGACGGCGTTGATGAACTCGCCCTTCTCCACGCGCAGCGTGACCACGCCGCCCTTCTCCACGACTTTCTCCGCCGGGATATCGCGCAGCATCAGCAGTGCGAGCATCTGGTTGGCCTCGGCCTCGCCGACGTTGGAGTAGAGGGTGATCTTGCAACCCGCGAGCAGGAGCGCGGCCAGCGCGGCCAGGCCGGTGGACTTCAGGGATGTCATTGGAGCGATGTCAGCTTTGTCAGGGCCTGGGAGAACACGCCAGCCACCTTTGCGATGAGGTCGGTCTCGGTGCGCTGCTCCAGCAGCTTGCGTTGCAGCATGGAGACGGCTTCGGCGTCCAGCGGGCCACCCTGCAACACCTGGGCAATGCCGCGGTCCGCGCCGCTCTCCAGCTTGCCGATCGTCTCGACGACGGTCTGCTCGGGCTTGCGCGCCGCCGCCGACATCGCGGCGGAGAAGGCTTCGACCTCCTGCCGGCTGGCCGTCGCCGGACCCATGCGCGGCAGGGAATCGAGGAGGAACGTGGGATCGATATTCATGCGAAACCTCTAGTGACGGGTTGGCTTGCCCGCATTGACGACGCGGGCGCAGGAAGATGGGGTGCCGAATGCCGATATCAGCGCTGTCATCAGGACGGCTGCGGGATCGTCGCGCGTGCCAAGGCACGCCATGGCCTGGGTCAGGTCGCCGCTGCGCATGTACAGGTACGCAAGACAGATCTCGCGATCGCGCAGGTCGGCGACCAGCAGGGGAATGGCACGGATGAAGGCGGGCATCTCGCCGAGCAGCCGCTGATTGCCAGCAACGAAGGCCAGTTCGACCAGCAGGCGGCGCGTCTCGCGGGGCAGTTCGTTCATGAGATCTTCGCGATGATGCCGGTCGACAGGTCGTGCAGCATCTTCAGCACGGCACTCTGCAGCGACATCACGTTGGTGTAGTTCGCCGATGCCGCCTGGGCGGCGAGAAAGTCGACCGACTCGCCCGAAGCAGCGGCCTTCTGCAGCGCCTCGAGTGCGGCGCGCGAAGTCTTGCCGACTTCATTGTTGATGGCCTCGATGGCCCCGTTCCAATCCATGACGCCTATTCCTCGTTGTCGGCATCGTTGATGCCCTGATGATGTTGCCGCAGCAGCCGGGGGCTGGCCTCGTAGCGCCGGCGGAAGCTGACGCTGAAGTGCGCGTGGCTGTTGAATCCGCACTCCTGCGCGATGTCGGTCACCTTCATCGACGTCAGCAGCAGCAGTTCCCGCGCACGCTGGAGCCGTCGCTCCAGCAGCCAGTTCTTGGCCGACACGCCGAACTTCTCGTAGAACATCACGTTGAGCTTGCGCACCGGGATGCCAAGGGCCTTGGCGTACTGGGTCACCGGCCACGCGCTCATGCTGTTCTCCTCGATGAACTCGAAGAAGTCGCGGCTGCTGTCGATGAGCTGATGCAACAACCGCGAGAAATACTCCGGCTCGGTACCCATGCAATAGACATAGGCAAAGCGCAGCATCGCGCGCGGCTCGGCGGCGCCGAGGTGCCGGATCACATGGATGGTCTCCTCGGGGACCGAGATCCGCTTCACCGGCTCTCGCCAGAACTGCGTGCCGCGCCGATAGCGGCCCGCCAGCTCATGCAACTCCTTGTAGATGTCCTGGAAGTCCCCCGAATGGAAGACATAGGTATCGATGCCGTCGCGGGCTGGAACCGCGGCGGCGTTTCCGCCGGTGAAGACCAGGCTGAACGCCGGGATCTCGTGTGTGTCGCCGTTGCATTCGACCCTTCCCGAACGGCTGAAGACCATTAGCTTGACTGCCCCCATCTTTCCCTCGAACACTCGTGCTCATTGGCTGCATCATTCCATCGGCCGGATGGATCACCGATCCGGTGATGACCTGAAAGTCATGCCGTCGCGCACTGCCCGCGAAGCGCATCGCCTTCGCGGGCCAGTCCCCTTGAGGGTCTGTCCGAGTCCTTTGTCATGCCGCGAGCAACTCGCGTCTGAGGACCGGCGCTGAACGGCCGAGGCATATCAAAACACTTCTCGGCTGAACTTTGAGGATTTGAGGGATCACTCTTATCTTTACGAGAAAGTCTTCGGAATTTTTTTATAACTTCTTTGCCCCGGCCCACCAGTTTGCGTACTTCTGTGCCGCTCGCGCCGCACCTTTTGGCACGCCGTGCGGCGGCTTCCTGACCGACCGTCTCATCCCCGAAACACAAAAAAAAGATCCGCCCGAGGGCGGATCAAACATGGAGGGAATCGCCGGGCAGCGCCCGAACAGGACGAAGTCTGATACCGGGAGCGAGGCGACCTATCGGAAAAAGGCAACTACCTTTCGATAGTGGACACGACGGCGTGCCGCCATATCGGCTGCGGCGGTGCCCTTTCGCGCACTGCGCGTCGAACTTCACGCGGGTGCCAGTGCTGCGGCTCCCGATGCGGGGGTAAGCATTACTTCCCCGTTCTCGTCGGCGGCGGTATAAGCCAACTGGAAGCGGTAGCGGCGCAGTAGCGACGCCCGGCCCGCTTCTTCTGACCGCGGGGGAAATCCGCCGCACAACGAGATTGCACGAGCTGGCCATGCGCATCCTGCTGATCGAAGACGACCTTCAAATCGGTACGAGCCTGATGCGCGCGCTCAAGGAGAACCTGCAATGCAGCGTGGATTGGGTGCGCGACGGCGTCGCGGGCGACCGCGCCGCTGCCGAGAGTGCGTACACGGTGATCCTGCTCGACCTGTCGCTGCCACGGATGGACGGGGCCCAGGTGCTGCAGAGGCTGCGTGCCCGCGGCAACCAGACGCCCCTGCTGATCCTGACCGCGCACGATGACCTCGATAGCCGGGTGCACGGACTCGATGCCGGCGCCGACGACTATGTACCGAAGCCGTTCGAGGTGCCGGAGCTGCTGGCGCGCATCCGTGCCGTGCTGCGGCGCAAGGCCGGCTACGCGACGTCGACGCTTGGCAACGACCATGTGCGCCTGAATCTCGATACCCGTACGCTGACGGTGGCCGGCCATACCGAGACGTTGTCCGCCCGTGAGTTCGCGCTGATGCTGGCGCTGCTGGAGCGTCCGGGAACGATCCTGTCGCGCGGGCAGCTGGAAGAAAAGATCTACGGCTGGGGCCAGGAAGTGGAAAGCAATGCCGTGGACGTGCTGATCTACTCCGTGCGCAAGAAGTTCGGAGCCGCCGCGATCCGCAACGTGCGCGGCCTGGGTTGGACCGTGCTGGCAGCCGGCCCCGACCCTGGGCCCGCGGCAACCGGTATCGCGGCAGGGAGCCCGCCAGACTGACGCGGGCACCTTCGGACCCGCACACCGGCCAGCACGGAGGCCACCATGACAAGCACGTCTCGCCCGACTACCCTTTCCGCGCGTCATGGCGCGTGGGGTCGGAATCCGTCGCTGATCGTCAAGCTCAGCGTCGCGCTCAGTGCCGTCATCGCGGTGGTGGCGCTCGCGCATACCGCGTCGGGCTTCGTTCTCGCGGTATCGCAGGTGCACCAGCTGCTGGACCGGCGCCTGCAGGAAGTCGCCAGCCGGGTCAGCGAGGAGTTGCCAGTGGCCCCGGTCACGCCGTACATCTACCGCAACGCGCCGGACGGTGTCGTGGTCCAGGTGTGGCTGCACGATGACGAGCAGTTGCGGCCCGGCGCCGAGCAACCGGTACGCCTGCCGAGGGAGACGCCCGATGGGTTCTCCACGCAGCTGGTGGACGAGGAACGCTGGCGCGTCTATGCCGTGACCGGACCGGACTGGGCGATCCACGTCTCCCAGCGCGACACGTCGCGCAAGCGCATCGCCATGGATGCGGCAATCGCCAGCGCGGCGCCTGCGCTCGTGATGATTCCTCTGGCGTGGCTGGCCATCGTCGTGACGGTACGGCGCATGTTCCGGCGCGTGGGCGAGCTCGGCGAGCGGGCCGCGCAGCTCGATCTCGCCCGGCTCGATACCCTGCCCACCGACAAGGTGCCGCGCGAGATCCTGCCGCTGGTGACCTCGATCAACGCCATGATCGAGCGGCTGTCGCAGTCGGTGCAGGCGGAGAAGATGTTCATCGCCGATGCCGCGCATGAGCTGCGCAGCCCGCTGACCGCGCTGCAGATCCAGGCGGACAATCTCGGCCGCACGCTCGCCGAGCCGCAGAGCCTGCGTGAGTTCCAGGCGCTGCGTCAGGATATTGCCCGCACCGCGCGGCTGGTGGCGCAACTGCTGCGGCTGGCCCGTGCGGACGCGCCGCTGGACGGCAACCAGCAGCGGCCAGTGCCGATTGCCGAGGTGGTGGCGGATGTCATCGAAGCGCATCTTCCCTGCGCGGCAGCACAGGGCATCGATCTGGGCGTCGATCGGCTGGAGCCGCTGCAGGTGGAAGCGAACGCCGCCGACCTGCGTACCGCGCTCAGCAATCTGGTCGACAACGCGATCAAGTATGCCGGGCATGGCGCGGTGATCGACGTGCGCGTCTACGCCAGCGGCCGGACCGCTTGCATTGACGTGCGCGACACCGGCCCCGGCGTCGATCCCGCAGCGCTGCCGCGCGTGTTCGACCGGTTCTTCCGCGCCGACGGCAACGCCAGCGAGGGCAATGGGCTGGGGCTGGCCATCGTGCGGGCGCTGGTGCAGAAGCACGGCGGCGAGGCGTTCCTGGCGAACCGCGAGGATACCGCGCACGGCACCATCGCTGGCATCCGGCTGCCGTTGTGGTCGGCGGCCCAGACCGGACCGCGCTCGCCCGCCGGCCCGGGCGCGCCGAGTTGACGGTGGCGATGGCCGGCATGCAGGGATCGAAGGCAGTGTGCTACCTTCCCAGCTTCGATCGCACAGGGTAAGTCGTGAGCAACTCGGGGAAGCCTTTCACTGTCCAGGACGTGGCGCGCCTAGCCGGCGTTTCCGCCATGACCGTGTCGCGCGCGTTGAACACGCCGGAAAAGCTCAGCCCGGAGACGCTCAAGCGCGTCCAGGATGCGGTGGACCGCCTCAGCTATGTGCCCAACGCCATGGCGAGCGGCCTGCGCCTGTCGCGTGCCCGGCTGGTCGCCGCGCTGCTGCCCACGCTGGTGGGTCCGGTATTCCAGGAGATGATCGAATCGCTGGACCGCTCGCTGAACCGCCATGGCTATCAGTTGATGATCGGCCGAACCGGCTACGACGCCGGACAGGAGGCGTCGCTGCTGAAGGCCGTGATCCAGCGGCGTCCGGACGGCATCGTGATGATCGGCATGACGGCGTCGCCGGAGGGCCGCAAGTCATTGCAGGCGTCGCGGATTCCGGTGGTCGAGACCTGGGACTATTCGAGCTCCCCGATCGACATGCTGGTCGGTTTCTCGCACTTCTCCATCGGTGAAACGGTGGTGCAGTACTTCCACGATGCCGGCCATCGCAAGGTGGCCATCGTCAGCGCGGACGATACCCGGGCACGCAGCCGGATCGCCGGGTTCCGCCAGCGCGCCGAAGCGCTGGGACTGCCCCCGGTAACGATTTACTACTGCGATGCGCCGAGCACGATCGGTTCGGGGCGCCGGGGACTGGTGGACGTGCTGACGCGCGCGCCGGATGTCACTGCGGTGTTCTGCAGCTCGGATACGCTGGCGCTGGGCGCATTGATCGAGGCGCAGCATCGCGGCATCGCGGTGCCGGGCAAGCTTGCGGTGGTCGGGCTGGGCGACCAGGAGTTCGCCAAGGACGCCCCTCCTCCGCTGACCACGGTGCGCATCGACGGCACGCGCATCGGCGAGCTTGCGGCCGAGCTGATCGTGGCCCGGGCCGAGGGCGTCCCCATTGCCGAACCGGTGGTCGACATCGGTTTTCACCTGGTGCAGCGCAGCAGCGCCTGACCCCCGCAGCGCCTCGGGGAAAGTCCTAGGTCGACATTTGCGCCGCCCCGTATCAAGATGTGAGCGACATCGATGTTATCGATATCATTTCCGGGCGCCGACGCTGCGTCGGAGTGACCAGCAAGCGTTGCGGTGCTGTCAGGCATTGCAACGGCGTGGCGGGCAGGGCCGGCAGATTTTTTTTCGAGGCGCTTGTTATCGATAACACTCATAGCCTGACAGCCTCATCAGTTCCAGGAAGACGTACAAATGACAGGATTGCCGACGGTAAGTGAAATGCGCGTGGTTCCGGTTGCCGGCCGCGACTCCATGCTGCTGAACCTCAGTGGCGCCCACGCCCCCTTCTTCACTCGCAACCTGCTGATCCTTACCGATAACAGCGGCCGGGTGGGCGTAGGCGAAGTGCCCGGTGGAGAGAAGATTCGCCAGACGCTGGAAGATGCGCGTGACCTGATCGTCGGACAGCCTCTGGGCCAGTACAACACCATCCTGAACCGGATGCGCAGCGCCTTCGAGAACCGCGACAGCGGCGGCCGGGGACTGCAGACGTTCGATCTGCGCGTGGCGATCCATGCGGTGACGGCGGCCGAATCGGCGCTGCTGGACCTGCTGGGCCAGAATCTGGGCGTGCCGGTCGCCGCGCTGCTCGGCGAAGGCATCCAGCGCAACGCCGTGCCGATGCTGGGGTACCTGTTCTATGTCGGCGACCGCAATCGCACCGATCTGCCGTACGACAGCGCCCCCGATGCCGAGGACGACTGGCTGCGCCTGCGCCACGAAGAGGCGATGACGCCGGAAGCGATCGTGCGCCTGGCCGAAGCTGCGCAGAAGCGCTATGGCTTCCAGGACTTCAAGCTCAAGGGCGGTGTGCTCAGCGGCGACGAGGAAGTGGAGGCGATCCGTGCGCTGCACGAGCGCTTCCCGGAGGCACGCGTCACGCTCGATCCGAATGGCGGGTGGCTGCTCAAGGACGCGATTCGCCTCGGCCGGGAGATGCAGGGCCTGGTCGCCTATGCGGAGGATCCTTGCGGGGCCGAAGGCGGCTATTCCGGCCGCGAGGTCATGGCCGAATTCCGTCGCGCCACGGGGCTGCCGACGGCGACCAACATGATTGCCACCGACTGGCGCCAGATGGCACATGCGCTGTCGCTGCAATCGGTGGACATTCCGCTGGCCGACCCGCACTTCTGGACCATGCAGGGCTCGGTGCGGGTAGCGCAGATCTGCCAGGCCTTCGGCCTGACCTGGGGCTCGCACTCGAACAACCACTTCGATATCTCGCTGGCGATGTTCACCCATGTGGGCGCCGCCGCGCCCGGTCGCGTCACCGCGCTCGATACCCACTGGATCTGGCAGGACGGTCAGGCGCTGTCGCGCAATCCGCTGCGCATCGAGAACGGCGAGATCCAGCTGCCGGATACGCCGGGCCTTGGCGTGGAACTGGACATGGATGCGGTGGAGCGTGCGCATCAGCTCTATCTGCAGCATGGCCTGGGCGCCCGCGACGATGCCATCGCGATGCAGTACCTGGTTCCCAACTGGACGTTCGACAGCAAGCGCCCCTGCATGGTGCGCTGACGTCGGCTTCCCATGCCGGCCGCGGGTCGTTCCGCGGCATCACGCGGCCGGCCGAGACTGTCGCGCGAGCGCGCGGCCTCGCATCAAACGATAGCCGCACTCGCTATCCATTCAAACAAGCAGGAGACTTCAATGAACCGCAAGGTCATCAGCAAACTGGTTGGTATCGGCCTCGTGATGGCAAGCTCGGCGGCGTTCGCCTGGCCCGACAAGCCGGTCAACGTTATCGTGCCCTTCCCCGCCGGCGGCGCCACCGACACGGTCGCGCGCCAGGTGTCGAACCACATGGGCAACCAGTTCAAGCAGACGTTCGTGGTGGAGAACAAGGCTGGCGCCACGGGCACCATCGGCGCCGCCCAGGTCGCCCGGGCCCCGGCGGACGGCTATACCTTGCTGGTGACGTCGCTCGGACCGCTGGTCATCGCGCCGCATCTGATCAAGGGTGTCTCCTATGACGCGCTGCAGGACTTCACCTATTTGACCGTGGCCGTGCAGGCTCCCAATGTGCTGGTGGTGAATCCCGCGCTGGCACCGAAGGTGAACACGGTGCAGGACGTGCTGGCCATGCTCAAGGCAAAGCCCGGCACCGTCAGTTTCGCCACCTCGGGCGCTGGATCGTCGGACCACCTGACCGCCGAGCTGTTCTGGCAGAAGACCGGCACCAAGGGCCTGCACGTGCCGTACAAGGGCGGCGCCCCCGCGACCCAGGATCTGCTGGGCAGCCAGGTGGACATGTCGTTCCAGAACGTGAACACCGTGATCCAGCACATTCGCGCGGGCAAGCTCAAGCCGATCGCCGTCACCGGTACCATGCGCTCGCCGGTGCTGCCGGACGTGCCGACCCTGACCGAGAGCGGCGTCAAGGGCGTGGAGGTGTATTCGTGGCAGGCCTTCGCGGCTCCGAAGAACCTGCCGGCCGACGTCAAGGCCAGGCTGCATGACGGCATCGTCAAGGCACTGAAGGACCCGTCGGTCAGCAAGCCGTTCACGGATGTCGGCCTGGAGATCGTCGCCAATACCCCGGAAGAGTTCGCCAAGTTCCAGGCTAAGGAATATGCGCGCTGGAAGGAAGTGATCGAGACGGGCAAGATCACGGCGCAATAAGGCGCAGTACTGCGGACCGCGGCGGGCGCTTCGGTAGCCTCGCCGCTGTCCCCGCCGCTGTCCCCGCCGCTGTCCGGCACCGCCGGACGGCGCTTCCCCCCTCCTCGCTCCCTCCCCGGCGGCTACCGCCCGGCGCCGCTACCGTTGCGCCGAGAATCGGCCCAGCGCATCCCAATCCATCCGCACCTGCCCCAGCACGTCCTCGCACGCCACCTGGGCCGTCGCGCGCGCCTCCGCCAGTACCCGTGCGCCGGCCTTGGTCAAGGTGGCAAAGCCGACCCGGGCATCGCGCGGATCGGACTCGCGAGCGACCATGCCGATCTTCTCGAGCGGCAGCAAGGCCCGCGTTACCGCCGACGCGCTCAGCCCCATCTGCTCGGCCAGATCCATGCGGCGCAGCCGCTGGCCAGGCGCGCGCTCGAGGTGGTACAGCATCATGAAGTCGCTGAAGCCGATGCCATGGATATTGGAGAGCCTGGCGTCGACGTAGCGGGTGATATCGGCGAACGCCCGCGCCAGGCGCACACAGACGTCGACGGCGCCCGCCTCGCTGGCCCCCTGCCGGTTCTTGCGCTCAGACATGAACCAATCCCTCCAGCTCGGCCCCCGCGGGGCGCTCGAAATACGCTTCCATCGCTTCGAACATCGCTGGCGTCAGCTCGAAGGCGTGCTGCTGCGGCTTGTCCACGTTACGTGCCATCACGCGTTGCCGCCGCAGTGCCGAATCGGCGTCGACGAAGTAGCAGACCGGCATCCCTCCCGCCGCCAGGGCGGCATCGCGCAGGCGGGCCCGGTCGGGCGCGGTCATTGCGCCAAGGTCCAGCACCACGTCGACACCGAGCGACAGAAGCTGGCGCGCCACCTGCCAGATCTGCGCTTCGCAACGGCGCGTGCGCGCCAGCGCCCATTCGAGCGTCAGTTGCGATGGCCGGTCATCGCCGTACAGGCATTGCATCCATGGATCGATGCCGAACTGGACTGCGCCAGCCGCTTCCGCAAGCTCCGCGGCAAAGGTGGTTTTGCCCGCGCCGGGCGGGCCGAAGATGATATGGACGTTTGGCATGGCGCTTTCTGTTGCGGCAGTGGCGACAAGCCGAACGATACTTGAATACTCAAGTATCTAGCAACTTTTTCTTTTTCTTTCGGATGGGGTGCGCAGTTGCTTTCGCCGGCAGCAAAGGCTGTCGGCAAGGACGCGGCAAGGACAATGCGGGAAAGAAGACGAGGAGAGAAAGCGAGGGGGGACAGCGAGGGGAGAAAACGAGGGGAGAAAGCGAGCAAAGAAAAAGGGGCTTCCATCACTGGAAGCCCCTTCTTGCATGGGTGGCGCGGCTGGCAGGATTCGAACCCACGACCCCTTGGTTCGTAGCCAAGTACTCTATCCAACTGAGCTACAGCCGCACGCGAGGGCGCAATTGTATCGCAGTGGTTGGAGAATGCAAGGGGTTTTTGTCCGGACGCGGGGGGCGGCGTGGTTGGCGCTTGCCCTCTCCCCCGCCCCCTCTCCCGCAAGCGGGCGAGGGGAGAAGAACGGTGGCGCTCGGGCGCCCAGGCCCGGATAGCCCTCTGCGCCGGTCCCTCTCCCGCGAGGGGGCCAGGGAGAAGAACGGCGGTGGAAAAGAAAAAAGGCCGTTGGCAATGCCAACGGCCTTTTCTTCAGGATTTTGGTGCCCAGGAGAGGACTCGAACCTCCACAGTGTTGCCACCGCTAGGACCTGAACCTAGTGCGTCTACCAATTCCGCCACCTGGGCTTGTTCGCTTGCCGTTGTTGCTGGCGTTACTGCGTTGCGAAGACCGCAATTATGCTGAGAGCCGTCACCCGCGTCAACCCCCTTCTTCAACTTTTTTCAGAAGGCAGCGCGTCTGCGAAAGTCGACCGAGGACGGGCGCCCCGGCAGGTCGAGCGACGCCAGCGCCGGCGCGGACCGGGCAATGACCTTGCCCGCGCGCAATACCAGTAGCCTCGTCGCGCGCAGGCGCAACGCTTCGACGGGATCGGCTGCCTGCAGCAGGACCAGGTCCGCACGGCAACCGGGCTCGAGGCCGTAGTCCGACAGGCCGAGGATCGACGCCGGCGTGTCGGTGATGGCGCGGAAGCAGGCGAGCATGGCGTCCTGCCCGGTCATCTGCGCCACATGCAGGCCCATGTGAGCGACTTCCAGCATGTCCCCCGAGCCGAGGCCGTACCAGGGGTCGAGCACGCAGTCGTGTCCGAACGCGACCGGGATGCCGGCGGCGAGCAGTTCGGGCACGCGGGTCATGCCACGCCGCTTCGGGTAGCTGTCGTGCCGGCCCTGCAGCGTGATATTGATCAGCGGATTGGCGATCGCCGCCATCCCGGCCTCGCGCATCAGCGGCAGCAGCTTCGAGACGTAGTAGTTGTCCATCGAGTGCATCGAGGTCAGATGCGAGCCGGCTACCCTGCCCTGCAGGCCCAGGCGCACTGTCTCGGCCGCCAGCGTTTCGACGTGGCGCGACATGGGGTCGTCGGTTTCATCGCAATGCATGTCCACGCGCAGTCCGCGCTCGGCGGCCAGTTCGCACAGCAGGCGCACCGATGTCGCGCCATCGGCCATGGTGCGTTCGAAGTGGGGAATGCCGCCGACCACGTCCACCCCCATCTCGAGTGCGCGGCGCAGATTGTCGAGGGCGCCGGGGCTGCGCAGCACGCCATCCTGCGGGAAGGCGACCAGTTGCAGCTCCAGATAGGGGCGCACGCGCTCGCGCACGTGGAGCAGCGCCTCGACCGCGAGCAGGCGCGGGTCGCAGACATCCACGTGCGAGCGGATCGCCAGCAGTCCGCGTCCGACTGCCCAGTCGCAATAGGCGAGCGCCCGCTCGACCAGCGCCTGCTGCGTCAACTCGGGTTTCAGCTCGCCCCATAGCGCGATGCCTTCCAGCAGGGTGCCGGAGAGATTGACACGCGGCAGTCCGTGCGAGAGCACCGAGTCCATATGGAAATGGGCGTCGACGAAGGGCGGGCTGACAAGCTGGCCGGCGGCGTCGATGTCTTCGCCGGCCTGTGCGGGCAACGCAGGCGCGACAGCGACGATGCGGCCGTCGGCAATGCCGATGTCAATATCGCGTCTGCCGTCGGGGAGGGTGCAGTGGCGCAGGATCAGGTCGAGCATGGGTGCTGGCGTTGGGAGTCGTGGTTCGAGAGTGTTGGTTGGCAGGGGGAGGTTGCCCTCTGCCCCGGCCCCTCTCCCGCAAGGCGGGCGAGGGGAGAAGAACGGCGGCGCCGAGCGCCAGGGTCCGCGGCGTACCTGCCTGCCCGTCGCGCTACTTGCGCAACGCCACGCCGCAGCCGCGCAATACCAGCGCCACCAGCTGTTCGGTCGCGCGATCGAAGTCGCTGGCGGACAGGTGCTCGACACCGAGGACCGCGCAGATCTGCGCTTCGAAATCGGCGTAGGTCTGCGTGGCCGCCCAGATGGTGAAGAACAGATGGCTGGGATCGAGCTCCGCCATCTGCCCCGAGGCGATCCAGCCGCGGATCACGGTGGCCTTGTGTTCGACCAGCGCGCGCAACGGTTCGCGCAGCACGTCGGCGATCCGCGGCGCCCCGTGCAGCAGTTCGTTGGCGAAGACGCGCGAGGCATCCGGGTACAGCGCCGAGAGCCGCATCTTGGCGCGGATGTATTGTTCCAGGGCGTCGGCAGGCGCGCGGTCCGCGCTGATGACGTCGGTCTGCACCAGCCACAGGCCAAGGATGTGGGCCAGCACAGCCTGATACAGCGCGTGCTTGGTGCCGAAGTAGTAATGCAGATTCGATTTCGGGATGCCGGCGCGCAAGGCGATTTCCGCCATGGTGGCGCCGCTGAAACCAGCGCGCGCGAACACGGCTTCCGCGGCGCGCAGGATGCGCGTCTCGTTCTGCGGGCGGATACGGCCAACCGGCGCTGCCCGCGCCGAGCGGGGCCGCGCGGCCGGGGTGGCCGCGCCCTGCGTGGCGACAGCGGCGCGGGCCCGGCCGGCTGCGAGCGGGACCGCGGCGTCAGCGCGTGCCATAGAGCCGGTCCCCCGCATCGCCGAGACCGGGCACGATATAGCCGTGCTCGTCCAGCTCCTCGTCGATCGCCGCGGTGACGATGCACACTTCGGGATGCGCGTTCTGCAAGGCGCGCAAACCCGGGCGCGAGGCAATCAGGCAGACGTACTTGAGGGCGGTCACGCCCGCTTCCTTGAGGCGGTTCAGCGCCGCGACCGCCGAGTTTCCCGTCGCCAGCATGGGATCGACCACGATGACGAGGCGCTCGTGGACGTCGTCCGGCATCTTGAAGTAGTACTCGATCGGCTCCAGCGTGTCCGGGTCGCGGTACAGGCCGATATGACCCACGCGCGCCGCGGGCAGCAGCTCCAGCATGCCGTCGAGAAAACCATTGCCGGCCCGCAGGATCGACACGAGGCACAGCTTCTTGCCCGACAGCATCGGCGACTGCATTTGCGCGATTGGCGTGCGGATCGACACGGTCTCCATCGCCAGGTCGCGGGTGGCCTCGTACGTCAGCAGCTGGCTGATTTCCTTGACCAGGCGGCGAAAGTTGTCCGTGGTGGTGTCCTCATTGCGGGCCAGCGTGACCTTGTGCTGCACCAGCGGATGGTCCACCACCAGCACGGGAGCCGGGAGCGATGCAATGGCGCCGTGCTCGGCGCTGAGTTCGGTCATGGTCGCGCTCCTTGCCAGACGATGATATCGCGGGGGGAAACCTCTCGGCACCGCTCGACAGGCAGAACCGGGAGGGGAATCGGCTTCGAATCGATCCAGTTGCAAGGAAACGCAGGCAAGCGGCGGCGCAGCGCGCCGCCGCGCTCAGAACACCGTGCCGTCGCTGTCGATGGCGAAGGGCGGCGTGCCGCCTTCGCGCCGGCTGGCCGCGATCCGGCGCCCTGCCGCCCACGTTCCGCCTTCGAGTACACGCGCCAGCGGCAGCGTGCGTTCGTCCATGCCAAGGGCCTCTCGCACCGCCTGCGCCACGCGGTCCAGCCCCACCACCGTCATGGCGCGCCACTCGACGATCGCGGGCTCGTCCACCTGGTGGCTGTGGCTGGCGAACTGCGGGTCGCGCGGCACCATCAATTCGAAGTCGTAGAGCAGGCCGCCGTTGCGGTATTCCGGCAGCCCCGTCAGCGCATGCAGACCGGTCACTTCCAGCCCTCCGTCCTCCAGCGGCTCCAGCAGCGAGTACGCCAGCCATTGGGTCAGCTTGTGGAATGGCACGTATCCGTCCGGACTGGCGGGGTGCGGCCAGCAGTCACCCAGCGGCACGCCCTGCCATTCGATGCGCCCGGGCCATACGGGACCGAGGGCCACCAGCAGCGTACGCAGCAGGAATGACGCTTCGATGCGCCCGTCCTCGGCGTGGTCCTTCAGGTAGTCGAACAGGTTTCCCAGGCGGGCCGGCGTGCCGAATACCGCCGGCGTGCCGGCCGCCACCTGCCCGAGCCGCCGCAACAGCGTCGCGCGGCCCTCGACGCCGACCAGCGGGTTGTGCTGCGCCACCTGGAAGGCGGTCGCCAGCGTGGACGGATCGAGCTGTGCCAGCCGCTCGGCGTCCGCGCGCAGCGGCTCACCCGGCGTCGACGAAAAGCCGCCGCGTGCAAACAGGTCGAAGCTCGCCACCCCCAGACCTTCGGAGCGGGTCAGCATCAGATCGGTGAAGCCGTCCCGGTACCGCCACGCCGCGCCGGCGCCCGCATCGAGGAGCACGCTCGGAATGGTCAGATCGATGCCAATGCGCGCTCGCTCCTCGCGTTGATCGTCCCCGCCCAGGGCGGCCCGCTCGCACAGCGTGGCCCAGCGGTCCAGCTTGTCGCCGCCCCCGCCGCTCTCGAAATGCCGCCAGCGGCTGTGATACGGCACATCCAGGCCGCGGTAGCGCTGCCGCATGGTGGCGACCACATAGTCGGCGATCGCGGCGATGCGCTCGGGGTGCCAGCTGAACCACGGCGATTCTCCCGCCGCGACGAATTCGGTGACTGCGGTGCTGCGCGAGCGCACGGCGGCGGCCGTCAGCAGGTCGGAGGCCGGGTGCTCGGCGCTGACCCACAGGGCCCAGCCTGCGCGCCTGGCGTCAGTGCCATCGGAATTCTGCCCGGCCGCGAGGCCGGTCTTTCGCTCGGTCATTCGTTCAATCCTCTGCCCTTGGCCACCGCCAGTTCGGCGGCGTCGGGCGGCGTGAAATGCGTGAAATAGCCGGCCGCGACCTTGGCGTCGATTTCGACGCGCGCGTCAGCCGGGATCAGGTCGTCGGGGATCGGCACCTGCTCCACGACCTCGATGCCCTGGGCGGTCAGCGCCCCGTGTTTCATATTGCTCATCGACGCCCAGCGATCGATGCGGCGGATGCCCAGCCAGTGAAACACGTCGGGCATCAGCTCCTGGAAGCGCATGTCCTGGACGCCGGCAACACACTCGGTGCGGGCGAAATAGGTTTCCGCACGGTCGCCTCCCACCTGCCGCTTGCGGGCGTTGTAGACCAGGAACTTGGTGACCTCGCCCAGGGCCCGGCCTTCCTTGCGGTTGTAGATCACCAGGCCGACGCCGCCCTGCTGCGCCATCTCGATGCAGACTTCGATGCCATGTGCCAGGTAGGGCCGGCAGGTGCAGATGTCGGAGCCGAAGACGTCCGAGCCGTTGCATTCGTCATGCACGCGACAGGCCACGCGCGTTGCCGGCTCGCCAAGCCTGGCGATATCGCCGAAGAAGTACAGCGTCATGCCGCCAATGGGGGGCAGGAATACCTTGAGGTCATTGCGCGTGACCAGCTCGGGGAACATGCCGGCGGTCTGCTCGAACAGGCAGCGGCGCAGCGCGGCCTCGCGCACGCCGAAGCGCGCGGCGATGCCTGGCAGGTACCAGACCGGGTCGACGGCGGCCTTGGTCACCCGCACATCGCCTTGTGCATTGAGGATGTCGCCGTCGGGCACCAGCCGGCCGGCCGCGATGGCGGCGCTCAATTCCGGCATGTTGATATGCGCGCGCGTCACGGCAATGGTGGGGCGGATGTCGAAGCCCGCGGCAATGCGGTCGGCGAAGGCTGTCGACACCAGATGGCCCCAGGGATCGAGCGAGACGATGCGGTCCGGCTCGCTCCACTGCGGCTGCGGGCCGATGGTTTCCGCGGGCGCGGTATCGGTCAGGTCGGCGCGATGGTCCCGTTGCAGCTTCCCGGCGGCGACCGCCAGCGCCCGATACAGGGTGTAGGCGCCGCCGTGCGTTCCTATCACGTTGCGATGCGACGGGTTGGTCAGCGTCGCGATCACCGGGCCGCGTTCCGCGGCGGTCGGCGCTCCCCACTGGATCGGCTCGGCAGGGCGATCCCTGCGTGCATGCGAGGTGAGGACAATGTGTTGCGACATGGGACCCCTCGGCGAAAAATCCTGACCAAACGGTCAGGTTTCACTTCGATGGTATGCAATGCGCATGCCATTGCGGTATGGGCGTTTTCCCCGTCGCGGAGCCGGGAACCGGCGGGGTGCTGGTGCATCCTTGGCCGACGATGCACCAGGACCGGCGAGGCGCAGTCCGGATCGGTGCAGGGAGTCGGGAGGGAGCGGGTGCAAGCGGGAAGGAGCAGGAAGGAGCAGGAAGGAGCGCGGTTCGGATCCGGCGGAATTTGCTTATGACAACAATGTTCTTCCCGCCGGCAGAGTCAGGGATTACCCTAGGCGCCTCGAAATCTGTCGACCCGTCACCACTCATGCTGCCTGCTGTTCGCCTTTCTGCCCGCTCCCTTCGCGCCCTGCTTGGCGCCGTCGGTTTGCTCACCGGTATCGCCCTGGCTCCCGCCGCCGCGCATGCGCAGCAGGCCGCGGAGCTGCACGGACCCGTCCTCGACAAGATTCGCGAGACCGGCACCATCGTGCTGGGCTACCGAGAATCGGCCTTGCCTTTCTCTTTCGCCGACAACCGGGCGCAGCCAGCGGGCTACGCCGTCGACCTGTGCCTGCGTGCCGCGCACGCCGCCAAGGAAGCGCTGGGGCTGAAGGACATCAAGGTGCGCTGGATGCCGCTAACGCCGCAGAATCGCATCCCTGCGGTCAACAACGGGCTGGTCGATCTGGACTGCGCCCCCAACACCAATACGCTCGAGCGGCAGAAACAGGTGGCCTTCAGCGTCTCGCATTACGTGTCGACCGTGCGGATGCTGGTGCGGGCCGATTCGGGCATCCGCAGCTTCGAGGACCTGCGCAACAAGACAGTGGTGACCAGCGCCGGCTCGACGGGCGACCGCCATGTGCGCCGGCTCAAGAGCCAGCACGGCTTCAACGATGTCTATGCCAAGGATCATGGCGAGTCCTTCCTGCTGCTGGAAACCGGACGCGCCCAGGCCTTCGTGATGGATGACGTACTGCTGGCTGGCCTGCGCGCCCGGGCGAAGAACCCGGCCGACTTCGTCATCGTCGGCCCGGCGCTGTCGGTCGAACAGAACGCGCTGATGATGTCGAAAGCCGATCCGGCATGGAAACAACTGGTGGACCGGACCCTGGCCAAGGTCTACAGCGGCCCGGATATCCTGGCGCTGCAGAAGCGCTGGTTCCAGCAGCCCATCGGCGAGCGTGGCATCAACCTGGCGCTGGCGCCGTCGTCGGAAGTGCGCGAGGCGTGGAAGCACCCCTCGGACGCGGTGACGGAGTAACGCCAGGAAAGCGTGCCCTGCGGGTCACGATACGGGCCCCTTCGGGGGCCCGTTGTCGTCTGTGGCGCCGGCACGACGCCGCTGACGAAGCTTGACAAGGGAAATCCCGGTTGGCGACACTGGTTGGCGAGACGGCGCCGCCGCACTCCGATTGACCACCTTCCAATCCGTAAGGAGAGACCCGCATGAAGAAGATCGCAGCGACCGCATTCGCCACCGCAATCGCAGCCATGTTGGGCTCGATGACGGTATCCGCGCAGACCCAGGGCAAGCAGCAGTTCGATCCGTATTCCCAGGGCGCCCGTGCCGGGGAGAAGTTCGATCCGTATTCGCAGGGTGCAAAGTCGGGCGACAAGTTCGACCCGTACACGCAGGGCACCAACCAGAGCACCCGCACCGACCTGGCTCCGGCCGAAAAGGCGGCGAAGCAGCCAGGCGAGGCAAAGACGCAGAAGAAGAGCGGCGCGTCCAAACCCGCAAACTGACCCGACAGCCAGCACGACAGCGGGCATGACAGCCACGCGCGCACAAGGGGCGCCCGTGGCTGTTCGCATTGCGGGCTAGAACACCAGGGATCGATGCAGGGCGACGCCCGCCATCACGCCATCGGCGCATGCAAAGGTGACGCTGTGCATGCCGCGCGCGATATCGCCGGCGGCGAACACACCCTGCACCGACGTCATCTTCAACTCGTCGGTCCGCACGATCGGGCCGCCGGGCCCCTCCTCCATTGCGCAGCCCAACTGCTGCGCAATGTCGCTGTTCATCCGCACCCTCGGGCCGAGAAACATCGCGTCCGCCGCCACGGTGCGGCCGTCCACCAGCCGGATACCGCGCAGGGTCGTGCCCTCCCCTTCCAGCGCCTCCACGCGCGCCGTTTCGACGGCCACCCCCCGGCGCTCCAGCTCTTCGAGCTCGTGCTGTTCAGGCGTGACCGCCTCGTTCAGCAGCAGCGTCGTGGGTCCCCACTGCGCGATCAGCATGGCGTGATGCGCTGACATCGGCATGGTGGCCAGCACCGCCAGCCGCTGGCCGGCAAACTCGAAGCCATGGCAATACGGGCAATGCAGCACGCTCTTGCCCCACCGCTCGGCGATGCCCGGGATCGCCGGAAGGTCGTCCGATACGCCATAGGCAAGCACCAGCCGCTCGCTCTCGAGCACTTCGCCGCCCTGCAAGGTGACCGAAAAGCCCGAACCCGCTCTTGCCGCCTGGATCGCCCGGCCGGCGACGATGGTGACCTTCGGATACGCGGCCACCTGCGCGCGGGCGGCATCCAGGATGGCCGCAGGCCGGTTGCCATCCTGCGCGAGGAATCCGTGCGAGGCCTCGGCGAACCGGTTGCGCGGCGCGCCGGCATCGATCACCGCGACCGACCGTGTCGCCCTCGCGATATAGGTGGCGGCCGAGAGACCGGCGAAGCTGCCGCCGATCACGATAGCGTCATGGCGCATGGCTTTTCTCCAGTGTGAAGTGCCCCTGATGGCCTCCGTCGCGGGACAGCATGCCCTGGTGGAATTCGGCGCTCAGCGCAGCCAGGGTGACTTCACCGAGCCGCGCCAGCAGCAGCGCCTGGGCATCGCGAAACGCGGTGTCCAGGGCGTTGTTGACCGCCTTCTCCACCAGGCAGCCAGGTGATTCGGTGCGATTGCCGATGGCCAGCAGGGGTGGGCTGCCCAGCGCCCGATAGATGTCGAGCAGCGTCACGCTCCCCAGGTCGCAGGCCAGCGACCAGCCGCCGCCATGCCCCTTCTCCGAGCGCACATAGCCCTGCTGGCGCAGGCCCGACATGATTCGGCGAATGACGACGGGGTTGGTGTCCATGGCCTTGGCCAGCACCTCGGAGGTCACCGGACCATCGTGCTCGGCCATGTGAAGCAGGACGTGCAGGATGCCGGACAGGCGGCTATCGCGTTTCATGCAACTTATGATGTTGCATGAAACGCCGGCTGTCAACCGTTGGTGTGACGCGAGAGTTCGCAGGTCCGGGCGCGACCGCTAGGCCCGGTCCATCCCGCGCAGCAGGCGCAGCCCGTTGAACACGACCAGCAGGCTGGCGCCCATGTCGGCGAACACCGCCATCCACATGGTGCCCATGCCCGCCACGGTCAGCGCCAGGAATACGGCCTTGATGCCCAGGGCCAGCGCGATATTCTGGGCAAGCACGCTGCCCGTGCGCCGCGAGAGCCGGACAAACGCCGGAATCTTGCGCAGATCGTCGTCCATCAGCGCGACATCGGCCGTCTCGATCGCCGTGTCCGTCCCCGCCGCCCCCATCGCGAAGCCGATGTCGGCCCGGGCCAGTGCCGGTGCGTCGTTGATGCCGTCGCCCACCATCGCGACCTTGCCGGGATGCGCGGCAGCGAGTTCGGCCACGGCAGTTGCCTTGTCTTCCGGCAACTGATTGCCGCGCGCCTCGTCGATGCCGACCTGCGCCGCGATGGCTTCCGCGGTGTGGGGGTTGTCGCCCGACAGCATGAGGGTGCGCACGCCGAGCGCGTGCAGCTCGGCGATTGCCTGCCGGCTGGTTTCGCGCACGGTGTCCTCGACCGTGAAGAGCGCGCGAACCACGGGCGGCTCGTCATGCGTTCCGCCTGCCAGCAGCACCACCGTCCGGCCCTGCCGCTCCAGCGCCTCTAGCCGCTGCTCCAGCGGCTCCGAGCAGAGGCCCATGTCGTGCACAAGCCGATGGTTGCCCAGCCACCAGGTGCCGGTGCCGACCCGGGCAGTGGTACCGCGTCCGTGGATCGCCTCGAACGCCTCGACCGGCTGCAGTGAGACGCCGTCGCGGCGGGCGGCTGCGGCGATGGCCGCGGAAACGGGATGGTCGGACCGCTCGGCAAGGCTGGCGGCAATGCTGCGCAGCTGCCCATGCTGCTCCTGCCCCTGATCCAGCACGGCGAATCCGGTCTGTTCCGGACGGCCTCGGGTGATAGTGCCGGTTTTGTCCAGCGCCAGCCAGCGTAGCGTCCTGCCCTGCTCCAGATAGATGCCCCCCTTGATGAGGATGCCGTGCCGGGCCGCGGCCGCCAGCGCGCTGACGATGGTGACCGGCGTGGAGATCACCAGCGCGCAGGGACAGGCGATCACGAGCAGCACGAGTGCCTTGTATGCCCAGTCCAGCCACGCGCCGCCCGTGAGCAGCGGCGGCAGCAGCGCGACCAGCACGGCAATGGCGAGCACCACCGGCGTATAGATCCGGGCGAAGCGATCGACGAAGCGCTGCGATGGGGCGCGGCTCGCCTGTGCGGACTGGACCGCCTCGATGATCCGCGCGAGGGTGGAACCGGAGGCGGGCGCCGTCACCCGGTATTCGAGCTCGCCGGTATGGTTGATGGAACCGGCGAAGAGCAGGTCGCCGGGCTGCTTGTCGACGGGCACGCTCTCGCCGGTGATCGGCGCCTGGTCCAGCGTGGACTGGCCGCGCAGTACCTCCCCGTCGAGGGCGACCCGCTCGCCAGGCCGCAGCCGGGCAATCGCACCGACGGTGACGCTCGCCGCCGCCTGCGGTTGCCAGCTGCCGTCGTCCTGCAGGATGGTCGCCTGCTCGGGCGCCATCGACATCAGCTCCCGGATCGCATGGCGAGCCCGATCCAGCGATGCCGCCTCGATGCGCTCCGCCAGCGCGAACAGCACCATTACCATCGCCGCCTCCGGCCAGTGGCCGATCAGCGCCGCGCCCGTGACGGCAATGCTCATCAGGGCGTTGATATTCAGGTTGCCGTTGCGCAGCGCGATCCAGCCCTTGCGGTAGGTACCCAGGCCGGCGATGGCGATCGCCATCAATGCCAGCCCAGCCGGCAACCATGGCGACAACACGCCCGACCACTCGCACACTTCCGCCGCCAGCGCGGCCGCACCGCCGGCTGCAAGCGGCCACCATGGCGCGCTCGGCTGGGGCAGCCAGTTCGTGCTGGCGGGATCGCCCTCAGCCGAATCGTCCAGCGGTTCGGCGCGCATGCCGACGGCGGCAATGGCGGCGACGAACCCGGCCGTGTCGTCCAGCGTGTGGTGGATCGTCAGCACGCGCTGCATCAGGTCGAACTGCAGTCCCGTCACGCCCGCCGCGCCTTGCAGCTTGCCGCGGATCAGCGCCTCCTCCGTCGGGCAGTCCATCGCGGCGATGCGAAAGCGGGCGCTGCGGCTGCCCGCGGGCGGCTCGGTGGCACGCGCGGGCTTCGCCGCAGATGCGGAGTCGGTGCTGCACCCGCTCGTGCCGTTGCAGCACCCTTGCGCCGGGCTGGGGGGAAGCGGTTCCGGTATCGGCGCCGACACACCGCCGCAGGCAGAGCCAGAGCAGCAAGCGTCGCTTGTGCGGGCGGTCCCGGGCGTGGCTGCGGTGGCGCCACGATGATCGTCAGGAAGTTGTCTTGCCATGAGAGGGGAGTCCGAACGTCTATCAATCCATGTTGGAATTGCACAGGTTGAAGTAGCTACAAGGTCAAGCCCCGCCTCTGTCGCCTTCGCTCGGACTACCCGCCGCGCCGGCCATCGCTATAATCGTGGCTCTGCCGCACCGGCCGTCCATCGGCCATTCCCGGTGTTTCCACCGCCCGCCGGCCCCCACCGAACGCCATCCGTCGTCCGACCCATGCAGCTTCCTTTCCCCATCCGCAAGGAATGCCCGCCCGGTGCCTGCGTGTGCGACCGTGACGCGCTGCTGGCCGACCCGCAGGCCGATATTCGCGTGCTGCGGTTGACGCGGGAGGAAGAGAAGCGCTTGATCGAGCGGCTGGAGAATACGGCCAGTCTTGCCGACTTGCGTCACATGCAGGAACGGATGCGCGCCCAGCTTGGCATCCGCGTCCGGATCGAGCCCGGTCCGAACGAAGTGCGGACCGTGCGGGGATTCGACATCGAGGTCGAGGATCAGCCCGGGCTTTGCCGGAAGACGAAGCAGGCCATTCCGGCGGCGATTCGACGATGCATGGACCGGCACCCTGAGATCGCCTATGCGATTCTCGATGAACAAGGGCTGCTGGGCGGGCTTTGAGCTCTCCCTCGCGATGCCGCGGTCTACAATGCCCGCATTTCCCTTTCTGCGACCTGCCATGACGGCCTCCCTGCGCGAACGACTGCGCGAAGCGCGCCCGCTGCTGGCCCCGGGCGTCTACGACGCCTTCACGGCCCTGCTCGCCACCCAGGCGGGCTTCGAGGCCGTCTACCTGTCGGGCGCCGCGGTCGCCTACACCCAGCTCGGCCGCTCCGACGTGGGCCTGACCACCGCTTCCGAAACGGTGGATACGGTCGCCCGCATCGCGGATCGGGTCGATACACCGATCATCGTCGATGCGGATACCGGTTACGGCAATGCGCTGAACGTGATCCGTACCGTGCGGGGCCTGGAACGGGCCGGCGCCTCCATGATCCAGCTCGAGGACCAGACCTTCCCCAAGCGCTGCGGCCATCTGCGTGACAAGACGCTGGTGTCTGCCAGGGAGATGTGCGGCAAGCTGAAGGCGGCGCTGGACGCCCGCGCGAGCGCGGACACGCTGATCCTCGCGCGTACCGACGCGGTGGCCGTCGAGGGGCTCGAGGCGGCGATGGAGCGCGCACAGGCGTACCTCGATTGCGGGGTGGATGCGCTCTTCATCGAGGCGCTGCGCAGCGAGGCCGAGATGACGCACGCCTGCGCACGCTTTGGCCGCCGGGTACCGCTGCTGGCCAATATGGTGGAAGGCGGGCAAACGCCGGTGCGCGATGCCGCCGCGCTGGGGGCGCTGGGCTTTCGCATCGTGATCTTCCCGGGCGGCGTGGTGCGCTTCATCGGCGCACAGGTCAAGCGCTACTACGACAGCCTGCACGAGCACGGCACCACGGCGCCGATGCGCGGCGACATGCTGGACTTCGATCAGCTCAACGGCGTGATCGGCACCCCCGGATTGCTGGAGCAGGGACGCCGCTACGAAGGCTGATCCTGCCGCTGGCGCCCGCGTGGTCCGCCGCTGCGGCTGCGGGACGGGAACCGCAGCTCCAGCACGGTCCGCCCCGCCGCGCTGCCGGCGCACGCGCTGCCGCCGTGCAGCCGCATGATGCTGTCCACGATCGCCAGTCCCAGCCCCGTCGAGGCAGCGGAATTGCTGCGGGCCGGATCGGCCCGGTAGAAGCGCCCGAACACATGCGGCAGCGCCTCGGCGGGAATGCCCGCGCCGCCGTTGGTGACCCGCAGCACGGCGTCCCCTGCGAGGGTCTCGGCCGACAGCGTGACGGTGCTGCCCTGCGGCGCATAACGCAGCGCATTGTCCAGCAGGTTGGTGACCGCGCGGCGCAGCAGGGTCTGATCGGCCCGCACCAGCGCCGCCCCCTCGACCCGGATGCCGACATCGCGCTCGGCCGCCACCGCATCGAAGTACTCCGCGACCTTGTCCAGCTCGGCCCGCGCATCGAGCGTACGCAGCTGCATCGCCACCTGCGCATGATCGGCGCGCGCGAGGAACAGCATGTTCTCGATCATCCGCGAGAGCCGCTCATACTCCTCCAGATTCGACTCGAGCAGCGCTTCGTATTCCTCCACGGTACGGGCGTGCGCCAGCGTCACCTGGGTCTGCCCGATCAGGTTGCTGATCGGCGTGCGGAAGTCGTGCGCCAGGTCCGCCGAGAACGACGACAGGCGCGAGAAGCTGTCCTGCAGCCGCGCCAGCATGTCGTTGAAGGCCCCGGCCAGGTCGCGCAGCTCGGTGGGCGCGCGGCCGGCATCGAGCCGGGTGGCGAGGCGGCTGGTGGTGATTGCCGAGGCCTCGCCCGCCATCCGCCGCAGGCTGCGCAGGCCGCGGCGGGCCAGCAGATAGCCGAGCGCGGCGGCAGCCAGCGCGCCGCTGAGCGTGGCCCACAGGATGTGCAGCTGGTAGTCCTTCATCAGCACCGAGCGATAACCGGCATCGCGCAGCACGACGATCTCGACCGCACGATCGGTCTCGCCCAGCCGCCCCAGCGCCGCGATGCCGGCGGACGGCACGCCATTGCGGGGATGCCATTGCTGAAGCAGCGACCGCTCCGGCGCGGTATCGACCGGCAGCACGCGCAGCGGCGGCACCTGTTCCTGGCGCGGATTCAGCGTGACGAGCGGCTCGCCCTCGCGGGAGCGCACCAGCAGGATCAGCCCTTCGTGCCCCATCGCGATATCGGTGAAGCGGTGCATGCCGGCGCGCACCTCGGCTTCGGACGACACCTCGGCCAGCAGATGGCGTACCAGCAGTACCTCGCTGACCAGTTCGTTCTCGTCGCGCTCCTCGAGCTGGGCAGCGAGCGCGCAGGCCAGATAGGTGCCCACCGCGACCAGCACGGCCGCGGCGACGCCGCCGAAGGCCAATGCCATCCGCGCCGTCAGCGATGCCGGCAGGAGCCGCTGGAACCAGCGCACGGCCCGGCCGGCCGCCTGCGTCGCGACGGGCCGCCCCGCCGCTGCCAGTGTGTCCTCCGCCGCGACGCTCATGGCGCCGCCTCGTCCAGCACGTAGCCCATGCCCCGGCGCGTGTGGATCAGCTTGTGCTCGAACGGGTCGTCGACCTTGGCGCGCAAGCGCCGGATCGACACGTCGACCACGTTGGTATTGCTGTCGAAGTTCATGTCCCAGACCTGCGAGGCGATCAGCGAGCGCGACAGCACCTCGCCGCGACGGCGCGCCAGCAGTTGCAGCAGCGAGAACTCCTTCGATGTCAGTTCCAGCTTCTGGCCCGCGCGCGTGGCCCGGCGGCGGACGGTATCGATCTGCAGGTCCGCCACCTCGATCACCTCGCTTTCGCGCATCGGTCCGCGCCGCAGGATGGTGCGGATGCGGGCAACCAGCTCGGCGAAGGCGAACGGCTTGGCCAGGTAGTCGTCCGCGCCCAGCTCCAGGCCCTTGAGGCGGTCCGCGAGCTCGTCGCGCGCGGTCAGGAACAGCACGGGCGTATCGGACTCGCGGCGCAGCTCACGCAACACCTGCCAGCCATCCAGGCCCGGCAGCATCACGTCCAGCACGATCAGGTCCCAGGACTGCGCGCGCGCGTGTGCCAGCCCGTCCGGGCCGTTGGTGGCCAGGTCCACCACGAAACCCGACTCGCTCAGGCCTTTCAACAGGTAGGCGCCCGCCTTGGGCTCGTCTTCGACGATCAGTATGCGCATGGCAACGTTGGGTTGGTGGGCGCGGCGTTGCATGCCGCGCGCCGTCACAGCCGATATTCTGCGGGTTTTCCGGCGGTTTCGACGCCTTTTGCGCGCGGTTGGCGCCAACATTGCAGAATTGTCATGCTGGCGTCAGCGCCGCGCAGCCTTTTCCCCGGTTACAATGCCGGCTTGCCGCACGCCGTTGCGCCGCCGGCACTGCCTTGCGACCGATTTCCCTTCAATGAACCGCACCTTCCGCCTGATCCTGCTGAGCTTGCTGATCCTGGCGCTGCCTGGCCAGGCAGCGGCCGGGGCCATGGCGGCGCTCGGCAAGGTATGCACGGTGGAAACGATGCCTGCCCCCCTCGCTCCCATGATGAGCCGGCACGCCGCCATCAAGAGCGAGGCGGAGGCCGCACTGGCGCATCAGGCCGGCAGCGCCTGCCATGACGCGCATGGCGGCAAGGCGGTGCCGTTGAAGGAGCAAGGCCCGACCCACGACGACGGTTCCGCGGCCACCCATCACCATGCAGCCGGCTCGGGCTGCGCGGCGTGCGATACGTGCGCCGTGAGCGCCGCCCTGTCGCCGGCGACGCCGCTGCCGCTGTCCCAGTTCCGACACATGCTGCCGCAAACCCCGCTCGGCACCCTCGCCGACACCATTCCCGACTCGCTGCTTCGCCCGCCCTCCGCGCGTTGCTGACAGCCGACGTGCGCCCAATGCGCGTCGATCTCTCCGGCAACGACAGGGCCATGACGCCGCCAACCGTGGCGTGACGACTCCCTGACGCCTGCCGCCTGTCCGCAATTCCCGCGGGCCGGTGCGCATCCATGCGCGCGGCCTGCCTTCACGAGTTCGCCATGCCACGCCAATCCACGCCCGCGCGCCGGCCAGTGCCGTCGTGCGCGCGTCTTTCCGCCGTCATCCTGATGGCGCTTCCGCTCACGTCGCCCGCAAGCGGGCAGACGGCCGATCCACTCGACCCCAACGCCAGCGTTCCGGCCGCCGCGATTCCGTCCCCGTTCGCGGGCTACCAGCCATTCACCCAGGCGCCCGTCGCGCGCTGGCGAGACAGCAATGCCGCGGTCGCGTCCTCCTCGTCGCCGGGTCACCCGCATCATCACGCCGAAGCGCCTGCTCCGGTACAGGCGCCACCCCCAGTTCCCGTGCACGACCACACTGGCAATCGACACGACCATCACGGACACGGGACACAGCAGGATGCGGCGCAGCAGCAGGGAACGGAGCAGCACGATTCGCATCGGCACGAAAGCCACCGGCCGCCGACGCAGCGGCCGCAAGCGAGCGGGCACGAGGGGCACCAAGGACACCAGGGCCAGCACGGGCATGCGGGGCACGGTGCCGGCGCCCACCAGGACCACGCTTCCCCGCCGCAGCCGGCCCCCCGTGAAGCGCAGCAGCAGGGGCGCCCAGGCGCGGGGCCGCTTCCGTCGCAGGACAGTGCAGGCGCGCACGAGCATCATCATCACCATCCTGCGCCGGGCGGGAGCCAGCCATGACGCGCACCCTGCAATGGATGTCGCCCTTGCTGGCCGCCCTGCTGCTCTCCGGCTGCGCGAGTTTCTCGGCGGATGGCGGCTTCGGCCCCACCGCCGACGCCGCGCGCGAGCGGCTGGGCAAGGATGCAGTCTGGGCCAGAAGCGAGCAAGACCGCGCCATGGTTGCGCAACGTGTGGATGAGCTGCTTGCCGTACCGCTGGACGCCGACGCCGCGGTGCAGGTCGCACTGCTGAACAGCCCCGCGCTTCAGGCCGACTTTGCCGCGCTCGGCATCGCCGAGGCGGACTACGTCCAGGCCACGCGGCTGCCGAACCCCGGGTTCACCTTCGCGCGCACGACCGCCGGCGAGGATCTGAAGATCGAACGCACCGTCTCGATCGGACTGATGCGCCTGATCACCCTGCCGCTGGCCGGCCCCATCGAAGCGCGCCGCTTCGCCCAGACGCGGCTGCTGGTGGCCGACCGCATGCTGCGTCACGCACTCGATACCCGCAAGGCGTGGATCGCCGCCGTCGCGGCGCAGCAGTCGGCCCGCTACGCCGAACAGGTCCGCGACGCCGCGCAGACCGGCGCGCTGTTCTCGCGCGAGCTGGCCCGCGCCGGCAACCTGAGCGCACTGGACCATGCGCGCGAGCAGGCGTTCTACGCCGACGCGGCGGCCACGGCCGCACGCGCCCGTGAGCAGGCCATCGCCGCGCGCGAGCGGCTGACCCGGCTGATGGGACTGTGGGGCGCCGCTGCCCAGTACCAGCTGCCCGAGCGGTTGCCGGACCTGCCGGCACAGCGGCCGCAGTTCGAACAGCTGGAACCGCACGCCATCGCGGGCCGTCTGGACCTGCAGGCCGGGCGCCTGCGCCTGGACGGCACGGCACGGTCGCTGGGGCTGACCCGGGCGACACGCTTTGTCAGCGTGCTGGAACTGGGCTACGAGCACACCTCCGAGACCGGGCAGCCACGCGAGACCGGCTACGAGATCGGGCTGGAAATTCCGCTGTTCGACTGGGGCGGCGCCCGGGTCGCGCGGGCCGAGGCAATCTACATGCAGGCTGCCAGTGCGCTGGCCGATCAGGCCATCGCCGCGCGCTCGTCCGTGCGCGAGCGCTATGCCAGCATCCAGATCCGTCACGACGTGGCCCGCCACTATCGCGACGAGGTGGTGCCGCTGCGCAAGCGCATCCTCGACGAAACCCTGCTGCGCTACAACGGCATGCTGGCCAGCGTGTTCGAGCTGCTGGTGGAAGCGCGTGGCCAGATCGGCGCGGTCAACGGCTATCTGGATGCGCTGCGCGACTACTGGCAGGCGCAGGCCGACCTGCAGGCGGCCCTGGGCGGCGCGCTTCCCGCGCAACAGGCGGCCCCGCCACAGCCGTCGCTCCCCGCATCCGGGCCCGCTGACGTTCCGGCCAATGCCACGACGACGGCTCCGGCCGATGCTCCCGCTGCTGCTCCCGCTGCTGCTCCCCACTCGCACCAAGGACACTGACATGGTTTCCCGCAGACATTTCCTGCAAGGCGCCGGCGCGGCCATGCTCGGCTCGGCGCTGGTCTCGCGCGCGGGCGCCGCGCAACTGCCGGAGGCGCCGCAGCAGATCGGTGCCGCCACCATGGCGCCGCGCGCGCCGACCTCCGGCCGCCCCTATCACCCGGTCGTCACGCTGAACGGCTGGAGCCTGCCATGGCGCATGCGCGATGGCTGGAAGGAATTTCATCTGGTCGCGGAACCGGTGGAACGCGAGCTTGCCCCCGGCATGACCGCGCATCTGTGGGGCTACAACGGACAGAGCCCAGGCCCGACCATCGAATGCGTGGAGGGGGACAAGGTGCGCATCTTCGTCACCAACCGGCTGCCCGAACACACGACCGTCCACTGGCACGGCGTCATCCTGCCCAACGGCATGGATGGTGTCGGCGGCCTGACGCAGCCGCATATCCCGCCCGGCAAGACCTTCGTCTACGAATTCGAGATGCGCCACGCCGGCACCTTCATGTATCACCCGCATGCGGACGAGATGGTGCAGATGGCAATGGGGATGATGGGCTTCCTGGTCGTGCATCCGCGCAATGCCAATACCAGGCGAGTGGACCGCGACTTCGTCTTCCTGATGTCCGCCTACGACATCGACCCGGGCTCGTACACGCCGCGGGTGGCGGAAATGACGGACTTCAACCTGTGGACCTGGAACAGCCGCGTGTTCCCCGGCATCGACAGCCTGCCGGTCCGGCTGGGCGACCGCGTCCGCATCCGCTTCGGCAACCTGACCATGACCAACCACCCGATCCATCTGCACGGGCACCGCTTCGAGGTGACCGGCACCGATGGCGGCTGGGTACCGCCATCGGCGCGCTGGCCCGAGGTCACCACCGATGTCGCGGTGGGGCAGATGCGGGTGATCGAGTTCCTCGCGGACAACCCCGGCGACTGGGCCTTCCACTGCCACAAGACGCACCACACCATGAACGCGATGGGTCACGACGTGCCGACCATGATCGGCGTGCCGCAGCGCGACCTGGCCAGGCGCATGAACGCGCTGATTCCAGACTACATGGCGATGGGCGAGGCGGGCATGGCCGACATGGGCTCGATGCGGATGCCGCTGCCCGAGAACACCCTGCCGATGATGTCGGGGCAGGGGCCGTTCGGGCCAATCGAGATGGGCGGCATGTTCACCACGGTCAAGGTGCGGCCGGGCCTTGCCCGCGACGACTACCGCGATCCGGGCTGGTACCGGCATCCGGCCGGCACCGTGGCGTTCGCGTACACCGGTGACGATGCGCCGGACCGCGGCGAACCTGCGGCGGACAAGGGTCCGTCCGGCACCCCTGCCCACCGGCACGGCGGCCACGGCGACGCCGCTACCATGCGCTGACGACGTTCAGGAACCAGCCGCGGTGGCGGTACGACATATCGGTCAGATCGTCCGAGTAGTCGGTGAAGTTGAACCCCACGCCGACCTTGGTGTTCTTGCCGATATGGCGGTAGACCGCGGCCAGCATGCCCGCGCGCGCGTCCTGCGCCTCGCGTGCCCACAGCCGGCGGAACTCCAGCACCGCGTCCCACTGGTGCACCACGTGCCAGTCGGTACGCAGCACCACCAATTGCGCGGTGCTGGAGAACCACTCGCCTTCCGCCTTGGTCGGCTTCAGACTGCCCCAGCGCAGGCCATATTTGGCGCCAAGGGACAACACCGGCATCACGTCCCAGATTGCATCGACCGAGACCACCTGGCTCTTCTGCGAGTAGTCGGCCACGGACGGGTTGAAGGTGCCGCTGCCCGGCGTGTACTGCCCCGGCGAGGGCATGTTGTAGAAGTACGTGTACTTGAAGAGCGCGTTCCAGCGGTTGTTGTCCACCGGACGATAGGCGGCCCCCAGCACCAGCTCGGTAAAGTCGCCATCGAAGAACACGCCACGGCTGGACGAGCTTGCCGCCAGGTTGAACTTGCCGAGCAGTCGCCATGCCTGCGTGGCCTGGTAGCCCATGGTATTGCGGAACAGCCAGCTGTCGCGATCGCCCGACAGATTGCTCTGCTCGCGGCGGAATTCCAGCATCGAGGTGGCCTTGAGCCGGTCGTCCTTGTACGCTACCGACGCCCCCGTGGTCCAGCGCTTGATGTCGCCCGCATAGAGGTCCGACACACGCCCCGCTTCCGCCCGCAGGCCGTAGGTCCAGCGGTCGGTCGGCGCGTATTCGACGCCGAAGGCCTGCGTCAGGCTCTGCGGACCGCTGCCGTAGGCGTAGCGCGATTCCGTGAACAGCGACACCGTGTCGGACATCCGGGTACGTCCACCACCGGTCAGCGAGCCGAAGCGGCCGCGATAGCCAAGGTCGGGCTGCTCGGTCTCCATCGCATATTGCAGATAGAGATTGCTGCGATCGTTGACGCGCCAGTCGCCCGAGAGCTTGCCGCCGAAGCCGCCGTCGCCTTGCGACGCCTCGGCTCCAACGCGGAAGCGGTCCGTGACCTGCCATGTCCCGCCCATGCCGGCGCGGTCGTTGTCGCTGCGCGAACCGGTGCGCTGCGCGGTCTGCTGCACGTAGCCGTACGCGTCCCAGGGCGGCGTCGCTGCGGCGGCAGCGCCGCCATCGGCGCCAGGCGGCGGTGCCACCGGTTCCGCCTCGGGCTTGTAGTCGACCCGCGCCACCACATCGGTGCGCCGGCCCTGCTGCGCGAGGTAGCTGCTCTGCACCAGCGGCGAGGCGGTGCCGCGTTCGTCCGAACGCGCGCCGATGCTGGCGGCCCACTGTTCGTCGATCTGATGCCGCACGCTCGCTTCGGCCGAGGAGGTGTCCTGGCTGTAGGCCTCGCGCTTGTCGGCACGGGCGATCACCCGGGTGTCCTCGCCCACCGGCAGGTCCACCCGCGCGCCCTGCTGACGCACCGCCTCGCCGCCGAAGCCGATCTGGCCCGGTCCCGAGAAGCCCTGTCCACGGTTCTGCCAGTAGCCACTGACGCGGCCCTTGCCGTCCTCGACCAGATCGCCGATATCGATCGCGCCCTCCACCCGCTGCGCATCCGCCGGCTGGCCGTTCGACGCGTAGCCCGCGAAGGCGAAGCCGCCGTCCAGCGACGACTGCGTGCCCGCGCCGGTGCCGGTCGAGCGCGCATTCTCGATCTTCAGGTAGGTACCCGGGCGATAGCGCAGCGTGGCATCCACGCCGAACAGGCTCTGCCGCCCCTGTCCGCCGCCCTGCCGGTAACCCGACACGCCGATCTGAAGATAGTCGTTGAACCAGTGCGAGCCACGCAGACCGTAGGCAAGCCCGTCGATCTCCGTCATGCCCGGCACATACTCGTAGGTGGCCACCAGGTAGACCGGGTTGCCTGGCAGCGCGCCGGTACGCACCAGCATGCCGGAGCCGTCCGCCACCGAAGACAGCGGCGCGCGCAGCGTCACGCGGCCCTGCAGATAGTTGATGTCGTAGTCCCCACCGGGCTGCAGCGGCGTGCGCTCCAGCACCAGCCCGGAGTCGCGGTCCCGTACTTCGATCCACAGCCGTTCCGAGCCGACCGTCACGTCCTGCCGGCGCAGATAGAACAGCGAGCCGCCGGTGCCGCGGAACTCTTCGCGCGACTGCAGCGTGCCGGGCTCCGCCGCGAACACATTGGCGCTGGAGCGGCGCTCGCCCACCGACGTGCTGTCCTCCGAGCGCCACAGCAGGTTCGCGCCATACAGGCCACGCGAGTACTGGGTCAGCTCGGTGCCGGTCCAGGTGGTCTGGAAATTCCCCCACATTACGTGCGAGTCGCCCCGTTCCAGCTTCACGAAGAACTTGCCGCGCGTCGGGGCGTCGTCAACGATGGTCGAATCGTCGCCGTAGACGGGGTAGTACTGGTCCGGGTCGATGCGCCGCAGCAGGTAGCGCGGGTCCTTGCTGGCGAAGTTGGAGAACAGGTCGGAGAACGGCTGTTCCCGGGTATCGGCCGAGGCGGTCAGCAGATACTCGCCCTTGATCTTTCCCTTCAGGTAGAACGCGCCCCGGCCCTGCACCGAGGTTCGCTTGTCGTAGGTATCGTCCGCGTCCACCGCGACGATGCTGGCCGGTCCGGACGTCGAGTTGCGGCTGACCGTCAGGTCTCCGAGCGCGACATAGAACCAGTCCTGGTCCGCCACCACCAGGTTGCGCACGAAGGTCGTGCCGGCGCCGGCCGGATCGGCGACCGTCACCCGCACCTGCTGCGATCCGGCCGCAACGATCTGCCGCGTCACGAACGCGCCGTTGCGGTCCACCGGCACCTGTTCACCCAGCGCCTCGACCCGATAGCCGGCCGGTACGGACTTGCCATTGACCGTGACGGTGCCGCCCGAGACCGGGATATTGCGCACCAGCCGGCTGTTTTCGCCGTAGCCCGCCAGGCGCTCGCGCTCGGCGCTATCGGCGTCGGCAAACCCGCGCACCCGCGCCAGCAGGCGCAGCGGCTTGGCGGCGGTCTCGTCGAACCGTCCGCGTTCGTCGTAGACCCGCAGCACGAAGCGCATGTCCTCCGGCGCATCGGCGGGCGGCTGCCACGCCGTATCGTCCGGATTCGTCACCGGCACCACGGCGTAGGGCGACTCGTCGAGCGATTGCTGCGTGCCGAAGACGCGAATCTCGGCGCGCCGGATCCATGCCTTGTAGTTGGTCCAGGTGCGGAAGTGCACGGCATCGCCGCGCGCGAGATTCTCAGGCGACACCCAGGTATTCAGCGCAGGCGTGACCTGCATCGGATCGTAGCGGATCTGGATGTCGGTCGCCGCGAGGGCGACGTCCACGCAACGCTGCGCGTCGGCCTCGCTGGCAGGCGCACCGTCGATCGGTTGTCCGTCGACGGTCACGCGAAACGGCGGCAGCGTGCCCCGCCCTTTCCCGGCATCGTCCGGACGGCAGCTCGCGTCGGCGTTCTCCGGCACGGCCGCCGCCCTGGTCACCGTGGCCGAGATTTCGACGACGACCCGGCGGTTGGCCGCCCGCCCGGCCTCGCTGCCGTTATCGGCGACCGGTTCGGCGTCGCCTCGGCCCGACACGGCGAGCCGATCCACCGGAATCGCCAGCGACTGCGACAGATAGCGAACGACCGCCAGGGCCCGGGCCTCCGACAGCCCCTGGTTGTCGCTGAAACGGGCGGCGGTGCGGCGCGACAGCCGCTGATTGTCGGTATGGCCGGTCACCCGCAGGGCGATGCCGTCCCGTCCCTTGTATGCCGCCACGATGGCGTCGAGCGAGCGCATCGCGGCCGGCGTCAGCTCGGCTTCGCCGGACTCGAACAGCGCCCCGCCGGCATCGGACACCTGCTCGCGCAGCAGCGTCTCGCCCTGCGGCGGCTGCGCCCCGGCGGCGCGGATCCGCACGACTTCCGAAGGGGTGAAGCCCTGGAATGCGCCCCCGGAGGCCGCGAGCGGCAACAGCCGTTCGGCCGATGCGGGCGTGCCGCGCTCGAACATCCGGCTATCGTCATCCCGGCGGCCGGTTTCGCTCAGGCCGCGCGCAAGCGGCGCGGAGGGCGGCAATGTGCGCGCGGACAGCACCGCGCCGCCGGCCGCGGCGCCGGACTGGGGCGCCGTTGCCTGTGCTCCCGCGGCGCCCTGCGCCCACAGATTGCCTTGCGTACCCGCGAACAGGGCCCCGACCAGCACGGCCGTGCGACGTCGACGAATTGTTTTCATTATCGGACCTCGACGTACTCGGTTTCGATTTGCAGGGGGTAGCGGTTGGAGGACTCCGCCCACAGTCGCCGCAAGGCATCGGTCAGGTAGGACAATCGTCTGTCCGCCCATCCCGTTTCCCCGGATTTGCCGCGGTACGACAGGTGGACCACCGAGACGCCGGCGTCGAGCACCGGCAGCAGCCGCGCGAGTTCGCGCTGCCATTCGGGCCGCAGTTCCGACCCCTGCTCGACGAACGCCTGGGCATCGACTTCCACGCGCACCACGCGATGGATCGCCGCGCCGAAATCGAGCTTGACCATCTTTCCTCGCGTGGCCCGCACCACGCGCGGGTTCTCGGTCGTCACGCGATAGCCCGAGGGCAGCGTCCGCTCATCGAGCTTCATCACGAAGTTGGAGCCGCGGTCCGCCTGCGGGATGTCCGCGCACGGCACGTGGAAGCGTCCCTGCGCATCGCTGGTCACCAGCAGGCCGCGCACCGTGACCACGCGCGCATTGGGCAGCCCCGGCTCGCCGTCGTCCTGGTAGCCATTGGCATTGCGGTCGTCGAACACCTTGCCGATGATGTCGGTGCAGTCGAACACCGAGTCCGGCACGATGCGCACGGTCGCCGAGCCGGTGTTGGAGGCCTGCAGGTTGGCCACCGCGTTCAGCGCATAGGCCTGGTTGGTGTATTCGCCCTCGCTCACGCCGGTGCCGATCACCAGCACCAGCCGGTACGTCTTGGTTTCGCCCGCGGCGAAGGTCTGGACCGGCCAGGTCATCTCGCGGCCGTTGGCGCGCGGCTCCGATCCCGTCCCGTTGATCGAGCCGGAGCCCTGGCGGTACTTGAAGCCGGGGGGCAGCACATCGCGCACCGCGATGCCCGTCAACGGCGCGTTCAGCGTGTTGGTCACTGTGATGGTGTACGGCACCAGCGAGCCGCGCATGACGTTGAGCATCGGCGTGGTCTTGACCACGCGCAGCGCGCCGCCGAGCACCGGATCGAGCGGGATATGGTTATGCGCGATCTGCGCCGGCACCGCGCCGAAGGCGAAGGCGCTGTACCACAGCACGCTGTCGTTGCCGCGCGGCACGCCGGGCGCCGGCACCACGTGCAGCAGCCCGCCGCCACTGGCCGGCAGCACGCCGGCAGCCGGGGGCAACATGCCCGAAGGCGGCGGCAGGTAGGCCGCGGGCTGCACCACCCGCAGGCTGTAGGTACCGGCCGGTGCCTGCGAGGTCAGCAGGAACTGGTAGAAGCCGTCCTCGCCAGTGGTCTGCTCGACGTTCGGCGCACCGCCCACGACCCACTCGGGGCGCACGGGCGAGCCGTCCGGGCCGAGCAGCGTCACCACGGCGCCGCGCACCGGGTTGCGGCTGACCGAGTCGTAGACCACGCCGGTCGGATCCACCGGCAGGTTCTCCTCGACCACCGTCGCGCCGGAGCCGACCGTGATGTCGTAGATGGCGGCGACATCGCGCCGTCCGCCCGTGCCGCAGCGCGGGTCGCCGTTCTGCGGCGGGCACACCAGGCCATTGGACGCATTCGGTACCGGATAGCCGTACAGCGCACCGCCGGGGTTGTAGAAGCGCAGCTCGTAACCCTCGCCCGCCGGCACGTTGTCGATCGTGTAACGGCCGGCGGCGTCGGTAAAGGCAGGCGCGACCGAGTCCACCGGCACGCCAGCCTTGTACAGGACCGCGCGCCAGCCGCCCAGCGGCGGCTCGTCGCCGTCGCGCACCTCGCGCGATCCGCCCGGGTTGTTCAGCCACACCTGGCCGGTGATCTTGCCCTTGTCGCCTGCCAGCTCGCCGAAGTCATAGCCGGTGGCGGGCACGCCGGCGTTCAGCACGATGCCGGAGATCATGTCGTTGCCCGCGGTGCCCCCTGCGCTGCCAACCGTCTCCAGACCATCCTTGTAAATGGCCAGAGCCGGGCCGGGCTGCTCGGCAAGGGTGTAGGTACCCGCCGGCAAGTCGTTGAAGCGGTAGCGGCCTTCCCCGTCGGTCACCGCGGTCCGGTTCACCGGACCGGAGAGCGCGACGGTGACACCGGCAATGCCCGGCTCGCCACTGTCGCGGCGCCCGTTTGCATTGACATCGACATAGACGGAACCGGCCAGGCCGCCGGCCCGCTCCGGGAAGTCGTAGCCGGTCGCCGACACGCCGCTGCCCAGGCGGATTGCGGCAATCTGGTTGGTACCCGCCGTACCGCCGTGGCTGCCCACCACGCTGCCGCCGTCGATATAGCTGGCGGGCTGCGTCTGGGTCAGCGTATAGCCAGCGGCATCGCTGGGCCGCAGCCCGTCGAAGCGATAGCTGCCGTCCGCGGCGGTTTCCGTGCTGCGGCTGACCGGTTGACCGAGGTCGTCGGTACCGGCGAGCGTGACCGCGATGCCGGCGATCGGGCCTTCGCCCTCGTCCTGCACCCGGTTGCCGTTGTCATCGAACCAGCTCTTGCCGGCGATGCTGGCACCGCCGATTTCACCGAAGTTGAAGTCGGTGCCAACCTGCAGCGGATCGAACACGATATTGCCGATCCGGCTGACGTCCTTGACCTGGTTCGGCACCGTGGTCCAGCAGGCGCCGCACGCCGCGCCGCCAAGCCGGCCAGCGGTGGTACGGCCGTCCAGATAGGAGGCCGGCTGCGCTTCCTCCAGTTGGTAGCCTGCCGAGCCGGAACGCGCCAGCCCAGCGAACAGATAGTTGCCGTCGGCATCGGTGGTGGCCGTGCGGGCCACGGCCACGCCAGTCGCATCGGTGCCGCTCAGGCGGATCTGCACGCCGGCGATGCCGCCCTCGCCGCTGTCGCGCACGCCGTTGTTGTTCAGGTCGATGAAGACCGAGCCGCCCAGCCTGCCCAGCCGCTCGCCGAACGTGTAGTTGCTGCCGGCCTGCCCCGGAGTCAGCGTGATATTGCCGATCGTATTGGCGGCCGGCGTGTCGTCGAAGGTGTTGTTGTCGACCGTTCCGGGCGGGGTTCCCGCGCCCTCCTTGCCGTCGCCGTACTGCGGCGGATGGGTCTCCACCAGGTTGTAGGTGCCGGCTGGCAAGCCCTCGAAGCGGAAATTGCCGTCCGCGCCGGTGGTCCTGGTGCAGCTGACCATGGTGCAGACGTCCACCCCGGTCGAGGTATTGCCGCTCAGCCGCACGGTGACGCCCGCCACGCCTTGCTCGCCGCCATCCCTGACGCCGTCGTTGTCATCGTCCAGGTGGACCGAGCCGGACAGGCTCGCCGCGATCTCGCCGAAGTCGTAGCCGGCGCCGAGCTGGTTCTGGCGGATGACCACGCCATTGATGACGTCATTGCCGGCATTGCCCACGGCCACTCCGGCAACGCGGCCGGCACGGTCGGTGCCATCGCCGTAGGCGGCCAGCAGCGGCGAGGGATTGCCGGCGGCATCGCGCTCGCGCACCGCATAGCCGCTGCCGTCGCTGGCGGGAAGATTGCCGAAGGTGTAGTTGCCGTTGGCGTCGGTGACGGTCGCGCAGGGATACACCGAGCAGACCGCCACGCCGGCCGCCGTGTTGCCGGCGAGCGAAACGGCGATGCCGCCGATGCCCGGCTCGCCGGCGTCGCGCTGGCCGTTGTTGTTCAGGTCGACGTAGACCGACCCGGTCAGCTGCGTATCGCCCTGGTGGCCGAAGTTGTAGTTCACCGCATGGCTCTCGGACACCAGCCCGATGCCGCTGATGACCTGGGTTGTCGCATTGGTGCTGCCGGTGCCCGCCGTCGCGGCACCCGTGCCGACCTGCGTGCCGGTCGCGCCAATTTCGGCGGGCCGCGTTTCGGTCACGGTATAGGTGCCCGGGCGCAGGTCGGTGAAGCTGTAGCCACCGGTCGCGTTGGTGGTCGCCGTCAGGTTGACCGCGGCACCCAGGTCGTCGGTCCCGCTCAGTGCGACGCGCACGTTGGGCAGGCCGAAGGTCTCGCCAGGCTGGCGAATCGCGTCGCCATTGCTGTCGATATAGGCGGCGCCGTCGATCCTGGCTGCGCGGACTTCGCCGAAGTTGACGTTGGACACGCTGCCGTTCAGCGTCAGGCCGATCGCCTGCACGACATTGCCTGCGGGGCCACCGCTGACCGTGCCGCCGCTGGAGCCGTTGCTGCCGGCGCCAGCGGTCGTGCGGCCAGGCAGATAGGCGGCCGGCTGCGTCTGCGTGACCGTGTAGGTGCCGGGGCGCAGGCCAGTGAACGCGTACGCGCCGTTCGCATCGGTGACCGTGGTCTGGCTGACCGGCGCCCCGAGGTTGTCGGTGCCCGCAAGCGTCAGCGTCACGCCGGCGATGCCGGTCTCGCCGCCGTCCAGCACGCCGTCCGCGTCGCGGTCGTAGTAGACCCGGCCGCTGATACCGCCGGCCTGGATTTCGCCGAACAGGTAGCCGGTCGCGGCGGTGCCGCCCGCCAGTGCGATGCCGTCGATGACATCGTTGCTGGCGGCGCTGCCGCCCGCGCTGCCCGGCGTTTCGCGGCCGTCTGCATAGGCGGGGTTGTTGACCGGACCCTCGGCCACGCGGTACGTGCCCTCCGGCAGCCGCTCGAAGCGCCAGTTGCCGCTGGCATCGGTCGTGGTGGTGGCATTGACTGCGGAGCCGTCGAACGCCGTGCCCGTCAGCGTCATGCCGATGCCCGCCAGTCCGATTTCACCGGCCTCGCGCACGCCATTGTCGTTGGCATCGACGTAGACACTGCCCGCGATCGACGACGAGCGGACCGTCACGGTGCCGCTGCTGGTGTCGTTGGACGGGTCCTCGTCCTTGGAATCGGTCGTGACCCTCGCACTGTTGCTGAAGACTTGCGGCGCGGCGGTGGTCACGGCGGTCACCTTGACCGGAATGGCGACCGAAATCGTCGCATTGGCCGAAACCGTGCCGAAGGAGCACTGCACGCTGTTGCCGCCGGCCGCGCCGGTACAGCTGAGCCCGCCCGCGCTGCCGGTGACCACCGTGGCGACCGGCACCCCGGCCAGCACCATATTGGCCGGCAGCGTGTCGGACAGCCGCACGTTGTCGCCTTCGGTGGGGCCGTTGTTGTGCACCTGTACCGTCCAGGTGAACTCGCGCAGCAGGTCGGCCGTCGGCACGCTGGCCGTCTTCGAGACGACCAGCAGATCGGCCTTGGTCCGCACCGAGGTGGTCTCGATGGTCGAGTTGTTGCCTGCGTTGACGTCCGCGCCGGCCGCGATCTCGCTCGAGTTGAGCGCGACGGAGTTGGTGGCGGTGCCCTTGCTTTCGCCCTGCATCCGCACCAGCAGCGTCTGCGAGGTACCGGCCGGCATCATGCCGAGCGAACAGTCGATATCGCCCCCGATGCTGTTGATGGCCGGCGTCGTGCAAGTGGCGCCAGACGGGGCCGTCATGCCGAGGAAGCGCAGCCGGGTGGGCGGCAGGGTGTCCTTGACCTGCACGTTTTCCGCGTGCGACGGCCCGTTGTTGGTGACAACGACGGAATAGACCACCTCATCGCCGATCGCCACCGGATCGACGCTGTCGCTCTTGTTGACCAGCAGGTCGATTGCCGGATTGGAGACGTTGGCGAGCACGAAGGCGCTGTTGTTGGTCGTGTCGGTCTCGATGGTCGCCGTGGTCGCCGCCACGTCGTTGCGCACGCTGGTGTTGCGCAGCGCGGTGCCAGGCCGCACCACGATCGTGGCGCTCTGCTGGCCCGCATTGCCGACTTCAGGCCAGGTACAGGTCACGGTTCGCGATCCGGCCGTCGTCACCTGGCCCGGGCTGAGGGTGGACGAACAGTTGCCGCCGCCGGCGGCCGTCGCGCTGACGAAATAGACGCCCAGCGGCAGCGTGTCGACCGCCTGCACGTTGGCGGCCGCGCTAGGACCCGCGTTGCGCGCCGTCAGCACGTAGGTCAGGTTCTGGCCCGCCGGCACGGTGGGCGGCGTCGCGCTCTTCTCCATCGTGATGTCGGCGCGGGCATCGACGTTCGTGGTGACCGAGCCAGTGTTGTTGTCGTAGTCGGGGTCGGCAACCTCGTCCGACAATGCGGTCGCGCTATTGGTGCGGTTGCCCCCGTTGCCGCCAGGCCGTACGCGCACCGTCACCACCGGGCAGTCGGTGCCGGCAGTACAGACGGGAATCCGGGTGAACGTACAGCTGAGATTGCGCACGCCGGTGCCACCGGCGCTGTCGGTACAAGCGCCGCCGCTGGCCGCACCGCTGTTGACCGTCGCATCGATGAAGCCGGCACCGGTAGCGCCCTTGCCATTGTTGATCAGCACGCCCAGCGCATCGCGCAGGGTGACGTTGGTGGACGCCGACGGGCCGGCGTTGACGACCTCGATCGAATAGGTGAGCACCTCGCCGGCGGGCACCGTGCCCGGGTTGGCCGTCTTGATGACGCGCAGGTCGGCCGAATCGGCCGACGGCTGCGAGGACACGCCGTGCGACGCGCAGTCGTTGTCGCCATTGGTGTCGCTCGCGGGCGTGCCGCTGGCAGACGCCACGGCCGACACGCACATGGTGTTCGAGAAGTTGCCGTCGGCCAGGGCCTGGGCTCGATACGTCAGCAGCGGAGCCTGCGCGCCCGACGCAAGCGGCGCTGCGCTGGTGTATTCGCGCGTGCAGGTCATGGTCCGGGCGCTGGCCGTGGTGTCGAACGGGGCCGCCGGCAGGCAGCTCCAGCCGTTCGGCACGGTGACCTGCGTGACGCGGATGCCGACCGGCAGCGTATCCACCATGCGCGCGGTACCCACCAGCTGGCTCGGGCCAAGGTTGCGCAGCCGGATCGACCAGTCCCAGGTGGATCCGGTCGTCACCAGCGCCGGGTTGGGGCCGGATTTGGACGCCTGCAGATCCGCCGACGGATCGGTCACCGTAAAGGACACCTGTCCGGTGTTGTTGGACGGATCCGGGTCCGGCGTGGATGCGTTGATGGTCGCGGTATTGGTAACCAGCACGGCCGAGGACGCCGCGCGCACCGGGATGACGATGTCGCCAATATCGATGTTGGCACCCGGAGCACTGCCGCCGGCGGCGCGAGTGCAGTTCACCGCCTGACCGGCGATCGTGCAGCTCCAGCCGTTCGAGACAAAGGGGGCGCTGCTCTGCGGCACGATCTGCGCCGGCAGCGTATCGCTGACGGTCAGGTTCTGCGGCGCGTCGCCGGTGTACGAGGTGGCCAGCCGGTAGGTGAAGTCGGTACCGACGATGACCGGGGTGGAGACGCTGGCGGTCTTGACGAGCCTGGTATCGCTGCCCACCGCCACGCTCGTGGTGGCCGTCGCCGAGTTGTTTTCGCTGATCGGGTCCTGCGGCGCCGACGGCGACACCACCGACACCGCGGCTGCGGTGGTCAGGCTGGAACCGGAACCGGCCGACACCACGCCATCGATCTCGCCGAGGCTGCGCTGGCCGCCGTTGGCGATGCTGCCGGTCAGGTCGCAACGCACCGACATGCCTGTCTGGGTACAACCGGCAGGAATCGAGGTGGCGATGTATCCCGGCGGTAGCGTGGCGACAGCACGCACATCGGTGGCCGCGTCGGGGCCGGCGTTGGTCACCGTGATGGCGTATCGGAGCCTGCCGCCGGACTGGACCGACGCCGCGGAGGACGTCAGCGCGATGCCGAGATTGGCCCCGCGGGTCACCGTGGTGGTCTGGTTGGCGGCGTTGTTCGCACCGTCCGGATCCGCTTCGCTGGCGGATACCGAGCCGGCGTTGACGATGGTTCCGCTGACGACGGTGCGCACACGCACCGCCACGGACGCCTGCGCCAGACCGGCGATCGAACCGAGCTGGCAACTGAAGCTGCCGCCTGACGGCGCCGAACAGCTTCCCTGCGTCGGCACTGCCTCGATGAAGTCCACGCCGGCTGGCAGCGTATCGGTCAGGACGACATTGGTGGCCGTTTCTCCCGGGGAATTGTTGTCGACCCGCAGCGTATAGGTGACGACGCCACCCGCCGGCAACGGATCCGGCGAATCGGTGTGGTTGAGCACCAGATCGGCACCCAGCACCGCCGGCGATGCCAGCGCCAGCATTCCCGCGACGAAATGGCTGCGCGCGGCTCCCCCCGCCTTGCGCAGGCGCGCAAGGACACACCGGGCCGCAAAAGCGGCCCGAAACGACCCGTACATGGATTTCCCCGTTTCCCGGCGGGGCCGCTTCGGTGGCCCCGCCGACTTTTATCTGCCGGGGCGTGTCTGTTCGCACCCTCCCGGCTTCCCCCACTGCTGCAAGCCGTCTTCTCGCGGCTGCACAGAAATCAGTTCACATGCGCTGGCGGGTCGTCCGACCGGACGATTACCGTTGGGAAGATGACCACGCTTCCCAGGCGCGGATGCGATTCTGCTAGTGAACGCAGAACCACATTGTAAACAAACGTTACGAGAAGAAGCAGCAAACGCACCGGCTCCAGGTGCGCCTGCTGCATAGGGCTGCACCGCCTGGACGGGCGCGGGGAAAGGGAGCGGCGGGAAGTTGTTGCGCCGGCGATACGGCCGCAGGCGCTGCCTGCACCGGCAAACCCGGATGCAGGAGAACGGATTCAGCCGACCCGATAGAAATCGGGACTCTGCCCGGCATTGACGGCGCGCTGCAGCCAGTCCGGCATGTCGCCCGTGCCATCCCAGGTCTGGCCCAGGGCGTTGCGGTACAGCGGTGTGGCGGCGGGCCGGGCCTGCGGGGCCGGCGCAGCGTGGGCGGCCTGCGACTCGGGCTGTGGCACATCGGCGGCCGTCGGATTCGGCACCGTCTCGTCGAAACAGCCCGCCGCTTCCAGATCGTCAAGCGACAGGCCATAGCGGTCCATTTGCGCGCGGATCCATTCGACCGCGGCTAGTCTGGCGTCATCAAACTCGGACATGGCGATTTCAGGCAGCGCCGCCGGCGCGCGCGGCCGGAGGCATCAAAGAGGACAACAGACAGGAAACAGATCGGGCGGCCTGGCAGCCGCCGGTCAACCGGATTCTACAGGGTGTGCGCTGCAGCGCCCCGATCCGTAGCGCCGGCACCGCAATATGCCGGTGGCGATAGAACCGTCCGGTAATCAGAATCGCAAGCGAAAACCGTGCTCCGCGGCGCGGCGGCGGTGGACAACTGGACCGGTCTGCTGCCGCAGGGCACCGCTTGCTGCATGACAGCATTGTCATGCTGACGTCATGCTGCCGTGCGTGGCCTCGCCCTAGACTGCCTCCAATGCAGCGGCAATCCTGCCGGCTGCCCCTCCTGGAGAACGCCAACATGCGCACCCTGAAGAACGCCCTGCTCACCGCTTCGCTGACCGCGTCGCTGGCCGCCATGGCCGGTCTGTCGCACGCCACGCCCGCGCCGGCAGACCCTTATACCGACGGCGCACGCGCGGACGCGCGCAGTCCGTATGCCGACGGCGCCAAGGCCGATGTGCGCGATCCGTTCAGCGATGGGGCCCGCGCTGATGTGCGCGACGCCCGCACCGACGGTGCCTGAGCGTCCATGACGCCCGATGACGGCGCGCGTGCCCCCTGACGCCGCGCCGTCACCGCAGCCCCCGATCGCCCGGACGGGCCACTTCCTCGGGCCCACCTTCCCCCTCCTTCCGGCTCCCTGACGCTGCCGCCGCTACCCTTTGCCGCGGCCATCGGCTATATTCCCGAACAAGAATGTTATAGCGACTCCCGATCTCGTTTCGAGATCGTGCGGGCGTCGGCTTCGGGAGTATCGTGGACCTGTCCAGCCTGGAAATCTTTCGCGCCGTGGCCGCGGAGCAGAGCGTGACCCGCGCGGCCAGGGCGTTGCAACGCGCGCAGTCGAATGTGACAACCCGGGTGCGCCAGCTCGAAGGCGACCTGGGCGTGGCGCTATTCGACCGCAACCCCCGGCGCATGACGCTGACCGAGGAAGGGCAACGCCTGCTGGGCTATGCGGAGCAGCTGCTCGCGCTCGCCGAGGAAGCGCGGCAGGCCGTGCGCGGTGACGTGCCGGCCGGGCTGCTGCGGGTCGGCTCGATGGAAAGCACCGCCGCGGTGCGGCTGCCGGCCCCCTTGCAACGCTATCACGCAGCCTGGCCGGCGGTCGCCGTGCAGCTGCGCACCGGAACCACCATGGCGCTGGTGGACGACGTGCTGGCCAGCCGCCTGGATTGCGCGCTGGTGGCCCACCCCGGCACCGCGCCCGCGCGCGAGGCCGACATGGACGAACTCGCGCCCGACCTGGAGGGCACCTTCCTGTTCAGCGAATCGCTGGTTCTTGCGCTTCCGGCCGGCCATGCCCGTCCCAGGCGGCCGGCGGACCTGCAGGTGCGCCAGCTCGCCGCCTTCGCCGTGGGCTGCACCTATCGTGCCTGCGCCGAAGCGTGGCTGCGGCAAGGCGATGCCGACGGCAAGCCGATGCGACCGCTGCCGGTGGTCGAGATGCCTTCCTACCATGCCATGCTGGCCAGCGTCTGCGCCGGCGACACCGCCGCCATCGTGCCGCGTTCCCTGCTGGAGCGGCACGCCGACGCGGCGAACCTGCAGACCGTCCCCGTGCGCAACGTGCATACCTATCTGGTGCGCCGCGCCGGCTACACCACGCCCGCGCTGGACGCCCTGCTGCGGGAACTTCGGCGTGCGTGACTTGCCTGCCCTCTTTTATCCATCCTGCTTCCCGGCAGCCGCGGCCATGGCGCCCTGGCGTGGCCTTCCCTCAACCGAACCCGGACCCGTACCATGCACCCTACCGACTCGTCCCTGCTGAACCGGCTCGGCATCGCCGCCCCCATCATCCAGGCACCCATGGCAGGCGTCAGCACGCCGGCGCTTGCCGCCGCCGTCAGCAATGCCGGCGGGCTCGGTTCGCTCGGCATTGGCGCCATGAACGCCGAGGCAGCGCGAGAAGCGATCCGCGCCACGCGGGCCCTGACCGCCGGCCCGTTCAACGTCAATCTCTTCTGCCATGAACCGGCACAGTCGGATAGCACGCGGGAAGGGGCATGGCTGCAATACCTGGCGTCCGTGTTCGCCGAATTCGGCGCCACCCCGCCGGCATCGCTGCGGGAAATCTATCAGTCGTTGCGCACCGATTCGGCGATGGTGCAGATGCTGGTGGAAGAGCGGCCGGCGGTGGTCAGCTTCCACTTCGGCCTTCCAGGGCAAGAGATCGTGCGCATGCTGCACGAGGCCGGCATCGTGCTGCTGGCCTGCGCGACTTCCCTGGCCGAGGCCCGGCAGATCGAGGCGGCGGGCATCGACGCCATCGTCGCGCAAGGGGTCGAGGCGGGCGGTCATCGCGGGGTGTTCGATCCGCGCGAGTTCGACGAGGGCCTGGGGACGCTGGCGCTGACCCGGCTGCTGGTGCGCGAAACCGGCCTGCCGGTCATTGCCGCTGGCGGCATCATGGACGGTGCCGGCATCGCCGCGGCGCTTGCCCTCGGCGCGCACGCCGCCCAGCTGGGTACTGCCTTCGTCCCCTGCCCGGAATCGGCCGCCGACGAGGCCTACCGCTCGGTGCTGCTGTCCCGGGCCGCGCCGCCCACTACCATGACCCGGGCGATCTCCGGGCGGCCGGCACGCGGCCTCAGCAACCGCTTCACCGCCCTTGGCCTGGCGGCCGAAGCCCCCGGCATCCCGGACTATCCGATCGCCTATGATGCCGGCAAGGCGCTGCACGCCGCCGCCAAGGCGCAAGGCAGCGCCGACTTCGCCGCGCAATGGGCAGGCCAGGCCGTCGCCCTGTCGCGTGCGATGCCGGCCGCCGAACTGGTACGGCAGCTGCTGCTGGAGCTGGATGAGGCGGTGGCCGGGCTGGCACAGGCACGGCCGCGGCCGCTCTGACCCCGGGCGGACCGCGTTCCCGGCAATCGTCCTTGAATCCGGCGGCCGCTTCGCGCTAAGGTCGAGCCTTCCGCCAGCCGTATTCGAGGACCGCCGTGGCCGCCCCGCTTGCCGTCGCCATCCCCTTGCTTCGCCTTGCAGCGAGGGCAGGACAGTGAATATCGTCGTCGACATCCTGATCCTGCTCGGCGGCCTGCTCGCCATCATTGCCGTGGTGCAGGTCGCCGCCCATCGCTCCGGCCTGCCGGAGTCCACCCTGCTGTCCGCCATCGGCATCGCCATCGGTGCGGGCTACGTGACGCTGGACGCCATGCTGCCCGGCTTCGCCCAGCATCTGCTGCATCCGCTGATCGACCCGGCCCTGCCGGCCGAGGCCTACCTGTGGATCTTCCTGCCGCCGCTGCTGTTCCATGCCGCGCTGACCGCCAACGTCCGCAGCATGCTGCCCGACGCCGCGCCGATCCTGCTGCTGGCCGTCGTCGCGGTGGTGGTGGCGACCGGCGTCATCGGCGCGGTAATGGCGGCGGCCAGCGGCGAGAACCTGATCATCTGCCTGTTGCTGGGCGCGGTCGTCGCCACCACCGACCCGGCCGCGGTGATCGCCATCTTCCGCGATGTCGGCGCCCCGGCGCGCCTGATCCGGCTGGTGGAAGGCGAGAGCCTGCTCAACGACGCGGCCGCCATCGCGCTGGTCGGCGTGCTGATCGCGATGTTCACCGGCGACGGCCCGGATGCGACGCTCGCCGGAGGCCTGCAGGAGCTGGCATGGGCCTTCGGCGGCGGCGTGCTGGCGGGCGCCGTTGCCGGCAGGCTGCTGGCCGACGTGCTGCCATGGCTGGCATCGATCGCCATGGCGGAGGCCGCGCTGACGCTGGCCCTGCCGTATCCCCTCTATCTGCTCAGCGAACACATCATGGGCGTCTCCGGCGTGGTGGCGGTCGTCTGCGCTGGACTGATGCTCAGCGCGCTCGGCCCAACGCGGGTCAGTCCGCCGAACTGGCGCCATCTGCTGCTGATCTGGGAGCAATTCGCGGGCATCGCCGGCGCGGTGGTCTTCCTGCTGGCAGCGGTGCGCGTGCCCTCGCTGCTGGAGGGCGTCACGCCGCACCACGGCCTGCTGCTGCTGGCCCTGGTGATCGCCGCGCTGGCCGCGCGCATCGCGACGCTGTTCGGCCTGGTGCCGCTGCTGACGTGGGCGCGGCTCAGCGCCCCCATCGATTCGGCCTACAAGCTGGCGATTGCCTGGGGCGGCCTGCGCGGCGCGGTGACGCTGGTGCTGGCGCTGGGCATCGCCGAGCATCGCTCGCTGCCGGAGGATGCCCGGCACTTCGTCGCCATCCTCGCCACCGGCTTCGTGCTGGTCAGCCTGCTGGTCAACGGCACCACGCTGCGCTGGGTGATCCGGCGGCTGAAACTGGACGTGCTGTCGCCGCAGGAACTGGCCCTGCAGCGGCAGGCCATCCGCCTGTCGACGGAAGAAGTCGAGCGGGCGCTGGAGGGGCTTGCGCGAGGGTTCGAGCTGCCCCCTTCGGCGGCACGGGAAGTCTCTCTGCAGTACCGGCGCGATATCGAGGCCGGTACCGCAGACTTCGACTTCGACAGCGCGCTGCCGGACCGCGCACGGCTGACTACCGCGCTGGTGACGCTGGCCACCCGCGAAAGCGAACTGATTCCCGAGTTCGGCAACGGCGTGGTGTCGGTGGCGAACCTTGACGCGATGATGCGCAACACCGGGCAGATGATCGACGCGGCACGCGAGCGCGGCCGCATCGGCTACAACCGGGCGGCACGCCACATCCTCGACTACCAGCCCAGCTACCGGGCGGCGCTCTTCCTGCATCGGCGCCTGGGCATCGACCGCCCGCTGGCGCGCGCGCTCGCCGACCGTTTCGAGCTGATGATCGTGCGCCAGACCGTGCTGCAGCGGCTGCGCGAATACAACCGCACCATGCTCACGCCGGTGTTCGGGCCCCGCATGGCGGCACTGCTCGATGGCGTGCTCGAGGACCGCTACCGCGCCGCGGGCGCGGCCCTGCAGGAGATGCGCGCCCAGTTCGGCAGTTACACCATCGCGCTGGAGAAGCGGCTGCTGATGCTGTTCGCGCTGGGCAAGGGCATGGGCGAGCTGCGCACCATGCGCGAGGAGAACATCATCTCGCGGGAAGCGTTCAACCAGATCGAGCGCGTCATGCGCGGGGCATGGCGGGCCAACCTGGTGCGGCCGCCATTGCGCGGCTCGCTGTCGAGCATGGCGGCCGCCGCCGCGCCGACCGCCATGCCGCAAGACCGGCCGGGCGAGCCGCCACCGGGCTAGCGCTGGCAGCAACGGCCGGGGCGTGCGGCTTATACTCGGGCACACCGGCCACTGCACGCCGGATCCTGCACCATTGTTCAACCAGAACCAACGGAGTCGTCTTCATGCGTGTCGCATTCATCGGCCTGGGCGTCATGGGCTTTCATATGGCGGGCCATCTGGCCAGCAAGGGCCACGATGTCACCGTTTACAACCGTACCGCCAGCAAGGCACAGGACTGGGTGGGTCGCTTCGGCGGACGCGCGGCCGCGACGCCGGCGCAGGCCGCGCGCGATGCCGAAATCGTCTGCTCCTGCGTCGGCAACGACGACGACCTGCGGCAGGTGCTGACCGGGCCGGACGGCGCCTTCCATGGCGCCGCGCCGGGCTGTGTCTTCATCGACCACACCACCGCGAGCGCCAACGTCGCCCGCGAGCTGTACCAGGAAGCGGCGCAGCGCGATTTCGAGTTCATCGACGCCCCGGTGTCCGGCGGCGAGGTGGGCGCGCAGAACGGCGTGCTGACGGTCATGTGCGGCGGGGATGAAGCCGTCTTCAGCCGTGTGCAACCCGTCATTGCCTCGTACGCACGCGCCGTGACCCGCATCGGCGGCCCCGGCGCCGGGCAGCTGGCCAAGATGGTCAACCAGATCGCCATCGCGGGACTGCTGGAGGGCCTGTCCGAGGCGGTCGCCTTCGGCATGCGCGCGGGGCTGGACATGCCGCTGGTGCTCGATGTCATCAGCAAGGGCGCGGCCGGTTCGTGGCAGCTGGAGAACCGCGGTCCGACCATGGTGCAGGACAAGTTCGATTTCGGTTTCGCGGTCGACTGGATGCGCAAGGATCTCGGCCTGTGCCTGGACGAAGCGCGGCGCAACGGCGCCAGCCTGCCGGTCACCGCGCTGGTGGATCAGTTCTACGGCGAACTGCAACGCCAGGGTGGCGGCAGGGGCGACACCTCGTCGCTGATCCGCCGGCTGCCGCGCTGACGCGCTGACGCGCTGAAGTGTTGAAGCGGCGCCGTCGTCCGATTCCTACATCGCTTTCAGCGCTGGTGCAGATGGTCTGCGCGCGCCTCGCGTCTATTGTGTAATCACCGCCGGCGGGCCCTGGCATGCTGGCCGTGAAGCGGCTTGCAAGCGGTCGAAAACCAACGAATAACGCGAGGCGAGCCTCGGCAAAGGAGCCCCTTATGACCCTAGGCACCATACTTCTGATCGTCCTGATCATCCTGCTGATCGGTGCGTTGCCATCGTGGCCGTACAGCACCGGCTGGGGATACTGGCCCAGCGGCGGACTCGGCCTGATCGTGCTGATCGTCATTGCGCTGGTGGTCATGGGACGAATCTAGCGCAGCGTTACCAGGCGGATCGAAAGGGGGTGGCATCGCCACCCCCTTCCCGTTTCAGGCAGCCGACTTGGTGTCGGTACTGACCCGCTCGCCCAGGCGCCGGTACGCCAGCATCGGCAGCCGCAGCAGGAAGCCGCCCAGCAGCCGCAGATGCATCGACGTCAGCAACACGTTGTCGCGGACATAGTGGAAATGGGACACCCCGCCCTCGTCGGCGCGGAAGTAGCGCACCGGCGTATCCAGGTTGATCGGCCGCACGCCACGCCAGCACAGCCGGATCGCTACCTCCGGATCGAAATCCATCCGGCGCATCCAGCGATGGCCTTCCATCACCGCGCAAAGCGGACGAATCGGATAGACGCGGAAGCCGTACAGCGAATCGCCGATCCCCGACCACAGCGTTTCCAGGTCGGCAAAGACGTTGCTCAGCCGGCGCCCGTACACGCGGGCGCGCGGCGCGCTCGCATCGAAGACCGGCCGCCCCAGGATCATCGCATCCGGATTGCGGCGCGACAGCTCGAACATGCGCGGGATCAGCGCGGCCGGATGCTGTCCATCGGAATCCATCGTCAGCGCATGCGTGAAGCCCTCGGCCGCCGCCTGCTGCAATCCGTGCAGCACCGCAGCGCCCTTGCCGCTGTTGCGCGGCAGCACCAGCACACGCAGTCCCGGATCGTTGCGTGCCTGCTCCTGCAGCCAATCGGTACTGCCATCCGTGCTGCCATCGACAACCACCCAGACGGGATTCCACAGCGCACGTGCTTCGCCAACCACCTCTCGCACCTTGGGTCCCGGGTTGTAGCTGGGGATGATCACCAGGTGCGTGCTGGAACGTTCTGTCATGCGGCCGGACTCCAAAGCGTTGGATTGGGGACACCGGCGTCCATGGCGGGGGCGCGGCTCGCCACTGCTACCCCGGACGCCGAAAGACATCGTTATGCTGGCAGACCCGCCTGATTGCAGAATAGTTCACCTGCGGCAAATTGATGCCGGTGCTTGCACCGATCCGATAGAAACGAAGCGCGCCGCGTGCTTCCAGCGAAATGCCAACAAGACCTTGACGCCGGCGCGATCCTCGCCATCATTGGTAGCTGAGGGGCCGATGCCCCAGGAGACCAGAGCATGACCCGCATGCCCGAACCTCTTCCCTCCGGACTGACCCCGACGCCGCCGACGCGGCCATGGCGGCCCTCTCCATGGCTGGGCGCTGCAGCGGCGGTCCATGTCGGCGCGCTTGGCGCCTGCGTCGCCTCGCCCGCGTTGCTGCCCTGGGCGCTGGGCTCCGTCGCCGCCACCGACGTGGTGCTGGCAGGGGCGGGCCTGTGGCCGCGCAGCACGCTGCTCGGCCCGAACCTGCGGCGCCTGCCGGCTTCGGCGGGCAACGTGATTGCGCTGACATTCGACGACGGACCGAATCCCGCCGTCACCCCGGCCGTACTGGATCTGCTCGACGCCTATGGCGCGCGCGCGACCTTCTTCTGTGTTGGCGAGACGGCGCGCCGGCATCCTGCCTTGCTGCGTCAGATCGTGGCGCGCGGTCATGCGATCGAAAACCACACCGAGCATCACTGGCTGCACTTCTCCACCTTCGGCCCGGCCCGGATCGCGCGCGAGATCGCCGATGCGCAGCGCGTGCTGACCGACCTGGCCGGACGGACGCCACGCTTTTTCCGCGCCCCGGCCGGGCTGCGCAATCCGCTGCTGGAGCCCGCGCTGTGCCGCCAGGGACTGCGGCTGGCCAGCTGGACGCGGCGCGGTTTCGATACCTGGCGCAATGCCGATCCCGACGGCGTCGCACGCCGCCTGCTGCGGGGACTGGCGGCACGCGACATCCTGCTGATGCACGACGGCAACCCCGGCAGCGATCGCGAAGGCAAGCCGATGATCCTGACCGTGCTGCCCCGGGTGCTGCAGGCCATCGAAGCGGCGGGGCTGCGGCACGTGACCCTGCAAGAAGCGGTGCCGGCATGAGGGAACTGCCGGAAGACGCCGCACGCTCCGAGGCAAATGGTGCCGCAGCCCGGGACGGCCCCGCCGTGCTGCAATCGTCCGATTCCGCGGTCGGCTGGCCGGTCCCCGATGGCGAGACGCTGTTGGCGCGGGCCTGCGCGCCCTACCAGGCGTCCGACACGCTGGCGCGGCATTTCAGCCAGTTCAAGCTGCGCATGGATCCGGTGTTTGCGATCGCGCTCGCCAAGGGCCTGCTGCCGCCGCGCCCGCGCATCCTCGACATCGGCTGCGGGCAGGGCCTGCTTGCCGCATGGCTTTTCGCCGCACAGCGTTGCCATCCGCAGGCCTGGCCGCAGGGATGGCCCCCGCCGCCCTCGCCCGTGTCCTATCTGGGCATCGAATGGACGCCGGCCGATGCCGCCCGCGCACAGCAGGCGCTGGACGGACTGACGCCCTGGCCAGTGGAGATCCGCCAGGCCGACGCCTGCGTCGTGCTACGGCAGATGGTCGAGCAGCGGCAGACCGGCAAGTGGGACCTGGTGGTGATCCTCGACATGCTGCATTACCTTGACTATCCCGCGCAGGAGGCGCTGCTGCGCGACGCACTGCGCTGCCTCGCACCCGGCGGCACCGTGCTGCTGCGCATTGGCGATGCGAGCGCCGGCTGGCGTGCCCGTTACAGCCGGACCGTGGACCGCATCGTCAATCTGGTCCGCGCCGGCCGCACCACGCCGCTGTACTGCCGGCCCGCGCAGCAGTGGCGACAGCTGCTGCGCGAAGTGGGCCTGACCATGCGCGAGGTGCCGCTGCCGCGCGATGCGCACGGCGCCAACGTGCTGATGGTCGGGACGCGCTGACCGCTACTCGATGGCGGCAGCGGGCAGGATGCGGCCGCTGACCTCGCCGAAGCCGATCCGGTAGCCCGCACCCTCGCACCAGCCGCGCATCACGACCTCGTCGCCGTCCTCCAGGAAGGCGCGCCGCATCCCGTCGCCGACGTCCAGCGGCGCCGCGCCGTTGCGCGTCAGCTCCAGCAGACTGCCATACGAGTCAGCCTCGGTGCCGCTGATGGTGCCCGACGCCATCAGGTCGCCCACCCGCACATTGCAACCCGATACGGTATGGTGCGCAAGCTGCTGCGCCATGGTCCAGTACATCGAGCGGAAACTGGTGCGGCTGATCCGCCTGGCCGCCTGCGCCCCCGACGGGCGCAGGCCGACCTCCAGCTGGATATCGTAGGCGTTCGGGCGCGACTGCCGCAGGTACGGCAGCGGCTGCGGCGATTGCTCGGGATTGTCGCGGCGGAACGGCTCCAGCGCGTCCATCGTCACCACCCAGGGCGAGATCGACGTGGCGAAGGACTTCGAGTTGAACGGGCCCAGCGGTACGTACTCCCACTGCTGGATGTCGCGCGCGCTCCAGTCGTTGAGCACCACCATGCCGAACAGGTAATCATCGGCCGCGTCGATCGGCACCGGCTCGCCCAGCGTCGATTCCTTGCCGACGATGAAGCCCATTTCCAGCTCGTAGTCGAGCTTGCGGCAGGCACCGTAGAGCGGGCGCGGCTGGTCGGGCAGCTTGATCTGGCCATTGGGCCGGCGCACCGGCGTACCGCTGACCACCACGGAGCTGGCGCGGCCGTTGTAGCCGATCGGAATCTCCAGCCAGTTGGGCAGCAGCGCGTTGTCAGGGTCGCGGAACATGCGGCCGACGTTGGTCGCATGTTCGCGCGACGAGTAGAAGTCGGTATAGCCGCCGATCTGCACCGGCAGATGCAACGTGGCAGCGCTCATCGGCACCAGGGCGCGCTCGCGCAGCGCGGCATCGTCGCGCAGCCTGCCATCCTCGCCCGAGAGCAGCGCCGTCAGCCGGCGGCGCGTCTGCTGCCATACCGGCCGGCCCCGCCCGATGAAGGCGTTCAGCGAAGCGGAAGCAAAGGTACCGGCCGCCTCGGCCGGCAGCAGGCCGGCCTGGTCCAGCACCGACAGGTCGACGATCCGGTCGCCGATCGCCACGCCCACCCGGGGGCCCTGCCCCGCCGCGGTACTGAAGATGCCGTAGGGCAGGTTCTGCAGCGGAAAATCGCAATCGGCCCGATTGGCCGACTCGATCCAGCTTTGGGCGGGAGCGGATTGCATGGAACTGTCTTGCATGGGGGCGGACCTTAACGCTGGTTGGGATTGAAATGCTTGCGCAGCCCCTGCCAGCAGTGCTGGTAGTCGGCCTGCAAGGCGGGCGATTCGACCGCGTACCGGGTGGGATGAATCACGGTCGGGGTTTCGAACATGAAGGCCATGGTGTCCGCGATGCGATGCGGCTGGCTGGTGTCGGCCGCCGACGCGCGCTCGAACGTCCCCGCATCCGGCCCGTGACCGCTCATGCAGTTATGCAGGCTGGCACCGCCGGGGGCGAAGCCTTCGGCCTTGGCGTCGTAGACGCCTTCGATCAGCCCCATGAACTCGCTGGCGATATTGCGGTGGAACCAGGGCGGACGGAACGAGTGCTCCATTGCCAGCCAGCGCGGGCCGAAGATCACGAAGTCGATGTTGTCGACGCCCTCCGTATCCGACGGGCTGTGCAGCACCAGGAAGATCGATGGGTCGGGATGGTCGAAGCTGATGGAGCCGATCGTGTTGAAGCGGCGCAGGTCGTACTTGTAGGGCGCATAGTTGCCATGCCAGGCCACCACATCCAGCGGCGAATGGTCGATGTGGGCTCGCCACAATCCGCCCTGGAACTTGGCCACCAGCTCGAAGTCGCCCTCCTCGTCCTCGTACCATGCCACCGGCGTCTGGAAGTCGCGGGGGTTGGCCAGCCCATTGGAGCCGATCACGCCCAGGTCGGGCAGCTTGAGCAGCGCGCCGTAGTTCTCGCAGATGTAGCCCCGCGCGGTGCCGTCGGGCAGCGCGACACGGAAGCGCACGCCGCGCGGCATCACCACGATCTCCTGCGGCTCCACTTCCAGCCGGCCAAATTCCGTGTCGATGTGCAGCCGTCCCTGTTGCGGCACGATCAGCATTTCACCGTCGGCGTTGTAGAAGAAGCGGCGCTCCATCGACCGGTTGGCCAGGTACAGATGGATGCCGCAGCCCGTCATTGCCGCCGGGCCGCCGTTGCCGGCCATCGTCACGATGCCGTCGATGAAGTCGGTCGGCGCATCGGGAATCGGCATCGGGCTCCAGCGCATCTGGTTGGGCGAGGCCGGCACCTCGTCGAAGCGGCTGACGAAGCGGTGCCCGGTAATCGGCTCGAACTTGCCGTGCATCGACGCCGGGCGGATCCGATAGAGCCAGGAGCGGCGGTTGTGGGCGCGAGGCGCCGTGAACGCGGTGCCGGACAGCTGCTCCGCATAGAGGCCATACGGTGCGCGTTGCGGCGAGTTCTGTCCCACCGGCAGCGCGCCGGGCAGCGCCTCGGTCGCGAATTCATTGGCAAAGCCCGATTGGTAGCGCAGGGTCTGCGCGACGGACTGGAGGGGTAGGCTGGCATTCATCGTGATGGTCCTGGCAAGGGAGCAAGAATCGAAAGGGGTAGCCGGGGTAGGCGGGGCAGCAGCGGCACGGTCACGCGGGCAACGGTACGGCGTGCGGTAGCGCGCTGCCGGTTGCCGCCTCGACCGGTGGGTCCGCTGCCGGCACGCAGGCGCGCGCGGCGGCGATCGCTTGCCTGACCACCTCGTCGTTGCCGATATGGTTGGCAAGCAGCAGGATCAGTTGCGCGTTCGCAGCGTGGCTCTGCCGCTCGGTCAGGTCGCGGTGCATGTCGATCAGCGCCTCGTACACGTCGTCGGGGCGGGGAAGGTTGGGCGCCGTGACCAGGCTGGGCGGGACCGCCGGGGCGGGCGCGGCCGCTGCGGCCACGGACGTGGAGGCACCCGGCGCGGCCTGAGAACCTGCCCTGCCCAGCGCCCGCGCCAGCGCGGCCTCGATCGCCGCCGCATCGATCCGCCGCCAGCGGGCGCAAACGTGCTGGTCCGGCCGGATCAGATAGCAGCTGCCGGGCCGGGCGTCATAGCGGCTTGCGGCCAGCCCCTCGGCATCGATGACGACCGTCGCCTCGCGCGGCAAGGCGGCACCGAAGCCGGGCGGCACCACGCACAGCGTGGCAACCGGCACGGCATTGGCGGCCAGCGCTTCCAGCGCGGCGATCGCCTCGGGCGCCAGGCCCGTTTCGCCGGCAAAGACCAGCGCCACGAAGCGGTTGCCAAGCGCATGCAGCAACCAGCCGTCGCTGTCATCCTGGCGGCGAACCGGTGCATCGGCGCAGCAGCTGCCCGGCACCATTGCCCCTTCGAAACGGTCTTCGTCTGGCGTGTTCAACGGCGAGCCGGTCAGCACTGCCGGCGTCGACAGGCGGCCGCTATTGACGAACTGGCGGGCGAACGGGTGTGCCCGCGCCAGCCGCAGCACGGCATCCCGGAAGGTGCGGCTGACCGCGCTCTTCGGTGTAATGAAATCGGTCGAACGGGAGGAATGCAGGATGTTCTCGTCGGCGGCCGCCTCGCGCTCGCTCGCATAGCTGTCCAGCAACGCATCGGGCGCCGCGCCCGACAGCACCAGCTTCAGCTTCCACGCCAGGTTCTCCGCGTCCTGCACGCCGCTGTTGGCGCCGCGCGCGCCGAATGGCGAGACGCGGTGCGCGGCGTCTCCCGCGAACAGCACGCGGCCATGGCGGAAGCGCTCCATCCGCTGGCAGGAGAAGGTATAAACGCTGACCCACTCGAGCGTAAAACGCGCCTCGGGACCGAGCAGCGCGCGCAGGCGGGGCAAGACGCGCTCCGGCTGGCGCTCCACTTCGGGATCGGCATCCCAGCCCAGCTGGAAATCGATGCGCCAGACATTGTCAGGCTGCCGGTGCAGCAGCACCGATTGATTGCGGTTGAACGGCGGATCGAACCAGAACCAGCGCTCGCTGGGAAAGCCCGCTTCCATGCGCACGTCGGCGATCAGGAAGCGATCGCGAAAGGTGCGCCCATGGCTCTCCAGCCCCATCGCGCGCCGCACGGGACTGCGCGCGCCGTCCGCCACCACCACGTAGCGGGCGGTCAGCCCGTAGTCGCCGTCCGGCGTCTGCACCGTCAACTCGACGTGCGAGTCGTGCTGGCGCACCGCCGTGACCTGGTTCTTCCAGCGCAGCTCCAGTCCGTCGAGCTGCGCGGCGCGGTCGACCAGATAGCCTTCCAGGTAGTACTGCTGCAGATTGATGAAGGCGGGCCGGCCATGGCCGCTCTCGGGCAGCAGGTCGAAGCTGAACACCTGCTCCTGATCGAAGAACACCCGGCCGACATTCCAGCGCACGCCCTTCGCCATCAGCCGCTCGCCGCAGCCGAGCCGGTCAAAGATCTCCAGCGTCCGCTTGGCGAAGCAGATGGCGCGCGAGCCGGTGGCCAGCGTGCAGTCGTCGTCCAGCACCACCACGGGCACGCCCTGCTGCGCCAGATCGATGGCGGTGGCCAGACCCACCGGCCCGGCGCCGATCACCACCACCGGCCGCGGCGCGGGGCTGCCCACGCCCTGCTGCTCGGCACAGCGCCGGTATTCGAAGGTGCGGCTGTCCGGCGGCGCCGGGCTGCGTTGCTGATCCGTCATGTCTGTCTCCACTACCTCGTCCACTGTTCCGTGGCTCACGGCATCGTCGTTGGCTTGCGCGCTCAGTCCTGCAGGGCGGCCCACATCTCCTTGTCGCGCTCCGCGGTCCAGATGCGCGGATGCTTGATGCCGCTCGCCTCATCGTAGGCACGCGCCACGTCGAATGGCAGGCAGTGTTCGTAGATGAAGACGTGGCCGAACTTCTCGTCCATCGCGGCGCGCGTATGCGCCATCGCGCCCTTCAGGTCCAGCTTCTGCGCCACCGCTTCCCGGCCCCGCTGCAGCAGCGTGGTGACGAAGTCGCGCGTATAGGCCAGCCCCTTCTCGACCTGTTCCGGCGTGGTCAGCGCAGGGCCGCGTCCGGGCACCAGCGCCTCCGCGCCAAGATCGCGCAACGCGTCCAGCGTCGCGGGCCACTCCTCCAGCTGCGCGTCGCCGCAATAGCACGCCGCGTCGTATTCCACCAGGTCGCCGGAGAACAGGATGCGCTGCGAGGGAATCCACACCACCGTGTCGCCCTTGGTATGGCCGGGCCCCAGGTGCAGGATCTTCACTTCCAGCTTGCCGAGGAACAGCGTCAGTTCGCGCTCGAACACCACGTTCGGCCAGGTCAGGCCAGGCACGGTTTCGACGCCGGAGAACAGGCGCGGGAAGCGTTCGATCTCGGACTTCATGTCCGCCTCGCCCCGCTCCACGATCATTTCCCACGTCCCGCGGCTGGCGATGATGTTCTGCGCGCCCTCGGCGAAGTACGCCGAGGCGCCCAGCACGCGCACCGCGTGGTAGTGCGACAGCACCACGTGCTTGATCGGCTTGTCGGTGATGGCGCGGATGCGGGCGATCAGGTCCTGCGCCATTGCCGGCGTCGCGGTGGTGTCGACGATGAGCACACTGTCGTCGCCGATCACCACACCGGAATTCGGATCCCCTTCGGCCGTATAGGCGTAGGCGTTCTCGGACAGCTTGGTGAAGGTGACCTGCTTCTCTTGCAGGTCGGCCTGGGAGGCGAAGGCTTTGGACATGGGGGTCTCCTCTCGTTATGTCGCGAAGTCGTCCGGAATTACGGATTACGAAATCGATTTACCGTATCGTAATCTTCAGCCCGGGACGTGTCAAACCGGTCGGGGGCGGCCCCGTTCGAACACGAAGGGTCGCCATCGCGTCGCGTCGGCGCGAGCGATGCCACTTTCAGCAGGAAGAGGGGAGACGGCCCCGGGGGTGCGGGGTCAAGGCAGGAAACGGCAGGCGCGCGGCACGGCGCCGTCGGCCGGATAACGAAAGACGCGTCCCGTGGAGGGAAACGCATCGCCGGGCACGGCACGCAGCGCCACGCGCGAGCCGACACAGCGGCGCGAGAGCACCGCGGCGCAGCGCCACTGGAGCGGAGGCGAGGTAAAACCGGGACCGAAGGCAGGGACCCCCCTTGCCAGGGCGTCCCTTGTCCTTCACTGCGCGGGTCAGGCGGGCTTCTGCCCCTCCCCTTGCATCGACCCCATGCCGCCGGCCGGTGTCGCATTGGAACCGGTCGATCCTTGCACGGACTGCGAGGGGGCCGAACCGCCCTGTCCCGCCATCGACGCGGCAGTCACGCCGCCGTTGCGGCTGGCAATGAACGCATTGACGTCCTGCGCCAGATGCTGCGGTGCCAGCACGACTTCGAGACCGAGTGCCTCGCACGCGGCGAGGAAGGTCGACATGCGAGGGTCGGCCTGGCCCGATTCGGCACGCAGATAGGCTTCCCGCGAAATTCCCGCCTTGCGGGCAACGTCCTCCTGCTTCAGCTTGCGTGCGCGGCGCAGCGCGCGCAATTGCCGGAACGGTTCGCTAGCGCCTCTTGGCACGGCTGTACTGTTCATATCGGTCTCCAGTCACCAGTAAAAGAAGTGCGCGGACGTGCATTTGAGTATAGAGCACGCTTCATGTTCCGTATGTAATCGGAAGAACACTTTTACAGTTTTTCCGAAACGGGTTCGCGGCACTCGGGAACCCGGGACTCCCCCGGACCAAGGCTCGAACAAGTGGCCGTGCTTCCACAATAGCGAAAGAGCCTAAGAAGCGGCAAGTGCGAATGAAGAAAGGGTCGTGCCATGTCGATGCCACAGGCGCACCGCGTGGCCGGCCGCAAGTGGCGTGCCGTCGCTGCGCGCAGGTTGGCAAGTGCTTCCTGCCCTTGTGGCGACGCGCTTTGCGGCATCCCTGCCGCGTCCCTGCGCTGCGCCGCTGGCCGTCTTGCGCGGCGGTTGACATCGCATGCGCAAGCCGGCCAGTTGACGGTGCCCGCATCGCACGGTGCGTTGTCTTCTCGCGAGGAGCGGTAAAACTTACCGCTGTGCTGCACTTTGCGCTGTTTTCGGCCCGCCGCGCCGGGGAGGGTTGCCCGACGGCGATGCAGCAGTACGATGGTCCGTCGGCCTCGGCATGGCGATTGCTGGTGCCGGCGCATCGATCGATGCGCCGATCGCTCACTCTGGAGGAAAACCATCATGACCGCGTCTCCTCCCTTGCCCGATACCGCCGCGCGCATCCAGCGAGGCCCGGCTACCGCCACCAACCCGTTGGGAGAGGTCGCCGAGATCGAGGCGCTGCACGCCGCCGCGATGGCCATGCCGCAATGGCCTGACGTGCTGCCCCGCCTGCCGAGCCTGCATCCGCTGCTGGTGCATGCCCTGGACAATCACCGTTACAACACCCTGCTGTGGAACGAAGAGGACAAGGCGCGCCGCAAGGACGTCCCCGACAGCGAGATCGCCGCCAACAAACGGGCGATCGACCGCTACAACCAGCTGCGCAACGATGCCATCGAGGCGATGGACGACGTGATTCTCGATCTGGCCGCCGAGCACGGCGTGTCGCCGCAGGCGGACGCCTGGGTCAACAGTGAAACCGCGGGCTCGATCGTCGACCGCATGTCCATCGGCACGCTGAAGATCCATCATATGGCGCTGCAGTGCGAGCGCCGCGACGCCGACCCCCAGCATATCCAGCGCTGCCGGGCGAAGCTCGACAGCCTGCGCCAGCAGCACGCCCATCTCGGTTCCTGCCTGCGGCGGCTGCTGGCGGGCATGCTGTCGGGGACCTGCCTGTACCGCGTACACCGGCAGTTCAAGATGTACAACGACCCGACGCTGAATCCCTTCCTCTATCGCGCGGGCGGCGCCCAGGAGCAGGTACGTTGAGCGCGCGCGTCCAGATCCTGATCCCGACGCGCAACCGGCCTGCGGCGCTCGCTGTCACGCTTGCCGCCCTGATCGGCCAGCGCTTCGCCGACTTCGGCGTGATCGTGCTGGATCAGTCCGATGGCGCGCCCGGCTACGACGCGCCCGAATGCCAGGCGGTAGTGCGCCTGCTGCGGGCGCGCGGCCATGCGGTCGAGCTGGACCGCAACCTGCCGCGCCGCGGCCTCGCCCAGCAACGGCACGCCTTGCTGCAGCGCGCCGACGCGCCGTACGTGCTGTTCCTCGACGACGACGTGATCCTCGAGCCGGAGGCGCTGCAGCGGATGGTGGAGGCGCTCGATGCCAGCGGTTGCGGATTCATCGGCAGCGCGGTGATCGGGCTGTCCTACCGGGACGACGAGCGGCCGCATCAGCAGCACATCGAATACTGGACGGACAACGTGGTGCAACCCGAACGGGTGGAGCCGCACTCGCCGGCGTGGTCGCGCCACCTGCTGCATAACGCCGCCAACCTCTGGCATGTCCAGCGCGCGGCCGCGCTCGCCGACGGCGCCTGGAAGCTGTACAAGGTCGCCTGGGCCGGGGGCTGCGTGCTGTACGACCGGCACAAGCTGCTGGACTGCGGCGGCTTCGCCTTCTGGGACCGCGTCCCCGACGAGCACTGCGGGGAAGATGTGTATGCGCAGCTGCAGGTGATGGAGCGGTACGGCGGCTGTGGCATCCTGCCTTCTGGCGCGCACCATCAGGAATTGCCCACCACCGTGCCCAATCGCGAGGTGGACTTGCCGAAGTGGTCTGGACTCAGGGCTGCCACGGCTGCCGCCGCCACCTGCCACACGCCGGCAGCCGCCGCGGTGACACGCGCGGACTCGCTGCAAACCCCGGACGCCGGACTGCCGGCCTGATCCCATGACAATCTCGGAAGACTGGCCCGGCCCCGTGGTGCCCGATGTCCGGCGCATCGTCGTGCTCCGAGCCAACGCCGTCGGCGACTTCGTGCTGACGCTGCCGGCGCTGGACGCGCTCAAGGCCTGCTACCCGGATGCCACCCTTGCCCTGCTCGGCAACCGCTGGCACACCGAATTCCTGCGCGACCGGCCAGGCCCGGTGGACGAGGCGATCTGCCTGCCACCGATCCCGGGAATCACCGCGCCAGCGCCAGGGGATGCGACCGACGCGGGGAGGAAGCACGACCCGGCGGCGGTGGACTTTGTTGCGACCATGCGGTCGCGCCGCTTCGACCTGGCGCTGCAGCTGCACGGGGGCGGCCGCTTCAGCAATCCCTTCGTGCTGCAGCTGGGCGCGCGCGTCAGCGCCGGGTTTCGTTCGCCGGATGCCGCGGCGCTCGATCGCAACTTTCCCTATCGGCAGCCCGATATCGATCTGCACCCGCGCGCGAGGCTGCTGCAGGAATGCGTCGGCCTGGTGGGTGCGGTGGCGCCGGCGACGGAACCGGCGCTGGCCCTGACCGGCGCCGACGTCGCGGAACTGGAGCAGGCGCTACCGGACCTGCATGCGCCGATTGCGGTGTTGCAACCGGGCGCAACCGATCCGCGCCGGCGCTGGCACGCCGCCGGATTCGCGGCCGTGGGCGACGCCCTCTCCCGACGTGGCGCGCAGGTCGTCATCAACGGTGGCCCGAACGAGGCCGAGCTGGTGCGCGACGTCCGCCAGCGCATGCGCGAGCCGGCCATCGACGCGGCAGGGCTGCTGTCGGTCGGCGGGCTATGCGCGCTGCTCGCGCGCTCGCGCCTGCTGGTGTCCAACGATACCGGTCCCGCCCATCTGGCGCGCGCGCTGGGCATTTCCACCGTGACGCTGTACTGGATCGGCAATCTGCACAGCTATGGGCCGCTGTCCGCGCGGCTGCATCGCGTTGGCGTGTCTCACCGTATCCACTGCCCGGTCTGCAACGCGAGCTGCATCGGCAGCCAGTGCGCGCACCGGGCATCGTTCATCGACGACATCCCGGTGCCGCAGGTCGTCACGATGGCACTGGAGCAGTTCGATTCCGCGACACCTCCCGCCGCTCGGTAGCCGACAGCAGCGCCAGGGCTTGCTCCAGCACCGCCTCCGGCTCGGGCGCGACCGCTGCTTGACAAACCCGGTGCCGGCCGTTGTCCGGCGGCCCCCAGCGGCGCAGGTCGGTGGCAAAGAAGATCACCACGCTGCGCACCCGAAGCGCTGCCGCCAGGTGCGCCACCCCGGTATCGTTCGACACCAGCAACGAAGCGCCCGACAGCAGGGCGGCAAGGCCGCCGATCGAGATGTCGCAGGCCGCGTTCACCGCCGGATCACGCATCCGGTCGGCAACCTGCCGCGCCAGTTCCCGTTCCGCGCCCGACCCGGTCAGCACGACACGATAGCCGCTCGCCGCCAGCGCGTCCCCTACCCTGGCGAAGTGGGCGACGGGCCAGCGCTTGGCCGGGTCGCGGGCGCCGGCCTGCAGGCAGACATAAGGCGCGGTCGTTGCCGCATGCGGCTCGGGATAGCGCTGCAGCTCCCACCAGTCCTCCTCGTGCAGCGGGAACTCCAGCGCATCGTCGGCCTCGCCGATGCCAAGGCCCGCCTCGAGCAGATGCAGGCAGCGCCGCACTTCATGGCGGGCATCGTCGTACGGCCAGACCTCGATGCGATCTTCCGGGGCGCGGTCGCCGAGCCCGATCGCCCGCCGCGCGCCGAATGCCGCCACGACAGCATTGCTGGCCGGTCCGCTGCCGTGCATCTGCAGGGCCAGATCGAACTCGGCCTCGCGCATGCCGGCGAAGAACGCTTCCAGCTCGCCAGCGGCGGGCTGGCGCTCCGGCAACCCGGCGCCCCCGGGGAAGGCGACGAAGCGGTCGACATAGCCGCCGTAGCGCGGGCGCAGGATATGCGCCCACGGCAGGCCTACCAACGTGATCTCGGCCTGCGGCCGGGCCCGCCGCAGGGCCCGCAACGCCGGGATCGCGCATAGCATGTCGCCCAGATTCAGCGCGCGGAATACGGCGATCCGCTGGGCCCGGGACGGCGTCATCGGTTGGGTCAACGCCATGCGCTCTCCTTGGCAGTCTTGGCACTCGATACGATGACGCCGGCTACGGTTGGCGCATCCAATGCGCGCCGACAGTCGAGCGCCATCTTATGGATGAAGGCAGAGGCAACGCGTGCCTCAGCTCGCCATCACCTTGTCAGGCGTCATCGGCAGCGAGCGCAGCCGCTTGCCGGTCGCGTGGTAGATCGCATTGCTGATCGCGGCGCTCACGCCGACGATGCCGATCTCACCCACGCCCTTGGCGCCCATCCGGCTGACGATGCGGTCGTCCTCCTCGACGAAGATCACGTCGATGTCGTGCACGTCCGCATTGGTCGGCACGTGGTATTCCGACAGGTTGTGGTTCATGAAGCGGCCAAGCCGGTGATCGGTCAGCGTTTCCTCGTGCAGGGCCTGGCCGATGCCCCAGACGATGCCGCCAACGATCTGGCTGCGCGCGGTCATCGGATTGATGATCCTCCCCGCAGCAATTGCGCTGACCACCCTCGCTACGCGCACCGTGCCCAGCGCTTCGTCCACGCGCACCTCGCAGAACACGGCCGAATGCACGGCGCAGGTATGCGCGCTCTGCGCCTTCTGGTTCGGCTCGGACAGATAACGCACGGCGAGCTTGTCCTTGCGCCGGGCGCGCAGCACGCCCGGCAGCGGCAGCGCGCGAGCAGGATCGTCGCGCAGGCGGATGGTGCCGTCGCGGAATTCCACCTCGTTGAAACTGGTGCCTTCCATGCCGCCGCCGCGGATCTCCCGCGCCAGCCGCCAGATGAGGCGGCGCAGCCGCTCACAGGCGCCGTCCACCGCCGAGCCGACCGTCGCGACATGCGACGAACCGCCCTCGATCGGCGCCTTGGGCAAGTCGGAATCGCCCAGGCGGAAGATCACCTGCTCCAGCGGCAGCCCCATCGCCTCGGCCGCGATCTGGCTGATGGCGGTATAGGTGCCGGTGCCGATGTCGCTGGCGGCGCAGGTCACCTCCAGCCGGCCGTCCGCGTGGAAGGTGGCGCTTGCCCGCGCCTGCATCTGCATCGCGTCCCAGGTGCCGGTCGCCATGCCCCAGCCGACCAGTTCATTGCCCTGGCGCATCGCGCGCGGCGCTGGCAGGCGGCGGTGCCAGCCGAAGCGCTCGGCGGCCCGGTCGTAGCAGGCGCGCAACTCCTTGCTCGAGAACGGCAGGCCGGTGTTGCCATCCTTCTCGGCATAGTTGACCAGCCGCAATGTCAGCGGGTCCATGCCGAGCGCGTAGGACAGCTCGTCCATCGCCACCTCGATCGCATGCACGCCATGCGCCGCGCCCGGTGCCCGCATATCGATCGGGGTATAGACATCGAGATCGACCAGCTGGTGTTCCAGCCGCACGTTGTCGGCGTTGTAGAGCTGCCCGGACCAGTTAACCACGACCTCGACATAGTCCTCCCGGCGGGACGTTTCGGTGACCGCCTCGTGGATCAGCGCGCGCAGGCGGCCATCGCGCTCGGCGGCGAGCCGCACCCGCTGCCACGTCTCCGGCCGATGGCCGAAGGTAAACATCTGCTGGCGCGTCAGCACGACACGCACCGAGCGCTCCAGCTTCAGCGCCGCCATGACCGCCAGGAACAGCTGGTACTGCGGACGCAGCCCCGAGCCAAAGGCCCCGCCCACGAAGGGGTTGCGCACCGTGATCTTGCGCTCGGGCAGGCCGAACACGTTCATCAGCGTGTCCCGGCAGTTCTGCGACCCCTGTGACTTGTCGTGGATCAGCAGATGTCCGCGCGCGTCGCGCCATACCGTGCTGGCGTGCATCTCCATCGGATTATGGTGCTCCACGCCCGAGTAGCAGACCGTTTCGGTCTTCACCGGCGCCTGCGCGTACGCGGCGTCCGCGTCGCCCTTGGGTGGTGGCGGCGGGGTATAACCGGTCTTCTCCGGATTCGGCGGATGACGCTCGTCCAGATGTTCCAGCAGGCTGGTGCCGTGCTCCCAGACGTCGTAGCGCACCTGCACCAGCGACGCCGCGTAGCGCGCCACCTCGAAGCTCTCCGCCACCACCAGTGCGATGGGCTGCCCGCTGCATTCGATCTCGTCTCGGTGCAACGGCTTGAAGGGCGATCCCGCCGGGGCGACCATGTCCTTGTAGTACCGGTCCAGCGCCCGATGCGCGGGCCGGTTCTCGTGGGTCAGCACATCGACCACGCCCGGCACGGCCAGGGCGCGGCCGGTGTCCATCGACAGGATTCGTCCCCGCGCGATGGTGCTGTTGACGACCACGCCGTACAGCAGATCCTCGCTGGGATGCTCGGCCGCATAACGCGCGCGTCCGGTGACCTTGGCCAGACCGTCCACCCGCCGGGCCGGGATGCCGATGCCGGCCTGCCCCGTGCCAGGCGCGGCCATTGGCTGCTGGCCCTCGTCGATCGTTTCCAACGTCGTCCTGGTCATGCTGCGATCTCCTGGCGAGCGGCATCGGGGCCGGTGTTGGTGACGATGCCGGCGGCGGCCATCTCGAAGGCGCGCACGATGGCGCGCTCGGCGAGCGGGATCTTCCAGCCATTGCCCGGCGTGCTTTCCGGCAGCGCCGGTCCGCCCCATGCGCGGGCATCGCGCAGCACGAAGCGCGCGGCCTCCGCAAACGCCGCGGGCTCCGCCTGCCGTCCCACCAGCAGCGCCTCCGCTTCACGGTCGCGCCACGGCTTGTGGGCGACCCCACCCAGCGCCAGCCGCGCGCCGCGGATCGTTCCGCCCGGCTCCAGGTCGAGTGCGGCGGCCACCGACACGAGCGCGAAGGCATAGGACGCGCGTTCGCGCACCTTCAGGTAAGTGCTATGCGCCGCAAAGGCATCGGCCGGAGGCAGGCTGATATGCATAATCAGCTCGTCCGGCTCCAGCGTGGTATCGAGCTCGGGACGGTCGCCCGGCAGCCGATGCAGCTGCTCGAACGGAATCTCCCGGGTGCCGCGCATCGACTCGACATGGACGGTGGCGTCGAGCGCCGCCAGCGCGACGGACATGTCGGACGGATGCGTGGCAATGCAGTGTTCGCTGGCGCCGAGGATCGCATGCTGGCGTGCCAGCCCGCTGGCGGCCGGGCATCCCGTGCCCGGCTCGCGCTTGTTGCACGGCACGCCGGCATCGTAGAAGTAGTAGCAACGGGTACGTTGCAGCAGATTGCCGCCATTGGTCGCCATGTTGCGGATCTGCGGCGATGCGGCGGACAGGATCGCCGCGCGCAGCATCGGGTAGCGCTCGCGCACGAGCGGATGCTCGGCGGTTTCCGCATTGCGCGCCATCGCCCCCAAGTGGATGCTGCCATCGGGCAGCGCTTCGATCTGCCCCAGCGGCAGCCGTCCCAGGTCGACCAGCACCGCCGGATGCCAGACGTTTTCCTTGATGAGATCCAGCACGTTGGTGCCGCCGGCGAGAAAGCGCGCGATACGCCGCTGACCCGCGCCCGCCGTGCTCGTGGAGATGGCGGCGTCGATCGCGCCGAGCGCGGCCGGTACGGAGTCGGCGCGTTGATAGCGGAATGGGTTCATTGCGGCTCTCCTTGTCCGACTGCGGCGGCGGGCGGTTCCTCTGCCGTCTCTCGCTGGGAGAACACGACGCGCGAGACCGCTTCGACGATCTGCGGATAGGCCGCGCAACGGCAGATATTGCCGCTCATCCGCTCGCGGATCTCCGCCGCGTTCACCGGGGCCGGCTCGTTCATCATGCCCACGGCGGAGCACAGCTGCCCGGGGGTGCAGTAGCCGCACTGGAATGCGTCGCAGTCGATGAAGGCCTGCTGCAGCGGGTGCAGGCCCTCCGGGTTGCCGGCCAGACTGCCCAGCCCTTCCACCGTCGTGATGTCGGCGCAGTCGTAGGCCACGGCGAGCGCGAGGCACGCGTTGATCCGCCGGCCATCGACGATCACGGTGCAGGCACCGCACTGGCCATGATCGCAGCCCTTCTTGGTGCCGGTCAGGTCCAGCCGGTCGCGCAGCAGATCGAGCAGGGTCACCCAAGGGCGCAGCCGCAACTGGTAGTCGACCCCATTGATTCGCATCTGCACTGGAATCGGCTCGGGCAGCAGCGCCTCGGCGGCCGGGTCGATGGGGGGCGGCGCGGTGCTCCCTTGCGGGGTCTGTTCAAGCGCCGTCGGTTGTGTCGAGGTGTCGACCGGGGCGTCCTCGTTGGCGACGTCCGTGGGGGGGTTGTATGCCGGCATGGGTCCTCCTGTGCGCAGCCCCCAGACGGGCCACGGGTTCGCGTGCAACTCCAGCGCGCAAGACACCTGCGCAAGCAAGGTCCGCACCATTGGTGCGGCACACCCGGAGCGAACCTGCGTTCGGCCGCATCGACCCTACCGTGCCCTTGCCCTGCCTCGGACCGCATGGGCACGCCGTCGGGTGCACAGCTCCGTTGCGTTACCATCCGACGTTCGCCGCGCGCGCCGATCGAACTTTTTTGCATTCGGCGCGTCTTTTCAGCAACTTGATTACAAGGGCACTCGCCACCGCTATCGCATGCCGAACATGACACGACGGACCGTGCTGGTCTCCGCCGCCACCAGCGCGGCGCTCGCGGGCCTGGGCATCTCGCCTGCCGCTCTCGCCACCGGCCGCATCCGCCTGCGCAAGGGACAACCCTTCAGCCACGACGCGCTGATCCAGCGCGCGCGGGAGATGGCCTCCCGTGCCTACGTCGCCCCGCCAACCGCCCCCGCCGAGATCCTCGAGAAAATCGACTACGACGCGCACGGCAAGATCCGCTATCGCACCGACGAAGCGCTGTTTGCCAACGGCCCGGGACAGTTTCCCGTCACGTTCTTCCATCTCGGCACCTACTTCCGGGTGCCGGTGCGCATGCATGTCATCGAGGGCGGACGCAGCGGGCTGGCCGCGCGGGAGATCGTCTACGACGAGAATCTGTTCGACATGCCAGCCGACAGTCCGGCCCGCAAGCTGCCGCGCGGCAGTGGCTTCGCCGGCTTCCGCTTCCAGGAGAGCCGCACCGGCGACCAGGAGAAGCTGGACTGGCGCAAGAACGACTGGGTGGCCTTCCTCGGCGCCTCGTACTTCCGTGCGATCGGCGAGCTGTACCAGTACGGGTTGTCCGCGCGCGGCATTGCGGTGGACGTCGCCGAGGCCGGCAAACCCGAGGAATTCCCGACCTTTACCCACTTCTACTTCGAGCCCCCGAGCGAAGGCGGCGACACCGTGGTGGTCCACGCGCTGCTCGACGGCCCAAGCGTCACCGGCGCCTACCGCTTCACCATGCAGCGCGCCAAGGGCGTCATCATGGACATCGACTGCACGGTGTTCCTGCGCAAGGACGTCGCGCGCCTGGGCCTGACCCCGCTGACCTCGATGTTCTGGTACTCGGAGACGGTCAAGGCCACCGGCGTGGACTGGCGCCCGGAAGTGCACGACTCCGACGGCCTGGCGATGTGGACCGGCAAGGGCGAGCGCATCTGGCGGCCGCTGAACAACCCGTCGCGCACCATGGCCTCGGCCTTCGCGGACGAGAATCCGCGCGGCTTCGGCCTGCTGCAGCGCGACCGCAACTTCGACCACTATCAGGACGGCGTCTATTACGAGCGCCGGCCCAGCCTGTGGGTCGAGCCGCGCGACGGCTGGGGCGCCGGCACCGTGCAGCTGATCGAGATTCCGACCGACGACGAGATCCACGACAACATCGTCGCCATGTGGGTCCCGCAGGCACCGGCCAAGGCCGGCCAGGCCTTCCAGTTGCGCTACCGGCTGCACTGGCTCGCCGACGAGCCCTACCCGACCGAGCTGGCCCGCTGCGTCGCCACCCGCTTGGGCAACGGCGGCCAGCCCGGACAGCCGCGCCCGTCCGGCGTGCGCAAATTCATGGTCGAGTTCAAGGGTGGGCCGCTGGAAAAGCTGCCCTTCGGCGCCAAGCCCGAGGCCGTGCTGTGGGCCTCGCGCGGCAAGTTCTCCTATGTCTTCACCGAGGCGGTGCCCAATGGCGTGCCTGGCCACTGGCGGGCGCAGTTCGACCTGACCACCGAAGGCAACGACCCCGTCGATATGCGGCTGTTCCTGCGCCATGACGGCAAGCCGCTGTCGGAGACCTGGCTGTACCAGTACCATCCGTTCGGCGCGGTGAAGCGGTAATCCTGGCCGTCCCGCTGTCTACAATCGATAGGTTGCGCCCGGGCTGGCGCCGCACGACGGCGCCTGACCGAGCGAGCCACGACAGCGAGGACGCCATGGACGAAGACCTGGACACCATGTCGCGCGAGCGGCTGATCGAGGAGGTCCGCAAGCTGCGGGCCGCGATACGCAGGCACCGCGACGCATCCGGTCACGCGCTTTGCTGGCACCATCCGGATATGTGGGCGCTGCTGCCCGATGGCGCCGCGCAGCTTCCGGCGGTGCCGGAGTGGCCGCAGTTCCTGCGCGGATGTGTGCGATACCGGGAATCGCTGGACGCGCAGTGTCCGGGGGCGGTGCGGACCCGGCAGGAGTTCGGGGAAGGGTGAATGCTCCCCGGCCGGGCCTCGAACCTGTGCGTCGCGGCGTTCCCGGCTCAGGTCATGCCGCGTTCTTCGGCACCGGCGTATTGAGCAGCTGCTGCTCCCACAGGTAAGCGATGCCGCTGCCGCCGGCATGCTGCGCGATCACCTCTGTCAGCCTGGCGGCACTCTCTTCCCTGGCCCAGTCGCGCTGCCATTCGGCCGCCAACGCCAGCCACGTCATCATGTTCGCGCCCGCCGCGATCATCCGCTGGATGGCGACCTGGTGTGCCTCCGTGGAAACGGCGCCGCAGGCATCGGTGATCACCGTGACATCCCAGCCTTCCCCGAGCGCCTGAATCGTCGGCATCGCCACGCAGACTTCGGTCCACAGGCCGGCAATGACAAGCTGCTTGCGGCCCGTGGCCTTGACCACGTCCACCACCGCCCGGTCCTCCCAGGTGTTGATGAAGGTGCGGTCGATCACCTCGTGCTCGGGAAACACATCGGTGATCTGGGGGAACAGCAGTCCTCCCCGGGCCGCGAGCACCGACGTCAGGATGGTCGGGACGCCAAAGGCTTTGGCAGCCTTGGCCAGACCCACCGTATTGTTGATCACCATCTGCGGCTCGTGGCTGTTCACGTTCGCCAGCTGATAGGGCTGGTGGTCGATCAGAACCAGTACCGAATCTTCGGGACGAAGAAGCGAAGCAAGGCCGTTTCGGAAAGTCATGAGTGCACCCCTGGTTGAACGTCAGTTTGTGGAACGTCTGGCATCGGTCTTCAACGAAACATCGCCAGCGGCGGCATTCCCTCGAAGCAGGGGCATTGTGTCGTTGCCGTCGTCCACCCGGTAGTGCCGTTTGGTGCCGAGCTGTGTCGCCGGATATGGAACGCCGAATGGCGGATCGAGGCTGGCTCACCGGCTGCCGCCAAGGTATCCTCGCTTGCCGGGAAGCACGACAGCCGCTTGGCTGGCCCAGGCCCGTGCCCGTCCCCTTCACCCACCCAAGATTGAAAAGGAAACCCGATGGCAGAAGCGAGCCTGGGGCAGACAATTGGACCGGCTGTCGTCCTGATGAGCGCAGCCGTGGTCGCAGTGCCGTTGTTCCGCAGGCTCGGCCTCGGCTCGGTCCTGGGCTATTTCGCCGCGGGCGTACTGGTGGGGCCATCGGTGTTCGGCCTGTTCTCCGATGCGAAATCCATCCTGCATTTCTCCGAGCTGGGCGTGGTGATGTTCCTGTTCGTGATCGGACTGGAATTGCGGCCCGCCAAGCTATGGGCGATGCGTGGCCAGATCTTCGGCCTGGGCCTGGCGCAGGTCGGCGCGGCGATCGCCATTCTCACGCTGGCGGGCGCGGCCATCTTCCACCTTCCCGCTACGGTCGCGTTCATTGCCGGGGCGGGCTTCGTGCTGTCCTCGACGGCAGTCATCATGTCGGTGCTGCAGGAGCGCGGCGAGATTTCCACCGCGCAAGGCCAAAGGTCGGTGGCGATTCTGCTGTTTGAAGATCTGATGATCGTGCCGCTGCTGGCGGTGGTGGGCTTTCTCTCCCCGCTGGCGCAGGGCCAGGCAGGATGGACGCGCATGCTGATGGCGGCCGCGGCGCTGCTGACGCTGCTGGTGGTGTCGCGCTGGTGCCTGAACCCGTTCTTCGCCCTGCTGGCGCGCGCGCGCACCCGCGAAGTCCTGACGGCGGGCGCGCTGCTGGTGGTTCTCGGTGCAGCGCTGCTGATGGAGGTGGCCGGTCTCTCGATGGCAATGGGAGCCTTCCTTGCCGGCGTGATGCTGTCCAGTTCCAGCTACAGGCACCAGATCGAGAGCGATATCGAACCGTTCCGCGGCCTGCTCATGGGACTGTTCTTTCTCGCGGTCGGCATGTCGCTGGACCTCGCCGTCGTCGCGGCGCAATGGCAGCTTCTGCTGGCCATGCTCGCCGCCTTCATGGTCGCCAAGGGCGTCGTGGTCTACGCTGTCGCGCGCCTGTTCGGCGGCTCCAGTCATCAGGCCCTCCATCGGACGTCCATGTTCCTGCAGGGCGGGGAATTCGCCTTCGTGCTCTATGCCGCCGCGACCTCCGGCGGCGTCATCGATGCCCGGCAGAACGCGCTGTTCGCCACCGTCGTGATCCTGTCCATGGCGCTGACGCCACTGCTGATGCTCGCGGCCAACCGGCTATTCCAGGCGAGGACATCGATGGAGGGCGTCGATGTCGCCTGCAATCTGCACGGCCGGGTCCTCCTGATCGGTTTCGGCCGCTTCGGACAGATTGCTTCGCAGGCGCTGCTGTCCAGGGGAGTCGACCTGACCGTGATCGACATGGATCCGGACCGCATCCGCGATGCGGGACGGTATGGCTTCAAGGTCTATTTCGGCGACGGGCTCCGGCTCGACACGCTGCAGCACTCCGGTGCCGGCGAAGCCGACGCGATCATGATCTGCATCGACGATGCGAAGGCCGCGCTGCAGATCGTCGAGCTGGCGCAGCACACGTTCCCTCAGGCCACGCTCCTGGTGCGCAGCTATGACCGTGGCCACGCGGTGCAGCTGATCCGCGCGGGCGTCGAGTACCAGATCCGGGAGACGGTCGAATCGGCCTACCTGATGGGTGCGCAGGCGCTGCGCGCGCTGGGTTTTGCCGAGGCCGATGTCGAAGAGGCTGCCGCGGACATTCGTCAGCGGGATGCCGAGCGACTGTCCGAGCAGGTGCAGGGAGACGCCATGTCCGGACGCGACCGGCTGCACGTCCAGCCGATCCCGGAGCCGCTCGTCGGTTCGCCGTCCAGATAGGGGACAGGGTCCCGCTTACGACATCGCCGGCGCAGGCGTCCCCGGGTCGTCCGGCAGCGGGATGAATTCCGCGTTGTCCGCGTCCGGAAGCTTCATCCTTCCCGCCTTCCAGTCCGATGCCGCCTGCTCGATGCGGTCCTTCGAAGACGAGACGAAGTTCCAGTAGATGAACCGTTGGCCAACCGGCTCGCCGCCAAGGACCATCACCGCAGACGGTTCCGATGCGCGCACCCGCGAGGCAGCCGGACCGAGCACCAGCATCCTGCCGCTCTCGTAGCGCATGCCGTCGAGTTCCACCGCACCCTTGGCGATATAGAGCGCCCGCTCCGTGTAGCCACCCGGAATCTCGGCCGTGGCGCCGGGCGCCATCTCCAGATGCGCGTAGAACAGCGGCGAATGCGTTTCCGCGCCGGCCGTCAGGCCATAGGCGCTGCCGGCGATCAGATGGCCGGTCACGCCTGCCTCGTCCCACCGAGGCAGGTCGCTGCCGGCATGATGGGAGAAGGATGGCGCGATCTCCTCCTGCCCGTCCGGAAGCGCGACCCACGCCTGGATGCCATGCAGATGGTCGCCGTGCGCCCGTGCCTGCTCGAACCGCTCGCTGTGGGTGATGCCGCTGCCCGCGGTCATCCAGTTCACTTCCCGGGGCTGGATCGCCTGTTCGTAGCCCAGGCTGTCGCGGTGCATGATCTGGCCGGAAAACAGATACGTCACGGTGGACAGACCGATGTGCGGATGCGGCCGGACATCGACGCTGCGGTCGATACCGGGCGCCAGATCGAGTGGCCCCATATGGTCGAAGAAGATGAAGGGGCCCACCATGCGCCGCTTGACGAATGGCAATACGCGGCCGACTTCAAAGCTGCCGCCCAGATTGCGGCGCCGCTGCTCGATCACCAGTTCGATCATGTCTCTTCTCCGGTTGCGTTCCAGCCATCGACGATGGCGCAGTGCCTGATAATGCTATTGTCACCTTCCCATGCCGGATACGGTAGTACCATCCTGCGGCGAGCTGTGTCACGAAACGGGGAACGTTCAATTGGACATCGAAGCGCTACGGACATTCGTGGAAGTCGCCGATGCTGGCGGCGTGTCGCCTGCGGCGCTGCGGCTCGGCGTGGCCAAGTCGATCGTCAGCCGTCGGCTCGCACGGCTGGAAGCGGAGCTCGGCATCCAGCTGCTTGCCAGGACCACGCGGGGTGCCGCGCTCACGGAAGCCGGGGCCACCTTCCGCGACCATGCGGCCAGAGCCTGCGCCGAGATCGACCTGGCACGCGAAGCGATCCTGCCCGCCGGCGAACTTCGCGGCCGCCTGAGAATTGCCGCACCGGTTTCCTTAGGCCCGACCCACCTGGCGCCCGTGCTCGCGGAAATGGCGCGGCGCCATCCGGCGCTCCATATCCAGACCTGCTACAGCGACCGCATCGTCGATCTCGTCGCAGACGGGTACGACTGCGCGATACGGCTGGGTCATCTTCCGGACTCCAATCTGCTTGCCCGGTGCGTCGGCCCCATTTATGGGACGGTCGTGGCAAGTCCGGCCTATATCGAAGCGCACGGCGCCCCGCAGACCCCTGACGAGCTGCTCGGGCATCAGGCCCTGATGCAGGGAACCGAGGCCTGGCAACTGATGGATGGCGACAGGGTCATCACGGTTCGTCCGCAGGGGCGCTTCAAAGCCGACAACGGCGCGGCGCTGGTCGCTGCCGCGCTGGCAGGGCTTGGCATCGCTTACCTTCCCGATGGCCTCATCCACGAACATCTGGCCTCCGGCGCGCTGGTTCCCGTGATGACACGCCATCCGGTACGCCCGGCAGGCGCCTATGTCGTCCGCCCGCCAGGCCAGCACCCGTCGCGCAAGGTACGGGTCCTCACCGAAATGCTGATCGAATGCTTCGCGCAGGTCCCGCATCTGGCGGTATCGGTATCGGCAACAAAAAAACCGGCCTGGTAGCGGTCCCGACACATTCTCGGGGCCGTTACCAGGCCGGTTTCCTGTTCGCCGCAGGGTACTGGAACGTACCTGCAGTCAGGGCGAGCGCCCGATCGTCATTTTTACGCCTGCCGCGTCACTTCACGCGGCGCTGGCTGCCCATTTCGGCGGCCAGCGATCTTTGGTACTGCGGGTACTGCGGTGCCACTCAACCAGGACTACTTTTGTAGGACTGCTACTGCTCTTTCTGCGTTTTGCTGCGGTGCGATATCAGCCGTTCGCGTAGGTGATCTTGGCCTTGCCAGCTTCGGCTTGCAGGCGAGCGATCACGTTCTGAACAGCAGCGACCAGGCGCTTCACGTCGTAGGCGAAGCCCAGGCGAGGCGCGTCCAGTTCGCGTTCGATCAGGTCGCGTTCCAGTTGGTCGGTCATCTTGATGTCGGCTTGTGCGTTCATGGTCGTTTCCTTTGCTTTTCAGGGATAACCCTAACTCGGGTTTTCCCGAATTGTAGGACGACTCTTGTCGCAACGCAACATTAGGTAGAAATGCGTATGTGGGAACGCAACAACTGATGTAGGCGCGCCGCCTGCAAAGGTAACCAACAAGACACTCAGAAGTGCTAAAGAGACGGCTATGCCTCCCCGGTCCGTCCCCGGAGGCCGGCACGCTCCGCCGGGGCACCTTGTGCCCTCACCCTTGCCGCGCCCGCGTCTGCAGGAACTCCACGAGAAGTTTCGCCGCCGGCGACAGCGCCGCGAAATCTCTCGAACAGATGGCAAAGCGCCGTCTTGCCCACGAATCCTCGAGGGGAATGACGACGATGCCGAGCGCGTCGGCGAACGGTAGCGCGATCTCCGCGGGTATCACCGCCACCCCGAGATTCGCGCGGACGCATCGCAGCGCCGCATCGAAGGTCGATACCACCGCCCGGTAGTCGATCCGTTGACCGAGGATCGCCGCATGGCGGTTCAGCATGGTCTGCACCGCGGTCTGGGCCGGCATGCCGATATGGCTGTATTCCAGCGTCTGCGCGAAGCTGCAGCGCCCGCTCTGGACCAGGGGATGCGAGCGGTGCACCACCGCGGCCAGATGGTCCGAGCGGTAGGGCCGCGTCTGGAAGCCCTCCAGGTCGGCCGCATCCCAGCAAATGGCCAGCGGCGCCGAGCCTTCGCGCAGCGAGCGCACGACTTCCAGGCTCAGGCTCTCCTCCACGGTGATGCCGACGTCGCGGTGCCCCGGCTCCTGCAGGAACGCGGCGATATCGTCGGGAAGCGACTCGGCCATGGTCGAGACGGTAGCGAGCAGCCGGACCTGGCCGCGAATCCCCGATCCATAGTCCTCCATGTCGCGCGCCACGCGGTTGGCCGCCGCCAGCATGGCGCGGGCGTGCCCCAGCAGGATCTCGCCCGCGGCGGTCGCCGCCACGCCGCGGCGCCGCCGCTCCAGCAGCTTGGCGCCGACGGTCTGTTCCAGTTGCGCCAGGCGTTTGCTGACCGCCGACGGCACGACATGCGCCTCTTCGGCGGCCCGGGCCATGTTCTGCGTCTCGCAGACGGCGACGAAAAGCCGCAAGGTGGTCAGGTCGAGGTCGCGCATGATGCCCCCACGTCGAGACTTTCCATTTTGGAACGATAGCGTGCACAAAACATCGCTTCAGTGTGCCACAAGAACGTCATACATTGCGTGTGTCGCCCCTGCTTGCTTACCGCGCCATGACCGCCCCCGATCCGACCCACCACGCCAATGGCTTCCCCGCTCGCGCAGTGATCCGCGAAGTGGGGTTGCGCGACGGGCTGCAGAGTATCCAGACCATCGTGCCCACCGAACACAAGCGCGAGTGGATTCAGGCGGCCTATGACGCTGGCCAGCGCGAGATCGAGGTCGGCTCGTTCGTGCCGGCGCGCCTGCTGCCGCAATTGGCCGATACCGCCGAGCTGGTCGCATTCGCCCGCACCCTGCCCGAATTGTTCGTCTCGGTACTGGTACCCAATCTGCGCGGCGCGGAAAACGCGCTGGCCAGCGGCGCCGATCTGCTGCTGGTGCCGCTCTCCGCAAGTCACGCCCATAGTGTGGCCAACCTGCGCAAGACGCCCGACGAGGTGGTGGCCGAGGTCGCCCGCATCCGGGCGGCGCGGGATGCGGCCGGGGCCAGGACGCTGATCGAAGGCGGCGTCGGTACGGCGTTCGGCTGCACGCTGCAGGGCGAGGTGTCGCCCGACGAAGTGCTGCGCCTGCTGCAGGCGCTGCTCGATGCGGGCGCCGATCGCGTGAGCCTGGCCGATACCGTCGGCTATGCGGACCCGCGCATGGTGGCGGAACTGTTCGGCCGCGCTCGCGCGCTGGTGGGCGAGCGGCTGTGGTGCGGGCACTTCCACGATACGCGCGGACTGGGGCTGGCCAATGTCATGGCGGCCCTGCAGACCGGCGTGAACCGCTTCGACGCCTGCCTTGCCGGCATCGGCGGCTGCCCGCATGCGCCCGGCGCAAGCGGCAACGTCACGACCGAAGACCTTGCCTACCTGCTCGCCAGCATGGGGATCGACACCGGTCTCGATATCGGCGCCTTGCTTGCGCTGCGGCACCGGGTGGCGGGCTGGCTAAAGGGAGAGACCCTGCACGGCACGCTGTGGCGCGCCGGCTTGCCCAGGAACTTCGCCGGCGCGTCCGCACGCGCCGCGGCTTGACCAAGAGACGATCCGATGCAATCCGAAGACAACAACCTGCCGCTGGCCGGCGTTCGCGTGGTCGAGTTCACGCATATGGTGATGGGGCCGACCTGCGGCATGATCCTCGCCGACCTGGGGGCCGAAGTCATCAAGGTGGAGCCGCCCGGCGGCGACAAGACGCGCAACCTGCCCGGCCTTGGCATCGGGTTTTTCCGCGCCTTCAACCGCAACAAGAAAAGCGTGGTGCTCGATATCACCACCGATGAAGGGCGCGCCGCCGCTGCGGAACTGGCTGGCCAGAGCGACGTGCTGCTGGAGAACTTCCGCCCCGGCCTGATGCAGAAGCTGGGCCTGGACTACGAGACGCTGTCGGCGAAGTATCCGCACCTCATTTATGTCTCGCACAAGGGATTCCTGCCCGGGCCCTACGAGAAGCGCCTTGCGCTGGACGAAGTGGTGCAGATGATGGGCGGCCTGTCGTATATGACGGGCCCCAAGGGCCGGCCGCTGCGGGCCGGCACCTCGGTCAACGACATCATGGGCGGCATGTTCGGGGCCATCGGCGTGCTCGCCGCGCTGCGCGAGCGCGACCGCACCGGCCGCGGGCAGGAGATCCAGAGCGCGCTGTTCGAGAACTGCGTGTTCCTCGCCTCGCAGCATATGCAGCAGTTCGCCATGACGGGCGAGGCGCCGCCGCCGATGCCCTCGCGCGTCTCGGCCTGGAGCGTCTACGACGTCTTCACGCTGGCCGATGGCGAGCAGCTGTTCATCGGCGCGGTCAGCGACAAGCAGTTCGCCACGCTGTGCCGGGTGCTGCAGCATCCGGAGCTGATCGAGCGGCCCGAGTACCGCGACAACGCGGCCCGCGTCGCGGTGCGGCCGCAGTTGCTGGAGGAACTGGGCGCCATCCTGCAGCACCATCGCGCCGACGCCCTGACGCCGCAACTGGGAGCCGCGGGCATTCCCTACGCGCCCATCGTTCGTCCGGACCAGCTGCTGGACGATGTGCACCTGAAGCAAAGCGGTGGGCTGGTGCCGATGCAGGTCGAGGACGGCTCGATGGCGCCGACGGTGTTGCTGCCGCTGCTGATGGGCGGCAAGCGCCCGGGGGTGCGGCGGCCTCTGCCGCGGGCCGGTGAGCATACCGAGGAGATCCTCGGCCAGCTCGGCGGCGCCAGCAGCGCCTGACGCCTGCGGCGCCTCTCAACCCGACAAGAACACGACGGAGACAACCATGCATTCCTTTCCCGCAAAGCGGGCCGCGCGGCGGTCCGTCCTTCGCACGCTCGGCGCCGTCGGTGCCCTCGGCGCGCTGACGGTGGCTGGCGCCGGCACGATGCTTGGCGCATCGCCCGCCCTGGCGCAGAACGACCGTCCGCTGCGCGTGATCCTGCCGATCAGCGCGGGTTCCGGCGTGGATTCGATCGCCCGTACCGCTGGCCCGGCGCTCGGCAAGGCCCTGGGGCAACCGGTGGTGTTCGAGAACCTGCCGGGCGCGGGCGGTATCACCGGCGCGGCGGCCGTGGTCAAGGCGCAGCCGGACGGCACGACGCTCGGGCTGGTGTCGAACAACCACGTGATCAATCCCAGCGTGTTCAAGTCGATGCCGTTCGACGCCATCAAGGACATCACACCCATCAGCGTGATCGGCGCCACGCAGCTGGTGCTGGTGGTGAACCCGAAGGTGCCGGCAAAGAGCGTTCCGGAACTGGTGGCACTGCTCAAGGCCAAGCCGGATGGCTATAACCTGGCGTCCTCGGGCAATGGCACGATCATTCACCTGGCCGGCGAGATGTTCCTCAGCGAGGCCGGCGTCAAGGCGCGTCATATCCCCTACAAGGGCACCGGCCCGATGGTCACCGATCTGCTCGCCAGTCAGGTGGAGATGGGCGTGGTGGCGCTCAACGCCGCGTTGCCGCACCTGAAGTCCGGCGCGCTGCGTGCAGTCGGGCTTTGCGGCAGCGAGCGCTCGCCGCTGGCGCCGGACGTCCCCACCATTGCCGAACAGGGCCTGCCCAACTATCACGCGGAAGGCTGGTTCGCCCTGATCGGCCCGGCGAGGATGAAGCCCGCCGAAGTCAAGCGGCTGCACGATGCATTCGCCGCGGCCTTTACCACGCCGGAGGTGGTCGAGGCATTGCGCAAGCAGGCAACCGTGATCAAGCCCACGACGTCCGAGGAAGCGGCGAAGTTCTTCCGCAGCGAGGCCGAGCGCTACGCGGGCCTGGTCAAGAAGGCCAACGTCAAGGTCGAGTAATCCCCCACGCCAACGCAACCCGCAATCATGACCATCTACAAGCTTGGCGACATGGCGCCGTCGATCGACGCCACCGCCTATGTCGCCCCGGAAGCCACCATCATCGGCCGCGCAGAACTGGCCGGGCAGGTCAGCGTGTGGCCGGGCGCGACGATACGGGCGGACAACGAGCCGATCCGCATCGGCGCCGGCAGCAACGTGCAGGAGGGCGCGGTGCTGCATACCGACCCGGGCAGCCCGCTGACCATCGGCACCGGCGTCACCATCGGCCATCAGGCCATGCTGCATGGCTGCACCGTGGGCAACGGCGCGCTGATCGGCATCCAGGCCGTGGTGCTGAACAATGCGTCGATCGGCGCGGAATCGCTGGTGGCCGCCGGCGCCCTTGTTACCGAGGGCAAGCAGTTTCCGCCGCGCTCGCTGATCCTCGGTTCGCCGGCAAAGGCGGTGCGGGAGCTGACGCAGGAGGAAGTGGATAACCTGCGCGCCAACGCCGAGGAATACGCCCGCAAAGCCGCGCTTTACACCACATCGCTGGCGCGGGTCGATTGACTGGCGCTGGCCACGTCTGTGCCCGGTGCGGCCAGCCCGGGTCCAGTACCGATGTAGCGGCCGCAGCTGGCCGCGCTCACCCCAGCCGGCATAGGCAACAGCAGACCGGCGCAGCATGACAACAACAAGAAGGAGGAGACATGAGGAAGGCAACCCTGCCTGCCGTGGGAGCGCTCGTGCTCGCGTGCATGCCTGCGGCGGACGCGCAGGCACAAGCCCGCGGGCCGGCAACGACGTCGGTCACGCTGTACGGGCTGGTCGATACCGGCATCGAATACCTGAACCATGCCGGCGCGGACGGCTCCGGCGCCTTGTACCGGATGTCCTCGGGCAACGTGACTGGATCGCGCTGGGGGCTGCGCGGCACCGAAGACCTGGGCGGTGGACTCAAGGCAATCTTCGCACTGGAAAGCGGCTTCAATAGCGACGCCGGCACCTCCGGGCAAGGTGGCCGGCTGTTCGGCCGCCAGGCGTGGCTCGGGATCCAGGGCAATTGGGGCCGGCTGACGCTTGGCCGGCAGATCAATACGCTGTACGAGCTGTTCGTGCCGGCGGATCCGTTGCGCTATGCCAGCTATGGCGTGCTTGCGCAGGACGGCCAATTCGCCAACCGCGCGGACAATGCCATCAAGTACAGCGCCGACTTTGGCGATTTGACCGTGACGGCGCTCTACAGCGCAGGCTACGACGGCAACGTCGCCAATGGCGGCGAGGTGCCCGGCAACTACCGCATCGGTCAGGAGATCGGCGCGGGCGCCTCCTACACTCTGGGCAAGCTCGGCATCATCCTCGGCTTCGATCAGCGGCGCGGCACGGCTGCGGTCACCCAGGGGAATACCGAGCGCCGCTATGCGGGCGCCCTGCTGTGGACCGATGGCCCGTTCTCCGCGATGGCAGGGTATCGCTACCTGCAAGGCACCATTGCCAGCCCTTCATTGCGCGCGCACTTGTATTGGCTCGGCGGCGCGTACGCGGTGACACCAGCCCTGTCATTGCGCGCGGGCGTCTATCGCGCCGACCGCCGCGATTCCGCCGACGATGCGACGAGCTATGCGGCGGCGCTGTGGTACACCTTGTCCAAGCGGACGGAGCTGTACCTGAACGCGGCATATATGGACAACAAGGGAGGGTCGACCCTCGGCGTGGCAAACGGCGGAAGCGTTGCACCGGGCGTCGACCAGACCGGTGTGGTGCTGGGCGTCAAGCATACGTTCTGAACGGAACTCCGCGGTGTCTGCGCCTGACGCGCACCCCCAACTCCGGAAGGGAGCGCGTCACCGTGGGGTACCGCGGCCTCGGCCGTCGGAAGGCAGGCAAGCAGTCTGGCTGATCCGCGCCGCCGCTTCGCGCAGGCACTGCACGAAGCGGTGCACCACCTCGTCCGCCCCGCCCTGCCGCCAGACCGCGCCGACCGGCCCGAACGGCTCCGCGTCGGCGATCGGCAAGGCCCGCACCAGGCCGAGCGAATCCAGATGCCGCGCCATCGCGGCCGAACAGACGCCGATATGGTCGGTGTGCCGCACCATCGCTTCGATGGTCAGCACCGACCCGGTTTCCACGCGCGGCTGCAGTCCCGCCGCGCCGCGCTCCAGCAGCACGGTATCGAGCCGTGTGCGCATCAGCGTCTCGCGCGGCGGCATGACCCACGGGTAGGCCAGCAGGTCCGTCCATTTCGGCTGCGCGACCTCGGCAAGGGGATGGTGCCGGCCCACCACGATGCCGATGGCGTCCTCGAACAGCAGCTCGTTGGCCAGATGCGGTCCATAGGCCCGGGCGTCCATGGAGCCGACGATCAGATCGAAATCGCGCCGCTCCAGCCGCTCCAGCAGGGTATTGAAGACGCCTTCGGTGACCTGGATCGACACATCCGGCTCGCGCTGCTGGAAGGCAATGATGGCCTGCGGGATCAGATGCGCGACGCCGGCGAAGACGCTGCCGATATGCAGCCGCGCCACCGCGCCGCGCGCGATCGAGCCGAGTTCCTGATGCGCGCGGGAGATCTCGCCGAGCACGCGCACCGCCAGTTTGCGCACCGCCTCGCCAGCCGGGGTCAATTGCAGCCGGCGGCCTCGCACGACCAGCCGCGCTCCGGTCTGCGCTTCCATCTCGCTGAGCCAGTGGGAAACGGCGGACTGTGTCATGTGCAGCCGCTCCGCGGCGGCCGACAGCGTGCCGGCGTCAACGAGGATCAGGAACGATTCGAGATGCCGCATGCGCAACCGGCGCGCCCAGGCGACACTTTCCATTGCCGTAGTCATGAGCAAATACTAATGGAAGTATCGCAACAATTCACTGGTTGCGATGGCACGACGGGGAAATAATGCGGAAAACCTGGCGTCGCTCGACGGGTTTTTCCGATCTTTTCTCATCTCCGTGGATCTTCTCCGCTGCCGACCTATGAAGAACTTTTCAGCCCTGAAGCAACTGGCCGCCGTTGCCGCCACCGCCCTCGTTTCCTTCAACGTGGCCGCGGCCTGTGCCGAACCCGGGTCGGGCGGACGTCCGATCCGGCTCGTGGTATCGCAGCAGGCGGGCGGCAGCACCGATACCATCGCCCGCATGTGGGCGGAACACGCCAGCAGGGAGCTGGGCACCACGGTGATGGTGGAGAACAAGCCGGGCGCGGGCGGCATCATCGCGGCCAAGAGCGTGCTGTCCCAGCCCGCGGATGGCTGCACGCTGTTCCTGGCCGGCGTGTCGCAGATGGTGCTGAACAAGTTTGCCTATGCCCCGCTGGCCTACTCGCCGGAGAAGGATTTCGTGCCGGTGGCGACGCTGACCAACGTCCCGTTCGTGCTGGTGGCGAACCCGCAAACCGGCTTGCGTACGCTGGACAACCTGATCGACGCCGCGCGCGCCAAACCCGGCTCGATCAATTTCGCCTCGTCGGGCCTGGGCAACTCCACGCACCTGGTCGGCGAGATGCTCTTCAAGCAGCGCGACTTCAAGGTGACCCACGTGCCGTACAAGGGTGAGCCGGACGGCGTGGTCGCCACGGTGTCGGGCCAGACCCAGATCATGGCGCCGGTGCTGAGCACCGCGCTGCCGCAGATCCAGGCCGGCAAGCTGGTGCCGCTGGTGGTCTTCGCCGGCAAGCGCGTGCCCGACCTGCCGGACGTGCCGGCCGCGCCGGAAGTCGGCCTGACCGGCTTCGAGGACATCGGCTGGTCCGGCATCGCGGCCAAGGCCGGCACGCCGGCCGGGTCGGTCAAGGCGCTGCATGCCGCCACGCAGAAGTTCCTGGCCAACCCGGCCGTGGTCGAGAAGATGCGCTCGATGCAGATCACGCCGATGCCCGGCCCGAGCAATCGGCTGATGGAGCTGACCGTGAACGACACGGTCAAGTGGAAGAACGCGATCGGCGACTTGGACCTGCGCGCCCGCTAAGCGCCCACCGACCCATGACAGGAATCTTCATGAAAAAAGGCATGGTGGTCTGCCCGCAGCCGGAAGCGGCCGAGGCCGGCATCGAAATCCTGCGCGCGGGCGGCAATGCCGCCGACGCGGCAGTGGCCTGCGCCTTCGCGCAGACGGTGGTCGATCCGCTGATGTGCGGCATCGCCGGATTCGGCACGGCGGCGGTCTATATGCCGTCGCACCAGGCGCACGAGTACATCGACTTCCATGCCACGGCACCGGCGCGCGCCACCGCCGACATGTGGGCCGACAAGCTGGAGGGCGAGGCGCGCGACGGCTTCGGCTTCTTCATCCGCGACCAACTCAACGATATCGGCTACCAGTCCATCGCCACGCCCGGCACCTTGCGCGGACTGGAAGCGATCCATCGCGACTATGGCCGTCTGCCGTGGCAGGAGGTCATCGCACCGGCGATTCGCTGGGCGCGCGAGGGCTGGTTCGTGCGGCCGGGCATGTATTCGTTCTGGATCGACGAGGCGACCCTGGGCCGCGCCAGCAATCGCGAGCGCCTGGCCTTCAGCGAGGATGGCCGCCGGCTCTATTGCCGTGCGGACGGCTCGCCGAAGACCATCGGCACGCCGCTGCAGAACCCGGACTTCGCCGACGCGCTGGAGCAGATCGCGCGCGGAGGCGCCGATGCCTTCTACCTGCACGAGATGGCCGACCGGATGGTGCGAGACCTGGAGGCGCACGGTGCGCTGCTGTCCCGCGAGGACCTGGCCAACTACCGGGTCGAGCGCACCACGCCGCTGACCGGCACCTACCGCGATCGCCGCATCACCACCAACCGTCCGCCGGGCGGCGGCGTGATGCTGATCCAGATGCTGAACATCCTGGAGCAGTTCGACCTGGCCGGCATTGGCCACAACACCCCCGAGTACCTGCGCGTGGTGTGCGAGGCGATGAAGCACGCCACCCGGGACAAGGACCTGCACGTCGGCGACCCCGCGTTTGTCGAGGTACCGCTGCAGAAGCTGATGGACAAGGGTTACGCCCGCGAAGCGGTCGAGCGCATCCGCGCCGGGGAGAAGGTGGACATCACCCGCGTCAACCCGGGCCACGCGGTGCCGAAGGACACGACCCACCTGTCGGTGGTCGATGGCGACGGCAACTGCGTGTCGATGACCCATTCGCTGGCGATGCCGTCCGGCGTGATCACGCCCGGGCTCGGCTTCCTGTACAACGGCTGCATGGGCGTGTTCGATCCCCGTCCGGGGCGCGCGGGCAGCATTGCGCCCGGCAAGCGGCGCTTCACCTCATCGTGCCCGACCATCGTGTTCCGCGGCGACGAGCCCGAAATCGTGCTCGGCGCGCCGGGTGGCACGCAGATCGCGATGGGCGTGCTGCAGGCCATCCTCAACGTCGTGGATTTCGGCATGACGATGCAGGAGGCGGTATCGGCCCCACGCTTCTCGTCGACCAGCAATGCCATCGACGTGAGCAACCGCATTCCGCGCTATCTGACGCGCGAACTGGAAGCGCGGGGGTACGAGGTGATCCGCAACCCGTACAACTACACCATTGCCTGGGTGCATGCGATTCGCATGGCCGGCGGTCAGCTGCAGGGCGGCGCCGATCCCGGGCGGGATGGGGTTGCGCTGGAGACGGTGGTGGGTTGAGGTTCCCCTTTGCCCTGCCCCTTCGTCGTGCATCCGGCGGAAGGGGCAATCCCCGCATCGACACGTCTATTCAAGCTCGCGCCGGTCGAACTTGTAGTGGGCGGGAAGACGCCCTCGATAGCGGCGAAGTCGCGCTACGCAGCCGCTCGCGCCCGAGGCTCTGCTGACGACCAGCCCGCCGGAGCCGTCCATGCGAACGTCAACGTCGTCGCCCTCCTTGAGGCCGAACGCCGCCACGACATCCTCCGGCAGGCGAACCGCAAGGCTGTCACCCCATTTCTCTACCCTTACCCGCATGGCTGCACCCTTGTATTGGCATTGCTGACGATATGCGCGAGCATAAGGGACGGGCGTCGTCCGCGCGATCGGAGCCTGGAGGAATATCAGGGGAATGCCGGAGTCAACGGCCCCTCGATTTGGCATAGCATGACGTCGGCCACCCTTGGCGCAGCGAATATTGCCCTTGTCCGACGCCCCCTCCTCCATCCGCTCCGGTGAATTCCCCGTCTTCGAGACGTCGGATTTCGCGGGCGAGGGGTCGTTTTTCTTCGATCTGGTGCGGCTGGAAGACCGCGACGACATCCCGCGCGGTTTCCTCCATCGACACAACTACTACCACCTGCTGTGGATGACCCGGGCCAGCGGCACGCATATGCTGGACTTCGCGCATCTGGAGGTGCGCGACCATTCGGTGTTCTTCCTGTCGCCGGGCCAGGTCCATGCCTGGACCTCGTCGGTCAAGCCGCACGGCTATGTGCTCAACTTCAGCACCGACTTCTTCGCGCGCATGTTCCCGCGCGCCGACGACGTTGCCCGCGTGCCGTTCTACGATCCGATGCGTGGCAACAGCTGTCTCTATCTGTCCCAGGATCGGCATGATGACATGCTGCCGTTGCTCGCCGAAATGGAGCGCGAGGTGCGGGATCGCCAGCCCGGGTATCGGGATGTGGTGCAGGCCTGCCTGCTGATCCTGTTGACGCGCCTGGGACGGCTTTGCCCGGACCGGGAGCCGTCCGGGGGCGCCGGTCCCCATCAGACGCTGGCCCGGCGGTTCTTCATGCTGGTGGACAGCCACTACCTGCGCTTCGAGACGGTGGGCCAGTACGCCGAGGCACTGTGCGTGAGCGAGCGACAACTCAATGACGCGGTCAAGCGCGCGATGGGCCGTACCGCGAGCCAGGTGGTGCAGGAACGCGTGGTGCTCGAAGCCAAGCGCTGGCTCAGCAATACCGAACTGGGGATTGGCGAGATCGCGTACCGCCTGAACATCGACGATCCCGCCTACTTCGCGCGATTCTTCAAGAAGCAGACCGGCCTCACGCCGGGCGACTTCCGCCGCCAGCACTGCCGCCCGCTGGAATGACACGCGGCGCGGTCTGCGAAAAAGTCCAATTCAGCCTCTGATCTGTCCTAACGCCTCGGGAAGTCGGCTGCGTAGAGTGGTGTCCATGGCTTGACCGATACGGGCGTGTCGGTCGCGACACCGAGCGTCGGTGCCGTCTGGTTTTCTCCCTCTCCCCTTCAAGGGGAGAGGGCCGGGGAGAGGGGTTGGTCTTTCTCGGCCACGGTGGCATGGCCGCCGCCGCATGCCCTCTCCCCCGGCCCCTCTTCCGCAAGCGGGCGAGGGGAGCAAACTCGCCCCGGCGTTGCGGTGTTCGGTCAAGCCAAAAGACAACAAAAGCCATCACACAGGCACAGGAGACAGACATGCAAAAAGCAATCGCGCGATTGCGGAGGCTTGCCGTGGCCGCCGCGTTGGGCCTGACGACGCTTCATGCCATGGCGGAGTACCCGGATCATCCATTGCGCATCATCGTGCCGTTCGCCGCGGGCGGGGCCACCGATGTCATCGCGCGCACCGTCGCGCAGGCCATGTCGACGCGGCTTGGCCAATCGATCGTCGTGGAAAACAAGGCGGGCGGCAATGGCAATATCGGCGCGGTCACCGCCGCGCGGGCCGAGCCCGATGGCTACACCTTGCTGATGGCAACGTCGAGCCACGCAATCAACGCCTCGCTCTATCAAAAGCTGGGCTACAGCCTCACGCGCGATTTCGTCGGACTGTCCAACCTGGCGTCGGTGCCGCTGCTGCTGGTCGTCAATCCTTCCGTGCCGGTCAAGTCGGCGAGCGAACTCGCGACCTACACCAAGGCGAACGCCGGTCGCGTCAATTACGCCTCGGGCGGTACCGGCACCGCTTCCCATCTGGCCGGCGAGCAATTCGGTACGCTGGCGGGCGCCAGGATGACGCACGTTCCCTACAAGGGCGGCGCGCAGGCCCTGAACGATGTGATGGGCGGCCAGGTGCAGGTCATGTTCGCCAACCTGCCGGAGGTCCTCGCGCAAGTGCAGGCCGGCAAGCTCAAGGCGCTGGCGGTGACGGGAATCCAGCGCCACGCCGCCCTGCCCGACGTACCCGCGTTCTCGGAAACACCGTTCCCGGCGATGACCGCGCGCTCGTGGTTCGGCCTGTTCGCGCCGGCTGGCACTCCTTCGGCCGCAATCGAGAAGCTGTCGCAGGCAATCGTCCAGAGCGTCGCCGATCCGGCGGTCAAGGAACGGCTCAAGGGGCTGGGCGCGGACCCGGTCGGCGATGATCAGGCCGCGTTCCAGAAGTATGTCACGCAGGAGGTCGCGCGCTGGGCACAGCTGGTCAAGCAGTCAGGCGCCACCGCGGAATAGGTCGCGCGAAACAGGCCCCGCCGCATTCATTTACCCACTCGCTCTTCATCAAGGAAACCGCATGCTGTACGACGTTCGCACCTACACCTGCCGCCCGGGCACCATCAAGAAGCACTTGGCACTGTACGCCGAGCACGGCTTCGCGATCCAGAGCCGGCACCTGGGCAAGCCGCTGGCCTATCTGCAGACCGAGACCGGCAATGTCAACAGTTACATGCACATCTGGGTCTATGACAGCGCGGCTGATCGCGAGGCAAAGCGCCAGGCGCTGCAGAACGACCCGGCGTGGCGCGACTACCTGAAGCTGAGCGCGGACGCGGGCTATCTGATCAGCCAGGAGAACCGGTTGATGACGCCGGTGTCGTTCTTCACGCCCTGAGCGATTTGCGCCTGACCGGCGCGCTCCAGCTAATACATCAGGTCGAAGGCTTCCCGCTCCGTCCCGCCCGCGGTCAACAGCCCGTGGGTGCGCAGGATCATTGCCTTGTGGGTGCCGAGATCCCGCACCAGTCATGCGGTAGTGCGCGAGGAGCCGATAGCAGGCCGCCAGCGCGACCCGCTGCTGCCACTCCTCGGCACTGACCCGGTCCTTGACGTCCGGGTAGATGAATGCCTGTTGCAAAGCCATTCCCCTTCCAGGTAGCAGGCCGGCGGCAGGCGATGCGACCGCTGCGGATGCCGGCTGCCCCCGCGATTACTGGATGGAGATACCGGCGGTCTTGATCAGGCGCTCGGTCTTGCCGCCGTCGGACTGGATCAGCCTGGTGAATTCCGCGGTATCGGCGTACCTGACCTCGGTGCCGGTCTCGGTCAGACGCTTGCGCAGGTCGGGGTCGGCCAGGCTTTTGGCCAGGGCGGCGCCGAGCTTCGCCTGGATGTCCTTCGGGGTGGACTTGTGCACGGTCAGGCCGTACCAGGGGAACATCTCGTACTTCGGATATCCCTGCTCGGCGATGGTCGGCAGATCCGGAAGTACTGCCGAGCGGTTGGCGGTAGTGACCGCCAGCGCCCGCATCTTGCCGGCCTTGATATGGGGCAGGCTCGACACGATGGTATCGAAGTAGACGGACACCGACCCGCCCAGCAGCGCCGGAATCGCCTCGGCGGCGCCCTTGAACGGCACGTGCACCATGTCGATCCCCGCCGCCTGCTTGAACATTTCGGCGGCCAGATGCGAGGTGGTGCCGGCGCCGAACGAGGCGTAGTTCAGCTTGCCGGGATTGGCCTTGGCGTACGCCACGAGTTCGCCCAGCGTCTTGACGGGCAGCGCATTGTTGATCACCACGACCAGCGGCTGCACGCCGATCAGGCCGATCGGGGCGAGGCTGTCGGGGTCGTACGGCAGCTTGTTATAGAGATACCGGTTGGTCACCAGCGTGCTGTTGGAGCCGATGAAGACGGTGTAGCCGTCCGCCGGTGCGCTGGCCGCGTTCTGCGCGCCGATGATGCCGCCGGCGCCCGGACGGTTCTCGATCAACACGGACGCATTGAGTTCCGTGGCCATCTTCTCGCCAAGGAAGCGCGCGACGCTGTCCGTGCCGCCGCCAGCCGGGAACGGCACCACCACGCGGATGGGCCGGGTCGGCCATTTGTCATTGGTTTGGGCCTGCACATTGGCAACCAGCGCCAGCAGCATGGCGCCCACTACGGAGAGGGATTTGATAAGGCTTCGGGTCATGCAACGCACCATAGGGTTTCAGACTCGGGACCAGGGCGGCCAGACGTTGAGCAGCGTTCGACAGGCAGCGTGAAGCTTCCGTCCCGACATTCCCAGTCCTGGGACTGGGCCGTCGCTGCGTCTTCCCGCCCTGCCCGGCAAGGCACGCGCAGAAGCGATGGCAGCCATCTCGTTCAGCAACTTACATGCCACTGAAAAACTGCATGTTATTTTTCACGAACCCGAAAGTACAGTAGGTGTTTTCACCCGGATGAGGCATCGCGGGCACCATTACCGTGCGGCTTCGGGGGAGCCACGCGCCGAAACAGGGCTGCCCAAGCGGGCGGTTGCGGGTGGCTGCGTGCGGGAGCGAGTGCGAGCACGGACGACCGCGGCAGCCCTTGCGGGAGGGCCGCGTCGAGCCGTGGCGAAGAGAAGAGTAAAGAAGGGGAACGAAGGGGCGACGGAACGAAGCGGCTGCCCGGGCTACCTGCGGCCCGGCCAGGGGATCGCGTGCGTCAGTAGGACGGCGGGGTGACGACCCAGACCAGCTCTGCGTTGATGCTGCCCGGGTTGCGATAGCGGTGCGGCGTGCCGCTGGGGAAGCTGAAGCTGTCCCCTTCGCCGAGCACGTAGTGCTGGTCGCCCACCCACAGTTCGAGCTCGCCGCGAATCAGGACACCGGCCTCGTCGCCGGAATGATGGTAGGCCGAACCGCTGTCCGCGCCGGGTTCCATCACGGACCACAGCAGCTCCAGCGGTCCGCTAAGGTTGGGCGACAGCAGATAGTCGGCAATGCCGGAGGCGAAGGTCAGCTGCCGACGCTGCGCCTTGCGAACGATTACGGTGCGCTCCATCGGATCGGCGAACTCGCCTTGCGGGAAGAACCAGCCGATCTGCACCCCCAGCACATGGGCAATGCCATGCAGGTCGCTGATGGACGGCACGCTCAGCCCGCGTTCGACCTGGCTCAGGAAGCCGATGGACTTGCCGCACCCTTGCGACAGCTCCTGCAGGGACATGCCCTTCGCCTTGCGCAGACTCTTGATTTCCTCGCCAATCCAGCTCAGCGGCGTTTCCGGTGCCGCCGCCGGCGCCACGGGTGCGGCGGCGCGCTTCTTCACCGGGCGCTTGCTGGTTGCCGCCGGTGCCCTGGGGGATGGGCTCTTCTTGCCTTTGGTCTGGACGCTTTTCATGACGCCGTATCGACGACCCGTCCAGCGGGTCTTCATCAGGATGAAGGCGGATTCTACCTCACGCCCAACGCGGCCACGCCCGACCGTCGCGTCACCGCGTCCAGGGTGGGCAGGAGGGCAGCGGCCGCCTCGATTCATCTTTGTGAAAAACAACTTGCGTTTTTTCACGGCAATAGTAGAGTCGTGCTCCACGCGGCCCGGACGTCCCGGGACGCCCTTCTTCGACAGCCGACCATCATGCCGACAAACGAACACGCCACCGCTCTCGAACGCCGCCGTCAAGCCGCCTGCCCGCCGGGCGTCGCCGTGCAGACCGACCGCTTTGTGCAACGCGCGCAGAACGCGGAGATCTGGGATGTCGACGGACGGCGTCTGGTCGATTTCGCCGGGGGTATCGCCGTGCTGGCCACGGGACACCGCCACCCGAAGATCATCGAGGCGGTCAGGAAGCAGCTGGACCTGTTCCATCACACCTGCTTCCAGGTGACCCCGTACGAGGGCTACGTGGCGCTGTGCGAGCGGCTCAACGCGCTGACGCCAGGCGCCTTCGACAAGCGCACCGCGCTGTTCACCACGGGTGCCGAAGCGGTCGAGAACGCGGTGAAGGTCGCCCGCGCCGCCACGGGCCGCTCGGCGATGATCGCCTTCTCCGGCGCCTTCCACGGCCGCACCATGATGGGCATGGCCCTGACGGGCAAGGTGAAGCCGTACAAGGCCGGCTTCGGCGCCGTTGGCGGCGACGTCTGGCACGTGCCCTACCCCGCGCCGACGCTCGGCGTCAGCGTGGAAGACAGCATCAAGGCACTGGAGCACCTGTTCCGTGCCGATGTCGATCCGCAGCGGATCGCCGGCATCATCATCGAGCTGGTGCAGGGCGAGGGCGGCTTCTATGTCGCGCCGCCGGAACTGCTGGTTCGGCTGCGCAAGATCTGCGACGAGCACGGCATCCTGCTGATTGTCGACGAGGTACAGACCGGCTTCGCCCGTACCGGCAAGCTGTTCGCGCTCGAACACTACCCCGTCGAGGCCGACCTGATCACCATGGCCAAGAGCCTGGCGGGCGGCTTCCCCCTGTCGGCACTGACCGGCCGGGCCGCGCTGATGAACGCGCCCGCACCCGGCGGGCTGGGCGGTACCTACGCGGGCAGCCCGATCGCCGTGGCGGCGGCGCTTGCCGTCATCGAGGTGATCGAGCAGGAGGGTCTGGTCGAGCGTGCCAACGCACTGGGCGAGGCCATGGTCACCCGCCTGAAGGCGTTGAAGAAGGCGGTGCCGCATATCCAGGAGGTACGCTCGCTCGGCGCCATGGTGGCGATGGAGCTGGCCGACCCGGCAACCGGCGCTCCCGCGGCCGAGCTGGTCAAGCGCATCCAGCAGTGCGCGCTGGACAAGGGCCTGCTGCTGCTCGCCTGCGGCGTCAACGGCAACGTGGTGCGCTTCCTGTTCCCGCTGACCATCTCCGACAGCGTGTTCGAGGAAGGCCTGGCGCTGCTGGAGGCGTCGGTTCGCGAAGTCTGCCTGGGATAACCATGTACCCCGATATCAAGCTGCTCATCAACGGACAGTGGCGCGATGGCAACGGCACCGCCATTCCGGTACTGAACCCCGCGACTGGGGGCACCCTGGCCACCGTGGCCCACGCCGGGCGCGCGGACCTGGATGCGGCGATCGCCGCGGCGCAAGACGGCTTCCGGCTGTGGCGCGATGTCGCCGCTCATGAGCGCTGCCGGATCCTGCGCAAGGCGGCGACGCTGATTCGCCAGCGCGCGCCGGAGATCGCCACGCTGATGACGCTGGAACAAGGCAAGCCGCTCGCCGAGGCGCAGGCCGAGACGCTGGCTGCGGGCGACCTGATCGAGTGGTTCGCCGAGGAAGGCAAGCGTACCTACGGCCGGCTGATCCCCTCGCGCTCGCGCGAGGTCACCCAGATGGTGGTGCGCGAGCCGGTTGGCGTGGTCGCCGCCTTCACGCCCTGGAACTTCCCGATCAACCAGGCGGTACGCAAGGTGTCGGCGGCACTGGCATCCGGCTGCTCCGTGATCCTCAAAGGTCCGGAAGAAACCCCGGCCAGCTGCGCCGAACTGATTCGCGCCTACGTCGATGCCGGCGTGCCGGCTGGCGTGGTCAATCTGGTGTTCGGCAATCCGGCCGACATTTCCTCCTACCTGATCGCGCACCCCACGGTGCGCAAGGTGACCTTCACCGGCTCGACCGAGGTCGGCAAGCTGCTGGCCGCACAAGCCGGCCAGCACATGAAGCGCGTGACGATGGAGCTGGGCGGCCATGCGCCGGCCATCGTGTTCGACGATGCCGATGTCGAACGCGCCGCGAAGCTGCTGGCCGCGGCGAAGTTCCGCAATGCCGGGCAGGTCTGCGTCTCGCCAACCCGCTTCCTGGTGCAGGACGCCAGCTACGACCGCTTCGTCGAGGTCTTCGTGCAGGAGGCCGGCAAGATCCGCGTCGGCAACGGCCTGGACGAAGGCACGACCATGGGACCGCTGGCCAACCCGCGCCGGGTGGCGGCGATGGAGCGGCTGGTAGCCGATGCCGTCGCCAAGGGCGCGACGGTGGCCATCGGCGGCAAGCGGCTGCACGGTCCGGGCAATTTCTTCGAACCCACCGTGCTGGTCGATGTGCCGGCCGATGCCGCGATCCTGCACGAGGAGCCGTTCGGGCCGGTCGCGCCGATCGTGCGGTTCCAGGACTTCGACGAGGTGGTGAAGGAAGCCAACCGGCTGCCGTTCGGCCTTGCGGCCTACGCCTATACCAGCTCGGCAAGGATCGCCGGCGATCTGACCGCGGCGCTCGAGTGCGGCATGCTGTCGATCAACCATCATGGCCTGGCGTTGCCCGAGGTTCCATTTGGCGGGGTGAAGGACTCGGGCTACGGTTCCGAGGGCGGCGCCGAAGCGATGGAGCCGTACCTGAACACCAAGTTCGTCACCCAGCTGCGCGTCTGAGCCGGCAACGCACGGCACGAGAGAGATCCATGAACGGAGCCACCAGCCTGGTCAAGACGCTGCTCGCCGCGGGCGTCGATACCTGTTTTGCCAATCCCGGCACCAGCGAGATGCACTTCGTCGCGGCGCTGGACGAGACGCCCGGCATGCGCTGCGTGCTTGGCCTGCAGGAGAACGTCGTCACCGGCATGGCGGACGGCTATTTCCGCATCGCGCGCAAGAGTGCCTGCACACTGCTGCATTGCGGCCCGGGCCTCGCCAACGGACTGGGCAACCTGCATAACGCCCGCCGTGCCCGCAGCGGCATCGTCAATCTGGTGGGCGACCAGGCGAGCTGGCACCGTCAATACGATGCGCCGCTGACCAGCGATACCGATGGGCTGGCGCGGTCGGTGTCCGCATGGGTGCGCACGTCCGGCAGCGCGCAGGACGTGGGCAAGGATGGCGCGGCAGCGGTGCACGCGGCAAACGCCTATCCCGGCACGATTGCGACGCTGATCCTGCCCTCGGATACCTGCTGGGACGATGGCGGCGTGGTCGCGCAGGCGCTGCCGCCGCTGGCGCCGGCCTCCACCGATCCTTTCGCGGTCGAGAACGCCGCGCGCGTGTTGCGGACGAAGAAGAACGTGCTGATCTTGCTGGCCGGTAACGCCGTCTTCGCCGAAGGCCAGGCGCTGGCCTGGCGCGTGGCGCAGGCCACCGGCGCCACGCTGCGGGCGGACTTCATTACCTCGCATCTGCGGCGGGGTCGCGGTTGCCTGCCGCTGCAGCGCATTCCGTACAGCACGGACCAGGCGGTTGCCTTCCTGAAGGACTTCGACCATATCGTGCTGGTCGGCGCCATCCCGCCGGTGGCGTTCTTCGCCTATCCCGGCAAGCCGTCGCGGCAAACCGCGCCGCATACCGAGCTGCATGCGCTGTGCCGCCCGGACCAGGACGCGACCGCGGCACTGGCCGCGCTGGTGGCGGCGCTCGATGCGCCGGCGGCCGCCATGCCGGATCCCGGCGCCCGCCCCGCGCCGGCGACCGGCGCGATCACGCCGGAAGGGCTCGCGCAGACGCTGGCGGCGCTGATGCCGGATGAGGCCATCGTTTCCGACGAGAGCATCAGCTACGGGCGCAGCTTCTACCAGTTCACCCATTCCGCGCCCACGCACGACTGGCTGCATCTGGCCGGCGGCGCGATCGGCGATGGACTGCCGGTCGCCACCGGCGCGGCGATCGCCGCGGGCGGCCAGCGCCGTGTCATCAGCCTGCAGGCGGACGGCTCGGCGATGTACTCGCTGCAGTCGCTGTGGACGCAGGCGCGCGAGAACCTGCCCTGCACCACCATCCTGCTGAACAACCGCAAGTACAACATCCTGATCAACGAGTACAAGAGCGTCGGCGCATCGCCGGGTGAGACGGCCATGCGGATGCTTGACCTGTCCACGCCGGACATCGACTGGGTGCAGATCGCCAGCGGCATGGGCGTCGAGGCGGCCCGGGCCACCTCGCTGGAGCAGCTTGCCGACCTGCTGAAGGGCAGCTTCGCGCGGCCCGACCCGTTCCTTGTCGACCTCCATATCTGAGCGCCGCAAGCCTGCGCCGCACCCCTTCGCCCCTTTTTTTCACGACACAAGCCAGGTCCGCCATGCTGCCATTTGACTGGTCCTTCCCCTACCCGTCCCAACGGATGCCGCTGCTGGCGTCCAACGTCGTCTCCACCAGCCAGCCGCTCGCGGCGCAGGCGGGCCTGCGCATGCTGTATGCGGGCGGCAACGCGATCGACAGCGCCATCGCCACGGCGATCGCGCTGACCGTGGTCGAGCCGACGCAGAACGGCATCGGCGGCGACCTGTTCGCCCTGGTCTGGCACGAAGGCGAGCTGCTCGGCCTGAACGCCAGCGGCCGCGGGGGGGGGGGGGGGGCCCCCCCCCCCCCCCCCCCCCGGGCGGGGGTTGCGCACACCCGCGGGGGGGGCGGGTCACTGGCCCGCGCCCGCGGCCGGGGGGGGG